>JAXHLY010000004.1:0-510615 GCA_034521715.1 Gammaproteobacteria bacterium
TCAATGCCGAACTGAATCTGCGCCTGAAGGAAACACAGCTACAGGCCAATATTGCCAGATACAACCAGGCCGCCGTAAACTTGCCATGAAAAAAGTCCGCTCGTCGCCACCATTCTGCTCACCCAGTTTCAGATGCCGGTAACTAACTGCGGACGGGGAACATGTACCCATGTCGCCAGAACAGGTGACGCAACAGGATATCCGCACGGTACAGCCGGAGCCCGCCCTCAAATTTTCCAGCGAGAAACTACCTGCCGAAGTCGTTGTGCCGAATGCGCAGCAGCGCTGTATGAGTGTACCCACAGTCCGGGCCAAGTCATGTTGCTCGCGACTGGTGAATCCGTTGATAAGGATTAACCGTCGCCCGCATTCAGAGCCCGGATTTGATTGCCTGGCAGAGTGAACTCTGGCAGACACTGATGCGCCTGCATTTGGCCTTAAAGAGGATTCGGATTCGCGATGAGCAGCTCTACAAGGAAGGCATTATTGCCGAGCGCCGCTACCTGGAATCACGCAGCGATAACCGGGAACTCGTCGCCGTCATATGGGGCGCAGCGCCGGCAGACGCTGCGGCTTGCCGGCATGACCGATGCCACCATAGAAGAGCTGGAACGCAAACAGCAGCTGAGTGGCAGTGTTGAAATTCGGGCGCCGATCAAGGGCGTCATCATGGAACAGATGGCTGTCGCCGGCCAGCGGGTCGAGGCGGCTACACCACTTAATCGTGTCGCCCAGCTTGATCCGTTATGGCTTGAAATCCATGTGCCACTTAATCGGGCCAGGGAAATCATGCTGGACGATGCAGTCAGGATAGCGGACAGTGACGCCAAAGGCCGCATTATAACGATTGGCAGCGAAGTACATCCCGCCGACCAGGGTATTCTGCTGCGCGCCGAGATGGCGCAGGGTGCCGGCAGTTTACGGCCAGGCCAGTTTGTCCAGGCGATCGTGCTCTGTAACTGCGAGTCTGCGAACAGTTACGCTGCGCCTGCCCCGTTCCGCCATTGTCCGCATGGGCCAGCGAACGCTGGTTTTATCCAGGTTGACGACGGATTCGTCGCCGCGAAATCACGGTTGAACAGGAACCAGCGAATACACCATCGTTACCGGTGATCTGGACGCGGATAGCGCCATTGCCACCAGCCGGCAGTGACGCTCAAGGCCGTATTAAGCGGTATCTGCGGGCGGCGCCTGAGCGGGATGGCATGCTGAACAGACTGATCCAGTTTGCCCTGACACAGCGCCTGCTGATGCTGCTAGCAGTCCTGTTGCTGGCAGGCGGCGGCCTGGATGCCTTTCACAACCTGCCCATCGACGCCTTTCCCGATGTGTCCACCACGCAGGTCAAGATCATCGTTAAGGCACCCGGGATGACGCCCGGGGAAGTGGAATCGCGAATTACTGCGCGTATTGAAGTGGAGATGCTCGGCATACCCAATCAGACCATGCTGCGTTCCAAATCCAAGAATGCGCTTGCGGATATCACGGTCGATTTCGCCGAGGGCACCGACATTTACTGGGCCCGCCAGCAGGTATCCGAACGGCTCAGTGGCATCTGGAATGAATTACCGGCTGATATCATGGGCGGACTCGCGCCAATGACGACGCCTCTGGGCGAGATGTTCATGTTTACCCTGGACGGCCCGCAATCATTGCAGGAGCGCCGGACGTTGCTTGACTGGGTGCTGCGCCCCGCACTGCGTACGGTTCCGGGTGTGGCCGATGTCAATGCCCTGGGCGGTACAGTGCGCACATTCGAAGTAGTACCTGACAAGTCCAGTCTCTATGCACAGGGGCTGACGCTGCAGAAACTGGCCGAAACCCTCATGAACAATAATCGCAATGATGGTGCCGGCCGCCTTACCGACGGTGAGGAAGCGCTGCTGGTACGCAGCGAGGGCAGCATTACCAGTCTCGAGGATCTGCGCAATATCGTTGTCAAGTCCCATCCGGTAGAACCGGTACGCGCTGATGATGTCGCCGATATCCGTATCGGCTCGCTCACCCGTTACGGCGCGGTGACCCATGACGGTCAGGGTGAAATCGTGCAGGGACTGGTGCTCGGTCTGCGCGGTGCCAATGCCCGCAATGTCGTCGAGGGTGTCAAAAGCAAACTGGCCGAGCTGGAACCGGGTTTGCCGGAGGGACTGAAAACCCGCGTCTTTTACGATCGCGGTGATTTGGTCGAAAATGCAGTCGAGACCGTCAGCAATGCCCTCCAGGAAGCCATTATCCTGGTACTGATCCTGCTGGTATTGTTCCTTGCTAATCTGCGTGCCGCCCTGACAGTCGCCCTGGTACTGCCACTGGCGGCACTGGCCACCTTCATCCTCATGCGCCAGTTCGACATGTCGGCAAACCTTATGAGTCTTGGCGGGCTGGCTATTGCCATCGGCATGATCGTCGATGCCGCGGTGGTGGTAGTTGAAAATGTCGTTTCTCATTTAGCCCGGCAGGATAGCGCCGGGAGAAACTACCGCGCCTGCATCTCATTTACCGGTCGGTCAGTGAAGTCGCGGTGCCGATGGCATCGGGGATCCTGATCATCATTATTGTCTTTCTGCCTTTACTGACCCTGCAGGGTCTGGAAGGCAAACTGTTCACACCGGTCGCCATTACAATAGTGTTCGCCCTGGCTTCTTCACTGATACTGTCACTGACTGTAATCCCGGTACTGGCCTCGTTCCTGTTGACTAAAGTCAGTCACAGGGAACCATTACTGGTGCGACTGCTGGAACGTGCCTATATTCCGATACTGCAGTGGTGTCTCAGGCATGGTTACAGTATCGCCGTAATCGCCTTGCTGTTACTGCTTGCTGCAGGCTTCGGCTATTTTAAGCTCGGCAAGTCCTTCATGCCGACCATGGATGAAGGCAGCCTGATCGTGCAGCTGGAAAAACTGCCATCGATCAGTCTCGAAGAATCAATCGCTATCGATACCCGCGTGCAGAAGGCATTGCTCGATAAAATACCGGAAATTGAACGCATTGTCGCACGCACGGGATCCGACGAGATCGGCCTTGATCCCATGGGACTCAACGAGACCGATACTTTCCTGGTGCTCAAACCCCGTGGGGAATGGCGCATGCCCGACAAGGCGGGTCTTATTGATGCCATCCGTGAAGTCCTCGATCGCTTTTCGGGTTTTTCTTACGCGTTTACCCAGCCCATCCAGATGCGGGTCTCGGAGATGCTGACCGGTGTACGCGGCGACCTGGCCATCAAGATTTTCGGCAATGACGTCGACGCCATGAACCGGACGGCACAAGCCATCGTCAAGGTCGTCAGTCATATACCGGGCGCCGAGGATGTCTATACCCCCAAGAACGAGGGAGTGCAGTATCTGCAGGTGGATATTGATTCGCTGGCCATTGGCCGGGTCGGTATATCCATCGAGGAGATCGAGAATGTCTTGCGTACCTATATCGAAGGCCGCGAGGTCGGCACCATCTATCGAGGGTGCCAGGCGCACGGCGCTGATTATCCGGGGTGATACGGACCTGCGGGCCTCGCCGCCTGAATTCGCCAATCTCATGATCACGCTGCCCGATGGCCGCAATGTGCCGTTAAGCACCCTGGCTACACTCAAACGAATTGACGGGCCGGTGGCTGTAAACCGTGAAATGGGCACGCGGATGGCAGTCGTGATCGCCAACGTCACGGACCGCGACCTGGTCAGCTTTGTCGAGGATGCAAAAAGCCGGGGTTGCACAACAGGTACAGCTGCCGACCGGCGCCTATCTGGCCTGGGGCGGCCAGTTCGAGAACCAGCAGCGTGCCGCCAGGCGACTGGGCATGGTTGTACCCATTGCCCTGGGACTGATTTTCCTGTTGCTGTTTTCGACCTTCCGCTCAGTACCTCAGGCATTACTGATCCTGACCAACATTCCGTTTGCCATGGTCGGCGGTGTGTTCGGTCTCTGGCTGACGGGCGAATACCTGTCGGTACCGGCATCGGTCGGTTTTATCGCGCTGCTCGGCATTGCCGTGCTGAATGGCGTGGTTATGGTGACTTATTTCAATCAGTTGCGCAGTCTCGGCATGGATATGGACAAGGTCATCATTGAAGGTGCCAAACGACGGCTGCGACCTGTCATGATGACCGCATCCATCGCTGCTTTTGGTCTGGTTCCACTGTTATTCGCGACCGGACCGGGATCGGAGATTCAGCGGCCACTGGCGATCGTCGTGATCAGCGGACTGGTCACATCCACGGCGCTGACACTCATCCTGTTGCCGATGCTGTTTCGGCGTTTTGGTGGCACTGTCACGGGATAACCTTGGAGATGGAAAAAGTCCTGCTGAACATCATTGCACTACCAACCATTGAGGAAGATCTGATTGACTGGCTGCTCGCAAGAGACGGGATCACCGGCTTCAGCAGTAATGCATGCCTACGGCCACGGCAGCCGGCATACGCAACTGAATATGAGTGAACGGGTTACCGGCCGGCAGGAGCAGATATTAATACGGATACAGACAACGCGAAGTACAGCCGATGCAATGATCAATGATCTGAAACATGATTTTGCCGGCACGGACATTCATTACTGGATAGTGCCGATCCTTGCTGCCGGTCATCTCGGTGATGAACAGCTTTAACTCGCCGCATCAACCGCCAACCGGCCGCTCTGATAATCATCAATCGCCTGGCGCAGTTCAGTTTCCGTATTCAGTACAAACGGTCCGGCACGCACGATGGGCTCACCGATTGGCCTGGCTGCGAGTAACAGGACACCACTGCCCTGTTCGCCGGCGGCCAATTCCCAGGTATCAGCTGCATCGACTACCAGTAACGCACCATGCGGATAACGTGCGCCGGGGGCAACAAGTTCTCCCTGGTAGATATAAATCAGCAGGACCGAGTCCGGCGATACCGGCCAGCTGAACGTACTGTCCGGAGGTATCCTGCTGTCCAGCAGGATGAGATCAATATCCGGACGCTCGAGCGGACCCCGCCTGCCGTCATGCGTGTGGCCGGCAATCACACGCACGCGACCGCCGTGTTCTGTGTGCTGCTCGGGGATCATGTCCGCCGGCAGATCGCGATGCGCCGGTTCGGCAAACTTGTCCGCGGCGGCAGATTGACCCAGATCTGGAAACCCCATAACAGGCCTTCACTTTGCTCCGGAATCTCCGAGTGAATAATACCGCGGCCGGCCCGCATCCATTGCACACCGCCACTGCCGACCAGCCCTTCATTGCCCATGCTGTCCTTGTGGCGGATCGTTCCCTGCAGCATATAGGTAATCGTTTCAAAACCGCGGTGCGGGTGATCGGGAAAACCGGCGATATAGTCGTCAGGATTGTCGGAATACAGTTCATCCAGCAGCAGAAACGGATCGATCTCGCGCACCATGTGCGTACCGATCGCGCGCCGGATTGCCACTCCGGCGCCATCCTGGGTAGGAATGCCGCGAAATACCTGTTGAATATTCATTCGCGCCTTAATCATTCTGGTAGGTTATGTGCCATACATGGCTGCCGATCGATTCTCTGCCCCGGCCCCATGGGCCGATGGGCTGCATGCCCGGATCCATGAGTTTATCAGTACCGGTAAAGCCGTCGGCAAATGTCTGCCACTGGCCGGCCGGCGTACCATCACCTGACATGGGAACGAATACGGTTACAGGTTCGTCTACCTGACAGGCACCGGGTTCCGGCCCGCCACGAGGCTTTACAATACGGGAATTTACAATGATAAATCCTTTTTATTTATATGGTTATGGAATATTTGTAATATCAATTCTGGCTCTTGTCACGGCCCCTGTGCAGGCGGAACAGACCGCCATTGACGTCCGCGTGATCAGCCGCGGCGCCAAATTCATCGGCACCAGCATGGGTGGCGTGCAGATCACCCTGCATGATGCACGCACCGGCGAACTGCTGGTCCAGGGCAAGACCCGGGGCGGCACCGGCGATACGCAGCGCATCATGCGCGAATCCCATGGGCGCAACGGTGTACTGGCAACGGAATCCGCGGCGGTATTCAGTACCCGCCTGGATCTCGATGAGCCGCGCCTGATTGAAGTCAGGGCGTATGGCCCGCTGGCACAGGTGCAGTCAGCCAATACAGTGACCGCGACGCAGTGGGTCATACCCGGCAAGGATCTCACCGGCGGTAACGGCTGGCTGCTGGAAATGCCCGGTTTTGTGGTCGACATTCTCGATCCGCCGGCCCACAAAGGCGTGACGGGACTGCCCCGCAAGATCCCGGTCAGCGCGAATATCACCAAAATGTGCGGCTGTCCCCTGGTGCCAGGCGGGTTATGGGATGCCGATCAGTATGAAATCAGCGCCCTCGTCAGACACAATGGCGAGTTCCTGTCCGAGCTGCCGCTCGAATATGCTGGCGAAACCAGCCGGTTCGCTGGCACACTGACCGCCGAACAGCCCGGCAGTTACGAAATCACGGTTTACGCGTTCGATCCCGAAACCGGCAATACCGGGCTTGATATCACCACCGCGTCGAACGTCAGTGCGGAATGAATAACAACAGACGCCCTGATGACGCCCGAACAACTGGCCGCGGAGTTTCCGCTCGAACCTGATCTCGTCTACCTGAACCATGCCGCCGTCGCGCCCTGGCCGCGACGTACTGCCGAGGCCATCAAGGCGTTTGCCGAGGAAAACTGCCGTCGCGGTGCCAGTGGTTACCGCCAGTGGACCACGATCGAGGCCGATCTCAGGGCGCAGCTGCGTGACTTGCTTAACGCCCCCTCGGCAGATGACATCGCGCTGGTCAAGAATACCTCCGAGGCGCTGTCCATGGTGGCCGGCGGTCTCGACTGGCAGTTCGGTGACAATGTCGTCAGCAGTAACGAGGAGTTCCCCTCCAACCGCATCGCCTGGGAGGCACAGAAACGCTACGGTGTCGAGTTCCGGGAAGTTGACCTGCATCAGGACGACGATCCCGAGGCTGCACTCATGTCGGCCTGCGACGCACGCACCCGGGTATTGACCATCAGTTCTGTGCAATACGGAACCGGCCTGAAACTGGATCTGGCCCGGCTTGGCCGCTTCTGCCGCGATCATGACATTCTTTACTGTGTCGATGCCATCCAGAGCCTCGGGGCGGAAGCGATCGACGTGCAGGCAATACAGGCCGATTTCGCCATGGCCGATGCGCATAAGTGGCTGCTGGGACCGGAGGGTATTGCCGTATTCTACTGCTCCGCTGACAGGCGTTACGAACTGAAACTGCATGAATACGGCTGGCACATGGTGCAGCATATGGGAGATTACAGCCGCCGCGAATGGCGGCCGGCGGCCAGCGCCCGGCGCTTCGAGTGCGGCAGCCCGAACATGCTGGGCATTTACGCCTTCAGCGCCAGCCTGTCACTGCTGCAGGAAATCGGCATGCAGAGCGTTCAGCAACAGGTTCTGGATATTGCCGGCTACACTATGGATATGCTGCAGGACATTGCCGGCCTGCAACTCGTCACGCCACGCGGGGATAGCCGGCGCGTTGGCATCGTAACGTTTCATATCAACGGCCGGGATCACGTAGCACTGCATCAGCAATTGATGAAGGCAGGGGTTATCTGCGCACCGCGCGGCGGCGGCATACGCTTTTCACCGCATTTTTATACGGCACGTAACAGGATTGACAAGGCAGTGGCCACCCTGCAAAACCTGCTGTAAGCTCACAGACATACAGTCAGTCAACCAGGAGCACGAACATGACAATAGATCTCGAACTGGTACCGATCATCTCGTTGATAGCCGGCATTCTGATACTGATACAGCCCAGGCTACTGAACTATATCGTGGCCGCCTATCTGATATTCGTGGGCGTCATCGGCATACTGAATCTTTAGACGCGAAAAACCTATTATACATCGGTAACAAGTGTCGCGTCCCTGAACAGCCGGAAAAATTGGCCGTAGTCGCGCCGGGCAAGTTCCTCATAGGTTTCATTTCGCAATTCAGCCAGGAATTCGGCCGTATGGCGTACATAGGCCGGCTGATTGGGCTTGCCGCGGTAAGGCATCGGCGCCAGATAGGGTGCATCGGTTTCCACCAGTAACCGCTCCAGTGGAATCCCGCGCGCTGTTGCCTGTACTTCCCCGGCATTCCTGAAAGTCACGATGCCGGAATAGGAAATATAAAAGCCCATCGCCATGGCGGCCTCGGCGGTTGCCAGGTCGTCGACAAAGCAGTGCATGACACCGCCGACCGTCTTCGGCCCGCTCTTCCTGCAATAGCCGTATCGTGTCTTCCCTGGGCATCCCGACTGTGAATGATCAGCGGCTTGACCGGCCAGTTTTGCCGCCCGGATATGGTGCTGGAAACGGTCACGTTGCCATTCCAGGTCGCCCTCGCTGCGAAAATAATCCAGGCCGGTTTCCCCAACGGCCACCACTGCCGGATCTGGCAGCCAGTTCTGCAATCTGTTCCGCCGAGGGTTCTGCACTGACCGCGTGATTGGGATGCACGCCGACTGACGCAAACACCTCCGGGTAACGCTCGTGCCAGCTCCAGTACGCCGGGCAGGCTTTCCAGATCCACCGCGACACAGAGAAAATGACCGACATCATTGTCACGGGCTTCCGCCAGGACGGCATCGGCCTCGGCATTATCCATCAGCGGAATATGGCAGTGGGAGTCAACGAGCATGCAAGTGAATCGTTAATCGTGAAAAGTGAATCGTAATAAGCAAATTAACACCCGAATCGCGGTCTGATTCGATAAGACCACGATTCACAGTTCACGTTTCACCATTCACATTGTGTGTGTGGCGCGGTCGGACTTCAGCGCCCCGGCGAGCTGGTTTTCTATCTTGTGCTTGGTGGCACCCTTGTCGAGTTCGCTGAACTGCACGCCGATACCGGCGGTTTTGTTGCCCTGGGAGCCGCGCGGTGTTATCCAGACCACCTTGCCGGCTACCGGCAGTTTTTCCTTGCTGTCCATCAGCGTCAGCAGCATGAAAACCTCGTCGCCGAGCTTGTAGCTCTTGCTGGTGGGGATAAACAGGCCGCCATTCTTGATAAACGGCATATACGCAGCATACAGCGCGCTCTTGTCACGTATCGTCAGTGACAGAATGCCCTGCCTCGGGTCACGTCCACCGGGTACGCTCATGACTTTCGATTCTCCACGATGCCCTGCCAGTGCAGGATAAAATCCTCCAGCAAAACACCGCTATTGGGACTGTAGGGTCCCGTTAAAAGATAATAATTCTTTATAACGAGATCGTAATAATCAATAACTTGCCTCAGGGAACGGCCCGCAGTCAAGTGACTCAGCTGCTGTTGCAGATCGCGGTTGGCGACCGCCTCGCTTCCCAGCAGCCGGTAGCGGACCAGATCGCAGCATAAACGGTACAGCCAGGTATACACTGCCAGGGCACCGGCCTTGTTCCACTGGTCGGCCATACTAACCGCATCAGCGCGTTGATCAGTCAGCGCCACCAGGTCATCAACCAGCCGGTTACGCAGTGACAAACCCCGCTCACCGGCGAGTTCGCAGGCTATCAGGGGCGCATTACCCGAAACCGCCAACAGCAGACCGGCATCGGCCTGCGGATCCGCCAGCTGTTCCCTGAGCCAGTTCTCGGTGCGTTCACCGGTATAGGGTGTCAGCTCCAGCTTCTGGCAGCGACTGCGGATCGTCACCGGCAGCAATGCCGGCTGCTGGCTGACCAGGATCAACTGCGAATGACCGGGCGGTTCCTCCAGGGTCTTGAGCAGTGAATTGGCGGCATGCCGGTTCATCGACTCTGACGCCAGAATAATGGCCACCTTCTGATCCCCGTACTGGGGTGTCAGGTTGAGAAAGTCGATGAGTTCGCGGACCGCCTCGACCCTGATGGCCTTGCCCGGTTCAGGCGGCTCGAGCACCAGCAAATCGGGGTGCGAACCGGCATTCAGCATTACCCTTGCGCGTGGATTGTCGTCGACCTTGAGCAGGGTTTCCGCCAGCCGCCAGGCGAAATGGTCCGTGCCGGAACCAGCCGGGCCGATCAGCAGCAGGCCATGTGCCAGCCGGCCGGCGTCGATGCGCTGACTCGATCTGCTGCCAGGCCTGTTCGTGCCACGGGTAAATGCGGTTCATGTGCACTCCTGTTCCAGTATCCGGTAAATGGCTGCGGTAACCTCCGCGGTGGGCTGGCTGCCGTCGATTACCCGGACACGTTCCGGGTCGCGCCGGGCAATATCCAGATAGGTCTCGCGCACGGCCAGGAAAAATGCCTCCGCCTCAGCCTCGAACCGATCCGCCTCGCCCCGTTTCTCCGCACGCCCCAGACCCACCTCGACGGGGACATCAAGCAACAGGGTCAGATCCGGCCGCAGGTCATCCTGTACCCAGGACTCCAGCTGTTCAATCTGTCGGCGCGGCATACCGCGGCCGCCGCCCTGATAGGCATACGTGGCATCGGTAAACCGGTCGCAGACGACCACCCGGCCGGCCGCAAGCTCCGGCCGGATCACCTCGGTAATATGCTGGGCCCTGGCGGCAAACATCAACAGCAGTTCGGTTTCATGGCTGATGGCCATGTGATCCCGTTCCAGCAGCAGCCGGCGGATCGCCTCGCCTGCCTGTGTCCCCCCGGGTTCACGCGTCACCACGACCGCGCGGCCGCGGCTGCGGAACCAGTCAGCGATTTTCTCGAGCTGGGTCGATTTGCCGGCGCCCTCGCCGCCTTCCAATGTAATGAACAGTCCCGGTTGCATTATTCGTTCTTCAGCTTGACGTCACGGCCGAGCTGGTATTTGGCCACCGCCCGGTTGTGTTCCTGCAGGGTTTCAGAAAAATAATGGCTGCCATCGCCACGCGATACAAAATACAGCGTTTTCCCGGGCGCCGGGTGCAGGGCGGCATGGATGGAGTCGCGCCCAGGCAATGCAATCGGCGTCGGCGGCAGGCCGGTGCGCGCATAGGTATTGTACGGTGAATCGACCTGCAGATCCTTGCGCCGGATATTGCCATCGTAACCCTGGCCGAGGGCATAGATGACGGTAGGATCTGTCTGCAGCTTCATCCCTTTCTGCAGTCGGCGCACGAACACACCGGCAATGTCGGCCCGTTCGGCCGGTACAGCCGTTTCCTTTTCGATAATCGAGGCCATGATCAGGGCCTCATAGGCATTGTTATAAGGCAGCTCCGGATCGCGCTGCTGCCATTCCTCGGCCAGTATCTTCTGCATCGTTTGATGGGCCCGCTGCAGAAACTCGGCATCGGTCATTCCGGCCGGGAAATGATAGGTATCCGGAAAGAACCGGCCTTCCGGGTGTGGACCATCCAGGTTCAGGGCCTGCATGAGGCCTGCCGGATCGTCAATAAGCTCCTCTGACAGCGTTTGTTCCAGTTGCTCGTGTTGCCGGACGGCCAACAACAGGGCGCGGTAACTCCAGCCTTCGACAACCGTCAGTGCATACTGGATGACGCGTCCGGCGATCAGTTGATCCAGCAGCTGAACGGGTGTCGTGCCCGGTTCAATCGCATATTCCCCGGCCTGGATACGCCCGCCCTTGCCCGTACGGCGCGCATATAAACGCAGATAGTACGGGTGCTCAAGCCAGCCACGGCTGACGAGTTCCTGTGCCAGTGCATGCAGGTTGGTACCCGACCGAACCGTAAGCGTGGTGGTTGTATCAAGCTGCAAGGGACTGTGCAGTTGTCGGTTCATGTCCTGCCACAACCAGCCGCCGGTCATTGCGACAACAACCAGGAGAATGAAAACAGTCAGTATCAGCCAGCGCCACATATAATGTTCTCAGTCAGGGCTGACGTAGCCATACTGTATCAGTCGATCGCGGATGGCGTGTGTCCAGGGGCCGGGCGTAAATTTCTTGTCCCCTATGCCGCACACCGGCCATATACCGATCAGGCTGTTACACAGGAACAACTCATCGGCGGTTTCAATATCATGTAGATCCAGCGTTGCTATCATGGCGTCGATATCCATCTCGGTGGCCAGTGCCAGTACCCTGCCACGGATAATGCCGGCTATACCGGCCTGGCTGACATCCGGCGTCATCAATGCATTCTGCCGCACAACAAACAGATTGCTCATGGTCCCTTCGATGACATTGCCTGCCTGATCCAGCATCAGGCCTTCGGCGATGGCCGGGTCATCCCATTCGCCACGGGCCAGTACCTGTTCCAGGCGATTGAGGTGTTTCATGCCGGCAAGCAGCGGGTTGCTGGCAAGGCGGTTCATACAGAGCCTGACGTTGACGCCGTGTTCGCGGTTGGCGGCGGGATAATCTGGCCATGGATGCAGGCTCAGGATACGGCTCGGGACAGCCCCGGGCGGGGGTGCATAACCGCGCCCGCCGGAACCGCGGGTCAGCGTCAGTCTGAGAACGGCGCGTTCGGACGCCGTAGCAAGCTGTTGTGCTTCATCGGTCAGCTGTCGGCTGCCCGGATATTCGATATTCAGACGCCGGCAGCCATCTTGCAGCCGCGTCAGGTGTTCATCCCAGCACAATAGGCGGTTTTCGACCACGGCGACCGTCTCGAACAAACCATCACCGTACTGCAGGCCGCGATCAGTGATCGGAATCGTGTCGGCAGATTTGCCGTTGATAAGGGCCGGGAGATTCACGCAGTCAGTTTAACCTGTGAGGGGCGAAACGTGAAAAGTGAAATGTCATCCGTAACTTTGAGACACGGTTTGCAGGAGCCCGACTTATCGGGCGAACGAAATTTTGCCTATTCGGGCAGCAAGCTGCGCTTCTACGGTTGCTCGGCCCAGCCTGTCCATGACCCGGGCCTCCTACAGAATTGGTTCGCGCAGCATAGCCGCGCTCCTACGGAACTTTTCTATTTCCTTAATCTTAAATTCACGATTCACGATAAACGTTTAAAGATCAATGTACCGTTGGTACCGCCGAAACCGAACGAATTTGACAATGCCACATTGAAAGACATTTCACGGGCGGTGTGCGGAACATAATCGAGATCGCATTCCGGATCCGGATTGTCGAGATTAATGGTCGGCGGTATGACCTGATTGCGCAGTGCCAGTATACTGAAGATGGCCTCAACACCGCCGGCTGCACCGAGCAGATGACCAATCATGGATTTGGTCGAACTGATAGCGACCTTGTATGCATGATCGCCAAGCACATGTTTGATAGCCTGGGTCTCGGCAACATCGCCGGCGGACGTCGATGTGCCATGGGCATTGATATAACCGATTTCGTCCACATTAATAGCGGCATTTCGCAGGGCATTCTGCATGCATAATGCCGCACCGGCGCCATCTTCCGCGGGCGCGGTCATATGATAGGCATCGGCACTCATGCCGTAACCGAGCACTTCGGCATAGATATTCGCGCCGCGTGCCCTTGCGTGTTCATATTCTTCCAGCACAACGGCACCGGCGCCATCTCCCAGGACAAAGCCGTCACGGTCCCTGTCCCACGGCCGGCTGGCACGTTCGGGATCATCATTGCGTGTAGACAGCGCCCTGGCCGAGGCAAAGCCGGCAACACCGGTGGGTGAAGTCGCCATTTCCGCACCGCCGGCAAGCATGACATCGGCGTCGCCGTATTCGATGAGACGCGCGGCATCGCCGATATTATGCGTCCCTGTGGTGCAGGCGGTGACAATAGCAATATTCGGTCCCTTGAGACCATACCTGATGGATAAATGGCCCGAAATCATATTGATAATGTTGCTGGGCACGTAAAACGGCGATACCTTGCGAGGCCCGCCTTCGAGATAGGCCTGGGTGCCTTTTTCAATACCCAGGAGACCGCCAATACCGGAACCGACCGCAACGCCGAAACGCGGTGCATTTTCTTCTGTTACTTCCAGCCCGGAGTCCTTGAAAGCCTGGATACCGGCAACCATGCCATAATGGATGAACGGGTCCATCTTGCGCGCATCCTTTGGTGACAGGTAATCATCCAGTTTCAGATCTTTCACTGGAGCAGAGAATGTTACGGAGAACCCGCTGGTATCGAAATGCGTAATGGGCGCGGCGCCACTTTTGCCGGCAAGGATATTCTCCCAGGTTTCGGCAACGGTATTGCCAACCGGCGTTACCATGCCCAGGCCGGTTACTACGACACGTCTCTTCGCCACGGTAAATTACTCATCCGATTCATCTGTTGGGCCACATAAGAAAAAGGCCGCGGGGGGAGTCTCTATCGCGGCCTTGGAAGAAAACAGGACGAAGATTTATTCGGTAACCTGGGCATTAACGTAATCGACCGCCTGCTGGACAGTGGTGATTTTTTCGGCCTCTTCATCAGGGATCTCGGTCTTGAATTCTTCTTCGAGCGCCATGACCAGCTCGACCGTATCGAGCGAATCAGCGCCCAGGTCATCGACAAAGGAAGCTTCGAGTGTGACTTCTTCTTCTTTGACGCCCAGTTGCTCGACTACGATTTTTTTGACGCGTTCTTCAACACTACTCATGGTTTCTCAATCCTCCCGGGACGGTGCACGGACCGCAATGCGGTGTACAGTTTAAGGAAAAGGTATTAACTTGCAAGCTGGATACGATCCAAATTAATTTTTTTATAGAAATCAATAATATATAGTAATAATATAAACCTGATTATAAAATCAGGTCAGGCCATGTACATACCACCGTTTACATTCAGGGTTTCGCCCGTGATATAGCCTCCATGGGGGCCCGCCAGAAACGCCACGGCGCCGGCAATCTCCTCCACCGCACCCAGACGCCCCAGGGCTGTCTGGTCGAGCAGTGCCTGGCGCTGTTCCTCACTCAGGGTGCTGGTCATATCGGTCTCAATAAAGCCCGGCGCCACCGCATTGACCGTAATACCGCGGCTGCCCACCTCCCGCGCCAGTGACTTGGTAAAACCGATCATGCCGGCCTTGGCAGCGGCATAATTGCTCTGCCCGGCATTGCCCGACAGCCCTACTACCGAGGTTATGTTGATAATACGGCCATAGCGGGCTTTCATCATGCCGCGTATAAAAAGTTTGCTGAGACGATAGACAGAATTCAGGTTGGTATCAATCACTGACAACCATTCATCGTCATTCATGCGCATGAGCAGGTTATCACGCGTAATACCGGCATTGTTGACCAGAATCGTGGGAGTATGGCCATCGGCCTGTAGCTGATCCGCGAAGCGGCTGATGGAATCCGGACTGCTGACATCCAGTGTATAACCCTGACCTGTTATTGCCTGTTCCGTAAAAGCCGCCGTGATGGATTCAGCACCGGTATCGCTGGTTGCAGTACCCAACACCGTTGCACCCTGCTGCCCGAGCTCCAGTGCAATAGCCTTGCCAATACCGCGGCTGGCACCGGTAACAACAGCTGTCTGTCCGTTCAGGTCCTGCATCCCTGTCTCCGGGCTTTTTTAACTAACGGCGGCAAGTGCGGTTTCCAGACTGGCCGGATCATGTACCGGCAGTGCTTCCATTTCACGATCAATGCGTTTATTCAGACCGGCGAGTACCTTGCCGGGCCCGCATTCAACCACATGTTGCACGCCTTTGTCTTTCAATATCTTTATGGTTTCCACCCAGCGTACCGGGCGGAAAAGCTGTTCGGTCAATGCCCGGCGGATGTCCCCGGCCAATTCATGGGTGCTGACATCGGCATTGTGAATAACCGGTATTGCCGGGGAGTCAATTGTTATGCTCTCAAGTTGTTCAGCCAGCCGTTCAGCAGCGGGCCGCATTAGTTCACAATGCGATGGCACGCTGACCGGCAACGGTATGGCGCGTTTGGCACCGGTGGACTTGGCGGCCTCGATGGCGCGATCGACCGCGGCGCTGTCGCCGGCAATCACAACCTGACCCGGGGCGTTGAAATTGGCGGCTGACACATGTTCCCGGCCGGCTGCACCGGCACAAACCTCGATGACCTGCTCATCGTCCAGCCCGAGTATCGCCGCCATGGCACCGGCACCCGGGGCTACGGCCGCCTGCATGTACTCTCCGCGCTGCTCGACCAGTCTGACGGCATCGGCAAACCGGATCGCATCGGCTGCAACAAGGGCAGAATATTCGCCCAGGCTGTGACCGGCAAGATACTGTGGTGCCGGACCACCCCGTGCCTTCCACAACCGCCACACCGCGATGCCGGCAACAAGCATGGCCGGCTGTGTGCGGCGCGTGTCATTCAGCTGCTCTTCGGGACCGTTCTGCACAAGCTGCCAGAGGTCATATCCAAGGATTTCCGAGGCCTCGGCAAAGGTCTTGTGCACGATAGTGTTCAACGGCTGCAGCTCGGCCAGCATGCCAATCGACTGCGAACCCTGTCCGGGAAAAACAAATGCTAACGACACTCTTCGCTCCTGAGTCGAAAATTCTTGATCAATATCCGCAAATGAACGCGAATGTACGCAAATATTTCAAAATCTCTGAGTAAGCCGTCATTGCGAGCGCTTCAGGCGTGAAACAATCCAGTAAAAATAACGAGTTTCCATATTTTGCCTTAATGAACAAGACTTACTATCAAGAATTCGCGTTTATTTGCGTTTATTTGCGGACTAATTAATAGCGCGCCAGCGCCGAACCCCAGGTGAAGCCGCCGCCAAAGGCCTCGAACATCACCATGTCACCGCGTTTGATGCGGCCGTCGCGTACCGCGACGTCCAGTGCCAGGGGCACTGATGCGGCCGAGGTATTGCCATGTTGGCCGACGGTCATGACGACATGATCCATGGACATGTCCAGTTTTTTCGCAGTCGCTGCAATAATACGCACATTGGCCTGATGCGGAACCAGCCAGTCGATATCGCTTTTATTCAGATTGTTGGCAGCCAGCGTTTCATCCACAATCCGGCCAAGTGTGTTCACCGCCATGCGAAAAACTTCATTGCCCTGCATCTCGATATAGGCTTCACCATTCTGGAAAGCATGGCTATTCCGGCCAATACCGGATGGCACGCAAAGTAAATCCTGGTAATGGCCATCGGCATGGAGATGGGTCGACAGTATGCCGGGTTCATCCGACGCCTGCAGGATAACGGCACCCGCACCATCACCGAAAAGTACGCTAGTGCCGCGGTCCTGCCAGTCAATAATCCGTGAAAGCGTTTCGGCCCCCACAACCAGCGCACAGCGTGCGGAATCCGTGCGGATGAATTTATCCGCAACACCCAGAGCATACACAAAACCGGTACAGACAGCCTGAATATCAAAGGCCGCACAACCGTGTATATCCAGGCGATCCTGCAACAGACAGGCAGTGCTCGGGAATATGAGATCCGGCGTTGTCGTCGCAACAATGATCAGATCGATGTCCTGATGACTAACACCGGCGGCGGCAATGGCCTGAGTGGATGCTTGCAAGGCGAGATCACAGGTTGTTTCTCCATCCGCAGCAATATGTCGTTTCTCGATTCCGGTCCGCGCACGGATCCATTCGTCAGACGTATCAACCAGCTGCTCGAGTTCCTTGTTGGTCAGCACACGCTTTGGTAGATAACTACCGGTGCCGGTGATACGGGCATAACTCAATGATCATCCCTCTCGTTGAGAACCGTCTCAAGCTCGGCACATATACGCTCCGGAACATTTTTGCGAATCTCGATAATTGCCTCTTCAATGGCATGTGCAAATGAAACGCGGTCCGCGCCACCGTGGCTTTTGATAACGATACCACGCAGGCCCAGCAGACTGGCGCCATTATAGAGCCGGGGATCCAGCCTCTGGCGTATTCTCTTGAGTACCGACATGGAAACAAACGCCGCAAAGCGGCTATAAAGCGTGCGTTTGAATTCAACATGCGCATGATGCGATATGAACTCGGCAACACCTTCACTGGCCTTAAGGGCGATATTACCGGAAAAACCGTCGCAGACAATCACGTCATATTTACCGGTGTAGATATCGTTACCCTCGGCAAAACCAACATAATTAAGCTGGCTCTGCGCCAACAAGGAAGCCGCCAGCTTGACCTGATCGTTGCCCTTGATTTCCTCGGCGCCAATATTCAGCAAGGCGACGGTGGGTTCCGGCTTGTTACTGACCGCGTTTACAAGTTCCGAACCCATTATCGCGAACTGCATCAACTGTTCCGATGACGAGTCCACATTGGCGCCGAGATCAAGCAGATGCGTCGGCCCGGCCGTTCCCGGCATGGTTGCACAGATAGCCGGGCGGTCGATGCCCGGCAGCATTTTCAGTACGAATCGTGCCGTTGCCATCAGGGCACCGGTGTTCCCGGCACTCACGCAGGCACTGGCTTGACTGTCCTTGACCAGGTCGATGGCAATGCGCATGGAAGATTCTTTTTATTACGCAGAGCTGATGACGGCGGTTCATGCATTTCCACGGTCTGGCTGGCATGGTGAATACGCAGGTAATCGCTCTCGCTGCCGCCATGTTCTTTCAGATTGGATTCGAGAATATCCCGCTGACCTACCAGTATCAGAGTAATACCGGGATTGTTCTCCACAACGGACAAGGCGGCCGGCACGATTTCGGATGGGCCATAATCGCCACCCATGGCATCCAGTGCGATTACGGCTGGTAATGCGCTGGTATTGGCTGAAAAATGGTAATCAGTATCGCGGTGCATGCAATAGCGGCTGTATTCAAGTAACCCACGCGAGGAACACGCGGGTGATCAGCTGCCCATATTATTGTTATTCAAACCACCGCTGCCGGCTGTCTGTTTCAACCGGTACGGTTGTTCAGTCCAGGTTCTCGTCGCCAGTATCGATCACCTTGCGGCCACGATAGTAGCCATCGGGGCTGACATGGTGACGCCGATGCACTTCACCACTATTCGGGTCGATGCTGATGGCGGGTGATTTTAGCGCATCATGCGAGCGGCGCATGTCGCGTTTGGAACTCGTTTTCCGATTCTGTTGTACGGCCATGGCTATTTCTCCGGATTTCTATTCAGTCACAGGAACAGGCGGACCATAACCTGTTCCGGATAATGTTCATTTCCCGTGGCGCTTAAAGTCTTCAAGCCCGCTAAAGGGTTTATATGTGTTTGCCCGGGTTTTCGTGGCTGCCGACGAGGCCCTGACACTATCACCGGCGCACTCTGTATCTTCATGCAACGGTACCATTGGCAGCAACAGCAGGGTTTCATCCTCTATTAACTCAACCAGTCGCATCGGTTCCCGGCCCGCCATCAATGGCTCATACTCAGAGGCCAGCCTCCTGGCCTCTTCCTCGCCCTGGACGATGCCCAGACGGATATCTCCGCGGAGCTCAATCATCACCGGCTGTAAACAACGCTGGCAAGCCATCCTCACGGCAGCGCTGAGGTTTCCTATTATACAATGAATGCCGGCGGCATCGCGCCCGAATTCGAGTGTATATTCGATCTCGCCACTGTCATCGAGCAAGGCGTCGCACAGACGTGACAACTGGCTGATCGGCAGGCAGCCGTCAATTTGCGCATCCTGCCCGGCAAGGCGCAACGGGTCGATAAACTGCGGCGGCTCCGGCTGCATCAGGCGGGCAATAGTAATGCGCGTTCGTGATACTGTCAAAAAATTCAGTGCAGGCAACGGCTTAACCCTGGAACTTCGATTTGACGCGGGTCTGCTGTTCCAGTCTAATGCGCCGCTGGCACCTGACAGGCAGACACATGACGACACGGCAGCAAACCGCACCCGCCATCATTCTGGCATCCTCGTCCCGCTACCGACGGGAACTGCTGCAACGGCTGCAGCTGGATTTCCAGTGCCGGTCGCCCGATATCGATGAAAATGCCGGTGACGGTGAATCCCCCTGGGATCTTGTCCGGCGCCTGGCCGAGGCAAAAGCCATGGCAATAGCCGCTGACTGTGACGAACCGGCACTGGTCATCGGATCGGACCAGGTGGCCATACTGGATGACGGGATACTGGGCAAACCCGGCACCGCCGAGGCCGCGATACAACAACTGCAACACATGCGCGGCTGCCGGATCGATTTTCTGACCGGGCTTTGTGTACTGAACACAAACACTGCCAGCCGCCGGCTGGATGTTGTGCCGTGTAGCGTCAAGTTGCGTCAGTATTCGGATGCCGAAATACGGCGTTACGTTGCCGCCGAACAACCGTTCGACTGCGCCGGGAGTTTCCGCTCCGAGGCGCTCGGAATAACACTGGCCGAATCAATATCGGGCAGCGACCCGACGGCGCTGATTGGTCTGCCTCTGATACGTCTTTGCGAAATGCTGCGCCTGGAGGGAGTTGAACTGCCGTGAGCTTATCGGCTCAGCGCAGCTTATAGGACATCTCCATCAGCTCGGTGGCCAGGGCACTGCCCATGCGACGGGCAAAGCGATCAAAGTAATTCTCGCGCACCGTGTAATCGACGATTTCCTCGGCGCCAATGACTTCACGCGCGACATAACTGGCGCTGCCAAGCTCATCCACCAGCCCCAGGGCAAGACCCTGTTCACCCGTCCATATCAGGCCGGAGAATAATCTTTCATCATCCTGCAGCCTGTCACCGCGTCCTTTCTTGACGATATCGATAAATTGCTGATGAATATCGTCGAGCATCGTCTGCAGGTGATCCACGGCCTCGTTTTCCAGGGGCGAAAACGGATCCATAAGTGCCTTCTCATCACCGGCTGTCAAAATCCGGCGTTCCACGCCCATTTTATCCAGGGCATCGACAAAGCCGAATCCGGAATAGACGACGCCGATAGATCCGACAATACTGGCTCTGTTGGCGTATATCTCGTCGGCGGCGACCGCAATGTAATAGCCGCCCGAGGCACAGGTATCAGTTATAACGGCAAAGACCGGGATATCCGGGTTTTCACCGCGCAGGCGCATGACCTCATCATGGATATAACCGGCCTGAACGGGGCTACCGCCCGGACTGTTGATACGCAGGATGATACCACGGGTCCGATCGTCCTCGAACGCCTTGCGCAGCCCTGTCACGACATTATCGGCGCTGGCGCGGGCATCGGAACTGATAATGCCATCGATTTCGATAAGTACCGTATAACCCTTGCCGGTTACCGGCTTAAGCGTCCAGTCACTCGGCAGGTATAAAAGCAATAGCGCAAAAAGGTACAAAGCCAGCAGGCTCTTGAAAAAGATACCCCAGCGCCGGGAGCGTCGCTGTTCGTTAAGCGCTTCCAGTGCAATCCGGGAGATCAGGTTTTGTTCCCAGCTTTTGTCATTATTGCCGGGCTTTGCGGCAGCAGGATCGTTGTTCTGTTCGTCGCTCATGATTGTTGATTCTGTGTGTCACCAAATCTGTCTGTTGATATAAGGGCTGTTAATCAGCGAATGCAGCCATTATCTGTCTGCCGCCCGCGCTGGCAACTGCTCCGCACCACCGTGGAATCCGATTCCGGCATTGTAGCAAACAGGTATTGTAGCGTGCGTCACTTTCAGCGGGGACTGCTGCAATACCGTCACTGCAGTTTCTCCAGTACTGCGGCCAGATCTTCCGGCAGCGGCGCTTCGAACTTCAGTCCCATATCCGGCAACTCAAGCCGGCTGGCATGAAGGAACAGGCGGCGCAGGCCCAGTCGGCGCATGGCTTTGTTAAACCCACGATCGCCGTATTCTGGTATCGCCGGCGAGCGGATGGCTGGCTGCCGCGGCATGGACCCGTATCTGGTGGGTACGGCCGGTCAGCAGGCTGACGTCCGCCAGGGTCGCGTCGCCGAATACCTGCCGCCGCTTGATATGGGTTGCTGAGGGTTTGCCAGCCGCATCAACGATCACCAGGCGTTCGCCGGCCCGGTTTTTCTGCCGGCCCAGGGGGGCGTCGACAGCCAGCGAGCGCCGCTCCATACGCCCTTCCAACAGGGCTGTATAGCCTTTCCGCACCGTGCCGGCACGCAACTGATCATGCAGCGAGCGCAAGACGGTCATGTCCTTGGTCAGCAACAGACAACCCGAAGTTTCCCGGTCCAGCCTGTGCACCAGCTCCAGGCGCTGGATTTCCGGTCTGCCCGCGCGCAGGATTTCGATAACACCATGCACAATGCCGCTGCCCCCGTGCACCGCCAGCCCGGCTGGTTTATCCAGCACCAGCAACTGGTTATCCTCGTAGAGGATGCGCCCCAGCAGGCGCTCGGCAACGGCAGTGGCCACAGCCGGTACGGCCGTGGCCGGTTCCATGTGCACGGGCGGTATGCGCACGATATCACCGTCTTCAAGGCGGTAATCCTGGCGGCTACGGCCACCGTTGACGCGTACTTCGCCCCGTCGCAGCATCTGATAAATCCTTGATTTAGGTATATTTTTAAGATGACTACTGATGAAATTATCGAGCCGGCGGCCGGCATCGGCCGGTTCCACGGTCAGTTTCTGGACTTCGATTTTCTGCTGGGGAGCCCTGCTCATCTGGCTTGTCAAGTGGTTTTGGATTGCTGCGCTACAGTATCACTGATATAGTATCCTGCAGCCGTAGGGGGGCTGAAACCTCTAGCAGTAATTTAGAATAAACAATAAGTTACTGGGATATTTTCAGGTGATGACGAGGGTTCCGACAGGAATCCGCCAATTCACGAAAATAACGATTTACACCATGGATACCGGTTGGCCGCGCAAAAGCCCCGGCAACCAGTAACCGCACGAAGCGCGAGCGTCTACAAACAATGTGGGCTTCGCACGACAAATGACGTTTCAGCAGTCTTCCGGGATTGCTGACAGGGTTCAACTACCACTCGCCCCATTTTAAATGAGTGGTATTAAGGAAGCGCTCCCATGGCGATGACAGGCAGCCACATTAGCACACAATGTCGGACTCTGCCGGCTGTCGCCCCATGGTCGAGCGCTGTGCAGGTAACTCACCATGAAAAGAATGTTAATCAACGCGGCTCAGCAGGAAGAGCTGCGCGTAGCGCTAGTGGACGGCCAGCGGCTGTACGATGTTGATATAGAGTCGACCAGTCGCGAGCAGAAAAAGTCCAACATTTACAAAGCCCGGGTTGTTCGTATCGAACCCAGCCTCGAGGCCGCCTTTGTCGACTTCGGTGCCGAGCGGCACGGCTTTCTCCCCTTCAAGGAAATCGCCCGTTCACTCTTCAAGAATGAGGGTGGGCGCGGCCGTTTTAACGTCAAGGACCATCTTCAGGTCGGCCAGGAACTGATCATCCAGGTCGAAAAGCCGGAACGTGGTAACAAGGGTGCCGCGCTCACAACCTTTGTCAGCCTTGCCGGCCGCTATCTGGTGCTTATGCCCAATAACCCCCGTGCCGGCGGTGTATCGCGGCAGATTGAAGGTGATGATCGCTCCGAGGCCCGTGAGGCCATGAGCGCGGTGACCATCCCGGCCGGCATGGGCATGATCCTTCGGACCGCCGGTGTCGGCAAATCGTCTGAAGAACTGCAGTGGGACCTGGATTATCTGCTGCGGGTATGGGACGCGATCATCAAGGCTGCCAACGAGCACCCTGCCCCGTTTCTCATCTATCGTGAAAGTGAAGTCATTATCCGCGCCATACGTGATTATCTGCGCCAGGATATTAACGAGATCCTGATTGATAATCAGGAAGTCTATAACCGGGCCCACGAGTTCATGTCCCAGGTCATGCCGCACAATCTGGGCAAGCTGAAACTTTATACGGAACGCGACCCGCTGTTCATCCGTTACCAGGTTGAAAGCCAGATCGAATCGGCCTTTGCCCGCGAAGTCACCCTGCCCTCCGGCGGCTCGGTGATCATTGATCATACCGAGGCGCTGGTATCCATCGACATCAACTCGGCGCGGGCAACAGCCGGCGGCGACATTGAGGAAACCGCACTCAATACCAACCTGGAAGCGGCCGAGGAAATTTCCAGGCAGCTGCGTTTGCGTGATATCGGCGGCCTGATCGTGATCGATTTCATCGATATGATGAACGCCAAGAACCAGCGTGAAGTCGAAAACAAGTTGCGTGAGTGCGTGCGTGATGACCGTGCCCGTGTCCAGATCAACCGTATATCGCGTTTCGGGCTGCTCGAATTATCCCGTCAGAGACTCCGCCCTTCCCTCGGCGAATCCAGTCATATAGTCTGCCCGCGCTGCAGTGGCACCGGTCACCTGCGCAGCGTCGAATCGCTATCCCTGTCCGTCTACCGGATACTCGAGGAAGAAGCGATGAAGGAGAACACGGCAAAGGTGGTTGCACACCTGCCGGTTGATGTTGCCACTTTCCTGCTCAATGAAAAGCGCCAGAACCTGCGTGATATCGAGGACCGTCTGAATATCGAGGTCATACTGATACCCAAGCCGGAGCTCGAGACGCCACGTTATAAAATACATCGTATCCGTCTGAACGACGAACAACTGCCTGCAATAGAAAAGCAGACCAGTTACAGAATGGACATAGAGGAAGAAGAGGAGCAGACCAGGGGATTCGATCTGGGCACCAGACAGAATATTGATCAGCCGGCCGTCAAGCAGGTAATACCGACACAACCTGTTCCGGCATCCTCTTCACAATCACCGTCCGAGAATGATCAGCCGGGTACGGAACACGTCGAGCCTGCACCCGCACAGGAGAATGCGAAGGCCAAAGGCCTGATTTCCAGGCTGTTTGGCAGCCTTTTCGGAGTGCCAGAAGAAACCACCAGTGAAGACGGCGTCAGTCAGAGTCGTCAGACATCTGCCGGCAGCCGCTCACGTCCCGCACATGGCAGCGATGCTGAGACCGGCCCCGGCCAGCGCAGCAGTTCGTCGACCAGCCAGAGTGGCAGCGGCAGTCGTCGCGGCAAACGCCGTGAAAGTGGTGAAGGTGAGGAAGGCTATTCGACGGAAGGCCGCAAACAGCGTTCCAGCTCCCGCCGCGGGCGGCGCGGTGGCCGTCGTCGTCGCCGCAGTGACAGTAGTGGTAGTGGCGGCGGCACCACCGATGACAGCAAACAGCAGGAGACCGCTTCCCCGGAGAATACCTCTGAGCAGAAGGGTGATTCCGGCGATAATGCAACAAAGGATACTGCCGCCAAAAACAGCAATCAGAACAACCGCCGGGGCAACCCTTCTTCAGCGACTGACAAGTCAGGGAATCGCCGGGGCAATACTGAGCACCAGCGTGAGCAGCACGGGACAACAACAGCGGAGACCACCACTCCGGCCAATGAAAACAATCCTGGGAATAAGGAAGATCGGACACCTGCTGCATCGGCTGACGTATCCGTCAAACAAGAGTCGTCGAATGGAAGCAAACAGCAGGATGATATTCAGGATACCGGCGGCATGCCGGTGAACGAGTCCGCGGATACCCCCCAAGCTAGCGAGACCAGCGGCAGCGAAAAAGGCGAACATGGAGTCGCACCTGATGACGGGACTGATGCTGCAAAAAACGAGCAGCAAGATAATCGTAACGAGACATCACGACAGCCTGAAGACGGGCAGAAAGAGCAACCGAGAAAGCCGCTTTATGGTACAGCAGCCGTTAAAGCCAAGGCTGAATATGATGACAGTGAAGATCTTGCTACGGTTAAACCCGAAGACAACAAATCCACAGAGACAAACGAGCCCTGATAGCGAGCCAGACACCGGCTGTTAGCCGGTGTCGTTCAATGTGGTGAGGGAGTTGCGGCTATGCGGCCGCTGTGGTCATTGAGCTTTGGATGCTGAGGCGCATTATTGTTCCCGCGTAGCGTGCAGTTCAATCTCCGGCCAGCGTTCCGCAGTCAGGTTAAGGTTTACCATTGTTGGTGCCAGATAGGTGAGCGCGCCACTGCCGTCTTCCGCAAGATTTTCCTGCTGGCGCTTCTTGAATTCCTCCAGTCTGGCCGGTGTGTCGGCATGTACCCAGCGTGCCGTCGTCACCGGCACATTCTCATAGGCACAATCCACACCATATTCCTCCCTGAGCCGCCACGCCACGACATCAAACTGAAGCACTCCGACCGCCCCCAGGATCACGTCATTGGAGACAAGTGGCCTGAATACCTGGGTAGCACCTTCCTCGCATAATTCGTTAAGCCCTTTGTTTAACGCCTTCATACGAAGTGGATCACGCAATCTCACGCGGCGAAATAATTCCGGCGCAAAATGCGGAACACCGGTGAATTTCAGATTTTCGCCCTGGGTGAAAGTATCGCCGACCTGAATGGAGCCATGATTATATAACCCGATAATGTCACCCGGCCAGGCATCCTCGACCTGTTCCCGGTCGCCTGCCATGAGTGTCAGCGCATTGGCTATCTGGATATCACGACCCTGGCGTACATGATATATCTTCATGCCGCGTCGATAGCGGCCGGAACAGATACGCAAAAAGGCAATCCTGTCGCGATGTGCAGGGTCCATATTGGCCTGTATCTTGAACACGAAGCCACTGAAATTCTCTTCCTCCGGCTCGACAATTCTTTGCTGCGCCTCACGTTCCGTAGGCCCTGGCGCATGGTCGGCAAGATAATCAAGACATTCAGACACGCCGAAATTACGCAAGGCCGAGCCGAAGAAGACGGGTGTCTGCTCGCCGCGCCGGAATGCTTCAGGATCAAATTGGGGACAGACCTCGCGCATGAAATCGATCTCCTCGAACAGGGTGTCTTTTTCACTGCCCAGCACCTGTTCGAGTGACGTCTCATCGTCGGCGGCTATGGTCTTGACGCGATCCTCTTTGTCACTTTTGCTGCGATCCCAGGGATGAAATTCCCTGTTATGAATATGGTAAATGCCCTTGGCGCCGGAACCCATGCCCGCCGGCCAGGTCACCGGGACACACTGGATATTCAAATCCTTTTCGATCTCATCAAACAGTTCCAGTGGTGGGCGCCCTTCACGATCCAGTTTGTTAATGAAGGTTATAATCGGCGTGTTCCGCAGGCGACAGACCTCCATCAGTTTCCGGGTACGTTCCTCGACGCCCTTGGCAACGTCGATAACCATCAAGGCGGAATCGACTGCAGTCAGGGTGCGGTAGGTGTCCTCGGAAAAGTCCGCATGTCCTGGCGTATCCAGCAGGTTGATTATCTTGTCGCCATAATGAAACTGCATTACCGAACTTGTGATGGAAATGCCGCGCTGTTTCTCCATCTCCATCCAGTCCGAGGTAGCATAGCGTGACGATTTTCTGGACTTGACGGTACCGGCAAGCTGTATGGCACCACCTTTCAGCAACAGCTGTTCTGTTAATGTGGTCTTGCCCGCGTCAGGATGAGAAATAATGGCAAAAGTCCGGCGCTTGGCTACCTGCTCTTTAATGGAACTCATAAATACTCTTGATAGGGAGGTTTAACTGCGAGCGTTGAGCATCAACTCACGCATCTCTTTCACGGCTTCTTCAATACCTGTCATGACAGCCCTGGCAACAATACTGTGACCGATATTCAGTTCGACTATCTCGGCAATGCCGGCAATTTGCATGACATTGTCATAATGCAGGCCATGTCCAGCGTTGACCTGTAATCCGCTGGCAGCGGCTTTCACTGCCGCCTGCCGGATCCGGTCCAGCTCGGCAACACTCTCCTGGCCACTGCCGGCATCGGCAAAATGACCGGTGTGAATTTCAATCACCGGCGCCCCGCAGGCACATGCGGCCTCAATCTGGGACGATACCGGATCGATAAACAGGGATACTTTAATGCCGGCGATAGCCAGGCGTCGGCAGGCATCCCCGACTTTTTTCTCCTGGCCGGCAACATCCAGACCACCCTCGGTCGTCAGTTCCTCACGCTTTTCCGGTACCAGGCAGCAATAGGCCGGCCTCACGGAACCGGCAAAGGTGAGCATTTCATCTGTTACTGCCATTTCAAGATTCAGTGGAATCCCGAGGTTTTCACGCAACTGCAGCACATCACGTTCCTGGATATGCCGGCGGTCTTCGCGCAGATGCACCGTAATTGAGTCTGCGCCGGCTCGCTGGGCGGCATAGGCGGCCTCGACAGGATCCGGGTAGGTTGTACCGCGGGCCTGCCTCAGAGTCGCCACATGGTCGACATTGACGCCCAGTTTCATCATGATATTCGGTGATCGGTTAAAAAATGAAAGCGCGCTATTCTAACTGTGCTGGCGGGGCAGGACTACAGGCGCTGATTTGATTCTGCCAGCGCCCGGGAGTTCAGCGGATCCGGTTGCGGAGATAGGCCTGATAAAGGGCCCGGCTAGCCAGCGGCCTGCCGCCCAGGTGACATTCGATTTCCTGGCGCAGCAGCTGCTTGGCTTCCCGCAGGTCGCCCTCAGTACTGACGGAGCGGGCCCCCAACTCAAGCAGAGTGCTGCCATGTACCCTGACATAATTCCCGGCCAATTCCGCCTCGGCACTCGGACCGCGTTCTGTCACATACTGATATAACATGTCCGGCTGCAGTGGTTTCCCTGAAAGGACATCATGATCAAGCACCAGGCCAAAGCCGATGGCCTCCAGCAGGCTTACCTCGAAATAACGCAGTTCTTTCTGCTGTTCATGCTCGTTACCCAGTATATTCACGATGGTTTCATAAGCGGCAAACAGTTCCGGGTGGGCTTCATGTCTGTGCAACAGCCTGACTATCAGCTCATTGACATAAAAACCGGCAATCATTGCCCCGGTGTTGAAATCGGCAATCATGCCGTCAGGCTCGACGGAAGTCATGATCCCGAGTTCACCACGCGCAGACCAGGACATTGACAGGCGTCTCAGGGGCTGCAGTAAAACGGATTGCCCCGTTTTCTGCCGCCTGGCACCACGGGCTATTAATCCAACACGACCGTTTGAATAGGAAAAAACATCAAGTAACAGGCTGGTCTCCCTGTAAGGACGCTTGTGTAGAACATAGGCGTTGTCAGCCTCTACACGCACGGCGCTCAGCCATCATAACCAAATTCATGCAGACTGCGGCTGTCATCCGTCCAGCGTTCACGGATTTTCACCCAGGTTTTGAGATTGACCTGCGTACCCAGAAAACATTCCATTGACCGGCGTGCCGCCGAGGAAATCTGCTTCAATCGCTGGCCTGACTGGCCGATCACGATGGCTTTCTGTCCCTTGTTCTCCACCCATATCAATGCATGTATATGGGTTATATGTGACTCCTCTTGCATCTGCTCGATTGTCACAGTCAGGCAATAAGGTACTTCCTCGCCAAGATGCCGTATCAGTTGCTCCCGCAACAGTTCCGCCATAAAAAAACGTTCCTGTCGATCACTGACCTGATCTTCGGGAAACAGTGCGGGCTGCTGCGGCAAGACCTCTGCCAGTGCACGCTCCAGTTCCTGGGTACTGTCATAACTGGCTGACAAGGGGAAAATGGCCTTGAAGGGATATTTTCCCGATAGATCTTCTATATAAGGCAGTAATCTGGCCTTGTCTTTGACTTTATCTGTCTTGTTTACGACTGCAAATACCGGGTATTCGACCTTTTCAAGATTCTTCAGTACATATTCATCTTCCGAAGTCCAGCGTAGCGCCTCTGTGATAAAGACCACGGTATCTACTGATAACAGTCCTTCAGCAACCTCGCGGTGCATAAACCGGTTCAGGGCATTGCTACGCTGCTGGCGAAGGCCCGGCAAATCCATATAAATAAGTTGGGCAGTGGGTAATGTTTTAATTCCGAGCAAATGCCAGCGCGTAGTATGTGGCTTGCGTGAGACAATACTCAGTTTCTGCCCGACCAGACGGTTTAACAGGGTGGATTTTCCGACATTCGGGCGGCCGCACAATCCTATATAACCGCAACGGAAAGCAGCGTCGGATATTCCAGTGGTCATGTACCCGAGGGTTCCTGAAGCATTTGCAACATCATTTCAGCAGCAGCCTGTTCGGCAGACTGCTTGCTTCTACCCTTGGCCTCTATCGGCTTTGAAACTGCCGAAGTGCTGCATTCCACAGTAAACTCACGGGCATGGGCCTCGCCGGCTTCAGCAACAATCCGATATTGTGGCAGCGGCAGACGGCGCGCCTGGAGATATTCCTGCAACTGCGTCTTGGGATCCTTGTCTGCGTTCTCCGGCGAAACAGAATCCAGTAATTCGCTATACAGCTCCAGGATACGCGACCGGCAGACGTCCATGCCCGCATCCAGATAAATCGCGCCAATAACGGCCTCGGTCGCATTGGCCAGTATGGAGTCACGGCGCCAGCCACCGCTTTTCAGTTCACCACCGCCCAATCGAACATATTCGCCCAGTTTATTGCTTCTGGCGAGTTTAGCCAACGTCTCACGCTTGACGAGACTGGCACGCAGGCGCGTTAATGCTCCCTCACTGGCATCATGAAAACGCTCGAAGAGCGCCTCGGCAATAACAAATCCCAGGATCGCATCACCCAGATATTCCAGGCGTTCATTATTTTTTTGCCCGGCGCTGCGATGGGTCAGGGCCTGCTGCAAAACTTGTTCATCACTGAAATCGTGACCGAGGCAGGGATTGGGTAATGCGTTTTTACTCAATTGCCGCCCAGTTCAAAGGTCTTGTCATAGACAAGCACAATATCCAGATTGCCGAACAGCTTTGAACGCGCTTCGTAGTACATATACATTTCGCGCGGTTTCTCGCCGATTTTATTGGCGCTAAGATAATCACTGATATTTCGTTCCTTAAAACGTGACAGGCCATTTATGTTTGCATTCCGAATGAAGTATTTATGTATATCGCGCGTCGTCAACTTTTCTGCTTCGGGCTGATTGGCAACCGATTTTAACGACTGGTCGACGGCAAAGCTTTCGTTATACAGTGGAAACAGTTTTAACCCGACCAATGCAAAAAAACAGACCAGTGCCACAACCATCATAAAGCCCAACAGTGTTAAACCAGTTTGCTTGTCTATATGCCTCATGGTGAACCCCTTCATTGTTTGCATCAGTTATTCACGGATCACTCTATTATTCCCAGCCTGTGCCAGTTAACACCACTATCCCAGTTCATCCAGATAAAAAATGCCCTGCCCACCAGGTTGGCTTCAGGCACAAATCCCCAGAAACGGCTGTCACTGCTGTGATCCCGGTTATCGCCCATAGCAAAATAATGCCCCTCCGGGACCACACTATCAACCATAAAACCGGCCCTGCCGGGGTCAATCAGGATATGGTGTTCCACGGCCATCAGGTTTTCCCGCCGTAGTACGGCGCCATTCATTCCGGCAGCAGTGCCGTCCATATGATAACGCTCCAGCGTCTCCTGCTCCATCAGTTTTCCGTTAATATACAGTTGTTTGTTTCTGTAACTGATATGGTCGCCGGGCAAGCCGACGATTCGCTTGATATAAGGCGTATCAGGCTGTTTGGGATAACGAAACACTGCGATGTCGCCCCGTGCCGGCTCCCCCACAGCGACTATTTCTGTATTGATCACCGGCAGGCGGATACCATATTCATACTTGTTGACCAGGATAAAATCACCTATCAACAGTGTCGGCATCATCGATGCCGACGGTATACGGAATGGTTCGACAATAAAGGAACGCAGAATCAGCACGATGAGAAAAACCGGGAAAAAGGAGCGAGCATACTCGACTAGGACGGGGACTTCTGCATCACCACCCTGTTCTGCCTGCTCCTGCTCAATGGCGGCTTTGCGTCCTGGCGCCAGTAGCCAGGCATCAATGCCCCATATCAGTCCACTGCCAACAGTCAGCAATACCAATAGTGCCGAGAAATCAAAGCTCATTTATTTTTTCCCATATCAAGCACCGCCATGAATGCAGCCTGAGGAATCTCTACTGAACCAAACTGCTTCATGCGTCTTTTGCCGGCTTTCTGCTTTTCCAGTAGTTTGCGCTTCCGCGTGATGTCGCCACCATAACATTTTGCTGTTACATTTTTTCGCAGGGCCTTGACTGTCTCACGGGCAATAATATGAGAGCCAATTGCAGATTGTATTGCAACATCATACATTTGCCGCGGGATAACAGCCTTCATTTTCTCCACCAGAGCCCGGCCATGTATGTGCGCCTTATCCTTATGCACAATAATCGATAATGCATCAATGCGTTCACTGTTAATCAGCACATCGAGCTTGACAAGGTTCGAAGGCTGGTAACGTAAAAAAGTATAATCGAATGATGCATAGCCGCGGCTGACTGATTTCAGCCTGTCAAAAAAATCGACCACTACCTCTGACATGGGCAATTCAAATGTCAGCGACAACTGATTACCAAGGTATTGCATATTCTTCTGGACGCCACGCTTTTCCATGCAGAGTGTGATGACGTTCCCGAGATAATCCTGTGGCACCAGGATATCAGCTCGAATAATGGGTTCATGGATGCTTTCAATCTGGTCCAGCGGCGGCAGATGTGCAGGATTATCAACCTGAATAACTTGCCCCTTGGTCGTATGCACCTCATAAATCACGGTGGGGGCAGTTGTAATCAGATTAAGGTCATATTCGCGTTCCAGACGTTCCTGTACGATTTCCATATGCAGCATCCCCAGGAATCCACAGCGGAAACCGAACCCGAGGGCCTGCGAAGTCTCCGGTTCATAATGCAGGGCCGAGTCATTCAGACGCAGCTTGGACAGCGCTTCCCTGAGATCTTCATAATCGGTCGAATCAACAGGAAACAGGCCGGCGAATACACGCGGCCTGACGTGCTTGAAACCAGGTACACGCTCCGTGGCCGGCCTCTGGGCCAGGGTCAGGGTGTCGCCTACCGGAGCGCCATCAATCTCCTTGATACCCGCAACCACATAGCCCACCTGGCCCGTATTCAATACATCGATCTTGGCCCGTTTGGGTCCAAAAATACCGACTTCGTCGACCATATAATCAAGACCGGTCGACATGACCCTGAGTTTCCGGCCCGGCGCCAGCTGACCGTCGACAATCTTGACCAGCGAAACAACGCCCAGGTAGTTGTCAAACCATGAGTCAATGATCAGGGCCTTTAATGGTGCCTTCGGATCGCCCTTGGGTGGTGGCATAAAACGGACGATCTCTTCCAGGATCTCCCTGATTCCCTGGCCCGTTTTTGCACTGACACACAAGGCCTGACTGGCATCAAGACCGATAATATCGCCAATCTCCTTCTTGACCCGCTCGGGGTCGGCCGCAGGCAGGTCAATCTTGTTGATAACCGGCAATACTTCCAGGTCCAGATCGATCGCTGTCAGGCAATTGGCCACAGTCTGGGCCTCTACACCCTGGGCGGCATCGACAACCAGCAGTGCGCCTTCACAGGCATACAGGGATCGGGAAACCTCGTAATTGAAATCAACATGACCCGGCGTATCAATGATATTCAGTTGATACTCACGGCCGTCCTCTGCCTTGTATTTCAGGGATACGCTCTGGGCCTTGATGGTGATACCGCGCTCCCGTTCCAGGTCCATACTGTCGAGGACCTGGGCAGACATTTCACGATCAGTCAGGGCGCCACATACCTGCAGGAAACGGTCAGCAAGCGTGGATTTGCCGTGGTCAATATGGGCGATAATTGAAAAATTACGGATATGGTCCATCGGCATCCAGTTCTTGCAGGGCCAAAAACGCTATCCGGCCCTTGCGCGGCGGGTGAATCGGGTTGGCCATGTTGTTGTTCTCGGGATTACCCTGCTCACGGCCAATGACAAACAGCGCGCGATTCTAGCCGATCTGCGCCTACCGATAAACACACCCGGCTAAAACAATGCCGCCATGGCCCGGGCGGACCATGGCAGCCTGGTTAAAAAGGGTTAATCATCCTGGATCTTGAGCGCCAGGAACATCGGCCCGCCGCGCCGCTGTACCAGCACCGGCACGGATTTGCCAGCCGGCAATTCCTTGACCAGTTGCTCGAAATGTCCGGCATCCCTGACCTTGGTATTATTAAGCATCAGCAGTACATCCCCCTGGCGGATACCCGCTTGTGCCCCGGCGCCCTTGCCAACCTGCTCGACAAGAACACCTCCGTCGGACAACTCCAGTTTCTCCCGCTGTTCCTCGGTCAGGTCCTTGACCTTGATATCAAGCCTGTTGGCTGTTGTCCCGTCATCGCGATCCCTGGCCGTTCTGCCGGCAACAGTTTGATCGTCTTCCGGCAATTCGTTGATCTTGACCCGTAGTGTCTGCTCCTCGCCGTCGCGGATGATATCCACGGGCACCGCGCTGCCAACGGCGGTATTACCGACCAGTGGCGGCAGATCTGACGAACTGGAAATCTCCTTGCCATTGAAACGAACCACGATATCACCGACATTGAAACCGGCGTCTGCCGCGGGGCTGTCCGGCAGGACGCGAGCAACAAGCGCACCATGCGGACGCTGCATATCAAATGACTCGGCCAGCTCGCGGGTAACATCCTGAATGAGCACGCCCAGCCAGCCGCGTGACACACGGCCCGTCTCGCGCAGCTGCATGTAGACATTTTCCACGACATTAATCGGTACGGCGAATGACAGGCCCATGAATCCGCCGGTACGGCTGTATATCTGCGAGTTCACACCCACGACCTCGCCATCCAGATTGAACAGCGGCCCGCCCGAATTACCCGGGTTGATCGCAACATCTGTCTGGATAAAGGGCACGTAATTCTCATTTGGCAGGCTGCGACCCTTGGCGCTGACGATGCCGGCCGTAACCGAGTGATCGAAACCGAATGGCGAACCTATCGCCAGCACCCATTCACCGACCTTGAGATCAGATGAATTACCAAGCCTGACAATAGGCAGATCCTCGCCGTCAATTTTCAGGACTGCCAGATCACTGCGGGCATCCGTCCCCACCACTTCCGCCACATATTCACGCCGGTCGGCCAATCGCACGATAATTTCCTTGGCATCCTTGACTACGTGATTATTGGTAATGACATAGCCGTCACTGGATATAATAAAACCCGATCCCAATGACGAGGTGTCCTCGTACGGTTGCTGCCGGAAACCGGGATTATCTTCAAAGAATTTACGGAAAAAGTCGTAAAAAGGACTGTTTTCGGGGATCTGGGGCAGTTCCATGCCCGGCGGCAGCCGGCCCTGTGACTGCTCCAGTGTTGTACTGATATTTACTACAGCCGGGGCATTCTGTTCCGCCAGCCGGGTGAAATCAGGCAACTCACGTGCCTGAACGGTACTGCCCATCAGAAGGAAACTGAAACAGAGAAGATAAAAGATTCTGATCATCGGGGATTGCATAGTATTACCCAGAATTCCGGTTAAGCTTGATTAATTATTCAATATCTTGATTGATGTAGGCCGTTACTGCTGTATGACTCGCTACAGGACAGATTATAGGGCAGAACATTCAGGGCGCGTAGGAAACCGAATCCGCCATTTGCCGCACAGTAACAAGCGGCACCTCGCCGACCACCATGATTTGATGCCCATCCGCCTTCCTGGCAAATGCATTGACGGCACCAAGTTTTGAAGGCCCAATCAACACACCATTTTCATTGCCAATCTGTTCAACAAAAACGGATATCATGGCCAATCCATCCGAGAAAACCATATGATGGACCGGCCGCGGACTGTCGGCCAGTAATTCATCAGCACGATCGCTGATGGTAAACCCGGCCGGCATCCAGTCCACGTTCCATTCAGCATCCTCTATGCGAGTATGCACATCATCCGGGTTTTCATACCAGCTGTAATTAACTCCCGTAATAGTCGGCTGCAGTTGCTGGTCCGATATTTCTTCGAGTACCTCGAGATGGGTAAACATGAACTGTTCACGCGACCTGCCCTGTTCACCAATGAGATCGGAACGCAGCATCAGGCCGGTTTTCTTGTCAAGCCACAGACGGTAACCGTAACGGTAACGATCGCGTGGCTTTATGGCCACAATATGGGTATCACGGTCGGCGACACGATCACTGCCTTCCACCATGAAAGTATAGCTGTCCGCCAGCTCGGCGACCTGCTGCGGGAATTGCGAGGACAAGAGCCTGTGGGGCCGGCTTTTCTCGACCATAACGGCCTGGTCGTCAGGAAATATACACGTCACCGATTCGTCATTGCGGATAACTTCGCGGGCATGACCGGTCAGGGAAATCAGCCGTTCACGTTCGCCGCCCTGCCCCGCCTTGTGAATGATTCGCATGGCATCCATGTGCGAACCCCGTTGATAGACGAAGACGCCATCATAATTCAGGGTTCGCGACGCCTCTGTCATTCTGTCCAGCAGCTGCCGGGCATCCGGCTGTCCGGCGGCAACAGTCTGGGACAGGCCGCCACCGGCGAGGCACAATAGCAGCACCGGCAGAGCTGCCCGCATGCGCTTACTGGTTACTGCCATACGGAGCAACAATACGGGCGTAAGGCATGCTGCCGTGAACACCGCTGTTGACGCGGTACTCGTTATGATTAATCAGGTAACTGTTGAAGCGGTATTGCCCGGCCGCCTGCCCTGACTGCTGATAGTCTCCCGGCACGGCTTCGGTCGAAACGGTCCGGGCCAGTTGTGACGGCGCGGCCGGTTGCAGCGACTGCCTGGGTGCCTGCACCTCAATCCGCTCCGGTGCCGGCGCTGTTGCAGCCGCGTCGGTAGCAGCAACCGTCGTATCGCCCGTCGTGCTGCCGGTACCGGCCGTGTGATCCATGCCCCGCAGTCCGATAATGGCAACCAGTGCCACCGATGCGGCGATCGCCAGACCGGCCGCGGGCTTCAGGATACGCTGGCTGACTGTGGCAGTACGCCTCTGCGGGCTCAGGATGGCCGGCTCACTTTCCAGCGCCCTGCTGATACGGGCGGATAAATCGGTGGCTGGAAACTGTGCCGGCAGCTGGCCGCGCAGGCTGTCACCTACCAGATGGTAACGGCGCCAGGCGCCGAACAGCTCGGCGTCATTGTGGATGGACGCCGTAATGGACTCGGCCGGCAGTTCGGCCTTGCCATCCATGAAGGCGGGAGATCTCTTCAAGCTTGTTCACTTTTGCACCCTACTCGTCAGTGACTAATGGTTTTAACTGCTTGTCTATGGCCTCACGGGCCCGGAAAATCCTGGATCGCACCGTCCCTATTGGGCACTCCATCACCGCGGCAATGTCTTCATAACTCAGGCCCTCGACCTCGCGCAGTGTAATCGCGGTCCGTAAATCCTCGGGCAACTCCTCAATGACCCTGATAATAGTGTCCTGAATCTCATCCCGCAGTAGCATATGCTCGGGCGTTCCTTGATCCCTTAGAACCCCGCTGGAGTCAATTTGTTCAATTTCATCGTAATCCTGGTCGGCCTCCAGCGGCCGCCGCGACTGGACCGCAAGATAATTTTTCGCCGTGTTGACTGCAATCCGGTACATCCAGGTATAAAAGGCACTGTCCCCCCGGAATTTCGGCAGCGCCCGGTAAGCTTTCAGAAAAGCTTCCTGTGTGACATCCATGGCATCGTTCGGGTTCCGTACAAAACGGCCGACGAGGTTGAGGATGCGTTGCTGATATTTGCTGACCAGCAGGTCAAAAGCCTTCTTGTCGCCTTGCTGTACCCGTTCAACCAACTGCTGATCAGATTCGCGTGCGGCCATTCCGCCCGACTCCCTTTGAGATTATTTTTGCTGATACAATCGACATGGACGGCTGCTTCCTGCCGCAACGGGCCACTGCCGGCGGTTATGGTAGCGATAACGCCAGCCAGGTGACAGAGTAATACCATTCCGTACTGACTCCGTGGCCCGATAGCAATATACACTGCGGGCCCTGCAGCGCAGCCTTTCTGACCAGGCGGACGCCAGATACCGGTTACCAGAGATCCAGAATCAAAAACGTAACATTATAACAGTTCTAATCGATGCCACAGCAACACCAGCATGATGTGCTTATTATCGGCAGCGGCGCCTCCGGTCTGTCGCTGGCCCTGCAGCTTGCCAACCACGCCCGCATTGCCGTCCTGTCCAAGGGCCCGCTCACCGAGGGTGCCACGTTTTACGCCCAGGGCGGCGTTTCGGCGGTACTCGATATCCGCGATTCCATCGAGTCCCACGTCAGTGACACCCTGGCCGCCGGTGCCGGTCTGTGCAATGAGGAAGTCGTCCGCTTCGTGGTTGAACAGGGCCCGGAAAGTATCCAGTGGCTGATCCGGCAGGGGGTCGATTTCACCCGGGCCAGGGCCACCAACGGCCAGACCGATTATCACCTCAACCGTGAGGGCGGGCACAGTCACCGGCGCATTATCCATGCCGCGGATGCCACCGGCCGTGCCATCGAGACCACGCTCGAAAACCGCGTCCGCACCCACCCGGACATCGAGTTATTCGAACATTACACGGCGGTCGACCTGATCACGGCAGCCAGACTCGGTCGTGCCACGGAAGACGGTAACGATCGCTGTCTCGGTGCCTATGTATACAATCAGAAGACCGGGCAGACCGAGGTCTTCGCCGCCCGCTTCGTGGTCATCGCTGCCGGCGGCGCCGGCAAGGTCTATCTGTACACCAGCAATCCCGATGTCAGTACCGGCGACGGTATCGCCATGGCCTGGCGCGCCGGCTGCCGCGTGGCGAACATGGAATTCGTCCAGTTTCACCCGACCTGTCTGTTTCACCCGAAGGCCAAGTCCTATCTGATCACCGAGGCCCTCCGTGGCGAAGGCGCCATTTTGCGCCTGCCCGACGGTGAGCCGTTCATGCAGCGTTTCGATGATCGTGCCGAGCTGGCGCCGCGCGATATCGTCGCCCGCGCCATCGACCATGAAATGAAACGCCTGGGGCTCGACTGCGTTTATCTGGATATCACCCATAAATCCGCTGAATTCATTCACGAACATTTCCCCTCCATACACGCCACCTGCCTGAAATACGGCATCGACATGACGGCTGAACCGATCCCGGTGGTGCCGGCGGCGCATTATCTCTGCGGCGGCGTGATCGTTGATCGCCGCGGGTGCACCGACCTGCCCGGCCTGTATGCCATTGGCGAGGCATCCTGTACCGGCCTGCACGGCGCCAACCGCATGGCCAGCAATTCGCTGCTGGAATGCGTGGTGTACGCCCATGCCGCCTACAAGGACATAACGACGGCCATGGCGACAGCGGCGCTGCCCGCCGGCCTGCCCGACTGGGACGAAAGCCTGGTGACCGATTCGGACGAGGAAGTCGTGGTCTCACATAACTGGGATGAAATACGCCGCTTCATGTGGGATTACGTCGGTATCGTGCGCACAACCAAGCGCCTGCAGCGGGCCCGGCATCGTATCGAGCTGCTGCGGAAGGAGATCCACGAATACTATGGCAACTTCCGTCTGACCAATGACCTGATTGAACTGCGCAATATCTGCACCGTCGCCGACATGATCATCCGCTGCGCACTGGCCCGGCGCGAAAGCCGCGGCCTGCATTTTATCAATGACTACCCGTTCACAGACGACAGCCAGCCGCCGCAGGACACGATCCTGAAGCCACCGCGCCGGGTCAGCGCGAAAATGTCCAGGAATACGGCATGATGCAGTCGTGATTTGAAAATCCCGTCCTTCTGCCCCATATGAATGAATCCCTGCTTCCAGCCGGAGAAATCAACATTCGGGGCACGCGGCACCAGGAACGAGCAACGTAACCTATGGAATACAAGGACTATTACAAAATGCTGGGCGTCGATCGTGATGCCAGCGAGGATGAGATCAAGCGCGCCTATCGCAAACTGGCGCGCAAGTATCATCCCGATGTCAGCAAGGAACCGGACGCCGAAGACAGATTCAAGGAAGTCCAGGAAGCCTACGAAGTGCTGCATGATCCGGAAAAGCGCAAGGCCTATGACAGTTTCGGCAACGACTGGCAGGCCGGCCAGGATTTCCGGCCGCCGCCGGACTGGGAGCAGCAGGGTCCTGAACAGCATTTCAGCGATGCCGATTTCGATCTCGGCGGCTTCAGTGATTTCTTCGAGTCCCTGTTCGGTCATGGCCGGGGCCGTGGCCGGCGTTCCACGCACTTCCGCGCCAGTGGCCAGGATCAGTATGCGCGCCTGCGTATCAGCCTGGAGGATGCCTATCGCGGTGCGACCCGCAGCATCACGCTGACAGTGCCGGAAGCCGATGCCCAGGGCGGGGTACGCCAGAAACAGCGTGAGCTCAAGGTTCGCATACCGGCCGGCGTGCAGGCAGGACAGAGCATACGCCTGAAAGGCCAGGGCAGTGGCGGCATCGGTGGTGCTGAAGCCGGCGACCTGCTGCTCGAGATTGAATACGAACCGCACCCGTTGTTCGAAGTCCGCAAAGGCGACATTTATCTGGACCTGCCGGTGACACCCTGGGAGGCCGCACTCGGCGGCAAGGTGACCGTACCGACACTCGGTGGTAACGTGAACCTGAATATCCCGGCCAATTCACAGGCCGGCAAACAGCTGCGCCTCAAGGGCCGCGGTCTGCCCGGTAAACCGCCCGGCGATCAGATTGTGCGGCTGAAAATCGTCACGCCACCGGCGGATACGGAAAGCCGGCGCAAGCTCTACGAACAGATGCGCGAACAGATGCCGATGAACCCGCGCGCTGATCTGGGGGTATGATCATAGTGGAAGATAACGATATTTATCCGGCCGAGGTATTCGACGAGCAGCGGCAAATCACGCTGGATGAACTGTCGCGGCTGTGTGGCGTGCAAACATCCCTGATCCTGGAACTGGTCGAGGAAGGGGTCCTGGAACCCGTGGATATGCAATCCGGCCACTGGTCGTTCACTGGCACATCGATACGCCGGGTGCAGGTAGCCGTCAGGCTGCAGCGGGATCTGGAATTGAACACACCCGGTATCGCCCTGGCACTGGACCTGCTTGAGGAGCTGGAAGATTTACGACGACATATGGGGCGACTCTAGGAACTGTGGGAGCCGATTACATCGGCGATTCATTTACAACAATCGCGGACTACAGTCCGCTCCCACAGGATCATGGATAATAGATGTTTATTTGTATTCAGCGAGATACGAGGAACGAGCGACGAGATACAGTTTATTTCAGCCACCTATCTTTGAATAAATTCAAGAAGGTCGTCCTCTCCCAGTATCTCAATCCCCATCTCCCTCGCCTTCGCCAGCTTGCTGCCCGGATCGGCGCCGGCTACCACATAGTCGGTTTTCTTCGACACACTGCCGGTGACCTTCGCCCCAAGTGCTTCGAGCTTGTCTTTGGCTTCGTCGCGGCTCATGGATTCGAGGATACCAGTCAGCACGAAGGTTTTGCCCGCCAGCGCGCTGCTCTCTTGTGCCCGCTCAGGTAACTGCAGCTCGAAACCGGCGCCGTGAAGCAGTTTGTCAATAACCTTGCGATTGCGCTTGTCGCGAAAGAAACCGTGGATATGTGCCGCCACCACCGGGCCGATGTCGGGGACCGCTTCCAGTTCTTCAGGCCCCGCCTGCTCCAGCGCCTCCAGGGAACCGAAATGCGCCGCCAATGCCTTGGCCGTCGCCTCGCCCACTTCGCGGATACCGAGCGCGTACAGGAAACGCGCCAGTGTGGGCCGTTTGCTTTTTTCCAGCGCCGCGACCAGGTTACGGGCGGATTTTTCGCCCATGCGTTCGAGTCCGGCAAGCTGATCGGCACCAAGGCGGTAAAGATCGGCGATCGTTTCCACATAACCGCCTTCCACCAGCTGACAGACCAGCTTTTCCCCCAGACCCTCGATATCCATGGCCCGGCGCGAGGCGAAGTGGATCAGTGACTGGATGCGCTGGGCCGGGCACACCAGCCCGCCGCTGCAACGCGCTATCGCCTCGCCCTCGGCACGAACAACCTCCGATCCGCATTCCGGACATTTGGAAGGCATGACGAAACGGCGGACATTGCGCGGACGCTTGTTCTTTACGACTCTGACGATTTCGGGAATCACGTCACCGGCGCGGCGCACGATTACCGTGTCGCCTATTCTGACATCCTTGCGCTCTATCTCGTCCTCGTTATGCAGTGTGGCATTGGTGACCGTGACACCGCCGACCTGCACCGGTTCGAGCCGTGCCACCGGTGTCAATGCACCCGTGCGACCCACCTGCACTTCAATATTCTGTAATTTTCGTCGTCGCCTCTTCCGGCGGGTATTTGTAGGCAATCGCCCAGCGCGGGGCACGCGAGACATGACCCAGCCGTTGCTGGTAGTCAAAACGGTCGACCTTGAATACGACACCGTCGATATCATAGGGCAGTGACTGGCGCTGCGCGCCGATGCGCCTGTAATACTCGAAGCAGCCGTCCAGATCGGTAACGAGTTCAGTTTCCGGCGACACCGGGAACCCCCAGTCCCTGAGGCGGGCGAGCATCCGGCTCTGACAGTCCAGGGATTCACCGCGCTCGAACACGCCGATACCGTAGGCGAAGAAATTCAGTTTGCGACTGGCAGTGATTTGCGGGTCAAGCTGACGCATGCTGCCGGCGGCGGCGTTGCGCGGGTTGGCAAACTGCTTGCCGTTCTGCTTTGCCTGGTGTTCGTTCAGTGCCAGAAACGCCTGCTTGGTCATGTAGACCTCGCCGCGCACTTCGATCCGCCGCGGCCAGTCCTCGCCGCGCAGGCTCAGCGGTATGGAGTTGACGGTTTTGGCATTGGCCGTGACATCCTCGCCGGTCGTGCCGTCACCCCGGGTTGCGCCGCGGGTCAACAGGCCGTTTTCATACAACAGGCTGATGGCCAGACCGTCCAGCTTGGGTTCGGCGTTATAGGTCAGCGTTTCGACGTCGAGGCGCTCGCGTACGCGCCGGTCGAAGTCACGCATTTCCTGTTCGTCAAAGGCATTGGCCAGCGACAGCATCGACTGTTCATGGCGGACTTCGCTGAAGGCGGTGGAAGGTTCGGCACCGACACGCCGGGTCGGTGAATCGTCGGTAACAAGATCGGGATGGTCGTGTTCCAGCGACTCGAGTTCACGGAACAGTTTGTCGTATTCGGCATCGCTGATCAGCGGATCATCAAGCACGTAATACTGGTAATCATGCTTGCGTATCTCTTCACTCAGTTCGGTGATACGCTTCGCGGCCTGTTGCCGGCCAGGCGTGCTCTTGCGCGGACTCATGACGGGATGGTGTATTACCTGAGAATACCGCGGATGCGCGTCACCGTTTCACGGTCCAGCGGCTGATGGTGTTCATCATGCAGTTCCCCGCCGAGGCGTTCGGCCAGGATTTCGGCCTTGCCGAGCATGCGTTCGAAGGCATCCTGTTCATCGCGCGGACCGGGCAGTTGCATGAACAGCGCCACGCCGCGGGTACTGAAGTTATCCGGGTCGTCGGTTTCAAGCGTGCCCGGCTCGAACAGATTGGCGACACTGAAGACCGTTTCGCCGTGACTGTCGGTATCGTGATAAATCCCCATGCTGCCTAGCACCAGTCCTGCGGCCGCCAGACTGTCGAACAGTGCCGGCCCGGCAAAGGCATGCCCCTCCGGCGCCTTGAGGTAGAAGATGACAAGCCGCTCCGGCAATGCCGCTCCGGCCGCCTCGTCACCGGCTTCTCCGGATTCGACACTGGCGTCCCCCGCTGCTGCTTCGGCCTCGCCCGCTTCCCAGGCCATGGCGATGTCTGCATCGATATCGACGACGTCAGCGGACGCGGCGGAGTCGCGGTTCTGGTTCAGGAAATGGTTCAGATCGGCTATGGCATCACTGTAATCACCGCCGTCATCCGTGGCGCGCGGACTGATGTTCAGACCGGCCGTGTCATCTTCAGTGGAGAAGCGGTCGGCACCTTCGCGTAGTGCACGTCGCTTGAGGCGATCGGCAAAGTAAATACCGGCAATAATCAGGATGCCGATAATCAGCAGAATCCAGCGCAGTCCCTCCATAACAGGCAGAGGCTAGCCGGCGGCGGCCATGGCCACCGCTTCATCCATATCGACCGTTACCAGGCGTGAAACACCGGCCTCCTGCATGGTCACCCCGATGAGCTGGCTGGTGATTTCCATCGTGATCTTGTTGTGGGTGATGATGATGAACTGGATGTCTTCCGACATCTTGCGCACCATTTCACTGAAGCGGCCGACATTGGTGTCGTCAAGCGGCGCATCGACCTCGTCGAGAATGCAGAACGGCGCCGGATTCAGCTTGAAAATGGAAAATACCAGTGCCACCGCCGTCAGCGCCTTTTCACCGCCGGAAAGCATGTGAATATTGCTGTTGCGCTTGCCGGGCGGTCGCGCCATGACCGTGACCCCGGTTTCCAGCAGGTCGTCACCGGTCATTTCGAGATACGCGTGGCCGCCGCCGAACAACTCGGGAAACAGCCCCGCAAGATTGTCGTTGAGCTGATCGAAGGTTTCCTTGAAGCGGGTACGCGTTTCCTTGTCGATCTTGCGGATCGCGTTTTCGAGTGTCTCCAGGGCCTCCGACAGATCGTTATGCTGGCTGTCGAGATATTCCTTGCGCTCGGATAACTGCTTGTGTTCATCGATGGCGGCGAGGTTGATCGGCCCCAGGCGGTCGATCTTGCGCTGAATGGCGGTCAACTGTTCCTGCCAGGATTCGCGGCTGGCCTCGTTGCCGAGCTCCGCCAGTACCGCCTGCAGGTCATGGCCGGCATTGTTCAGCTGTTCTTCGACGGTTTCCAGGCGCACTCGGGTTTCCTGGGCCACAAGCCGCGCGGACTCCTGTTTTTCCTGTGCCTCCTGCAAACCCTGCTCGTGATCATGACGTTGCTGTTCCAGGCCGCGCAGCGTTTCGTCGAGTCCCTGCAAGCGCTCGCGCGCTTCCTTGAGCCGCTGCTCGGCCGCCTGCTTGTCCATCAGCCGCGCGCTCAGGCGTTGTTCCATGTCGGCCAGCGGCGCCCGCGTCTCTTCCAGTGCCTTGTTGATTTCCTCGCTGCGCTGCCGCTGCTGTTCGAGTTGGCGATCAATACGCTGCAGACCCTGTTCCAGTGATGCCCGCTGTGAACTCAGTGATTCCAGCTTCAACGCGATGCCGTGGCTTTCCTGGTGCGTGGCCTGCCATTGCTGACGGGCCTTATCCAGCGCCTCGCGATGGCGATTGCGCTTGGCGGCCAGCTCGTCACGCTGACCGGCCAGTTCCTCGCGCTCGCGGCTGAGCTGTTCCAGCCGTTCACGGGTGCTGTCTCGTTCGCGGCTGTCGCTGTCGATCTGTTCGGCCAGGTCCTGCAGTTCCTCCTCGATCTGCCGGGCGCGGGCCTGTTGCTGTTCGGCACGGGCCTCGACCGCCGCCAGTTCGGAACGTTTCGCCGATACGGTTTCCTGTGCCGCCTGCAACCCGGCGCGGGTGTCTTCCAGTGCCTGTTCGCGCCCGGCAAGCTGCTCGCGCAGGGATTCGAGCTCCGTCAGCAGTGCAGCGATCGCCTCTTCACCGTCACTGACGGCTTCACGCAGTTCATTGATTTCGCGCTCGCGGCTCAAGGCGCCGCCTTCCTCGGCCGCCACCGCCGAGGTACGCAGCCAGTCCGGCCCCAGCCATACACCCTCGGGCGTGACCACGGATTCATGGGCGGCCAGTGCCGTACGCATGGCCAGGGCCTTGTCCAGATCGTCGGTGATATAGACACTCCCCAGCAGTCCCGCCAGCGGGCCGGGGGCGTGAATCTTGTCCGCCAGCCGCGGCCGGTCGCGGTTATCCGGCAGCGAAACATCGGCACTGTAGACCCCCACCTCGCCGGCCGGCGCCGAACGCAGATCACGGGCGAAGGCCTCGAGATCATCCAGCACCAGGTCCTGCAGGTGCGGACCCAGTACCGTTTCCAGTGCCAGCGTCCACTCCGGTTCCACCTCCAGCGCCTGTGCAAGGCGCGGTGCGGCGGCATAGTCCTGCTTGTCCAGCCACTCAGTCAGGGCTTGCTGATCCTGTCCCAGTGCCGCCTGCTGCAGCGCTTCCAGTGATGCCAGCCGGCCGCGCTGATCCTGGTGGGCTTCACGGCGCTGTTCGAGTGTCTTTGACTGTTCATCGATGCGGCCACGCAGCTCGCGAATGGCCTCGCGCTGTTGGTCCAGTGTCTGGCCGAGCCGGGTGTGCTGCTGTTCGGCATCTTCCAGGGCCTGCTCCAGTGCCTCCCGGGCCTGACGCTCGGTATCCGGTTCGAGTGCCTGCTGCTCCTGCTGCAGCTGTCCGCGCCGGTGTTCGGCCTCTTCAATACCGAGCTCGAGATGTTCGAGGCGGGTACTGGCGACCTCCTCGGCCTGCGCCGTTTCCGCGAGCTGCGCATTGAAGGCATCCCACTCCGTCTGCCAGCCCTGCATCGCCTGTTCGGCCTCGTTCAGGTATTCATAGGCCTGTTCGCTGTCATTGCGCGAACCCTCGAGCTGCGGGTTCAGGCGCTCGAGCTCGGCGGCCAGCACCTGCAGCCGCTGCTGATCATTGTCGCGCTGGCTGCGTGCGGCATCGCTGTCGGTTTCGACCTGTTTAAGGTCTTCCTCGAGGGCAGTAATGCGCTCGCGGGTGTGCTCGATCTTCTGTTCCAGTTGGGCGATATCGGCCCCGACCTGGTAATACTCCGACTGCGCCGCGTTGAAAGCCTCGGTCGCCTCGCTGACATCACTGCGCTGCTGCTCCATGGCCGCCTCGACCTGGCGCAGCCGCGCGCGCACTGCCTCGACCGCGTTTTCCGCTTCACGCTGCTTGCCGGCATGCTCGTCGGATTTGGACTTCAGCTGACGCCAGTCGAGTGCCAGCAGTTCGGCACTGAGCCGGCGCTCGTCCTGCTTCAGTTCCTGGTAGCGTTCGGCAGCGCGGGCCTGACGTTTCAGTTTTTCAAGTTGTTTATCAAGTTCTTCCCTTATATCATTGAGACGGCTTATATTTTCCCTGGTATGACCGATACGCAATTCGGTTTCGCGACGGCGCTCGCGGTACTTGGAAATACCGGCCGCTTCCTCGATATAGGTGCGCAGCTCGTCCGGCTTGGCCTCGATGAAACGCGAGATCATGCCCTGTTCGATAATGGAGTAACTGCGCGGGCCGAGGCCGGTACCGAGAAAAATGGCGGTGATATCGCGGCGCCGGCAGCGGCCGCCGTTGAGGAAATACTGCGACTGGCCCTCGCGGTCTAGCTGGCGCTTGATCGATATCTCGTTGTAATTGGCATACTGACCGCTGATACGGCCGTCACTGTTATCGAAAATCAGTTCCACCGTCGCCTGGCCGACAGGTTTGCGGGCACTGGAACCGTTAAAAATGACATCGGTCAGGGCGTCGCCGCGCAGGTGCTTGGCGGAACTCTCGCCCATGACCCACATCAATGCGTCGATAATATTGGACTTGCCGCAACCGTTCGGACCGACGATGCCGACGCGGTCTCCGGGGATAGTCAGCGTGGTAGGATCGACAAAAGATTTGAAACCGGAGAGCTTGATCTTGCGCAGGTGCATGGCGCGTTAAGATACCGGGTTACCGTGGCTGACACAAGAACTGTCACGGCTGCTGACAGCAACCCCGGCGGTCATGAAAAACATACCCTAAGCCATTCAATTAACTGGTATTATTAATAGCCCCCAGGCAGCGCATTCAAAGCAGTAATGACTATGACAAAACAGCCGGCCAGAGCCGCCCGAGAGACCCTGGAAACCTTTCCCAATCCGGCACCGGATCGGGATTTCACCATCCGCATGCGGATACCGGAATTCACCTGCCTGTGCCCGAAAACCGGGCAGCCGGATTTTGCCGTACTGCGGCTGGAGTATGTGCCGGATAAGCTGTGCGTGGAACTGAAATCTTTCAAACTGTATATCTGGGGCTACCGTGATCAGGGGGCCTTTCACGAAGCGGTCACGAACCGGATTCTTGCCGACCTGGCAGCAGTCATCGAACCCAGATTCATGCGCCTGACCGCCGACTTCAATGTACGCGGCGGCATTTTTACCACCGTCGTCGCCGAGCATTGCAAGCCAGGCTGGCAACCGCAACCAGCGGTGACATTGCCGCCGGGCGATGATGATGAAACCGCCAGTGCCGGGGCCTGACATGCGGCCCGGTCTGCGCGACGGCATCCGGTCACTGCTAGGCGGTTTCGGACTGCTGAACAAGCCCGGTGTGCGGCTGTTCGTTATCATACCGCTGCTGATCAACGTCCTGCTGTTTGCCGCCGTCATCGTCTATGGTGCCGGCCAGCTGGGGCAGTTCATCGCCTGGCTGGAAGGCCAGCTGGGCGGCTGGTGGGAATGGGTCGACTGGATACTGTGGCTGCTGTGGCCGCTGTTCGTGATTTTTGCGCTGCTGCTGGTGTTTTTCAGCTTTTCCATACTTGCCAACCTGATTGCCGCGCCTTTCAATGGCTTTCTGGCCGCCGCCGTGGAACAGCATCTCACTGGCAGCTGGCCGGACGACGGCGGCACCCTCAAACAACTGCCGCAGGAAATCATCAAGGCCTTCAGCGGTGAAGTGCGCAAACTGATGTACTTCGCTCTCTGGGCCCTGCCGTTGCTGTTGCTGTCCGTCATACCGCTGGTGAACATCGCCTCGCCTGTGCTCTGGTTCCTGTTCGGCGCCTGGATGCTGGCACTGGAATACATGGACTTCCCCATGGGTAACCACGGCCACACATTTCCCACGATCCGCGGCATGCTGACACGCCAGCGGCCGGCGGCCTTCGGCTTCGGCATGGCGGCCCTGCTGCTGAGCATGATCCCGGTCGTCAATTTCATCGCCATGCCGGTGGCCGTCGCCGGTGCGACACGGCTGTGGGTCAAGATGGAGGGATCAGGGGTTGGGAAGAATTGAATTTCGATTACCCTCTAATCTCTAGTCCTTAGTCCCTAACCCCCTGGCATTGCCTGCCAGAATCCTTTCTGGTATAGATGCACGCTTTATTGACCCAGCCCCGAGAAACTTGATGGCAGCGAAGAAAAAAAGCGCCCGCAAGAAATCCGCCGCGAAGAAAAAAACCGCGGCAAAAAAGAAAACTGCGACCAAGAAAAAGGCGCAGCGCAAGAAGATCGCGTCGACAGGCAAAGCGCCCAGGAAAAAGGCGACTGCCAAAAAGAAGACTGCGTCCAAGAAAAAATCAGCGAGCAAGCCGGCCCGTAAAAAGACAGCGGCCAGGAAGAAAACCCCAACCAAAAAGAAGCCAGCTGCCAGGTCGGCGGACAAAAAGGCGGCCGCTTCCACCAAGAAAAAGGCGAGCAAGAAAACTATGGCCAAGGCCACTGCAACCGCCGGGCGCAGACGTCCGCGGACCCCTGAAGAAGTACGCCCGGGCTTCACACCCTACAAGGCCAAAAAGGGCGAGGAGTATATGAACGAGGAGCAGGTGGAGCATTTCCGTAATATCCTGCTCGGCTGGAAACAGGAACTCATGGAAGAAGTCGATCGCACCGTGCACCACATGCAGGACGAAGTCGCAAACTACCCGGACCCGAACGATCGCGCCACCGTCGAAGAAGAATTCTCACTAGAACTCCGCACACGCGATCGTGAGCGCAAGCTAATCAAGAAAATCAACGAGTCGCTGGACGATCTGGACTCGGGTGATTACGGTTACTGTGAAATCTGCGGTGTGGAAATCGGCATCCGGCGACTCGAGGCACGTCCTACCGCGACACTTTGCATCGACTGCAAGACCCTGGACGAGATCAAGGAACGGCAGTTTGGCTGATAGAGGGGCCAGGGACTAGGGATCAGGGGTTAGGGAATGCCGATCGGGATACTGTTTGCAAACCCTAATCTCTAATCCCTAGCCCCTCACCTCTTGCCAGTTTTTCCTCCCTATCTTTGAATAATGCTAGGGAGCCATGGATATCAGCACCGTCTGTTCAAACACCACCCCCTACCGCGGCCGCTTTGCCCCCACGCCCAGCGGCCCCTTGCATTTCGGTTCAGTGATCGCCGCGCTTGGCAGTTATCTCGAGGCCCGCAGCCGGCACGGGGAGTGGCTGGTTCGTATCGAGGATCTGGATCAGCCACGAATGCGTCGTGGTGCCGCCGACAGCATATTGCGGGATCTGGAACGGCTCGGTCTGGAGTGGGATAACGAACCCGTCTATCAGAGCCGGCGGCTTGAAAGCTATCAACAGGCACTGCAACGCCTTCAGGATGGTGGGCATACCTTTGACTGCGGCTGTACCCGCCGCGAGGTCAAGGGGATCTATGCCGGTACCTGCCGCAACGGACTCGCCGGCGGTCGCCAGGCACGATCCGTTCGTCTGCGTGTCCCCGATAGACATATCGAATTCACCGATCGTCTGCAGGGACCGCAGTCTGTTGATCTGTTTCGCCAGGTGGGCGATTTCATCATCCGTCGCGCCGATCACATTATCGCCTATCACCTGGCGGTCGTGATTGATGATGCCGATACCGGTATCACCGATATTGTCCGCGGGGCCGACCTGCTGGACTCAACGGCGCCACAGATACTACTCCAGCAGCTGCTGGACTATCCAACCCCCGAGTATTTGCACCTGCCCGTGGCACTGGGCATGGACGGCCGGAAAATCAGCAAACAGAATCACGCGGCAGCGATAGCGGATCAGCCGCCGGCACAGGTACTGTGGCAGGCATTGAACTTCCTCGGGCAGGAACCCGATCCGCGCCTGGCACAGGGAACCACCGGGGATATTCTCACCTGGGCGGGCCGGTATTGGAACGTTACAAAAATTCCGCTGGCAAACCGCCAGCCCGGCAGCCCCGAGGAAAGGCTTGAGGCACGACCCTGACTGCCCGACAATAATGCTCAATCAATGGATGATTGCACGCCCATGCGACCCGTTATTGCCCTGATACTGCTGTTTCTGTCCTGCGCCCCTGCCCTGGCTGTCGACAAGGTCGTCGTCGTAGGCCTGTTCAAGGACACGGCCATTCTCAACATTGACGGCGAGCAGCGGTTGCTGAAGACCGGCGAAACCAGCCCCGAGGGCGTGCGCTTGATCTCGGCCAGCAGCGAGGAAGCCGTGCTGGAAATCGATGGTGAACAGAATACCTACAAACTGGGTACGCATATCAGCAGCCAGTTCAGTGAACCGGAAGCCGGCCCCGTTCTCAGGCTCTGGCCGAACCCTTCGAACGGACTCTATATTGCCGACGGCTCGATTAACGGTTTCAGCATGAAGTTCGTTGTCGATACCGGCGCCTCAATGGTCGCCATGAACAGTAACGAGGCGAAAAGACTGGGAATCAACTACCGGCTCGATGGCAAGGAAGGTCTGGCCCAGACCGCTTCCGGACTGAGCAAGATATACATTATAGAGCTGGACAGCGTGCGCGTCGGCGATATCGAACTGAAGAATGTCAAAGCCTCGGTGCATAAAGGCGATCATCCCGCGCAGGTGCTGCTGGGCAACAGCTTTCTCGAACGAATTAACCTCCGACGCGACGGCAAGATGCTGGAACTGCAGGGCAATCCCTGAACAGCTTACTACTTCATGTCCTCCGGCGGATCATGCCGCCATTCCACTTCTTCGGAAGCTGACAGGCGTCCCAGTATCCGGGCATAGACAAAAAACAGATCCGACACCCGGTTCAGCCACATCAGCGCCAGTGGGTTGATCTCTTCTTCGCGGGCCAGATGCCAGAAACAGCGTTCCGTCCGCCGGCAGACAGCACGCACCAGGTGACACCGGGCACTGGCCTGATCACCACCCGGGAGTATGAACTCCCGCAGCGGCGGCAGAGTGCGATTGTACTTTTCGAGGCAGGTTTCCAGCGCCTCAACATGCGCGCTTGTCAGCATTTCCTGTCCCGGCAGTGCCAGTTCAGCGCCGATGTCGAAACAGCGTTGCTGGATATCCGCAAGTTCGCTGTCGAGATCGTCAGGAAGACCGCATGCGCGCAACATGCCGATGTGGCTGTTCAGTTCATCCACCATGCCCATCGCCTCAATCCGCGGACTGTCTTTCGGCAGCCGCGAGCCGTCGGCGAGGCCGGTGCTGCCATCATCACCGGTGCGCGTAAATATGCGTGTCAGCCGCTTGGCCATGTTTCCATCTCAGTCATAAGTATAGGTGGCGGTCAACATGAAGTTGCGTTCCGGTGCCGGAAAAAAGCTCGTGACTCCTGAAAAACTGCTGAAAGAAGCAAAGGTACTGTATTCCTTGTCAAGCAGGTTATTGCCACGCAATGCCAGCCTGAATGGACCTTTGCTATAACTCAGACTGCCGTTCAACAGCACATATCCGGGCAGGGTTTCACCATTATTGAAATAATCCGTAGCGGCTGCCCGTTCCCCTGTGCCGTGGACTTCCAGATAGGCATCAACACCGTAAGGAAAATTATAATTGGCGCTGACTGTGGCGGTTTCCTCGGCAACCAGCGGAACCGTACCTCCCGCAAGACTGCCGGACTCGATATCCGCGTCGACATAGCTAAAAGAGGCGTTCAGTGTCAGGTCCCGGATTGGCTGAAAATTCGCATCCACTATAAAACCGGTACGGCCGGTGTCGCCAATATTTTCGTTGGCACCGAATCCGAACGGGCCACCCAGTGGATTGAATACAATTTCATTTTCCAGTAGCAATCGGTACGCCGTCACGGCAATACCGCCACGATTGCCCTGCCAGTCAAAACCCGCTTCAAAGGAACGCCCTGTCTGATTATCTTCAGGAACCAGGTTGCCGGAAAAATCCACTGAAAACTCGTCCGCCAGAATAAACCGGTAATTGCGATCAAAACGTACGAAAGCCCTGACCTCAGGACTGAGGCTCCAGTTGAGCCCGATATTGAAGGCATTGACATTATCCTTGAAGGTATCATCCACGGCGGGAAATGCGGCGGTATTCACAATGTCCGATTCCACCCTGGCATGACGGTAACCAGCCGTCATGTCGAGATTCGGAAATAATGGAACAACCGTCTGCACATAAACTGAATCCCGGGACTGCTCACTGTCGGTGATACCAAAAGGTGATACAAGCCTGAAGTCTGTACGGAATATATCCACTCCCGCAGTAATGTTTGCATCGCCAGTCGGTAATGGTACGGCACCGGTCAATCGGGGTGTAAATTCCCTGATGTCTCGCTTGGTGGTATTTGGAAATGGAACGCCCCCGACACTCAGGATGCTGTCGGACTCGGAAAAGCGCCGGGCAAATTCCATGCGCAGACCCCAGTCTGCCAACAGATCCTGCTCAATGCCCAGACGGAAGTTGTCGGTATCAGTGTCAACGAAATCACCTGGATTGGCGGCCTGACGCCGGTCACTTTGCAATTGCGCCTGGGTCAGGGCGCCGGGCGTCTCCAGATCTTCGTTAATATGCTGGTATTCGGCAAACACCCTGCCAGTAGTATAGGCAAAATCGAGCATGCCGAAGACATTCTCATAGTCCTGCGCATTGTTATCACGATAGTTGTCGCTGTCGCGCTTCTCTGCAGAGAACCTGTAGCCAAGGCCATTGGCCAGACGCTGGGAGACCGATGCACTTGCACCAGCCCTGTCGTAACTGCCATATTCGCCCTTGGCCAAAAAACGAAATTCGCCGGGTTTGCGTGTAATGATATTGATTACGCCACCAACAGCCTGATCGCCATAAAGCGCGCCGGCACTGCCGCGCAGTATCTCGATGCGCTCGATATCCTTGAGCGCCACCGTGCTCAAATCAGGGGTCCCCAGATCGTTATTGTTCAGCCGCCTGCCATCCACCATAACCAGCGTACTGGCGCCGGCGTTTTCACCGAATCCACGCATACTGATTGTGGCGCCGGCACCGCCAATCCCGAAGAAATCCAGAATCTGTATTCCACCGCGTGTCCTCAGAACATCGACGATATTGGTAGCACCGCTGTCGTCTATTTCCTTGGATGTAATAACGTCGTAGCTGCCTGAGACATTGCCCGGATTCTCCGAGCGCGTGGCTGTCACGGTCATGGTATCTGAGTGGTTCCTGCTGGGCCTGCACAGAAGACAGACAAAACAGTCCCGTTAACGCAGCGAGACTGCGCCGGTATTGATTAAACATTGTATCCCTCCCCTGCCCGTCAGAAAGGCAGTCGTAATAATGGGCGGGAAAAACGAGGCAGGCGCACACATGCAACATGTGCTGGCTGAAACAGCCAGAATGCCGCCATCGCCCTCCGCGATGTGGTTGTATACATGTTGCAGGCCGGTCTCCGGGCTCACGTCTGTGTTAAAAACACCGGATGCATTGCCTTCCCGCCAGAATCTGGCAGTGGGTTGTAATGCATCCTGAAACGCTTACCGTTGCGGGGGCAGCGCCGGCCTTGTCATGTTTCTGACGCACCGGCTTCCCGTTTCATCCAAATTGCAGACATTCTGCAACTGGACACCTACAACTGTGTTAAGGCTAACCGCACTGTTCAATCCATGTCAAATGGATGCCATTCAATTCTGGCATGAATACTGGATGAACCAAGAGGCCGTAGCTTGGATATCACGAAGCGAACGCCATGTAATTGATATCGACTAGAATTGATATTAATCAAGTCCAGGCGGTGCAGTTCATGACAGAGTCAATATTTATTGACAGGAGCTGACAGGGCCATGCCTGAGAACAGTTCTAATTCGGACCTCCATAGCTATCCGGTGTGGGACAGAACCACGCGCTGGTTTCACTGGATCAATGCCCTCTCCATACTGATCCTCATATTCCTGGGTGTCATGATTCTCAACGTCAAGACACTGGGCATCCCAACGGATGGCAAGATATTACTCAAGCAGGCCCATGTGCTGACAGGTTATATATTTGTGCTCAATCTGTTCTGGCGGCTGATATGGGGTTTTATTGGCGGCCATTATTCACTCTGGAGGAGTATCCTGCCGATCGGGCGCGATTACTGGCGCTCATTCGGCAGCTATATCAGGGGATCGCTCAAGGGACATCCGCCGCTTTACCTGGGGCATAATCCCCTCGCACGGCTGATGGTCAGCGTGCTTTTTATCCTGCTGTTACTGCAAGCAATAACCGGCCTGATCCTGGCAGGCACGGATCTGTACTACCCGCCCTTTGGTCACGAAATCGCCGAACAGGTTACCGCCGCCGGCGAGGATCACAGCAAACTCGAGAGGCTGCGGCCCGGCTACACGGAAGGAACGAACGAAGCGGGCTACCAGGCCATGCGCGAATGGCGCGCTCCCGTGATCGCAACCCATATCATTACCTTTTATATACTGCTGGCGGCCATCGGCCTGCATCTGCTGGGAGTGGTATTTACGGAACTGCGTGAAGGCGGCGCGCTGGTGTCGGCCATGCTGACCGGCCGCAAATATTATTCCGATAAACCGGTCGACAGCGATAAAGATGAATAACCAATCCCGCATTGAATACGCGCAGGAGTCCCGCCCAATCCACCTTTGCCTGCTATTCGTCGTGGTCACCTGAATCTTTTCAATAGCTTATCGCTATTAGAACTGTAAATTCGCGCTTAGATTGGTTATAATACCCACGCTTCACAATTCACAACCCCGCTTCAAGTTTAATCCATAATTTTCTGTTTTCATTGAAAAAACCGGGGAGAATTCACCTCAGATAACAGGGCGCACGGGCGCCGTCTACAATCATAGAACTATGAGTGATAAACGCGACTACAAAGCTATTAGAGAACAACTGAATTCCCTGCTGGCCGAACGCATTCTGCTGCTTGATGGCGCGATGGGCACCATGATCCAGTCCTACGATCTGGAAGAGAAGGATTTTCGTGGCGATCGCTTTGCGGATCATGAAGATGACCTCCAGGGCAACAACGATATCCTTTCCCTGACCCGCCCCGATGTCATCAAGGAAATCTACACCGCCTATCTGGAAGCCGGTTCCGACATCATCGAGACCAACACCTTCAGCTCCACTTCCATCGCCCAGTCGGACTACAACCTGGAAGAGGCGGTTTATGACCTGAACAAGGTTTCCGCCGAGCTGGCGCGCGAGGCCGCGGACGAAATAACCGAAAAGAATCCCGACAAGCCGCGTTTCGTCGCCGGCACACTCGGCCCGACCAACCGTACTGCGTCGATTTCACCGGACGTCAACAACCCCGGTTACCGCAACACCAGCTTCGATGAGCTGATGGAAGCCTATTATGAAGCAGTTGGCGGTCTGGTTGACGGTGGTGTCGACCTGCTGCTGGTGGAAACCATCTTCGATACGCTGAACGCCAAGGCCGCGCTGTTCGCGATCGACAAATACCTGGAAGAACATGATATCGATGTGCCGATCATGATCTCCGGTACAATCACCGACGCCAGCGGCCGTACCCTCACCGGACAGACACCGACTGCATTCTGGTACTCGCTGCGCCATGCCAAACCGTTCAGCATCGGCCTGAACTGTGCGCTGGGCGCCGAGGACATGAAACCCCATCTCGAGGAGATCGGTGCAGTTGCCGATACCTTCGTCAGTGCCCATCCCAACGCCGGTCTGCCGAACGAATTCGGCGATTACGACCAGAGCCCCGAACAGATGGCAGAACTGCTCAGCGACTTCGCTGATGACGGCCTCATTAACATCATCGGCGGCTGCTGCGGCACCACGCCGGACCACATTCGCGCCATTGCCAAGGCAATGGAAGGCAAATCGCCGCGCAAGGTGCCGGAACTCGAACACTACTGCCGGCTGAGCGGCCTGGAACCGCTCACGATTACGCCGGACCTGGGCTTCGTGAACATCGGTGAACGCACCAACGTCACCGGCTCACCGAAATTCCGCAAACTGATTGAGGCCGAGGACCTGGAAACCGCGCTCGAGGTCGGCCGCCAGCAGGTGGAGAACGGCGCCATGATGGTCGACATCAACATGGACGAAGGCATGCTCGATTCGGCCCAGGTGATGCAGGATTATCTGAACCTGGTGGTTGCCGAACCGGATATCTCGAAAGTACCGCTGATGGTCGATTCCTCGAAATTTGAAGTCATCGAGGCCGGCCTGAAATGCGTCCAGGGCAAGTGCGCAGTGAACTCCATCTCCATGAAGGAAGGTGAAGAGAAGTTCATCGAGCAGGCCAAACTGATCAAGCGCTATGGTGCCGCCATTGTCGTCATGGCCTTTGACGAGAAAGGCCAGGCCGATACCGTCGAGCGCAAGTTTGATATCTGCGAACGCGCTTACAAGATCCTCACTGAGCAGGTCGGCATCGATCCCGAGGACATCATCTTCGATCCGAACATCCTGACGGTCGCCACAGGCATCGAGGAACACAACAATTACGCCGTCAACTTCATCGAGGCGACCAAGCTCATCAAGGAAAAGCTGCCACATACACTGGTCAGCGGGGGCTTGAGCAATATTTCGTTCTCGTTCCGTGGCAATAATCCGGTCCGCGAGGCAATGCATGCCGCATTCCTCTATCACGCCATCAAGGCGGGCCTGGACATGGCGATTGTCAATCCCGGCCAGCTCGAGGTGTATGAGGAAGTCGACAAGGAATTGCTGCAGAAGGTTGAGGATGTTCTGCTGAACCGTCGCGACGACGCCACCGAGATACTGCTGGAATATGCCGAGACGGTAAAGGACGAAGGCGGCGAGAAGCAGAAGGACAAGCTCGAATGGCGCGATCAGCCGGTCGAAAAGCGTATCGAGCATGCGCTGGTCAAGGGCATCGGCGACTATATTGTCGATGATACCGAGGAATGTCGTCAGAAAGCCGACAAGCCGCTGGATGTTATCGAGGGTCCTTTGATGGACGGCATGAACGTAGTCGGCGATCTGTTTGGCGCTGGCAAGATGTTCCTGCCACAGGTGGTGAAATCCGCTCGCGTCATGAAAAAGGCCGTCGCCCACCTGTTCCCGTATATCGAGGAAGAAAAGAAACGCACAGGCAGTACCGAGACAGCGGGCAAGATGATACTCGCCACCGTGAAAGGTGACGTCCATGACATCGGCAAGAACATTGTCAGCGTCGTACTGCAGTGCAACGGTTTCGAGATTGTCGACCTCGGTGTCATGCAGCCCTGTGAAAAAATCCTCAAGACCGCCAAGGAAGAAAAAGCTGACATGATCGGCCTGTCGGGCCTGATCACACCATCACTGGATGAAATGGTCCACGTCGCCAAGGAAATGCAGAAAGGCGGATATGAAATACCGCTATTGATTGGAGGGGCGACCACTTCACGCGCCCATACCGCGGTGAAGATCGACCAGCAATATGACCAGCCTGTCATCTATGTGAAGGATGCCTCGCGCGCCGTCGGTGTCTGCTCGAAACTCATGAGCAAGACCAAGAGGGAAGACTACGTCAAAGAAATCAAGGAAGAATACGAAGGGCTGCGTGAACGCCATGCCGGCAAACAGAAGAAAATCGACTGGCTTTCCATTGAAGAGGCGCGCGAAAATGCCTTTGATGGCGACTGGGACAACTACACGCCGCCGAAGCCCAACGAACTTGGGATCAAGACATTTGACGAGTATTCCCTGGAAGAACTGATCGAACGGCTGGACTGGACTCCGTTCTTCATGACCTGGGAACTGGCCGGCAAATATCCGAAGATTCTTGAAGACGAGACCGTTGGCGAGGAAGCCACCAAGCTGTTCAATGATGCCAAGGCCATGCTGAAGCAGATCGTTGAAGAAAACTGGCTGCAGGCACGTGGCGTCATCGGACTGTTCCCCGCCAACCGTGTTAACCGTGACGACATCGAGGTCTACACCGATGATGATCGCAAGGAAGTGCGGACGGTCCTGCATTCACTGCGCCAGCAGACCAAGCGCCCGGAGGGACAGCCCAACTACGCATTGGCCGATTTCATCGCGCCCAAGGAAAGCGGCCTCAAGGACTATATCGGTGCCTTTGCCGTGACGACCGGTCACAACATCGAGGAAAAACTCAAGGAATTCGAGAAGGATCATGACGATTACAGCTCGATCATGCTGAAGTCCCTGGCCGACCGCCTGGCCGAGGCTTTCGCCGAGCGCATGCACGAGCGCGTGCGCAAGGAATACTGGGGCTATGCCAGTGATGAGGATCTCGATAATGATGCAATCATTAACGAGAAATATCAGGGAATCCGCCCGGCTCCGGGCTATCCGGCCTGCCCCGACCATACCGAGAAACCCCTGCTGTGGGATCTGCTTGATGTCGATGAAAACGCCGGCATTACCCTGACCGACAGCTACGCCATGTGGCCGGCAGCAGCCGTCAGCGGCTGGTACTTCTCGCATCCGAAATCGCGCTACTTCGGTCTCGGCAAGATCAACCGCGATCAGGTCGTGGACTATGCCAAGCGCAAGGATATGGACCTCGAGACCTGCGAACGTTGGCTGTCGCCCAACCTCGGCTATGATCCGGACAAGGCCGAAGAAGAGCCGGAAAGCGAGGAAGAGACCAAGGCTGCCGCCAATGCCTGAGGCAAAGTCTCTTGAAAATGGAGGCATGACCGCCTCTAATCAGAAAAGCCCGGCATCAAGCCGGGCTTTTTTTATCCATACCTGTCAACAAGGAAATGACCATGCCCATTGAAACCCTCTCTGCCCTGCTTGGCTGGGGTGCGCTTATCAATTATGCCGTGCTGTTGCTCTGGTTCCTGTTATTCAGTCTGGGCCACGATTTTATCTATAACCTGCACGGACGCTGGTTCAACCTGCGCCTTGAAACCTTCGACACCCTGCATTACGGCCTGATGGGCGTTTATAAACTGGCCATACTACTGTTCAATCTGGCGCCATGGCTGGTATTGAACTACATACTCTAACTGCGGGTAATTGATATCATGCGCCTGACAACCATACTGACACTCAGTGCCCTGCTGGCGACGGGCTTTTGCCTGTTGGGCGGACTGTGGATACTTCTCCAGGTCGATTTCAGCAAATCCGAAGATATGCTGGCAAAGGCAATCGGCTTTTATTTTATCGGCAAGGCGTTCTTTGTCGGACCGATGCTGCTGGCGGCAAGCCGGCATGAGCATCGCCGTCAATAAGCTTCAGATATTTAATTACAGCTAAACACCGCTGCGTCGAGTTTCTCCAGGTCCTTGCGTATTGCCTCATAGGCCTTGACCCGGTAAATCCGCTTGCTGCGCGTGCCATTCACCAGCAAGGCAAAGGCACCCCAGCCGCCATCCTTGAAACGCAGATAACCGGCCAGCGTGTGTACCGACACCGGCTCGCTCAGGCCGCCGGTTTTCACCGACAGCCGATCCCAGACCTCGTTGCTGCCGGACAGTCCGCGCGACGGGCTATGCGCGGGTACCCGCATGGCGCCGAGCAGAAAGGGAAAGTCCTGGGGCCGCCGGTATACCTGATCAAGCAGCGTAATCAGATCGGCCGGTGATAACCGGTTGTCGGGATTGAGCCCGCTGCCGTCGAACAACCGGGCGGCACTGGAACTCTGGGCGAACTTCGACTGCCCGTACAGCCCGCGGGCATATGCCTGCAGGCTGCCGCCGGCGGCCGCGAGCCCGGCGGATGTCTTCACCCCCTCCTCCGCGAGGATGTTCAACGTCAGGACATCGGCAACGAGATTGTTACTGTAATACAGCATATCGCCGATGATCTGGTTCAGTGGTTTACCCTGATAGGTGACCAGGCGTTGGCCCGGAATTTCGGTGCTGGATACACGCACATTGCCGTGGACGGTTACGCCGGCGTTGCGCAAAAATTCCCGGAACAGCTCACCGGTAAAACGCGCCGGCTTACCGACCGAGCGGTAGGCGCGATGCGTGCCGGCATCGATACCGATGGTGCCGCCGACCTTTAACCAATCCCTGCCGTTATCGGTAAACCGTGAAACGGAAAACTGAGCACCGTAGCCTTTCACGGTCTGAATACTGCCGCGGATCTCCATGCCCGGCAGCGTGTAGGGATCGATACTGACCCGGGCCGGTGCACCTATACCTGATCCCGGCGCCACAACCACGGCAATATTGCCGTGGTTGACGGCGGCGGCTGACAGCAATGAATCATAGGAATGCCAGGTGCTCTTCTGTGCCTCGCAGCGATCACGGGTCACGCAAGCCACCTGGCCGAACAGCGATTCATCGACGATCAGGTCGCCTGCAATCTCGCGGATACCGTTTTGCGAAACATCCAGCGCCAGCCGCCACAGGGCTTCATTGGTCAGGGATGGATCGCCGCCGCCCTTGAGTATCAGGTTGCCATCCAGCAGGCCATTGTTGCGCTTGCCCTGTGTGAGCAAATGGGTCTCGAAACGGTAATCCGCACCCCAGACCTCGAGCGCCTTGGCCGCGGTATAGATCTTGGTCACCGAGGCCGGGATAAGCAGCTTATCCGGATTCAGCTCGGCAATGGTCGATCCGCTTTCGAGGTCGACTACCATACCGGCCACTTCATAACCGGCATTCTCGAGCGCCTTCAGTGCCCGGAGATCGGTGGCCGCCAGCGACGGCGTGGCAAGACAGAGAAACAGGCCAGTAACGGCGAAAAAAACGGCAATACGGTATCCCATAGCTACATCATCAAGCGCCTGAGCGCCCTCCCGGTACAGCGGTTTTTGCTGGCCGCTATCCTACAGAAAACAGCCCTCAAAAAGCGAGCGAAATCATCTATCTGGATATGCCCTTTGACACCAGTCATTAAGACCCTAAAGCCACCAGTGACGGGCGCTGCAGCCATAATAGATTTAATTTATCCCTGTTTTTGAACGGCTGCATAGAAATTTTCTATCGAACCGACCGGTGCCCTCCGGGATAGAACCGACACGCCGCCTGGCGTGATAACTGCCCTGCCGCCGGACGCACATAACCGGTCGGCGCCCGATTATCTGTTATGCCCGGGCGGGAATCGATCGCTAAACTCCCCGGCATCACGGCCGGCATACCGGCACGTCATTCCATCAAAATGGGCATTGTATAGAGTGGCCGGTCCGCCTGCGGTAAAGGGATTTCCATATATATGGGAAAAGCCGTCAGGCTTGTATACGCCCTGCTATACGCTGCTTGATGAAAGCACCCTGCTGTATCAATGGCTATGTATCCGTGAATGCCGGTCGTTTTTGTTTTCACCGGCTGAGTGCTGTTAAGGTACAGTCGAGCTTGGACAATTAACGGAGGAATTTAGCAAATGGCCATGTTCTTCGAATATTGGCTGGTCACAATTGCGGCGCTGTTTGTTATCGTCAATCCGCTGACCACTGCTTTCGTATTCCTGTCCATGCTGTCGAAAGCCGACGAGGAAACCCGGGCCAGGATCGCGTTACGCTCGGTACTGGTAGCCACCGGCATTTTTCTTGTCTTTGCCCTCCTCGGCGGGCTTATCTTCCAGCTGTTCGGCATCACGCTGGAAGCATTCCGCATAGCCGGCGGCATTATCCTGTTCGGCATTGCCATGCGCATGATTCACAAGGGCCGGGATGAAACCGAGACCGCGGCAGATGAGACGGAAGTGAACAGCCGGATAACCGACGACATATCCATCATTCCCCTGGCAATACCGTTCATCAGCGGTCCCGGTTCCATTGCCACTGTCATGATCCTGACCAGCGAGGCACCCAGTATCTGGCACCTGGGTCTGGTCTTTATCGCCATTGGTATTGCCACCGGCGCCTGTTACTACGCCATGATCTACTCGCAATATATCGTGCGTTACCTGGGTGAGACGGGCAAGGAGATCATCACGCGCCTGTTTGGCGTGATCCTCAGTGTCATTGCCGTGCAGTTCGTGATCAACGGCGTCATCGATGTCTACAAGGGACTGTAAGCAATACGACAACAATGAACTATCAGGCTATTCTGGAAGAGATCCATGAGGAGGTCAGGCCCCTGCTCGGCCAGGGCAAGGTTGCAGACTACATTCCTCCGCTGGCCGGACGTTCTCCTTACCATTTCGGCATGACACTGCGAACCGTCGACGGCGACGTTTACAGTGTGGGTGAAGCCCATGAACGTTTTTCCATTCAGAGCATTGCCAAGGCATTCAACCTGACCCGCGCCATACAGCTTGAAGGCGATGCAGTCTGGAAACGCGTCGGCCGCGAGCCGTCCGGTACCGCCTTCAATTCACTCGGCCAACTCGAACTGGAAAAAGGGATGCCACGCAACCCGTTCATCAACGCCGGCGCGCTGGTCGTTATGGACATCATCCTCAATCATACCGAGACCGGCGATGACCTGATCCTTGAACTCGTCCGCGATCTGACCGGCGAACGATGGATCGATTATGACCTGTTCGTGGCCGAGGCCGAGCATGACACCGGACATCGTAACCGCGCGACGGCCTGGCTGCTGAAGACCTACGATAACCTGTACAACCCGGTAGAACGCGTGCTCCAAGCCTACTTCCGGCTGTGTTCACTGGCGATGAATTGTGAAGAACTGGCCCGTGCCTTTCACTATCTCGCGGCAGGCGGAGATTCAGCCAGCGGTGCGAGCGTTGCTACGGCACGCCAGGTCAAGCGTATTAATTCACTCATGCTGACCTGCGGCGTCTATGACGAGGCCGGCGACTTCGCCTACCGCATCGGCCTGCCCTGCAAGAGCGGCGTCGGTGGCGGCATCGTCGCCGTCATGCCGGGCCAGTTTGTCGCCACCGGCTGGTCGCCGGGGCTCAGTGAAAAAGGCAATTCGCTGGCGGGTACGAAGGCACTGGAGTTGTTAACCACGAAGACACAGAGTTCAATTTTTTGAATTTATCAAATCTTTTTTCCAAGTAAGCCTTACAACCACGTTATCCAGCAAAATATCAGACAGGCGCTAGACGGCACATAACACAGGGCATTCACATTGCTGTACGTGCCCTGCACACCACCATGTACCAGAACGGCGTCTATCAGATACTGGAGGACGACGAACTACTGGTTCGCATGCTAGAGAGCACCATCAGCCATCTGCTGTAGCGTATCCACCAGCTGAGGAGTGGCTATTGATCTCGGCCGAGCCCGTTGAGTGGTCTAGCGGTCAGCCTGAAAGATCAACCAGACGATGATCGCCAAACTGCCCAACAGGCCGACAACCACTCCGGTTGAGCCATAACCGTTGCTGACAAGCCCCATAGTCAGCATGCCGCCCAGCAGACCAACAAACCAGCCACAGATCAGGCCATTAAGATAGGCCAAGTAGCGTTGATGTTTGGTTTCCAAGTCCATGCTAAGGAGTATAGACCAATGCAGAGTATGATCCGCCCGCGCTGCCAAGACCACTGCTATACTGAGCGAGTGACGCCTATTGTCCGCAACAATAAGACGGTATTCAAGGGCAGTGGCAGCACTCAGTGTTTCAGTATCTGAGTGGTATCCACGAAAAACAAGCGATATAAATCTCGTCACTCATCGGATGAAATGCCGATGCATCAGTATGACGGTCACGGTCTGGTTTGTGATGCTAATATGCAAGTGTGGCTGGCGTTAGAATATTTGCATCATAGTCATTCGCTACTACTGGTGATTTTGATGATGTCGGGCTATGCAACCATTAAACCACCTACTTGACTTTATCACCCTAGCATAAGCTTATGCTGGCATGTCGTAAGCCAGTACCAGTATCCAGTCAATTGCAAGACCGCCAGCGGCGATTTCGAAGGACGGTTTCCTGTCCTTTGCGTTCATTCGCGGACCCATTAAAATTAATGACACTAAATATGCATCTTCAATGCGTCCCGGTATTCTGATCCCTGGTCAGCAGCTTCTGACGCAGCTGTTTCGCCGCCGCGACCAGGTTCTCGAGATTGGTCTCGATCTCGTCCCAGCCGCGCGTCTTCAGGCCACAGTCGGGATTGGCCCAAAGCCTGTCGGCGGGCACCACCTTCAGGGTCTTCTCCAGCAGTTCGATCATTTCCTGCAGCGGCACGGTACGCGGTGAATGGATATCCCAGACGCCCGGTCCTATCGCATTCGGATAACTGAAGTTCTCGAAGGCCTGTAACAATTCACCATTGGAACGTGCGTTCTCGAGCGTAATCACGTCGGCATCCATCGCGGTGATGGCCGCGAGAATATCCTCAAACTCTGCATAGCACATGTGTGTGTGAATTTGCGTGTCATCGGCGACACCCGCGGTGGCGAGCCTGAAGGATTCAACTGCCCAGTCAAGATAGGCGCCCTGCTCCGCCTGTTTCAGTGGCAGGCCTTCACGCAGCGCCGGTTCGTCAACCTGGATCACCTTGATGCCGTCTGCTTCCAGATCCGCCACTTCGTCACGGATGGCCATTGCAATCTGTTTACAGGTTTCCGATCGCGGCTGATCATCGCGCACGAACGACCACTGCAGGATGGTCACCGGCCCGGTCAGCATGCCCTTGACCGGCCGCTGCGTCAGCGACTGGGCGTAATTGATCCAGTCGGTGGTCATCGCCTGCGGCCGGTGCACGTCACCAAAGATGACCGGCGGCTTGACGCAACGCGAACCGTAGCTCTGCACCCAGCCGTTGCGGGTCGCGAGCATGCCCTCGAGCTGTTCACCGAAATACTCGACCATATCATTGCGTTCCGGCTCGCCGTGTACCAGCACGTCGAGACCAAGCGCATCCTGGCGTTCGATGACGTTTCTGATCTCCGCCTGCATGGCATCGCGATAGGTCTTCTCGTCACTGCGGCCATGCCTGAAATCGGCGCGTGCCTTGCGAATCTCTTGCGTCTGCGGAAATGAGCCAATGGTGGTCGTCGGCATCAGCGGCAAACCGAGTGCCTTTACCTGGGCCCGCGAACGCTCACTGAAATCACTGACGCGGTTTGTCATCTTCGACGTGATCGATTCCATGCGCCGCTCAACATCGGCCCGGTGCACGCGTTTCGAGGCCGCGCGTGCGGCATGCGCGGCAACATCGTCACGCGCGGCAATGCTGATGCCGCGGCGGCCCTGTTCCAGCGCCGTTTTCAGCAGCGCCAGTTCATCCAGCTTTTGCCGGGCAAACGCCAGCCAGGATCGGATTTCATCGTCGAGATCGATCTCGTTATCGCGATCGATCGGCACATGCAGCAGTGAACACGACGGCGCCAGCCACAGACGTTCGCCGAGTTGCTGTTGCAGTGGCTCCAGTTCATCCAGCAGCTGCACGAGATTGGCGCGCCAGATATTGCGGCCGTCGATGACGCCCAGCGACAGCACGCGATCGGCCGGCCAGTCGCGCATCAGCTGTTCAACTTCCTGCGGCGCGTGTGTCACGTCGACATGCACACCGGCAACCGGCAATTGTTTTACCAGATCGAGGTTGTCACCAAAACCGGCGAAATAATTCGCCAGAAGAATGTTCACGCTGACGTCACCGAATGCCTGATAGGCCGTGCGATATGCCTGCTGCCACTCGCTTTCAAGATCGAGGGCCAGGCACGGTTCGTCGAGCTGTACCCAGTCGACACCCATGCCGGCCAGGCGATCGAGAATATCGGCGTATACGGGCAGTAACCTGTCCAGCAGTTCAAGGCGGCTGGCGCCGTTGCGGCCCTTGCCGAGATACAGGTAACTCACCGGCCCGACCAGTACCGGCTTGACTCTGTGGCCGGCGGCCTGTGCCGCTGCGACTTCGTCGAACAGTTTGTCACTGAGAATACGGAATTCCTGATCCGGTTCGAATTCCGGCACCAGATAGTGATAATTGGTGTCGAACCACTTGGTCATTTCGCAGGCCGGCTGGTCGGCATCGCCACGCGCCATGCGGAAATACAGATCCAGGCCGCTATCCTTTTGCCCGGCAAAGCGCGGCGGTATCACGCCCAGCAGCTGGGACATGTCCAGCATGTGGTCATACAGGGAAAAATCATTCACCGGGATCAAATCGAGACCGGCATCGGCCTGGTCGCGCCAGCGTGACGCGCGCAGTTCGCTGGTGTTCTCGAACAGGGTCTGTTCATCGAGATCACCGCGCCAGAACTGTTCCAGTTGCTGTTTCAGTTCGCGGCGGGGGCCGATTCTCGGATAGCCGAGATTATGGACAGTCGGCATTCATGTCTCCTTGATGTAATTAGATGCAAATTTCAGGTGGGCACAGCATGCATCGCGTGCTAGTATGAATCAAATTCTTTATTTTTTAGTCTATAGTGAAAACAATTCATGAATGAAGTCCATCAACGGGCGAACCTGGAACTGCGCCACCTGCGTACCCTGCTGGCGATACGGGATACGGGCACGATTGCCGCCGCCGCCAAACGCCTGCACCTGACCCAGTCGGCGCTGTCGCACCAGCTCAAGACCCTGGAAAACCAGCTCGGCAGCCCGATCCTGACACGCCACAAGCGCCGCGAACTGCGTTTTACCGCCGCCGGCCAGCGCCTGCTGCAGCTGGCCGGTGACATTCTGCCGCGCATTGATAATGCCGAGCGCGATATCCGCGATCTGGCCGGCGGCAACCGCGGCCGGCTGCATATCGCCATCGAGTGCCACAGCTGCTTCGATTGGCTGCTGCCGGCCATGGACAGCTATCGCGAGCAATGGCCGCAGATCGAGCTGGACCTGTCACTGGCCTACAGCCTGGATCCGCTGCCGGCATTACTGGACGGCATGATCGACATGGTGATCACCTCGGACCCGACGACCCATGCCGGTGTCGCCTACCAGCCGCTGTTCCGCTACCAGTCGGTGCTGGTGATGGCCAGCGATCACCGGCTGCGCGAACGCGAGGCCATCGAGCCCGGCGATCTGGCCGGTGAAACCCTGCTCACCTACCCCGTGGCCCGCCAGCGGCTCGACGTATTCCGGCATTTCCTTGAACCGGCCGGCGTCGAGGTGGGCGCCGTGCGCACCGCCGAACTCACCTCGATGATCGTGCAGCTGGTGGCCAGCCGCCGCGGCGTCGCCGTGCTGCCGGCCTGGGCCATCGACAAGTATCTGCGCAGTGACTACGTCATGACCCGCCCGCTGTCGCCACCGGCACCCGGCAACGGGCCAAAAGGCCTGTGGAGTACGCTGTATACCGCAGTCCGCCGGGAGCAAAGCACCCTGCCGTATATGGAAGCCTTCACCGAACTCGCCCGCAACCTGACCCACGGACAACTTGACGGCATCGAGCCGGTCAACGCCGCCGCCTGAATTTCATGCTGCAGCGCTCAGCCGCGCCGTTACGGCATCCGCTGTTTTACCCCCAGGTTATCCACAGTTTTCGAGCAGCTTTCCCGCCGTTCAATCCACAACATGATGTGGTTTTAATGTTCCTTGACCCCCATTGGTTGTGGTGCTATACATTTCACTACCGCTAACGGTAGCGAAACCCCCTCGATTCGCCGTGGCCGATCATCAAGGCGATCAAGGGATTGTGAAATGTTGCTGTACTTGTTTCAGGAGGGTCCATGGAGGCCGCCAAACTAGAAGAACAAAGCCCGGAAAAGGCCCAGGAAAACCAGGTCGCCCTTGAAAAAACGGCGCACGAAGTCGCCGCCGAAATCACCCTGCACCAGCCGGGGGAATACAAGGTCATCCGCCGCAACGGCAAGGTAACCAGCTTCGATCCCAACAAGATCAGTGTCGCCATGACCAAGGCTTTTCTCGAGGTCGAGGGCGGCACGGCCGCGGCATCGAAACGCATTCATGAAAAGGTCACCGAACTGACCCAGCAGGTGGTCAACAATGTGACCCGGCGCCTGTCCGGCGGCGGCACGGTCCATATCGAGGACATCCAGGACCAGGTCGAACTGTCACTGATGCGCGCCGGCGAACAGAAGGTCGCCCGCGCCTATGTCATCTACCGCGAGGCCCGCGCCCGCGAGCGCGCCGAAAAAGACGTCAAGAAAAACAAGACCGCCCGTAGCAGCGAGACCCAGGCGACCGCCATCAACGTCACTCTGGCAGACGGCTCCACCCGGCCGCTGGACGTCGAACGCATGCAGGCGATCGTCCGCGAGGCCTGCCGCGACCTGACCGAGGTCGACGGCGAACGCATCATCAAGGAAACCCTGCGCAACCTGTTCGACGGCATCGCCGAGAAGGACGTCAATCACGGCCTGGTCATGAGCGCGCGCACGCTCATCGAGAAGGAACCGAACTATTCCTACGTCGCCGCCGGCCTGCTGCTCGACGGCCTGCGCCGCGAGGCGCTGACGTTTGTCGAGAACAAGCACACCGAGGCCACGCAGGCGGAAATGACCGGGCTGTATCCGGCCTACTTCGCCAGGTACATCAGGCGCGGCGCCGAACTCGAGCTGCTCGATGCCGAGTTGACGCGTTATGACCTCGACCGGCTCGGCCAGGCGCTGAAACCGGAACGCGATCTGCAGTTCGCCTACCTCGGCCTGCAGACGCTGTACGATCGTTATTTCATTCATTCCAACGGCACGCGTTTCGAACTGCCGCAGGCATTCTTCATGCGCGTCGCCATGGGTCTGGCAATCAACGAGATCGATCGCGAGGCGCGCGCCATCGAGTTCTATGAACTGCTGTCGTCATTCGACTTCATGAGTTCGACGCCGACGCTGTTCAACTCCGGCACGTTGAGACCGCAGCTGTCGAGCTGTTACCTGACCACCGTGCCGGATGATCTCGACGGCATTTTCAGCGCCATTAAAGATGACGCCCTGCTGTCGAAATACGCCGGCGGTCTTGGCAACGACTGGAGCCGCGTGCGCGCCATGGGCGCCCACATCAAGGGCACCAACGGCAAGTCGCAGGGCGTGGTGCCGTTCCTGAAAGTCGCCAACGATACGGCGGTAGCTGTGAATCAGTGTTTCGCGCCGGATACCACGGTGTTCACCGCCGACGGCATCAGGGCAATCAAGGACATCAAAGTCGGCGACCTGGTCCTGGGCCAGCGCGGCCAGTATCGCGAAGTCACTGATCGCCTGCCCTACAACCAGACCGACGGAATGGTGGAAATCCGCGCCAAGCATGCGCTGAAACCGTTCAAGGTCACTGCCGGCCATCCGCTGTGGGCACTGAAAGGCGTGCCCATGGAACAGTCCGGCGAACGCACTCTGCGCGCGCTCGAAAGCGGCAGGCTGCAACCGGCCTGGACCGAGGCCGGCGATCTGGAACCGGGCGACTATGTCGCCCAGGTCATTCCCCAGGAAACCATCCCGGTACCCGGTTTCAGCGACGACGACGCACGCCTGTACGGCATCCTGCTCGGCGACGGTCATCTGTCAAAAGATGGCCAGCAATGGGGGGTGTCCGGTCATCCGGAACGCGACGCACATATGCAATTCGTCCGTGCCTATCTGGAGCAGCGTGGCATTCATTACTGGGAAAGCGCCCGCGGCGAGACCTACGCCCAGATTCACTGGGCCGCCGGTCGCGGTGTGCTGCGCGATGCCACCACCGGCCGCATCACCGGCGCCGGCGCACCGACGCTGCCGTTCGCGTATGACGACATCTACGACGGCCAGCACAACAAGCGTATTACCCGCCGGTTTTCGCACCTGCCGCGTTCGCAGACCCTGAACCTGATCCGTGGCCTGCTGGAAACCGACGGCGGCGTCAGCCGCGACAAGGAGATCTATTTCACCAATACCTCACAGGAACTGACCGAGGGCCTGCGTTATCAGTTGCTGCGCCTCGGTATTCCCTGCGCCGGCCAGTACCGCGAACGCCAGCAGACGCATACGGGTACCCGCAGCGACGGCAGCGAGATCCGTTTCACCGGCACGGTCAACGCCTATGACCTGCGCATCCCGGCGCTGCCCGAGGTCGCAGAACCGGTGGACTGCAAGCCGATCAAGAAGCGCAACTGGATCACCTGGAACGGCTGGCTGTTCACCCGTGTACGCGCGGTCAAGGCCATCGACCCGGTGCCGTTCGTCTACGATCTCAAGGTCGAGGGCGATGAATCGTACATGACCACCGCGGCACTGGCGCACAACGGCGGCAAGCGCAAGGGTGCGATGTGCGCCTACCTCGAAACCTGGCATCTGGATATCGAGGAGTTCATCGAACTGCGCAAGAACACCGGTGACGATCGCCGGCGCACGCACGACATGAACACGGCCAACTGGATCCCGGACCTGTTCATGAAACGTGTCAGCGAGGAAGGTGAATGGACCCTGTTCTCGCCCAACGAAGTGCCGGACCTGCACGACCTGTACGGCAAGGAGTTCGAACAGCGTTATGCCGAATACGAGGCCAAGGCCGATCGCGGCGAGATCAGGAACTTCAAACGCATGAAGGCCGCCGATCTGTGGCGCAAGATGCTGTCGATGCTGTACGAGACCGGTCACCCGTGGATGGCCTTCAAGGACCCGTGCAACCTGCGTTCGCCGCAGCAGCATACCGGTGTCGTGCATTCATCGAACTTGTGCACCGAGATCACGCTGAACACCTCCGAGGACGAGATCGCCGTGTGCAACCTCGGTTCGGTGAACCTTGCCCAGCACGTAACCGATGACGGTATCGACCAGGCCAAGCTGGAAAAGACCATCGGCACCGCCATGCGCATGCTCGACAACGTCATCGACTACAACTATTACAGCGTGCCGCAGGCCCGGCGTTCCAACCTGCGTCACCGTCCCGTGGGTTTCGGCATCATGGGCTTTCAGGATGCGCTGTATAAACTCGGCCTGCCCTACGCCTCCGATGAAGCCGTCGAGTTTGCCGACCGCTCCATGGAAGCCGTCAGTTATTACGCCATCAAGGCGTCCACGGATCTGGCCGACGAACGCGGCCCGTACCCGAGTTTCCAGGGTTCGCTGTGGAGCCAGGGCATTCTGCCGCTTGATTCGATCCGCAAACTGGGTGAATCACGCGGCGAATACCTGATGGTCGATGATTCGACAACCATGGACTGGGACAGCCTGCGTGAACGGGTAAAAACCGTCGGCATGCGCAATTCCAACACCATGGCCATCGCGCCGACGGCCACGATCTCGAACATCTGCGGCGTCGGCCAGTCAATCGAACCGACCTACCAGAACCTGTTCGTGAAATCGAACCTGTCGGGCGAGTTCACTGTGGTCAATCCGTACCTGGTCCGGGATCTGAAAAAACTGGGCCTGTGGGACGAAGTCATGGTCAACGACCTCAAGTACTTCGACGGCAGCGTACAGCCCATCGACCGCATCCCGGACGAGATCAAGCAGACCTATGCCAGTGCCTTCGAAATCGATCCGCGCTGGCTGGTGGAAGCGGCCTCGCGCCGGCAGAAATGGATCGACCAGGCCCAGTCACTGAACCTGTACATGGCCGAACCGTCGGGTAAAAAACTCGACAACCTGTACAAGCTGGCCTGGGTGCGAGGTCTGAAAACGACCTACTACCTGCGCTCGGTCGGCGCCACGCACGTCGAGAAAAGCACGCTCAACAGCAGCGACGGCCGCCAGAGTCGCCTCAACGCGGTCGGCAACGGCGACAGCAGCGAAGCCGTCGGATCGGCAGCGCCGCAGGCCTGTTCCATCACGGACCCTGACTGCGAGGCGTGTCAGTGATGGAAATACCGCGTCATCGCGAGGCGCGCAGCGCCGTGGCGATCTCGGCGGGAGAATATAAACATATTGAGCAAAGTACAACCTGTAGGAGCCGACTTCAGTCGGCGATGCGATGCCTGGCATCAATTGCAAACGGTAATTCGCTTCCACAATACAGACTAAGGTAAGGCGTATCTTGCGAGATACGAGGCACGAACGACGAGATACGAATCAAAAGGGGTGTAAAGATGTTGAACTGGGACGATCCCATAACGAGTGCAAAATCGGGCGGCAACGGCAGCAGCAAACAGGCCTATCAGCCGCAGCCGGACACCGGTCTGCAGGAATACGATGACAGCCATGAAGTGAATAACACCGACAGCCTGTCAGTGATCGGTGGTGATGTGGCCTCACCCACTCCGGATCTGGACGTGGCGCTCGCCGAGACACCGGCGGACGAACAGGCCGGCGTTACGGGTCTGGAACAGGTCGAGTTCGGCGCCGATCGCCTGTCGGTCGACGACAAGCGCATGATCAACTGCCGCGCCGACGTCAACCAGCTGGTGCCGTTCAAGTACAAGTGGGCCTGGCAGAAGTATCTCGATGCCTGTGCCAATCACTGGATGCCGCAGGAAATCAACATGAACGCCGACATTGCCCTATGGAAGAGCAATGACGGCCTGACCGAGGACGAGCGCACGATCATCAAGCGCAACCTCGGTTTCTTCTCCACGGCCGATTCGCTGGTGGCCAACAACCTGGTGCTGGCCGTGTATCGCAACATCACCAACCCGGAATGCCGCCAGTACCTGCTGCGCCAGGCGTTTGAAGAGGCACTGCATACGCATGCCTACCAGTACTGCATCGAGTCGCTGGGCCTGGACGAGGCCGAGGTATTCAACATGTACCGCGAGATCCCTGCGGTGCATGACAAGGCCGCCTGGGCCATGAAATATACCGAGAGCCTCGGCGACCCGGACTTCCGCACCGGCACGCCGGAAAACGATCAGCGCTTCCTGCGCGACCTGATCGCCTTCTATATCGTGTTCGAGGGCATCTTCTTCTACGTCGGCTTCGTGCAGATCCTGCTCCATGGGCCGCCGCAACAAGATGACCGGCTGTGCCGAGCAGTTCCAGTACATCATGCGTGATGAGTCCATGCACATGAACTTCGGCATCGACATGATCAACCAGATCAAGATCGAGAATCCGCACCTGTGGACCGAGGAGTTCAAGCAGGAAATCATCGACATCATCAAGAACGGTGTCGAATACGAGATCCAGCTACGCGCATGACACCATGCCGCGCGGCGTGCTCGGCCTGAACGCAGCCGATGTTCGAGGAATACCTCAAGTTCATTGCCAACCGCCGCTGTGCATCCAGATCGGCCTGCCCGAGCAGTACCCGGGCGTCGACAATCCGTTCCCGTGGATGAGCGAGGTCATGGACCTGAAGAAGGAAAAGAACTTCTTCGAGACCCGCGTGACCGAGTACCAGACCGGCGGCGCCCTGACCTGGGACTGAGATTGAATACGCCAACCAACAGGCAAGCAAAGACTCTTAGCGGGGAAGTCGAGAGGGATCTCGACACTTGCCTGGCACCCCCTGCCTCTTCCGGGTGCCAGGCTTTCTTATTCGTAAACCGGGTCCGTGTTGCCGGGCCCGGAATATCTCCTCCGGCGCTGTAATGCAGTCCTTGAGGATTCCTGCGTCGTTCAGTAGGCATCATGCCCGGGCACACCCCCTGTGCCCGGGTTTTTCTTTATCCATTTCACAAAATTAGCTTGGATTCTACCAATAAGTGCAATTGAGTTATGCAGTCAACAGTTCCGTTGATTGCCCCAGTAATATTTCATTCGGTGTGCGATGGCCACGGGTTTTGCGTGGCCGATTGTTCAAGCGGTTCATGACATGATCAATCTCGGCCTGTGTGACCTGGTTGAAATCAGTCCCTTTCGGAAAGTACTGGCGGATGAGGCCATTGGTGTTTTCATTGATGCCCCGTTGCCATGAAGCATAGGGATCGGCGAAGTAGACATCCATCGCTAATGCATCAGCCAGTCTTTCATGGGCCGCAAACTCCAGCCCATTATCCAGGGTCAGCGTTCGGAAGGACCGCTTCAGGGTGCGCAGGCCAGCGACTGCCGCTTCGGCCAACTGCTCGGCCTGTTTACCGGCCAACTTGATAATCATCGTATACAGGCTCTTGCGCTCAACCACGGTCAGCAGGGCACTCTGGCGGTTTTTGCCCATAACCGGTTCACCTTCCCAGTCACCCAACCGCGTCCGTCGGTCCACAACGGCTGGCCGTTCATGGATGCTGGTCCGGTTGGGGATGCGCCCACGCCGGTCATAATGGCCATAGCGCTTGCGATAGGGCTTCGAGGCGACCCGCAAGTGTTGATAGAGATCGCCGCCGTTCACCTGGTCAGCATAGATGAATCGATACACGGTCTCATGGTTGCAGCCGGATACCCCGTCGGCCATCGCAGATAGGCGACGACCTGGGCCGGACTCAGCTCCTGGCGAATCAGCTGCCGGATCCAGTCGCCAACCTCGGCGGTCAGCTTGCAGGCCTTGGCCGCTGCCTGCCGGCGGCGACTCGATAACCGCTGCGCCTGGGCCGGTCGATAACCCCGCAGCCCCGTATTACGCTGCAGTTCACGGCTGATGGTGGCAGGATGCCGTTCCAGCATGGTCGCTATCGCCTGCTGCTCGTGGCCGGCTTTCCTGAGGACATAAATCTGGTATCGTTCATGCTCAGTCAGCTGTCTATAGTTCATAGTGCAATTTCTCTTGGTCGGGAAAAAAGCCGAACTAGTGCAGCTGGCTCTTTACCTTAAGAAATTGCACTTATTAGGCGAATCCGCGTCTGATTAATTGTTATCGCGAGGAACAAAGAGACGGAGTGATCTCGTAACTATTTGATTACTCAGTAACCAGATTACGTCGCTGCGCTCGCAATGACGAGTCTTCTGGATTAATCAGAGGTTACTTGAAAATGGCAATGGGGGAGCGAGATATACCTCGACCCTACCGATTTTTAGCAAGCAATAAACTTCGGGATAATGACATTCACCCATCATCAGCCATGAGAATATATTTATGACATATCGCCTATCCCTTATACATATCAGCGGCCTTTTGTTTTTAGTCTTTGTCGCATCAGTCGCGGCCATGGACGCACAAGAATTTCGCGAAACCAATCTGAAACTGCTGGAAGCTGCAGGAAATGGTGAAAATGAATTGATCCTGGATCTGCTGAAACAGGGAGCTTCTCTGAAGACCCGTAACCGTTTCGGTAATACCGCGCTGATCGATGGCGGCACGCGGAGGCCATGTTGAAACGATGGATTTGCTGATGGAATACGGCTCCGACATCCACCAGCCTAATGTAAAAGGCCGTACGGCATTGATTGAAGCTGCCGCATCTGGACACATGGAAGCCGTAAAAAGACTTGTTGTCTCTGGAGCCGAGATCAATCATGCGGATGCCCGGGGTATAACGGCACTCACAGAGGCCGTATATAATCATCATGCCACAATTGTGGAATATCTGCTGGAACAGGGGGCGGATCCGAACCACATCGACGTTACCGGCAAGGGACCAGTAGTCTATGCCGCCAACAAGGGCCATGCGGATATACTGCAACTGCTCCTGGCAAACGGCGTGGACGTAGAACGTCGATATGCGCATGACTTGACTGCCCTGATGTGGGCCGCTGGTAGTGGGCACCAGGATGCTGTTGAGAACTTGCTCGCAGCAGGGCGCCGACTCCAAACCTCAAAGATGACCGTGGCCGTACGGCTCTGATGATGGCGGCTGTATCTGGTGCGGAAGATGTAGTTGAACTGCTATTGCAACAGGGTGCCGAAAAAGGAGAGACTGACGACAGTGGCAAAACCGCATCGGACCTGGCAGAAGATGCAGGCCATGGGAACCTGGCTGCGAGACTGCGTAAACAGTAAGTGCTAGTGGCTTATTGACACAGATGGCACGACTGCCTTCAGTCGTTACCCTTTAAACCAGCCAGATAACTGGCCATAGCCTTCAGCTCTTCATCCTCGAAATCCTCCAGCAGGTTAGCAGTCATGGCCGGTGAATTACCGCGTCGTCCATGCTTGTAATCGAGCATGGTCTTGCTCAGGTATTCGACATGCTGCCCGCCCAGTCTCGGCGTACCGCTTGATCCCTTGTAACCACCCAGATGGCATTGCACACATTGGCCGGAATTGCTGATTCGTTTGGCTATTGCTATTTCTTCCGGGCTAGCTTTGTGACAAATATCAGGCCATTCCTGCTCTGAAAAGTATTCTGCAATCAGCATCATCTCATCACGCTCCAACTGCTGGGCCATCGGTGTCATCACCGGATCTTCACGCCGCCCGCTTTTGAAGTCGCGAAGTTGCCTAAAATTATAATACAGATGCTGTCCGGCCAGGATGGGATACTTGGGATTATCTGAAGCACCTTTGTCACCATGGCAGGTCACGCACTGTTGGAGTTGATCACGGACAGGAGCATATTTATCCGCATCTTCAGCAAAAACGGGCATCATGACGGATAAAGAAAGGAACAGGCTGCTGATATAGAGATGATTTTTCATGATATACATTAGACTCGAACAACACGGATTGTCCATTAAAAAAGTACGGCTGCTCACGCAGCCGTACTTTGCGATTACTATAATAAATGTTTTTCGTTACGGTAACGTAAACGCGATAATTTCGTTACCTCGCTTGTAGTCCAACTGCACGTTGCCGCCGGCACCGACCACAATATACTGCTTTCCTTTGACATTATAGGAAGCAGGTGGAGCGTTGACACCGGCTTTGGCTTCGTGCTGCCACATGACTTCTCCGCTGGTGGAGTTATAGGCCTTAAACAAACCATTGCCTTCACCAGTGAACACCAGTCCGCCAGCAGTTGCGAGTACGCCGCCGATCATCGGCTGTCGGGTCTTGACCTTCCAGGCAATCTCGCCGGTATTGTAGTTCACCGCGGTAACGTTGCCCCACTGTTCCTCACCGGGAATTACCTTGAAGGCACCGCCCAACCACAGATCGCCACCGGGATATTCCTGCTCCTCCACATGGTAAGTCATGGGCTGATGCAGATTGATAGCGTAGGTCAGGATGCCTGCCGGTTGGATCAATTGCCATCGGTGACCATTCTACACCGCCGTTGGCGCCGGGAAGCATGGGTGTGCCTTCCTTCGTCGGCAGCTTCCAGCGACCCTCCTGTGAGACCATTGCCTCGGAATGCCGGATCAGGCTGCAGTCATCGGCACGATGCACATACACATAGCCCGTTTTACCGGCATGCAACACACCCTTGACCTTGTTGCCGTCCTCGTCTTTCACCTTGGTCAGGATCGGCGGGCTAACTGCATCCAAGTCCCAAACATCATGAGCGATATACTGGAAATGACACTTATAGTCGCCGGTTTCCAAATCAGCCGCCACTAGCGAGTTAGTATAGAGGTTGTCACCGGGACGGATATCTCCGTACAGGTCGGGTGACGGATTACCGACTACAAAATAGACGGTATCAGTTTTGCGGTCGATGGCCATATTCTGCCATACACCACCGCCGAGGGTCTTGTAACGAAATCACCACCATCCTTCCGCAACTTTTCCTTTTCGGCCTCGATATCCCGGTGCATATTCTTGCCGGTAGCGTCATGGGTCTGCCAGATACCTTCATGTCCTGATCGGATGGTGTGGAAGGTCCACTCCAGCTTGCCCGTTTCCGTATCGAAGGCCTTGACGAAACCGCGAACACCGTATTCACCACCGTTGGTACCGATCAGGACCTTGCCGTCAACCACAGTAGGCGCCATGGTTTCACTGTAACCGAGAGACGGATCTGCGATCTGGGTTTCCCAGACCTTCTTGCCGGTCTTGGCGTCCAGGGCCAGCAGCTTCGCGTCCAGCGTACCCATAAAGACCTTGTCTTTGTACGGGAATACGCCGCGGTTATTGGGCCCGCAGCAATAGACCGTAATCGGTCCCATATCATGTTCGTAATGCCATTTCTCCTTACCGGTCTCGGCGTCCACGGCATAGACATGGTTGAACGAACTGGTGACATACATTGTGCCGTTCACCACGATCGGCGTAGTTTCCAGTGATTCCTTCACATCCATCTTGAAGGTCCAAGCTTTTTTCAGATCAGCTACGTTCTCGCGATTAATCTGGCTGGCGGGATAATACCGGGTCTGTTTGTAATTATGATTAGTATGCAGAAAATTATTGGCATCGCCCTCGGCGTGATCAAGCATATCTTGAGTAACGCTCTGCATATCTCCATAAACGGTACTACTCTCGGTCTCTTCCCCGGCGCCAGCCGCAGTGGCAAACAGTAATCCGCTGCCAAAGATTAGACTGAGGCATGTTAATTTTATTATATTCCAAATGCGCATCATCTCTATCCTCCACTAAAGTCTCTATCTGCGTGGACAGCTCCTGCATATATTCAAGAACCATTCACAATTTGCAGTCTAGCAGTTCGAATCCTCAGACACATACAAATTGATTATTGCATCCGGGGGGCTGAAGTAGATTGACAATAAATCTCCAGGCTATTGGGCTACCAGCTAAATTACTCAAATTCAATAAGTTACAAACTGCAATTCACTTAGATGTATAAAGTTCTTATCGAAAGCATAAACCGAATTACAATAGCATATGTGGTTTTGACTATGTGGTGATTATAAAATGCCATTGGTTTCAGTAACATATCCAGGCACAACTCGCACGACTCTCCCGCTACACATTCATGCTCGCACTGGCAGGCTCGGGCCTGCTGGCCGGCGTGCTGCTGTTGCTGGCGGCCAGCAGCTGAGCTGTGCCGACAACTCGTTTAACCGGAAGAGCAATCGGGTGCGGGCCCGGGTGGAACACGCCTTTAGCATCATCAAACATCTGTGGGGCTATCGCGCCGCGCATTCTCTGACATATTTTTCAAAATATTCCTGTCAAATACAGCAACGAGGCCACGTTTCAAGTCAGCGCTAAGACTGCCGGCGGGATGATCGCTTCGATCAAATATTTCCCGGCACGAACCGATTAATAAATACTATCTTATTTATGGAAATTCTTTATTTGTGTCTATCGACGCCACGAACTATAAATTAGGTAAGACTAAGGATTATCCGGCCGCGCTGTCGAAGCAAGGCAGTGCTTGCGTTTGCGGGGTCCCGCCCTCGCGAAACCGCCGGACCAATAGCCCTGGACATCATGCGTTGTCCGGATTTCGGATCGGCGAAAAGGGGTCGGAGTGAATAATATATATTCACTCCGACCCTTATTGTTTATTGTTCCGCGATGATCGACGGCCGCCCGGCGATATGGCGTGGCGCCTTGTAGCCCCGTAGGGCCTGGAACTTATGCTCACGCATAATCCGAGCCACGCGATGCTTGCCGCAGGTCTCGCCGGCCTCTCTCAGGTCGGCAAACACACGCGGTGAGCCGTACACGCCCGAGCTGGCCGTGTACGAGTCCCGGATCAAGATCAGCAGCCGCCGATCCTCCAGGGTCCGATCCGACAGGGGCTTCTGGGCCCAGGCGTAGAAACCGCTTCGGGAGGCCCGCAGCACACGGCATAGGGTCGCCACCTTGAACTGGTGTCGGTGCTCGATGATGAACTGGTACTTTACTCGGGCTGGCTTGCAAAGTACCGCGCGGCCTTTTTTAAAATATCGCGCTCCTCTTCCGTGCGCCGCAACTGGGCGCGCAGCTTGAGGACCTCGCTTTTGGCCTCGATCAATTCCGAGGCCTGCTGCTCCGAGCTGTCCGGTTTGATCGCCTTGACCCACTTGTACAGGCTGTGTGCGGACACGTCGAGCCGCCCCGATACCTCGGCCACGGAGTAACCGCGATCGACGACTTGGCGGACCGCCTCGTCCTTGAATTCGGGGGTATATCTCTGACTGCTCATATCACTTCCTCCTATGCTCAATTATAGGCCAGAAGTGTCCACGAGACCGTGGGAAGTCCAGTCATACTCTCAGGTAGAGCCGAGCCTCAATTTATACGGATGTGGGGCTCGCCGCGCGGATGCCCGGCGCCTACGGCACGAAGCGGATGCCGACGCCGCAGGTGCTGCCTGGATCAACGGTCTGCTGGCTCCACTGGCTACGACCTGCTCAGGGATCGAGTCGAGCCTCGTGCAGCATGTACTCCACTGCCAGGTGAACCTGCTCGTCGGAAAGCTGCGACACCCCGCCCCTGGGAGGCATGCGCCTGAATCCGTGAACTGCATGCTCGTGCAGCATCCTGCGTCCGTGTTCCTCGAGGCGTTACCGCCACTCCGGCGCATCGCCGATGACCGGCGCGTCGAATCGTCCATTGTTGTGGCAACCGGCACACACGCCGGCATACACCGACTCACCCGTTGCTCGCTGACGCGCCGTGAGCTCCGTGTATTGAAGGCGAGGACTCGGAGGCGCCGGCCGCGGCCGTCTTGTCGAAGCCGGCGAGCGTGTCAACGTACCTCCAGGCAACCAGGACCAGTACGGCGACGATGGCAAGCCCGACCGGAATCCGGTATTTCCAGTTGCCTCGCCGTGCGGGCACCGTTACGTTACACGCGCCCTCGCGAACGGCAGTCCTCGCAGGCCAGCAGGCGGCGACGCAGCGGTCGCATCATCGCCGACATCGTGTCCGGCTCGCGGCGAGTTTCTTCAGAACGGTTGCCACCATGGGACCGGGGTAAGTGGGATTACCGCACCCGGGACAGCGCTGCATCTCGGCTTCATTGAGCACAATCGGGCGCGGATTCACGCAAGGCGCCGATCGCGAAGCGGGGTTCCAGCGCGATCGCCTGTTCGGGGCAGATTCTGGCGCAGAGGCCACACTGCACGCACCGGTTTTCGTGCAATTCCGAGCCGTCCTCCGTTGTGACCCAGTAGCGCATCCCGTGGACAGGCGGACACGCAGGACATGCACAGCGTGCATGCATCGGGATCGACGTCGAGGTTACCGAATGGCGCTCCGGGCGGGAGCGCCGTGACCGTAGCCGGGACATCGTTCGCCGCGGCCAGGTATTGAAGGGCGCGCTGCAGGATGGAACGCTTGTCGCGTCCGCCGAGATTCTCCACCGGCTGTCCCACCAGTGCCGGAAGCTCATCCCCGATCAGGCCGAACTCCTGGTCGGTGAAGATCATCGATGCGCGCTCCGCCGAATGCCCCAATGCGTCAAGCAGCGCCCGGGCCACCCCGATCTGCGATGCCGTGGTCTCTCGCTTGGCGCGCGGGTCCGATGGGGCGAACAGCAACAGCACCCGCGCGACACCCGAAGCCAGGGCGGCAAACCACGCCTCGAGGCCCACCGAACCGACGTCGTGCACGGCGAGCGGCACGATCGGACTCCGCGAACTCCGGCGCCTGCTCGTGCACGGCCGTGCGCCGCGGGCCCGTCGTGCGTATGCAGCAGCAGGGTCGGTGCCCGGCCACCGGCCCGATGATAACCCTCCACCAGATTTTGCAGCCGTTCCACCAGATCCGCGGATCGGGGCTGCGCGTAGCGTGTCGCTCCGGTCGGACATGCCGTGGCACAGCTACCGCAACCCCGGCACAGGTCAGGGGTCGGTCTCGACAAGACCGTCGACCGATCGGCAATGGCCTCGGCGGGGCATGCATCCAGGCAGGCAGTGCATCCGATGGTCCCGCGCGAGGCATGCGCGCAGACGCTGGCGTTGTGCTCGAAGAAGCGGGGCTTCGTCAGCTCCCCGACAAGCTCGGGCAGCTGCATCAGCGCCTGGGCGAGGGCGTTATCGGCAGCCGGAGCAAAGTAACCCGGCGGCGGTTCCTCCCGGATGATGGCCGGTTGCCGTTGGAGGTCGAGCACGAGGTCGAAGGTCTCGTCCGATGCCAGCCCCAGCACCAGGCGCAACATCGCGTTCACGCCCGTTCCAGCGGGCCGTTACGCGAAATGCCCCGAGATGGCCGGTTACGCCGACCTCGCTTGGCCAACCCCGGCGCCGTCGCTCCGGGGACCAGCTTGGCGACTGGCGGCGTCTTCAGTATCGGGGACCGTTGGCAGGAACGAGTGGGTCAGCGTATTCGGCAGGCGGGGGCGCACGGCGGCGATCGTCGATGCGAGGCCCACGACGAGCAGACGCCCGCGGGAGTGGTACGTCACGCGGCGTGCCGTCGACGACCGGGCGCGGGCCAGTCGCGCGAGCGCGGCACGCCGGCGCCTCACCGTTGCGCGTTTCGTGCCGGCAGCGACGTCCGCTGCGAGCGGTGGCGGGCCTGTCCCCGAACAGCGGCTTCGGTGATGCCTGCGTCACTCACCACGGACTCCTGCTCGCTGCACCGGCGATGTATTCCGCCTCCGACTCCAGTAACCGCCGCGCCAGCGCGCAGAATGTCGGGTAGAAATCCGCCTCCGCCGCGGCCTCGACGCGCTCAAGGAATGGTTCGGCCCAGCGTAGCAAGTGCTGCTGGAGGAAGTACTGCCGTACTTCGCGCAGGGCCGCGGCTTCTTCTTCGGCGCCGCGTTCCAGCGCCCCGGCCTCGGACGCCGTCAGGTGTTGGAGGAAGAGCAGCTCGAGCGAGAAGTGGTCCGGAATTCCGCCACTGCCATCGGGCAGGCGGAAGCCGGCGCGATCGAAGTAGGCCTGCACCCAGGCCGTCGCCTCGCCCCATAGATTGCCGCGACCTTCCTCAAGCTGGACGGAGGCATACGGAGGCACGTGCTTGCCCGGGGCCGACGAAGAGTCGGGTGAACTCCATGGCCAGCGCTCTCGCTCTCGCTCGTGCCGGTTCCGTGGACGCGAGCGAGCGCGGCGGGCATGGACGACACCACTGCTCCTCGAGAAGCGCTCGGACCTCGCGGCTGGCGAGTTGCTGTAAGAGTGACTCGTCGGGTTCAGACCAGAATACGTTTGCCAGGAGGCCGTAAAGTCGGCTGCTACCCCGGGCCTCCTCGGCAGTTGTAAGGGCCGATCGCGTCAAGCCGCGCTTCGAGCGGGTTCGAGTTCGACCACCGTATCCATCCAACGCTGTTCGCCGCTGATCGGGATCGGGTCGATTGGGTATCAGCCAGTTGGGATGCACCCCGTGGTTCCCCTCCCACCAGATGCCCTTGAAATAGGCCGGGATGGCCCGGGCCGCCTCGGGGTCTTCTCCGCCCCATGGTGACAGCTTGCCCGACGCATACCGGCCGTATTGCCAATGGCCGCAGTGATTCGAGATCGCTATGACCCCCGGTGCCACCGCCGGTGTCACTCGTACCGGAGTCTCAAGCTCGCCGAGGCTCGACCGCAGACGCACGGACTCGCCGTTACGGACACCGAGCGTCTGCGCCGTTGCCGGATTCAGCCACGCCGGATTCTCGTGATAGATCTCGCTCAGCCACTTGCAGTTCTGCGTGCGCGAGTGCGTCTGTACATTCACCTTATAGGTCGTCAGGATTAACTGATCGTCCTTCAGGTCCTGATGTTCAGGAATCGGCTCGTAGGTCGGCAGGGGATTGAATCCCGCTTCCGCCATCAGTTCGGAATACAACTCGAAGTAGCCGGATTTGTTGAGCTTGTCCGGCGGGAATCCTCGATAGACCTGATCCCCGATGCGCTGACCCACGTAACCCTCATAGGCCTTGGGAATCGCGCTATAGCCCTTGTGCTGCGCCTCGGCTTCACTGTGGGCCTTGCTTTTTTTCCAGTTCCAGTAGACGCCCGTGGCCTCGTCCAGGATCACGCCGTCCGCCGCCAGCTCCTTTGCCGGGATCTTCTCCCGATAGGAGTAGTAACGCGGCTTCGCGTCCGGGTCGTGCCACACGCCTTTCTCGCGCATGTAGTCGAAACCGCCGGCTTCGCGCACGCCAGGGGTCATCTCGCAGGACATGCGCACGAACTCTTCCTTGGAGTCAAAGCCCAGCGGCATTCCCATGCGCTCGGCCAGTTCGCAGAACACGTCGGCCAGATCCCGCGCCTCGCCGAGCGGCTCCACCATCGGCTGACGGATGTAGTACTCTGCGAATTGCGAGGGATTGACCATGTCTTCCCAGTCCCAACGCTCCAGGTACGTCGCATCCGGGAGGATCATGTCCGCCAGTGCGGCGGATTCGTCATAGAACGGGCTCGAGCAGACGGTAAACGGCAGCAGCGATTCATCCTTGAGAACCGCCTCGTTTGCCTTGCAGTCCCCATTTGAATAGACCGGCTGGTAGCAGTACCACAGGTAGACTTCGGGCCGGCCCTTGGAGCCATCACGGATCATGTTGAATATCTGGTTGCTCACGTGATGAGTGGGGAACGCAACCTGACCATCGAAGCCGTCCAGGATGTCCAGTTTCCTGCTTTCGGGCTTGTCCTCCGGGCCGTGCGAATAATGCCAGCTCGGCGCCACTGCCTTGCAGCGTCCGCCGGGATTGTCGATGTTGCCGGTCAGCGCCGCCAGCATCTGGATCGCGCGTTCGGTCTCCGCGCCCCGGTAATGCGCCACGGCACCGCGATAGCTGATAATGGCGGCTGGATGATGCGTGGCGACCTCGCGCGCGATGCGACGGATGTCATCGGCCGCAACGCCACTCTCCTTCTCCGCCCACTCCGGAGAGTACTGGCCAAGATGTGACGCAAGCGTACGAATCTTCTCCTCGCGCGAGGCATTGGCTCCGGCGTTGGCCTTCACGAAATCCAGGAACTCTTCACCGAATGTCCGGTAAAGCTCCTCGCTCATGATCACATTGCACATTGCAAGCACGACGGCGAGATCCGTACCGGGCCGAATCGGCTGCCATTCATCGGAGCGAGCCGCCGTATTGGACAGGCGCACGTCGAAGGTGACCATGCGCGTCCGCCCAGTCGAGATCATGCGTATCAGACGTTCGGCTTCCGGAATATGGTTCGTGTGGGCCTCGAGAACATTGCTGCCGAAATTCAGCACGTACTGCGTATTCTCGAAGTCCCAGTTGTCGTAGTGCGCGCCCCAGGTCAGTTCCTGACCGGTCCACTTTCCGCCTTCGCATATGGAGGTGTGATTGCCGATGGTGCCGGTACCATAAGTCGGTAGAAACACGCTCTTGATGAGCTTGGACGAGCTTGCCTTCATCCGCCCGTAATGGAACATGAACTTCTCGGGCTGGCCCTCCTCGCGCAGCTTGCCAAGCCGTTCGGCGAGTTCGGTCAAGGCCTCGTCCCAGCTGATGCGTTTCCATTTGCCCTCGCCCCGTGCACCGACGCGGCGCAGTGGATAAAGGACTCGGTCCGGATCATAGACCTGATTGACTCCCGCCTGACCCTTGGCGCAGATCTTGCCGCGATTGCGGGTGGCATCGGGGTGGCCCTCGATCTTGACGAGACGCTCATTCTCCACATAGCCGATAATCGAACAACGAGTCACGCACTGCCAGCAGGCGCTCGGCACCGGCGTGCGCGCCAATCCAGTAATGGGCGAGAAATCCTTCCAGCCATGCGCCAGCTCACTCTGGAGCTCCCGCGCCCGAGCCACGTTTAGGGCGCCCGCTGCCCACAAGCTTCCCACCGCTGATAGCGCGGCACCCATCCTGAGAAATTCTCTGCGATTGATTAACACTGCGAGTACCTCCAGATACCGTATCCGTTACACAACCGGGTCAGATGCCGATAGGGCCGGTGATCTGTCCGGCCAGCAATACCACGTAACGCAGCATGAACCCACCGAGCAATACCAATGCACATGTAAAGACATCCGCTGCCGGTGGGCTCGCATAGGCTCGTTCGTACAGCAAGCGTGGCAGCACGTAATAAAGCTCGACAGCAACCGGTACCAGCAATCCAAGCACAATGAATCCGAACCAGAACAGCCCGGCCAACTCCCCGCCTGGCAAAACCACCGATACGGCAAGCTTGTACGTTACCGATCGTCAGGTGGGCATACATCAGGAACAGAAACACCGCGAGAAGTTCCAGTCCGATAAAGACGATATCAGTCGCGCTCAACAGATAATTGGCCTCGTGCTCGATCGCCGCGTTCACGGGATCGGCAGCATCCCGTCTGCGGCGAAGATTGAACAAGGCGCGCAGCAGCAGCGTCGCCGCCACGCCGGTCGAGATGGAAGAGATCAGGAACAGCAGCGCGACTATGGGCGTGTTCCAGAACGGGCGCGACGGCATCGCCCCGAGCAGGACACCGGTATAGACGGCAGTTGCGATCCCGAGCGGAACCACCACCCAGGCAAGCAGGTGCTGCGTTCCGGCACGATACGGCTCAAAACGAAGAAGGCGGGGCGCCCAGCGGGCCACGAACGGCTCGACTCGCGGCATGCGGCGAGACCAGCGCACGTAATCATTTGCGTCCCAGGTCACGAACGTCGCTGCATAGACGAGCCCCACGGGAATAACCAGCGTCAATAGCCATGTACCCACGGACATGGGCGAGAGATTTATCACCGTATACAGGTTCAGAAACCGAAAGTAGTTGCCCGCGTGAAACGAGCCCAGCTTGAAAACCAGTGCGGCGCAGCCGATGATGATCGGCAGCGGTGCGATGAATGCTGCGAGACGTGCCACCTCCCGGTAACTTCTGCCAAAATGACCGGTCGGACCGCGCAGCAGCACCGACCCACTCGTGACCAGTGCTCCGGCACCGACACCCGCCAGGAACAGATACAGCACGACTGGCATTCCCCAAGCGATGTCTTCATAACCCATCATGATCACACCCTCTCTTTCTGGCGCCGGTTGGTATCAATGCGTAGATACTGCGCTGCGACGGCCGTGGTATTCGGATCGCTGTGATCGGCGCCAATGTAGAAGACGTTGGGCTTGGTTCCCATTTCCGGACGCAGAACACTTACGTCATTGTTTTCAGAAAGCATTTGAGAGATCGTGCTGTCTGGGTCATTCAGATCGCCGAAGATGCGGGCATGACCCACGCAGGTCTGTACACAGGCAGGATCTACACCCTGATCGACCCGGTGCTCGCAGAAGTTGCACTTGTCGGCGGAACCGTGCATCGGATTGATAAAGCGCATGCCGTAGGGACAGGCCATCATGCAGTACTTGCAGCCGATGCAGATATCGGGATCGATATGCACGATACCCGTGTCTTCACGAACCCAGGTTGCACCGGTGGGACAGACGTCCACGCACTGCGGCTCTGAACAGTGGTTGCACAGCCGTGGCAGGAAGCTCCGGGATACATGCGGGTAATTGCCGCGCTCGATGTATTCCACCCAGGAACGGGTTTCGCCCAGTGGTACATCGAATTCGGACTTGCAGGCTACGCTGCATGCATGGCAGCCGATACAACGATTCAGGTCGATCAGCATACCGTAGCGTTTCTTTGGCCTAGGGGTTTCGGTGTCCTCTTCGCTAGCGGCGGTCATCCCAGCCGCGGCCGTTCCGGCGGCGGCCCCGACCGTTGACTGCAGGAAGCGTCGACGTTTCGGATTGTGCCCTCCGTCGCCAGCTCCCGATCGGCTCTCTTTCTCACTCATGGGCTCGCTCTCCGTCGTATTCCTCAGTTCGCTTACAATCCCCAGCCCTCTTCATGCGGCACCTGCTCACCTTGCCGGATGATTACCATGCTAATGCCTTCGCTTTCTCAACCATTGATTTGGATCAAGAAAACCGGCATTCAACCTGCTTTTGGTCCGGCTCGGATACCATGATCCGCCGCCTAGGTCAGGATGGCAAAAGCCGAGGACTGACTACTGTCATGCCCATCCGTCACCTTCGCAATCAGTCAAGTCGTAAAGGCAGACTGAACAACACCGAGATGAACTGAACCGCCCCGAGATTTCCGGAGACATTGATAGGATGACATCATGAGCAAAACAACGAGATACTCACCGGAAGTACGAGAACGGGCTATGCGGATGGTGCGTTAGTCGAACCGGCCCCCGCTCTGCCGGCTGGCGGTGCCCGGGTTTCGGGTCAGGGGTGAGTGCGTTCGGTTCGGTTTCCTCCTTCAGGTGATCGAGTATCTTCTGAATCACCACCAGGTCTTCAATACAGGCGATAATCTTGACGGCACCGCCGCATTCGCTACAGGTTTCGATGTCGATACTGAAGACGCGCTTGAGTCGCTGCGCCCACGTCATCGACGCACGGCGTTCGGCTGAGGTGAATACATCCACATCATCAGATGGCTTACGCTTGTTACCTTTGCCCCGCTTCGCGGGCGTGACCAAGGCGCGGTGCTTGCTGTTGGGCCAAACACGCTGTGAAAACGCATCAGGTTGACTCATGGCTTCGGTACCAGAGCAGCCAGGCGGGCAATGAAGTCCATGGGTGTTAGTTTCCACCTAAAACTGACCCAGGATTTCCATCCAATTCTGACCCGGGTTATCGGTGCCCAGCATACCTAGGCGTCTGTGGATAAGTCTGCTGTCTGGGTCGTGACCAGCGGCCGGAGGCCACCTGGATGGCCAGGTAAATCACCTTCAGCGCGGCCTCGTCATGCGGATAAATCTTGCGCCTCTTCGTGGCCTGTCGGATGACACTGTTCAGGGATTCAATCGCATTGGTGGTATAAATGGCCCGGCGAATGTCGGGCGGATAATCAAACAGCGTGCGCAAATTCGGCCAGTGATGCCGCCAGATTTTGCTGATCTGGACATAGCGGTCATCCCAGCGCCCGGCGAAGTCCTGCAACAACTGTTCGGCCTCGGCTACGGTGCTGGCCTGTATAGATGCGCTTGAGATCGGCGGTCATGGCCTTATCACTGCCATTGATGGGCTCCTCTTGTTGTACACTAGGCATCAATGGGCAATTACACAATCTGGTTTACAGTCCCTTGAATCCCTCAATCCCTTAGCACATCAATCGCTCTTACCAAAACCATATTGCTTGCCTGCTCGATGATTACGTCATCGGTCTGCGTGAGTAATTTTAGGGCTGGGGCACTCGCCGTTGGTCCTGCTTCACAGCAAGAATCGGTTCCGCCTTGCCGTACTTTCCACTTGTTTAGGTAGCCGCGCATTCTCTGACATATTTTTCAAAATATTCTTGTCAAATACAGCAACGAGGCCACGTTTCAGGTCAGCGCTAAGACTGCCGGCGGGATGATCGCTTCGATCAAATATTTCCCGGCACGAACCGATTAATAAATACTATCTTATTTATGGAAATTCTTTATTTGTGTCTATCGACGCCACGAACTATAAATTAGGTAAGACTAAGGATTATCCGGCCGCGCTGTCGAAGCAAGGCAGTGCTTGCGTTTGCGGGGCTCCGGCCTCGCGTAACCGCCGGACTAATAGCCCTGGACGGTAGGCGTCGTCCGGATTTCGGACCGACGCAATCAAGGCAGTAACCATCGGAGAGAGACATGGCCGCAAATGCTAAAGAAGTAGCAGGAAAATGCCCGGTCATGCACGGGGCCCAGACCACCGTGCGCGGCAAGGGTACAACGAACGAGGACTGGTGGCCGAACCAGCTCAATATCCGAATCCTCCACCAGCACACCCCCGAGTCCAGCCCGCTGGGCCGGGATTTCAACTACCGCGAAGCATTCAGGAAACTCGATTACAAGGCACTGAAGCAGGATCTCTACGCTCTGATGACCGACTCCCAGGACTGGTGGCCGGCGGACTATGGCCACTACGGGCCGCTGTTCATCCGCATGGCCTGGCACAGCCGCCGGCACCTACCGCACCGGCGACGGCCGTGGCGGCGGCGGCACGGGCAACCAGCGTTTCGCGCCCATCAACAGCTGGCCGGACAACGCCAACCTGGACAAGGCGCGGCGGCTGCTGTGGCCGATCAAGCAGAAGTACGGCAACAGGATTTCCTGGGCCGACCTGATCATCCTGGCCGGCAACGTCGCGCTGGAGTCCATGGGCTTCAAGACCTTCGGCTTCGCCGGCGGCCGCGAGGACATTTACGCCCCGGAAGAGGATATCTACTGGGGCGCCGAGAACGAGTGGCTGGGCAGACGACAGCCGCTACAGCGGCGACCGGGAACTGGAAAACCCGCTGGCCGCCGTGCAGATGGGCCTGATCTACGTGAACCCGGAAGGCCCGGACGGCGAGCCCGGACCCGCTAAGGCTCGGCCACGGACATCCGCGAGACCTTCGCCCGCATGGCCATGAACGACTACGAGACCGTCGCGCTGATCGCCGGCGGCCACACCTTCGGCAAGTGCCACGGCGCCGGCGACGCCGCCCATGTCGGCCCGGAACCCGAGGCCGCGCCGCTCGAGCAGCAGGGCCTGGGCTGGAAGAGCAGCTACGGCACCGGCAAGGGCGACGACACCATCACCAGCGGCATCGAAGGCGCCTGGACGCCGAACCCGACGCAATGGGACATGGGTTATTTCAACATGCTGTTCGGCTACGAGTGGGAGCTGACGAAGAGCCCCGCCGGCGCCAACCAGTGGACGCCGAAGAACGTTGCCGACAAGGACCAGGTGCGCCGAATGCGCACGATCCGTCCACAGCGCGTCGCACCATGATGCTCACCACGGACCTGTCGCTGAAGGTGGACCCGGAGTACCGCAAGATCTCCGAGCACTTCCACAAGAACCCGGACGAGTTCGCGGATGCCTTCGCCCGCGCCTGGTTCAAGCTGATCCACCGCGACATGGGCCCGAAGTCGCGCTACCTCGGCCCGGAAGTGCCGGCACGAGGATCTGATCTGGCAGGACCCGGTGCCCGCCGTGGATCACGAGCTGATCGACGACAAGGACATCGCCGAGCTCAAGGAGCAGGATCCTCGACTCCGGCCTGTCCATGTCCGAGCTGGTCTCCACCGCCTGGGCCTCGGCCTCCACCTTCCGCGGCTCCGACATGCGCGGCGGCGCCAACGGCGCGCGCATCCGCCTGGCGCCGCAGAAGGACTGGGAGGTCAACCAGCCGCAGCAGCTGGCGAAGGTGCTCGGCAAGCTGGAAGGCATCCAGAAGGACGTTCAACGAGCGCGCAGTCCGGCAACAAGCAAGGTCTCGCTGGCCGACCTGATCGTGCTCGGCGGCAACGCCGCCGTCGAGCAGGCCGCCAGGAAGGCCGGGCATGACGTCGAAGTCCCGTTCCACCCGGGCCGCACCGATGCCATCGCAGGAGCAGACCGACGCGGAGTCCTTCGAGTACCTGGAGCCCGAGGCCGACGGCTTCCGCAACTACCTGAAGAAGCGCTACACCGTGCCCGCCGAGGAAATGCTGCTCGACCGGGCGCAGCTGCTGACGCTGACCGCGCCGGAGATGACGGTGCTCGTCGGCGGCATGCGCGCGCTGGACGCCAACTGTCGGCGGTCGAAGCACGGCGTGTTCACCGACCGGCCGGGCACGCTCACCAACGACTTCTTCGTCAACCTGCTCGACATGGACACGGAGTGGAAGCCGACCTCGGCGAAGGCGGAGGAGTTCGAGGGCCGCGACCGCAAGACCGGCAAGGTCAAGTGGACCGGCACCCGCGTCGATCTGGTCTTCGGCTCCAACTCCCAGCTCCGTGCCATCTCGGAAGTCTATGCCCAGGACGACGCGCAGGAGAAGTTCGTGAAGGACTTCGTCGGCGCCTGGAACAAGGTGATGAACGCGGATCGGTTTGATCTGGCGTAATTACTGAAGCCAGCTGAAAAAATTCGGGCGCAGGCAATAATGGCTGCGCCCGTTTTATTTCGGGGACAGTTTACTTAATTTGATATTTTTATCCCCTCCAGCACGCTGATCGCCTTTTTCAAAGCGGCCTTGCCGGTCTGCTCAACAAGCACGTCATCGAGCTGCGCCAGGATTCTGCGGACCTCGGACATCAGTTTTTCACCCTTCCGGGTAAACAGGATCGGCTTCTGTCTTCCCGTTCCTGTTTTCTGCTGCAGATAACCGGCCGCACTCAGTTCCCGGACCATTTTGGCGACAAACTGCCGGTGAGACCCTGAGACTTACGGGGCGATCTCGGAGCCGTGGTTTTTCACACCGCAATCCAGCGCGCCGAGGAAATTCAGTGTTGCCGGGGAAACGTCGTGGTAGCCCTTCTCGGCCAGTTTCATGGCGACGTGATCGCAGATGCTGTCGCGTACCTCGGCGGTGGCCTGCGCGCAGCAAGCGCGTGGCTGCTTGCCATGGGTGTGCCCCTGGTTGTAAACCTTGTTGACATGATTGCCGGTCGCATCTAGTATTTGTCTACCCAGTTTACATAGCGGCAGTGCCGCCGTCATTGCCGGAGTGCAGGAGTCAGATCCAATGAATACCACGCCGCCCCTTGCGCACTGCCCTGCTTGCCAATGCCCTGTTTTCCGCCAGCTGCGGCCTGATCATGATCCTCAATCCCGCATGGGTGGGCGCACTGCTGGGTTTCGAGGCGACACGGGTTTTCATGCTGGTGGGCGCGGGACTGGTACTGTTTGCAACCGATCTGGTTCATCAGGCTACGCGTACCCGCATGCAGACCTGGCGCGCGCTGTATGCCAGTGCTGCCGATATTCTCTGGGTACTGGGATCGATCCTCGGCGTTTTGCTGTTTGGCGAGTGGCTGTCTGCTTCCGGCATGATCACTGTTGTCACCGTTACAGGGATCGTGCTCGCTTTCGGTATCTCTCAGTTATGGGGTATCGATCGATTGCACCGGAATCCCGAAACCGGCCTGTACCGACACTGCATTCTCGTCGATACCCATGCACAGGCAGACAAGCTGTGGAAAATCATTCGTGACCTTGGCGCGATCAGCCGATACATGTCGAGCCTGCGTGATTCCGTGATTCTCGACGGCAAGGAACCGGGCGCCGGCGCGGTCCGCCGTTGCGTCGATCAAACCGGCCGGGCCTGGTCGGAGGAATGCACGGTGTTCGACGAAGCCGGCCGGCGATTCGTCGTCCACTTCCGGGCGGATGAACTCGGCTTTCCGTTTCCGGCCCGGCGCATGGTCGGCGGCTGGAAAATCATGCCGGCGGCGGAAGGCTCGACCGTCATGATCTGGTGGGAGCTGGAACCGAAACCGAAATGGCTTGCGTCACTGATGCTACCTGTTCTGGCATTCCAGGTGGATCGCGATTTTCCTAAACTGATCGGGCGCATGGCCGAGGCTGCAACCCTCTCCCGCCGGAATACAGCGGGGGCATTCGAGGAACACCAGCCCGCACGTTTGCTTGCCCGCTGGTGTTGAGCGCAATGAATCGGGGACAGTCTACTCATTCCTGAAGCCATGGTTCGCCGTTGCGGATCATTTATACTCCGCGCATGCCCGGAAGTCTGCACAGGCTGTTTTACATAGCCACGGCCGTTCCGCTGTTGCTGGCCATTATCGGTATCATCATGATGCTGCTGGCCAGTCCCGGCTATCGACTGGACTGGTGGGAGTTTCGCAGCGGTTTCACCCTGCTGCGCTGGGGTGCGTCGCTGAACGCCCTGGCCGCCGTCCTTGCGGGCGCCGCCCTGATTGCCATGCTGGCCTGGCATCGCCGGCGCCGGCGGATCATCCTGGCCGGGCTGGTGATGATTGTCGGCATCGTCGCCGCTGCAATCCCGTGGTCATGGCAGCAGCGTGCGGCGAGCGTACCGCCCATTCATGACATCACCACCGATACCGACAACCCGCCTGCCTTTGTCGCCATCGCACCGCTGCGCCGTGACGCACCCAACCCGGTCGAATATGCCGGCCGGGAAACCGCCCGTGCCCAGCATGAAGCCTATCCGGATATCCGGCCGATGTATTTCGACGCAAAACCGGTAGAGGTATTTCGCGCGGCGAAGCAGGCCATCAGCGAACTGGGTTGGCAACTGGTGGAGGCCGATGAAAATGACGGCCGTATCGAGGCTGTCGACACCACCCGCTGGTTCGGCTTCAGGGACGACATCGTGATCCGCATACGGGCCGACAATGGCGGGACAAGAATGGACGTGCGTTCCAAGTCCCGCGTGGGTCGTTCCGATGTCGGCACCAATACCCGAAGGATCCGCGCATTCCGCGATACAATGCAGGCAAGATTACCCGCGCGGGCAGATACGAATAAGCCGGACACAACCGGATGAGCCGGCAAACGTCCGTCATTGACTGCACATCTTGTCTCTCGCTGCTACAGGCTGCAGTTCCCCGCCCGATGGCAATTCCACAATTGACGATTGCAGCCATTCACGGATGTCCTGAATGGTTGCAGCCGCACCACTGTAGCGCGCCAGCATGTGATAACCCTCGGGATAATAAACAAAGCGCCAGTCTGCCGGGGCCTCTTCCAGTTCCTTTAACAATGCACAGGTTGCCTCGGGCGGTATGACTTCATCCTCACCGCCGTAAAGGATCAGTGCCCGTGTCTGCAATTCATTGGCAGCCTGTAACGCCGCATCCATGAGTGCGTTCACTCCATACAGTGCGGACACCCGCGTTTCCGGATCACCATCAGGATGCGAGCGCCAGTATTCGAGGACTTCCGGGTCATCGCTGGGATCGATATCGATCCATGCACTGGCTAATTTCGCATTGGGCATGAGGCGCACGCCCAGCCACAGGCCGAATCGCTGATACCAGGGCTGGATATCACGGGCCCAGACCGCGGGCGCCATCAATACCGCGCCATCGACGGGCATGTTCTGCGCCAGTGCGAGTAACGCCACGGCCCCGCCCATGCTCTCGCCGGCCACATACAGGGGTGTCCCGGGATACCGTTCGCGCAACAGGCTGGCCACGCTGATGGCATCATTGACGAGACGTGAACGGCCGGGCCATGAACCGCGATCGACCGTGGCGCCGAAACCGCGCTGGTCATAGGCATAAAACGCGACACAGTCCGCGCTCAAGGCGCTGGCAAGATCATCAAAAGTCTCGCGGTAGTCATTGAAACCGTGCAGGCCGAGCATGACCCGGCAGGGCTTCACCATCGGGCAGCCACTTCGAAAGCGGCAGTCGATAACCATCGGTGGCAATGACGGCATCAGTTTCCAGGCGCGGGAGCGGGCCACCGGCGGCCTGCGCGCCGGTGGCTGCCAGAATAAGGCTGATGGTGATGATGATCAGTCGTTGCACTGCCCTGTTTCCATTGGAAAAACCCGGGTTGGTATGTTGACGCTATAACGTTATGACGTTATTGTATGGGCCTGTCTCGAGGGATACAACCATGTCCGACTTATCCAAACGTTCCACGATCTATTTTGAACCCGGGTTGCACGCTGCCCTGCGGCTGAAGGCCGCGCATTCGAATCGCTCCGTTTCCGATCTGGTCAATGATGCGGTCCGGGCCGCACTGGCGGAAGACCAGGAGGATCTGGCTGCCTTCGAAGAACGCGCAGCCGAACCCACCATGAGCTATGAGGCCCTGCTCAAGGATCTGAAAAAACATGGCCAGCTATAAGCTGGTCGTCAGAAAATCCATCGCCAATGACCTTCGCTCCATTCCGAAGCGGGATGTGCAACGCATTCTGAAACGCATTGCTGCACTGGCAGAGGATCCTCGCCCCCAGGGATGCGAAAAACTCTCCGGGCAGGAAAGATACCGCGTATGTCAGGGCATTTATCGTATCGTATACGAAATCAGGGATGAGACACTCATTGTCACGGTCGTTAAAGTCGCACATCGACGTCATATTTACAGGAATACTTAAGGAAGCAGGGATTTCTCCCGTTGGTCGAAATGACATGTGGGGATTATTCAGAGCTTCCTTAAATAATAACCGCTCTGCGAGCAGGATTTTCCTGACTGGATGCCGGCTCGGAGCCTGTCCCGTACTTGATACGGGAACCGGCATGACAGGCAATTGCATTGTGCATCGCAGGACTATTCCCAGCGCACCGATTTGCTAGACTGGGCCGGCCTTGTGCAGCAATCACGGGCACTAACCTTCAACTTCTTGAGGCGAGTCATGGCAACCAAGCAGGAACCCGTAGTCTGGCTCGAGAATGTCACGAATGACGATGTTGCCCGCGTTGGCGGCAAGAATGCGTCGCTGGGCGAGCTGATTGCCAACCTGGGCGGCGCCGGCGTACAGGTACCACCCGGTTTTGCCACCACTGTCGACGCCTACTGGCAGTTTATCGAGGCCAATGGACTGAAACAGGTGATTGCCGATACCCGCGCGGCTGCCGACCGGGGTGACATCACACCGCGGGCCGCCAGCGATATCCATCTACGATGCCTTCCTGCAGGGCGAATGGCCGCAGGACATCGAACAGGCAATCCGCCAGTCCTACCGGGAACTGTGCGAGCGGGCTGCTGCTGACAGCGATGTTTCCGTCGCCGTGCGTTCCAGTGCCACGGCCGAAGACCTGCCCGACGCCAGTTTTGCCGGCCAGCAGGAAACCTTTCTCAATATCCAGGGCGATGAGGCACTGCTTGATGCCTGTAAACGCTGTTATGCCTCGCTGTTTGGTGAACGCGCGATCAGTTATCGCCAGGCGAAGGGTTTCGATGACATGAAAGTCGGCCTGTCGGTGGGTGTGCAGGTCATGGCGCGATCGGATCTGGGTGGCGCCGGTGTCATGTTCTCCATCGACACCGAGACCGGATTCGACAAGGTGGTGCTGATCAACGCCGTCTGGGGGCTGGGCGAGAGCCTGGTCCAGGGCAGCGCTGATCCGGACGAATACCATGTCTTCAAGCCGCTGCTGGACAAGGACAACTACCAGCCGATCATTACCAAAAAGCTCGGCAACAAGTCCGCGAAAATGATCTACACCAGCGGCGGTGATGCGACAGTCAAGACGGTAAACACCTCGGAAGACGAACGCCTGCATTACGTGCTCGACGATGCCGACATACTTCAGCTCGCGCGCTGGGCCTGCGTGATTGAAAAGCACTACGGCATGCCAATGGATATCGAATGGGCCAGGGACGGTAACACCGGCGCGCTGTTCATCGTCCAGGCGCGGCCGGAAACGGTGCAGTCGCAGCAGAGGGCCAACACCTTCAAGCATTACAAGATGAAAGAGAAAGGCCGCGAGCTGGCACGGGGCTTAAGCATCGGCACGGCCATCGCCAGCGGCAAGGTGCGGCGACTGGACAGCCCCGATCAAATCGACCAGTTCGAGGAAGGTGACGTACTGGTCACGTCTATCACCGATCCCGACTGGATGCCGATCATGCAGAAGGCAGCAGCCATCATCACCGATCACGGCGGCCGCACCTCGCACGCGGCCATCGTCAGCCGCGAACTAAGCCTGCCGGCAATAGTCGGCGCCGGCGACGCGACGCAGAAACTGGAAGACGGTCAGATTGTCACCGTGTCCTGCGGCGAGAGCGACGAGGGTGTGGTCTACGAAGGCGAACTCGAATTCGACATCAGCGATGTTCGCCTCGACGACCTGCCGCAGACAAAAACGCAGATCATGCTCAATCTCGCCAATCCGGCTGCGGCCTACCAGCTGGTGGCGGCTGCCGGCCGATGGCGTGGGACTGGCGCGCATGGAGTTCGTGATTAACGACTACATCAAGATCCATCCCATGGCGCTGGTGAAGTTCGACGAACTCGAGGATGAAAAGGCGAAACAGCACATCGAGGAACTGACGCGCGGTTACGAAGACAAGACCGAATATTTCGTCGGCCAGCTCGCACGCGGCCTGGCGCGGATCGCCGCGGTGTTTTACCCGCAGCCGGTGATCGTGCGCATGAGCGACTTCAAGACCAACGAATACGCCAACCTGATCGGCGGCGCCGCGTTCGAGCCGCACGAGGAGAACCCGATGCTCGGCTTCCGCGGGGCATCGCGTTATTACTCACCGCTGTACCGCGACGGGTTTGCTCTCGAATGCCGGGCGATACGCCGGCTGCGCGGGGAGCTGGGCTTTGACAATACACTCGTCATGATTCCGTTCTGCCGCACGCCAAAGGAAGCGGATCAGGGTGCTCGAGGTGATGGCCGACAACGGTTTGAAGCGTGGCGACAACGGGCTCGAGGTTTATGTGATGTGCGAGATTCCATCGAACGTGGTGCTGGCGGAGGAATTTGCCGAGCGATTCGACGGTTTTTCCATCGGCTCCAACGACCTGACCCAGCTGACACTGGGCGTGGATCGGGATTCAGGCAATCTCAGCGAACTGTTCGATGAGCAGAATGATGCCGTGAAATGGATGCTCAGGCATGTTATCGAGGCTACCCGCAAGACCGGCACCAAGATCGGCCTGTGCGGCCAAGGTCCCAGCGATCACCCCGAGTTTGCCGAATTCCTGGTTGAATGTGGCATTGATTCAATGTCGGTCACGCCGGACAGTTTCATTGTTGTAAAGAAACATGTCGCCGCGGCCGAGAAAAGAAAATCGAAAAGATAATGTCGCAAACACAGTACGCTCCCACAGGCAATGACGATGCTTCAATGCACGATAATAACGGTGCAATCGGCGGTATGCATGACCTTGTGCGAAACGCTGCCGATGGCAAGGCTTTTCAGATTGCTCAAGCCACGACTGCCCATGACGATGGCTTCCACGCCGAGACTGTTGGCCTCTTCGATAATTACTTCGGCGGGCTGGCCCATGCGCACAATAGACTTCATCTCGATATCCAGCCCGATGGCCGACTTGATGCGCTCGATCAGATTGTGACCAGACTGTTCGGCCGCCTGCACATGCTCCAGCAGTTTCTCCCCGGCCACCTCCACTTCCTCGGGCGATACATCCAGGCTGCTGGCGCCCACCGCAATTCCCAGCGGGTCGGTGGCCGGCGGCAGTTCCGGTACATTGAGCACATATATCACGACATGGGACGAATCGGCCAGATGACAGGCTACATTCAGGGCTTTCTGCGCGTATTCCGAGCCATCTACCGGCACCAGGATGGATTTATACATGACACTTCCATTTTCGATGTGGCTAGGAGACAGATACTAAATGACCGCACCTGATTCCGCCACAGTCGGGTCTATGCCGATCATGCCGGCCGAAGAACAGCCATCACACTACTCGACCCCGGCTTTCACGATATTGACGCATGACGATGAATCGGCAATCAGCCGGCAATAAACTGATTGTTCTCCCTCAAGCCAGCGCGGCAACAATCGCGCCTGTCCCGGCCCGGCCCAGAACACCGGCTGTTCGCAGTCTTCGAGCAGGGCAGGAAACGCGGCGTCGATAATCCCCTGCCGCGCAACATCCGGGGCGCTTACGGTATCCACCGCCGGCATCACCGATTTCACCAGCAGCATTTTTTCCGCACTCATTGCCCGCGCCAGCCACAGGGCGAGGCTGTCGCTGGTCCAGTGCCACGAATCTGCGATATCGTCCGCGGCCAGCCAGTCATCGATCGCCACGGCGACCGGCACGTCACCGGTTTTCAAAACCTCACGCGCCTGGCGGACGGAATCGGCCAACTGCAGTGAGGGACAGTGCAATCAAATCGCCTGCCGTATGCTGCATCGATTCCATGGCGCGGCGATGCGCCGTGGTGTCATCAAAACCCTGACCGGCCTGGGCGGCGCGCACCGCATCGGCATAGCGCCCGCCACCGGGCACGATCACCGCCCTGCCCGCGCCGTGTTCCGCCAGTATTCCCAGCCACTCTGCGAGCCGCGGCGAATCCAGCAGGCTGCCGCCGAGCTTGATGACGACGGCTTTCACAATACCTCGGCGTGGCGCACGTCTTCGGCGCCGAATACGCGCAGCATTGCCGCGGCCTTGTCGAAGCTTTCCTGGTATTCGCTTTCGAGGGTGGAATCGTTGACGATGCCGCCGCCGGCCCAGCAATGCATCAGTTTGTCGTCATAAACCAGCGTGCGGATGGCGATATTGGTATCCATGTTGCCGTCGAAACCGATATAGCCCAGTGAACCGCAGTACACACTGCGCCGGTGCGGTTCGAGTTCCTCGATGATCTCCATGGCCCGGACCTTGGGCGCACCGGTGATCGAGCCACCGGGGAAACAGCCGCGCAGCAGGTCCAGTGCATGCCGGCCCGGCACCAGCGTACCGGTCACGGTGCTGACCAGGTGATGTACCGTGGCAAAGCTCTCCAGCGCGAACAGCTTCGGCACCGATACCGAACCCATGACACAGTTCTTGCCGATATCGTTACGCAGTAGATCGACGATCATTACATTCTCAGCACGGTCCTTCTCGCTGTGCATGAGTTCCTCGGCCACCGCCAGGTCCTCGTAGCCTGCCGTGCCGCGCGGCCGCGTTCCCTTGATGGGCTTGGTTTCAACACGATCCCCATCGAGCTTCAGAAAGCGCTCGGGCGATGAACTCAGCACGGCGCCTTCTGGCAGGCGCATGAAACCGGCATAGGGTGCGGGATTGATCGAACGCAGTTTCAGGTAGGCAAGCCAGGCATCGCCGCCGACATGCACGCTGAACCGCTGCGCCAGGTTGACCTGGTAACAGTCGCCTTCATGGATGTAATGCTTGATGCGGTCGAAGGCGCGGGCATACTGATCGGCATCCATATTCGTGCGGACAGCGGATTTCACCTGGAAGGGTTCCAGCGTGCGTTCCGCCAGCTCTTCACTGAAAAAAACACGCAGCTCCTCGATCCGTTCAGCGGTATGCGGGTCCCGGCAGTCCGTCACCAGCCAGCAGCGCCGTTGATGATGATCGACGATAACAGCCCAATCATAGATACCGATGGCCATGTCCGGCAGGCCGATATCGGCTTTCGCGATCGCAGGCAGGTTTTCAATGCACCGGCCCAGATCGTAGGCGAAATAGCCGAGTGCGCCGCCGCAGAACGGCAGGCCGCTGTGATTGACGGCACGCTTGCCCAGCGCCTCGCGTACCAGTGCGAACGGATCGTCCGTGCTGCACGTCCGGCCGGCGGCGGTTTCGATGAAGGTTTCGTCGCCGTATGTCGTCAGCGTCGCGGTCGGGCGCGCCGCCATGATGTCGTAGCGACCGCGGCTGATATGCGGATAACCGCTGTCCAGCAGTACGGCCCAGGGTTCGTGTGCGAGACGGCCGAACAGGATGGTCGGATCGACAGCGTATGGCAGCTCGATATGTTTCATCAGGCTTACTTTATGTCACCGGCAGTTCGCGGCACAGCAATTCGGCCGTTGCCCAGGCCGGCAGCATGGTGGCTGCCCCCTCCCGCAGCTCAGCGTCACCATTAACACGGGAAGCCGCGTCCACATAAGGCCGGCCCAGCCTGTCTGCCAGTTGCCGGGCAAGGAAACGGCCGCAGCCGGCACCGATGATGACGGCGCTGTCATCCATACCGCCGCGGGCAATCACGCGGGTGAGCGCCGCCTGCAGCAACTGCAGTTGCCGGTCCCTGAGATGGGCCGCCAGATCCTGCCAGTCTTCCAGGGCGGCATCACTTCAGATCCGCACCAGCCATGCGCGCCAGTCGCCGGGCGCTGCCCTCGAGATCACGCGGGCCGCCATCGGCCGTCGGCATCTGGTCCGCTACCACCGGCAATTCACCGGTCAGGCGATAGACGTCCGCCATGACAGCGAACTGCTCGGCGACCAGTGGCTGATCAATCCCGGCGACGGGCGCGCGCCGCGCCACGGCCATGACCGGTGTACGCACGACGCCAGTGTAGACCAGCTCGTCATGCTGCAGGCGCTCGCGATCCGTGTAGCCATGCACGGCGGGATGGCCGTCACGAATAGCGACAAGATCACTGGTCGTGCTGCCGATATCGACGAGCACGCCCTGCCCGTACCACTGCCCGGCCAGCTCGGCACCGGCGTGCCAGTTGGCCGAGGCAACGTAACCGGGCGCGGCGCGCGCCGTTCCCAGATCACACAATCCCCCGGCCCTGTAAATCAGCGTTTCACTGCCGAGAAGGCGTTCGCTGCAATCCAGCAAGGCAGCGACACCGCTGTCACGATCCGGGAAACAATCGGCCAGTTCACCGGTCATGGTCACGGCATGGCGGTGTTCCGCTGCCGGCAGTCGGTGCAGTATTTCATTCATTGCCTCGTGCAAGGTATCAAGCCCATGCCAGATCGGTGCCGGCAGCTGCAGCGCCAGGTTGACGCGCCCGGGCGCCGATACACCGACGGCCTTGAGATGTGCGCCACCGATATCCCAGCCGACAAGACAGTGACCGTTCATGCCAGCATGATCTCGACCGGCTTCGGCGCATGACCGGAAACATCCGGCAGTCTGCCGTCCTCTGCCAGTGACAGCAGCCACTCGGCAGGGTTGTGACCCAGCGATTCATGCAGGCCGGCATAGGCCGTGGTCAGGCGCGGGTTGATCTCGAGTACCAGCGGATCGCCGTCTGTCAGCATGACATCGACGCCAACCCAGCCCCACAGGTCCGGCACAGCCGCGGCAATGGCCCGGGCCAGCGGCACCAGGGACTCGCGTCGTGACGCGAGGCCGTTGACGTGAATGCCGCGCAGCACGCAACCGTCCGCATCGAGCTGAACATACTGTTCATTGACGGCGATCAACTCGGCATCGCCGCCAGCGCATAACAGGGTCATGCTGGCGGACGTGCCCTGTATCAGTGGCTGCAGTATCATGTTTTCGGCCAGTGTATGGGGTAATTGCTCCAGTACCCGGCAGCCCTCGCCGCTGACACCGTCATTCGGCTTGATAACCCACTGCTCCGGCGCCGTGCGCGCCGCCTGATCAATGGTGGAAACCGGTACGGCGGGAATGCCGGCGGCCGCCAGCGCCTTCAGCGTATGATATTTACTGCCCGTCAGGGCAACCGCCGCCGGCGCGCTGTTAAGCAACCTGCTGCCGCTTGTCTGTACCTGTTCACTCATGGACAACAGGACCTGATCCGTTTCCGGCGCAATCGGCAACACGGCATCGGCCTGTTCACAACTGCGGCTGAATGTCTGCATGAAATCCAGGTTCACCGGCTGGCTGGTGCATTTTTCATTGCTGATTGCCGGCAACCTCGGATCACGCAGCACATCAACATGCTCAACTGCCGGGCACGCGGCAAGGTCCTGCAGCAAATGTTGCAGCATCAGTTCACCCTCGCGGGCCAGTGACTCCGGCAATTCTGCGGTCAGCAAACCGCCACCGGTGATAAACTCACAAACCAGTAAACGCATAACAGCTAATGACCATCATTCCGGTAATTGATCTGGCAGCCGGCCAGGTAGTACATGCCCGCGCCGGTCTGCGCGCTGACTATCAGCCACTGACGGCGACATTGGCCAAAGACAGTGACCCTGCCGCGGTTATTGCCGCGTTACGAGCATTGTATCGTTTTGACAGCATATACGTCGCCGATCTTGATGCCATCGAGGGCCGCAGCAATCATGCCGGGACACTGGAGAGACTGATGCAACTGTTTCCCCGACTGGAGTTCTGGCTGGATGCCGGCCCCGCCACGCTGGAGATCGCCACCTCGTTGCAGGCCGTACGGCCGGTTATCGGCAGCGAAAATCACGACCACGCGGGACTTGTCGCGGCACTCGGCATTCGCCCCGACAGTGTATTATCGCTGGACTACCGCAACGGCACGTTTCTGGGTGACGAACGCCTTGCTCGAGGATGCGGACAGCTGGCCTGGACATCATCGTCATGACGCTGGATCGCGTTGGTGTGGCGGAGGGACCGGATGGCGAACGGATCCGTTCGCTACAAAAACGGACACCCGATCGTCATTTTTACGCCGCAGGCGGCGTTCGCGACGACGATGACCTGGCCAGACTGGAATCGATGGGCGTGGCAGGCGCGCTGGTGGCGACGGCATTGCATGCCGGCACGATTCGACGGGTTCGCAGGAACCGTTCTGAATCCGGCTCGTGACTGAAGGGTGCCGTGGGAGCGCAGCTTCGCTGCGCGATATGTGGATAGTCCGCAAATACACACAAATCAACGCAAAGGAGATTAGGGCCTGTTTATCTACTGGATTCCCGTGTTCACGGGAATGACGCGGAGTCAGATTCGCGTTCATTGGCGTTCATTCGCAGACTGTACTTGTTGTCGGATTACGCTGGCGCTAATTCGACCTCCGGGCTGGTCGGTTTACTGGTAGGAGGCCCGCCCCCCGGGCCGAACATTCGCGCAGCGAAGCTGCGCTCCTACGCATGTAAAAATCGGCTTCCGCGGTAATGACGGCAACAACCTTCGCGTTCATTCGCGTGTATTCGCGGACTGTTTTATACCGTCCAAAAAGAAATACCCCGGCGAACCGGGGTATCTCGACAAGCAGTAGCGTTTCCGTGTCCGGTATCGTTTCAATACCGGAACAGACCGACAACCGCAGGCTGCTTACGAATGGGCAGCAAACGGATGTTCGGCGTCACCACGCTTCTGCAGGACTTCAGCAGACTTCGGCTCACGGGCGACAGCGCGCTTGATCGAGAGCTTGGTGGCTTCGTAGTTGTAGTCCTGGATCTTGTTGTTCGTCTTCTGCCAGCCAGTGAATGAAAACACCGACAGTGACAAAGCAATCATCGGCTTCGTCAGCGGGGATGGTGCCATCTTCGACACAGTCCATGACGGCCATGGCGACACCGCGCTGAGCCGGGCCAAACATCTGCACGGCCTGGGTGGCGCCCTTGATGGTCACCTTGTTATACATGATGGTGTTCGGCTTGGCCGGCAGGTTGGGAGCAACCACGGCCAGCAGGGTGCTGAAACCATCTTTGTTATTGGTAAGTGCGCTGCAGAACGCGTTCTCGGCGGCACTGCCGCGCGGACCCATCATCAGGTCGATATGAGCCACTTCGTTCCCATCTCCGACCAGGGCCTCGCCAACGAGTACTCGATCAATGACTGCCATCTGTGTTTCTCCTTTTAAAAAACCAAAGAGTTTGTTCAAGATAGACATTGCTGCCTTCCTTATTGCTGAGTGCGACCGGGGAAAACCCCGATATGTTTTGATCTGGGAAACTACCCGGACTACGGCGAACTGTTAAACGGTCAGGAGACTGTCCAGCTCACTGACCAGCATACACGCCACTGTCAAATCCGCACTGGTTCCCGGATTTATACCCTCTGCCTTGAGGCAGGTGTCGAATTCGAGCAGTAAAGGCGCGGCCTCTTCCGGATTCTTGTACGTTATAAACCGCTTTAGCATATCCTCGCCCTGTTGCCGCACTTCCAGGGCGACCGGCTCCCCATACTTACGTGTGATATGAGAGTCGGCGAATTGTGACAAAAACGAAAGATAACATGCAACCAATGCCCATTCTACACTCTGCCAGCTTTCTTTGTATGTAATCAGGCAATTTAATGCACTGCCAAAGACATCAGCATAGCCGCTGACATATTGCCAGGCTATGCGATCATGATGTTGCGCCGCACACATCGCCTCGCGGATGGAAACCGTTGCCGTCTGGCTGACATCATGTTCGTCGACGTGACCGAGCCCGCCTGGTGAAGCCAGCCGGATGGCGGCATAGAAATGTTCCGCATCTGCCACATCATCAAGCGCTTGCAATACATTGCTCAGCCTTTGCTGCAAGCTGCCCGTTGCCGAACGTTCGACGGCCTGTACCAGCGGGATGAACAGCAGCAACATGCCCAGATTGGTATTACAGCCAGCCGCCTCCCGGGTCGCCTTCACGGCCCGGTACAGGCGTTCGCCGGTTCCGAGCCCGGATTCCAGCAACCACGGCAGGCTGGCGCGGGCGCTGGTCTCGAAATCGGCGATGGTCATGTCATGACCGGCGGCATAACGGTGCACATTACCCGGCTTCAGCGACAGCACGTCCTGCTGAAAGGCGCGCAGGACCGCCGCTTCGATCGCGGCCTTCGGCAGACAGTCGCGCATGTTCGCCCGTTACGAGGAAATCACTGTCAGGTCCGGCCTGGGCAGACGCGCCAGCAATGCGTTGATCAGCAGCGGCGCAATACTTACGCCGGTCGCCCGCTCCAGACCCCACCAGGCAGGAATTCCATTAACTTCAATAAGCTGTAACTTATTATTGATGTCCAGCATGAGATCGACACCGGCGTAATCGGCACCCAGGACAGCGGCGGCATCCTGCGCCAGTTGCGCCAGTTGCGCGTCCACCGGCAATGCCTCACAGCGCGCGCCCTGCGCGCGGTTGGTGATCCAGTGTTCACCACGCCTTGTCATAGCCGCCACGGCACGGCCGCCAATGACAAAGACGCGGATATCGGACCAGTCACCCGGTGCCCGTTCGATAAAACGCTGCAGGTAATAGGCGCCGCCAGAGAGTTCAGCATGCGCGATAATGGAACTGGTGTCATCGAACAGCTGCAGGCCCTCGCCCTGGGAGCCGAACAGCGGCTTGCCGACCAGGCGATGACCCGCCGCCAGCTCGCGGCGGACGATGGCGCGGGCCTGGGCGTCCGATTCACACACCCAGGTCGGCGGCGTCGGCAGTCCGGCCCGGGCCAGCAGCAGCGAGCTCAGGCCCTTGTCGACGGTGCGTTCGATCACCCGCGGGGTATTCATCAATGGAACACCCAGCATCTCCAGGGCGTGCAGGATGTCGAGGCGCAGGATGACCCGTTCCAGGCTGCCGCCGGGCACGCCGCGGACGAACACCCCGGCCGGGAGCTCGCGGCCAAAGCCGGGCAGCACGGTATCCACCGGCTCGCGCCCGGGTTCGAGCCGGCAGTCGGTCAGCGATACAAAGCCGCTGCCGAAGCCCCGCGCCGCCAGTGCCTGCCGCAGTTCACGGCCGTGCCAGCCCGGATCGTCGGTGACAGATCGCGATCCGGGTTTCGACTGCACGGGATCTGACACGCTGGCGTAAGTCGCTTGGATCAGCCGAACGATCGGTCCAGCAGCGGTTCGTCCAGGCTGCCGGCGTGAAAGGACTTGCCGGACTTCATCGCCGACACTGTCACCCGTGCCGGGCTGAACAACATGGCATCGATCTGGTAAAAGTCATAGTTAACGGCCTTGAAGATCTCGCCGAACGGCTTGCCATAGTCCTTGGAGGCACTGCTCGGCAGGTTCTCGGCCAGTTCGCGGGCGTCATCGTCATCGGCGTCGACGAACAGGTGCACCCGGCCGGCGAACAGGATGGCGTCATTGGTGCGGCTCATGGCAGTGAGAAAATCCCCCGACGGCGGGCACAGCGGTGCGCTGCCGGCACCGTCGATGATTTTTTCCAGCGGGAATTCAAGCGCGTGGGCCTTGTGCAGGGCTGTTTCCAGCACCCGGCCAACGATCTGTACGCAGCCGGCCAGGCTACTGGTAGGAGTTGGAATTAACGTTAACTGTTCAGGCTTAATACCGCAATTCTCAGCAATTTTATTGACCAGCTCTTGTGGCGGTGCCTTGTCGACCTCGAGAACCAGGCAGGCACTGTCGGCCTGGTCGCGGTAATCCAGTTCCTTGAACAGTTCCTCCTTGCTGCCCATGGCACGGCCGGGTCCGGAGCCCAGGGCGAAAAACTGGTCCTTGCCTTCGCCGTGCGACAGTGCCCAGCCGGCATACTGGCTGCCCAGGCAGGCCAGCACCGGCTCGGTGGAACGCACGTCCAGATGCCAGGCCCAGCGCTTGAAAGTGGCCGACGCCCGCAGTGACACCTGTCCCAGACCACCCATGCAAATCTCGGCGATCAGCCGGCCGGCCTCGAGGCCGCCGCTGGCATTAATGCCGGCATCAACAATGCGGGCGCCGTTGTCGAGCCTGCTGACTTCGAGACGCAGGATATCGGCATCGTCGACGAGGCTTTCGACCAGCGTTGCGGTGAGTTCATTGACGCTGGGTCTGGCAGTCTTGTTCTGGCTCATGCGGTTACTTCCTTTCCAGGTTTAAAGTTATTAAAATCATTATGTTGTGAAGCATTCATTATGTTGTTTAGTAACTCATCGTGATGCTGTCGGAGCAGCACCCGGCAAGCCTCGGCGGTCGCGGCCCTGATCAGGATCGTACATAACGGCGCGCCCGCCTCAAGCCGGATACCGGGTGCCGGCCGATCCCGGCTCCAGTCCGGCCAGCTGAAGCCGTCGGGGATCCGAACCGGCTGCGGGCAATAAACAATCCGCTTGCCGGTGCAGTCGTTGTCGGTGCGTCCCGCCGCGATCGCCCGCTGCGGGATGGTCCCGGCGCAGGCAGCCAGGTGCGCCGCCACCAGGCTGCCGTTGTCCTCGTGCAACTCGAAACTCGCGGGTGGCCGTGGGTTTAGCTCCAGTACGCTGATGCCGTCCCCGTCCCAGAGCATGTCCATGCCACACAGCCCGCGCAGTCCGCTGGCCCGCACCAGGGCGCTGACGATGGCGGCGGTTTCGGCTTCCAGTGCCGGCGGCGGCTGCAGCCGGATCATTTCGGCAAAGCGGAAATCCGTGTCGTCACCATTGAGCTCGCCCGCGGTGATGCAGTGGTTGAAGCCGACAAGCCGCGCCCGCTGGCCATCGGTGATAAACACCACCGACACCGACCGGCCGCTGTCGTACCGCTGCAGGTAGCAGCCGGCGCCGTGCGTCTGGTCCACCGGCCAGCGTCTGATGCCGGCGCCGCCCTCGCCGCCTATCGGCTTGCACAGCCAGTTATCATGACCGCCGGCGGTGCCGGGACTGAGCGGCGGATGGCGGATGCCGAGTCTGTCGAGCAGCGGGAAGAATCTTGCCGGGTCTTTCATCTGCTTTACAGTGGCGGCCGTATTGGCGGCGACCGCACCGTACTGCTGCAGCCAGTCCAGCGTCTCCGGCTCGGCCTCAAGGCCGCTGCCGGGCAGAATCAAAGTGCCGGCATCACCACGCAGGCGCAGCCATTCATCCACCAGCGGTACCAGTTCAGTGTCGGAAAAACCCGTGGTAACACCGGCATAACGGGCGATGTCACGGGTATCGGTATCGAGGAATTCATCAATGACATCGCAGCAGTAGCCCGCCCCGCACGGCCGAAGCGGCCAGGGCGCGGGCCGAATGGGCGATGATCAATAATGTCCCTGGGGACAGACCGGGCCGCCGCGCCGGCATTATTTCTTCTGCGCCGCAAACTCCCGCGCGGCTTCGAAGGCCGCCTCATGATCCAGATACAACGGCTTGTCGGCCTGTTTCATGAGCTCGAACATACGGTAGTGAACCTTGTATTTCACATTGCCGATAGCCAGCGCGCCAATGCCCAGTGCCTTGTTCGGCGTGAAGTCGAGTTCCTTGCCCATGTCATGAACATCGACGCCTTCCAGGCCCAATGGCGGCACGGCGTTGACGTCGGCGGCGATCTGCAGCTTCGGGGCTTCCGCCATCAGCTTCTTGGACAGCACCTGCAGCCCGGCCTTGGCCGAGCCGATGACGATGTCGCACTCCTGCAGGTATTTCAGATGGTCTTCATCGCCGGCACCGGCTGTGCCGTTCATTTTCACGTCGTAGCGCTTATTGTACTCGTTGGCGATATGCTGGGCGGCATCGGCACCCCGGTGGCTGACCAGGTAGACGTTGGCACCACAGTTGGCGGCCAGGATACCGGCGCAGACGCCGACCGGACCGGTACCGCCGATGATATGCAGATTCTTGCCCTTGATGTCCTCGCCGGTCTTGTTCCTGAACTGAACCTCGACGCAGGCAATCAGTGCCGCGGCGGTGGTAATCGCACCACTGGGATCGGCGAATACCGAGACCTCGAACGGCGGCACCATCGCCGAGCGGGCGCGGTTCAACATGTCCATGGCAAGGCCGAATTCACGGCCACCGATAAAAATGCCGGTACGCTTCGCGCCGGTGGGACCGCGCGAAAAAATCGTATCCTGTGTCAGGTCGTGCACCTCTTCGAGCGTGACTTCCGTGTAGGGTATGACACCGTCGAACTCGGCCTCGTAGGCCATGTTGACATCGAACGGGCTGACGTTCTTGGTGGGATTGAGCATGTGCAAAAGATACGGATCTTTCATCGGATTTCCATTTTTTTTCGCTTGTGAATGAATCATGAATTACGTAGCTGTGTCGAATCAAAGACTTTTCAGACGCTGGTTGCGGGCGGCTGCATCCTCGCGGATCTCGGCCGGGCGGTTACGCCCGCGGCAGATACGGATATCGAGCCCCGCCGGCATGTTCCCGGCATCGCGCAGCTGGCGGATGGCCTGGTGGGCCTGGGTCTCGCTCGGGAAAATGGCGAAACCGGTCGGGCCCCAGGAACTCTGGCCGATACCGCTGGCTCCCGCCGCGCCCAGACTGGTGACAACGCCGGCCACGGCCTGACTGTAAAAGCGCCCGCCCTGTACCGGCGAGAAATAATCACCAATGATTTCCTGGATACCGCTAATGGCCTCACCGAAACGGCTGCAGTCGGACTCGGCAATCGCCGGCAGTGCCTGCATGAGCACCAGCCAGCTGAGGGTGTGGGCGGTGGCCTGCGGCATGGGCTCGAGGGCCTCGAACGCCTGGCGTTCCGGCGGCCCGCTGATGCCCTGGCAGTCCGGGTCCATGATCAGCACCAGGCGCCAGCTTTCCGGGAAATGCAGCCGGCTGACCACCGGCGGCACCTCGGTATCTTCACCGCGACCGGCATCAACGATAAATCCTCCCTGGCGTGAAAGTCCCGATGCCGATACCCGAGCGGCTGCCCCGATCCAGTATGGCGGCAACCTGCGCGGGACCGGCCGGCAGATTGTACAGCCGCGCCACCGCAGTGCCGACGGCCAGCGCCAGCTGGGTGCCGGAACCCAGACCGGCATGCTCGGGAATGGTGCGGTGAACGCTGAGCCGGACACCGTGATCGAGATGATGGTGTTCCAGCAGGCGCCGGGCATAGTCGACGGCACGGGCGGCGGCCGGTCCCTCGGCCTCGATATCATCATGCACTGCCGCGGTAACCTCAACACCGGGGTCATCGACCCCCAGCCCGAGGCTACCGAAACTGCGCCCGGCGCTGCCGTTGAGATCGATAAAGCCGAGGTGCAGCCGCGCTGGTGCCAGAACACTGACGCATTCATGGCTGGCGACATTGTGTTGTCTGGAATCGGACACGCTAGCCGGGAACCCTGTGATTGCTGTTACTAGTATGCATCAGCTGCCCATTGTAAGCGTTCTCGCGGCGCAAGGTAACACCGGCATGGTGATTTCACCATGATTCGACAGTGCTGTTTCACGAACGGATGCACTGTGTTCACCCGCCGTTGTCAAAAACGGTGCTGTCCGGCACAGGTTGGCATCGCATTCAAGCCTCCAACACGGTATCATTCAGGCGCTGAAGTTATTGACGTAAAACCCGAATTTACGCACGTCGTGCAGCCAGCATAGCGACCACCTGATAGCTGTCCCGGCACGACAAGAATAAACGTTAATTACAAGTATTATTGAATGTCCGCTGCCAGCGCCCGTAACCGAAAAACCGGTGCCACCGTCAGGCTTGAAGGTGTTACCTGTCCATTCTGTCCGCTACTCTGTGACGATCTCGATCATCGAGCAAACCGGCACCCGGCTCAAGGCCGTTGCCAACGCCTGCCCTCGTGCCAAAACGGCTATCGAGAAGCCACCGAAGATACTGCAGCCGCGCATCAAGGGCAAGCCGGCATCACTGGACGCAGCCATCGACGCCGCCGCCGGCATACTGGGCCAATCACAACAACCGCTGTTTGCCGGCCTGGGCACCGATGTTGCCGGCATGCGTGCTGCGGTGGCGCTCGCGGAAGCCACACGCGGCGTCATGGATCACATGCACGGCCAGGCCCTGAGCAACAATTACCGGGTCCTGCAGTCGCGTGGCTGGATAACGACCACGCTCACCGAAATACGCAACCGCGCCGATCTGATCCTGTTCGTCGGTACCGATGCCGGCAATTTCCATGCGCTTCCATGAACGCGCCATCCGGCCGCAGGACACGATGTTCGATCCCAAGCCCGAAGCGATCGCCGGCTGGTTTATCTCGGCAGCGGCCTGCAGCCGGCCAGGACAGCCGGCAAGGGCCGCAAACCGCAGCATCTGAAATGCGCGCCTGCGTCACTGGGTGAAGTGACCGGTGCATTGAATGCACTGCTGAATGAACAGCCAGTTGCCGACAAGGTCGCCGGCCTGAAACTCGCCGAACTGCAGAAGCTGGCCGAACAACTGCACAACGCCCGCTACAGTGTCATCGTCTGGGCCCCGGGGGAACTGCCGGAGGCCAACGGCGAAGCGATCATCGAATCGATCTGCAACCTGATCGAAACCCTGAATGTCTCGACCCGCAGTTCGGGTTTCATACTCGGCGGACAGAACGCCGGCACGACTGCCGCCAATGTAACCGCCTGGCTGACCGGCTACCCGTTGCGCATCAGCTTCGCCCGTGGCTATCCGGAGTACGATCCGGTTGCCTACAGCACGGCCAGCATGCTTGAAAGCGGCGCGGCCGACAGTATTGTGTGGCTGTCAACGCTGAACGCCGATAACAAAATGCCGTCGACCAGCATACCTTCAGTGGTAATTGCAGATTCAGACAAGGCCTTCGGCAATGAACCCGATGTCTTCATTCCTGCCGGCATCCCGGGTGTTGATCACACAGGCGCACCGATACGCGCCGACAGTGTCGTATCACTGCCGCTGCAGAAACTCAGGGACAGTCACTACCCCCCCGCCGCAGAAATTCTCAGAGCCATTCACGCCAAGATCTGACGCCATGCTAATCCCATGCTTATAAAACTATCCGGAGCGAAAGTTTATGACCCGGCCAACGGCGTGAATGCCGAGGTCCGGGACATTTATATCCGCGACGGTCGCATCATCGACAAGCCACGTGCGGACGAAAAAGTCGACGAGCATTATAATCTGCGCGGCCATGTCATCATGGCCGGGGCCATCGATATTCACACGCATATCGGCGGCGGCAAGATGAATCTTGCCCGTATCATGCTGCCCGAGGATCACCGCGATGATCCGGTCCCGGCTACCGGCCTGACCCACTCCGGCTGCGGTCATGCCATCCCGGCCACACCGACAACCGGTTACCGTTATGCCGAGCTTGGCTACACCGCCTGTTTCGAGCCGGCCATGCTGCCGGCCAATGCCCGCCAGGCACACATGGAAATGGCCGATACGCCGATGGTCGACAAGGGCGCCTACGCCCTGCTCGGCAGCGACGATTACCTGCTGCGCATGCTGCGTTCCGGCAAGGACCAGGAAGCGATCAATGACTATGTCGCCTGGACGCTGACGGCAGCACAGGCGTTGGCCATCAAGGTGGTGAACCCCGGCGGCATCAGCGCCTTCAAGTTCAACCAGCGCAAGCTGGACCTGGATGAACCGAACAGCCATTACGGTGTCACGCCGCGGCAGGTGCTGACCGCGCTGAGCCGCGCCGTCCATGAACTCGGCGTAACGCATCCGCTGCACGTACATGGCTGCAACCTCGGCGTACCCGGCAACGTCGATACGACCCTGGACACCATCGCCGGCACCGACGGCCTGCCCATGCATCTGACACATGTACAGTTCCATGCCTATGGCACCGAGGGCGATCGCGGCTTTTCTTCCGGCGCCGCGCAGATCGCCGAGGCGGTCAACAAACACGAAAACATCTCCATGGATGTCGGCCAGATCATGTTCGGCCAGACGGTGACCGCCTCCGGTGACACCATGCGCCAGTACCCCGCCCACAAGTTTGCCAGTCCGAACAAATGGGTGTGCATGGATATCGAGTGCGACGCCGGCTGTGGCGTGGTGCCGTTCAGATACAGGGACCAGAATTTCGTCAATGCCCTGCAGTGGGCCATCGGTCTGGAGCTGTTCCTGCTGATCGACGACCCGTGGCGCATTTTCCTGACCACCGATCATCCCAATGGCGCGCCGTTCACAACCTATCCGCACCTGATTCGCCTGTTAATGGACAAGGGTTTCCGCGACGAGCAGCTCAGGCGCATCCACCCGGATGCGGCGGACGCCAGTATCGTCGGCAGCCTGAACCGTGAATATTCACTGTACGAAATCGCTATCATGACCCGCGCCGGCCCGGCGAAGATCCTGGGACTCAAGGATTACGGCCACCTGGCGCCGGGTGCGGTCGCCGACATTACCGTCTACAAGCCGCACAAGAACGCCGAGAAGATGTTCGAGAAGCCGGAGTACGTGTTCAAGGACGGCCGCCTGGTGGTCAAGCGCGGCAAGGTCGTGCGCGTTGTCGCCGGCGCAACGCATACCGTGCGCCCCGAATACGACAACGGTATTGAAAAGGATCTCGGACGCTACTTCGATCGCTATCACACCATGAAACTCGACAACTTCCGCGTCGCCGATCACGAAATCAGCGATACCGGTATCGGCCGCCTGATCGTTCAGCCCACCCGTGCGAGGCACAAGGCATGAAGATCAACGGCGTGCATATCGACGACACCTTCGCCGAGGCCTTCCCGATGAAGGCCGTGCGGCTGATTATCACCGCCCACAACATGGACTGGGCCTACAATGCCGCACGCGCCGCCACCGGCTTTGCCACCTCGGTGATCGCCTGCGGCTGCGAGGCCGGCATCGAGCGTGAACTGAAACCGGGGGAAACCCCGGACGGCCGGCCCGGCCTGGCCATACTGCTGTTCACCATGGGCGGCAAGGAAATGGGCAAGCAGATCCAGAACCGTGTCGGCCAGTGCGTTCTCACCTGCCCGACCACGGCCTGTTTTACCGGCATGATCGAGGGCGACAAGGTCCCGCTGGGCAAGAACCTGCGGTTCTTCGGCGACGGCTGGCAGATCTCCAAGCGCTTTGACGGCAAACGCTACTGGCGCGTGCCGGTGATGGACGGCGAATTCCTGTGCGAAGAGACCACTTACATGAACAAGGGTATCGGCGGCGGCAACTTTCTGGTGCTGGCCGAGACCCAGACCCAGGCCCTGGCCGCCTGCGAAAAGGCCATCAAGGCCATGCGCAGAATACCGGAAGTCATCATGCCGTTTCCCGGCGGCGTCGTGCGTTCCGGTTCCAAGGTCGGCTCGAAATACAAGGCCCTGCCCGCCTCCACCAACGATGCCTTCTGCCCGACCCTCAAGGGCCAGGTGAAGTCGCAGCTGGGGCCGGAAATCGGCGCGGTCATGGAGATCGTCATCGACGGTCTCCATGAAGAGGCCGTCAACGCGGCCACCCGTGCCGGCGTGCTGGCCGCCTGTTCGCTGGGCAAAAAGCGCGGCATCCGCCGCATCAGCGCCGGCAACTACGGCGGCAATCTCGGTCCGTTTCACTTTCACCTGCGGGAGATCGTGAAATGAGCAAGCTGACACTGAGCCTGCACCCGGAAGTGAACGATCGTATCGATCTGTCCGGCATTATCCCCGAGCGCCTGTTCGGCCGTACCCAGGCCGAAATCGGCAAAATCCGTATCCAGGCCGGCCAGCACAGGCTCACCCTGGGTAAACTGTTCAAAATCGAGGGCTCAGCCCGCAGCGCCAGTGAGCTCGTACTGCGCGGTATCCGGGGCCAGGCCGATTACATCGGTCGCGGCATGGGCGCGGGCCGGCTGGTGGTCCACGGCACAGCGGGGGATTTCCTCGGCCATGAAATGACCGGCGGTTACCTCAGCGCACGCGGCGATGCCGGCCGCTGGGCCGGCCGTGACATGCGCGGCGGCTTTCTCGAGATTCATGGCAATGCCGGCGATTACCTGGCGGCGGCCTTTCCCGGCGACCGCCATGGCATGCGTGAGGGCATCATCCACGTCCGCGGCAGTGCCGGTCAGCGCGCCGGTGAACGCATGCGCCGGGGCATTGTCATTATAGATGAGGACGTCGAAAATTATTGCGGCCACAAGATGTTGGCGGGGACAATTATCGTACAGGGTCAAGCCGGTAAATTTACCGGTACCGCCATGAAACGCGGTACAATTTTACTGGCCGGGAAACCGAGCGGAATGCCCGCCACCTTCAACACCTGTGGCGAATATGCGCCGGCCTTCTTGGCCCTGTTGTACCGTTCGCTGGCGAACACCAGCCGGCACCTGAAATACCTGGCCGACTGGCCGATAGAAGTGCAACGCCTAGCTGGCGACCTGGCAGTAGGCGGTAAGGGAGAGATACTCATACTGCAAGCCCCAGTTAGGAAATGAATAGTGAGCAAAGTCGCTGAGTTAAAACAAAGCCCCGGCAAGGGCGGAAAGAAAAAACACGGCCACATGAAAGGCCGCCAGGTCGATGAGCAGGCCCTGGCCGATGTCAGGAAACTGCTAGGTGATGATCCACGCCGTGCCGATCTCCTGATCGAGTACCTGCATCGCATCCAGGATACCTACAAGCACATTTCAGCCGCGCATATGGTGGCGCTGGCCCATGAAATGAAGCTGTCGATGACCGAGGTCTACGAGGTCGCGACCTTCTATCACCACTTCGACGTCATCAAGGAGGACGAAACCCCGCCACCGGCACTGACGGTGCGGGTCTGCGACTCCGTCACCTGCGAGATGTACGGCTGTGACAGCCTGATCGCGGACCTGGAGAAACAGCACGGCAAGGATGTGCGCATACAGCGCGTGCCCTGTGTCGGCCGCTGTGACGAGGCGCCGGTTGCCATCGTCGGCCGTAACCAGATCGGTTATGCCACCCCCGATAACGTAAAAACGGCCGTGAACGCGGGCGCAACCATGCCGCCGCCGCCGGAGCATGTGATTCACTACGCCGAATACTGCGAGAAAGGCGGCTACAAACTGCTGGCCGAATGCGTCAACGGCCTGCGCGATGCCGAGGACATCGTCACCACGCTGGAAAATGCCAAGCTGCGCGGTCTCGGCGGTGCCGGTTTCCCGGCCGGGCGCAAGTGGCGGGCGCTGCGCGAGGAACCCGAACCGCGCTATGTCGCCATCAACATCGACGAGGGCGAGCCCGGTACCTTCAAGGATCGCTATTACCTGGAACGCGATCCGCACCGCTTTATTGAAGGCACGCTGATCGGCGCCTGGGCCGTCAATGCCCCGGACGTCTACCTGTACCTGCGCGACGAATATGCCGCCGCCGAACAGATTCTGCACAAGGCTGTGGCCGACCTGCTGGCCGACCCGCCCTGCAACCTGCCGCGCCTACACATTCGCCGCGGTGCCGGCGCCTATATCTGCGGCGAGGAATCGGCCATGATCGAATCCATCGAGGGCAAGCGCGGCATGCCGCGGCTGCGCCCGCCGCTGGTGGCCCAGGTCGGCATTTTCGGCCGGCCGACGCTGGAACAGAACCTGGAAACCATGCACTGGGTGCGCGATATCCTCGAAAAGGGCGCGGACTGGTTCACCAACCAGGGGCGTCACGGCCGTCACGGCATCCGTTCCTTCTCGGTCAGCGGCCGGGTGAAAAAACCCGGCGTGCATCTGGCGCCGGCCGGCATCACCCTGCGCGAACTCATTGACGAATACTGCGGTGGAATGCAGGACGGCCACGAGCTCTATGCCTATTTCCCCGGCGGCGCCTCCGGTGGCATCCTGCCGGCCGAACATGCCGATCACCCGCTGGATTTCGACACCATCCAGGAGATCGACAAGAGCTGTTTCATCGGCGCAGCCGCCGTCATCGTGCTGTCGGACCAGGACAGTGTGCGCCAGGCGGCGCTGAACGCGATGCGCTTTTTCTCCCACGAGTCCTGCGGCCAGTGCACGCCCTGCCGGGTCGGCACGGCCAAGGCCGTCAAGCTGATGGAAAAGGATGAATGGGACGCGCCGCTGCTGGAAGAGCTGTCCCAGGCCATGGTCGACACCTCCATCTGCGGACTCGGCCAAGCGGCGCCCAACCCGCTGCGCTGCGCGCTCAAGTATTTTCCGGAGGAATTCAAGTAATGGCTGCAAATCCCGAAACCATTCCCGAGAAAACCGTCAAGTTCACGCTCAACGGCCGCACGGTCGAGGCACGCGAGGGCGAAACCATACTGCAGGTCGCCAAGCGCGCCGGCGTCGAGATCCCGCACCTGTGTTACAAGGAAGGCTACCGTGCGGTAGGCAACTGCCGCTCGTGCATGGTCGAGATCGAGGGCGAGCGGGTGCTGGCGCCATCATGCTGCCGGCAGCCGAAGGACGACATGAAGGTCGTCAGCGACAACGAGCGCTCGCTGCTATCGCAGAAGATGATCCTCGAACTGCTGCTGGCCGACATGCCGGAACAGGACGAGTCGCCCTATGCGCTGAATTCCGAACTCGATTACTGGGTGAAAAAACTCGGTGTCAGCAAGCCGCGCTTCGAGCAGCGCGATCAACCGATCCACGATCTCACCAATCCGGCCATCGCCGTAAATCTGGATGCCTGTATTCAGTGTACACGCTGCGTGCGTGCCTGCCGCGAGGAACAGGTCAACGATGTCATCGGCTATGCCTTCCGCGGCGAGCATTCCAAGATTGTCTTCGACCTCGACGATCCCATGGGCGATTCCACCTGCGTGACCTGCGGTGAATGCGTGCAGGCCTGCCCCACCGGCGCGCTGATGCCGGCGAACGAAGTCGGCAGGGTCGAGCCGGACAAGCAGGTCGAATCGGTATGCCCGTACTGCGGCGTCGGCTGCCTGCTCACCTACAACGTTAAGGACAACCGCATACTGTACGCCGACGGGCGCGACGGCCCGTCGAATCACGAGCGGCTGTGCGTGAAGGGCCGCTACGGTTTCGATTATGCCCATCATCCGGATCGCCTGACCAAACCGCTGATCCGCCGCGAGGGCAAGGCCAAGACGGCCGAGGTACTGACGAAGGATCAAATGGCTGAATACTTCCGCGAGACCAGCTGGGAAGAGGCCCTTGATTTCGCCACCAGCGGCCTGAAGAAGATCCGCGAGGGGAAAGGCCCGCAGGCGCTGGCCGGTTTCGGTTCCGCCAAGGGCAGCAACGAGGAGGCCTACCTGTTCCAGAAACTGGTTCGCACCGGTTTCCATACCAACAACGTCGATCACTGCACGCGGCTTTGCCATGCCTCTTCTGTAGCCGCCATGCTCGAGACCATTGGCTCGGGCTCGGTATCCAACCAGGTCAGCGATGTGGCCAAGGCCGAGGTCATTATCATCATCGGCGCCAGGCCGACGGTGAATCATCCGGTTGCTGCGACCTTTATTAAAAATGCCGCCCAGGACGGCAAGAAACTGATCACTTATTGACCCGTATCGTTCCGAACTGGCGCGGCATGCCAGTCACTTCCTGCAGTTCAATGCCGACACCGACGTGCCGCTGCTGAACGCGATGATGTATACCATCATCGAGGAAGGTCTCCAGAATGATGATTACATCCGTGACTTCACCGAAGGCTACGAGGAACTGAAGAAAAATGTCATGGACTACCCGCCGGAAAAGGTGGCGCCGATCACCGGCATCGACGCCGAGACCATCCGCGAGGTGGCACGCCTGTATGCGACTTCAAAAGGCTCGATGATCTTCTGGGGCATGGGTATCTCCCAGCATATCCATGGCACCGATAATGCCCGCTGCCTGATCGCCCTGGCCCTGCTGACCGGTCAGGTGGGCCGTCCCGGCACCGGCCTGCATCCGCTGCGCGGCCAGAACAACGTCCAGGGCGCCTCGGATGTCGGCCTGGTCCCGATGGTGTATCCGGATTACCAGAAGGTGGATGACCCGGAGGTCCAGGCCTGGTTTGAAAAATTCTGGAACACCAGGCTGGATCCGAAACCGGGCCTGACCGTGGTCGAAATCATGACCGCGGTCCACGAAAACAAGCTGCATGGCATGTACATTATGGGCGAAAACCCGGCCATGTCGGATCCCAACCTCAGCCATGCCCGCGAAGCACTCGCCAGGCTGGATCACCTGGTCGTGCAGGATATCTTCTTTACCGAGACCGCCGGCTTTGCCGACGTTATTCTGCCGGCGTCGACCGCCCAGGAGAAAACCGGCACCTTTACCAACACCGACCGCCGCGTGCAGCTAGGCCGCGAGGCCATCGACATGCCCGGCGAGGCACGCCAGGACCTGTGGATCATACAGCACATGGCCCGCGGCCTGGGCCTGGACTGGAATTACCAGCATGTCAGCGAAGTGTTCGATGAAATGCGCAAGGCGACCCACAGCATGGGCGGCATGACCTGGGATCGACTCGAGCGCGAGCACAGCCTTACCTATCCGCTGGAAAAAGAAGGCGATCCCGGCAAACCGGTCATCTTCAAGGACGGTTTCCCGACGCACAGCGGCCGCGGCAAGTTCGTGCCGGCGAAATACATCCATGCCGACGAACTGCCGGATGAAGAGTACCCGTTCGTGTTTACGACCGGCCGCCAGCTAGAGCACTGGCATACCGGCAGCATGACGCGGCACGCCAGCGTACTCGATGCCATCGAGCCGGAGGCCGTCGCCAACATGAATCCACAGGATATGCAGGAGATCGGAGTGAAGGCCGGCGAACGCGTTGTTGTTGAATCACGCCGTGGTGAAGTCACCGCCATTGCCCGTTCCGACAGGGGCATGGCGCGGCGCTCCGTATTCATGGCATTCTGCTTCAACGAGGCTGCTGCCAACCTGTTGACGAATGAGGCGCTGGACCCGTTCGCTAAAATACCCGAGTTCAAATACTGCGCCATTCGCATACGTCCTGCAACGGCTACCGATACCGGTGAGAGGGTGGCAAAAGCCGTCTGAAAAAACATCGGTGCTTCAATAAAAAAAGCCCGCTCCTGCGGGCTTTTTTATTTCTCTAACGAAAAGAGTTACGTCAATCGGCTTTCGCTGATCGCTGCTTCGGTGACTCAGTACCGGCAAAAGTCAGTGTCTCTTCTATCAGCGGCGGCGCACCCTTATTCACGTTATCAGGTATCACCGTATGAATCTGATAGAGTTTGCCGGGAATCTCATCTGACATGACAAACTCGTAACGTTTGTCTGCGAATTTATCATAGTTGACCCGGTTTGGGTCCTCGGCATAAGGCGTAATAGTATATTTGGTTGCCTTGACCTGGCCACCGTCATACGGAACCTCGACAGTCTCCATTTCGTAATCATCGACCAGCGCATGGCGAATCCTCTTGTTGAAGTAGAAATTCAACTGTGGCTTGCGATTCGCCAGTCTCGTCATCTCATAAACATCTCCCTGCAGGTAGATGAATATGGTCGAGTTAATCATGACATTTTCTTCATTGTGCTTCTGAATAAAGGTCACTTCATGAGGGCCGCTGAAAAAATCCAGATCCGATGGTAACGGTGCCGTCATTAGTGTATCTCCTGCACATCCATGGATCACACGATCCTCGAAGCCATCTTCAAAGCTGCCGCTTCTCCTGAAGTCATACCGAATCCGCACCGGCTCGTCTATATTGTCCATATGGCCGGGCAACAATATATCCTTTTCCGCAGCGGATAATTCCCGTGCAGGTTCTTCGGCATTACCCGCCTCGGCGCCAGTTTCATTGTCCTGCGCAAACACCGGCATGCTAATGCAGAACATGAATAACGCCGGGAGGGATAATAATTTCAGGTTCATATGGATAGATTCTGTTTTTGAGTTAGTGATCATTCAAATATCCTAATCCATTGGCAATGTCGGGATGTTGTATTCGTCCAGTATCGCATGGATCTCATCCTGTTTTTCCTTGATGAACTTATTCACTGTTTTCTTCCATTCATTGTCACCATAGCGGACGGCCATGGACATATCGAATTCAAACTGCATCTCCGGATAGTCGGGATGGTTTCTGAGCGGAATAGTGACAATTTCCACCTCGTCAGTCTTCTTTTTCCACCAGCCGGCAAACGGTCCATAAATGATGGTCATATTGACTTCATCCTCGATCAAACGATCCATCATGTCACCGATTGTAACGCGGGTATCACCCGGCTGTGACTGATAGGGAATGCCATATTCCATGAGGTCATTATAAAATAGCCACAACTGCGCCGGCCCACGGTCGAACATGCCGAAACGAAGCTGTTCCTGTTTTTCCTCCGGCAGGTTGGGAACATCCTCGGCTTCCTTAACGGAATCAAAGCCACGACCCTTCACATAGGTCAGGACGTAGGTCGTTCTGTAATAGGGATGCGTGGGAGATGCGATGTCGAATTTTGATGGCACTCCCATTACGAGATCGCACTTATAGGTGTCGATACCTGTCTCGGCTTTCAGCGTATTACGGATAAAGCCCATGCGCTGGGGAAAAAATGTATATTCGACCGGCAGGCCGAGATATTCGCCGAACAGCTCGGCGATCTTGTTCTCGAAGCCTTCTTTATCGCGGTTCGAATAGGGCATATTATTGCCATCCGCACAAACCTTGAGTGCGGAACGTTCTTTCGGGTCCTCCGCCATGGTAACGGCCGGACCTATAGCCAGCCCCACTATTCCCAGGAATATGCAGAGTCGGTGCTGCAGGCTACCGGCTGTACGGTGATTAGTCATAATTCACTCCATATTTGGCTTTGATTGTCAGAATATCCATCTGACCAGATTAAGACTCTGTACTTAAAATATACGATTTTCCAGGTAATGGATTATGTCTGATCCAGATGCCCGCCTGGCTTCATGCTATCAATGACAGGCCCGAGCCTGGTCCCGTCCTCCTGCCCGCCCTTATTCTTGACAATAAGAAGCAATTTTCTCAGCTGGTCAGTAACTTCTCAAGTTCGGGGCCCGATTTATCACCCTGTGGTACCAGCCATATAGATCCGCTTATGGCTAGGACTAGATCATGCAGATGAAGTTCTGGGAAGTATTCCTGAAGCGGCTGATTACCTGCCGCGCAAACAAAAACCCCGGCCTTCACGGGGAAGGCCGGGGTCATTACTAAAGTACTGCTTTTAGGCTGCTACACCGCTGTTACGGCAGGCTGAAGGCACTCAGCGTGCCACCCAGCCGGGTGTAGTGTTTCAGGCCCTTGTAGGCACCCACGGCACCCAGACCGTCGGTGTCCTTCTCCAGACCCGCGGCGAAGCCGATACCGGCCCAGCCACCAAGACCCGAGAGAACGCCAACGTACTGCTTGCCGTTGTGCGACCAGGCATTGGTGTTGCCGATGATGCCGGACGGGGTCTTGAACTTCCACAGCAGCTTGCCGCTCTTGGCATCGACCGCCTTGAAGTAACCATCCAGCGTACCGTAGAACGCCACGTCGCCCGCCGTGGACAGAGCACCACTCCAGACGGAGAACTGTTCCGGAATCGACCAGACGATCTTGCCCTTGTCGGCGTCCCAGGCGATGAAGTTACCCAGGTTGTTGGTGCCATCGTCCATCACAGCGCCGGCCGGGAACATCGTCAGGATGGCGTTGACGTACGGCTGACCGGCGGCGTACTCGCTGCCGCCCGCAGCGTAGCTGACCGGCTCGTAGTTCATGCAGACGTGGTTCGTCGGCACGTAGAACAGGCCGGTCTTCGGCGAGTAGGCGGCGGGCTGCTGGTCCTTGGAACCGAGTGCGGCCGGGCAGACATCCTTGGTTGCATTGACGTCTTCACCGCTGCTGCCGGGTGCTGTAACGCTCGTCAACGTGAGGACGACCGGTCTTCATGTCGACATGGGTAGCCCAGTTGACGGCCGGGTCGTACTTCTCGGCAACGAGCAGTTCACCGGTGACACGGTCCATGGTATAGCCAAAGCCGTTACGGTCGAAGTGGACCAGGGCCTTGCGCTGTTTACCCTTGACCTTCATGTCAACCAGGATCATTTCGTTGACGCCGTCATAGTCCCATTCGTCATGGGGCGTCATCTGGTAGAACCACTTGGCCATACCGGTGTCCAGGTCGCGGGCCATGATGGTCATGGACCACTTGTTGTCACCAGGACGGACGACCGGGTTCCAGGTGGACGGGTTACCGGTACCGTAGTACAGCAGGTTCAGATCCGTATCGGCAGTCGTGAAGCCCCAGGTGGAGCCACCACCGGTCTTCCAGGCATCGCTGGTCTTGGCGCATTCGCCACCCTTGTTCCAGGTCCAGTTGCTGTCGGTCTTGCCGGCACACCAGGTCTTCAGTGAAGAGTTCTTGCCGATCGGCTTACCCAGGTGGGTAGTCTTGTTCGGATCAACAAGGATGTCTTCATCCGGACCCATGCTGAAAGCACGCCAGGCCAGGCTGCCATCGCCCATGTTGTAGGCGGCCATCCAGCAACGGACGCCGAACTCGGCACCGGAGCAGCCGACATAGACTTTATCGTCGACAACCAGCGGAGCCTGGGTGTTGGTGGCACCCTGTTCCGGGCCCAACGGGCCACCCTTGGAAGCAGGAATGTCGGCACCGTTGACCGTACTCCAGACAACTTCACCGGAGCTGGCGTCCAGGGCCTTCAAGGTCATATCCGCCTGCAGCAGCATGATCTTGCCGTCACCATAGGACAAACCACGGTTGACGGTGTCACAGCACATTACCGGTACAACAGTGTCGTAATCCTGCTGGGGAGCATGCTCCCATACGATCTCAAGTGTATCGAGATTGATAGCAAAGACATTGTTGGGAAATGCTGCATGAATGAACAGCGTGTCGCCCTTCAGGCCCGTAGCCGATGACGGCAGGACCAGAGGACCACCTTCGTGGCCACGCAGAACACCGGTTGAGAACGTCCAGGCAGCCTGCAGTTTGCTGGCATTGCTGGTATTGATCTGGTTCAACTCGGTGTAGCGATGACCTTCAAGGTTGCCACTGGGCGTAGCCCAGTAGTTCGGGTTGTCGATCAGCTTGTCCAGTTCAGCCTGATTGGCTGCAACCATGGGAGCTGTGACAACCAGAGCAGCGGCAACCAGCCACTTACTGATTGATGAGTGAGTCATGACCTCCTCCTCTATTATTGATTTGGATCATGTTAGATCTCGTGAAAAAGCTCACCGATGCTTCCGAGATCAAAAAGCATCGACGAGTACAAAACCGGTTACTGAGTAATTGAAGCAGATAAAAAAAAGAGAAGAAAAAATCGGGAATGCAATTAGAGAAAACCGGACGAACAGGCGCGGATGTCGGAACTGACGACCGGGTATTATGACAGGAAAATTTCACTGCCTGCCCCCGATCCTGCCAGTGGAACCGAATACGCTGAAACCGCCAGCAATCCGTTCAGGATTGTGCTGCAGGGAGAGCGATGAAAGCTGCATGTTGAATACAACCCTGTTCATCTGCTGCGCGTGATAACGTTCCTTCAACTATCCGCCTTTGTTCATATTTTTTTATTGCTGCAGTCCGGCACCAGCAAATTGTCCACTAATCTTATAATTCATGCTATTGCCAGAGAGTGAAGCGATTCTAGGAAATTTTCACTGTTACCGCAAGCAATTATTAACGCCTGTTCACAAGCCGCTGGAAACAGTCCCCGCGACAGTCGCGAATGTCAAACAATTTATAATACAGGTAGTTAGGGTATGGCAAGTGGCGCGGCTATGCTTGACAATTCCGGCTTTATGCAAGCCGTCAACCAACAACGGAGTTGTGCGCTGCATCATAAGCTCTCCATTCGGATTAACAGCTGTTTTTAGCTGACAAGCTTGCTTTTTTGCACCGCAATATCCAAGAATCCTGCTGGAAGACTATGCATTGTCAGTCACAGCCAGCAGGCACCGGCATGTCTGGCATATTCCATGCCAACATTGGGATCAAAAAGGGCGGTAAAAACCGCCCTTTCAACTGGTGCGTTCAGCCGGATTTACTCGCGGCTGTCCGGTGACACCCTGGCAATCGGGCAGGCCCCCTTGGCCTCTTCACGCAGCTTGTTCAGCTTCTGCATCAGGTCCTTGCCGCTTTCCACATCGCGGAACAGGGCCCCTTTCTCACCTGCCATGCCGGCATAGCGCAGATTGGTGCTCGCGACTTCATACTCCGAAAAGGTCATTCTCGAATCGATATAATCCACCCGGCAGGTGCAGGCTGTCAGTGTTGCAACACTGGGACCGCCGTTGGAGTCCATGCAAACCATGGCAAAGCCCACGCGATCGAATGTCGGAAAGTCGAGTTTTTCTGCGTCGACCTGATCGGCACGCTGTACAGCCTGGGCGCTGGCCAGCATCGGCATACACAACACCGCGAATAACACTAATTTAAGCAAATTCATTTCTCTCTCCAGTTAGATGTATTGGATATTAACAAATCCATGACGGGCCAGCAGCCCGCTAATCTGACTATATGACCCCATACAGGGCCCGTTAGTTCTCACGGCGGGAATGATTCCCACCCGCGGTCAGTTTGCGACCAGATGCTCATGCAATAGCACTACCAGTTCATCAACTCCGCCGGCATTCGACTGCACAATACCATGGCCGCATTGACCCGCTTTATAACGCAGATTGGCATTATCAATCAGCATGCACACATGTGCCGCCAGAGCAGCGCTGTCTTCAACGATCCAAGCAGCACCGGCATGGCACAGGATTTCGGCGATTTCCGTGAAATTGAAAAAGTGCGGCCCGGTCAGAATCGGGACCCCCAGGCTCGCGGCCTCGAGCATATTGTGTCCGCCCACGGGCACCAGGCTGCCACCGACAAAAGCGACATCAGCCGCCGCATAACAAACCGGCAGCTCGCCGAGCGTATCAACCAGGTAGATTGCCGTATCATCGCCAACCGGCACCCCCTCGCTACGGCGCGTCACCTTATAGCCACGGCGCCGGCACAGATCCGCAACACGGTCGAAGCGCTCGGGATGGCGCGGCGCTATCAGCAGCAGGCAATCCGGTGCCGTCGCAGACCGGCTGAAGGCATCCAGGACCAGTTTTTCCTCGCCCTCGTGGGTACTGGCGGCAATCCATACCGGGCGGTTAACCGACAGGCCGCGGCGCAGTACTTCGGCCTGCTCGCGGACACTGTGCGGCTGCCTGATATCGAACTTCAGATTGCCGGTGACGACAGTCCGGGCCGGGTCCGAACCCAGCTCAATCAGGCGCTTGGCATCTTCGCTGCCCTGGGCGGCGATCAGGCTGATCCGATTCAGCGTCGATCGGGTCAGCGACGGGAGACGCGCATAACCAGCCGCCGAGCGGGACGACATGCGCGCATTCACCAGCACGACCGGTATACCCTGGCGATGGGCATAATGAAACAGGTTCGGCCATATCTCGGTTTCCATGACGATCAGGATGGCCGGCTGCAGCCGCTTCAGGAACCTGCATACCGCCCAGGCTATGTCGTAGGGCAGATAGTAATGCATGACAGCCTGACCAAACCGCTGTTGCACTGTCCGGGCCCCGGTTGGCGTCATTGTCGTGACAACGATGTCGTAGTCCGGATAGCGGTCGAGCAGGCGGTTGACCAGCGGCACCGCCGCCTGGACTTCGCCTACCGACACGGCATGTACCCAGATAACCGCCCTGCTGTGTTGTGCCGTTATAAACCCGAAACGTTCGGGCCAGCGCCGGCGGTAATCCGGGTTGCGCAGGCTTGACCAGCATAATCGCAGGACCACGAACGGCAACAGCAGGTAGGTTATTAAAGAATAAATGTGGCGCACGGGTAACACGGATGGCTATTATCATTTAAAGGCCGGCTGGAACCCGGCGCAGTCGGTAACGGGCCCGCCGGTAGCAGTCAGGTGGACACGCAGATAAAACCAACTTTCATACCCGGGGTCTGAAAACATACAGGTCCCCGCTCTGCCGGCAGGCCTTTGTCGCATCGGGGCTTGTTCACTGGTGTAGCACTAATAAAGCATTATATCACGGATACTTAGAATGCGTTTCAAAGTCAGGATGCTATTGTTAGCGGGTTTCCTGCTGCCATTCCCCGTGCTGAGTGCGGGACCGGTATTTCCGGCACCATTCGAAGCGGAATATAGTCTGTACAGCAAGGGCCTGAAAGTCGCGCACATCAAGCGTGTTTTCAGGTCTCTGGAGGATGGCAGCTATATATATGAGTCACACAGCCATCCGGTAGGCCTGCTGGCAGTGTTCCGTGATGACCGGATTGTCGAACGCAGTCACTGGCAACAGAGCGAAAACGGTTTTCGGCCCATCAAATATATTTATGAACACAGCGGCAGCAAAAAGAATCGTGATGTGAAGATCGATTTTGACTGGGACAAGGGCAAAGTCCGGATGCAGGTGAACGATAATCACTGGCAGATGGACCTGGAAACCGGGACTCTCGACAAGATGCTTTATCAGCTCGCCGTTATGCGGGATTTAAAACATGGCCGGGAAAAGTTCAGTTACCGCATCGCAGATGGCGGCAAGATGAAATCCTACAACTTCGAGGCACTGGATCACGAATCTGTTGAAACACCCTACGGTAATTTCGAGGCGCTGAAAGTTGAACGCTTCAGGGATGATCGTGAGCGTGAAACCATTTTCTGGTGTGTACAGGAACTGGATTATCTGCCCGTCAAGGTCGTCAATATTGAGCCTGACGGACTGCAAACAATGGCATTACTGGAATCCTATACTTCTCTGCCCGATACGGTACCGTCAACCGTCACCGTTGAGAATCGCGAGTAATTCCTCCGGCGGCACATATCCCGGCAGTGAGCGGCCATTTTCCAGATAGATGGCCGGCGTACCGCGTATACCCATTTTCCGGCCAATCTCATACTGGGCCGCGACAGGATTATCACAGGGTTTCGTCTCGATTTTCTTTCCCTGTTTGGCCTGCGTCAGGGCCGATTTGCGATCAGCCGAACACCAGACGGACTCCATCTCGTGAAATGTATCCGATTCCAGACCGGCGCGTGGATAGGCCAGATAACGTACCTCGACACCCTGTTCCACCAACGAAGGCACATCCTGGTGCAGCTTGCGGCAATAACCACAGTCGATATCCGTAAACACATAGATCACGTGATCACTTTTGCCATTGGAAAACCGGATCATTTCATCTCTCGGCAAATCGGCCAGCAGCTTTTGGCGCATCTGCGCACGTACGCTCTGCGTCATATTTGTCTGGTTTTCAAGGTCCAGCAACTCCCCACGCAACATATAGCGGCCATCGGGAGTCATATATATCACCTCGGTGCCAAGTACGACTTCATAGAGCCCGTCAACGTCCGCCGGGCGGATACGTGTCACTTCAAGGTCCGGGGCAATGAGTTCAATGCTCTGCCGGATATTCTTCTCAGGACTGCCGGTATCAGCGGCCTGTACAGCCAGACTACCCATAACCATCAGGGTCAAAACAATCCAACGCATGTATACCTCCATTGACGGATCGCGCCACGGACCAACTATACTTGGCTAGCCGCGGTCGTTAACATGTTATCAGACTCCGGGCGGCGCGACTCGTTCCGGGGGTGTTTTTTGCTACTCAATGGAGCCGTTCGCCGATGGCACGTGTTGGCAAGGCCGGTCATGCCAGTCATCCGCAGAAACTCAGCCTGGATTACCTGCTGGCATCTCTGGTCGCCGACGGGCTCATTAGTGACCAGCGCCAGCAACAATTGCAGCGCCGCCGCAGCCGTAGCGATGTGCCCGGTGCCGATCTGCACCCGCTGGTCATTATTGCCGAGCAGGGCTGGCAGAGTGCCGGCAGTCCGTCCTTCCCGCTGACCCTGGAATACCTGACCCGCTGGCTGGCGGAGCACAGCAACCTGCCTACCTGCGCATCGACCCGTTGAAAATCAGCGTTGAAAAAGTCACAGGCATTGTGTCCCAGGCCTATGCCAGCAATCTGGGCATCCTGCCGGTCGATGTCAATGAGGAAAGCCTGACCGTTGCCACCGCCGAACCCTACATCGACGATTGGGAACACGAACTAGGCCGGATCGCCCGCCTGAAAATCCGGCGGGTTGTTGCCAACCCCCGCGACATAGAACGTTACCTGAAAGAATTCTACGGCGTCAGCCGTTCAATCAAGGGGGCTACAAGCAGCAACCAGCAGCGCCGTTCATCGATCCAGAATTTTGAACAGCTGATTGAAATCGGCAAGACCGGTGAACCCGATGCCAACGACAGCCACGTGGTCAGCATTGTTGACTGGATGTTGCAGTATGCCTTCGAGCAACGTGCCAGCGATATCCATATCGAACCCCGCCGTGACAAGGCCAATATCAAATTCCGCATAGACGGTGTCCTGCATCTCGTGCATGAGCTGCCAATGAGTATCACGGCGGCGGTCGCAAGCCGTCTGAAGACACTCGGGCGGATGGATATTACCGACAAACGCCGGCCACAGGATACGGGCCGCATCAAGACCAAGTCCCCGGACGGCAGCGAAATCGAAATGCGATTGTCGTCGATGCCGACCGCCTTCGGCGAAAAAATCGTACTTCGCATCTTTAATCCGGAGATGCTGACCAAACGTTTCGAGGATCTCGGCTTCGGACGCTATGAGCTGCGCTGCTGGCAGTCCATGGTCAGCCAGCCCTATGGCATTGTGCTGGTTACGGGACCTACGGGCTCGGGCAAAACCACGACGCTTTACTCGGCACTCAAGCAACTGGCCAGGCCCGAGATCAATATCTGCACAATTGAAGATCCCATCGAAATGGTGGATTCGCAGTTCAACCAAATGCAGGTCCAGAGTGCCATCAATGTCGATTTCGCTACCGGTGTACGCACACTGCTGCGCCAGGACCCCGACATCATCATGGTCGGCGAAATCCGTGACCGGGAGACCGCCAATATGGCAATCCAGGCGGCTCTGACCGGTCACCTCGTGTTCTCGACACTGCACACCAATGATGCGCCTTCCGCCGTCACGCGGCTCATCGACATAGGTGTGCAGCCGTTCCTCGATCAATGCCGCCCTGCTGGGCGTTGTGGCCCAGCGCCTGATCAGAACTCTGTGCCCGCACTGCAAACAGGCCGGTATTATCGACGAACCCGCGTGGCGCGCACTGACAGCGGGAGTCAGGCTGAAACTGCCGGAAGGCGCCTGCCGTCCCGTCGGCTGTGATGAATGCCGCTTCACCGGCTACCTGGGGCGCAGCGGTCTGTATGAGATGCTGTTGCTGGATAATACATTGCGCAATCTGATCAACAGCAATACGGAGCTCGATGTATTGCGCGAGGCCACGCTGAAATCGGGCATGCGCCCGCTACGCATCAGCGGCGCCCAGAAAATCGCTGCGGGACTGACGACGCTGGAAGAAGTCTATGCCGTGATCCCGCCCGTGCAGGATGGCTGACAGGTACAGCCTGACGCTGGATAAAAAAATGGGCCATTCCATGGCCCGGGATCTGGATCAAATGAAACGGTTCTTAACGGGGAGTCAAGATGCAGCTTCCACCTGTACCAGATTATCCGAAAAGCTCGGTGCGTGGCCCATGTTGACGAACTCGGCCGAGCTGATGATGTTGACCGTGCCCTTGTTCAGCTGGCGCCAGTAACCCAGCGTCGCGACAATAACACCCGGATTCACATCATCCGTCACACGGGCCGCACCCTCGAAAGCACCACGATCGTTATAGACCCTGATCGGGTCGCCTTCCCGGACACCGCGCGGTTCGGCATCAGCGGGGTTTATGAGTACAAACTGTTCGCCCTGGCCCTTGATCTTGTTGTCCATGTTGGCGTAACAGGAATTGAGAAAGCCATGACTCTTGGGCGAGACGATATTGAGCGGATATTTTTTCGCCAGTTCAGGATTGGTCGCCGGGCTTTCGCGCGACGGCACATAGTCCGGCAACATATCCAGCGGCTCGCCCGGCTGGAAATCATCGTACATCTGCCGGAACGGGCCGGCGACAAAATTTCCCTGCGCGGCCGTTTCCGACTTGAACTCGCACTTACCCGACGGCGTCGGGAAATTGCCTTCCTTGTGCGGCGCCCGGGTATCCGCCGTACCCAGCGTCAAATGGGCGTAGCCGTGCTTGCGCAGGTAATCGAGATCAATGCCGTCACAGGCCGGTGAATCCCAGTCGACATAATTTTCCAGGCATTCGCTGTCGGACCATTTGAACTGTTCTTCCTCGAAGCCCATACGCGCGGCCAGGCGCCGGAAGATTTCATTATTCGGTACCGCCTCGCCCGGCGGCTCCACCGACTTGGCATTGTAGGTCAGGTAATTGTGACCCCAGGAAAGAATAATGTCCTCCAGCTCGGCACCCATGGCGGCCGGCAGGACGATATCGGCATATGACGCCGTATCGGAAATGAAGTGCTCGGCCGACACCAGGAACAGGTCGTCACGCATCAGCCCCTCGACGATCTTGTCGCACTCCGGCGCCTGGGTGACCGGATTGGAATTCCAGCACATCATCGACTTGATCGGCGGATCCAGTTTCATTTCACCGTTGAGTGCGCGGCCGATCTGCAGATTGTTCACGACCCGCGTGCCTTTCGGGATGAGATCGGGGCGGCAGATCACATCGAATTTATAAGGGTGTTCCCACACCGGCATCTGCATCATGCCACCACCGACATCACGCCAGGCCCCGGTCAACGCCGGCAGGCAGCAGGCGGCGCGGATGGTCTGGCCGCCGCCGTAATGCCGTTCCAGGGCCACGCCGATGCGTATCGCGGCTGGTTTGGTAGTCGCATATTCACGCGCGAACTGGCGGATATCGGCAGCCGGAATACCGGTAATTTCTTCAGCCCATTCCGGTGAACGCTTTTTGGCACGTTCGGCCAGCTCATCAAAACCGAGCGTGTAATTGTCAACGTAATCCTTGTCGATCAAGTCTTCTTCGATGATCGTATGGATTAGCGCCATCGCCAGCGCGCCGTCGGTACCCGGCTTGGGTGCGATATGCCAGTCGGCCTGGGCCGCGGTCTTCGAGCGGTAGGCATCGATAACAACCACCTTGGCGCCCTTTTTATGGGCATCCTGAACGATATGCCAGTGATGCAGGTTGGTGCTGACCGAGTTACAGGCCCAGATAACGATGTACTTCGAATGAACGAAGCTTTCCGGATCCATGCCGCCGCTCGGACCATGGGTCAGCAGCCAGGCGGTCGCCGAACCCTCGCCGCAGAAAGTGCGTTCGCACACCGTGGCACCGAGGCGGTTAAAGAATGCATCACCGCCGTTCAGGCCATGCACCAGGCCCTGATGGCCGAGATAGCTGTAAGGAATGATCGCCTGCGGTCCGTATTCCTTGATAATGGCCTGCCAGTGATCGGTGATTTCATCCAGTGCCTCATCCCACGTAATGCGCTCGAACTGCTTGCTGCCCTTGGGACCGGTACGGCGCAGCGGATACAACACGCGATCGGGATGATAATGACGCTTTTCGTAATCCTTGAGTTTGACGCACAGCCCACCGCGCGTCATCGGGTGATCCGGATTGCCCCTGACGCCGACAACCTTGCCGTCGGCGATATCGAAAATCATGGCGCACGTGTCCGGGCAATCATGGGGACAACCGCCAAAGGCCTGAGTGGTATTCTTACCTAATTGTGCAGACATCTAATAGTTACTCCCCTGCTCAGCGTTTTTATGTAGCGTTAATCTAGCAATCGGAAAGCGACGCAGTGCCTGCCCGTCCTTTCTCCAGGGCCACCGGATTCCGGGTTATTTTGCGTCAGACCGGGTGCTCGCCTGATTATAGCGAAACTGAAGCGCAAAACAGAATAAGTCTTATCTATATGTTTTTATTGAATTTATTGTTGAGAATCCATGTTATCCCGCGGACCCGGCCAATGGCTGGCGCGCGACCCCTCAACCGCGGGGGTGGTGCCGGGCGTGGAGCTGCTTGAGGCGTTCCCGCGCCACATGGGTATAGATCTGGGTGGTGGAAATATCGCTGTGGCCGAGCAGCATCTGCACGACGCGCAGATCGGCGCCGTGATTGAGCAGGTGGGTGGCAAAGGCGTGGCGCAGCACATGCGGTGACAGGGGTTTATTGATGCCCGCGATCACAGTGTAACGCCGGATCAGGTACCAGAATGCCTGCCGTGTCATGGCACCGCCACGGCGTGTCGGGAACAGGGCGTCGGTCTGCCGGCCGTGCAGCAGCCCGGGGCGCCCGTCCCGGAGATAGTCCTGCAGCCAATTGAGCGCCTCCTCGCCCAGCGGTACCAGCCGTTCCTTGTTGCCCTTGCCGGTGACCCTGACCACGCCCTGGCGCAGATTGACCTGGCCGATCTGCAGGCCGATCAGCTCGGACACCCGCAGGCCGGTGGCATAGAGAATCTCGAGCATGGCACGATCGCGCAGGCCAAGCGCAGATTCGGTATCCGGCGCATCCAGCAGGGCCTCGACTTCGGCCTCGGTCAGCGACTTCGGCAGCGACCGGCCCAGCCGGGGGGCCTCGATACGGGCGGTGGATCGGCCTGGATCCGCCCCTCACGCAGCAGCCAGGCATAGAACCGGCGCAGGCTGGATAGCCTGCGGGCGGCGGTGCGCACCGAACCGGCGTGCAGTTCCGCCAGGTAACCCAGCAGATCGCCGGCGCCGGCCTGCTCGAGGGTCAGGGCATTGTGCTGCTGCAGCCAGCGCTGGCAGTGACGCAAATCGGTCCGGTAAGCGGCGAGGGTATTGTCGCTCAGGCCCTGTTCCAGCCACAGGGCATCGAGAAAGCGGTCGATGATCGTGTCAGCTGTTTCGCTCACAACACATCCTGGTCAGGTAGTCAGGATTTCTCCCTGCGGTCGAAATGACAGCGTTATCCGGCTCGATGCATACAACCAACTTTGAATGTCATTCCGGGCGCAGCGAAAAAATCTATCAATGCCTTTTCGCTACAGGATTTCTCCCTGCGCTCGAAATGACAGTGGTGCCCCGGTTACAGTGGTGCGCCGGTTCGATGATACAGCATTGAATGTCATTTCGAGCGCAGCGAGAAATCTTAATACCACTTTTCACAAATGAAAAAGCCCCGCCGGACCCGGTTCATGATAACCGGCCCGTGGCGGGGCTGGATAGGAATCTGGCAGTGCAGTCCGGATGTGGCAACGCCCGCATCCGCGATACCGGATCAACCGGCGACCTTGCCCGCCTTTTCCTTGTTGACCTTTTCCTTGATGCGGGCGGCCTTGCCGCGCAGTTCACGCATGTGGTAAAGCTTGGCCTGGTGCACATCGCCGCGGCGCTTGACCTGGATTTCGGCAATCGATGGGCTGTAGGTCTGAAACACGCGTTCCACACCCTCGCCGTAGGAAATCTTGCGCACGGTAAAGGCCGAATTCAGCCCGCGGTTACGCTTGGCGATGACCACGCCCTCGAATGCCTGCAGGCGGACGCGCTCGCCTTCCTTCACGCGGACCTGCACCGTCACCGTGTCACCAGCGGCGAATTCCGGGATCTCCCGGGTCATCTGTTCCGCTTCCAGTTGATCTATGATGTTGCTCATGTTCAAGACTCCACAGCCTTAATATTGAATAATCCTGTAACCCCGAATTCCTGAGCGCGAACACTACTCCTGTTCACGCAGGAATTCATCCAGCAATGCCTGTTCTTCCGCACTCAGCCGGTCCCGTTCAATCAGGTCCGGGCGCCGCTGCCAGGTCCGTCCCAGTGCCTGCTTCAGCCGCCAGCAGCGGATATTTTCATGATCGCCGGACAGCAGCACTGCCGGCACCGCCCGGCCATCGATGACTTCCGGCCGTGTGTAATGCGGGCAATCCAGCAAGCCCGCGGCGAACGAATCCGCCTCCACCGAACCGGCATCGCCGACCACCCCGGGCTGACGCCTGGCCACGGCATCGATCATGACCATGCCCGGCAGTTCACCGCCGCTGAGAACATAGTCGCCTATGGACCATTCCTCATCGACTTCCGCGGCGATAACGCGCTCGTCGACACCCTCGTAACGCCCGGCCACCAGGATCAGCTGGGTATTGGCGGCCAGTTGTTCCACACCGGCCTGGTCCAACCGCCGGCCCTGGGGCGAACAGTAAATCACTTTCGCCTGCGGCAGTGCCGCCCGCGCCGCCCGGATGGCATCACGCAACGGCTGCACCAGCATCACCATGCCTGGGCCGCCGCCATACGGTTTGTCATCCACCGACTGGTGCCTGTCCTGCGTATAGTCGCGCGGATTCCAGCACTCCAGACTCATCAATCCCTTTTTCACCGCGCGGCCGGTCACACCGTAATCCGTCACCGCGGCAAACATCTCCGGGAACAGCGTGACCACGCCTATTTTCAACATCAGTCTGCCGCCGCCTCCGGCTGCCAGTCCACCGTGATCGTGCCGGCATCGACATCGACGGCCAGCACATAGTGATCCGCCACGTACGGAATCAGTTGTTCGCGCCCGGCCTCGTTCCTGACGACCAGAACATCATTGGCGCCGGTCTCTTCGAGCCCGACCACGTGTCCCAGGGATTCACCGTTATCACGGCAAACCTCAAGACCGATCAAATCAAACCAGTAATATTCACCCGCCGGCAACGGCGGCAACTGATCACGGCTGACCGCGATATCGGCACCAATCAGCGCCCGTGCCGCATCGCGATCCCCGATGCCTTCCAGATCCGCGACCAGGCCCTTGCCCTGGGAACGGCCATGACACAATGTATAGGGCCGCCATGCATTGTCATGGAACAGCCACCACTGCGGATATGAAAATATATTGTCGCGCGGCCGCGTGAAGGACAGGATTTTGACCGAGCCATGAATACCGTGGATACCGACCACCTGCCCCAGCGTGACCCGTCGCGTCTCCTTATCGCTCATCGACCTGAGTTCCTGCCAATGCAGCAGCAGGCATTGCGGCGATACCCGATGACGTGATCAGGCGCTCTTCTGCTTCTGGTATTCTTTCAAAAGCTTACTGACCCGCTCGGAAGGCCTGGCGCCGTGCGATGTCCAGTAGGCCATGCGTTCGGTATCGATCTGCAACGGCACTTCATTGCCCTGGGCGATGGGATTGAAAAAGCCCAGGCGCTCGATATTGCGGCCGTCACGTGCGCGGCGGCTGTCGCTGACTACGATGTGGTAAAAGGGGCGCTTCTTGGCGCCGCCGCGTGCCAATCGAATGGTAACCATACTCTGTTTAACCTCTGTAGTTTCCTGCACAAACAGCCCGATGCAAAACAACTGAGGTGTTTTGAATCACGCCGTCGAACATGCATTCCCGGCAATCCGCAGAACGGACCCCGGTTCCCAAAAACGCGCTATTTTACGGCATCTTGCTGAAAATAAAAGGGGTATTTCCGGATTCCCGGCGACACATGGCGTTTTTCGAGGCATCGGTTATCATAGCGGCCATCTGCAGCCGCCCATAATAATAACCATCCCGGGGGCCCATGCCGGAACCAACCGAGGATCTGCTGGAGGCCAAACGCCAACTGCGCCGGTCGGTGATCGCCCGGCGTGACGCCCTGTCCGAATCCAACCGGGCCGAGGCCAGCCGCCTGATCCGGTCACGGCTGCTGACCCTGCCCGTTGTCCAGGCGGCCGAATCCATATTCATCTTCATATCCTACTCGACCGAGGTCGATACCCACCCGATGATAGACACCCTGCTCGAGGCCGGGCGCCGGATCGCGGTGCCGAAGATCATCGATAAAACCACCATGCTGTCGGTCCCGCTGCGGGGCTGGGAGGAGCTGGAGCCCGGTAAAATGGGCATCCTGACCCCGATCAGCAGCGAGCATGACCAGGGGCCGTTCGATGTCGCCGTGACGCCCGGCGTCGCCTTTACCGAAACCGGCGAGCGGCTCGGTTACGGCCGCGGCTATTACGACCGCTGGTTTGCCAGCCACGATGTCGCAGCCAGGGTCGCAGTAGCGTTCGAGGAACAGATCGTCGATACCGTACCAACGGATGCATACGATCTGCCGGTGGATATTATCGTTACCGAACGCCGGTTGATCCGGCGCAAACCCTGCTGATCCGCACACACCCCCCCTGCTCAAGAGAAATCCATACCCGGAATCAACTGTCTCCTAACCACGTTCAAACTCTTCCAGTTCGAACACCATCCCGCCGGCGAAGGTCTGCATGCCCTCCCGGCCCAGCACCTTGCCGGTCGTCGTTTCCTTGCGTACCGATTTCACCAGTCCGACACCAGGTGCATACCAGTCCGTCTTGTCGACAATGATATCCGTGCGGCCGATATAGTTGCCGGCATCGTAATTGGGCGTCCGCCCCGTAGCCTGGACGCGCAGGCAATTGTCAAAACGGCCGGCGGGGACTTTCACGCTGTCATCAGTCGCCTCGATAACATATTTGAGTTTGACCGGTGCATGAATCCAGTATTCACTGCGCTGAGGCGGCCCGGTCCTATAAAGGGCGATCGTTTCAGCCACTTCAGACCATGAAGTACCCGGCTGTAGCGGGTATTTCAGTACCGTATGCCGATCATCCGGCACTGCGGTTGGGGTTTTCTGATCGTGACGTCGGGTGGCAATACGAAAAATACCCTCATCATTCTGTTCATAAAATACATGCATTCCCGCAAGCGTCGTACGCACGGGGACTGACTCGCCCTGCCAGTCCCGTGGTTGCGTTACCTGGATAATATATTTCTTGGTTTCCATTCCATCCATGGTCGTCGACTTGATGTTGTAACGCCAGTACGTCCCCGGATCGAGCGGAAAATACGTCTGCCGGTCATTACTGCAGGCAGTGAGCAACATCGCAAAAAGAAGCAATACAACTACGAAAGTAGTTTGATACGTCATTGTTGTTCTGGCCTGTTACTTATCATTGTTGCCGGCGGCGTGACCAGCAGGCGGCAAGCAGTGCGCCACTGAGATTATGCCAGATACTGAACAGCGCACCCGGCAGCGCACTTAGCGGTGTAAAATACTTCAGTGCCAGCGCCACGCCCAGTCCCGAGTTCTGCATGCCGACTTCAATGGCCAGTGTCCTGGCAATGACCGGGCTGTAACCGGTAAGCCGCGCCAGCGTATAACCGACCGCCAAGCCCAGGCTATTATGCAGTATTACGGCCAGCGCCACAGCCATTGCCGTTTGCGACAGCTCGTCGTGATTGAGGGCAACGATAATACCGATGATAAGGATGACAGCCAGCATCGATAGCGGCGCAAACCATTGTTCCATATAGCGGGCATGGGCCTGCAGCCAGCGCCTGACCAGCAACCCGGCCAATACCGGCAGGACAATGATAAGCAGGATATCAAGCAGCATACCGGTAACTGGTACTGGTACCCGCTGGCCAATATAGAGCCAGGTCAGCAACGGCGTCATGACGACCGCCAGCAGGGTCGAGACACTTGTCAGTGTAATGGACAGGGCGACATCTCCACGTGCCAGATAACAGATGATGTTCGACGCGGTGCCGCCGGGACAGGCACCGACCAGTACCAACCCGGCCACAACGGCCAGCGGCAGCTCGAGCGCATAACCAAGCCCCCAGGCGATCAGCGGCATCAGCCCATACTGCAGCAGCAGACCGGTGCCGATCACGCCCGGCCGTTTAACGACATTGAGAAAATTGTCCGGCGTCAGCGTCATGCCCATACCGAACATCACCACGCCGAGTAACGGCATGATGGCCGGCTTGAGACCGGTCAGTAACTGCGGCTGCCAGTAAGCCAGTATGCTGAACAGGATGGCACCAAGCGGAAAATACAGTATGGTCTGCCGCATAACCGGCATCATACCTGTCCCGTATGGCCGGAACACGAACTCCCCGCTAAACTGTTGTCATGACAAATAAAATTCAATACCTGCCGATCCTTGTATTATTGCTCGGCGGCTGTGCCGGCGGGGATGACGACATCACAAACAGCGACTGGACACTGTACGGCAATAACTACGGCAACCAGCGCTATAGTCCTCTTGCACAGGTCAACCGCGACAACGTTTCGCAATTGACACTCGCCTGGCGCTACGAGACCGGCAGAAAGGCGACTTTTCAGACCAACCCGTTAATCAGGAACGGCGTGATGTATATCAGCACGCCGTTTAACGATGTTGTTGCACTCGACGCCGCCAGTGGCGAGGAAATCTGGCGCTACCATCATCAACTGCGCGACCATGATTACTGCCGCGGGCCGGCCAATCGCGGCGTGGCACTGAGTCACGGCAAGGTGATCATGGGCACGATTGATGCCCGCCTTGTTGCACTCGATCAGGAAACCGGCTCGGTCGTCTGGGATAAACCCATTACTGATCCCCATGCCGGCACTGGCGAATCGCTGCGACCGGTCATGGATATGACCGAACTCGAGGGTGCGACCCAGACCGGTCATTCCGGTTATACCGCGAATATGGCACCGCAGGTGTTCGAGGATAAGGTCTATATCGGCATCTCCGGCGCCGGCTATGGATTGCATCTTGAGCAGGACCGCGACGGCAGGGCTGTGCTGTCAGTCGGCGGTTTCGCCGGTGGCGGTCATGGACTGCGCGGTTTCCTCGTCGCTTACGATGTCGACACCGGTGACGAGATATGGCGTTGGTATCCGGTCACGGGACCGGACTGGGCCGGTGATTTCGTGACCGAAACGGCCTACGGCGTCGGGCTGAATCGCGATATTGCCGCTGAAAAAGCAGCGGCGAAGCAATACACCGAAACCTGGCGCCTGAGGTGGCGGATCGATCTTTACCACGCCGGCGCTGGATACCGAACGCGGCCTGATCTTCCTCGGTACCGGCAACCCATCGCCGCAGATTGAGGATTCCACCCGCCCCGGCGACAACCTGCATACTGTCAGTCTTGTCGCCCTCGATGCCAGGACCGGCGAAAAGATCTGGCACTATCAACAGGTGCCGCATGACCGCTGGGGTTATGATGTCGCCAGCCCGCCGGTACTGTTCGATGTGGAGCACGAAGGCGAGACCGTCCCCGCGGTCGGCCAGGCCAGCAAGCTCGGCTGGCTGTTCGTGCATGATCGCCGCGATGGCAAACTGCTGTATCTCTCCGAACCGTTCGTGCCACAGGAAAATCTGTTCGCCCGGCCGACGTCGGCAGGCGTACGCATTTCACCCGGCACCCTCGGCGCCGTGTCATGGACACCGATCGCCGTAAATCCGGAAACCCGGACTGCCTTCATCCCCGGCATCGATCAGGCGGCCATGTTTTACACGCGCAGACTCAAAGCCGCCGGTGAACAGGAAGTACACAGTTATGCATTCTTCCAGCAGGCCGACGAGGATGACCGCGGCCTGCTCACGGCCATCGACACGCACGACGGGAAAATCCGCTGGCAGCGGGATCTGCCAGGCTCGCTGGTCGGTGGCGCCCTGGCCACCGCCGGCGGTCTGGTGTTCACCGGCGAGGGTAACGGCCGTTTCAATGCCTTCGACTCCAGTACCGGCGAGCTGCTGTGGCAATTCAGGACCGACTATGGCGTCAACGCACCGCCAGTGACCTATGCCGTAGACGGGACGCAATATATTGCGGTAGCGGCAGGCGGCAACAGCCTGTTCGGTTACGAGACCGGAGATGAAATACTGGTATTCAGTCTGGTCGAGTAACGGGCGCAGCGATAGTACATAACAGTATCAAGCATTGCTGACTTTAAATACGGCAGAGAATAAATAAGCATATCAGTCACGCCACTGGCTTCCTCTTTCCCTGGACCCCTGCCGAATAACCGGCCTGGTACGGCCCGGGAAGTGATCGCCAATATGCTTGGTGTACGCCGCGAAGGCGTTACTGAAGCGGCCGGTAAGTTACAGCGGCAAGGGGTGATCGAGTATCATCGAGGACATATCACGGTTAATGACCGCAATAAGCTCGAGAAAATGTGTTGTGAGTGCTATGCCGTGGTCAGGAAGGAAACCGACCGCCTGTTACATTACCTGCCACAAAATCAGTTTGACTAAAACCCTGACGTAACACGGCAACGGGTCATAATCGATCTGCATCTGTGGCATAACGAACAGACCAGTAGATAGCTTTCCAGCGATACTTACACATTGGGCATCTCTACTGCAGTGTCTGTCTACTCGATAGAAAGTGCTGCATTCACTCATTAAAACACATATATAAGCGCAGCCAATCGAATTTACGTTTTATCACATACTCCAGGATATCCACATGAACAAAAACCAGATTAAGGGACAGGCGAAACAGGCGCAGGGCCGGATCAAGGAAACCACCGGTAGGCTGACAGGTAACAAAAGTCTGGAGAATAAAGGCAAGGCCCAAAAGACGGCCGGCAAGGTCCAGGAAAATTACGGCGATCTCAAAACAATCATGACCAGAAATTGCTGATTTTCCGATCGCAGTTCCGACAGATTTTCCAATGTATTAACTATCAATGAGTTGAATAAAGATAAAAAAGTCGGACCAATGTCTGATTCCGAAAGTATTCCCTTGCGTATTTACTTCTTGTAAGCGTACCGCCGGGAATGGGTCAGACAAACCTGACCCGTTCGTGTACACAAGCGCATGAGCGGGTTATTTTTATAATTAACAATATGTTAAATTTCTGCGGTTTTTTTCTGGCCCAATGTGCGGTAGCGTACAGAATCATAACACCCCTAATACTAGCTTGTGCCGACTGGGTCCTCACATCTCCTTCCTGCGGAACGCCAAGGTCCCCCAGCGTTCCGTCAGATAGGGATTCAGGTATTGGCCCGTTGCACTGGATGATTGTCCATGCAACGGGTTTTTTGTAACTGGTCATTAATTACTCAGCAAAGCCCTGAATAAGCCCCTTGCAGGACCTACCAGGGATTGATTCCCTGACATTATTTTGAATTACAAGCTGCAGACTGTATGGCAATCGACAGATTGCACTTTAGTCTTCATCATCGGTAAGGATGTGGCCGAGATAGCCACCGGCTGCTGCGCCACCAAGTATACCAACAGTACTGCCACCGGTAAGAACGCCGCCCGCAACACCACCGGCACCGGCGCCTATCGCAGTATTCTGCTCCTGCTCCGACAAGTTCGCGCAACCGCTCAGACCGAGCAATATGGTAGCCATCGAGATGGATTTTCCGTGTAAATGCATTCATTCGAATTACCTCTGGGCCTGTAATCGGAAAGATTCCCAGCCCAACAGGCAAAATACAGGAATCCAGGAATTCCGTCGGTGCGCTGGCGCGCTAAGGCCGATGACGTAGACGGGAGTCTGTATACTGATCGCAAAGGCGGTCCAGTCACGATCAAAAAAAGGGGCCAGAGGCCCCTTTCTTTAATTCCCTCGTCCGCCCGTCTCAACTCGCTTCGGCGGTCTGGCCCTCATCGACAGCCTTCATGCTCAGGCGTACCCGGCCCTGCTTGTCGACTTCCAGCACCTTGACCTTGACGATCTGGCCCTCGGAAGCTTGTCACTGACCTGCTCGACACGCTCTTCGCATATCTGCGAGATGTGCACCAGACCATCCTTGCCGGGCAGGATATTCACGAAGGCACCGAAATCCATGAGCTTGGCGACCCGACCTTCGTAGATCTTGCCGACCTCGATATCGGCGGTCAGCTGCTCGATACGGCGCCTGGCTTCCTCGCCCGCGGCCTTGTCGACCGAGGCGATGCGGACAGTACCGTCATCATCAATGTCGATGGAGGCACCGGTTTCCTCGGTCATCTGGCGGATGGTGGCACCGCCCTTGCCGATCACGTCGCGGATCTTCTCCGGATTGATCTTCAGGGTGAGGATGCGCGGTGCATACTCGGACATGTCGTTGCGCGGCGCTGCCAACGCATCATTCATCTTGCCGAGGATATGCATGCGGCCTTCCTTCGCCTGGTCCAGCGCGGTTTCCATGATTTCCCTGGTGATGCCGTCGATCTTGATGTCCATCTGCAGTGCGGTAACACCGTCGCTGGAACCGGCCACCTTGAAATCCATGTCACCGAGATGATCCTCGTCACCCATGATGTCGGACAGGACCACGTACTTGTCGCCTTCCTTGATGAGACCCATGGCGATACCGGCCACCGGTGCCTTCATGCTCACGCCGGCGTCCATCAGCGCCAGGCTGGCGCCGCAGACACTGGCCATGGAACTGGAACCATTCGACTCGGTGATCTCGGACACGACCCGGATGACGTAGGGGAAATCGTCCAGGTTCGGCATGACACCCTGCACGCCGCGCTTGGCCAGCTTGCCGTGACCTATCTCGCGGCGCTTGGGTGTACCGACACGGCCGGTTTCACCGACACAGTACGGCGGGAAATTGTAATGGAACATGAACGGCTCACGGCGTTCGCCCTCGATGGCATCGATAATCTGGGCATCACGGCCGGTACCCAGCGACGTAACCACCAGCGCCTGGGTCTCGCCGCGGGTAAACAGCGCCGAACCATGCGTGCGCGGCAATACGCCGACCTCGATATCGATCTGGTCTGCACGGTCTTCACGTCGCGGCCATCGATGCGATTTTCACCGGCCAGAATGCTGCCGCGTACGATTTCGCTTTCCAGCGCCTTGATTTCACCCTTGACCTGGTTCTCGGTCCATTCACTGTCGTCAGCGGCGGTCAGGGCTTCAACAATTTCCTTGCGCACTTCGCCCAGGCGTTCGCCTCTGGCCTGCTTATCCTGAATGGAATAGGCCTCGCGGATCAGATCATCGCCCTTGGACTTGATAGCATCACGCAAGGCGGTATCGACTTCCGGCGTCTGCCGGTCCCATACCTGGGTACCGTATTCTTTCGCCAGCGCCTTGATATTTTCGATCACGATCTGCTGCTGTTCATGGCCGTACATGACGGCACCGAGCATGACATCTTCCGGCAACTGCCTGGCCTCGGATTCGACCATCAAAACGGAGGACTCGGTACCGGCAACAACCAGGTCGAGATCGGATCCTGTAAGCGTCGCTCTGACCCGGATTGAGCATATACTGACCATCCTTGTAACCGACGCGGGCGGCACCAATCGGGCCGCCGAACGGACAGCCGCTCAGGGTCACGGCAGCCGACGCACCAATCATGGCAGGAATATCCGGATCGATTTCCGGATCCAGCGACATGACGGTGGCAATAACCTGGACCTCGTTCTTGAAGCCTTCGGGAAACAGCGGCCGCAACGGCCGGTCGATCAGGCGACAGGTCAGCGTTTCCTTCTCGCTCGGGCGTCCCTCACGCTTGAAGAAGCCACCGGGAATCTTGCCGGCGGCGTAGGTCTTTTCCTGATAATCGACCGTCAGCGGAAAGAAATCGCGATCGGGATCGGCATTCTTGGAGGCAACGCAGGTGACCAGCACAACGGTGTCACCCATGCTGACGACAACCGCACCGCTGGCCTGGCGGGCAATACGCCCGGTCTCCAGAACTACAGGGGTGTCGCCGTAGAGAAATTCTTTACGGACAGTACTCATAGTTGGTATCTCATCTGATATTTAAGCTGTAAAAATCGCGACCGGCAAAAACAAAACGGGCAGCCTGATAGCTGCCCGTTGTGCATTACTTGCGCAGACCCAAACCGACCAATCAGGTCACGGTAGCGTTCGATGTCGGTATTCTTGAGGTATTCAAGCAGTTTGCGGCGGCGATTGACCATGCGCAGCAGGCCCTGGCGGGAATGGTGATCCTGCTTGTGGGTCTTGAAATGCTCGGACAGGTCCGAGATGCGCGCAGACAGCAACGCTACCTGGACTTCGGGCGAACCGGTATCGGCACCGGAACGTTGATATTCCTTAACAATATCAGCCTTGTTCTGCTGATCTAGGGACATGCATCATTCCTCTGACTTTAATTCACTTTCAATAATGGGCTGTGTTACAGGGCGCGTATTGTAACCGTGCGCCCGCCCGACAAGGAACAAGGACAATCACTGGCATTTCAGGGGGTTCGGAACAGACGGCGCGGACCGATCCGGCCATCATCCAGCACTTCGCCGATCCCCAGGAACTGCTCGCTTGTCATCGTAGAGCCGCAGCAGGCCCGATGGTCGGTGCATTCGGGACCAGTCACGGCCTGTCCCTGGCGCAGAGTAGTAGGCAAGGGTGTCGGTCAGCGCCAGGCCGGGCTAGTCGGCCAGCGCGCATCGTCGGCCGGCTGCAAGTAGCCGTCCAATGGCAGCCAGGCCGCCTTCGGCAAGCGCTGTCCTTCCAGCTGCGCCATGGTCACCATCTGCTCGGCCCGGAACGGGCCGGCACCGAGTCGTCGCAGGGCGCTGACGTGGGCGCCGCAGCCGAGTTGTTCACCGATATCCTCGGCCAGGGTGCGGATGTAGGTGCCCTTGGAACAATGGACATCGATGCTGATCCAGTCGTCGCCGAAATCGGCCAATTCCAGCGAATGGATCGTCATCGTGCGCGGCTGGCGCTCGACCTCGATGCCCTCGCGGGCCAGTTCGTAAAGACGCTTGCCCTGCTGCTTGAGGGCCGAGTGCATCGGCGGCACCTGCTGGATGGCGCCACGGAACCGGCCGACACGTGCCAGTATCGTATCGCGGTCCAGATCGGGCACGGGGCGCTCGCTGATCACCGTTTCGCCTTCGGCATCCGCCGTACTCGTGGTCATACCCAGCCGGCATGTCGCCCGGTAGATACTTGTCGGCATCCAGCAGATAGGCGGAAACCTTGGTCGCCTCACCAAGGCAGATAGGTAACAATCCGGTTGCCAGCTCATCGAGACTGCCGGTATGACCGGCTTTCTGTGCCTGAAACAGGTGTTTGACCTGCTGCAGCGCCCGGTTGGAGCGTTATGCCCTGCGGGCTTGTCGAGCGGCAGAATGCCGTCGACACGCCGGCCGCGGCTGGCGCCGGCTCGACCAGCAAGCGTGCCCGTGAGCAACGCCATCATGAGCGGGAACCGTTGTCGTCGTCGTGCGCGGATATCAAGGTGAATCGATAAGTCGGCTCCATGCGCGCGCCTCGCTCCTGGGCCTCGTCGTAAACGAACTTGAGCCGCGGCACGCTGCGCATGGTCAGGATCCGGGCGAGACAGTGGCGGTAGTGGCCCGGCCGGTCTGTTCAGGCCCTTCAGCAGCGTCGGTTCTGATCGACATTTTCGTCGAGCTGAGTCACGTAAATCTTCGCGTAGCTGAGGTCCGGGCTGACGTCGGCCTTGGCGATCGGTAATGAGCCGGGCAGCCTGTTCATGCGGTTCGCCCAGTGACTCATGCTGGATGACTCTGGCGCCAGCTCACGCTGCATGAGATCGCCGACATGGCGGCTGCGGGATAGTCTCGGGGCATGTTGAATAATTTTTCCGCGAATGAACGCGAATACACGCAAATGAAAAATAATCAAGAAACTCTGCATATGAAGTCATTGCGAGCGCCTCAGGTACGTAGCAATCCAGAATTCAATATTCCTGAATTGCTAAATCGGGCAAGCCCTCCGCGCAATGGCAATACACTACTTGTCCCAGTCTTCCTGAATTCATCTTCCGCCGACACCTTACGAGGTACTTCACTGCAAGCCGTCCTGAACTGCCCATAACAACCAATTTTATCTTTCATATTCGCGTTAATTTGCGTTCATTTGCGGACTGATAATTTACAGACTGCGGTTCACCTCGATGCGTTCAAACACCTCAATCTGGTCGCCTTCCTGCACTTCGTAGTCCTTCACGCCGATACCACACTCGGTGCCGGCCTGAACTTCGTTGACATCATCCTTGACCCGGCGCAGCGATTCGAGCTGGCCTTCAAAAACCACCACGTTATCACGCAGCACCCGGATCGGGTTATTACGCCGAACAACGCCCTCGGTCACGATGCAGCCGGCGATATCACCGAATTTCTTCGATCGGAACACCTGTTTGACCTCGGCGATACCGATGATCTGTTCACGAACCTCGGGTGACAGCATGCCGCTGATGGCGGTCTTGACGTCATCGATAACATCGTAAATGACACTGTAGTAACGCAGATCCAGGCCTTCATCCTCGATCAGCTTGCGGCCGGCAGCGTCGGCACGGACATTAAAGCCGATGATCATGGCATTGGAAGCCTGTGCCAGATTGACATCGGATTCCGTGATACCGCCGACGCCACTGGATACGACCGACACTTTCACTTCGTCGGTGGTCAGTTTTTCCAGTGAATCGGCCAGCGCCTCGGCGGAGCCCTGCACGTCGGCCTTGATCAACACATTGAGGCTGGCGGTCTCGCCCTCGCCCATCTGTGCCATCATGTCTTCCAGCTTGTTGGCCTGCTGCTTGGCCAGTTTGACCTCGCGGTATTTGCCCTGACGGAACATGGCGATTTCACGTGCCTTCTTCTCGTCGCCGACGACAACCAGCTCATCACCGGCGCGTGGCGTCCCCGACAGGCCCAGCACTTCGACCGGCGTTGACGGCCCGACCGAATCCACTTCCTCGCCGTGTTCGTTCAGCATGGCGCGGACACGGCCGTATTCATGGCCGCTGACGACGACATCACCCTTGTTCAGCGTACCCGACTGCACCAGGATCGTGGCTACCGGACCACGGCCCTTGTCGAGGCGCGATTCGACCACGGTGCCGGTCGCCGGCCCTTCGGCAATCGCTTTCAGTTCCAGCACTTCGGCTTGCAGCAGGACGGCTTCGAGCAGATTATCGACGCCGGTGCCCTGCAGGGCCGATACCGGCACGAACTGGGTGTCACCGCCCCAGTCTTCAGGGATGACATCGTGCTTGGTCAGTTCCTGCTTGACGCGATCAACATCGGCGTTGTCCTTGTCGATCTTGTTGACGGCGACAACGATCGGCACGCCGGAGGCCTTGGCATGCTTGATGGCCTCCTCGGTCTGCGGCATGACACCGTCATCGGCGGCAACCACCAGAATGACGATATCCGTCGCCTCGGCGCCGCGGGCGCGCATGGCGGTAAAGGCCTCGTGACCGGGCGTATCAAGGAAGGTGATCGGGCCGGTCTCATGCTGCACCTGGTAGGCACCGATATGCTGGGTAATGCCACCGGCCTCGCCGGCCGCCACCTTGGTGCGGCGGATAAAGTCCAGCAGCGAGGTCTTGCCGTGATCGACGTGCCCCATGATGGTCACCACCGGCGCGCGCGATACCTTCTCGCCCTGCTGGGTCACCTGCAGGACTTCCTCCTCGAGGGCATTTTCCTTCAACAGCTTAGGGGTATGGCCCATTTCCTCGACGATCAGCGCCGCGGTGTCCTGATCGATGGTCTGATTGATCGTGGCCATGGTGCCCAGATTCATCATGATCTTGATGACCTCGGCCGCCTTGACCGACATGCGCTGGGCGAGATCGCCAACGGTGATACTCTCCGGAATGCTGACTTCACGCACTACGGGTGCAGTCGGCTTGGCAAACTGATGCTGTGTCGGCGTACGCCCGCCGGAAGGCCGGGCACGCTGAGGTTTCTTGCGCCGGCGGCCGGCCTTGTCGCTGGCGACATGCAGTTCCTTGCGGCCTGGACTGGCGGCCCTCACTGCGGTTCGTCGACGCCTTGCCTTCTTGCCTTCTTGTCCTTGCCCTTGTCGGCCTTGTCCGGTTCCGCTTTGGCGGCCGGCGTTTCACCAGTGGCCGCTTCAGCCTCCGTCTCGGCCCCGGCGGTTTCAGCCTCCACCACCGCTGCTGCCTCGGTTGCCGCAGCCTCCGCGGCAGTCTGCTCGGCTTCTGCCTTCGGCCTCGTCGATTGCCGCCTCGGCCTGCAGCTCGGCCTGCAGGGCGGCTCTGCATCGGCCTTCCGCCTCTTCAGCGGCCGTGCTCGGCGGCTTCAGCCTCGGCCTGCGTCTGGGCCTTTTCCGGCCGGCTTCACGCTTCCGCCTGTTCGCGTTCTTCATCAAGAGCGCTGCGCTTGACGTAGGTGCGGCGCTTGCGGAACTCGACATTGACCGTCTTCGAGCGCTGCTTGCTGCGGCTGCCGCGCTCGCCGGCGACCGGTACCTTGATTTCACTCACTGTCTTGCGACGCAGGGTCACTTTCTTGGGTTCGAGATCGACTTCGCCCTTGCCGTGTTTATGGCGCAGGTAACCGAGCAGTTTGGTTTTTTCGGCGTCGGTAATCATGTCATCAGCCTGCTTCGACGCAATGCCGGCCTCGTTCAGCTGTTCGAGCAGGCGATCAACCGAAATACCGACGACATCGGCAAACTGGCTGACTTTAACTTCAGGCATTCTTTGAACCTCCATCCTGCACAGTTTCTTCGCCCTCGAACCACGGCATGCGCGCCGTCATGATCAACTCCCCGGCGCGGGCCTCGTCCATACCTTCAATATCGATCAGGTCATCCACGGCCTGTTCGGCCAGGTCTTCCATCGTTGTAATGCCCCTGCTGGCCAAAACCCATGCGAGTTGTTGATCCATACCTTCCATATTGAGCAGATCGTCCGCCGGCGGCGTGTCCGGCACACTCTCCTCTGACACAATGGCACGCGTCAGCATGATATCGCGCGCCCGGTTGCGCAGTTCCTCGACGAGGTCATTATCGAATTCCTCGATCTCCATCATCTCGCTTTCCGGCACATAGGCCACTTCCTCGACACTGGAGAAGCCTTCCTGTACCAGGATATTGGCGATTTCCTCGTCGACGTCCAGCTGCTCCATGAACATCTGCTGCAGCGTCTGGGACTCGGCCTCGCTCTTTTCCTCGGCCTGCTCGACCGACATGACGTTCAGGGTCCAGCCGGTCAGCTCGCTGGCCAGCTTGACGTTCTGGCCGCCACGGCCGATGGCCTGCGACAGGTTGTCCTCGGCCACCGCGACATCCATGCTGTGGGAATCCTCGTCGACCATGATGGAAACGACCTCTGCCGGCGCCATGGCATTGATGACGAACTGGGCCGGGTTTTCATCCCAGAGAATGATATCGACGCGCTCGCCGGCGAGTTCGTTCGACACCGCCTGCACGCGCGAACCGCGCATGCCGACGCAGGCACCGATCGGATCGATACGCGGGTCCTTGGCATGCACGGCAATTTTGGCGCGCGAACCCGGATCGCGGGCGCCGGCCAGGATTTCGATCAGGCCTTCGTTGATTTCCGGCACTTCAATCTTGAACAGTTCGATCAACAGCTGCGGCGCAATGCGGCTGAGAAACAGCTGCGGGCCACGCGCCTCGGTGCGTACGTCCTCAAGAAAAGCACGCAGCCGATCGCCCGGCCGTACGGGCTCGCGCGGGATCATGTATTCACGCATGATCATCGCCTCGGCATTATCGCCCAGATCGATGATCACGTTGCCGCGCTCTACCCGTTTGACCACACCGGAAACCATTTCGCCCTTGCGATCCTTGAATGCGTCGACAACACGGGCGCGTTCGGCCTCGCGCACCTTCTGCACGATGACCTGCTTGGCGGTCTGGGCGGCAATGCGGCCGAACTCGACCGACTCCATCGGTTCCTCGATGTAATCGCCGACCTCGACGTCCGGCTGCTTCTCGCGGGCGGTGCTCAGACGAATCTGGTGATCCGGGAATTCCAGCTCCTCATCAGTGTCCTCGACCACTTCCCAGCGACGGAACGTCTCATAATCGCCGGTCTGGCGATTAATGGCGACGCGCGCCTCGATATCGCGGCGATGACGCTTCTTGGTAGCGCTGGCCAGCGCGGCCTCGATCGCCTCGAAGATTATATCCTTGCTGACGCCCTTTTCGTTGGAGACGGCGTCGACCACCATGAGGACTTCTTTGTTCATCCTGCCTTGCTCTCAAATAATGTCAGCTACTGTTCAAGCTTCAGTCGATACTGCGGTACCAGGCGTGCATGCTCGATAAGGTCCTGATTGACCTCAAAGCGCTCGCCGTCCACCTGCATGACGACACTGTTGTTCTCCACCGCTTCAATAATACCGCGCAGGCGCTCGCCGCCGAGCCAGATTCTGGCGCAGTTCCAGCTTCGCCTCGGCACCGACGTAACGCGCACACTGCTCAATGCTGAACAGCGGCCGGTCCAGACCCGGGTGATGACACCTCCAGGTTGTACTGACCCTTCAGCGGGTCTTCAACATCGAGCACGCCCGACACCTGGCCGCTGACCTGCTCGCAGTCTTCGACCCGGATACCGGCCTCGTGATCGATGTATAGGCGCACCAGTTCGCTCTTGCCCTTGTTGCCCTTGTTGCCCTGCTCGATGCCGAGCAATTCATAACCCATGGCCTCGATCGACCGGCTGCAAGCAGCTGCAACAGCGTCTGATTCTGGCGGTACAAAACGCTATCCGGCCTGCTTTTCCCGGCCCACAAACAAGAAAGTGGGCGCGTGGCCCACTTTCTTATTAAAGGCATTTCTTAAAGGCAGACAAGTATAGCAATGCGCCATATGGCATGGCAATGCAGCATAGTTCTCCAACAGCCTGATTTGTGGGGCTGTCCTGGCCGGGATCCGGGGGATGAAACCCTGGTTGCTCCGCGGCCGGCGGCCCCCGCCGGTACCGGAGACTGAACCTTATGAACCAGACTTTCGACCCATTTATAGATGGCACCGGCAGCAGAAAGGTCAGACATGAAACAGACAAATTACCAACCAGACTGCATGGCTTCATCAGCCATGTTCGGTGCAGTCATCGCCGCTGCGGTATTGACTCTCGCTGCCCCGAACAGCGTACGCGCCCAGCAGGAAACCGCCCCGGCGACCCAGCTCAAACTACCGGCCGAGCAGGTGGAAAAGCTTGAGCAGAACGAGGCCATCAGAAAGGAGAAGGACGACAGGGCCGGCGCCATCACGCCGAGTGACCAGAAGGCAAATCAGGAAGAACCGCCCGATAATATCCGGGATTCACAGAAATCACCGGCAAAGCAGGAAGACGAATTACCTGCCGTACAACAGGACCAGCTGCCGGCCATGCACAAGGACAGATTGCCTGCGGTACAAAGGGAGAAGCTGCCCGGGACCGCTTCTCCCACGCCTGACAAGCGGCAAACGCTCGATGGTGATATGCCGGCTGGCGGCGGTTTCGTCGACCAGGACACCGTCGATGGACTGAAATCGGACACCCAGCCCGACATCCAGCCCCACCATACACCCGGGACCGGTTTTGTGCCTTTGCCTGATGACGCCGGTGCCGGCCCGTCCGCCTGCGATCCGTCGGAGCGCGGCCCCGGCTGGGCACAGGAATGTCTGCGTGAACGCACGCCGGATATCCGTATCACCGGCATGGGCAATTACGACGAGTCCCGTGGCTGTGTCGCGGACTGGGATACCATTGAACTCGAGGGCCACGGTTTCGGCCACGAACAAGGCACGCGCCAGGCCCTGCTCACCCGGACCGCAAGTGACCGCCGTGGGCCGGACACCGTTGCCGAGCTTGAGGCGATCGAATGGCGTGACAATCGCGTACACCTTGACGTGCCGGAATACCGGCTCCGCCGCGGCGTGAATTATTACGTCGGCATCTGGAGTGCCGGCGGCGAGGCACTGGCCGCACCCGAATCACTGCAGTTCTGCAACGCGTCATGCAACTGGTAAGCGGCACCATCAGACTCGGCAATTGCGCGGCGGGATGCCGGGACGTCGATATGGCCGCATCAAGGTCGGCGATCGTACGTACACACCCGGCGTTCGTGCGGCACCGGGTAACGACTTCCAGTGGCAGTACAGACAGCAGGTATCCCTGGATGAAACGCGTACCATTACAGAGGCAACAGTCACACCATCGTTGCGCACGGGTATGTGCGCGGGCAACTGGGAACCGTCCGAGGCCATCGTCGAACTCTCACACCTCGTACCGGAAAAGGAGCAGGATTTCAATTATGACGTGGGCTTGCAGGAGTTCCGCACACCCGTGGCCACCCTGCTGTCGCTGTCGGTGCCTTTGCAGGGCGCGAAACCCGCTACAACAACTACTATGGCACGCGCAGCGACGGCGAGTACGAATACGGCGACGGCAGCAGTTACAAGGGCACCTGGCACAAGCCCTGGGATTCGCATCTGACACTGCCTGATGGCCTGGGTGGACACAGTGAACGTTTCAATATCCCCGAACAACGCCAGGGCCGGCGCCGCTTCTACGTGCGCGATATCAATCTGCAGGACATCAGTGTCGACACCGCGGGCGGTGCATTCGAGCTGGAGTTCAGTTTTGAAAGCGGCGAAAACCTTCCAAATCAAGGGCCATTGCCTGGTCGCGCGCACCATTGGTGACCGCTTTCGTGATTGCCTCGTCGGTTCCGACAAGGGTGCCCCGACGGCAGATCGACCATCTATGCTCTGGCGGATCCGCCTCACGCCGGCGCGTTATCTCGGCGATCTCGCTTACAGTGATGTGGACGTCGAGGTCGAGGCCGATGTCCAGGCCGGCGGCATATGCTCGCGCGCCGGCGGAGCGGGCATATCACATACTGCCGGCAGTCCTGTGCCCATCCCTGTCGATATGTGCGATATCGTCTGGGATTACAAGGATCAAATCCGTAATCAGGCCCGTGACACCCTGCGCACCATCCTGCAGCGTGACGATACCCGCCGGCAGATCGCAGACGGTCTGCGGCCGACTCTGGACTCATTGGGCATCGGCGAGGTTACGAAGATGCGGCTGGAGGGCGGCGAACTGGTCCTTTCCCATGTACCACTCCCTGATGACGACACATCCAAGCGGCTAACAGGTGCTGTTCAAGCCTGGTTAACGTGCCATGAGCACGGAAAGTCAGGATCACCAGCCTCCTGCGGGCAGCCAAAAAATGAAAACCCGTCATCCGGAATCCCGACACACAATGAAAATCCAGCCCACTGAGAGTGGAGTGGAAACGAGCCATGAAATCGACAAGCCGAACTGGCCGCCCATTACCAAGGCGTTTCGTGCTCTGTCTTACAGCCCTGCTATATACGATCGCCTGTACAAGCAGTGTACTACGCCCAGGGAAAGATTCAGCCGGAGGCTCGATTCAAGCTACCGGCACAGGAGATAGAGGTCATTGACAAAGATAAGCTTGATAAGAAGAAAACCAAGAAAGACGACGCAGCTGGGGCGATCTCTCCGGGCGATCTCAAAAAGAACGAGGCTGTATCGCCGAGGGATTTGCAGCATCCGGAAAAATCGCCAGCCATCAAGCGAGATGGGCTTCCGGCCGTTCAGAAGCACAAATTGCCTGCGGTGCAAAGGGACAAATTGCCGGCCGTCCAGAAGCCGGCCATGGAGAGAATAAAGCCGGCACAGGACGAAATGAAAGACCAGCCCGGTGTTAAAGACACGGGCGATGGCTCCCTGCCTGATTCGCGATTCGGAAAGCCTGAAGGCCTACCTGCCCTGGAAGAGTCGCGGCCCGTCCCCAGGGAAGCACAACCAGCTGCAGGCGGCTTCGTTCCGGATAATGCGCTTACGGACCAGCAGCAAAAGGAATCCGCCGATACGTCAGGTTCGTCGCCGGGGCTGACAACACCCGAAATAGACAGTGAAGCATTCAGGGAAACCACCGACGAACTGCGCCGGCGTGTACCCGAACACTCGCCTGAATGGAGTGCACAGCAGGAGGATAACGGTGGTGATCCGCCAGAGGATTCATCCACTTCATCGACACGGGATTACTGAGCACCCGGATGGCGGCCTGTCCGTGCGGCCGGCCCGGACACTCACAGTCACCGGTCTGGGCGCGCGCTCTGTCTAAACGAGGGAATTCGCACCTCTCGCCATACGACCGTCACAGACCCTGACCGTGACCGGCATGGGCACAGGTGACAGAACGCCGGCTGCATTCGAACCGCTCACGATCCATATCACCACGCCGCTGACAATAACCGGCGCTGGCGATTAGGCCACTGGAGGTCAACCATGAAATCAATATGCAGATACGGTTTTGCACTGACTGCAGCGGCCATCACGAGCGCCAGCCTCGCTGCAGACTTTACCTTTGAAGTGCCGGTGAACATCAACAACATGCATCCGGATATCACACAGATGGCCGTTGCCTGTTCGGTGTTTGCGCCCGGCGGCGCGCTGGCTACCGAGCGCACCGTATTCAGTCTGACCGATGGCAACTATACCGGCGACGTCACGGTCGAGGTAACGGTACCGGAGGCACCGGCGGGCAGCCGGCGTAGCGCTGCAGACGTCCATGAGTACAGCTGTTTCCTGTTGGGCATGGAACCGGACAATCCTGCCAGTTTCATGCCCATGAGCCTGGCAGAAGATAGTTATCGGCAATACAGCCTGGATGAAACAGCCCCGAAAAACACCGGTGTACGTGAAAGTATAGAATGAAACTGCTGTGTGAAATTACGACTTTCCGGTTTCTGTTAACAGCACTGCTGTATCCCACACAACAAGCTTTCCGCTGCATGCAGAAGCCCCGGCGGCTATATTTAACTGTGACACTGTTCACATACGACCACCTCGACCAGAACCATACGGAAAATCTGCACGACGCACTAACAGGCAATCAATACACAGATCCAGGAGGCGAGTCATGAAACCGATACGCCGAACAAACCAGCCAAGCCAGGCGATCATGGGCCGTCCCGGAACCTGTCTGACAGCAGTGGTATTCGTAATGGCCAGTGCGGGCAGCGTCAATGCCCAAGAGATGAATCAAATGGAAGACCAGCTCGAGCTGCCGGAAGAACAGGTTGAAACGATTGACAAGGACAGACTCGACAGGGAAAAACTCGAGCAGGAAAAGACGGATAATGACGACAAGGCCGGCGGTTTCAAGCAGCGTCAAGGAAAACAAGTTGCCCGCCGTGCAGGTAGACAAACTGCCGGCGGTACAGAAAGACAAACTGCCCGCGGTACAGAAGGATAAGCTACCCGCCGTGCAGAAAGACCGACTCCCGGGCGGTGCAAAGCGGCAACACGGAAAGCGCAGGGGATGATGCCGAAGACGCCGGCGGGGGGCCGCACAGCGCGGGGCCGGGGGGTGGACCGCATCTGGAAGAAGAGCGGCTAAAGGAGGAGCCGCGGCCGGAGTTCCGGCGCAGCCTGCCCCGGACGCCCGATAACCGGGAGGCCATCGACGACGACTCAGGAGGCCCCGCCGGGCCGCGGCCCGGCTTCGGCGATGCGCTGCCGAAGGACGCCGGTCGGCCGGATACCGGGGGACCGGCGGCCGGCGGGTTCGTCGCCGAGCCGCCGTCGATCGACAAGGCGGAGCTGGCGATCATCACCGGTCCGATCTGGCGCTGGGATGACGGGACGCGAAGCGCGGGCTCGGTACTCTATTACGGGCACCGCTACGAGGTCAGCTTCGTGGTCGAGAATCTAGGTGACCAGCCGGCGCGTTACCGCCCGAAGTACGAGATCGGCAACGAGCTGAACAGCTTCCCCGAACGAACCATCGAGCCCGGTGATACCCAGCGTATCACGTGGGACGTGCCGTTCGGGTGGGGTCCAATCGGGATAGAGAACCGGCAGCGAATCATGGTGGACGAGCGGATTGACACCCGCGTCTTTCTGGCCGAGGCGGAGTCCGGCGCCGGCGTCTACGCCGACAGCAATGTCTCGAACAATGTCTCGCGACGCTCGTGGGACGTGCGCCGGCGGCTGCGTCTGACCGTCCAGCTGCAGCGCCTGAACCAGTACGCGCGATGCGATCGATGGGTCCGCGATCGCGATTGGCGGCTCTGGACGTATCTTTTGGGTACCGAGGAGGGACGCGCGCACGTCAATAGTCTCGACGGCAATCCGGCCTTCCTGGATGCCTCAGTTAAGGCGACGATGTCCCTCGGTCCGCTGAGCTACAGGAGTCTGGTAACACCCGATGCGGATGAGGTTGGCTTTAGTACCCGCGTGTACGGGCTCAAGGACGACGGCAGCATCAAGAACAGAGGCCGCAGCGCCATGTTCTCCATGCGCCAGTCGCTGCGCAGCCTCATGGACAGGAACGTGAACCGTGAGTTACGAAGCACCGAGTCCGGCGGCAGCTTCTGCGGCGAAGGCAATCTCGGGCTCGACGTCCTCATGAGGCTGACGATCGCGCCGTACGAGTGATGCGCACCTGTCTCGAAGGGCGACTACTCGACGAGCTCGAACTCGTCGAGCTGCGCCGGAGCGAGCGGGCTCGTCCAGGCAGAATGCATACGCGTGTCCCAACGGCGTCGAAACCGGCAATCTTTTCTGTGACGGCAACGCGCAGATGCTCTGCATATGATCGGTATTGTCAAGCGGCCTTGCCTTTCTCGGCACGGTTCCCCAGACCAACAAAGTCTGTGTAGCCGGCATAAGTCGCATAGAACTTGAAATTAAATACTCTGAATCTGACTAACAAGGATTCAGTCGAATGATTCCCACGGTGGATGGCTTTTTAATAAGGAGAGCAAACAGATGCCGGTAAGACACTACTCGTACAGCAAAACACTATGTCTGTTGGTTGCTATGTTGTGGAGCGTCACCATATCCGCACAGGAGCCGGCCGACCACCCGCTGGTCGGCCGCTTCGAAGAGGCAAAGATCATCGATTACAAGAAAACGGATTTCGATGATTATGTGTTGCTGACCAAGAAAGTGACCAGCCGTGCTGAATGGGGCGAGGCGGCAAAAACCGACTACGGCCAGACGCTCGAAGGCACACTGACCCGCATTACCTATGAGTCGCCGAAGGAACACAGCTCGCTGGAAGTCATGCGCGCCTACGAGGAATCCCTCCAGGCCAACGGCTTCGAGATATTATTCGAATGCGATGACGCGGCTTGCGGCGGCCGTGATTTTAACCATGCTGTTGTTCCCTACGATCTCACCTTCAGTGAAAACTACGAGGACCAGCGTTACATCGCGGCCTACAAGTCCCGCCCTGAAAAAGGTGATGTTCACGTGGCCATTTACACGGTCAAGGCCTATTCCATCGGCGGCGAGCGCAAGAATCGCGTCTATACCCAGGTCGATGTCATCGAGGCGAAACCGCGCGAGACAAAGGTGATCGTGGTCAAGGCCGACGAGATGGCTGACAGGATTGATACCGAGGGCAAGGTAGCGCTTTACGGTATTTACTTCGATACCGACAGCGCCGCCATCAAGGCCGATTCGAAACCGACACTGGACGAGATCGACAAACTGTTACAAGACAACCCGGACCTGAAACTGCTGGTGGTCGGCCATACCGACAACCAGGGCGGCTTCGACTACAACATCGATCTCTCGAAACGCCGTGCCGCTGCCGTGACGGAGGCATTGGTGAATGACTACGGCATTAACAATGATCGACTGAAACCCTGGGGCGTCGGCTTCACAGCACCCGTCGCCACCAATACCAGCGAGGAAGGCCGTGCCAGAAATCGCAGGGTTGAACTCGTGGCGCAATAAACATGTTTACTCTGAAGGCATGATGCGACGAATCGATTATCTGATTGCATCACGGCGCGGCCAGCGTGATGCGTGCACCGCCAGCCGGCACTGACTGCCGGACACGTACCGGTGGTTTTGCCTGCCATTAAAAACAGACCGCCCGGCGCAAATACCTGACTGTATTGGCCCGCTGCAATACCTGCGGTTCCCGTTATCTCGAACCGAAACCTGTCACTCCACGACTATACTTAGACCAAATGACCGGCATGGTGCCGGCATCCTGTGACGCGATAGCACGGGGACACTCCTATGAAAACGCGCATTCTGTTCATCCCGGCTCTGATGCTGGCCCTCACAGCACCCTCCCAGGCAGCCGATCTGACCGAGACTGATGCCAGGCTGAAGCAGAAACTGCAAACGGCACCGTCCCAGTCCATCAAAGTCGAGCAGCAGAATATCGCTGTTGAGCCCCCGACCCGGGTCAAGGAAGTCGAAGACAGCGGGAACAAGCTGCCTGCTGTGCAGAAAACCCCCGGCCTCAGCGACAGCCAGGCCGAGCGTGCAGCACGTGCCGCCGCCGCCAACCAGGCCCGGCAAATGAACGAGATCAAGGATCTGAACGGCGCCCAGGACATCAAGAACATGGGGGATATCAACAATCTTGACGGCATGATCGGCGGCAATCGTCCCGGTCAGGGAGGGGGCCGCCTCGGTCTGCCTGACCCGAACACCGCGCCCGGCAGCGGCAACAAGAGCCCCTATCAACGGCCGGAAGGCTTCGATGATCCCATGGATGGCCATCGCAACTCGGACAAGGGCCCCGGCGTGCCGGGCGGCCTGTACGCGCCCAGTCCCAGGGATGCAGCCGGCGGCATTGCATCGCAGCAGGGCGGCAGGACAACGGATTCCGGAAGTTTTCAAACACCTGGCACGACGGTGTACTACAAGGAACGCGAGAACGGTGATGGAACCACGACCCGCACACAAACCGATTACGATCGGGAAACCGGGGAATTCCTGGGCCACAGTGAACATACCAGTGACAGTGAGGGCAATCCGGTCAGTTCCCGCACCCTGACGCGGACCGGCAGCACCGTTGACGGCAACGGCAACAGAACAGTGACCGTGCGCGAAGAACGAACCGAGGGCGGGCGTACCGTCTATACGCATCCCAGCCGCACACTCGGACCCGATAAACACGATCCCGCCCCTTCTGATCCCAATCATATTGCCGGTTACCAGCCGGCCGAAGGCGGCGGTGCCAGCGGCCCCTGCGACACAAGCCTTTACGCGTGTCAGCGCGAAATCGAACTCGGGCGTCAGTTCCGGACTTCTCCGGACCGCGTCAACCCGGGCGATCCGGACAATGGCAGTCAGCCCCAGGGTCCGCGCCTGGCCGTGGATCCGGAAACCCTGGTCACCAACCCCGATCCGAACAGTCCTGCCCGTGGCGGTTTCGTTCCGTCTGAAGAGTGGGCCGAGCGCCAGCGCGAGAAACTGGAAGAAGGTGCAGGACCCGGGGCCAGGCCGCCAGGGGAATAGAGGAACCGATGATTTCGTCCAGGAAAACAATAATGCAAAAACAATCCATATACCGGTTGTTGCTGGTCGGGCTGATAGTGCTGGGCCTCGGTGCCTGCTGAAATCGACACAGGATCAGATCGATGAATATCTCGCTTTTTACTATCCGACTACCGGCGATTTCTTTTACCAGATCGTGTTCGACTGGGGCGAATATCTGATCACAACTCATGCAAAACCTGATGAACAGGTTCATCCAGACAGTGAGCCGTATCGAGGTTACATCACGCTTCGCCCGTCGGCGAATGTGGACGAAAAGGGACAGTCGCTTTTTATCTATCTTGTTACGCCCGAGGGCGATGTCTGGAGGCATGCCAACGATGGCAGCATTCCGGAAAGCACCGTTCGGGAGGAAATCGTCAAGGAAGGTTCGATGACCACGACCACACGATCGATTCACCCAGCGAGCCGGTCATTCAGGACTATCTCCAGAATCCTCAAAACTGGCAGCGCTATGCGCAACTGATCGCGGATGATGATAAATATCAGGTCAGGCATGTGGCTGCACAATAAACATGGATACTAACGAGCAACCTGACTATTGACCACCCGGCAGCAATTCCCCGACAGGCCCGATCCGATGGTCACTGAATACAGCCGCGTCGGTGCGTCTAACTCACCCTGAGCATGCACAGATGGAATATGCCGATTTCGCGCTCAGTTTTCTGATGTGGCTGATGGTGCCGGTAGCCGTTATCTACACCATCTATCGCGTCATCAGACGGGGCTATGAAGTCAATCTCCTGGCCGAACGCGGCGTTGACGGCAAGGCATGGCTCAAGCACAAACAGCTGTTCCGCCGCCGTAGCACCAGCACCCGGCGTCTGATCTATGTGTTCAAGGGACCGGATGGAAAAAATTACAAACGTCACAGTCTTGTAGACGAAGATGAGTTCAATGCGGTGCAGGAAAACAGCGAGATCGATATCGTCTATCTGCCGGATAGTCCGAAAGTCAATGCGCCTAAACCCATGGTTGAACTGGTACGCGAAACGAAGAAGAAGCAGGGCCGTGACATGGTGCCGCCTGCCTGACCCCTACAAGCGTAGCCGGCCATGTTCATGATGAATTCACTGACGTTGTGTATCACGATTCACACGCTGCCTTGACAGGTGACTGCCTCCGGCAGACAGCCACGAAAAAAGCTCAGTGCAAAACCGACCCATTCCGGGCGCTTGTCATGTGTGAGGGGCGGCCTCAGGGGCAGCCGCGGAAATTGCAGCAGGCCGTGGCCGAAAACCGGATCACGACCGGGCTTGCCCAGATCGCGGGCTCGCTGCCGAAGTCGCGATAACGCGGCCAGTAGCACGGCGGCGGTAACAAACGGCACTGCATACGAAGTGCCGGACACATAACGGCCGCCACTGGCAGCCGCCGTCCACACATCCACACCGGGGGCGGCGAAGTCGATGTAATCACCATGGCTGGCCTTTTCATAGATCATTATTTCGGCATCAACAGCAGTCACCGCGATAACCTGTGAATACGCTGCGGGGTAGGCAGGTCCGGTATCACGATTGTCGTTACCTGCCGCTGCGACCAGGCGCACTCCCGATTCGTGCACACGCCTGACGGCGAGCTTGAGTATCAGACTGGAATTACCCGCCAGGCTCAGGTTGATCGCTTCAACCTCATTGCCAACCAGCCAGTCCAGCGCCAGAACCACTCTTTCACTCGTGGTTATACCCTCTCCATTCACCTCATGAAAAACCGACGCCGCATACAAACGGGATCCTGGCACAAGACCCGCGAAGTCACTGTCTGCATTGCCCACCAGTAACGCGGCAATCGCGGTACCGTGATCGGCGGCCACCGCTTCAATACCTGCAGGAAGAAACCCGCGGCTTTCTATACGCGCTTGTGACAGGGCCGGATGCTGCAGGGCGATTGCGGTATCAATCAGGCCGAGGCGGCGATCATGGCTGCATACAGGTACCACTGCCGGCCAGTTGAGCATGGGGTGGACATACTTGCGTGGTTCCACTGCCCCTGCCTGCAAACGATAATGGTGATTCGCATCAACCCATGCTTCGGGCAAGGCCTGGCGAAGTTGCGCCAATAGGTTCCCCACTGAGCTGTCTTCAGGCAGGTGAAACGTACTGAGCACAAAACCCAGATTACCCAGTGAGCGACGACGGATAACCCGCAAGCCGAAACGATCGAATACCTGTGCCGCTTCCTTTGCAGCCGGCATCGAGGCAGTGATGACAAGCACTTCACCCGGCTCGATACTGCTGTCCCGTTGGCCGCTGCCGCCGGTCAATGCCGGCGATTCAGGCAACGGCGTGGCCGCGAATCCTCCGGGGCTGCGCGGCAGCGGCGCCTGTGGTGCAAAACCGCCATCAGCCGGTGCATACTGTTCGCCGGAACCGCCAGGCGTAACAGGTGCCTCCTTCTTGTCATCCGCTCGCGAATCATCGCCTGATGACTGTGACTGCTGCTCATTGCCCTGTTGCCGGGATTTGTCCTGGCCGGAGTCAGATGACGGCGGGTTCTGTCGCTGGCCACCGGGCGACTTCGATTGCAGCTTTAACCGGTTTGCAGGTATGTGGAGTTGCGTTGCCTCAGCATCATTTCCCGGTTCGTCAGCAGATGCTGTCTGCTGGGATGCAAGGATCATGATACTGAGAGCGACCGGCCCGATCCATTCAGGAACGGCTCGCATGACTGACAACACGATTACGGGCACGCAACCTGGCCAGCACCTGTTCAATATCGGTGCTGCTGTCGAATGATAAATGGTAGACGCCAAGTCTGCCGGGTCCGCCGACGATTTCCGCGCCCAGCTCCTGCAGCAGTGCGCGAATGGATTGTTCACTCGCCTGTGGCACAAAGGTGATCTGGACCTCGGCCGCTGTGCCGCCAGCCAGCCTGTATTCACCAGCATCCCGCGGCCAGATAAGCAACACACTTTGCACAGCCAGTACCAGGCTCGCCGCTATGGCCACCGGGCGCCACCATCTGGACATCGAACCCTTACCATGATCCTGCCGGCGGATATCACGGCGCAAACGCGTCAGTCCCAGTTCGCCCGGTGGCTCGGGTTGATCTTCAATGCTGTGGGCGGCTACCTGACGCAGCAACTCCAGCTCTTTGCGCGCCTCCGGGTAATCGTCAAGATAAGCGTCGACCCGTGTTTTTTCATCCTCGCTCAATGTACCGTTCACATACCATGGCAAGAGTTCGGCGGTGTCATCTGCAGCTGATGAAGACTGCCGTCCATTATTCTCGATATCTTCACTCATTGTGGCTCTACTTGCATGCGCTCCAGACAGCGCTGTAAGGCTTTCCTGGCGTGGTACATGCGCGTCTTGACCGTGCCCTCCGGACAGTCGGCAACAACAGCAATCTCGGGATATGACAGTCCCTGATAATAAGTGAGGTACACGACCTCCCGTTGCCGGTCAGAGAGCTCCTGCAGACAGCGCCGCACCTCCCGGGCCTGCTCGGCCGCTGCCGACAACGCCACGGGATCCGGAGCACCGGTATCCTCGATATCCATCCCGGAGTCCAAATCGGTGGTATCAGGGCGTCTGGCCCGCAGACGATCCAGTATCTTGTGCCGGGCGATACCCAGCACCCAGGTCGAAACCCTGGACCGGCCTTCAAAGCGTTCGGCGCCATTCCACACCTCCAGCATAACTTCATTCAGTATGTCGGCTGCCTCGTGTGGATCGTTCAATTTGAGGTGGGCATAACGGTAAATGCTGTGTTCAAAGGCACGGTAAAAACCCTCAAGCGCGGCCTGATTTCCCGCTGCGATGCGGTTCAATAAGACGACCGCCTCTGACTCGGTCGTCACTGCTCCGCTTCCCGCTCGCGCGCCGGTGTGAGAATTTCGCGCCAGCCACTCAGACCGATCAGTGAGCCGTCCTCTCCCAGAGCCCGCACACGCCAGCGATACCGGCTGCCGGTTTCGAACCGCCGCCAGGTCAGCGGTTCCACCGTGGTTGAATGGCTATCACCCGGTACCAGTACGGCCGCAAGTGGCGGCGCTTCGGGCTCATCCGGTCCCCCCGCGGGATAGAATTGCAGCATATAGGCCCGGCCATCTGGCAGTGGCTGCCAGGTGAATTCGGAATCCAGTGCCAGTAATGCACCGCTCGTCGGTGATTGCAGCTGGACTGAAGATGGCGGCACAGGATCTGCGGCGGCTGCCGATTCCGTCACGAAATAACGCAGGATGGGCAGAGCAAAATCCGCAGCCGGTTCTTCTATCCGCAACCGGATCACATGCAGGCCCTGACTGTCGGTCGGTAATTGCGGACTGGTAATAATGATGCGATCACCACCGGCAAGATTGCGCCTGACAATTGTCAATGGCCGGAATATGGGTTCACCCGCAGTGCTGGCGGGACCGGCAATCTCCCAGACAGCGCGCAGGATGCCCGAGCCGGTGAAATTGATTTCCGCCAGTGCCCGTACGCTTTCATCACCGGGCAACACACGTACCCGGGATTCATCCTCGAATTTCAGATCGATTCGTGTCAGGGCGAAATCACCACCGGCACCGCCGCTGATGGCCACCACGATCTCGCCACTACTGCTTCCTGTCCCGTCATCAAAAGCACGCTGGAAAGTCAGCAATTGATCCCGGCGCGCAGCTTCCACCACGAGGCTGCGGGATACACTCACGGTCTCGGTAAAGGTGGCGAATTCGGTGCCGGATGGACTGCCCGGAAACACCCGTGACAATGATCGATTGACGGTGTCGACCACACGGCCGCCGATCAGGAAGCGGCCGTTCTGGGACACTACATTGGCCCCCACGTTGGGCTGCGCGACACGCTGAACCTGCCAGGTAACATTGACAGTAGCGGAGCCTGCATTGAGGCTGGTACTGGTGCGCGCGGGTGCTGGTGACACATTGACAATGGCCGCATTGACGGACAGCGGCCCCGTCAGCAGCGCAACGACTGTCACCAATCTTGGAAGCCAGTTGTCACTCATCATCACTTTTTTCATTTGGCAATCCGGGAACTGATCTTGATACCGACAAAAACCTGATAAATGCTGTCATTGGGCCCGAATGCATCGTTCTGATAGCTCCCGGACAGCGACACTGCAGCACGCAGATTCCGCGAACCCGGGGGAGTGAAATACCAGAGGGTCTCACCGGTCACATTGTGTACATTGGGTGAGTCGTTGAAACCGCTGGCGCGGTTCAATGAATAACTGACATTGCTGATAAGACGGTTACGAATCCACGTAATCGTGGTTCCCATGCCGGCATTGTAAGTATCGGTTATCACATCGAAAGTACGATCGATGAAGTGGTCCCACTGTATATAGGCATTCAGGTTGATCCGCCTGTGCGGATACCAGTAAACCGTCAGGTTACTCAGGTTACTGCGAGTATCACTACTCAGGTTATTGTCATCATCGAACGTCGATACCGTGTGCGACAGATTCCAGTTCCATTGCTGATAGGACGAACCCAGGGCCAGCGTCATATTGCGCGTACGGTTGTCGGTCTCAAAGCCCAGAAAGGCCGGCGGCGTATCAATCTGTTCAATTTCTGTATAGTTCGCCGATACATTCAGGCTGGGCTGACCGTACCAGGGCAGACCACCGGCGTCGTCATACTGTACAGTCGGCGAGTAATTGGCGTTGATACTGCCATTCAGAATGCGGTGCCGGGGCAGTGTCGAAAGGTCCTCGACATTATCGGTCTGATGGCCCGCCTGTGCCTGCAGGCTGAAATCGCCCCAGAACAGGTCGGTAAACAGCGACGTGCTTTCACGATCCGGAACAAGCGATGGATTGGCAAGACTGGCGAAAAATGTCCCTATACGTTCATGCTGCACACCCAGCTTCCAGCTCATGGGTGTATTCATTAACGGTTCATTGCGATATGGAGAATAACTGGCCAGTACCTTGTAACCATGATCATTCTCGGCACTGAAACTGCCGTCACCATCATAATCAATGGTGCTGGATGCATATTCGCCCCGTAATCGCAGTCGTCGTTGCAACCACAGACTATCAGCAGCAACCGACCAGCCGCGCCCGGTGGTTTCGTCTTCAGTACTGCCCAGCGCGAAACCACTGTCCCGGCCCTGGCCGGTATAAAAAGTGCCACTGACATTCACGTGTTCTTCAAGTCCCGGTACCGGCGCAGTCCCGGCAAAACCCTCCAGGCGTGTATCGGGTTCACCCACACCGGACAGATGTGGCACTCCTGCTACGGGATCCGCACGCAAGGCAAAGGCCGTGATTTCACCGCCGCTATCGGGTGAACTGACACTGGCCGACATCCCGCGCCGCTGGAAGTCGCTCATGATCAGATTATTACTGCCTACCTGTTGATGGCCCGCTGTCACGGAAGCATCAATATCCTCCAGGTGATAAATACCCGTCAGCTGATATTCGCCGAGATCCAGGTTGCGGCCGTCGATCGTACGCGAGAGTTCGCTGTCATAGATACTGTTGGCCCTGCCATGGACTTCCCAGTTGCCATCGGCCGCGGCTCCGCGGACATTCGCACCCCCCTGCATAGTGAGTCGATCGCCAGTTCTGTTAATTGCCCCATCATCAACGAGCTGCTGAGCCGATCCGGCCAGATCAGCGCTCAGCTGATATTCACGAAAGGCCGAAGACTTGCGGATTTCGAGCATCCACACACCACGTTCCATGATGCTGCCGTCATCGCCGTATTCAACCAGCCGCAAACGATACTTGCCCGGCGACAGGGGTTCAGGCAACTCGACGATTGCCAGTTCACCGTCACGCTGTACCAGCTGAGTGATATCAGTAGTGTCGAGTTCGAGTGCGAGCCGCTGCAGGGTTTCAACGGGCACATCTGCCGGAATGCGTAAAACAATAGGCTCGACGGATTGCGATAATTTCCGTCACGCGGCGGTAATAATTCAGGCTGCCAGGAAACCGCCTGAGCGAGGGCGGGCACCACCAGCATGACAGACGCTGTCAGCAATAACAGCCATTGCACGGCCGCAACCGGGCTGCGTTTTGAACTACCGGCGGTATATCCAATCGTTCTATTTGTTATCCCCATACCTGATTCAGCCCGGGTGATACGGAATCCCCCTCCCCCACACGTCGCTTACTTCAGGTCTCTGTAAGCATAGCAGACATGGCCCGGTGAAATAATCATCATTGTGTATCCAGCGCCATAACCAAAAGCCGAACTGCCGTTCGGCCTCGATACCAGGTGGTCGTTCCGGATTACTAAATGGTTCAAATCACGTGAATAATTCTTTCAATCCATGCCATAGCAAGGCGCGGATTCGCCTAATAAGTGCAATTTCTTAAGGTAAAGAGCCAGCTGCACTAGTTCGGCTTTTTTCCCGACCAAGAGAAATTGCACTATGAACTATAGACAGCTGACTGAGCATGAACGATACCAGATTTATGTCCTCAGGAAAGCCGGCCACGAGGCAGCAGGCGATAGCGGCCATGCTGGAACGGCATCCCGCCACCATCAGCCGCGAACTGCAGCGTAATACGGGGCTGCGGGGTTATCGACCGGCCCAGGCGCAGCGGTTATCGAGTCGCCGCCGGCAGGCAGCGGCCAAGGCCTGCAAGCTGACCGCCGAGGTTGGCGACTGGATCCGGCAGCTGATTCGCCAGGAGCTGAGTCCGGCCCAGGTCGTCGCCTATCTGCATCGCCGACGGGGTATCCGGCTGCACCATGAGACCGTGTATCGATTCATCTATGCTGACCAGGTGAACGGCGGCGATCTCTATCAACACTTGCGGGTCGCCTCGAAGCCCTATCGCAAACGCTATGGTCATTATGACCGGCGTGTGGCGATCCCCAACCGGACCAGCATCCATGAACGGCCAGCCGTTGTGGACCGACGGACGCGGTTGGGTGACTGGGAAGGTGAACCGGTTATGGGCAAAAACCGCCAGAGTGCCCTGCTGACCGTGGTTGAGCGCAAGAGCCTGTATACGATGATTATCAAGTTGGCCGGTAAACAGGCCGAGCAGTTGGCCGAAGCGGCAGTCGCTGGCCTGCGCACCCTGAAGCGGTCCTTCCGAACGCTGACCCTGGATAACGGGCTGGAGTTTGCGGCCCATGAAAGAACTGGCTGATGCATTAGCGATGGACGTCTGACTTCGCCGATCCCTATGCTTCATGGCAACGGGGCATCAATGAAAACACCAATGGCCTCATCCGCCAGTACTTTCCGAAAGGGACTGATTTCAACCGAGGTCACACAGGCCGAGATTGATCACGTCATGAACCGCCTGAACAATCGGCCACGCAAAACCCGTGGCCATCGCACACCGAATGAAATATTACTGGGGCAATCAACTGAACTGTTGACTGCATAACTCAATTGCACTTATTGGTAGAATCCAAGAGGCACTGAAAAGCGTGTCATTCAGAAAATGACATATAATTTGAACCCTATTGCGCTTCACAACGACCCGTCATAGGGACAGGCGACCATGAAGCACTGACTGGAGAATATGCATGAAACACATGATTGCCCTATTCGGCCTGATAGTCATGGTCACGCCCGTTCCGAGAGCGCTTGCCGCGGATGCCAAATCACAACCGGCCCTGCAGAATCAAATCGAGCAGCCGGTACTGCAGCAGCCGTCAATCCAGAAACCGGCAGAACCTGAAACCAGTAAGAACAAGGCCGATACATCGCAGCAGGAGCAGCGCACCACCAATACCAGCCCGCCACCCCAGAAAGTCCCGCTGCAGAGTCAACCAATCCAGCAGTTGCCACAGGCCCCGGCCGGGCGTTCCGCGCAGGATATGCAGCAATCACGCGACGGCGGACTGCCGCAGGTGAATCAGACCGTGCTGGATACCATGCGCGACTCGGTGCACATCCGGGTATCGGGTGTAGGGCCCGATGGCGGTTCAGTCGTGGGTGGCGATAACGGGCCTTTGCTCATCGGCTTGCCAGAATTCATCGTGCTGGTGGAACACGGCCCCCTGTCGATGACCGGTGTGGTGCCGGGTGAAGCCACCGGTTATGACTATTACCTGTATGTCCATTCCTCTGACAGGGGTTATCCGACGGGCTGCTCGGTGGATCCGCGGACCGGGCTTATACGCGGCGCCAGCCCGGGCATGCCGGAGATTCAGAATGACGGTCGCGTCAGAGTGCAGGGCAGAGGCCTCAACAGACAGATCCGTAACGTCAAAGTCCCGGTAGATGAATCACGTGTACTGAGGTATCACCTGATGCTCTGTGTCGTCGGAACCCGTGGAGAACCACGCGAGTACACGACAATCACTTCCAACGTGGCCACCATCGGCGTCCTGAACAAATCCAGTCAACCCTATTAAGGGACTCCGACTCCTCACCGCCAATCCCTGCTCTATTCACGCGGGGCGGGATTTTCGTTATACAAAATATCGTCAGCATCATCACTGGCGTGTTCCGCATCTGCGGTATCGGCACCGGCGGCCGATGCTGCCGGCCGAGCACCAGATCGGCGGCCTGGTCGGCGGCGTCGATAAAGGGCATGAAAATCAGATCGGCGCCGCTGTTGCGCAACGGTTCGGCGTCCTGCGCATGCTGGGCGGCAACGGCGATCTTTCCTGCAAACCCGTGATTTCTGAGTGATTCGATAAGCAGCATTCGCGGGTCATGATGGCTCAGGGCGGCCGACACCACCGGCGTTGCCAGGATGACCCAGCGGGCCCTGGCCAGTGGCAAGTGCTCGAGGAAATCCGGATCCGCCATATCCCCGTAAATAGCTGCCCAGCCCGCGCGCTGCCGGTCACGGACAATACTCGGATCGAAATCCACCCCCAGAATACGCATACCACCCTCGCTCAGGCGCTGGTGCAATGCACCGCCGTAACGCCCCAGGCCGAACAGGATCGACATCGTAACGCCGATCCGCCGGCAACTGCGCGTCATCCTCTTCACGGTGCGGAATATCGCGTTCAAAGACATTCAGCCAGCGCTCACACCAGCCGTAAAGCGTCTGCGAATACAGGATCATGTAAGTCGACAGGCTGATCGTGATCAGTCCAACCAGGGTGACCAGGCCGACAGCCGATTCGTTGACATGGCCGAGGGCCAGCCCCATTGCCATGAAAATGAGCGAGAATTCGCTGATCTGGGCGACGGTGAGTCCGGCCAGAAAACCGGTACGCTTGCGATACCCCATGGTGCCCATGATGGCCAGTACGATAAGCGGATTGCCCACCAGCACGAACAGTGACAACAGCAATGCACCACCGACCTGGCTGCCGACGAGGCCGAGATCGAGTTTCGAACCCAGCGCGATAAAGAAAAACAGCAGCAGGAAATCGCGCAAACTGCCCAGCCGCGTGGCAATGGCATCACGGTACTGGGTGGACGCCAGCGACACACCGGCCAGCAGACCACCCAGTTCCTTGCTGAAACCCATCACATCGGCCATCGCCGCCATGGAGGCCGCCCAGGCAATGGCAAAGGTCAGCATGAGTTCAGGCGAACGCGCCACCTGTTCCATCAGGCGATCAGCCACATAGCGGATGAACAGTCCCGTCGCCACGATCAGCACAAGCCCGTAGAGGAGGATACGCAATATCTCGAACAGGGGATCGTCGCCCGCGACACCGACGCCGAATGCAGACAGGGCCACCATTGCGAGTACAACAACCAGGTCCTGCACGATCAGGAAACCCAGTGCAATACGGCCATGCAGGGAATCGATCTCGCGCTTGTCAGACAGCAGCTTGACGATAATGATCGTGCTGGAAAACGTCAGCGCCACCGCGACATAAATACTGACCAACGGCGACAGGCCAAGAGCCAGGCAGATGAAAAACCCGAACACCGCCGTAAATACCACCTGTCCCAGACCAGTGGTCAGGGATATCATACCGATCGTGCGGATCAGCTTCAGATCGAGCTTGAGACCCACAAGGAACAGCAGAACCGCGATCCCCAGTTCGGCAAGCAGTTCAATCGGCTCACTGGTGGTGACCAGCCCCAGCACCGAGGGTCCGGCCACGATCCCGACCAGGATGAAGCTGACGATCAACGGCTGATGCAGCCTTTGCCCCACCAGACCGACAGCCGAAGCCAGGATCAACAGGAGCGCGATTTCAGCAAAGACATTACTGAGGAGGTGTTCCATTAATCAGTCCCGGATAAATATCATGCGCATAGTAACCGTACATTACAGAAATCAGAAACGGCATGACACGGCGACACATAAATAATCGGACCCTGATGGTGAACACCAGGATTGGTGGCATCGATAAAAGCGGGTTAAAAAAAGCGAAACAGCCGGATTCCGGCCGGGCGGGCATAACACTATCAATCATTACAGGAGGAAGTGCCGCCGGAGGTAGAGTGTTCCATAATCCGCGCGCCTGTAACGATACATCACGATCATCGGTTGAAATAAACCCCAACATGCCCCGGATGACGGCTATTTATATCCTGATAATCAATAAGTTAAATAATGTTCTCCGTGGTTGAATCCAGATACGTGAGGCCTGCCGCCCGTGGCGCAAGTGCAGTCATATAACAGCGGCCAACACGGCCGTTATGCAAAAACCTGCAAGCCATCGGCATAACAGCGATATATGCCGCGTCCCCTGCTTTTGGCATCGTAAAGCGCGAAGTCAGCGCGCCTGATCAGCTCGGCCTGATCATCCTCGGTATTCATCTCAGGAAATAGCGTGCCATAACACGCGATACCAATACTGGCTTGAACCTGTAATGACCGGCCCTCGACAAGAAAAGGCTGTTCCAGGGCCGCCAGCAGTTTATCGGCCAGGTGCTCGGCTGCTGACAGTTCCATCACCCCCGCCTGTATCAATGTAAATTCATCACCGCCGAAACGCGCCAGGGTATCGCTCTCGCGGAGATTCTCCGACAGCCGCCTGGCTACTTGCCGCAGCAATACATCGCCTGTTACATGTCCACATGTATCGTTTACTTCCTTGAAGTTGTCCAGATCAAGGATATGCAGTGCAAATCCGGCGTTCGACCTGCCGGCCTGCTTGAACGCCTGGCCAAGCCTGTCAAAAAACAGATGCCGGTTAGGCAAGCCGGTGACCGAATCAAAGTAGGCCAGATAATTGAGCTGCTCCTGTGCCGATTTTTCCGCCGTAACATCAAGGCCGATACCATCCCAGACCACATCGCCATTATCGAGCCTGGTAGGCTGCGCCCTGACGCGTACCCATACAATATGACCTTCCGGGAGGATGGCGCGGTATTCCGTATGATACGGCGCCAGGTTCGCATGGGCGCTGGCGAGCACCTGGGCCAGGAATTCCCGATCATCGGGATGTATATAGGCCCAGAAGTTGGCGGGATCCGCTTTCAGCGGTTCGGGGTCAATGCCGAACTGCTCGAGCAGGGATTCACTCAGATACGTAAACCTGAAAGACCCATCCGGGGATTGAACGCGCTGAAAAATGTATCCGGGTATTCTCCTGGCGATATCACCCAGCAGGCGTTCATTGTCAACCAGCCGCCGGTGCAGTTGCATTGAAGCCACATCGCGTTCGAGTACCCGGGGCAATCTGGCCAATGACTGCATGGAAAGGCAATCATGGGGACCGGCATCCATTAATTCGACAGCCTTCCGTTCATCCGGATTGTCCGCAATGATAATAAAGGGAAGATGTCTGTCATGCCGCCGGATGATTTCCAATGCTTGACCGGCGCCGTCATCTTCGAAGTTCATGGCACCTATCACCGCATGCCAGTTACGCTGTTGCAGTACATCACCCAGCTGCCGTGCATATTCAATGGTCGTAATCGAAGCTTCCCGGACGGTTTCCTGCAGCGCTGCCTCAACGAGATCCACATGCCGCCCCGAATCCGCGATCAACAGAATGTTCAATCGGGAAATGTCGGCTTTATTGATACGTGACATGAATTGGCCGCTGCTAAAAGAATAATGATCCCGGGTTTCACCGGGCATTATACCGGAAACAGGCTGAATGCGATTGCAGGCGTGGCCGGCGACACCTGCAGTCAGGACTGTGCGGCAGGAATAGAACTGAAAACGCTACGACTGGAAACACAGAAGCCCGCGTGAAGCGGGCTTCTGTGTTAAGCCTCGCGTTGGTAGCGGGGACAGAATTTGAACTCTGTGACCTTCGCCCCTCCCTTAACAATCAGAGCCCGACGCACACGCAGTGGGCGGGCTCATAACCCGAAGGTCGCAATCTCAAAAGTCGAGCCCGAAAAACAAAAGGCCCGCTGAAAGCGGGCCTTTTCAAGTGTTGGTAGCGGGGGCAGGATTTGAACTCTGTGACCTTCGCCCCTCCTTAACAATCAGAGCCCGACACCACGCAGTGGGCGGGCTCATAACCCGAAGGTCGCAATCTCAAAAGTCGAGCCCGAAAAACAAAAGGCCCGCTGAAAGCGGGCCTTTTACAAGTGTTGGTAGCGGGGCAGGATTTGAACCTGCGACCTTCGGGTTATGAGCCCGACGAGCTGCCAGACTGCTCCACCCCGCATCTGTTCGGAAGGCTGCGGAGTGTACTGTCTGCAGCCCGGTATTTCAAGGAACCGGTCAAACTGACAGTGGATCAGTTTGAAATCCATCAACCCGGCATTGTCATTTCGAAACCACGAAGTGGTTGAGAAATCTTGTCTTTTTGAAGCCCAAGATCCCTCACATGCATTCGGGATGACAAACTGGACCACTACCGTCAGACAGCGTGCATGCGCAACGGCTGGCGGCGGCGACCCCAATCCCCGGCCCGGTCCTCGAAACGCCCCGGCAGCGGCGTGGCACATGCCAGGCAGCGCCCCTCGGCATCGAGGCGCCAGTCGCCGAGTTCGTACCAGTCGCGCTCAATGACCCGATCGCCGCAATGGCTGCAGTAAGTGCTGCTGCCGGCGGCATCATGCACGTTGCCGGTGTAGACGTAATGCAGGCCGGCACGCATGGCGATATCGCGCGCCCGTGTCAGCGTTGCCGCGGGCGTATGCGCCTTGTCGCGCATCTTCCAGTCCGGATGGAAAGCGGTGAAATGCAGCGGCACGTCCGGGCCGAGATGCTCCATGATCCACTCGCTCTGCGCCGTGAGTTCAGCATCGCTGTCGTTTTCGTCCGGGATCAGCAGGGTCGCTGATCTCGAACCAGACATCGGTTTCGTGCTTCGAGATATTCCAGCGTCTCCAGCACCGGCTGCAACTGGCTGCCGGTAATCTTTTTGTAGAAGCGTTCACTGAAGGCCTTGAGATCGATATTCGCGGCGTCCATATAACGGTAGAACTCGGCCCGCGGTTCCGGGCAGACGTAACCGGCACTTACGGCGACGGCGTTGACACCGACTTCGTGACAGGCCTGGGCCACGTCGATGGCATACTCGTGAAAGATCACCGGATCATTGTAGGTAAACGCGATACTTCGGCAGCCGGACTGCAGCGCGGCCTGCGCCAGCTGTTCCGGTGTCGCCTGATCGGCCAGGGTATCGATCTCGCGTGACTTGCTGATATCCCAGTTCTGGCAGAACTTGCAGGCCAGGTTGCAGCCGGCGGTGCCAAACGACAGCACCGGCGTGCCGGGCAGAAAGTGATTCAGCGGCTTCTTCTCGATCGGATCGATGCAGAAGCCGCTGGAGCGGCCATAGGTGGTGAGCACGATTTCATCGTTCTCACAGGCGCGCACGAAACACAGGCCGCGCTGGCCTTCATGCAGCTTGCAGGCACGCGGGCAGAGATCGCACTGGATGCGGCCGTCTGCCAGCCGGTGCCAGTATTTTGTCGGTACAACGGTGTTCATGGGATTCCTGCAGATACAGCGTTCAGATTCTATACTTTAGACTACAAAATCCCCCTTTGACGTCACAATAACAGCTTTTTTGTCATGCATACCCACGAAGACACGACGAATACCATCCGCCAGCCCGCAGTCGCCGGTCATTTCTATCCCGCATCCGCCGGCGAGCTGCAGGCCGCGGTCAGCGATTACCTGAGCCGGGCCAGGCCGGTACAGCCGCCACCGAAGGCCATTATCGCCCCGCATGCGGGCTATGTGTTTTCCGGGCCGGTAGCGGCCTCGGCCTATGCCGGCTGGCGGGAACTTGCTGACAGTGTGCGACGTATCGTGCTGCTCGGACCGGCTCACCGGGTGTATTTGCGCGGCATGGCCGTTCCCGCCAGCCGTACATTCATGACGCCGCTGGGCAATATCCCCGTCGATCAGCAAGCGGTTGCCGCCATCAGCGGCATGCCGGGCGTGATTACCGACGACCTGCCGCATGCCGGCGAACACAGTCTAGAAGTCCAGCTGCCGTTTCTGCAGGTGCTGTTCCCGGCGTTTTCGCTGGTCCCTGTCGTCGTCGGTGACGCCGGGGCGGATACCGTCGCCGCGGTACTGGAAAAACTCTGGGGCGGCGATGAAACCCGTATCGTCATCAGCACCGATCTGAGCCATTACCATGATTACGGCACCGCACGCGAAATCGATACCGCCACCAGCGCCGCGATCGCCGCCCTGGAGATCGACGGCATCGGCCCGGAACAGGCCTGCGGCTGCATGCCCCTGCGTGGCATGATGCAGTTCGCCCGTGATCACGGACTGCAGATCAGCGAACTCGACCGGCGCAATTCAGGCGATACCGCCGGACCGCGCGATCATGTGGTCGGTTATGGTGCCTATGCCATCCGCGACTGAGGCCATGAACGATCAGGCACTGCTGGATATCGCCCGCCGGAGCATCGAACACGGACTTTACTATCAGCAGCGCTGGCTGCCCGAGATACGGGAATATCCCCCCGCCTGGCACGAGCAGCGCGCCAGTTTCGTTACCCTGAAGCGTCTTGGCGATCTGCGCGGCTGTATCGGTACCACCGAGGCCATCGATCCCCTCGTGGTCAGTGTCGCGCGAAACGCTTATTCAGCGGCTTTCAATGACCCGCGGTTCCCTGCGCTGAGTGTGGAGGAATACGACAGTATCGAACTCAGCCTGTCGCTGCTGACGCCGGCCGAAGCCGTGGAGTTCACCTGTGAAGCCGAGTTGCTGGATCGGCTGGTGCCAGGGCATGACGGCCTGATCATCGAACACGGCAACAGGCGGGCGACGTTTCTGCCGAGTGTCTGGGAAAGCCTGTCCACCCCCGATGAATTTCTCACTGCCCTGAAACACAAGGCCGGTCTCACGGTACAACAGGCACCGGAACGCGCCTGGCGTTACAGCAGCGAAACGATCAGCGAATAACGCGGCTCAACCCTGATACGGCGCCTGTAATTCGCGGGCGTTGCGCCGCGCGCGTTCGGCTTCGGCATCCCTGCCCAGTGCAGTGTAGGCGCGAGCGAGCAATTCCCAGTTCCCAGCCATCAACCGCCGGTTGCCCGCGGCCAGGGCATTGGACTTGTTCGCCAGATCAATGGCGGCCTGGTAATCACCCTGCTGCAGACGCAGTACGCCGAGCCGGTGCCAGAGCCAGGGATTCTTCGGTTCGATGCGCAAGGCGCGTTCGAGATGGGCGGCCGCCTGTTCATCATCGCCGGCCGCAGCCTGTTCGCGCGCCGTTTCCAGCAGCGCAACGACTGCCGAACTGGCCTGCGGCTGTTCCGCGGGTTCCGGCGGCGCCTGCACCGGCGCCTCGAGTTCCTTCATGTCCTGCTTGCCCGGCGGCGGCAGCGTTTCAATCTCCGTATCCGGTTCGGGCAGACGTGATTCGACCGGTGCCCCGCCTTTCTCCCGGGGTTCAGCGTCTGTTGAGGGCTGTTGCTGCGGACTGCGCTGTTCTACCGGTACGCGCGTTCCGGACGGCTGGATCGCACAGGCGCTCAATATCAGCAGCAGGCTGCTGACGAATACTCGCAGGATGATTTCAGACATGGTGCCATTGTACTAGAAGATACGCTGGAACAGCCTTTCCACGGCGTTGGAACCGTGACAGGGTTCATACTCCTCGGGTAGATGCGGCACGATGAACGGAAATGACGAGGCCCGCTCACAGTCCTCGTCCGTGCGCTTGCCATTAATGACTTTCTGCCAGCGTACGCCGTCCGGCGGTGTCAGCGTCAACGGCCGGGGTTTGATGACCGCCATGATATCCGTCCACACCTGCAACGCGCCGCTGGCGCCGGTCAGTTCGGTCGGCTGATTGTCGTCGCGCCCGATCCAGACGACGCCGATCCGATCGCTGCCGAAACCGGCAAACCAGCTGTCACGCAATTCATCCGTTGTACCGGTCTTACCGGCCAGCGGCATCAGATCGGGCAGACGTGCAGCAGCCGAACGTGCAGTGCCACGTTCGACAACCTGGGTAAGCAGGAAGGTCATCAGATAACTTGCCCTGGTAGGCGCCACCTGATCCACTGATAGTGGATAGCGCCGCAGTGGCTCACCGTCACTGTCGAGCACGGCGACAATCGATTTCAGCGGTGTGCGGAATCCGCCGGCGGCAATCGTCTGGTACATCTGCGTGACCTGCAGCGGTGTCAAATCGACGGAACCGAGCAACAGTGATGGATAATGCCGCAATGACAGACCTGGCAGCATGGCCTCCAGTGTGTCAGCCACACGGGCCACGCCCAGTTCCAGTCCAAGATTCACCGTTGCCAGGTTGTACGACTGCGCGAGGGCCTGGTACAGCGGGACCTCGCCGTGAAATTCACGATCATAATTTTCCGGCATCCATGAATCGCCGTCCGGCTGCGGCAGGCTGACCGGCATATCGGCTATCGGCGTGATCACACTATACTGTTCCGGCCGCGCCAGGGCGGTGAGGTAAACCGCCGGTTTCACCAGTGAACCTATGGGCCGTCTTGCATCAAGGGCGCGGTTGAAACCGAAACTGCCGCCGCGCTGGCCCGTCAGGGCGATTATCTCGCCGGTATCCACGCTCGCGAGAATGACCGCGCCCTGCAGCTCCTCGGTATTGCTGTATTGCTGTTCGAGACGCTGCAGGCGTTGATCCAGGGACTTCTGAACAGTGTGCTGCGCAACCGGATCCAGTGTCGTGAATATACGCAGGCCGGCATTCTGCAGATCATCGCTGTCGTAATCGCGGTGCAGCTGGCGGCGTACCAGATCGACGAAGGTTGGATAGCGATCCGAGGTCCAGCCCGGCACGTCACTGATGCCCAGCGGCCTGGAGATTAGTTGTTCCGCCGCATCGGGCTCAAGGTAACCCTGATCGGCCATTAGCCGCAGTACCAGATTACGCCGCTCGAGCGCCCGCTGCGGATGACGGCGCGGATTGTAATACGATGCACCGCGTACCAATCCGACCAGCAGTGCCAGCTGTTCGGTACTCAGTTCGGTCAGCGGCCGGCGAAAATAAAACTCGGCCGCCAGACCAAACCCATGGATGGCATTATTGCCCTGCTGGCCCAGATAGACCTCGTTGAGGTATGCCTCCAGGATTTCCTGCTTGCTGTAATGCGATTCCAGCAACAACGCCATAATGGCTTCATTGATCTTGCGCCATAGCGTACGGTCACGGGTAAGATAAAAGTTCTTCACCAGCTGCTGGGTCAGCGTGCTGCCACCCTGGCGGATACGGCCGGCCAACAGGTTGACCCAGGCCGCACGGGCTATGGCCAGCGGATCAACACCGTAATGCTGGTAGAAATCCCGATCCTCGACAGCGATCAATGCGTTGATGAGTTGCTGCGGTGCATTATCATAGCGAATTAGAATGCGATCTTCATGATGTTCCGGATAGATTTTGCCGATGATACGGGGCCCCAGCCGCAATACCGGTACAGCCTCTCCCGTCGTCACCGCCATTATTGCCGTAATACCCCGGTTATCGAACCGGACCTGGATATGGCGTGCCGGTTCGGTGCCATCCCAATACCGAAACCGTCGTGTATGCACGCTGAGGCGTGAATCACTGACCGCGTACTCACCGGCCTGGTCAACGCCGTCGCTGCGCCGGTAACCCAGCGCTTCCAGCTCACGCACGAGATCGTCATGCCGTAACGATCGTCCGGCATATAATTCCAGCGGCCGTGCATAAACAGTTGCCGGCAGTGCCCAGCGTTTACCCTCGAAGGCACTGCGGACCTCGCGATCCAGCCACAGCACGTACACGGCTGCAGCCGCGACGGCGGCAACCAGCAGGGCCAACCAGAACCCAAGACGGGTCGATCGGGGCCGGGATGATTTACGCTTGCGGCGGCGTTTTGCCATGAAGCTCCATACAGTGACTTGATAAACCAGGGCTGGAAACTGTCAAAATTTTGACAGTCCGGAAAAGCGGAAATTTGCGTCCCACAAAAAAGGGCTCCATATAGTTATATGGAGCCCTTGTAATTGGAAGCTACTTCCCGACAACACTTTCAGAGCTTATCCGCCACCTGCCAGTTTCCTGGCCATTTCGCGGCGCCGCTCCTTGCGTGCCTTGATGACTGCCCGCGCCTTGCGGCGGCGAGCCTCATCGCGTTGTGCCGGGCTTCCAGCCTTACGCCTTACTTTTTTTCGTACGGCGCTTGGCCTTTTTTCGGTAGCTTTCTTCCTGGTGGCCTTCCGCTTGGCCTTCTTCTTGGCCTTCTTCTTGGCCTTTTTCTTGGCCTTCTTCCGGGTAGCCTTCTTCTTGGCTACCTTGCGCTTGGCCTTCTTCTTGGCCGCTTTGCGCTTGGTTTTCTTTTTACTGGCCTTTTTCTTGGCCTTCTTCCGGGTAGCCTTCTTCTTGGCTACCTTGCGCTTGGCCTTCTTCTTGGCCGTCTTCTTCTTCCCTGTCTTCCTTCTGGCTGCCTTCTTCTTGGCAGCCTTCTTCTTACTGCGAGTAGTTCTCTTTTTACTCATTGCCATAACGATTGACTCCCCGTTTGAACCTAATTGAGGTTAAGTTCTGTTAGATACAGCAAATTCAACAGAACTCGGGACTTATTATAGTAATGTTTTTTTCAATTTCTAATTTTTTTTGCAATTTTTTTCATATGCTGCTAGCGCGAACATGCATTCGCGACTGCTTGCTTGTGGAAAAATTCCACGCTGCAGCCGTGATCAACCACACTGATCGAGCGCTTCCTGCACAGCTTTTTTGACGGCATCGACCGACTGCATACCGTCGATCTCGACATACCGTGGCGCGTCTTCAGCCCCTGTTTCACGCCATTTTCTGTAGTAGTCGACCAGTGGACTGGTCTGCTCATGATAGACCTCAAGGCGCTTGCGCACGGTCTCTTCCTCGTCGTCATCACGCTGGATCAGGGGTTCGCCGGTAACGTCGTCGACGCCCGGCTGCTGCGGCGGATTGAATGTGACATGATAGGTGCGCCCCGAGCCCGGATGGACACGACGACCGCTCATGCGACGGATGATCTCCTCGTCATCGGCCTTCAGTTCGACGACGCAGTCGATATCTATACCGTATTGCTGCATGCCGTCGGCCTGGGCGATGGTGCGCGGGAAGCCGTCCAGCAGGTAACCATTCGCGCAATCTGACTGTTGAATGCGGTCCTCCACCAGCGCCAGAATGAGATCGTCGGATACCAGTTCGCCGGCATCCATCACCTGTTTGGCCTGTTTGCCAAGCTCCGTACCGGCCTTGACGGCTGCGCGCAGCATGTCGCCGGTGGATATCTGCGGAATATCGTAGCGTTCCGTGATGAAGGCGGCCTGGGTGCCCTTGCCCGCGCCCGGAGGTCCTAGCAGAATCAGTTTCACGGCAGTTCTCCTCGTTGATGTCGTCTGGATGCTATGTTATCTGAGAGCCTTGTATAGCTTCTTATAGTGGTACCAGCGTGAAAATCGAACTCGACAGCAATGCGGATGTACAACGCCACATAGCGTCTTACAGCGCCGGCTCAGTGGTCATCGGCGAGCGGCACTATAACACGAGCCTGATCGTCAGCCCGGAGCGAATCGTTGACGACTGGGGGCCGGAGGATTTTACCGATCTTGCGGCGCATCACCTGGAAACCGTTGTTTCGCTGCAACCCGAGATTGTCGTCATCGGTACGGGCCGGGCATTGCATTTTCCCGCAGCAGACGTGCTTGAGCCGCTGCTGAAACGCGAAATCGGTTACGAGATCATGGATACCGGCGCCGCCTGCCGCTGCTACAACATACTGACGACGGAGGGACGAAGGGGTGGTTGCGGCCCTGCTGATGATTGAAGAGCAGTAGTGACTGGTAACAGGGCCCGCCCTGCCATCATCCAATCACCAGTCACTATTCACCAATCACCATCCCCTAGCTTTCCGAGAACAGTGCGTCCACGGAAAAACCCTCGCGTTCGAGTATCTGCCGCAGGCGCTTGATGGCCTCGATCTGAATCTGGCGCACCCGTTCGCGGGTGACACCCAGTTCATTGCCGATCTCCTCCAGCGTCGCCACCTCGCGGCCATGCAGCCCGAAGCGGTGTTCGACGACCGCGCACTGTTTCTCCGTCAACTGCGACAGCCAGGTATCGATATGGCGCTGTATGTCGCTATTTTGCAACAGTAGCGAGGGATCCAGATTATGCTCATCGGGGATGGTATCGAGCAGTGATTTATCCGAATCATGTCCCGAGGGCGTATCGACCGACGTCACGCGCTCGTTCAGCCCGAGCATGCGCTTAACCTCTTCAATCGGCCGGTCCAGCATCTGCGCGACGTCTTCCGGGCTCGGCTCGCGATCCAGCTGCTGTGCCAGCTTGCGCGCCGCGCGCAGATAGATATTGATTTCCTTGACCACATGTATCGGCAGCCGCACGGTACGCGTCTGGTTCATGAGCGCACGTTCGATTGTCTGGCGGATCCACCAGGTGGCGTAGGTCGAGAAACGGAAGCCTTTTTCCGGATCGAACTTTTCGACTGCGCGGATGAGGCCGAGATTGCCTTCCTCTATCAAATCCAGCAGGGCCAGCCCACGATTCATGTAGCGCCGCGCGATTTTGACGACCAGCCGCAGATTACTTTCGATCATGCGCCGGCGCGCCGCCTGATCGCCCTTGCGCGACAGCCGCGCGTAATAAACCTCTTCCTCTGCCGTCAGTAACGGCGAAAACCCGATCTCGCCCAGGTACAGGCGGGTAGCGTCGAGTTCGCCTTCGGGGATGGAGCCGGGAGTGTAAGCGGTCTTCGGCGCAGGGGGCGCCTCCTCCTGCACGGCATTACCACCGGTTTCTGCGTCACTGCCGCCGCTGGCGGCGTCCGCTGTCGGTTCATATTCGGTGGTGTCCGCGTCACGGAACTCCGAAGCCGTTTCTTCCTCGTCGTTCTGGGTTTCCTTGGTATCGACGGGACTCATTTTCCAAATCAACCGGTGAGCTTAACCATGGCGTTTGGGCAGCTGGGTGAGCGGATCGATAGGTTGGCCGTCGCGGCGAATTTCGAAGTGCAGAACAGTGCGCCCGTTGCTGTCCGCTCCCATGGTGGCAATTTGCTGACCGCCTTTGACACTGTCACCTTCTTTCACAAGAAGTTTATCGTTGTGCGCATAAGCACTGAGGTAGGTATCATTGTGTTTGATGATAATAAGCTTTCCGTAGCCGATAAGTCCACTCCCGCTGTACACTACCTGCCCCGGGGCAGCGGCATGAATGTTCTGCCCATTGCGCCCGCCTATCTTGATGCCTTTCTCCGCCGTCGGTGATTTCGTCTTGATCAGTTGCCCCTCGGTCGGCCATGACCATTTTATAGGTCCGGCGGTCGCTACAGAAGTCGAGAGTTCATCGGCTGCGGGTTGCCGGGTTGGCGGCTGGCGCTGTGCGTGTTCGATCGGCGGCGATGGCGTCTGTCCGGACTTCGGCAGTGGCGGTGATGGTGTCCGGGTCTGGCGGGATATCGGCGAGGTCGGCGGCTGTCGTGAACGAGGGGGGCGCAACTGAATTTTATCACCCGGATAAATCAGGTACGGCGGACGTATGCCGTTCCAGCGTGCAACATCACGGTAATCCAGGTGGTAACGCCAGGCAATCGCATACAATGTATCGCCACGGCGAACGACATGATGGCCGCTCTCCGGAATGGCGCGCTGCTGTGCCCTGCTGCGCTGACCGGCAGACACGACCGGGGGTTTCGTCGCATGGTAATCGCCGGGGCTGGATACCGGTGCCCGCGCAGTCCCGCCACAACCGTGCAGTAGCACAGCTGCCAGTAACAGCCATCCCGGTACGCAGCATGTCGATGCGAACCGGCCAGATGTCATTCAGACAAGCCCCTGCAACATCGGTACAAAACTCACCATATCCAGTGAAGTCTCTTCAAAACCGTCCTGCGTACGCGTTACTGCCAGCAGTCGCTGTTCCCCGGCACGCCCAACCGGAATCAGCAAACGTCCGCCCGGGGCAAGTTGATCCAGCAGCTTCTGCGGAATCCCCACCGGCGCTGCAGTTACCAGTATGCCATCAAACGGACCCTGTTCCGGCCAACCGATATTACCGTCGGCATGTTTCGTGCGTATGTTACGCAGCCCCAGTGAATAAAAGTGTTCCCGGGCCCGTATCAACAGTGCATTAATGCGTTCAATGGTATAAACACGCTCGATCAAATTCGCAAGCAGGACAGTCTGATAACCGCAACCCGTGCCGATTTCCAGTACCCGGCGCATTGTGCTGCCCTGCAACAGGGCCTCGGTCATGCGCGCCACAATATAAGGCTGGGAAATCGTCTGACTGTAACCTATCGGCAGCGCGGTATTTTCATAGGCGCGGCTGGACAGCGCCTCATCAATGAAAATATGCCGCGGGATTTTACGCATGGCATCGAGTATACGTTCATCATAAATGCCCATTTCACGCAAGCGTTCGATAAGCCGGTCGCGCGCGCGCTGCGAGGTCATGCCGATACCGTTGAATCGGTTATTCATCGCGTTCCAGTTCACTGAGCCAGGCGGCCAGGGCATCCATGCTGTTGTACCGGGTCAGATCGACCTGCATGGGCGTTATCGAGACAAATCCCTGACGAACTGCGTGAAAGTCCGTGCCAGGCCCGGCGTCTTCTTCAGTCCCGACCGGTCCGACCCAGAAAACATCCCGGCCGCGTGGATCCTTGGTGCGCAAGGCCGGTTCAGACTTGTGCCGGTGGCCGAGGCGGGTGATTTCCATGCCCTGCAGTTCGTCATAGGGCCGATCCGGAATATTGACGTTCAGCAACATGTCGGTGGTCAGCGGCCGTTTTTGCAGTTGACTGATAAGCTGCATTACGACCTGTACCGCCGTTTCATAATGCACGGGGGTTTCACCGACCAGTGAAACGGCCATGGCGGGCACACCCAGAAAACGGCCCTCCATCGCGGCGGCTACCGTTCCCGAATACAGGACATCATCACCCAGGTTGGCGCCGTGATTGATACCACTGATCACCATGTCCGGATCATTCTCCAGCAAGCCGGTAATAGCCAGATGCACGCAATCCGTCGGCGTACCGTTGACATAGGTAAAACCGTTCGGTGCCTGCAGCGGCCGGATAGGCTGATCAAGCGTAAGGGAATTACTGGCGCCGCTGCGATCGCGATCGGGCGCGACCACCGTCACCCGGCCGAAACTCGCAACCGCCTGCGCCAGGTGGGCAAGTCCTTCGGACTGATAACCATCATCGTTACTTAACAGGAAATGCATCGTCTGGGCAGGTCAACTTGTCGGCCGTAGGCACGGTACCTCGGCAACGGACATATTTTGCATTGCAAATAGTATTTCGTGAACACCCGGCATGCTTCATCCGGGCATGGCCCCCAGCAAAAACTCGAGCAGTGCCTTCTGTGCGTGCAGGCGATTGCCTGCCTCTTCCCAGACCACGCTCTGGGGCCGTCGATAACCTCGGCACTAACCTCCTCGCCACGATGCGCGGGCAGACAATGCATAAACAGCGCGTCCGGTTTCGCCTGCTGCATGAGCCCCGTGTTCACCTGATAAGGCGCAAATCGGGTGGCACGGGAGTCGGCCTCGGCCTCCTGGCCCATGCTGGCCCAGACATCGGTTACAACAATATCGGCATCCGTAACCGCGGCCACCGGATCGTCCGTCACCATGACATGCCGGCCGGCTTTTTCAACACGATCACTATCAGGCTCATAACCGGCCGGCGCAGCAACCTTCAACCGGAAATCCAGCAGGCAGGCGGCATTGATGTACGAATTGCACATGTTATTGCCGTCCCCGAGCCAGGCCACCGTCCGGCCCTGTATCGATCCGCGCCGCTCGTACCATGTCTGCAGATCGGCCAGTAACTGGCACGGATGCAGCTGATCCGACAGACCATTAATGACCGGTACGCTCGCGTATGCTGCCAACTTTTCAATCGTTGCATGCTCATAGGTACGCAGCATGATGCAATCGACCATTTGCGATAGCACGCGGGCCGTGTCTGCTATCGGTTCACCACGTTCCATCTGGGAACCGGTCGGCGACAGGTAGATCGCGTGTCCGCCGAGCTGGGCCATGGCGGTTTCGAATGATACGCGCGTACGCGTCGACGATTTTTCATAAATCATCGCCAGCACCCGGCCCGGCAGTGTCTGCTGCACGACACCCTGGCGCACCTGCGCTTTCAGTTCGATGGCGCGGTGGAGCATGCGCTCCAGCTCGGCGCGATCGAGATCATTGAGGCTGAGAAAATGTCTTACCGGCATTGGTTGTTCACCGCCCTGAAAAACTGCCGACAATGTCACTGACAACAGCGACAATCTGTTCGGCTTCATCATCACTCAGGATCAGCGGCGGCAACAGCCGCACGACATTGCCGGCGGTCACATTGATCAGCAGCCGCTGTTCAAGAGCCATCGACACCAATTCCTGGCATGGTTGATCGAGCTCGATGCCGATCATCAAGCCTTTACCGCGTATCTCATGAACGCCCGCACAATCCGCCAGAGAGTCTTTCAAACCGGTCATTATCCGCTCGCCAAGCGTAACCGCGCGCTGCCATAACTGTTCGCGTTCAATGGTATCGATCACGGTCAGTGCCGCACGCGAAGCAAACGGATTGCCACCGAATGTGGAACCGTGACTGCCCGGCTGAAACAGATCACTGGCGCGGCCGGCTGCCAGACAGGCGCCGATCGGAATGCCGTTGCCGAGCGCCTTTGCCAGCATCATGACATCGGGGGTAACGTTTTCATGCTGGCAGGCGAACCACTGGCCGGTCCGTGCCATGCCGGACTGCACTTCATCAAACATCAGCAGCCAGCGGCGTTCATCGCAGACAGCACGCAATGACTGCAGATAACCGGCCGGGGGTATACGAATACCGCCTTCGCCCTGCACCGGTTCCACCAGCACGGCGACTATATCCGGGTATTCGTCCGCCGCCTTTTCTATGGCATCAATATCACCATAAGGCACGCGCACAAAGCCCTGCACCAGCGGAGTGAAGCCTTTCTGCACCCTGGCATTGCCGGTCGCGCTCAGTGTAGCAAGCGTACGGCCGTGGAAGGCATCTTCCATAACGATGATCTTTGGACGGCTGATATCCTCATGATGCCCATGCAGCCTTGCCAGCTTGATGGCGGCTTCGTTGGCCTCGGCGCCGGAATTACAGAAAAACACCTTGTCCATGCCGGCGATGCGTGTCAGCCGCGCGCCCAGTTGCTCCTGCAACGGGATGCGATACAGATTGGAGGTATGAATCAGGCGGCCGGCCTGCGCCGACAATGCTTCCGCCAGCGCCGGATGCGCGTGACCGAGCCCACAGACAGCTATGCCGCTGAGTGCATCGAGATAACCCGTACCCGCCTGATCATACAGCCATGCGCCGGCGCCGCGTTCGAATGCAACCGGCAACTGCTGATAGTTATTCATCAACGCTGATTCACTTGCTGACTCTTGCATTATTGTATTCATGTTGCAGTTGCACATGTTCGCCAGACTTCCGTGCGTTGCAGAAGCTGCGGCGAAACGCTCCGGTTATCGACTCTGAAATACGTCAATGTAATGACTTTATTCGGAGTTCCCTTAAAACGACAAAGCCCGGCCTCGCGGCCGGGCTTGTTGAACGAGACCCTGTGCCGGGATTCAGAACGGCAGGCCGTGTGACGCCGCCCCCATGAACAACAACATCGGAATCGACAACAGGGTGTTGGATCGCGACGCCAGGAAGGCGGTACGTTTGGCCCTGGCCTTTTCATCGTCACTGGCTTCGACCATGCCCAGTACCTTTTTCTGATTCGGCCAGATCAGCACCCAGACATTGAACAGCATGATAGTACCCAGCCAGGCACCCACGCCGATCGTTGTCGCGTACAGGCGTTCGCCCGCATCCAGCGTCAGGCCGAGCGCAAAGGCGTCGACAAAGGCGCCGTTATGCGCCAGGAAGGCGGCGCCCGACAGCCAGGTTACCAGCGCCGACCAGCGAAACCAGACCAGCGCCAGTGGCGCGACATACTTGCCAATGGCGGCCGGTCCGGGTCCGCCCGTATCGGCGGTCGCCCGGGCCTGGGCGGGTACCTGCACGAAGTTGAAGTAATACAGCAACCCTATCCAGGTCACACCGGCCAGATAATGTAACCAGCGAAGCAATATTGCGGTTTCCATAGACCTACCCCTTAAGAATTGTTCGGATTGGGACTGGATCAGCCTGAGGACATCTCAGGCGATCGCGTTCACGATAACAACCAGTATGGCGGACAATACAATGCCCGATATGATGGTTCCCCAGATTGAATTCAGCGGGTTCATGGTCACCTCCGGCCCGGTTCTGTGAGCGATTACGTCTTTACAATTGCTTCTATTTCAGTAACTTAAGCTGCTCAACCTCGACAATATCCTGATTATACTGCCTCGGCGGGCGGCTTTCATCCCCCGCGGCGGAATATCGCCGGGACGGGCGTGGCCCGGGCCGGGCCGCCGGCCATCAGTCACCGAGGTTACGGGCGACAAAATCCCAGTTCACGAGATTGAAAAAGGCCTCGACGTATTTCGGCCGCGCATTGCGGTAGTCGATGTAATAGGCATGCTCCCACACATCGCAGGTCAGCAGCGGTTTCAGGTCCTGGTCCTGCTGCAGGGGATTGCCGGCATCATCGGTATTGACGATTTCCACGGAGCCGTCGTTTTTCGCCACCAGCCAGGTCCAGCCGGAGCCGAAATTGCTGACGGCCATTTCCTGGAACTTGTTCCGGAAATCCGAGAACGAGCCGAAGGCGGACTTGATGGCATTGCCGAGTTCGCCGCCCGGCTCCTTGCCGCCGGCGGGCGTCATGCAGTGCCAGTAGAAAGTATGGTTCCAGACCTGCGCAGCCTGGTTAAAAAGCTTGCCGGCCGGCGCCTTGCGGATGATATCTTCCAGTGCCGCGTCTTCATATTCGCTGCCCGGCAGCATACCGTTGAGCGTATCGACATAGGCCTTGTGGTGCTTGCCGTAATGGTATTCCAGTGTCTCGGCGGAGATGTAGGGTTCCAGGGCATCCCTGGCATAGGGCAATTCGGGTAATTCATGTTTTGCTAGCGACTGTTCCATTGATTAACCTCTTGAGTATGATCGAAACAGGTAAATGTAAGGCATTCAATTTGCTGAAGGCGCAGCGAGTATAAAGCAGCTGCATCCTGCTCAAAAGCCGCCTTTGATTATGGACCCGATAGAACTGTCTCTGTTCTCCAGCCGTATCCAGACCGTGTGCGATGAAATGGGCGCGGTGCTGCGCTATGCTGCCTTCTCGCCGAATATCAAGGACCGCCTCGACTATTCCTGTGCCGTGTTCGACGCAGACGGTCTGCTGTGTGCCCAGGCGGCGCATATACCCGTACATCTCGGCAGCATGGCCTATGCCATGCGCGGCATTGTCAGCCGCTGTGACTGGCGGCCGGGCGACATGATCATTCTCAATGATCCCTATCTCGGTGGCACGCACTTGCCGGATGTGACCGTGATCGCGCCGGTATTTCCCACCCAGGACCAGGCCGACCGGCCGCTGGCCTTTGTCGCCAACCGCGCCCACCACGCCGATATCGGCGCCGCATCGCCCGGTTCCATGCCCCTGGCCCGCGATCTGGCGGAAGAAGGCGTCCTGCTGTCGCCCCGCTACCTGCTGCGTGATAACCGGATCGTGACTGAAACATTCATGCCCCTGCTCGATGCGCTGAACAACCCGCGCCAGGCGGAAGCGGATTTCCATGCCCAGATCAGCGCCAACCACACCGGCATCGCGCGGCTCGGCCGGCTGATACTAGGCATGGGCAGCGGCGTATTCTGCGGCGCGCTCGCTGCCCTGAATGACTATGCCGAGACACTCGCCCGCCACGGCCTTGCCGAACTGCCGGCCGGTGAATATGAATTCGAGGATTATATGGATGATGACGGCCTCGGCAGCGAAGACATCAGGATTGCCGTCAATGTCCGCATCGGGGAAGGCACTGTCGATCTGGATTTCAGCGGCACGGCGGCGCAGGTGGCAGGCAACATCAACTGCCCGTTATCGGTGACCGCCGCGGCGGTCTATTACTGCCTGTACTGCCTGATGCCGGCCCGGACCCCGGCCTGTGCCGGCAGCTTCCGGCCGATCCGCTTCAGCGCCCCGCGCGGCTGTCTCATCAACGCCAAATCCCCGGCTGCCGTGGCGGCCGGTAATGTCGAAACCAGCAGCCGTATCGTCGATGTCATTTTCGGCGCCCTGGCGCAGGCGGCAGCGGAGCGGATACCGGCAGCGAGCCAGGGGACGATGAACAATATCGCCATGGGCGGCAGCGGCTGGGATTATTATGAAACCGCCGGCGGCGGCATGGGCGCGGGTCGCTACGGCGGCGGTCTGGACGGCATCCAGACGCACATGACCAATACCCTGAACACGCCCATTGAAATCGTCGAAATGCAGTATCCTTTGCGCATCGGCCGCTACAGCCTGCGCGATAGTTCCGGTGGCGACGGGCAACGACACGGAGGTGACGGATTGCTGCGGGAGTATGTCTTTCTGGAACCCACCAGCGTCACCCTGCTGACGGAACGGCGCCGGTTCGCACCCTGGGGCCTGGCCGGCGGCAGTGCCGGTCGCAGCGGCGCAAACAGCCTCAATAACACTGCGCTGCCCGCCAAAGTCTGCCTCAGCGTGCAGCCGGGCGATCAGCTGCTACTGGCAACACCGGGTGGCGGCGGCTGGGGAAGCGCCTGAGGTGCATTTATATTCACGGTGGGAGCCGATTACATCGGCGATACGCTGTCAAAGGTATCGCGGACTCAAGTCCGCTCCCACAGGTTCTTGCTTCCCGCCATCCCCGTCACTCGCAGTGCGGTGCATAAGCCATGGAAAAATTGATAGAATAGCTTGTAATTCACTACGGCAGTTAGCCAACTCAGAGGTACTACCAATGGATGTTACCGAACAGATCAAGCAGGCAGTTGAAGGCAATCCTATTGTGGTTTTCATGAAGGGCACGCCGGACTTTCCGCAGTGCGGTTTTTCCATGCGTACGGTGGAAGCACTGAAGGCCTGCGATGTCGAATTCGCCTATGTGGATGTGCTCGCCCAGCCGGAAATACGTTCGGGTCTGCCGCAGTATTCACACTGGCCGACCTTTCCCCAGGTTTTCATCAACGGCGAACTGATCGGCGGCTGTGATATCACGCTCGAGCTGTATCAGAAAGGCGAACTGCAGGAAATGGCAAAGGCGGCCGCCGGTAACGAAGCCACAGCCGGTTAAGGTGGCGGCGGCTCAGCCGCTCTGCTCCGGATCGTGCATCTGTGGCTGGCGCCATAGGCAAACCCCGCCGCTGCGTTTCTCAAGATCATCGAGGCGGCGTTCATGTGCCTCCAGCTCACTTTCCGGCACTTTCACCCGCACCAGTGGCGGGCGCTCGACAGCCTGCAGCGTATCCCGATCGATACTGCCGGGCCCGTAATCCGATACCAGACCCAGATCTTCCTGGCCACTGGTCATTAACAGATAAACATCCAGCAGGATTTCCGCGTCCAGCAGCGCACCGTGTAGTTGGCGCGCGGAATTATCCACTTCCAGTCGCCGGCACAATTCATCAAGACTATTACGCTTGCCCGGATACATATCGCGTGCCATAAGCAACGTATCAACGACCCGGCAGTAATCCTCCAACCTGCCCCATTCCGGCCCCAGCCGCTCGAGTTCCGCATTGATAAACGCAACATCAAACGGTGCATTGTGAATGACCAATTCGCTGTCACGAACGAAATTGATAAAGTCATTAGCGATCTCATTGAAGCAGGGTTTATCGGCAAGAAACTCGTTACTGATGCCATGGACATCAAATGCACCTTCATCAATATCGCGCTCGGGATTGAGATACTGGTGAAAGTGACGCTTGGTCTGACGCCGATTGATTACCTCGACACAGCCGATCTCGATAATGCGATGGCCCTGCGCCGGTTCCAGGCCGGTTGTTTCGGTATCAAGTATGATTTGACGCATTGGCTACAGTATCTCGTTCCTCGTGAATAGTGAATAGTGAATAGAAAATAGAATTTCTTTCGGGAACTTTTTAGCCCCGCCCATCCAAATTCACTATTCACTATCCGCTATCACCTATTCACTAATTCACTATTCAACTATTCACTATTCAACATTTCATCAATCGCCTCGTTGGCCAGCTGATCAGACGAGTTCATTTTCAACGTGACCACTGTGGCCACGCACCCAGTGCCAGTTGATTTCATGTCGCTGTACTGCAGCGTCAAGACGCTGCCACAGATCCTGGTTTTTGACCGGCTTTTTTGCCGCGGTTTTCCAGCCGCGTCTTTTCCAGTCGGCGAGCCATTCCATAATACCCTGCCGCAAGTATTGCGAGTCCGTGGTGAGCTCCACGCAACAGGGTTTGTTCAATGCCTCCAGGGCGGCTATGGCAGCATATAATTCCATACGGTTATTGGTAGTATGTGCCTCGGCACCCGACAGGGTTTTTTCCTGGTCATCAAAACGCAACAGGGCGCCCCAGCCGCCCGGCCCCGGGTTGCCCCGGCAGGCACCGTCGGTAAATATCTCTACGCAACGAGTCATCCATTGTTCCTGTGTGCGGTCGGCTCGGCGAAACCGGAGGCGATCATACGCCGTCTTTCGCGCCAGAGTTCACGTACCGGTGTCAGCGGGACGACATGCTTCCTGGCCAGAATGGCATGCACGCCGCCGAACCATGGCCAGCACCAGCGCCCGAGTTTCTCCATGAAATGCAGCTTCTGCAATACACTGCTTCGCTTCAGTGGCGGCCGGTAGTAAAGCTCGCGGGTTTCCAGGATCTCGAAGCCGAGCAGATGTAGCCAGTCATGCAAACGAAAGGCACTAAAAAAATGTCCGCTCCAGGGTGCTCGTTCTCGCCAGGAGAGCACCAGACGCCATAATCCCCACAGACTCCATGGGTTAAAGGTAAAGATCAACAGATGGCCTTCACCAATCAACACGCGTTCACATTCACGCAGAACCTGGTGTGGATGTGATTCAAACTCGAGCACATGCGGCAACAGCAAGACATCGACACTATCCGAAGCCAGCGGCAGGTAATTACCTGCACAGGTAACGGCAGTATGATCGTCAGTCCTGGCAGTGGCATCGATTTCCGCCACTGCCTTATGAGTGATGCGGCTTGCCTGCAGCATATCCGAGTCATCCAGCCGTCCCAGCTGAATAATGTGATAACCGAACAGGTCGGGAAGCCATTCAGCCAGTACTGCCTGTTCGGACTGCAACAGACTGGCACCCGGCATTTGCCTGAACCACTGGCGCAGCCCGTGACGCGTAGATTTCATTTCCGGAACGTCCATGGTGGCATGACTCTGGCTCCTGATCACCGTAACTATAACCAATCCTTAATATTCTGTGTAAGCAGTTGATTATGCTTGACTTGGATGAAGCATGCCCATAGCATTAGCGCATGCCGAACAAGCATGTACTAATAACAATAACAAGCCTTCTGCTTCTCGGGGCCTGTTCCCACAGCAGCGTTCAGGGACCCACGGCGTCGCGGAGCGGGGACAGTGAACGGGTCGCGCATATCGACCTCGATATCAGACCCGAGACACAAGACGCCGCCATTCGTGCCAATGAATGGGCTTCCGAGCAACAGGCCGGGAAACAACCTGCCAGCAACGATTACGATGATCTTTGGGCACGGATCCGCGCCGGCATGACACTGGACCGTGAACTAGGCCAGCCGGCGGTGCGCGGCAAACTTGCCTGGTACAGTGATCACCAGGCTTACCTGGATCGGGTTGCCGAGCGCGCCAGACCCTATTTGTACCACATCGTCGAACAGCTCGAGGCGCGGAACCTGCCACTCGAACTGGCCCTGCTCCCCATCGTCGAGAGCGCCTATCAGCCGCTGGCCTACTCACGCAGTCACGCCGCCGGTATCTGGCAATTCATCCCCGCCACCGGCCGCCGCTATGGTCTGAAGCAGAACTGGTGGTATGACGGCCGCCGCGACATTGTTGCCTCGACGCGCGCAGCACTCGATTATCTCGAATTCCTGCACAGCGAATTCAACGGCAACTGGCAGCACGCCGTCGCCGCCTACAACGCCGGCGAGAACAACGTCCTGCGGGCCATCAAGCGCAACCAGACCAGCGGCCGCTCCACCGCCTTCTGGCACCTCAGGACTACCACGGGAAACGCGGGGTTACGTGCCGGCACTGCTGGCGATCGCCGAGATCGTCGCCAACCCGGAACAGCACGGCGTAACGCTGCAGCCGATAGCTAATGAACCTTATTTCAGCCGCATTGCCACTGGTGGCCAGATCGATCTCGACAAGGCAGCCAATCTTGCCGGCATCGATGCGGCAGAAATGAAACGGCTCAATCCGGGATTCAAACGCTGGGCCACGGATCCGGACGGACCGCACAGCGTGCTGATACCCGTTGATCGCTCGGAACAGTTCACAGCCGCCATCGATCAGTTACCCAAGGAACAGCGGCTGACCTGGCATCAGCACCGCATACGCCGCGGCGAAACCCTGGGCCAGATAGCACACCGCTACGGCACAACAGTCACCGTCCTCCAGCGCACCAACAAGATCCGCGGTCACCTGATTCGTGAAGGCCGGCATTTACTGATCCCGGCGCCGGGTGCCGAAAATGATCGCCCGCCGGCCATTGCGGCACGTGACAGCGGGGGCAGCAGCATACCGGCAAACACCGCTGCAATGCACACCGTCAACCGCGGTGATTCCCTGTGGACCATATCGCGACGCTACGGCACCAGCGTGGCAGACCTGACCGCAGTCAACAATATCAACAGCAACGTCGTACTGCGGCCCGGTCAGAAACTCAGACTGCCGGAGCGGCAAACCACCGCCACCGACCAGTCACGCCGGCTTGTCAATTACACCGTGCGCCGTGGCGATTCCCTGTGGACCATCTCCAGGCGCTTCCAGGTACCGCTGGCGTCACTGCGCGAGTGGAACAGCCTGCATCACAAGACACTGTTACAGCCGGGCCAGGAACTACAGGTCTATCTCAGCGGCAGCGAACCACACGGCATCTGAAAGTACACCGGAAAAATCAGTGTCCGCCCGGATGTTCTGAAGCATGGCATCATCCGGTAGAATCAAAGCATGATCCGCGTCATTAAATGGCTGCTGCGGGGCATACTGCGCCTGCTTTACCGTGTCGATTGCCGGGGGCTGGAACATTACAAGGCCGCCGGTGATCGCGTTCTCATTGTCGCCAACCACACTTCATTGCTCGATGGCCTGTTGCTATATGCCTGGCTGCCCGAGACACCCACCTTCGCCATCAATACCAACATATCCCGCCAGTCACGGTTCAGTTTTTTTCTGAAGTTTGTCGATCTGTTCACCATGGATCCGACCAGCCCGCTATCGGTCAAATCGCTTATCCGCTATCTGCGCGAGGACAACAAGGCGGTCATTTTCCCGGAAGGACGGATCACGACCACCGGCGCACTGATGAAAATCTATGAAGGGCCGGGGCTGGTCGCGGACAGGGCCGAGGCCATGGTGCTGCCGATAGGTATCGACGGGCCGCAGTACTCGCCGTTTTCCTATCTTCAGGGCAAGGGACTGATCCGCTGGTTCCCGCGGATTACGATGCGGATACTGCCGCCGCGACGTATCCAGATTGACAAATCACTACAGGGCCAGGCGCGGCGCCGGGCAGCGGCAACCAAACTGCAGGACATCATGTATGAACTCTTTCCGGTACATACAATTACCGGCAGACAACCTTCCGGGCCTTTATTGACACGGTTAGGAACAACGACCGCAAACGGGTCATTCTCGAGGATATCCAGCGCGAACCCCAGACCTATGCCGGCTTACTGCTGCGGTCTTTTATTCTCGGCGGGGTCATGCGCCGGCTGACACAGCCCGGCGAACATGTCGGCCTGTTACTGCCGAACACCGTCGCACTCGCGGTCAGCTTCCTGGCACTGCAATATCTCGGCCGTGTGCCGGCGATGCTGAACATCACCGCGGGCGCGCAGGGCCTGCAGCGCGCCTGCAGCACCGGTAATGTAAAACGCGTGTTTACCTCCCGCGCCTTCGTCGAAAAGGCCGGGTTTGAAGACCTGATCGCCGCGCTTGCCGAACACGTGGATGTCATTTACCTGGAAGACCTCCGCGCCGGCATAGGCCTCAGGGAAAAGCTGATTGCGCTGTTACGGACACGATTCCCTGTCAGTCACTACAGACGCCAGATTGCCGATACCGATCCGGACAGCCCTGCCGTCATACTGTTCACTTCCGGCTCGGAAGGTACTCCCAGGGCGTGGTGCTGTCGCACAGCAATCTGTGTCGGATTACGCCCAGGTACGCTGCTATATCGATTTCCGGCCCACTGACACGGTATTCACCTGTCTGCCGTTGTTTCATTCATTCGGCCTGAATGCCGGTTTTCTCATGCCCCTGCTCGGCGGCAGCCGTGTTTTTCTCTACCCCACGCCGCTGCACTATCGCATCATTCCGGAACTGATCTATGAACTCGGCGCCACCATACTATTCGGCACCAATACATTCTTCAGGGGCTATGCCAGATATGCACATGACTTTGACTTCCACACACTGCGTTACACCGTAGCGGGTGCCGAAAAACTCCGTGATGATACCGTTCGCCTGTGGATGGATCGCTTCGGCATCCGCATCCTGCAGGGTTATGGCGTCACAGAAACCAGTCCTGTCATCGCGGTCAACACCCCGCTACAGAACAGAACCGGCACCGTCGGCCGCATCATAACCGGCATGCATTATTACCTGGCGCCGGTCGATGGTATCGAACAGGGTGGCCGCCTGGTCGTCAGCGGCCCCAACATCATGATTGGTTATTTGCTGGCCAATCGCCCCGGTGAATTGGTACCGCCGGAAACAGAAAAGGGTGCGGGCTGGTATGACACCGGTGATATCGCCCATATCGACGAAGACGGTTTTGTCACCATACTGGGACGCGCCAAGCGTTTCGCCAAGATCGGCGGCGAGATGGTATCGCTGACAGCCGTCGAGGAACTGGCACTGAATGCCTGGCCCGGCCATTCCCATGCCGCCGTCAATCTGCCGGATGAAAAAAAGGGTGAAAAAATCCTGCTGGTTACCAGCAAGCCGGATGCCGATCGCAGGGAGCTGGTGGAATTCGCCCATCGCCATGGTTACAGCGAACTGTCTATCCCAAGAAGCATAATCGGTATCGACGAGATACCGGTATTAGGCACCGGCAAGACGGATTACACGACACTGCAAAAGCTGACGGAACAGGCAGACAGCGAAAACGCCAGCCGGATCGAATAGGGATTGGTTGATTGGTTGATTGGTTGATTGGTTGATTGGTTGATTGGTTGATTGGTTGATTGGTTGATTGGTTGATTAAAACAGGATGATTCAAGCCCTAATCTTGTCAAGAATCCAATCACTATTCACCAATTCACCAATTAACCAGTAAACCAGTAAACCAGTCAATCATCTTCCGGCTTCACCATCGGCACAAAACCGACGGGGATGACATCCCGTGTCGTGGTACTGCCATCCGCCTGTTTCTCGATCGCCGTGGTGTCTGGTCCGCGCTTCAGGCCCGACGGGCACGACGCGTGCGGGCACCACGGGCGCCGGCTTGATCGACAAGCGCCTGCGGGATGCTTTCCCGGTGCCGCCGTGACAATAATCGCGGCAAACGGCGCCGCTTCCGGCCAGCCCTGATAACCGTCACCGATGCGCAGATGAATATTCTCATAATCCAGCTGCTTTAAAACTTCCGCGGCCTGCCTGCCCAGCGCTTCAACGATTTCTATGCTGTAAACCTCCAGCGGGCACCCGGTTCAGGTCAGACCGGGCCGCATGGTCGCCGCGAACCGGTACCGATCTCGAGCACCCTGTCACCGGCATCGATATCAGCCAGATCCGTCATCAGGGCAACGATAAACGGCTGCGAGATGGTCTGATCGTGACCGATAGGCAGGGCCCGGTTGAGATAGGCGTTATCGCGCATGTTATCCGGCACGAACCTGTGCCGGGGCACGTTTGACAGCGCCCGGATAACGGTGTCACTCAGTACCCGCCGCCCCGTGTACGTACCCGTATCCCGGGCCATGGCCTCGACGGACCTGACCATTTCCGCGCGCGCGGCTGCATAATCCCTGTCCGCCATAACGGCTGTTGGTGTGATTACAAGCAGGCTGGTAACGAGACGATCAGGATAGCACGCATAACCCTGGACATAGCAGATATGACAGGCCTAGCCGGAAGCAAGCCTGTGCGCCTGGCGAATCGGCTCGGGCAGCCGGTAACAGGTGGTCGCCGCTTCGACCCACTGAACCGCGCTGTGCAGACCGACGCGATGTCCACTGGAGACATAAACAGGTTTGACGCCGGTGCGATTACGCAGAACCACGCCGACGATCTCATTTTGATGATACAGGTACTGGCGCTCGCCGCGCTCGGTTGCCACTGCCTGATGTGTCCCGATCAGGCGCCGTTTACCGACACCGATACTGGGGATATCGGTTAACAGGCCCAGATGGCAGGCGATCCCGAAGCGCCGCGGATGGGCATAACCCTGACCGTCACAAAACAGCATATCCGGCGGCGTCTCCAGGCCCTGCAGGGCTTCCAGTACGGCCGGTACCTCGCGAAATGACAGCAGTCCGGGAATGTAGGGCAATCGTGTCGGCTGCCGGGCGATAGACGAGGCCACAAGCTGCAGTGAAGGAAACGCCAGCACCGCCACGGCGGCACGCGTCACCTTACCCTGCTGTTCAAAACCCACGTCGACGCCGGCGATGGTCCCTATATGACCGAATCTGTCCTGTGTCACCACCCGCAGGCGCAGTTCCTGTTGCAGGGCGATCGCCTGCTGGGGTGTCAGATCCCAACGATGCATTTTGTAGAGGGGCCGGGGGCTAGGGATTAGGGGTTAGGGGTTAGGGAGTCAGGGAAGGTAATGCAAACAATACCGGGGAACAGAGCAATACTCTCTTAAGCCCTGGTCCCTAGTCCCTCATCCCTAATCCTTGCCCAGACTGAACGGCCCCGAGCCATGGGTAACGATGTATGCCATGCCGCCCATGATAGCCAGATTCTTGAAGAAACTATTGAATTCACCGGGATCGGCCCAGAAGGGATGGAAAATAATGCTCACCGGTATCAGGAACAGGAATATCGCCAGTGCCGCCCAGCGGGCCTGCCAGCCGAGCAGGATCAGCAGACCGCCGCCCAGCTCGATGATTATGGTCAACACCAGCAGGATTTCCGTGAATGGCAGGCCTTTATCGACCATATAACCCAGTGTGCCTTCGAAGCCGGTCAGCTTTTTCCAGCCGGCAATGATGAAAATGGCGGACAGCAAAATACGTCCTACCAGAGGGCCAAACCTGGCTATGACATTGCAGTTATTGAGCATATCCCAACCTCCAATGATTGTTGATTTCCGCTATCATGAGATATTCCGGATCCGGAGCGAAACATGGAACACCTGAAACAGATCATTCGCGATATTCCCGATTTTCCCAAACCGGGCATCCTGTTCCGGGATATTACACCGCTGCTGGCGAACACAGAAACCCTGCAGCTGACCATCAAGGGCCTGGTCGAACCGTTCCGGGAGGCTGGTATCACTGCCATTGCCGCCATGGAGGCGCGCGGCTTCATTTTCGGCGGCCTCGCCGCCGATGAACTAGGTACCGGCTTCGTGCCACTGCGCAAGCCGGGCAAGCTGCCCTACGACACCATCAGCGAGAGCTACGAACTGGAATACGGCATGGCCAGTCTAGAGGTCCATACCGACGCCCTGAATGAAAGCGATCACGTGCTGCTGATCGATGACCTGATCGCCACCGGCGGGACGGCCCTGGCCGGCTGCAGACTGGTCGAGCGCCTGGGTGCGACGGTCGCGGGCTGCGCCTTTGTCATTGAGCTTGACGAACTGCAAGGCCGCAGGATGCTCGCCGATTACCAAATCCACAGCCTGCTGCATTACTGAATCAGCGTTTTGTGAAGGCAGGATAGACGCTTCCGGCTGCGACTTGTCTGTGTCATCGCCTGAGGCCATGCAGACACAATCCCGGCCCTGTTCCTTGGCACGATAGAGCGCCTTATCCGCCGCTGCCAGTAATGCCTGGGCCGTATCGCCATGGTCCGGATAGAGAGCGGCGCCCATGGAGATGGTGAATCACTCCAGGCATTGATCCTGGAAGTCCACAGAGAGATTCTGAACACCACGCCGTATTGCGTCCGCGCGCTGGCGGGTGCTCTCGGCACTGATATTGCTCAATACAAGAGTGAACTCCTCGCCGCCATAACGGCTGGCGACATCCTCCGTGCGCAGATTCTCCTGAAAATAGCGCCCCAGTTTCTGCAGCACGATGTCGCCGGCGGCATGACCGTGTATATCGTTAAAGCGCTTGAAATGATCCAGATCCAGCATGATAACCGCCAGCTGACATTGCTCTCTGTGCATGCGCGCAATCTCTCTCTCGAGAGATTCGGACATGTAACGGCGGTTGTACAGGCGTGTCAGCGGATCCCGCACCGACTGGTAACGCAGGGCCTGGCGCAGGCGGAAACTGGACAGGGCCAGAGACAGGTTTTCCGACGTATTCTGGGCAAGCTAGTAGCGGTATTCATCTTTCATCTGCTCGGCATGATTGTTCTGCAGATACAAAAGCCCTATGACATCACCGTGCGACAGCAGCGGGATACACATGTAACCGTAAACCGGGCATTCATTCAGATGACCGCAGGCAACACCGTGTTTCCCCGTCACACGGTGAATCTTACCCTGGCGCAGGGCCCGGCAGTCTTCCCGCGTAAAGAGCTCCCACTGCCGTCGACATCACCCCACTCGGGTCACGGCCTCGATCAATGAACGCGATTCGTTAATCAGATAGACAGCACCGCTGCTTCTGCTGAACAGCTGCGGCACGAAGTATGACAGGACGGCATGTACTTCCTCCATGTTATTGCAGACCTGAAGATGATCATTCATCTCCCGGTTCAGTTTCGCGTGCTTGTTGGCGCGGGTCAGATCATGGTTGATGCTCTCCAGTTCGGTTTCGGCCTTTTTCTGTTCACTGATATCAACGACAGCACCGACATAACCGCGAAAGTTGCCATTATCCGCGTAACAAGGCCGGCTCCGATCCAGCATCCAGCGGTATTCGCCGTCACGATTACGCAGCCGGTAGGTCAGTTTGATAGGTTTATGTTCGGAAAGCGCGGCGAGAATCTGTTGTACGCATTGGTCACGGTCATCGGGATGCAGGGCGTCCAGCCAGACCTTGCCCTCCGGGTCATCGGTATTATCCAGGCCGGTAAATTCGCGCCAGCGGCTGTTGAAATAGTGATGGTGGCCATCCGCACCGGTCATCCACAGAATCACCGGTGCCTCGTCGGCCACCTGCCGGTGGATGGCTTCCATCGTGAGTCCGTCTTTGTCGTTTTGCGGCTGCTGCTTGCGCGATTTCGTGTGCGTATCAGTGGGCATCATGCCACCTCCGTCATGTTCAGCCTTCACCGCCATGCACATTCAGTATGTGGCCGGTGATATAGCCGCTGTCATCGGCGGCCAGAAACACCGCGGCGGCGGCGACATCCTCGGGCGAACCCATACGGTTCAGCGGTATGCCGGCGAGGACCGAATCACGATAGTCCGCAGCCATGTGTTCACCAATGAAGCCGGTTTCGATCCAGCCCGGCGCCAGCACATTCACTCGCACCTCGGGCGCCACATTCCTGGCCAGGCAGCGACTGTAACCGATCACGCCGGCCTTGACCGCGGCAAACAGTTCCGGATTGCGGCCGGCCATGCCGGTTAGCGCCTGGCTCCAGCTCATGTTCAGGATCACGCCATGTCCGGCGGCCTTCATCAGTGGCGTAACCGCCCAGCAGCATTCCATGGTACCGCGTAAATCCACCGCCAACAGGCGTTCCAGCCTGGCACTGTCTTCAAGCTGCGCGGCCTCGCCGGTGAGAATATCGGCGCCGGCATTATTGACCCAGATATCGATGTGGCCCAGCGCCTCTTCGGCCGCCGTTACCAGGCGTTCGATCTGCGTGTTGTCGGAAACATCCGCCTGTATGGCATGGGCGCGGCCACCATCGGCAACAATACTGTCAACCTGGGCCTGGGCCCGGCCAATCGAACTGCGGTAGTTGACAATGACTTCCGCGCCCTCGGCGCCGAAGCGCCTTGCAATCGCCGCGCCGATACCACTGCTGGCACCGGTCACAACCGCCGTTTTGTGTTCCAGCCTGTTCACTTCACCACTCCGTTTTTCATTCCAGTGTACCCGAGTCCAACTGCACTGGCAGCGCAACCACGAGCAATGCCGTAGAATGTAGCACCGGCAATCGGTCTGAACGAAACAAGAAAAATGTCTGAATCCGAGCTGGAATCCATCCGCCATTACCGACGTCTGGGCCCGATGCTGGCGAGTGCCGGCCAACCGGACCCGGACCAGCTGGCACTGTTACCGCCGACCTTTGACTGCGTGATCAACCTCGCCCGTCCGGATTCGCCGCATGCCCTGGATAACGAGGCGGACCTCGTCAACCGGCTCGGCCTGGATTACGTGCACATCCCCGTGGACTTCCGGAATCCGTTACCGCAGGATCTCGCGGAGTTCTTTGCCGCTATGCAGGCACATGCCAGTGAACGGCTTTTCGTGCATTGCGCCCTGAACTGGCGCGCCTCGGCATTCGTGTTCCTGCACCGTGTCATCAACGAACAGCGGGACCCGGCACGGGCGCGCGCCGACATGCTCGCCGTCTGGCAACCGGATCCGACCTGGCAGGCATTTATTGACAGCATGCTGCTGCGGCATGGCGGCAATAACAACCCGGCCGAATGACGCCTGATACCACGCTTGTCAGCCTGGCGTTTGTCGTCTACCTGGCCGCCGTAGCCGTCATTGGCGTCATCGGCTGGCAGCGCACCCGCGACCTCGGCGATTACCTGCTGGCCGGACGCCGCCTCGGCCGCTGGGTCACGGCGCTCAGCGCCGGGGCGTCCGACATGAGCGGCTGGCTGCTGCTGGGGCTGCCCGGCTACGCCTACCTGGCCGGTTTCGAGGCCGGCTGGATCGCGGCCGGACTGCTCATCGGCACGCTGCTGAACTGGCTGATCATCGCCAGACCATTGCGCACAGCCAGTGCCGACGCCGGCAATGCGCTGACACTGCCGGAATTCTTCGAACGCCGGTTCCGTGACCAGAGCCATCTGCTGCGCTGCCTGTGTGCCATTATGATACTAATTTTCTTCATGTTTTATACCAGCGCCGGGCTGGTTGCCGCCGGCAAGCTGTTCGAGGCGGTGTTCGGATTCCCCTACGTCTGGGCGGTGATTCTCGGCACCCTGGCCGTACTTTTATATACGGCCTTCGGCGGCTTTCTCGCCGTGGCCTGGACCGACCTGCTGCAGGGCCTGCTGATGGCCGCGGCGCTGATCGCCGTTGCCCTGCTGGCATTCGGGCAGACCGGTGGCTGGCCCGGCCTGCTGAGCCTGCTGGGGGATGAAAGCAACGCCCTGACCAATCCGTGGACGGATCGCCACGGCCAGCCGCTCGGGTTCATCGGCATCCTGTCGCTGCTGGGCTGGGGCCTGGGCTATTTCGGCCAGCCCCATATCCAGGTCCGGTTCATGGCGATCCGCCGGTCCGACATGATCGGCGCCGCCCGCAATATTGCTGTGACATGGACGGCAGTCTGCCTGCTGGCGGCACTTGTCATCGGCTGGACCGGTATCGGCCTGCTGGACCCGCCACTGGCGGGGGCCGACAGTGAAAAGGTGTTCATTCACCTGGTCGGCCTGCTGTTTCACCCGCTGGTTGCCGGGGTCTGCCTGGCCGCGATCCTCGCCGCCATCATGAGCACCGTGGATTCGCAGCTGCTGGTGGCGTCATCGGCGCTTACCGAGGATCTCTACCGGATGCTGCCGGCCGGCCGGCGCATGAGATGACACCGGCCTGCTCTGGATCGGCCGCCTGGCCGTACTGGCTATCGCCCTGCTGGCCATGTGGCTGGCGCTGGACCCGGCGCGGCATGTCCTCGATCTGGTGGCCTATGCCTGGGCCGGTTTTGGTGCCGCGTTCGGCCCCGCCCTCCTGCTTGCCCTGCACTGGCGGCGCATGACCCGCCAGGCCGCCGCCGCGGGCATTATCACCGGCGGTATCGGCGTGATTGCCTGGAAACAGCTGCAAGGCGGCTGGTTCGATATCTATGAACTCGTGCCCGCGTTTCTGTTATCGCTGACGGCCTGCATACTTGTGGCTCTCATGTCCCGCAAACCCGCCTGAATACGGTCCGAAAACCCGCGAAGGCGGCACAGTCCCGTTCAATGAATAACCTACGCACCACGGGCTAAACAACCGTATCAACGCAGCGGTATAATGTGACATATTGAGGGTTCAGGGATGGAATCCGGCCGGCCAGGATGCACAGCGCAACAGCCGCGCCAAGTCAGGGAGAAAGATCGATGGCCGCCAACGGAAATCGAGAGAGCAGGAAAGACTATCACGATCCGGCATTAATTCGGGTTGCCCAGGCTGAATTCCTGTACAGGGATGCGGGCATCACATTCCTGTCAAGCTTCATTGCCGCCCTGACGCTAGTCCCGGTTTTTTATACTGTTGCCGACCGCGCCAGACTCTATGGCTGGCTTGCCGTGTTTGCCGTGATTACCCTGGCCCGCTATATATCGGTCCGATACTACCTCAAGAAAACACGTAATCTTGATAACGCTGATCATGCGATCAGAATGTTCATGATCGGTGCTTTTGCCTCCGGCCTTGCCTGGGGAATCAGCGGGCTTTTCTTTGTGCCTTTCAGCACCTTGCCCGAGCAGCAGGCGTTATTGTATACAGCCTTTTATGTGATGTACTGCGCCGCAATCTCTTCCGGCAGCATGGCGATCTATGCCGCCCATCAACCGGTCTGGTACTGCTTTTCCGTACCCTGCCTGCTGCCACTTGCGACATCTCTCGCTATATCACCGAATATACAGTACAAGATCATTGCCGCTCTGATAGTTATATTCTTTATATTTATTGCCAGATTTACGCAGAAAATAAACCAGACAATCATGACATCATTGTTATTGCGCCTGGACAAAAAGGATCTGTCGCAATACCTGGAACAGGAAAGGCAACGCGCCTATCAGCTGAACAAGAAACTGCAAACCGATCTTGATGAACGCAAGAAGACAGAAGAGGAATTGCGCCGGGCCAAGGCCGAAGCCGAACAGCTGGCTGCCGAGCTACTCACGCTTTCATCACGGGACAGCCTCACCGGTATTGCCAACCGCCGGGCGTTTGACAAACATCTCATTGAAGAGTGGAACCGTGCTATCAGGGAGGAGCGGCCGATATCACTGATCATGGCCGACATCGATTATTACAAGGCTTACAACGACCTGTACGGCCACCAGCAGGGTGATGAATGTCTGAGGCGGATAGCAGGCCTGCTGGAGACATTGACCCGCCGCGGCGGCGAAATGGCGGCTCGCTATGGGGGCGAGGAATTCGCAATTGTACTGGCCGGCACCAGCCTGCGCGCGGCCGGGGCGCTGGCCGAGCAGATGCGCCAGGCGGTCGAGGGACTGAAAATAACGCATGAGGGATCCATTAACAGGCCATATCTCACGGTCAGCTTCGGCGTCAGTTCCGTGGTGCCGCGGATGGGCATGCCGGCTTCATGCCTCATATCAACAGCCGATAACGCACTTTACGAAGCCAAGGCGGACGGACGCAACAAAGTGGTAGCGAAACCCGTCACTCATGAAGGCATTGGCGACACAACAGCCGTCTACAACACAACCAGGCATTTCATGCCAATTGATATGAAAACTGAGGATGGCAATCCTATGTCAGCCCTTGAACAGATCTATCTGCAACGCTGGGATAACACAATCACTGTCAGCGAAACCGTGCTGCGTAAACTGATCGAGTCCATGGGATATCGCTGCAGCCGCTTATGAATACGCACCGGGCACCGTTTTTGACGAACACAGTCACAACGATGACAAGATCGATGCCATACTGTCCGGTCACCTGCGCATCACTGTCGGGGAACGGCAATTCGAACTGCAGCCGGGCGATTACATCTATATCCCGCGAGGTGTCGTGCACAAGGCCGAAGTGATAGGTAATAAAACCGTGGCCAGCCTAGATGGAGTAAGACCTGAGCTGAGACGAAACTGGAGACCGGGAACTTAATTCCCCTCGAAAATTCACGATTCACGATTCACGATTCACGATTCACGTTCACGATTCACATCAATCTATTAATGATTCACGATTCACGATTCACATTCACATTACACGATTCACGATTCACGATTCACGATTCACGATTCACGATTCACGATTCACGATTCACGATTCACGATTCACGATTCACGATTCACGATTCACGATTCACGATTCACGATTCACGATTCACGATTTCCCCCGGCAAAATCTCGTCGAATATCTGCCTGATGCCGTCCGCTATTGTCAGGTAATCCTCCAGCAGAATTCTTGCCGCTTCCTCATCCGTTTCGCCCCGGTAATCCATCGCCCGTGCCAGTGAAACCAGCCCCGTTGCCTCGCGCGATATCGTGCTGATCGGTTTCATGTCGAATACGCGCAGGCGGCCTTCCATGCGTTTCAGAAAATCGTACCCCTCCAGCAACTGCTTGCAATGTCCCTGGCTCAGCAAGTCATGCTGGTGCAGCAATTGCAGTGCCCGGCGTGTGCTTGCCGTTCTCAATCCCGGCTCGGCGGCGCCGTGAGCCAGCTGCAGAAAGTGGCTGATGAAATCAATATCCATGACGCCGCCACGGCCGCGCTTGAGTTCATAGCGCCCGGCAGGCTTGCCCAGTTCGTTCTCGACACGCAGCCGCATGGCGCGAACTTCACGGCGCAAGGCATCCTGGTCGTATTCCGCGTAGATATGGGTGCTGACCCTGTCCAGCGCCCGCGCCGCCAGGCCGCTGCCATCGACTACCGGCCGGCAACGGGTCATGAGCTGGCGTTGCCAGATATCACGTTCAGCACTGTGATACTCCTCGAACGCAGTATCCGATGTGATCAGCACGCCGGCGGCCCCATGCGGACGCAGCCGCATATCCACGTCATAAAGACTGCCGGCGGGCGCGGCCATGGCAATACCGCGCAGCAATGCCCGGATAAGCCGTAGGCCTGGCTCAAATATCGCCGTTGATTCGCCGGGGTAAAGAAAGATCAAATCCAGGTCGGAACCGAAATTCATTTCGTATCCCGCCATTCTGCCCATACCGAGCACCCCGATCTCATCCTCCATATCCTGTGCAAACCTGTTGCTGTATATGCGCAGTGCCACCGCCAGCGTAGCCTCCGCCAGCGTGGTCAGGCTTTCTTCAACACCGGCCTGATCAATCGACTGCTGCAGTTCGGCCACCAGGATCCGGAGCATGATTTCGTTTTTGGCGATTCGCAGCGATTCCAGCGCCTGTTCCGTCTCCTGTTCGACATCGACCGAGCTGATATGCCGGTTGATGAAATCGGCCTCCAGAAGCGAGACATCATTGCTGTCGAACACATCCGCAATTGCCGGACCGCGGAAGAATATAAAGCGGGTAAAATACCAGCTTGCACCGAACACCCGTGTGAGCAGTGCCAGGTTCTCCGGCATTCTGCCCCAGCCCTGCTGTTCACAGAGATCCAGCCAGCGTTCCAGGCTCGAAGCGGCTGAATCCTGGTGCCAGGCCTCGGCAAGCGCCTGCCGGGTATGCGTATCAAGATGATGTGCCAGTGCCATTAAAGCCTGTCCTGTTATTCGTCCGGCAGTATGCGCTCAAAACAGTTGCGTGCCATGGCCTGGTGCTCCATCAGGCTGTCCTCGAAATCCGTCAGCGCATCCGCCTTTTCATCATCGAACCCCAGCGAACGTGCAAGCATGCGGCGTTGCGCCTTGTCGTCCGGCAGATCATGCACCTGACGTTCATCGATCATCTGCAGCCGGTTTTCGAGCCGGCGCAGAAAAAGATAACTGCGTTCTATAGCCTCGGCTTCACTGGCATCGACGAAACCTTCTTCCTTGAGGGCGTTGAGTGCGCGCAGGGTATTGGTCGTACGCAGTGCTTCATGGCCGGCACCATTGACGATTTGCAGCATCTGAACGAAAAACTCGATATCACGGATGCCGCCCTCACCCACCTTGACATTCCACGTGCCGGCACGACGTCGATGGGAGGCCATATCGGATTTAATCTGCAGGAATCGATCAAGATCGGATGCCGATAACGACCGGCTGAATATGAACGGCTGCAGTCGCTGCAGCAAATCCTCGCCTATAATATTGGTACCGGCAACAATCCTGCCCCGCAGCCAGGCAAAACGTTCCCAGCTTTCAGAGTTGCCTTCATAATACTGTTCGGTTTCATCGATGGACATCGCCAGCGGCCCGCTGCGCCCCCAGGGTCTGAGCTTGAGGTCAACCCGATACAGAAAACCGTCGGCTGTTTTTTTCTCCAGGGTGCTGCTCAGGCGACGGATACTGTCAACCACATGCTTCTGGTAATCATCTGGATCAGAAGCAAAATCCTCGCGGTTCTGGGTGACGAAGATGAGATCGATATCAGAACTGAAATTCAGTTCCGCCGCCCCCAGTTTCCCCAGACCAAACACACACAGCGGCAGGTCGTCATAATCTTCGGTAACAAACCTGAGACTGTAATCAAGCACCCGTTCGGCCAGGATCGTCAGTCCCGTGAGTACGCCGGAGTAAATCTTCATCCGTGCAGCTCAAATCCAGGCGCGTCAGGCGCAGCAGTTCGCGGTACTTGTGGTGGCGCAGGCCGGTAAAATCACTGACCGGTTCGCGGGCAATATCCTGCGCGGGTGAATACCTGAAATCATCAATAAAACTGCCATGACTGCACAGGTACTGAAACAGGAAACCGGATATGCCGATAACCGCGATCAGATCGGCCAGGCCTTCGGGTGGTAACGCCTCGGTACGATCACGCAGATCCGCATCCGACTGCAACTGTTCATACCGCAGTGCCGTCGCCTCCGGATCCGGCGATCGCGCGATAAGCCCGTCCAGTGTCGGCGCTTTCTGCCCCATTCCCTGCTCCCTTTATGCTTGACGCTGCAGGCGCCGCCGGTACCGCGCCGCCGCCTCAGATCTTCTGGTAGATGTCACCGCCCTGGCGGCGGAATTCCTCTGCCTTGTCCTGAAGTCCTTTTATCCAGGGCGTCATCCAGGCGCGTTACGCCCTGCTGCTCGGCATACTCACGCACATCCCGGGTAATCTTCATGGAGCAGAAATTGGGCCCGCACATGGAACAGAAGTGTGCCACTTTATGGCCTTCCTTGGGCAGTGTTGCATCGTGGAATTCACGCGCCCGGTCCGGGTCCAGTCCGAGGTTGAACTGATCCTCCCAGCGGAACTCGAAGCGCGCCCGTGACAGCGCATTGTCACGCACCTGCGCCGCCGGGTGACCCTTGCCGAGATCGGCGGCGTGGGCCGCGATCTTGTAGGTGATAATGCCCTCCTTGACGTCGTCCTTGTCCGGCAGGCCCAGGTGTTCCTTGGGGGTGACGTAACACAGCATGGCAGTGCCATACCAGCCGATCTGGGCGGCGCCGATCGCCGATGTGATGTGATCGTAGCCCGGCGCGATATCGGTGGTCAGCGGCCCGAGGGTATAAAACGGCGCCTCGTAGCACTCGGCCAGTTCCTTATCCATGTTTTCCTTGATCAACTGCATGGGCACATGGCCGGGACCCTCGATCATGACCTGCACGTCATGGCCCCAGGCGATCTGCGTCAGTTCGCCCAGCGTGTGCAGTTCGGCGAACTGGGCCTCGTCGTTGGCATCGGCAATGGATCCCGGGCGCAGGCCGTCGCCAAGCGAAAACGAGACATCATAGGCTTTCATGATCTCGCAGATCTCTTCGAAATGCGTGTACAGAAAGCTCTCGCGATGATGCGCCAGGCACCACTTGGCCATGATCGAACCGCCGCGCGAGACGATGCCGGTCACACGGTTGGCCGTCAGCGGCACATACGGCAGGCGCACGCCGGCATGAATGGTGAAGTAATCGACACCCTGCTCGGCCTGTTCGATCAGCGTATCGCGGAAGATCTCCCAGGTCAGTTCCTCGGCCTTGCCGTCGACCTTTTCCAGCGCCTGGTATATCGGCACGGTGCCGATGGGTACCGGTGAATTGCGGATGATCCATTCACGGGTTTCATGGATGTTCTTGCCGGTCGAGAGATCCATGACCGTATCGGCGCCCCAGCGGATCGCCCAGACCATTTTCTCGACCTCTTCTGCAATCGACGATGTCACTGCGGAATTGCCGATATTGGCATTGACCTTCACCAGGAAGTTGCGGCCGATGATCATCGGCTCGATTCGGGGTGATTGATGTTGGCCGGGATAATGGCGCGGCCGGCCGCGACCTCGTCACGCACGAATTCCGGGGTGACCATATCCGGCAGGCAGGCACCAAAGCCCTGTCCCGGATGGCGGTGCTTCAGTGCCGCATCCTGTATTGCCTCAAGGCGCTGGTTCTCGCGGATGGCAATGTATTCCATTTCCGGCGTGATGATGCCGCGGCGGGCGTAATGCATCTGCGACACATTGGCGCCACCGGCTGCCCGGCGCGGCGGCCGTACATCCGGGAAACGCAGGCCGGCCAGCGCCGGGTCGGCGGCGCGCTCGCGGCCGTAGGCCGAAGTCGAATCCGGCAACTGTTCCGTGTCGCCGCGCTCGTCGATCCAGGCGCCGCGCAACGCCGCAGACCGCGGCGGATATCGATGGACGCCTGCGGATCCGTATACGGGCCTGAGGTGTCATATACCGTCAGTGGCGGATTCTCACGTGTACCCTGCGTGTCGCGGGTCGGGCTCTGGTGGATCTCGCGCATCGCTACACGGATATCCTCGCGACTACCACGGACATGAATCTTGCGGGAATTGGGCAACGGCTTGACTGCGTCTGCGTCAACCGTGGCATGCTGGCTGTCGAATGGTTCCGGGATTGCGCTCATAACTAACCTCTTCGCTGAAACAGCGGCTGGCGCCCCCAGGGGTGGAGAGGTGCGGGCTTCCCTACGCCGGTACTAACCGGATCAGGTCCAAGGGTCTCTCTCAGTCCAGCCATCAAATTGCTGCGCAATTTGATGGTTTTACCACTAAATCGCAGTGCGATTTAGTGGCTGGACACCCCCAGCTGCACTGTAAAATGAATGTGACAAAATCCAGTAATTATAACCGGACCATGATTGGGAACGGTCACAATCTGCCTGATACTATATAATAACAAGCCTGTCCGCCGGGATAACAGCTGGCGGCGATAGCAAAACCGGGCGCTGCCCGGCCAATATCCGACAATTCCGATAGCTGAGCCCGATGGATTTCGAAAAAGCCCGTTATAACATGATTGAACAGCAGGTCCGTACCTGGGAAGGTGCTGGACCAGGATGTGCTGGACCTGCTGGCCGACGTTCACCGCGAGGATTTCATGCCCGCGGCCTACCGGCGGGTCGCGCTGGCCGATGTCGGTATCCCCATCGGCCACGGCGAGATTACCATGACACCGAAGGCGGAGGCGCGACTGTTACAAAGCCTGTTGCTTGACGCAACCGACAAGGTGCTGGAAATCGGCACCGGCTGTGGCTATCTGACAGCATTACTCGGTCGCTCGGCGCAATCTGTCATCAGTGTCGATATCCATGAGGACTTTACCCGCACGGCCGGCGGGCGGCTGGCCGAACATGGCATCCACAATGTCCGGCTCGAAACCGGAGACGCGGTCAACGGCTGGCCGGGACAGGCGCCCTATGATGCAATTGCCGTTACCGGTTCAGTGCCCGTTCTGACCGAGTCATTCCAGTCACAGCTTGCTGTCGGCGGCCGACTGTTTGTCATAGTGGGGGAATCACCGGTAATGGAGGCGCGCCTGATCACCCGCATCGGGGAGCGTGAATGGTCCAGTGAGAGCCTGTTCGAGACCGATCTGCCACCGCTCGTCGGCGCGCCGCGCCGGCAACATTTCACGCTTTGAGAGAATCATGGAAAGCATCCGTCCCGAAACCCTGAATGAAAAACTCAGTAACGGCGAATCACCGATATTGCTTGATGTCCGCGAAGAATGGGAATTCGAAATCTGCAATATCGAGGGCTCCAGGCATGTACCCATGAGCCAGGTTGTCAGTGCCACGGAATCACTGGACAAGGACACGGAAACCGTCGTGATCTGCCATCACGGCAATCGCAGCCAGCAGGTGGCACAGTATCTGGAAAGCCTGGGCTTCAGCCGCATTATCAACCTGGAGGGCGGTATCGACGCCTGGGCCAAGAACATCGATCCGGACATGGAGCAGTACTGACCGCCCGGCGGTCGGATCGGGCGGGCGGATTGCTGAACTGCACCCTTGCAATGACACGCAAATTCGCACAGCCGGCCCGGCACATGGCCATTCAATCACACCTTAACCCGGACGGAATCCTGTAACAGTCATGTACCGACAGACAATACTCCTGCTGACCATTGTTGGCTGCAACCATGCGGCCACTGCCGCCGACCTGCTCGATATCTACTCCATGGCCGAAACTTCCGACCCGAGCTTTCAGGAGGCGCGGGCCAATTTCGAGGCAACGCTGGAGACAAAGCCGCAGGCCCGGGCGCAACTGCTGCCACAGCTCAACCTGAGCCTGCACCAGGAAAGTAACACCCAGGACATCAAGACCACTGGCCCCAGTTCGACGGTTGACTTCACTTCCCGCGGCTTCAACCTGGATCTGCGCCAGCCGATATTCCGCGCCCCGGCATATCTGCAGTACCAGCAATCCGACAGCATCATCAACCAGGCCGAGGCCGAATTACAGGCCGCGCGCCAGGATCTCGCCATCCGCGTGGCCGAGGCCTATTTCGATGTCCTGGCGGCCGAGGACAACCTGACCTTCGCCCGCGCCGAAAAACGCTCGCTGGAACAGCAGCTGGAACAGGCCGAACAGCGGTTCGAGGTCGGCCTGACCGCCATCACCGACATCCAGGAAGCCCGGGCCGGTTATGACCGCGCCACCGCGCAGGTCATCGAGGCCGAAAATGCCGTCGACAATGCCCGCGAGACATTGCGCGAAATCACCGGTGAATATGTCACCAATGTAGCGAGGCTCAGCGAAGAGGTCCCGCTGGTCAAACCCAATCCTGACGATATTGATGCCTGGACCAGCCGTTCACTGGAACAGAACCTGGCCGTTATCGCTGCGCAACACGGTCTGGAAACGGCCGATCAGGAAATCGACATACAAAAGGCCGAACACTTGCCGACACTGGATCTGGTAGCAGGCAGAAACTATGAAAGCTCCGGTGGTTTTTTCGGAAGTCGTCAAATCAGAACCGATGCCGTCGGCGTGGAACTGAACATGCCCCTGTTTCAGGGTGGTGCCGTAACGTCGCGTACCCGCGAGGCCCGCAAGCAATACGACGCCACACTGCAACGGTTGCATTTGCGTCAGCGCAGCGCACAAAGCCAGACCCGGCAGTCCTACCTGGGTGTCATTTCCGGTATCAGCCGCATCAAGGCACTGGAACAGGCCGTGGTTTCCAGTGAAACGGCACTGGAGGCGACCAATGCCGGCTTCGACGTCGGTACGCGCACGGCAGTTGACGTGGTGGCCGCGGAACGCGCCCTGTCGGATGCCAGGCGCAACCTGGCCCGTGCCCGTTACGATTACATTGTCGATTCACTGCGACTGAAACAGGCTGCCGGTATTCTGGGCAATCAGGACCTGGCGCTGGTCAATCGCTGGCTGCAATAAACGCGGCCGCAGCTTGCCGGCCATGCGTCGCCGGCAACTCTAATCATAATAAATACATCCGGGGAAAGAGATGAATACTGCTGATACCAGAACCCAAGGCCTGTGTCATGCCGGCGACAGTTTGTTACTAATCGTCGACGTACAGGAAAAGCTGACTGCGGTAATGCCTGACAAGGTTGTGAACAGGCTCAGGCGCAATGCCGGCATGCTGCTACAAACCGCGGGCATGCTCGACATTCCGGTCATCGCCACGGAACAGTACCCCAGGGGACTCGGCAAACTCGAAGAGGCACTGACGTCGTTATTGCCCCAGGGCAGTTCCCTTTACGAAAAGACCGGCTTTTCGTGCCTGGCGGCGGAGGGATTGTCCGGCCGGCTGGCGGACAGCGGCCGTAAGCAGGTCATCCTGGCCGGTGTTGAAGCGCACATCTGCGTAGTGCAGTCAGCACTGGAACTGAAGGCGCAGGGTTACGAGGTATTCGTGGTCGGTGATGCGGTCTGTTCGCGCAATCGTGAAAACTATGAAAACTCCCTGCAGCGACTCCGCCACGCAGGTATCAACGTAATAGACACCGAGTCCGTATTGTTTGAATGGGTGCGTGATTCAAAAAACGAACACTTCAAGACAGTATCCGGCCTCGTCCAGGGCGGCTAGGCAGGGCCGCTAAATCGCGTGAACTCAGGCCGGTCGCCGCCACCGGCACAGGCTAACGCCGCCGCCGGCACTCGCCAGCGCCACCAGTACAAACCCCGGTCCCTGGAACCAGGCGGCCGGGATCAGCTGGCCGGCCAGGTACATCAGGCCCGCTGCCAGCATCATGCCGGCGATCCAGTCCCTCGATGCCGATGACAGGGCCAGGGCAATGACCGCCGGGATCATCAGCATAACGGCCAGCGGGCTGCTGCCCGCATCCTGCAGCTGATACAGGATCAGTCCGAGCCACAGGCAGGCCGCCACCAGCGCCAGCTGAACCAGCAACAGACGGCTGACTCCAGGCTGAAGGCACAGGCTTGCAAGACAGGCATTGAATTTTTTCTGCATGATTCCGGATCCCGACTGCGAAGACTGAAACTGTTATCGCAAGCCGCATGCCAGGATGGCCGGCACAACACGCAAAAAAACAATCGTTCTGTTTCAATAACATAGAAAATACAAACGGTGACCCGGAGGGATCGGGACAGGGAACGGCCGGTTCTGCTGTCGCTGGCCGGCGACAGGGCGGCGTCCTAGTCACCCAGTTGCGCGCGGATGGTTTCTATTAATACTGACTTTTTAATCGGTTTGCTCATATGATGATTGCAGCCTGCCGCCAGGCATTTATCGATCTCTTCTTTAATGGCATGTGCGGTCAGGGCGATGATCGGCACCGGCGGCAGTGAGCGCTCGGCTTCCAGGGCGCGGATCCGGCGGGTAGCCTCATGGCCATCCATTACCGGCATCTGTACATCCATCAGCACGAGGTCATATTCACCGCCGGCATAGCGTTCGACCGCCTGCTCACCGTTCTCGGCCTCGTCGACGGTCACCTGCAGGGGTTTCAGATAGGCCTGCACCAGCAGCCTGTTGTCGGCATTGTCCTCCACCAGCAACAGGCGCTTACCACTGAGCGCCGATCCTGCGGCATCCACGCCGGCTGCCGGTGCCTGTTCCCGGGCCCCCTCCCCGCCGAGCAGGTTCCTGATTACCTCGATGAGTTCTGACCGCTTCAGCGGCTTGACCAGGTAACCGCCCAGCCCCAGCGACTTGATCCGCGGCATGTCATCATTCAAATCGGCCGAGCTCAGCATCAGTATCGTATTGACCCGGTGCCCTGCCTGCTGCAGGGCGGTGACAACCTCGATACCATCTTCTCCGGCATATGCCGGTCGAGCAGGATCAGATCATAGCGCTGTGGATGCCCGGTCAATTCACTGAGCGCCGATTGTCCGTCAGCCAGTTCGCTGATTGCCGCACCCGTATGTGCCAGGGCGGTGCGCAGTATCAGGCGATTGGTGGCATTATCGTCAACGATCAGTATATGGCGCCCACTGAGATCGATTACCGGTGCGGGCCGCTTGCGTTCCGCCCGCTCTGTTTCCGGCAGCCTGACAGTAAAGGCAAACGTGCTGCCCTGCCCTTCAATACTTTCCACCCAGATCTTGCCGCCCATCAATTCGACAAGCCGCCGGCAAATGGTCAGGCCAAGACCGGTGCCGCCATACCTGCGGGTAGTCGATGAATCGACCTGGGTAAAGCTGGCAAAAATGGCATCACATTTCTCCGGCGGTATGCCGATCCCCGTATCCTCCACGCTGAACTTCAGCTGTTCCTTGCCATTGCGGCTGTTCGCGACATGCATGTGGATCTGACCCTGTTCGGTGAACTTCAGGGCATTGCTGATCAGATTGAGTACTATTTGCCGCAAACGCGAAGGATCGCCTATGCGTGCGAGATGGACATCGGGATCGATGCGGAAATTCAGTTCTATCCCCTTATCGGCAGCTTTCAGGGCATAGATATCGGTCGCTTCTTCGAGCAGCTCTTCGAGATCGAAAGGTATTTCCTCCAGCACCAGCTGTCTGGCCTCGATCTTCGACAGGTCGAGAATATCGTTAACCAGGCTGAGCAGGGCCTCGCCGGCATTGCGAAAAACATTAATGTATTTCTGTTGCTCCGATGTCAGTTTCGTTTCGGACAGCAACTCCGACATGCCGATGATGGCATTAAGCGGTGTTCTGATTTCGTGACTCATGCTCGCCAGGAACTCGGATTTCACGCGCGAGGCTTCCAGTGCCTGATCACGCGCCTCGGCCAGTTCGTATGTCTGTTCCTCCACCTTGCGTTCGATGACTTCATTGCGCTGACGGAGTTCACGGGCCTGTATTTCCTTGCTGCGCACCAGGGCGACCATTAACAGGGTAACGCCGATACCGATAAGCAGTGCGGTAAAGATCAACGCCCGGTTCACTTCCTGCCAGTAAAGCGGCCGGGCAAGGCTGACACGCACGGAATAGGCGGGCCGCTGGAACTGTGTATCGCGTTCAAATGTTTCAAGCCGCCAGGCGCTTTCACTCGCCGGCTGCTGGTGATAAACAAGCTGACGCCCCAGCAGCCCTGTTGTCTCTACATAAAGCCTGGCCGCTGCCTGATCCACCAGGCTCCGATCTTCGGCCAGCTTTGCCGGATCGATTTGCAGGGCGGCCATGCGCGGCTGACTGTCGCTGTTCGCCGGCAATAGCAGAAGCAACCAGAAAGTGTCCGATGCCGGGTCTGATACGGGCGCCGACGGCACGACGCTATCATGTTCCATGGCGAGCCTGAATGTAGGGGATACAGCGGATCGGTGAAGAGATTGTTAATGGCCACATCAGTATCACCGCGGCCGCCATGCTGATGGGAGATCCCGAACCGGCCCGTGGCGAGTGTCTCATGCGATGCCGGTTCGGAGACAAAACCGGCGGTAATAAAGTTATGTCGCTGCATCAACTCGTCTATGAACCAGCTGAACTGCTGTTGCGACAGGGCGGTGTTGGTCTGTATCAGTGCCGCCATGCTGAGCAGCGCCTCCTCGGCGGCGATAAGGCGCTGGTTGACGGTTTCGCTGAACGACATCGATTCCAGCACATATTCACGCCGCTGGTTACCGAGCTCAGTGTGCCAGGCAAGCTGAAACAGAATGAACGTGAAAGTCAGTCCGAGGATAACCGGCACAAGGTAAAGCAATAAACGCCGCCAGACCTGGTCAGGGCCACGCTGTGTATCCACGGCTGCTCCGGTCACGGCTGAAAGGCCCCTTGTGTCAGCGGATTATTGATAAACTACCTCGACATTGCCCAGGTAATCCTGCAGGGAAGCAATCAGCGCCTGGATGGCCGCACTGTCCTGCTCCCTGGCGGCGGATTCCAGGCCGGCTCCTATATCGGATATTCTGCTGAAGCCGTAGCCGCCACCAACACCTTTCAGGCTATGGCCTATCGACTGTATGGTCGCAAACTCCCGTGTATTCAGCGCCTCGGTCATGGCCTGCACATCCTTATGGCGATTCTCCAGGAAGCCCGGAATCAGCGCTTCCAGATCCGGATCGACTGTTACAGTGACCTTGTTATTCATTATTATCCCCTGATGAATGGTGTGATGCAGTGCCCTCGTTCAGTTCAGTCGCCTCCATTGTCACGGAACTGGGCAGGATCAATACTGTGCTGTCCCAGCAGTTTATAAAACTCTGTCCGGTTACGCCCGGCGATACGCGCGGCGTTGGCTACGTGGCCTTCTGTGATACGCATGACACTGATCAGGTAATCGCGCTCGAAGGCATCCTTGGCTTCCTTGAGTGTCTGGATCCTGCCGGGTTCATCATGCAATGCCCGCTGTGCCAGACTCAATGGAATCGTCTCGGTTTTCGACAGGGTTACGCACAGGTCAATGACATTGGCAAGCTGGCGGATATTGCCAGGCCACAGTGCGGAAACCATATAGTCAAGTGCTTCGGGAGCGAAATGCTTGCGGCCCTTGTCCTGGCGCTGTTGCAAAAAATACTCGATGAACAGCGGTATGTCTTCACGGCGTTCGGCCAGTGATGGCAGCTCCAGCGGTACGACGTTCAGGCGATAATACAGATCTTCGCGGAAGTCACCGCTCTTGACCGCCGTGGCCAGATCGCGATGGGTCGCCGAAATCACGCGCACATCAACCGGGTACGTACGTGTCGACCCCACCGGCCGCACCTGGAAATCCTGCAGCACGCGCAGCAGCTTGACCTGCAGGCTCAGCGGCATGTCGCCGATTTCATCGAGAAACAGCGTGCCGCCGTTGGCTGCCAGTAACAGGCCTTCGTGCTTTGCTGAAGCGCCGGTGAAGGCACCCTTTTCATGACCGAACAGTTCCGATTCGAGCAGTTGTTCGGGAAAGGCGCCGCAGTTGATCGGAATAAACGGCTTGTCGCGGCGCGGGCTGGCGTCATGAACGGCCTTGGCCAGAATTTCCTTGCCGGTGCCGGTATCACCCTGGATGAATACCGTGATGTCGCTGTCGGCGACCAGCTTGGCCTGCTCGACCAGATCCGTCATGATGCGGCTGCGATAAATCAGTTTCTGACTGAACGCGGCGTCTATTTTCGGATCGGCAGCACGGTTGACTGCCCGTTCGACCTGTTCGAGGAGTTCTTCGCGCTGGACGGGCTTGGTAAGAAAGGCGGCGGAGCCCAGGTGGGTCGCCTTGACCGCATCCGGTATCTGCGCCCTGCCGCTGAGCATGATAACCGGCAGCAACGGGGTGGTCTGATGGACGGTTGTTAACAGTGCCATACCGTCAATGTCTTCCATGAACAGATCGGTAATGACCAGTTGCGGCTGGCCGACGTCGATTCGGCCGAGTGCCTCGCGCCCGCTGGTGGCGGTTATCACCTCGTAACCGGCCTTGTCGAGCCAGACACTCAGCAGCGACAGGATATCGTCGTCATCGTCAACCAGCAGCACGGTTGGCTGCGAGGTCCTGGCCGCATGGGACGCTTCTTGGTGTTCAGTCACGCCGAATTACTCCATGGTCTGCTCATGCCCCCTCATTACGCCTGCTGCTGCCATTATAACTGATGACGGCAGCGCCGCTATTCCACGGTGACGGATTTGGCCAGATTGCGGGGCTGGTCGACATCAGCGCCCTTGAGCACGGCAATATGATAGGCAAACAGTTGCAACGGCACGGTATAGACAACGGGGCCGAGAATCTCGGGGACCGGCGCAACCGCCAGTACCCTGATATCGGCATCGGATTTCACCACGGCATCGGTATCGGCGAACAAATACAGCACCCCGCCGCGGGCCCGGACTTCCTGCAGATTCGATTTGAGTTTTTCCAGCAGGCTGTCGTTGGGGGCGACGGCGATCACCGGCATATCCTCATCAACCAGGGCCAGCGGGCCGTGCTTGAGTTCGCCGGCGGCGTAGGCCTCGGCATGGATGTAGGAGATCTCCTTCAGTTTCAGCGCGCCTTCCATGGCGACCGGCAGCATTGTGCCACGGCCGAGATACAGGGCGTGATGCTTGTGCACGAAATCCTCGGCGACTTTCTGGATGCGCTCGTTCAGCTGCAGCACGTTATTAACGCGACCCGGCAATGTCTCGAGCTGATCCACCAGGTCCCGTTCCTGTTCCGGCGTAATACGGTTGCGGCGACCGAGAGCGACTGTCATGAGCAGCAGCGCGACCAGCTGGGTGGTAAAGGCCTTGGTGGAGGCGACACCGATCTCGGGGCCGGCGCGGGTCAGGAACACCAGATCGGAGGCGCGCGTCAGCGAGCTTTCCGGGTTGTTGCAGATCGCCAGACTGGCAGCATAGCCGAGCTCTTTCGCCAGCGTCAGTGCCGCGAGGGTATCGGCCGTCTCCCCGGACTGGGATATGGTGACAAAAAGCGTATTCGCAGGGACGACATGCGCACGGTAGCGGTATTCACTGGCAATCTCGACCCGGCACGGCAGGCCGGCCAGTGCCTCCATCCAGTACGAGGCCACCAGCGCGGCATGATAACTGGTACCACAGGCAACGATATGAACCCCGGCGATACGATCAAGAATAGCTTCGGCTGCCATGCCGAAGGCGCTGTCCAGCACCCGGCCGTCCTCGATACAGCCCGCCAGGGTATCGGCAATGGCGCCCGGCTGGCTGAATATTTCCTTCAGCATATAATGCCGGTAACCGGCCTTGTCGACGGCATCAGCCGGCAGCTCCGAGGTCATCACGGGACGCATCACCTCGCGGCCCTGCGCATCGTAAATGGTCAAACGATCCCGATGGATATCGGCGATGTCGCCGTCTTCCAGGAAAATGAAGCGCCGTGTAACCGGCAACAGGGCAAACACGTCGGAGGCGATGAAATGCTCGCCGATACCGACGCCGACGACCAGCGGACTGCCGCGGCGCGCGGCGACCAGGCGATCCGGCTCGTCGGTGTCGATGACGCCGATGGCATAGGCGCCGTCCAGATCCTCCACCGTCGCCCTCACCGCCTGCAGCAGGTCATCAGTCACCGCCAGATGGGCATGGATACGGTTGACGACAACCTCGGTATCGGTCTGCGATTCGAAGCCGTAACCTTCGTCACGCAGCCGGTCCCTTAAAAGATCATGGTTTTCGATAATGCCGTTGTGAACCAGTGCCACGGTGTCACGGCAGACATGGGGATGGGCGTTGTCGACGCTGGGTCGGCCGTGCGTTGCCCAGCGCGTATGGGCGATACCGGTGCCGCCGGCCGGGCCGTTACCGGCAACCGCCTGCGCCAGGTCGGCGACCTTGCCGAGCACGCGGGTACGCTGCAGCTGTCCGCCGGCGTCGAGCACCGCCAGGCCGGCGGAATCGTAGCCGCGGTATTCCAGCCGCTTCAGGCCCTCAAGCAGTATCGGGAGCACGTCCCGCTGCGCAACCGCGCCAACAATGCCGCACATGTCAGTTAACCGGACTCCCTGTGATTTTCAATTCGGGGGTTCGCCTTGGGTATTTCCCGTTCAGGCACGAAATCGTCGGTGGGATTGATAATGAACTGTGCCGCGGTACGGCGGGCCTTCATCTGCTGGTTCGGTGTCAGTTTATTGACCAGATTGTTGATATAGGCGTCGGCACCCTTGTTGCCCTGCTTGTCCGCGGCGTAAAACCACATGTAGGCGGTCAGAAAATCCTGCCCGGTTCCGCGGCCATCCTGGTACATCATCCCGGTATTGCGCTGGGCGCCCGGATGCCCCTGCCGTGCCGCCGACTCAAACCATTTCAGGGCCCTGCGATCATCACGCCTGACACCCAGTCCCAGGTAATAAATCGTGCCGATGGCGTTCTGTGCCTCCGCGTCGCCGGCCTCCGCCATGGGCAGCCACAGCTCGTGTGCCAGTTCGTACTGTTTGTTCTCGAATGCGACACGGGGATCCTCGGCCCGGCTGTTACAGCCGCCAAGCAGAAACAGGATCAGGCCAGTGATCGCCAGGCACTGTAAGAAGCGTGAATACATAGATAAGGTATGTCGAACCCGGCTACTTACAAATAACCGCCAACGCCTGTGTTAATTGGTCGGGACGGCAGGATTTGAACCTGCGACCCCCTGCACCCCATGCAGGTGCGCTACCAGACTGCGCTACGCCCCGATGAATCAGGCCATTAAGATAACAAATTCAACAGGAATCGACGAGACAAAGATTCACTTCATCGTATCTCGTCGCTCGTGAAGTGTATCCCGGAACCCTGAGAAGATTGTACTTCAGGAAGACATCAATCCGCGTTAATTTGCGTTCATTCGCGGACTGTTAACGTCGTAATATATCCAGCACCTCTTCCAGTTCGCTTCTGAGCTGCTTGATGATCTGCTGGCTCTGGTAGGAATCTTCCTTGGCCTCGCTGCTGGACAGGCGCTGACGGGCGCCGCCGATGGTGAAGCCCTGCTCATACAGCAGGCTGCGGATCTGGCGGATCAGGATGACGTCATGGCGCTGGTAGTAACGGCGGTTGCCGCGCCGTTTCAGCGGTTTAAGCTGCGGAAATTCCTGCTCCCAGTAACGCAATACGTGCGGCTTGACCGCGCACAGATCGCTGACCTCACCGATGGTGAAGTAGCGCTTGCCGGGGATTGCCGGGAGTTCGCTATTGTTCGATGCTTCCAGCATAGGCTTCCACTCGGGCCTTGAGTTTTTGTCCCGGACGGAAAGTCACGACCCGACGGGCACTTATGGGAATTTCCTCACCTGTTTTCGGATTACGGCCGGGACGCTGGTTCTTGTCACGCAGATCGAAATTGCCGAAGCCGGAGAGCTTGACCTGGTCGCCCGCCTCCAGGGCCGCACGGATTTCCTCGAAAAACATCTCGACGATTTCCTTAGCCTCGCGCTTGTTGAGTCCGAGCTCCTCATACAGCCGTTCAGCCATTTCAGCTTTTGTGAGGGCCATAGGTCTTGTCCCTTATTCTCTCAATTCAGCGCGGAGTGTTGTCTTAAGCGCGCTCACCGCCCTGTCGACGAACGCGTCTACTTCAGTATCGGTAAGAGTGCTCGAAGATTTTTGAAAGGTCAAGCTTATTGCAAGACTTTTTTGCCCCGAATCAATACCTTCGCCTTGATACACGTCAAATAACTCTAGCTTATGTAGCACATCAGGCAGGCTCGCGCCAATACAATCGAGTACCTCGCCTGGCCGGCGTGTCGTCTCCGACAAGCACCAGCGAGATCGCGGCGGACGCTAGGATATCGTGACAATTCGTGGTATTTAGGCACATATTCCCGGCTGATCGGGTCTGTTAGCAGCTCGAACAGCCAAACGGGCTGTGCCAGTTCCAGTGCCTGCTGGTGTTCGGGATGCAGTGCCCCGACCATACCAACTAACTGATCATCAATCATGATTTCGGCTGACTGGCCGGGATGCAGGGCTTGATGCGAGGCCCGCCGTGTCCGCCACCGGCAGCCGCCGAGGGTCAGCAAGGCCTCCAGGTCGTTCATCAGGTCGGCAAAATCCACCGGCGCCACGGGGACGGCCCACTGCTGCGGATAGCGACTGCCATATGCGACCCCGGCAACCACATTTTCCTGTTTTATTTCAGGATCTTGCATCCTGAACCTGAGACCGGTTTCAAACAATCGCAGCCGCTCCTGCTGGCGATTCACATTATAAATTAGCGCCTGCAGCAGGCCCGGCCACAGGCCCAGGCGCATATGGGTCATGTCAGCCGTAATGGGATTGGCCAGCGCCAGGCCGCTGTCCCCGTACAGTCTCTGCTGCAGGGCAGCGTCGCAGAAACTGTAGGTAATGGCTTCAAAATAGCCGCGCTGGACCAGGACCTCGCGCAGCCGGCCCGGGTTGGCCGACTGTTCCGGCTCGGCCTTCATCTCCAGCGGCAACGGGTAATGCCGGGCCCCGATCCGGTCGTAGCCGTGGATGCGGATCACCTCTTCGACCAGATCCGGTTCGATGGCAATATCAAAGCGGTGAGCCGGCGGCTGTACCGTCCAGCCGTCTTTGTGCCGTCCGACCGTCATGCCCAGCCGCTGCGAGGATTCCGGCGACCTCGGTATCGGTGATTTCAATACCCAGCAGCTGTTGCAGACGCCGGCGCCGCAGGCCCACGCTCGGCGCCGCCGGCAGATGTTCGTCGGCTGCTGGTCTCGTCGACCGGTCCCGGTTCGCCGCCGGCAATTTCCAGCAGCAGCGCGGTGGCCCGTTGCATGGCCCGGTGCTGGCCGCGGGGATCGACGCCGCGCTCGAACCGGTAGCTGGCATCGGTCTGGATGCCGAGCCGGCGGCCGCGGCCGCTGATCACTTCGGGCGCAAACCAGGCGCATTCAAGGTAGATATCCGTGCTATCGACCGATACGGCAGAGTCCGCGCCGCCCATGATGCCGGCCAGGCCGAGGGCGCCGCTGGTCGTCGGCAATGACGAGAAAATCTTTGTCGAGGCTGACTGGTCACTGGCCATCGAGCAGGCGTCAGCGTTTCGCCGTTCAAGCGCCCGGCGCGGCGTGAATGCCGCCGTTGATGCGTTTCAGATCATAGGCATGCATCGGCTGGCCGTATTCGAGCATCACATACTGGGTCACATCGACCACCGGACTGATGGGCCGGGTGCCGGCACGGCGCAGGCGTTCCTGCAGCCACAGCGGCGTCTGCACATCGGTACGCAGCCCGCGGATGATGCGGCCGAGTAAAGCGCGCGCAGTCGGCCGGCGCATCGACGCGCACCGGCACGTCTGTCTTCGTGCACCGGCTGGACCGGCGAAGTCTCCGAAGTTTTCAGGGGCAGGCTGAACAGGGCGGCCACTTCCCGGGCGACACCGAGCACGCTCAGACAATCGCCACGATTCGGCGTCAGTTCGATTTCGATCACCGTATCATCGAGATCGAGCAGTTCGTCGAGCGGCCGGCCGGCAGGCGCATCGACGGGCAGGTCCATCAGCCCGTCCGCTTCCTCCGCGAGGCCGAGTTCCACGGCGGAACACAGCATGCCCTGCGACTCCACGCCGCGCAGCCTGCTCTCTTTGATCGTCTTGCCGTCCGGCAACCGGCCGCCGACCTGGGCGAGCGCGGCCTTCATGCCCTCGCGAACATTGGCGGCGCCGCAGACGATCTGCAGCTTTTCTTCTGTCCCGGCATTGACCCGGCAGACGCGCAGTTTGTCGGCATCCGGATGCGGTGCCACGGTTTCGACCTCGGCAACTACCACACCCTCGAAACCCGGATGCACGGACTCCACCGCCGTCACCTCGAGCCCGATCAGGCTGAGCTGCTCGGCCAGCGTTTCGGCATCGACGGGAACGTCGACGAATTCCTTGAGCCAATTCAGGCTGATTTTCATAAGCACTCTATGCGAGCGGCGCTCATCGCTGCGAATTGCGTTCCTCGTTCCTAGTCACTCACTCCCTCGATGATCGATGATACAGGCCATATGATGGCGCGAGAACGAGACGACGAGCGGACGAGTAACGCTCATTTAAACTGTTCCAGAAACCGCAAATCGTTTTCGAAATTCAGGCGAATATCGTTAATGCCATAACGCAGCATGCCGAGACGCTCGATGCCCATGCCGAAGGCCCAGCCGGTATAGCGTTCCGGATCGATGTTACAGGCCGTCAGCACGTTCGGATGCACCATGCCGCAGCCGAGGACTTCCAGCCAGCCAGTCTGCTTGCATACCCGGCAACCGGCGCCGTTACAGAACAGGCAGCCGATATCCACCTCGGCGCCGGGCTCGACGAACGGAAAATAAGACGGCCGGAAGCGCATGCTGATATCGCGTTCGAAAAACGCCTGCATGAAAGTCGTCAGAATACCCCGCAGGTTGGCCATGCTGACATTCTCGTCAACCAGCAGGCCTTCCAGCTGGTGGAACATCGGCGTATGCGTGACATCGTAATCACAGCGGTAGACACGGCCCTGCGCAATCATGCGTATCGGTGCACCCCGATCGCGCAGCGCGCGGATCTGCACCGGCGAGGTATGTGTGCGCAGCAGTAACGGCAAATCCTGCAGATAAAAGGTATCCATCTCGGCGCGCGCCGGATGGTTGGCCGGAATATTCAGCGCATCGAAGTTGTGGAACTCATCCTCGATCTCGGGGCCGTGGGCCACTTCAAAACCGATACCTTCGAACAGGCGGCGCACCCGGTCCATGATACGCGTCACCGGGTGCAGGCCGCCGGGGCGCTGGCCGCAGCCCGGCAGGGTGACATCGACGCGTTCGTTCCGCAGACGCTGCTTCATAGCGGCGCCCTGCAGTGTCCCGCTTGCGGGACTCGATCGCGGACTGGACGGTTTCCTTGGCGGCGTTGATCTTCTGGCCGGCGGCGGGGCGTTCCTCGGCCGACAGCTTGCCCAGTTGCTTGAGCTGCGCCGTTAGTCTGCCCTTCTTGCCCAGGTATTCGACCCGGATATCATCGAGCGCGGCCAGGTCTTCGGCCTTCCCGATGGCCTCCGTTGCTTCGCGGGTGAGTTGGTCGAGATCACTCATTAGTCGTTTATTGGTTGACTGGTTAAATAGTTGACTAGTTTATCGGTTGATTGGTTGATTAGTTGATTAGTTTATCGGCTAATTGGTTGATTGGTTATATGTGGGAGCCGATTCCATCGGCGATTCATTGAAATCGCGGACATAGTCCGCTCCCACCAGGGATCTACTAATGCAACCAATCAACAAATGAACCAGTTAACCAAACCTAAAACAAAAAAGGGAAAGGCACATGTCCTTTCCCTTTACTGAAGCATCGGATTGTGTTGCTGTTCAGCTGGCGAGAGAGGCACGAGCCTGTTCTGCCAGTTGACCGAAAGCCTGCTTGTCATTGACGGCAATATCGGCGAGTACCTTGCGATCGACCTCGATACCGGCCTTCTGCAGACCGTTAATGAAACGACTGTAACTCAGGCCGAACTCCCGTGCGGCGGCGTTGATACGCACGATCCACAGGGCGCGGAATTCCCGCTTCCGGTTGCGGCGATCCCGATAGGCGTATTGGCCGGCCTTGGTGACCGCCTGGGTGGCAACACGGTAAACATTCTTGCGGCGGCCGTAGTAACCCTTGGCCTGCTCGATAACCTTCTTGTGCTTGGCGCGTGCAGTAACGCCACGTTTGACTCTGGGCATTGACTCTATTCCTCGTTTTCGTAGTTACCTGCTCATCGTCATTATCAAATGACAATGCCCTCGATTTTCGGTCCCTGTTCCCTCGTTGCCGGGGTAAGGGTGAGGGGTTTGTTCATGTGAAACGTGAAACGTGAAACGAAAATTGGAAGTACCGGGAACTTTTCAGTTCCTTCTATCCAAAAATTCACGATTCACGATTCACGATTCACGATTCACGATTCACGATTCACGATTCACGATTCACGATTCACGATTCACGATTCACGCATACGGCAACAGCCGATGCGACTTCCTTGTGATCAGCGGCATCAATCTCCGCCGTCGGCCGCAGCTGGCGCATACGCTTGGTCGGCTTCTTGGTCAGGATATGGCTGCGAAACGACTGCCGGTGGCGGAACTTGCCGCTGGCGGAACGCTTGAACCGCTTGGCCGCACCTCTGTTGGTCTTCATCTTTGGCATTACGAATTACCTCGGTTTAACTGTCGGTTAACTGGTTAATTGGTTATACGTAGTTAATTCATGGTTCACTTGGTTCATTCGTTCAGACTGGTTGATTTGTTTATTGGCCAATCTTTGTCAGAGCGGACTGTGTCCGCGATTTTAATGAATCGCCGATGCAATCGGCTCCACGGCTCTGCATTACCGATGACAGTAACAATCAACCATGAACCAGTTGACCGATGACTTACCCTGTTCACTTTTTAGGCGCCAGCACCATGATCATCTGCCGGCCTTCCATTTTCGGGAACTGCTCCACTGCACTGAGTTCCGACAAGTCCTCTTCAATGCGCTTGAGCATCTGTGTGCCGAGTTCCTGGTGCGCCATCTCGCGCCCGCGGAAACGCAATGTCACTTTTACCTTATCGCCATGTTCCAGGAACCGTGTGGCATTACGCAGCTTGACATTGTAATCGCCCTCATCCGTTCCCGGCCTGAACTTCACTTCCTTGATCTGGATCTGCTTCTGCTTTTTCCTGGCGGCATGCTTTTTCTTGTTTTCTTCAAACAGGAACTTGCCGTAATCCATGATCCGGCAAACCGGCGGTTCCGCAGTTGGTACGATTTCTACCAGATCCAGTTCTTTCTCTTCGGCGGACTGTAATGCTTCCTGCACCGGCACGATGCCGACCTGTTCCCCGTCAACACCGATCAGGCGTACTTCATTGGCCGTAATGTCTTCATTCAGACGGGTCTGCTTATCAATGGCGATAGGTTGTATCCTCCTGATCCAAAATAGTACGGCCGCGGTACGCGATTTCGTCGTTGAGGCGGGATTCCGGAAATCATCCAGTGACATGGAGCCCAGATCCTCGCCTGCCCGCGTACGCACGGCCACTGTCTGCGTTTCGGCTTCCCGTGCCCCGATCACCAGGACATACGGGATACGCTGCATTGCGTGCTCGCGGATTTTAAGCCCGATCGTTTCGTTTCTCAAGTCGGATTCCACTCTGAAGCCCTGTTTTTTCAGGGTGTTAGCAACTTCGGATGCATAGTCGGCCTGTTTTTCGGTCAGCGCGGCCACCACGACCTGTACCGGCGCCAGCCAGACCGGCAGCGCGCCGGCGTAATGTTCGATAAGAATACCGATGAAACGCTCGAAGGAACCGAAGATCGCCCGGTGCAGCATCACCGGGCGCCGGCGGCTCGCCGTCCTCGGCCACGTACTCGGCGCCGAGCCGCTCGGGCAGTACGAAATCGACCTGCAGCGTGCCGCACTGCCAGTCGCGGCCGATGGCGTCGGTCAGCACGAATTCGAGCTTCGGCCCGTAGAACGCACCCTCGCCCGGGTTCAGCGTAACCTCCAGGCCGGTGGCCTCGGTGGCCTCGCGCAGGGCGCCCTCGGCCTTGTCCCAGATGGCGTCGTCGCCGGCGCGGACCTCGGGGCGGTCGGCAACTTGATGCGGACATCCTCAAAACCGAAGTCCTTGTAGACCTCGAGCAGCAGGTCGCAGAAGTCGCGGGTTTCTTCGGTGATCTGATCCTCGGTGCAGAAGATATGGGCATCGTCCTGGGTGAAGGCGCGCACGCGCATCAGACCGTGCAGCGCACCGGACGGTTCATAGCGATGGCAGGAACCGAATTCGGCCATGCGCATCGGCAGCTCTCGGTAGCTGCGCAGGCCGTGGTTGTAGATCTGCACGTGGCACGGGCAGTTCATCGGCTTGACCGCGATCGCCAGGTCCTCGTCCTCGGCGTGGGCGGTAAACATGTTCTGCGCGGAACTTATCCCAGTGGCCGGAGGCCTCCCACAGGCTGCGGTCCACCAGTAGCGGCGTGCGCACCTCCTCGTAACCGGCGGCCTCGAGCTTGTCGCGCAGGTAGTTCTCGATCAGCCGGTACAGCGTCCAGCCCTTCGCGTGCCAGAAGACGTTGCCGACCGCCTCTTCCTGGAAATGGAACAGGTCGAGCTTGCGCCCCAGCTTGCGGTGATCGCGCTTTCGCCGCTTCTTCAAGACGTTTTACATAAACCTCGAGCGAGTGCTTGTCGGCCCATGCCGTGCCGTATACCCGCTGCAGCATTTCGTTGTTCGGATCGCCGCGCCAGTAGGCGCCGGCCAGCTTGGTCAGCCTGAAATGACGCAGATGCCGGGTATTGGGCACGTGCGGCCCGCGGCACATGTCGATGTATTCCTCGTGGTAATACAGCTTGATGATCTCGTCGTCCGGGATTTCATTAATAATCTGCAGCTTGTACGGCTCGTTACGTTGCTCGAACGTCTTGCGCGCCTTCTCTTTCGATACCACTTCGCGCACAACGTCGTAGTCTTTTTTAACGAGCTCGCGCATGCGCTGTTCGATCGCCTTGACGTCGTCCGGCGTGAACGGCCGCTCGCAGGCGACATCGTAATAAAAACCGTCCTCGATCACCGGGCCGATGGCCATCTGCGCATCGGGATACAGCTGCTTGATGGCGTGGCCCATCAGGTGCGCGAAGGAGTGGCGGATGATCTCCAGTCCCGCTTCATCCTTGCCCGTGACGATGCGGACACTGGCATCGTGATCGACAGTCTCGCAGGCATCGACCAGCCGGTCATCGATATAACCGGCGATCGTGGCCTTCGCCAGGCCGGCACCGATGCTCTCGGCCACCTGCATGACGGTAACGGGATTGTCGAACTGCTTCTGACTGCCGTCGGGAAGGGTGATTGTAGGCATGCGGTCCTCCGTCAGTGGTGGCCCCTACAATGGGTCACGTGTGGACATTCAAACTCTTTTCGTTGGGTAGGAGCCCGGCTTGCCGGGCGAAGGAACCCTATTCGCGCAATAAATTGCGCTCCTACATCTGTTTGATAAAGCCGCCAGGAAGCTACGGCGTGGCGGCTACACCGCCACGAAGGCGAATCAAAATCGCATTTAGCCTTGCCGGCTATCTTTCCCTTTATCCGCACATGGAGGTACGGCATTTTCCGCTAGGAAAACGAAGCAAAGACAAGACATGCGCTTGTCTTTGCGTGTCGGCAAAATACATGAATGTATTTTGCCGGCTTGTAAAATGGTAGGCGCGATTGGACTCGAACCAACGACCTCTACCATGTCAAGGTAGCGCTCTAACCAGCTGAGCTACGCGCCTGCGGTACGTTTTTCTTCCCCCTCAAGGGAGGGGGCGGGCTAGTGGGAGCGGACTGTGTCCGCGATTAATTGCGTCGCCGGTATAACCAGCTCCCCTATGCAGGTGTCGTCATGAATCAGCCACACCCGCCGCTGCAAGGGGTGCATTATACGAAGCCGGTATTGACCGTCAATGAATTGTTGGCAATAGCCGGCTTCCTATCGGTGCCGCCGCCTGCTAGTTTTACTATCCAGCCACGGCAAGCACAAAAAAATGTCAGCAGAGCAGCACAGGCACACCATCGCCGGATGCTGATCCCGGAAACAGGCGAGGCCATCGGCGAGCCCGAACCCTGGGCCGGCTGGGAGACCCGGCTGTGCCTGTGGAGCCTGGCGCTGGGTATCGGCGGCCTGCTGGTGCTGGCCGTGCTGCTCCACAATTTCCTGTTATGAAGGCCTGATTCGCCAAAACGATAATCGACAACCATAACAACGGAACGGGAGCATGCCCGCAGACAGCCTCGAACTGGTGCTCGACCATGACGGCCATGACTGGCAGGTGCATGGTGCCGGCATCAGCGTGTGCGCGGCCAGTCTGCCGGCACTGGATCGGGCGCTGGCCGAGGTACTGGCGGCAGGCATGACGGCCGACGCCGTGACCGTGCACATGCGCTTCAGCCGCGAGTCGCTGCCCGGCTGGACTCGCCAGTACATGCCGCATTACTTCAACCGCACGATCCGGCTGCATCCCCGCGAGATCACGGGGACATCCCCATGAACCCGGTCAACCGTCACTGGACCAGCGGCATGTTGTCCACCGAGGACTGGTGGGCGGTATGGCTCGGTCTGGTCATGTTCGCCGCCGGCCTGGTATCGATCATCGGTGTCGACCTGGTCGGCTGGATGGCCAGACCTTCGACCTGGGCCGAGTTCAGCTGGGCCAGCGCCCTGCAGCCGGCGGGCGACGCCTACGCCGACTGGCACCCGCTGGCATCGCTGGCGATGACCTATGCCGTGTTTACCGTGCTGACCACCCTCGGCGCGGCGGCCATGGGCATGAACGTGCGCCGCTTCATTGGCGGCTGGACGATCCTGTTCCTGTTGACCTGGGCGGCGTGGGATCAGTCGGTCACCAGGCGCATCTGAAGGCCACGGCCCAGGATTTCGACCAATACGGCATCAGCTGGGGTCTGTCGCTGGGCGGCGGCGCCTCCTACCTGCTGGCCCTGGCCGTCGGTCTCATCATCGGCAACTTCATCCGGCCGCTGGCGGGCTTCCTGCAGGAGGCCGCGCGGCCCGAGTGGTACATCAAGACCGCGATCGTCTGATCTCGGTATCGAGATCGGCCTGATGTCGATGGAAGCGGCCGGTTTCGCCTTCGAGCTGGCGCTGGCCGGGATCTGCGCCGCGTTTCGCCGCCTACATGCTGTTCTGGCCCATCATGTACGCCGCCAGCCGCGGCTGTTCCGGCTGCCGCGCGAATGGGCCGCCTGCCTCGCCTCCGGCATCTCCATCTGCGGCGTCTCCGCCGCCATTGCCACCGGCGGCGCCATCCGCGCCAAACCGATCATCCCGGTGATGATCTCCATGCTCATCGTCGTGTTCGCGATGATCGAACTCATCATCCTGCCCGGTCTATTCGCCTGGTTCGCGCCCAACGAGCCCATCGTCAACGGCGCCGCACTGGGGCTGACGGTCAAGACCGACGGTGCAGACGCCGCCGCCGGCGCGATCCTGGATGAGCTGATGCGGGCCGACGCCGCTTCACGCGGCATTGAATGGCAGGAAGGCTGGATCCTGGCCGCCGCCGTCATGACCAAGATCTGGATCGACATCTTCATTGGCGTCTGGGCATTCATCCTCGCGCTGATCTGGGTCTACAAGGTCGAACGCAATCCCGGCCAGCAGACCGTCGGCGCCTCGGAAATCTGGTTCCGGTTCCCGAAATTCGTGCTCGGCTATCTGCTGACCTGGTTCGTGTACCTGGGCATTGCCATGTTCGCCGCCGATCTCGTCGAGGCGGCCAGCGTCGGCGCCGAAACCGTGCAGAGCCCGATGCGCAAGATGATGTTCATGCTGACCTTCGTCAGCATCGGCGTGGTCACCGATTTCTCGAAACTGCGCGGCATGGGCCGGCTGGCACTGCTCTACGGTCTCGGCCTGGCAGTAGTGATCATCCCGCTCGGTTACTTCATCGCCTGGGTGTTCCACCGGGGCATGATGCCACCGGCCTGATTCCTTGCCGGATTCATCGCTGTCATGCACAGATCGCGTCGGCGTTTCCTGAAAGGCCTGGGCGGGCTGACAGTGGCCGCCGCCGGCGGCAGACTGGGCATACAAACCTTACCGGCAGAAGGCGCGAATCCGGCATGGAATCGGCAGATCGACGACGCTGTTTCTCTGCGGCGATGTCATGACCGGGCGCGGCATCGACCAGGTGCTGCCGCAGTCCGTGTCGCCGCAGCTGTATGAACCTTACGTCCGTTATGCCACGGCCTACGTCAACCTGGCCGAATCACGCAACGGCCCGATCCCGGCGCCGGTCGATTATGACTACATCTGGGGCGATGCAATGGACGTGCTTGAACAGCGGGCACCGGCCGCGCGCATCATCAACCTGGAAACCGCAGTCACCACGAACGACGAGCCCTGGCCCGACAAAAGCATTCATTACCGCATGCACCCGGAAAATGTACGTTGCCTGACCGCCGCCGGCATCGACTGTTGTGTGCTCGCCAACAATCACCTGCTCGACTGGGGACACCGCGGCCTGCAGGAGACTCTCGCAACACTGCAGGAGGCGGGAATCCGAACGGCCGGCGCCGGACTGCAACTGAAACAGGCAACAGCACCGGCGATCATCAACACGGCACGGGGCCGCATCCTCGTTTTCGCCTTCGGTCATCCAGGCAGCGGCATTCCCGGTGACTGGCGGGCGACGGGCGAGCGCGGCGGCATCAACCTGTTGACGGACATGTCGGATGCAGCGATTGAAAACATTGCCGAGGACATCGCTGCCGTACGCCGGCCGGGGGATATTGTCGTGTTATCGATTCACTGGGGCGGCAACTGGGGTTACGGCATACCGCTGGAACAGCAGCGCTTCGCCCGCAGTCTCATTGATACGGCCGGAGTGGACATCGTTCATGGCCATTCCTCGCATCATCCCAAGGGTATCGAGATCCACAACAACCGGCTCATACTGTATGGCTGCGGTGATTTTCTGAACGACTACGAAGGTATCGAGGGTCACGAGGCATACCGCGGCGAGCTGACGCTCATGGTTTTCCCCTGCCTGGACCGTTCCAGCGGTGAACTGCTGAAACTCGAACTGGTGCCGATGCGCATCGCCGGATTCCGGCTGCAACACGCCAATGACGATGAGGCGAGCTGGCTCGCCGGCATGCTGGACCGCGAGGGCAGGAAACTGGGCACCAGCGCGCACCTGACCGCTGCCGGCACCATTGATATTCACGCAATGGATTGAAAAGTGGACGTAAAAAGGGCTTGTCTTTAAACATGTATATAATATACTAGTTTAAAGACAAGACCCGGATATCTCAGCGATGAAACTGACAATACTCGACCGGCTAGAGCAGGATCGCCAGAGCAATCGATGAGTTATTACAGATACTGGAGCGCCAGTTCCGGGAGTATCGGCCGCGGCGATCGGCCCGATTACGAGCTCATGCACCAGATCCTGCACTATCTGACCCATTACCCGACCGCTATCACCACGTCGTCGAGGAACTGCTGTTCGAACGCCTGGCACAGCGGCAGCCGGCAGCGAAACCGGTGCTGCATGCGCTGCACGATCAACACGATCGCCTGACGCAGGCGGGTTCGGCACTGCGCTCACAGGTCAATGATGTACTCAATGGCCTGACACTGGCACGCGCCGAACTGCTGCAGCGCGGCCGCGCCTATTTACGCGAATACCATGAACATCTCGAATACGAGGACAATACATTTTCCCGTGGCTGGATGGCGAACTGACCGGCGCCGACTGGCTGGCACTGACAACCACTTTCGCATGGCACACCGATCCCGCTGTACGCGGATGAGGTCGCCACTGACTACCGCCTGCTGTCTGAACGCCTGCGGTCAATGGGAGCATACCCTGCGGAAACAGACAATGAATACCAACGGACCTGCCCGGCATGTTCCGATGACGGACTGCGACTGGATAAATCATGACCTACGTCGTCACCGAAAACTGCATCAAGTGCAAGTACACCGATTGCGTCGAGGTATGCCCGGTCGACTGTTTTCACGAAGGGCCGAACATGCTGGTGATCGATCCGGACGAATGCATCGACTGCAGTCTCTGCGAACCGGAGTGCCCGGTGAATGCGATCTACTCCGAGGACGATGTGCCCGGCGATCAGGCACACTTCCTGGAGCTCAATGCCGAGCTCTCGCGGGAATGGCCGGTGCTGAATGAACGCAAGGATCCGCCGGAGGATGCGGATGAGTGGGACGGCAAACCCGGCAAGCTGAACTTGCTCGAGCGCTGAATCATTTGGTTACCCTGACCCGAATCTGCCCGGCATACTGCAAGCCACAAGCCAGGACCGGCATGGCGTTAGTGCTCGACCTGTGGGAGCGGACTGCGTCCGCGATTGATTCAATTGCCGATACAATCGTCTGCCACTGAAACCGGAAAAAATACAAGCGTTCATCATGCAGACAGCAACCCGGCCACGGCGTGCAAAAATACCGGCGCAGCGGCTTTTCTTTCCCGCCGCCGCCATCCACGCCGCACTGATACTGCCGCTGTCGATCGCGGTCATGACTTCAACGCTGTCCTGGCCGGCCGGGCTCGCCGGCGGTCACGGCTACGAGATGCTGTTCGGTTTTGCGCTGGCGCTGGTCGTGGGCTACCTGCTCGGCCCGCAACCGAAGGCCCGGCTGTATGGCGTGTTCCTGCTGTGGCTCGCCGCCCGCATCAGCTACCTGGCCGATCCCGGCGGCGTGTTCGCCGGCCTCGCCAACATGCTGTTCGCGCTGGCCGCCGCCTGGCTGATCGCCCCGAAACTGCTGGCGGCGAAGAAATGGCGCAACAGGGTCATCAGCCCGCTGGTCACATGCCTGTTCCTGCTGCCGATCCTGTATATCATCACCACGCACAAGCCGCTGTTCCATACAGCGACCCTGCTGCATATCGGCATCGTCCTGCTGAGCCTGCTGATGGCCTTCATGGGCGGTCGCATCCTGTCGGCGGCCGCGGCCGGTGAATTCTATCGCCGCGGTGACAATCTCGAGGCACGGGTACAGCCTCGCCTGGAAGCAGCGTTCATCATACTGTTGATCGCCGCCGCGGTACTGATCGCCTTCCGTCCTGCAGCCATCCCGGCAGGACTGTGCCTGATCGCGGCCGGCCTGGTGACCGCGACGCGTCTGGCCCGCTGGCGGTTGTGGCGCTGCCGGCAGCGGCCGGACCTGATCGCGCTCGGCGCCGGTTACGGCTGGCTCGCCACCGGCATGCTGTTCATGGGAGTCACCCTGATCACCGGTACCGGCTTCAGCCATGCCATGCATGTCATCACCATAGGTGCCCTCGGTACCCTGTCCATCAGCATCGCCGCGCGGGTGCACCTGCAAAGCATCAAGGCGGCACTGGAACGGCAATACATATTTACCACGGCAACGATCCTGATTGCGCTCGCGACCCTGTCGCGGCTGTTGACGATCGCATGGCCGGCCAGTGCACTGGCGCTGATCGGGATCGCAGCCCTGGCCTGGTCGCTTGCCTATCTGTTGCTGCTAAAGGTATTACTGAGCCGGCCGGCCAACAACAGCGCTACCGCCCCGGGCTGATAACGATGACCGGCGACGACGCGCCGGCCTTCCTATCGCCATTCACGCCGCCACCGCTCTTACGCACCTGACTATTGCTTTCTCGATCTCGAGTACCGCGAGCAATACCACACCGAACACGATGACCTGCAGTCCCTGGCCCAAGCCGAGCGCACGGGATTCGAAAAACACCTCCATGAACGGGGCATAGGTAAACAGGAACTGCAGCAACGTAACGGTAGCCACGGCGATCAGTACCGCCGGCGTTCCCACTACACCGCGCCAGCTGAATGATGTGCCGTGGATGTAACGGATGCTGAACAGGTAGAAGATTTCCATCACCACCAGCGTGTTGACGGCCATGGTGCGGGCGGTTTCCAGATCCGCGCCGGCCATGAGCGCCAGTTCGTACTGGCCGAAAATGCCGGCACAGAACAGTACCGAAACCAGTGCGATACGCCAGATCAGAAACGGCGACAGTATGGGTTCGCCCGCCGCGCGCGGCGGTCGCTTCATGACACCGGGTTCGGCCGGTTCGAAGGCCAGCGCCATGGCCAGGGCTACGGAACTCACCATGTTGACCCACAGGATCTGCAGCGGCGAGATCGGCAGGGTCAGGCCCAGCAGAATGGCGAGGATCAGACTGAACGATTCGCCGCCGTTGACCGGCAGCAGAAAGGCGATCGCCTTTTTCAGATTATCGTAGACGGCACGGCCGCCGCGGACAGCAGCGACAATGGTCGCAAAGTTATCATCGGCGAGCACGATCTCGGCGGCCTCCTTGGCCGCCTCGCTGCCCTTGCGGCCCATGGCGATGCCGACATCGGCGCGTTTCAGCGCCGGCGCGTCATTGACGCCGTCGCCGGTCATGGCGATGACCTGGCCGTCGGCCTGCAGCGCCCGGATCAGGCGCAGCTTGTGCTCGGGACTGGTGCGCGCGAACACGTCGGTCGCGAGTACCCGTTCGCGCAGCGTCTCATCATCCATGGCATCGAGTTCCGTGCCGGTAAGCACAGTGTCGGCATGCTCGAGGCCGATCTGCCGGGCAATGGCGGCGGCAGTGCCGGCATGATCACCGGTGATCATCTTGACGCTGATGCCCGCGCTGCGACATTCCTTCACTGCATCGATGGCCTCGGTGCACGCGGCGGATCGATCAGGCCGACCAGCCCCAGCAGCACCAGCCCCTGCTCGACATCGGCCAGTTCCAGCGTGGTTTTATCGGCGGGCATGTCACGCGTGGCCAGCGCCAGTACACGCTGACCCTCGGCGGCGATGGCTTCGGCACGGGCATGCCAGTCATCACTGTCGAGCGGCGCGGTTTCACCACCGGCCGTGCGCTGGCCGCCGCACATCTCCAGCACGCGTTCGGGCGCGCCCTTGACATAGGCGTAACCGTGACCTTCGTGATCATGATGCAGTGTTGCCATGAAGCGGTGCACTGAATCGAACGGAATGGTATCGGTGCGCGGCAGGGCGCGCTGATCCTCTTCCAGGTAACCGGCCTTGTGACCCAGGGCCAGCAATGCCCCTTCCATGGGATCGCCCTGTACCGTCCAGTCGCCATCCCTGTGACGGAGTTCGGCGTCGTTACAGAGCACTGCCGCGCGCGCCACCTCCGCCAGCAGGGGGTATTCGGCCGGCTCGATGACCGCGGCATCCAGGACAATATCGCCATCCGGCTCGTAACCCGTACCGCTGACGGTAAAACGATGCACACCGGTAGCGACCGTGGCGACCATCATTTCATTGCGTGTCAGCGTGCCGGTCTTGTCGCTGCAGATCACCGACACCGCGCCCAGCGTTTCAATGGCGGGCAGGCGCCGGACAATGGCGTTGCGGCGGGCCATGGCCTGCACGCCAATGGCCAGGGTGACAGTCAGTATGGCCGGCAGGCCTTCCGGGATCGCCGCCACCGACAGGCCGACCACCGCCATGAACAGTTCGGTGATATCCATGCCGCGGATAAAAACACCGAACAGCAGGATGCCGAGTGCGAACAGCAGAATGAAACCGGTCAGCCATTTCGCGAACACCGACATCTGCCGCAGCAGCGGCGTAGTCAGGGTTTCCACGTTCGCCAGCATGCCGCTGATGCGCCCGATCTGCGTGGCCGCGCCCGTCGCCACGACCACGCCCCGGCCCTGACCGCTGGTTACCAGCGTGCCGCTGAATGCCATGCAGTCACGATCCCCCAGCGGGGCTTCCGCCGCCACTTCATCACTGCCCTTTTCCACCGGCACCGATTCACCGGTGAGCACGGCTTCCTGCAGCATCAGTCCGTGGCTGCGCAGCAGGCGTATATCGGCCGGCACGCGATCACCCGCTTCCAGCAGCACGACATCGCCCGCCACCAGATCCTCGCCGGCCACCGTATGCCGTTCGCCGTCGCGCACCACCGCGGCCTTGGGCGCCAGCATCCGGCGGATGGCCTCCATGGCCTTTTCGGCCTTGCCTTCCTGAATGAATCCGATGACGGCATTGATCAGGACAACTGCAAGGATGACACCGGTATCGATCAGATGGCCGAGCAGCAGCGTAATCACTGCCGCGCCGAGCAGGACGTAAATCAGCAGGTTGTTGAAGTGTGAAAGGAAGCGTTTCAGCGGCCCGCTGCGCGCCGCTTCCGGCAACCGGTTGGGGCCGTACGCTGCCAGGCGTTTTTCCGCTTCCGCGCTGCTCAGCCCCTTCTCGTCCGAGTCCAGCTCAGTCAGTACTTCCCTGACCGGCAGGCTGTGCCAGTTTTTTGCTTCCTGCTGCGATGTTGTATTCTGCATGTGGCGTATTCTTGTTTCCGAAGCACATCAGCGTGCCAGCACACTGCAAGTCATGATAAAAAAAAGACCGGTGACAGCATCACCGGCGCCCGTATACCCGCGTTTGCATCAAGCGTACCTGAGACAATCCGCGGGGGAAAAAGTATCAACCGGCATCATTAACCGCACGGCGTGTATCAAACATGCAGCGACATACGATTCATCGACAGCATCATCATCTCGGCTGGAACCGCGATGTTTCACCGGTGCTCACGGTGACACCCGGCGAAATGGTCGAGTTCGACTGCCAGGAGGCCTCGGGCGGTCAGCTGACGCCCGACAGCACCCTGGCCGGGTTCAGACACTATGATACCGCGGGCGTGAATCCCGTTACCGGGCCAGTATACGTCGACGGTGCCGAACCGGGCGATGCGGTTGCCGTCACCATCGAGTCGTTCGCGACATCCGGCTGGGGCTGGACCGGGATACTCCCCGGCTTCGGTCTGCTGGCCGACGAGTTTCCGGACCATCACCTGATCATTTCCCGCCATAACGAACAGGTAATCGAATTCCTGCCCGGCGTGCGACTGCCGCTGCGGCCGTTCATCGGCACCCTGGGCGTGGCACCGGCGGCCTCGGGTACGCACAGCATCATTCCGCCGCGACGCGTCGGCGGCAACATGGACTGCCGGGATCTGATTCCGGCAGCCGTCTCATCCTGCCGGTCGAGGTCCCCGGCGCATTGTTATCGGCGGGTGACACCCACGTCGCCCAGGGCGACGGCGAGGTCTGCGGCACCGCCATCGAATCCCCCATGCGGCTTGCGATGACCATCGAGCTGCTGAAAGGCGGCGCCCCGGAGTTTCCGCGGCTCGAGGTACCGGCGGGACCACTGCGGGCGGAAACTGATCGGGGTTTCCTGGTCACCACCGGCATCGGCCCGGATCTGATGACAGCCGCTCGCGATGCCGTGCGCGGCCTGATCGACGAACTCTGCACGCGCCACGGACTGAACCCCGAGGACGCCTATTGCCTGGCCAGTGTCAGCGCCGATCTGCACATCAGCGAAATCGTTGATGCACCCAACTGGCTGATCGCGGCCTATTTTCCCAATGCCGTATTCGAGTAAGGACGCACTGTATCCGTGTCGGGATTTCTCCCGCTGGTCGAAATGACAATTATTATGCCGAGGACGGTACCTGACTCCTGTCATTTCGAGCAAAGCGAGAAATCTCTCGTCTCTGGAGGCTGTTGGCCGTGGGAGCGGACTTTGTCCGCGATTGACCATTCCCTTCCGCATCCCCGGCAAGGTTGATCTCCATCAATAACCCTGCTGATTGTACTCCCTGCCGGTGCCGTCCGCGGCTATGCTTCATGCAGTTTTATCTCAACCAACCAATCACCGGATACCTCCCATGTCCATGGAAAAAGTCAAACAGTATCTTGATGACCAGCAAGCCAAATACGTCATCATGAAACATTCAAAGGCCTATACCGCGCAGGAGATCGCGGCAGCGGCCCATATCCCCGGAAAGCATTTTGCGAAAACCGTCGTCGTGAAAATCGACGGCAAGCTTGCATTTGCCGTGTTGCCGGCCACCGACCACGTGCACACGGAGAAACTGGCTAAATCGGCAGGCGCCAAATCGGTGGAGCTGGCAGAAGAGAAGGATTTCAAGGACAGCTTCCCTGACTGCGAACTCGGCGCGATGCCGCCGTTCGGCAATCTTTTCGATATGGAGGTTTTCGTGTCACCGCATCTGACCGAGGCCGACATGATCGCATTCAGTGCCGGCAGCCATACCGAGGTCATGCAGCTGTCCTACAGTGACTTTGAAAAACTCGTCAATCCGGCGGTGGTGGAATTCTCAATCATCCGCGATGGAACGCATCGCCGATAGAATCGGCGCCCACGGATGGGCGTTATCGGGGTTGCGAGGCACGCACGATTCAATTGATCATTCATCGTGCATACCCAGTTCATCGAGCAGCGCGATCACTTCTTCATCCGAAGTCTGCGGAAACTGATGATAGAACATGCTGATGGCGCCGAACCACGACGGCTGCTCGAGACAGATCACATGGTCGGCCTCGCGCTCCAGTTTGCGCACGGTATCGGGCGGTGCCACCGGTATGGCGAGAATCACGCGCCGGGGGTCGAGACGCCTTACGGCCCGTACTGCGGCGATGATGGTCGCACCGGTGGCAACGCCATCATCAACGACAATGGCCGTGCGTCCGGCCACGGCAACACGCCGGCGCCCCGCCAGGTAATGCCGTTCGCGCTCGGCGATCACCTCGAGTTCCCGCTCCCTGACCTCGGCGATGGCCTCGTCCGGGATATTCAGCTGGCGCACGATATCCTCGTTAAGGATTTCGTCCGTGGCATCACCGCAGCGGGCCACCGCCCCCATGGCCAGTTCCGCCTGGCCGGGCGTACCCAGTTTGCGCACCATCACCAGGTCCAGCGGCGCGTTGAGTACCCTTGCCACCTCGGCCGCCACGGGCACTCCGCCGCGCGGCAGCGCCAACACGACGGGCCTGGATGGCTGTTCCCGCTTCACCGCTTCCGCCAGGCGGATACCGGCATCAATGCGATCATCAAACATGGCAGCATCCTTTAATTGAAACAGTACGCTCTGATGTTAGGCTTGATCCGGCCACTCTGTTTTTGATACAGGTCAAGCCGCAAGCGGACGAACCTGAGTAGGCTGAAGCGCATCAATTCATGATCAACGGCCGGCAGGCAGCCAATGTCCCGAAAACCAGGAATAACAGCAGGCAATGTCATGACCGACACGCTGGTCGCGTTTCTGAGCGATCCGCGCAGTTATGCAGATACGCCGGCGCAGGTCGAGGTGCGTGAAACACATATGTCCAGGGTATTCCTCACCGATCATTATGCCTACAAGCTGAAGAAAGCCGTGGTCATGGACTTTCTCGATTATTCGACGCCGGATATCCGCCGCCGGCACTGCGAGGCGGAAGTCAGGCTGAACCGCCGTCTTGCGGCATCGATCTATCTCGGTGTTATCCCGGTATGCATGACCGGCAGCGGCAGACTGCAGCTCGGCGAGCCGGGCAAGCCCATTGACTGGCTGGTGCACATGAAACGGCTGCCCTCGCACTATCTGCTGGATCAGGCCCTGACAGATGACAATCTGACACTATCCAGACTCGAACCGGTAATCCAGCTGTTGACGCGGTTTTACCGGGAATCGCCAACGGTACAAAGCGACGGTGATAGTTACGCAACCACACTCCGCGAACAGATCCATGACAATGTTGCAGCCATCCGGGAACTCGGCGAGGAAGCCATACAGCAACGCGTCGATCGCATCGCTGGCGAACTGACGCAATTCATCAACAGCGAACACAAACTGCTTTCGGACCGGGCGCGACGGATCGTCGACGGCCATGGCGATCTGCGTCCCGATCATGTTTATTTCGGCAAGCCGGCGGCGGTGATCGACTGTATCGAGTTCAACCGTGACTTCCGCCTCAACGACCCGCTGGATGAACTGGCCTTTCTGGACATGGAATGCCGGCGCCAGCATAACGACTGGATCGGCGCCGCCTTTATCGAAAGCTACTGCGCCATATGTGATGACTTCGCGCCACCCGCGCTCATGGCATTTTACAGTGGCAAGCGCGCCCTGTTGCGCGCCAGGCTGACCCTCGGGCACCTGGCGGATCAACCGGCGGAACCGGAAACATGGCGCCGAAAGGCCGCGGGATACCTGGATCTGGCATGGTCAGACTGCAAGCAACTGGCATGAACCGGATGGTTGGCAGCTGAAGATTTCTCCCGCTGGTCGAAATGACAATGGCTCCCGCTGGTCGAAATGACAATTATTATGCCGAGGACAGTACCCGACTCCTGTCATTCCGGGCGCAGCGAGTAATCGCCGAAGGCGTCCCGAGTGCAACGAGGAACCTTCGCAGGCGTCCCGAGTATGACGAGAGACTTCGCTGCTCAAGACAAAGATTTCTCCCTGCGGTCGAAATGACAATGGCTTGCGGTCAAATGACAATGGCTTGCTGCAGTCGAAATGACAATTATTATGCCGGGTACGGCGAAGAGTCTTTCTGTCATTTCGAGCGAAGCGAGAAATCCTCAATGGGCAGTTAAAACAGGCTCAGGTTTCCGTATCGAGCAGTTCGCTCAGCGAACCGCCGGTCTGCAGCCGCCTGATGGCCTCGCCGAACAGCGGCGCGGCATCGATCACTTCCAGCCTCTCCATTGCCGCCGGATCAGTCAGGCGAAAGGCCGGCACGCTGCTGGTGACAAGTACCCGTTTGAATGCCGGATCACGGAATACCGTATTGGCGTCACCGACAAACAGGCCATGGGACGCGATGGCGTAGACTTCACCGGCACCGTTTTCCAGTGCCGCCTTTGCCGCCCTCAGCATCGTGCCGCCGGTGGCGATCAGATCATCGACAATAACCGCTGTCCGGCCCGCGACATCACCCACCAGCTTGTCGCCCGTTACCTCGCCGCGACTGCGGTATTTTTCCAGGAACGCACCGGTGACCTCGTTACTGCATTTTTTGGCCAGTATGCGGCGAAAGCCGGACGCGCGCTTGGCGCCGCCGGCGTCGGGCGAGATCACGACGAAATCCTTGGACTGCGCCAGCTTGATAATGCGATCCGCAAACAGGCGATTGGCATCGAGATGTTCCGTCGCGCAGCGAAACGCATTCTGAAACGCGACCAGGTTGTGAATCTCCAGTGTCATGACACGGTCGATACCGACACTTTCAATCATCTGGGCAAGATAACGGGTGGTGACGGGATCACGGGCCTTGGTCTTGCGATCCTTGCGGGCATAACACAGATACGGCGTGACCGCGGTAACCGAGACCGCCCCGGCATCACGACAGGCGCCGCAGAAGAACAGCAGCCGGCACAGTTTGTCGTTCGCCGATTGTTGTTCATCACCGTAAAGGGAATGAATGACATAAACATCGCAGCCGCGCACCGCGGCCAGCGGCCGTGCCTTGTGTTCGCCGTCCTCGAAATCACGCTCTTCATGCGCGGCCGTTTCCAGTCCCAGGTAACCGGCCACACCGGCGGCAAACGACTCGCTGCCCGCCAGGCCGAATATCCTGACATTGCCCGTTTCCATATCCTGCCTCCATCATTGAATGCCTTCTCCCGCCGGAGAGAGGCCGGTACGAGAGCGTTACAGACATCTTTCGAGAACATTAACACGGCGCACTGTACAGCATGACCTGTAACACATCCGCCTTATTGATCCAGGTCAAGACGGCGCGGCAGATAACTGCTATGGTCAGCTGAACCGGATGCAGGACTGCGCACCAATAATCATAGCGGAAAACATACAATATGACTGACAGCATCAAGGGACAACGTTACTGGGAACGCGGCGACCCGCAGCACATATGGGTGGTACAGAGCGTCACCGAACGCGGCAGGGACGGTCTGCGTTATGCCGTCCTCAGTACAGAAATCGGCAATGCCGAGAGGGAGGTTGAAGTGGGCCGGCTGCAGGACCGGGACTATTACACGCCCGTCCCGCCGGATCCCCGTCACATTGACCTTTCCAGTTCCACCGACTGAAGTGACCGCAATCTTGCAAACACCGCTTCAAATCAGCTTTCGCAACATGCAGTCCTCCGACGCCGTCGAGGCCGAGGTCCGCGACAGGGCCGCCAAGCTGGAACAGTTTTTCGATCGCATCACCAGCTGCCGGGTAGTGATTGAGCTGCCGCACCAGCATCATCGCAAGGGCAAGCTGTATCAGGTACGGATTGACATAACGGTGCCGGGCAGGGAGATCGCCGTGACCCATGAAGGCCCGCAGAACCATGCCCATGAAGATGTCTACGTCGCCATCCGCGATGCCTTCAACGCCGCCGGCCGCCGCCTGGAGGACTATGCGCGCAAACGCCGCGGCAAGGTCAAGCGCCATGAACCCCGGCCCGACCAGGCGGACTGACAAGCCCGGCCGCGGGCCGCTTGCCGCCGCAGGGTCTCCGCTGGCCGGGCTTGTAACAGGGTTGCTTTAAGGCGGTCGCGCCCTAATTCTGTAAAGTAGAACCCACGCAAGAATTCACGGGAGGTCGCACATGGCAATGACACTGACATCGCAGTCGTTCAGCCATAACGGCGAAATACCGCAACGGTTCACCTGTGATGGTGACGATATCTCACCCGGCCTGGCCTGGTCCGGCCTGCCGGAGGGCACGAAAAGCCTGGCCCTGATCGTCGACGACCCCGACGCGCCGGACCCGGCGGCACCGAAAATGGTGTTCGTGCACTGGGTGCTCTACAACATCCCGCCGACGCTTGACGGGCTGCCGGAAAACCTGACCGACAACAACCTGCCGCAGGGCGCGCGTGAAGGCATTAACGATTTCAAGAAAACGGGTTACGGTGGTCCGTGTCCGCCCAGCGGCCGCCACCGGTACTTCCACAAGCTGTATGCGCTCGACAAGATGCTGCCGGATCTGAGCGAGCCGTCGAAGGACGAACTGCTGCAGGCAATGGAAGGCCATATCCTGGAACAGGCGGAACTGATCGGCACCTATCAGCGCTGATAACCAACAGCGCGCCAGCGCACTTTATCCCTTCTCCCTCTGGGAGAAGGAAGGATGAGGGCCCGTAACGAACAGCACGCAGTGCACCTTGTCCTCTCTCCCCTGGGAGAGACTGCAGTGAGGGCCTGTAACGAACAGCGCGCCAGCGCACCCTCAAAGGGAAGGGGGATGTATGAAAAAGCATTCCGTGTCCCTTCCCTTTCTCGAGAGAAAGGCCGGATGCAAAAAGGAGTCAAACAATGACAATGACGATTCTGCTCGCCCTGCACGCCCTCGCCGCCGTTATCTGGGTCGGCGGCATGGCCTTCGCCTACGGTTTCCTGCGCCCGGCGGCCGGCGAGGCGCTCGAGGGGCCGCAGCGCCAGGCGCTGTGGCGGGCGGTGCTCGCGCGTTTTTTCACGGCCGTCTGGATGGCCGTCGGCCTGTTATTGCTGACCGGTTACTGGATGGTCTTCGGCGCGCTCGGCGGCTTCGCCAGCGCTGGCGTTCACATCCATATCATGAACGGCGCAGGCATCCTGATGATGCTGCTGTTCGCGCATGTATTTTTCGCCCCCTGGCGCCGCTACCGCCAGGCACTCGATAACGGTGATCGGGCTGAAGCGGCAAACAGACTGAATCAGATCCGGATACTGGTCGGCATCAATCTGCTGCTGGGACTTGCCGTTGTTGTCGTGGGTGCCAGCGGACGTTACTGGGCGTGAACTGACAACGAACACTGAGGGCGATCAGTGAAAACCCTGTTAACAGCGAGGTAATCGGTCATGGTGACCTTCAAGACAAACAATTATCGGGATGTCTCCATGTTTGCTGGTGATGCGCACACCCTGCTCGGCCTCATGGGGGTGGGCATCAGAGTGCCCGGCGCGGTGAAAGCGGAGCAGGTGCCCGCGGCGCTGGAGCGGCTCCGCAAGGCAATCGAAACCCACGGCGAACAGCCATCGCCGTCCGGCTACGAAAGTGACGATGAAGACGAGGAAGAGGAACAGCCCGTTCTCATCAAGACCCGGGCGTTTCCGCTGCTGGAACTCCTGAGTGCGGCGGCCGATGCCAACGACTACGTTATATGGGAATAGCCGTTACCGGCATGAATGCAGTATGGCGTGGCGACCGCGGTTGCTGACCACCGGTCAGAACAGCAGATCGACACTCAGGAACGCGACAAACAGGATCGTGTTGGCGGCCCATGCGACCGTCAACCAGCGCGCCAGTACGCCATAATAATTCTCCACCCTGACGTTGTTCGAACAATTCCATACGGAAACGACTATCCATGAGGTATACAGCAACAGCAGGATCAACAGGAGACTAATCAGGTCAGCAGCCGCATCGCGCCACAGCAGGAACAATATTACCGCCAGCAGGATATTGCTCGTGATTACCCCGTAGAGCCAGAACACCTTCCAGAGCGGCCCTTCTCCGGCCGGATACGCGAGGATGGGATTTCGCATGATAGCAACTGCTTTGTTCATGGATATATACAGTATAGCACTACAGGACATGCCTGTAGATACCTGTCCGTCGCTGCCCTGCCGCCGGCTCCATGAGCATATCCAGAAATGCCGCGCAGCAAGGCTTTTGACTCAGAGACATGGATACAATACCGGGTCGCTGGACGGGCCGGCACCGTCATCTACTGGCTGGTCTGCGAACGCGACGATCGCCGTGATAATAAGCGCGATACCAGGTCCGGGAAAAATGACAGTGACGCGACAAGGATCGACGACATCTGTTCAATCTATTAACAGGCCACCGTGTTCTGCAAGGCAGCGCTGATCTGCGTCAATACACTGTCGATATTGCTCAGCACATCATGGTTCCAGAAGCGGATAATACGGTAGCCTTCATCTTCAAGCCATCGTGTCCGCCTGTCATCATATTCACCTTGCTGTTGATGCTGTCCGCCGTCTACTTCGACTATCAAACGCTGTTCGAGGCAGATGAAATCAACAATATAAGGACCGATGGTCTGCTGCCGACGGAATTTATATCCCTGCAACTGGCGATCGCGTAAATGGCGCCATAGAAGGCGTTCGGCATCAGTGGAATTTTTACGTAAATTTCTGGCTCGGCGAACATCCATGTTCTGAAGTCCTTTTATTTCACCCTCACCCTGACCCTCTCCCCTCAAGGGAGAGGGGATCTTATGTACTGCGTACTGTACGTTTATTCACTCTTATTTCCGATTCAAGCCCTGTACCTGATACAGATGGCAAACCAGGCCATGGGCTTCTACTTGAAAGCAAAAAAGGCTGTTATCTATACAATGAGAAGTTTATTCACCCTCACCCTGACCCTCTCCCCTCAAGGAAGAGGGGATTTTATGTACTGCGTACTGTAAGTTTATTCACTTCCATATCGATTCAATATCTTATACTTGATTGAGGGCAAGAGCGGCAGTGAGCTTTTCCTGAAAAGAAAGCGGCTGTCATCTGTTCAATGGGAAGTGAATAATGATCGCAGACTGAATTGAATATCCGAAGCCGGCCCTGTCTGCCAGGCAGAATCATTGGATCCCCTCTCCCTTGAGGGGAGAGGGTCAGGGTGAGGGTGATAAATCACCCCACCTTCGAATCCGGCAGGCCCATGCCTTTGGCCTGCAGTTTCTGGATGCGGTCGGCGGATCTTCGCGGCCTCCTCGAACTCCAGGTCGCGGGCGTGTTTGTACATCTGCTCCTCGAGTTGCCTTGATCTTCTTCATCACCGTTTCCGGTGCCATGGTTTCGTATTCGCTGTCCTCTTCGGCCACCTTCACCCATTCACGCCGACGCGCCTCGCCGTAGGCACCTTCCATGATGTCGATGATCGCCTTCTTGATGCCCTGCGGCGTGATGCCATGCTCCTGGTTGAACTCCGTATTTCGGGGACAGTATACTTAATTAATAAGTTATCCTTCATACCGGCGAAAGCCGGTATCCAGTCGATACCAGGGGCAGCCTGAAGGACGGCATTTCTTGTCAGTGGATGCCGTCCGTTGATTCGCAAACGGTACATCCATGTACCGCTACTCCGGATCATGCCCGGAATAACGCTGGCATCGAGCAACATTTCCGAACGAGGTTACAGAATTCGGAACAACTATTTCATGCAATGCAAGAACAAACCTTGAGAACGATGATTGACCCCGGGCATGGATAACCTGGTTCTCAGCTATCTCACCATCGGTGCGATATTTCTCGCCGGTTTGCTCGTCGATATCCTCGGCCAGTACCTGCGGCTGCCACGGGTGACGCTGCTGCTGGTGGTCGGTTTTGTCGCCGGCCCCTCAATCCTGGATCTGCTGCCGAACCTTGGCGATATCTGGTTCGAGGCGGTGACCGAGATAGCATTGATGATGATCGGCTTCCTGCTCGGTGGTCATCTGACGCTATCGACCCTGCGCCGCCACGGCCGCCGGGTGCTGATGACCTCCGTCGCGGTGGTCCTGGCAACGGCCACCATGGTCGGCCTGGGGACCTGGCTGGCCGGCGCATCGCTGACGCTGGCACTTATCCTCGGCGCCGTCGCCACGGCCACCGCGCCCGCCGCCACCGAGGATGTTATCCGGGAAGCGCGCGCCAAAGGCCCGTTCAGCGAAACCCTGCTGGGGATCGTGGCCATCGACGATGCCTGGGGCCTGATCCTGTTCAGCCTGGTGCTGGCATTCGTCAGCACGCTCAGCGGCGGTGACCCGGGGCATTTCCTCGCCCATGGCCTGTGGGAGGTCGGCGGGGCGCTGCTGCTGGGCATCGTTCTCGGTATCCCCATGGCCTACCTGACCGGGCGCATTCACGGCGGCGAACCGACACTGGTGGAGGCGCTGGGCTTTGTACTCCTGTGCGGCGGCATCGCCCTTTATCTCGAGGTATCGTTCATTCTGGCGGCCATGACCATGGGCGCGGTGGTTGTCAACCTGGCGCGCCATCATGGCCGGCCGTTTCATGCCATCGAGGGCATCGAATGGCCGTTCAAGCTGCTGTTCTTCCTGCTGGCCGGCGCCAGCCTGGAACTGAATGCATTGATGGCCGTGGGCGTGATCGGGCTGGCTTACATCATCGCGAGAATCGCCGGCCGCGTGCTGGGTGCGGCACTGGGCACATACGGCGTCGACAGGGACACGATATCGGGCCGCTGGATGGGGCTGGCACTGCTGCCGCAGGCCGGCATCGCCATCGGCATGGCACTGACGGCCAGCAAATCATTGCCCGACATCGCCGAGTTCCTGATGCCGATCGTGATCGGCACCACCGTGCTGTTCGAACTCACCGGGCCGATACTGACACAGCTGGCACTGAAACGCGCAGGTGAAATCCGACACTAGTATTTCGGGGACAGTATACTTAATTCAGTATACTTAATTAATTCTTCCTCCCCGGCCTGGGGCCACGCTTTCGAGGCTTCAGAGTCCGTCCTGTCTGCACTTCCAGCTTCTCGATGAAGCTTTCATCTCCCAGGGGTCTACCGCTGCGAGTGCTACGCTGAAGCGCCTCGTGTTCAGGCCGGCGGCGTGGTTGCCTGCACATACACACGCCAATCCTGCACTAACGCCAGCATGGGTGAAACCGTAACCAGCTCGTCATCGTCCCCCTGCATATGAGCTCTGGCACTCGACCAGGGCCAATCCCACGGCTCCTGACACAAACCTGCAGCAACCGGATTGCGTTCGACGTAACGGACCGCCGCCAATAGATGCCGCTCGTCCAGCACACAGGAATAAAATCGCTCCTGCCACAAATGACCGCGCCATTGGTGCCTGGAAATTTATGTGCCGTGTGTAGTGTCGATGCGTTTCACCCAATGTCGCACGCAAACCATCCTCCCTCTCCGGCATCAGAATGAGATGCACATGATTGGGCATCAGGCAGTAAGCCCATATCTGACTGCCGACTTCTTCACACGCCGCCGCCAGCCAGGATCGATAAAGGGCGTAATCGGAATCATTGAAGAAAACTTTCTGGCGGCGGTTGCCGCGCTGTGTGACGTGATGTGGATAATGCGGAACCACCAGTCTGGCCATCCTGGCCATAACCATCCTCCCTGGATATATCAGATTGAAAAACAGTATAAAGCGGTATAAGCCAGAAATTTAGTAAACTGTCCCCGAAATACAGAAATTTAGTAAACTGTCCCCGAAATAATTATCCCGCCTTCGAATCCGGCAGGCCCATGCCTTTGGCCTGCAGTTTCTGGATGCGGTCGCGGATCTTCGCCGCTTCCTCGAACTCCAGGTCGCGGGCGTGTTTGTACATCTGCTCCTCGAGTTGCCTGATCTTCTTCATCACCGTTTCCGGTGCCATGGTTTCGTATTCGCTGTCCTCTTCGGCCACCTTCACCCATTCACGCCGACGCGCCTCACCGTAGGCACCTTCCATGATGTCGATGATCGCCTTCTTGATGCCCTGCGGGGTGATGCCATGCTCCTGGTTGAACTCGACCTGCTTGTTGCGGCGGCGCTCGGTCTCGTCGATCGCGAAACGCATGGAATTGGTGATCGTGTCGCCGTAGAGGATCGCCTTGCCGTTGATATTGCGCGCGGCGCGGCCGATGGTCTGGATCAGCGTCGTTCCTGAACGCAGGAAGCCTTCCTTGTCGGCGTCGAGGATCGCGACCAGCGACACCTCGGGCATGTCGAGCCCCTCGCGCAGCAGGTTGATGCCGACCAGCACGTCGAACTCGCCACGTCTCAGATCACGAATGATCTCGACGCGCTCGACCGTGTCGATATCCGAATGCAGATAGCGCACCTTGACGCCGTGTTCGGCCAGGTAGTCGGTCAGGTCCTCGGCCATGCGCTTGGTCAGCGTCGTCACCAGCACGCGCTCGTCGACTTCGACGCGCTTGTGGATCTCCGATAACAGATCATCGACCTGCGTCGTCACCGACCTGACCTCGACCGCCGGGTCGACCAGGCCGGTCGGCCGCACCACCTGTTCGATGACGTCGCCGCCGGAATGCTCGAGTTCGTACTTGCCGGGCGTCGCCGAGATATACAGCGTCTGTGGTGCATGCGACTCGAATTCCTCGAACCGCAGCGGCCGGTTGTCGAGTGCCGACGGCAGGCGGAAACCGTATTCCACCAGCGTCTCCTTGCGCGAGCGGTCGCCGCGGTACATGCCGCCGATCTGAGGCACGGTCACATGACTCTCGTCGAGCACCAGCAGCGCGTTCGACGGCAGATAATCGAACAGGGTCGGCGGCGGCTCGCCGGGCGCGCGTCCGGACAGATAGCGTGAATAGTTTTCGATACCCGAGCAGTAGCCGATCTCCAGCATCATCTCGATATCGAATTTGGTTCGCTGCTCCAGCCGCTGGGCCTCGACCAGCTTGTTGTTGCTGTTCAGCTCTTCCAGCCTTTGCTTCAGTTCGACCTTGATCTGCTCGACCGCCTCCAGCAGCGTCTCGCGGCCGGTGACGTAGTGCGACTTCGGATGGATGGTGATGCGCGGCACCTTGCGGATCACCTGGCCAGTCAACGGATCGAAGATCGCGATCGATTCGATCTCGTCGTCGAACAGTTCCACGCGCACGGCCTCGCCCTCGGACTCCGCCGGGTAGATGTCGATGACGTCACCGCGGGCGCGGTAGTTGGCGCGGTGCAGTTCGGTCTCGTTGCGGGTGTACTGCATGGCCGCCAGCCGCCGCAGCAGGCTGCGCTGGTCAACCGGATCGCCGCGATCCAGGTGCAGCACCATCTTCAGGTAGGCCTGCGGATCACCGAGGCCGTAGATGGCCGAGACCGTGGCGACGATGATGGTGTCCCGGCGTTCCAGCAGGGCCTTCGTCGCACTCAGGCGCATCTGCTCGATGTGCTCGTTGATCGAGGCGTCCTTCTCGATATACGTATCGCTCGACGGGACGTAGGCCTCCGGCTGGTAATAATCGTAATACGACACGAAATACTCGACGGCGTTGTCCGGAAAGAATTCCTTGAACTCGCCGTAAAGCTGCGCCGCCAGGGTCTTGTTCGGCGCCATGACCAGCGTCGGCCGCTGCATTTCCTGGATGACGTTGGCGACCGTGAAGGTCTTGCCGGAGCCGGTCACACCGAGCAGGGTCTGGTGCGCCAGACCGTCTTTCAGACCATCGAGCAGCTTGCTGATGGCCTGGGGCTGGTCACCGGCGGGTTCGTAATTGGCCTGGAGTCTGAAGGGTTTCTGGGTCATGGGGTTATGGTAACCGGGATGTCCACAGCTGTGGGAACCGATTCCATCGGCGACAAACCTTCAGGCAATCGCGGACACAGTCCTCTCCCACAAACAGGCCGAAATTGGCCGGGGGACGCTATATAACCGCAGTCAGGCTATTTTGCCGCACTGCCAAATTCAGTATGATACACGCCTTTTGGCAGTATGCGCTCAAACGAGGAGACACGCGCTTGGAAGACAAAGTTTCGCAGCGGGCCAACAGCATCAAACCCTCCCCGACACTGGCCGTTTCGGCCCGGGCGGCAAAACTCAAGGCAGCAGGCAAGGACATTCTCAGTCTTTCCGCCGGCGAGCCGGATTTTGATACCCCGGATTTCATCAAGAACGCCGCCATCGAGGCGCTCAACAACGGCTTTACCAAGTACACGCCGGTCAGCGGCACGCCCGGCCTGCGCCAGGCAATCGTCGACAAGTTCAAGCGCGAGAATAACCTGGAATACAGCCTCGACCAGATCCTGGTCTCCTGCGGCTGCAAGCACAGCATTTACAACCTCATGCAGGCGACGCTGAATCCCGGTGACGAGGTGATTGTCCCGGCTCCCTACTGGGTATCGTACCCGGACATGGCCAAGCTCGCCGGTGCCGAATCGGCCATCATCAAGACCGGCCTGAGCCAGTCGTTCGAGATCACGCCCGATCAGTTGCGCGGCGCCATTAGCGACAAGACGCGCATGCTGATCATGAACAGCCCGTCGAACCCGACCGGCGCCTACTACAGCCAGGACGAACTGGCGGAACTGGCCGAGGTGCTGATCGACCACCCCGAGATCCTCATCGCCTCGGACGACATTTACGAACACATCCTCTGGGCGGAAGACAGCTTCAGTAACATTGTCAACGCCTGTCCGGCGCTGTACGAGCGCACCATCGTGCTGAACGGCGTCTCCAAGGCCTACTCCATGACCGGCTGGCGCATCGGTTATGCCGCCGGCGCCAGGCCGATCATCGATGCGATGGAGAAGATCCAGTCACAGAGCACCTCGAATCCGACCTCGTTCGCCCAGGCGGGTGCCCAGGCGGCGCTGGAAGGCGACCAGACATTCGTCAAGCAGATCCGCAACATCTTCAAGGAACGCCATGACTTGATCCTGGACGGCCTGAGCAAGATCAACGGTATCCGCTGTGCCCCGGCCGGGGGGACGTTCTACATCTTCCCCAACTGCAAGGACATCATCGAGCAGTGCCGGGATATCAGGGATGACCTCGAGTTCGCCGAGTATCTGCTGGAGGAAGGCAAGGTCGCCGTGGTGCCGGGCTCGGCCTTTGGCGCCCCCGGCTACCTGCGCCTGTCGTTCGCCTGCAGCATGGACAACATCCGCGAGGGTCTGAAGCGCATCGATACGGCGGTGAACAGGCTGCTGGGGTAACCCTCGCAGATGCCCCGTCCTTACGAGGAACGCAGTGACGAAGCAATCTCGTTAATCCAGTCAATAACGCTGCGTATTTCAACGAGATGGCCACGCGCCCTGCAGACGCTCGCCTTGACTGATCTTCGGTCAGTCAATATTGACCAATCCGAGCCGGGTCAGTAACATACGCGCCTCCCAGAATTCCTTTCCCCGGTAGCTCAGTCGGTAGAGCGGGTGACTGTTAATCACTAGGTCGGCGGTTCGAGCCCGTCCCGGGGAGCCATCTCAACCTGAGTGTTACCGGTTACACTTGATTCCGAGGACATGGGTAACACTTTTGCTGCGAACGGGTTAACGCCGACGGTTCCACCAGCCAGTTCCTCCCTTAATCATCGCCATATAACCAATCAGGCTCCTGTTCGGCCCGAGGGCGGGCCTCCTACGGGCCAAACCACCTTGTAGGACCGGCGCCCTGCCGTACAGGGATGTACCAATGCCGCGAGCGCATGGATGCGCGTGAGCGGCCCGCCGGGAACACATTACAGATACGCGCAACGCCCTCGTCGCGAATCTTGTTCGGCCCGGGGCGGCCTCCTACCGGCAACATTCACCGTGGGACCGATGCCCTCGCCAAATGTCCTTTCTTCAGGCCTCGAAACATACTATGATTTACATGTAAATCATTAGTCGAGAGACTTCCCCATGAGTCATATGATCAACTTCCGAGCCGACGACGAGCTCTATAAGCGTCTGGAAAGACTCGCCAGGCTGACCGGCCGTTCAAAAACATTTTATGTGCGGGCCGCCGTTTCCGCTCATCTGGAAGAGCTGGAAGATATCTATCTTGCCGACCAGGTCATGGATCGCCTGGAAAGCGGCGACGAGGCGGTCAATACACTGGAGGAAGTGGAGCGCGAACTTGGCCTGGAGCGTTGAATTCTCCAACGCTGCCGTCAAGGCGCTCAAGAAAATCGATCACAAGGAAGCCGAGCGCATCATCCGTTTCCTGCACGAGCGGATTGAACCTGCCGATGATCCACGCCTGCTGGGGAAAGCGCTGCAGGGTGAACTGAGGACCTATTGGCGTTATCGCGTCGGTCATTACCGTTTGATCTGCCACATCGATGATAGTGCTGTCCGCGTATTGGTGGTTCGTATTGCTCACCGAAAGGAAATCTACCGCTGATTTATCTTTTCGGCCCGTGGGCGGGCCCCCGACGGGCCAAACCACCTGTAGGACCGGCGACCTGCCGTACAGGGATGTACCAATGCCGCGAGCGCATGGATGCGCGTGAGCGGCCCGCCGGGAACATTCGGCCCGGGGCGGGCCTCCTACACATAACATTGATCGTAGGAGCGGCGACCGCGCCACGAACTCATACATTATGAAAACAAGCGTCGTGTTGCTCACCCTGTTGCTCGCCGGACCGGCCAGCGTGGCCGCCCATGACAGCAAGCTCGACCGGCCTCGGCAACGTACCGTCGGGCATGGGGCTGGGAACGACACCCGGCGGCAAGCTCGACCGCAAACAGAACCTGTCCGTGTCCCGTGACAAACGCGGGCACAAGGGAAAATTCAGGGACTTTCATCACCGGCGGCATCACAAACCACATTTCCACGGCCCGGGGATCCGCTTCCAGCCGCACCAGATTTACATCATCCAGGATCCGGAGGCCCGGCATCGGGCAAGGCGATACGGAGAATCGGCGGAAGCTGAAACGGATGGCGGTAACAGCCACGAGGGCTCCTTCAATCAGCTGAGAAACGACTTCGCCAGCAGCCGTTCCTTCGAGGAAATCCGCGCCCGGTTTCTCGGGGCGGTAAACGAATACTCAGCGCTTCATATCCCGATAAAAATTCTCGTGTGGCCCCAGCGCCAGCAGGAGACGCCAGTCCTCATCCCATCTGTAGGCCAGAAGATATTGCTGGTCAACACACTCGAACTTATAGACAAACACTTTGCTCAGATCGCCGCGCTTTTCTTCTCCCGACAAAGGGTCATCAACGATAGCCCGAACAGCCTCGTTGACTGCCTGTCTCTGATTTGGATGCAGCTTTTTGTAAGCGCGCCGGAATGTTGGTGTTTGTTCAATATGCAACGATTCAATCCTTGAATTCGAACGGTTCCGTCTCCTCGGCGTGTGCGATCAGCACGTCACGGATGAACTCAACCGGCAGTTCCGGATTATCCAGGGCAGCACGGCCAACCATGGCCCAATACTCGAGCTGGTTCGGAATCGTCCGGAATTCCGCCCTGGCACGGTGCCTGGCGGCCTCGTATAGCTCGTCATTGATTCGAACAGAAATACTCATTTTAATACACCTGTAGCAATTTACTACAAATGTAGTATAGCGCATATCCCCCACTGTTAAAAGCCCAGTCAAAACCAGCCGGTACACCCCACCGGCTCTCGTCTACCCCGAGCCGAACAATCAAAGCCCGCTATTGTAATATAACCTTCGAGGTTATATTGTTTAACTATGGCAAATACGCTAAGGATCAGGCGAGCTGCCAAACGCAAGCTGCAGAGTCTGCCGGCCAGGGATCGGTACCGGATTACCGACGCCATTGCCATGCTGGGCAACAATCCCGACGATGACAGCCTGGATAACCGGCAGCTTTCAGGTTCTGAGCTGTGGCGTCCGAGAATCGGTCGTTGGCGCGTGATTTACGATCGCAGTGATGAGCTACGTATTATCAGCGTGGAAAAAATCGGACAACGTGGGGATATTTACAAATGAGCGTACAGATTATTAAAGACCGTAACGGCAGACCCGAATATGTATTACTGCCTATGCCCGTTTATCAAGCACTACAGTCGAAAATCAATGAACAACTGGCTGCTTTGGGCATGGACGACAATGCAGACAACGATTATGAGCCCTTCGATCCTGCCGACTATATAGATAACCCCGTTGCCATCGATCGCATGCGGGCGGGAATTAATCAAAAGACTCTGGCACAGGCCATGGGTGTTTCACAGGCTTATATATCAAAGCTGGAGGCGGCAGATCACATCACACCTGCCGCCCTGAAACGGGTTCGGACTGCCCTGAAAAGTTTGAAACCGTGATAAACCCGATTACGGATCAAAATCTGTCTTGCAGTAAGAAACGGCATCATTGCCAAAATAGCGTCAGATTGCTTCGGCCTTCGGCCTCGCAATGACGTTATATAGCGATGCTTCTATCTGGAATGCGTATGCCGTTCCATGTATTCCCGCAATGCGGCATTCATCCGTGTCTGATATTTTTTGCCCTGTGAGCGAAACCATGCAACCAAATCAGCATCAAGGCGTAGAGTAACCTGCTTTTTAACCGGCCTATAGAATCGACCACGAACGGCCCTGGACCAATCCTCAATCTCGGCGGCGTCCTCCAGATCGATCTCATCATCCCGTTTGGACTGGATGCGTTCTATTTCTTCACGCTGATTACGCTTGCTCATAACTTTTTCTTTCATGGGCCGTGGCTTTCCGTGCAGAAATAATTCGGATGACTTCCTCTCCATCCTCTTCGTAGTAAGTATGGGCAACCAGCAGAACAATAAGACCGTCTATCAACCCCATTGTTTGCCAGCGTTCTTCGTTACCCACATGACGATCCTGGAGCGATAAATGGTTGGGATCGTCAAATACCAGGCACGCTGTTTCAAAGCTGATGCCGTGCTTGCGCTGGTTCGCCTGATCCTTGGCTGAGTCCATTCAAATCGCACTACATAATTGTAGTTACAATTATGTAGTTATACAAGCCGGAAGAGTCGTAACAAGGACGCCGTTTCTGTAGAAGATGCTGGTCCCGCCAGCATGACATGTAGCGGAGTCATGTTTGACCGTCGTCCTGGCGAGAGCCTGCCCTGGATATGTCGCCAGCGCATTTCTGGACTGGTTTCCGGCTCTCCGGCCGGAATGACGGCGTTTCAATCATGGCGGGAGCCGATTGTCCCCGCGACTCAATCCTTCACTCCCGTCACCCTGGCCCTGGCTTACAACATGCCAAGGCAGGCTCCAGCCAGTGTCTGATACGGTGATTAAAGCGGAGATGTGTCTGTATGACTGGATGCTGGCCCTGGCTTACTACATGCCAGGGCATGCTTACGCCAGCATGACTGCAGAGTAGATTCTATTCGGTATTCCCTCTGGGAGAGGGCCGGGGTGAGGGCAAATCAATTCCTGCTCGTAAAATCCTGGAGATACGCCCTGAAACCTTCTCCAACCTCGGCGTGCTTGAGCCCGTAATTCAATGTTGCCTGCAGATAGCCGAGCTTGTTGCCGCAGTCATAACGCGTGCCGGCAAATTCATAACTGTAAACAGCCTCATCATTCAGTAACGACGAAATCGCATCCGTCAATTGTATTTCGTTCCCCGCTCCCGTCTTTGTATTCTCGAGCAACTCGAAAATACGCGGCGTCAGGATATAACGTCCCACGACGGCCAGGTTGGACGGTGCTACATCGGGTTTGGGTTTTTCAACGATGCTGGTCAGCGGCGCGACTCGGTTTTTCAGTTCACCGGTTTCAATAATGCCATAGCGATCAGTGTGATCCTTCGGTACCCGTTCCACCGCAACAACACTGCCCTGATGACGGTCATAGGCATCCACCATCTGCTGCATGACATTCGGACCATCACCATCAATCAGATCATCCGGCAATACCACGGCAAAGGGCTCATTGCCGACAGCGGCACGGGCGCAGAGCACCGCATGTCCCAACCCCAGCGCCTGCTGCTGGCGAATGAATATGGAAGTGGTACCTGCCGGCATGAAATCGGTGACCTGCCTCAACAGATCCGTTTTGCCGCGGCGCGACAGTTCCGTCTCCAGCTCGTAGGCCATGTCGAAGTGATCCTCGATCACGCCCTTGCCGCGCGCGGTAATAAAGATGAAATCGGTAATACCCGCCGCCAGGGCCTCTTCCACCGCATACTGGATCAAAGGCTTGTCGACGACCGGCAGCATTTCCTTGGGAACAACCTTGGTTGCGGGAAGAAACCGCGTGCCCAGTCCGGCGACAGGAAAGACCACTTTACGAATGCTCATACGGAAAAATCCGGGTTAAGTGTTTCGGGGACAGTTTACTTAATTTTGCGATGCGGACAGTTACCGATTTTGTAATACTGTCCCCAGAACAGCTGCGGCATACATCAGTCGCCCTTATTGCCACGGTTATCAGAGAGTCTCGACAGTACGGGCGAAGTCCCGAAAATCCTCAACACTCTCATGGGTGATTGCATGGACAATTGTCCAGTCAATCGCCTGATAGTTGTGAACGGCAATATTTCGAAAACCCACAGCCGCGCGTAAACGTTGTTTCAATGGCTCGCTTATCATGGACTGTTGGGCGAGTGCATCAAATGCCTCACCCATGGTCTGTGGAGAAGCCTGGTCGGTCTCCGTCAACATCAGCATCGCGATATCGACGCAGAGCTGTACAGCCCGCGTCAGATTCAGGCTCAGGATATCCTGACGATCGGGATCCCGGCTCAATTCCTCGGCGCTTGCCGCCCGTTTTGCTTCGATGCGGGCGACGCAACGGCGCAGCGCTTCCAGCTTTTCCTCGACGATCAGCTGGATCCACGCGTTTCTGCGCTCCCTCAGCAGCCGCCGCTGATATGGCAGAAAGTCTTCGGCATCCGTCACCATGCGTGACAGCAGTTCACCATAAGCCCTGTCGTCTCTGCAGAACAACCGCCGCCCGTTCAGCGCCTCTCTCATTACGATGACACCGGCAGTACGCAAATCAATGAGATCGACCGGACGCCCCGTCGCATCAGCCAGTTTTTCGATCAGCGTGCGCCGGCGTTCGGGCGGAAGCGGCCGGGTGGCCAATATCGCCACATCCAGGTCACTGCCCGGATGCGCCCGGCCGGATGCCACCGAGCCAAAAACCGTGGCAAAGAGAACGTCATTTTCCCGCTCCAGGGCCTCGCGAATACTGTCCAGCGTGTTGTCATTCCCGGCAGTCTGCATAAGGTTTCCCGGTTAAGCAATCATCAAACAATTAATGGTACACCCTTGTCGCCGATTAAAATCGGCTCCCACAGAAGCTGACCCAACCGTCATTGCAAGGCCGAAGCCTTTAGCCGCGAACTCAACGTGGCGGTATCCCGGTAACGAAGCCATTGTACTGTGGGAGCGGATTCCATCCGCGACAAACTCCAGCCTGCATTAGAGTTCCGGGGACGAGTTCCGGGGACAGTTTACTAAATTCTGCATCGAAAAATATTGTGTCCGGTAGACAGTCACTCATTCCTGGATTCGCATCAGTCCAGCCGGCGAAGACTCGAAAGGATCAACCACAATTATCCCATCCAGATCCTGCCCCGCCTGCAAATCCTCGCTCAGCAGGTACCGGCAACCGGCGCGCTGCGCCGCACCGACAATCAGGGCATCCCACCAGGACAGTGAAAACCGATCCTGAACTTGCCACGCCTGTTCCAGTACCGCATCATCAACGGCAACCGGTCGCCATGCCAACAGATCACGCACATCCTGCCGGGCTGTCTCGATGTCGAGACCGGGACTGAGCTTTCGGGTAACGACCTGGTAATACTCGATCAAAACCTGGTAACTGATCCGGCCCAGCCGCTCATGCCAGAGCCACTCCAGCCATGCGGCCGCGCCCGGCTGTTTCTCCGCCTCCCCCGCGTCACGGGCATAGACGAAAACATGCGTATCAACGAAGAACCTTTCGGTCATACAGGTCGTCTCGGCGGGGATAGGTCTGGCCGGGCGATTTGATAGGCGCGGGGCCGCGGGCCAGAAAACGCGCCATCGCCGCGGCATACTCCGCTTCCTGCTTGCGGTGCTCGCTGAGCATTTCGCCGAGCAGACGCGAAACGCTGGTACCACGCCGGGCGGCTTCCACGCGGGCCCAGCGCGCGGTTTCCTCGTCCAAAGTAATCGTCACGTTCTTCATGACACTAGATTAGTGCTACACGAATTTCGTGTCAATTATCGGACAAGGGGTAAAACGAAAGCCAGTGGGAGCCGATACTTCGGCGATTTATTCAATCGCGGATACAATCCGCTCCCACAGACGCTTCCATTTGGCATCGTGCTTATATGTGCTAGTGCGACCTCGACGCAAACATTCGGCAGAGGTAGGCGGGAGCCGGTGGAAGCCGATTACATCGGCGATTCATTCAATCGCGGATTACAATCCGCTCCCACCGCAAAAACCAAACGGGGTGTTCCGGGACAGTTTACTTATTTTGCGATGCAAAATAAGTAAACTGTCCCCAAATTATAAATAAGTAAACTGTCCCCGAAATTCGGTCAGGAAACCAGCGGCTGGCGCAGCGGGACGACTTTCTCGCGCTCGGTTTCCGGCTCGACAGAAGGCACGATCTGCTCGAGCAGGTCGCGCAGCTGTTCTTCCTCGTAGGCCTTGCAGGCCTGTTCCATCGCCCGGAAAACGCGATCCAGTTCCTCCCGCTGACTGCCGGCATGACGGGCCAGCAGGATTTTCGGATGGCAGGTCTCGGCCATGCTTTCGCCCTTGTGAAACAGTTCCTCGTGCAGCTTCTCGCCGGGCGCAGGCCGGTGAACCGGATTTCAATATCGCGGTTCGGCACCTGGCCCGACAGACGGATCATCTGCTCGGCCAGGTACACGATCTTCACCGGCTGTCCCATATCGAGCACGAAGATTTCGCCGCCCTCGCCCATGGCGCCCGCCTGCAGGATCAGCTGGCAGGATTCCGGAATGGTCATGAAATACCGTTCCATGTCCGGATGCGTCACCGTGACCGGACCGCCGGCACGGATCTGTTTCTGGAACACCGGCACCACGCTGCCGTCGGAGCCCAGCACATTACCAAACCGGACCGTGACATAACGCGTACCGCCCTCGCCGTTCATCGAGTCACAGAGTATTTCGGCGGCACGCTTGGTCCGGCCGAGCGCATTGACGGGATTGACCGCCTTGTCGGTGGAAATCAGCACGAACTTGTCGCAACCATACCGACCGGCCGCCTCGGCGATCACCTGCGTACCGACAATATTGTTCTGCACCGCCTCGCGCAGATATTGCTCGAGAATCGGTACATGCTTGTAGGCCGCAGCATGAAAAATCACGTTCGGCCGGAATTCCGAGAGTATCCGTTCGACCGTTGCCTGTTCACAGACATCGCCGAGTACGGCATCGATCGCCAGCGCCGGGAACTTCTGTTGCAAATCGGCATGGATGCGGTACAGGTTGTATTCGCCGCGCTCAACGATCACCAGCCGCGCCGGCTGCAGGGCGCCGATCTGCCGGCAGAGCTCCGCGCCGATCGAACCGCCGCCGCCGGTCACCAGTACGACCTGCTGATGAATCCCCTTGCCGATCGCATCCCAGTCGAGTTCGATCTTCTCGCGCCCCAGAAGGTCCTCGATCGACAGCTCTCTCAAGTCGCTGACCGCCGGCCGGCCCGATACCATGTCCTGCAAGCCCGGCAACGTGCAGATGGGAACACCCACCTTCTCACAGTACTCGACGATACGCTGCATCTGCTTGCCCGTGGCGCTGGGGATGGCGATCACGATAACGCCGATCTCGAACTCTTCAGTGATCTTCTCGACCTTTTCCAGCCCGCCGAATACCGGCAGACCATGTACCCGGGTACCGCGCAACTCCGGATCGTCATCGATGAAACCGACCGGTTCGTCATTGCCCTCACGCAGCATGTCACGAACGAGGGTTTCGCCGGCACGGCCGGCGCCGATAATCAATACCCGCCGCCTGCCCTCCTTCTGCATGGCCTTGATGTTGAAACGATGGTCCTTGAACAGCCGGTAGCCGAGTCGCGGCCCGCCGAGCAGCACGATCAGGAATACGGGATAGAGGATCAGGATCGAACGCGGAATGCCCTGCATGCGTGTCTGAATGAACAACACCAGAGTAAGTGCCAGTGCACCGAGGATCGCTGCCTTGATGATGTTCCAGAGGTCGGGAATGCTGGCGAAGCGCCACAGGCCGCGATACAGGCCGAAGTACCAGAATACGGCACCCTGGATCAGGAGGACTTCCGGCAACAGCCAGAAACTCAGCTCCCAGCCGAAATAGGGAAAACCGAAATTGAACCGCGCCAGCCAGGCGATATGCCAGGCAGCGGCGGCCATGATCAAATCATGACCGATCACCATCGTCCTGCGGTTAAAGAGATTCGCCCCGATCATCCCCTGCCTTCAATCTGAAGGAAGCTCTGAATAATCCCCGCATGTCATTTCGACCAACGGGAGAAATCCCTGTCTCGACCGCAGGGAAAGGTACCTCGCTGTGCTCAGGACGCCTTCGAAGGTCCCTCGCTGTGCTCGGGACACCTTCGGTGATTTCTCGCTGCGCTCGAAATGACAAATTATTCAGAGCCTCCTGAAATATTAACATTATGGGCACGGCGCACCGCATACCAGGTAATGATTGCCAGTAACGAGGCAAGCAACGCCGCGGCAATCATCGCCTCCCTGTACCAGTAGGCCCAGGCGGCCAGCGGCCACAGGATCAGCACATTGCCGCCCAGAAAAGCCAGCGCCAGGCGGCGGTGACTCCAGCCCATCTGTAATAATCGTTGATAGGCATGTGCGCGATGCGCCTGATACCAGTTCTCCCCCGCCAGTATCCGTGCCGCCAGCGTCAGCGTGGCATCCCATACGAAAAAGGATAACAGAATCAGCCACACAAGTACCGGCACCGTGCCCTGCAACTCACCCACGAGCGCCAGTACCCCAAAGGCAAACCCGAGCAGGCAACTGCCCACATCGCCCATGAAGATCTTTGCCGGCGGCCAGTTCCAGCACAGGAACCCGGCCGCGGCGCCGGCCAGTATCAGCGCAACCAGGGCCGGGCCCGGCGCCCCGGCCCAGAAAAACATCAGCCCGCCGGCGAGCCCGGCCGTCACGGCCTGCAGCCCGGCCAGCGCATCGGCGCCATCCATGAAGTTGTACAGGTTCGTCAGCCAGGCAATACCCAGCACCGCCAGCACGCTGCCGATATGTCCCCAATGCAACGACACCACGCCCAGGTCAATGACAGGCAGTCCCCCGGCGGCGATCACCGCCAGCGCCGCCGCCGAAAGGTACAGCAGGCCGCGCCAGAGCTGCGGGATATGCCGGTGATCCTCGCGCCAGCCGACCGCGGCCACGAACAAACCCATGCCCAGGGGAATGACATAGGCCGGCTGAAGATCGGTATGAAAATGAAGCAGTAACAAGCCAAGCAGATATGCCAGCGCCAGCGACAGACCACCGCCGCGCGGCGTCGGCACCGTATGCGAACTGCGGTCATTGGGCACATCGATCAGCGACCGCTGCAATGCATAGCGACGAATCCACCCCGTCCCCAGCAAACCGATCAGAAACGCCGCCGCCACCGGCAGCCACAGCCACGACATGCATCACCCCATTAACATGTTCTTGTAGCGCGGATTATACAGGACAGAAACAAAACAACGTCATTGCGAGAGGCCACAGGATAGTAGGAGCGCAGCTAGCTGCGCGAACAACCCACTCAATCACCAATCAACCAGCATGTCCCCTCTCACTCCGGGAGAGAATCAGGGTGAGGGGTATTAACAAATTCCTCTTCTGCTATCCCCTCTCCCTCTGGGAGAGGGTTCAACCAATTAACCAGCATGTTCCCTCTCCCTCTGGGAGAGGGTCAGGGTGAGGGCCCAACCAGTTAACCAGCCAACCAATCAACTATTAACATACTACTCCGCCGTCTCACGCGTCCCCTGCTGCAGCGACACCGGCGGCTGCCAGCCCAAATCCCGCCGAATTGCCGAATCATCCACGACCAGTGATTGCGTCAGACGATCCACTATCGATCGCTTACCCGTCACACTCCCCGCCAGTTTTAACAGGGACACCGGCACTGAAAACAACCGCGGCTCCACTCTCAGTCCCTCGGCTATCGAGCGAATCAGTTCGGGTGTGGACAGTGTCTCATCCTTGACTACATAGGTTTTGTTATCAGCAGGCGCCTGCCTCAGCAAGCGGACAATAACATCGCACAGATTATCGACGTAGATCAGACTGCGGCGGTTATCAATCGCCGCCAGCGGCAATGGCAATCCCTTGTACACGGCCTTCATCAGTGCCAGGAAATTGGCCTTCACCCCCGGACCGTAGATGAGTGGCGGACGCAGGACCGTACAACGCATGCCGCTTGTCTCACAGGCCTCGTACAGCGCCTGCTCCGCCCGCCACTTGCTCTCGCCGTAACGGCCTTCAGGCACCGGCCGGTCGTGCTCGCTGTAACTGCGCTCCGCGAAATCATAATCGCCGCCGTTGACCTTGATAGTGCTGACGAATATGAAATGCTTCACCCCGTTAGTCGCTGCCGTCTGTGCAAGCCGGCGCGTGACCGTGTAATTCAGGGTTTCATAGGCGGAATCCCCGGCGGAAGGATCGTGCGCCTGCCCGGCCAGGTGCACGACAGCATCGCAATTCTCGACGAAGGGATCGTAGATGCCGTGCGGGTCGGTCAGATCGCACAGCCGCCATTGAAGAGCCTCCTTTTGTTGCACCGGGCTGGAGAAATCCGGTTCACTCCGACTCAGCGCCTGCACTTTCTGACCATCAGACAGAAGGCGGGGCACCAGCCTCCTGCCGACAAATCCTGTAGCGCCTGTAACAAGTATTCTGTTCAAAACATTCATCCAATCAATGATCCCCTACTTCATGCTCGCGCAAATCTCTCCTACGTCCCCCGTCCAGCAGTTTACACCGCCCGGCGAAACACAATCGTAGGACACCGCTCGCCAAGCTCGTAAGTCGGCTGACGGCACGCCTTGAAACTAAATCCACCGGGATTGGCGCAAAACAGTTCCCGAATCTGGACAACGGTCAGGAAATGATAGCTTGCCGTACGGTCGCGGTAGGCGTTGATGGCAAGCAGGTGCTCGAGGGGCCAGCCTGTCCGAGAAGCCAGCTCGTTGAAGTCCGGCGCAACCCCATGGATCGTGTCCCAGACGTCCTTCAACCGTGTCCCTTCTGCAGGGTCTTGCTGCATGGCCATACCAAGCCGCAGCTTGAGCAGATTGAGATTGGCTATTTTTGCCTTGAGCAAATCCTGGAGTACGGTTTCAGGCATTTCACGTTCTTTGGGCGGTACGAATGCCCGCAGGATACACAGGCCACCGGGCCTGATAATCCTCGCGAGTTCGCGGACCAGCTCGTGGTGGCCGCGAGGATAGTCCAGCAATATAATACCGCCGTCGCACAGCGCAATATCGCGGGAACGGTCGGGAATAGGCATATTGGTCCACTCCGCACAGGCTACCGCCTGCGGTAGTCCTGGCCAGACCACTTCAATCATGCCCTGTGTATGATCCACGGCCAGCAAGTCTGTATCAGGCAGCCAAGGCAGGTGATAGAGTTCCGGTGTTACTCCCAGAATCAGTGCGCATGGCGCACCGTTCTCATGCATCCATGCTTCGACTTCACCGGAAACAATGGCAATATCCTGGTTCGAAGGCCGCAAAGGTGGGCCGAGCTGGTTCCATAGCCGCGCCACTTCCGACCACTGTTCCCCTTCGGAAACAGAGGATGACCTGGTTACCTTCCGATTATCGTTCATGCCTGTGGGTTTCAAAGATAAGCGTAAATACCTTCAGCCAAGCCCCATATGCCTGGCGCCAGTACGCCATCGGGTGAAAAACTACCCAGAGAGGGAGTGCGGTTGGCGTCATAGAGGACAACCCGGCCGTCAACGATTGCATAATCGAATTTGCCAAAATCGAAACCCAACTCCCGCCGCCAGCCGGCGCAACGTTTCAGGCACTTCGACAACCAGATCACGATGGATGATATTCCCGGACTTGATAACCGGCTCCCTGGAATAGCAGATGGAATTGGTTTCCTGGTCGCCAATAAATATCCATGTGCGCAGACAATATAAATCACCATGGCGTTCGGGCAGGAAACGTTCAACAACCATATTCGGATTCTTCCAGATAGCGGGAGGCACCTGCTCTACAGATTCGTAAACAGCATAACCCGATCCGGAATGTGGTCTTGTCCGCTCGCAGTCTGTCTCAGCTTTTTCCTGACCGAGTCGTAATATCCGAGCAGTCTATATTTTTCATCTCATGCGCCGCATCTGCAGGTTTGCCCCCGTAATTGCGGTTTGTTTCGACAATAACAGGACCTTCTGTAACAGTCGTTTGGAGTAACAAGATTGGTGCTGATGGATCGTTTCGATATATCTCTGACACGCCCGTTCAGGACTATGGGATACCGCTGTAGAAATAATAAATAATCATCTGGCACGACAGTAAGGTTCACATGCAGAATGGCCAGATCAGCATCCACATAACGTCCCGGCCCCTTGAGCACCGAGACACGCAGTCCCTTTTTACGCCAGTGCCTGGACATTCTCGAGTACAAAGTAACCACCGTTCACATAGCGATCATACTCATCTATTAGAATGACAATATGGTGCATATTAAATTCTGCATAATACCGAATTTCGAAAAGCTATTATTCTGATTATAATAAATAACACTTATACTATTATGTATATACCGTATTAATTTATTTACGACTACCCTGCTTATGATTGAAATCATATCATCCAGCATGACTCGCCTGGAGGCAGTATTTAATCCAGAATTACCCGGCACTCATGAATTTCTTCCCTGTAGCCGATTCCATTATTATCATAAAGCCATTGCAGATGGGCTTCCTGATTTATCACGATTATCATCATCTACGTCTCCGACCAACCAGAATCTGGCATCCATTCCCTCACGAGCCAGAATTCGTGCCACATCGATGAATACCCCTGCACCTTTGTCATACAGAAGTCACGCGCAAATGTCACCACGGGCATATATTACGGTTAGGGCACGAAATGATATTCATCCAGATCGAGTACCGCGACCTGGACTAGCACATCCCGCCCTGACGGGATGAATATGATATTGCAGTCCCTGGCGCTCGATATCTGCCACAGCGCTACCAGGGGTGCATGCAACATGGACATCGTAGCCGGCATCCCTGGCAGCAAGCGCTATGGGCGGGCGGTGGGAAATAAAGAATACCGGATCATTAACAACGAATAATAGTCTCACAGCTATAAGCCTGACGTCCTATATCTCTTTTTTTCAGACGCGCTGCGATCTGCGCGTGACAACAATTGAGCTCAATTTCGGCTGGAAAATAAAAGGATATCAATCAAATTATTATATTTTCTTCTTTATGCTGTGATTTAAGGTGAATAGCAACAGCAATGCAAGCCAACATGACCCAGAACATCGTAAATCTCAACCCCTGATGTGCCAATCCGTAAACCAGTGCCGGCATAAGTAAAATAGCGCCAGGCAATAACCGTCTGCGAATAATAGCCCATAGCATGGCGGTAAAAGCTATGGTCCCCGGCAATCCATAACAAAAGAGCACTGTACCCAACGAGGAATGGAATTCATATTTGGGTAAAAATCTATGATAAGCACCTTCGCCCGCCCCAAATAATAAGTACCCGGGATGCTCGATAATACGGGTATATCCCCGCGCATAGAACATATTGCCTCCCTTGGAAAGATCATGCTCGAAACTGCCTGATCATGATATCGACAACGGTCAAATCCTTAACCATGTATCCGATGGCTGCCAGGATCGCCAAGCCCAGCACACTGTAGGCAGGATAAAGATAGAAAGCCACCGGCGATAGTACCAGCAGCCCCAGAATAGCCGCCTTCGACAACGACATTGCGATAATGACAACACCAACGCTGATCGCGATGGCAGCCAGCAGGTTCCTGACAGCACCCGCCCACATCGATGTCACAGCTATCATGACCAGCAGCAGGCCGGCATAGCCGAACTGGTTCGGATTATTGAAAAATCCGGTAGCGCGCAGGTCCGGCCTGTCTTCGCCGGAGAGCAACAGCCAGGCAATCTGTAACAACCCGATGAGTGTTAGTGCCACAACCGTGATCTGCAGGAACCGCTCCCGGTACAACACGCCCAGCACAATACCCGCGCCCAGGACGGCGACATTGTAGCCATAGTACACGGGAAACCGCATCAGCGCGGGATCGGCGAGTTCGACGGCCCGGTACAGGGTAATCAGAATGACATAACCCAGAAATCCCGACGCGAAGATCAGTATCGGCTGGTAGTCGGCTTCCATGGGCAAAGCCCTGTGGATCACGACTTGCAGCGCCAGCATGGTCACCAGAAGGACCATCACCAGATCGGCCGGCTGCGGCATGCCGCTCGGCAACGCATACCACGCCGACAGCAAGCAATACAGCCCCCACAAACCCAGCACAACAGCGGGCAGCCTTCCCTGTCTCATGACGTCAGCGGCGTATTCCCTCATCGCGATTCCTGGCAACAGCGCCATATCGGTTTCAACGGTTGAGGCGCATGCCGGTCTGCGCCCCGTCGTCTTCGGCAGCCGGCGATGCCGGCAAGTCATCTTCCAGCCAATGCATTAATGCATACCCGGTGAGCTGCTCCAGCACCCTGACATCCGCCTCGAAATACCGCGCCATCTCGGCACGCAGCGTTGCGGATACCGGACGGTCGTCGGGCGGTGCCGTGTTCAGGCGACGTACAGTCTGGGTGAATTCGTAACCATATCTCGGCAGTCCCAGTTGCCGCCGGATCTTGTCGCCGACACGCAGCCCCTTCTGGACCAGCGGAAAGCGCGGGCGTTTCGCCTCATTCAATCGTGGGAAATCAAAACGATGATCATCCGGCAGTGACAGGAAATCCAGAACTCGACGGAAAACCATTGCCGGATCGGCGACCAGATCATCATAACGGAGCACCAGCACCCGTTCACGATCGACTGCGCGGTATAGTCTCTCCATCTGTTCACCAAGACGGCATACGGGGCCATACAACAGCGTCTTCGGATCGACGCAAAGCCAGGGGATATCCCGCCCCTGCGCCCGACTTTCCTGCAAGCGCCAGGCACGCTCGAAATCCAGTTCCGGCTCCTCGCCGTTGAATACTTTCTGCCGATGCAAGGATACCGCCATCTCCAACGGATTTCGAATCAATACGATGAATCGCACGTCGGGACATTCGGACAGAATACGGGGCACGGCATCGCGGGAATACAGGTACCAGACCGAGGCCTCGCCAATGTGACGTACCGATGCCGGCGCGTTCCGGAACAGTTTCCGGTATCTTGCCCGCGATTCGATAATCCGGTTCTTCATGTCGACATTGAAATACTGCGGCTCTTTGATCGGGGCCATGAAAACGCCGGGATGTTCGCTTAGCCAAGAGGCCAGCGCGGTGGTACCGCATTTCGGTGCGCCCGGGATAAAGAAGCTCGGCATTCTTGCCGATGACGGCTGTCTGCCTGTCCTGTTTTTCTCAACCTGCCCGGAGTCGCCAACTATCCCGCGCCAGAGCTGCTCGTAATCGCGTGCCACCGCGTCAAGACTGTAACGCTCGACAATCCGATCCCGCGCCGCCCTGCCCAGCGTGTGTCGTTTTACCTGATCGCCAGACAGCCTGATCAGTGCATCCGCCAACGCCGCCGGATCCCGCGGCGGAACAACAAGACCCATATCGCCAATGATCGCTTTGGCATCGCCGACATCGGTGGCCACACACGGCACTCCGCAAGCCATGGCTTCGCCGATCACGTTGGAAAATCCCTCGCCCCAGGCGGAACTGCTGACTGCGATATCGAATGCGGCATTCAGCGCGGCGATGTCCCGCCGCTCGCCGAGCAAATGGATCCTGGAAAGTATGCCGGCCTGTTCGGCGGCGGTATGCAGTTCCCGGTTACCGCCATCCACCCCGGTCCCCGCGAACACGAAATACGCCTGCGGCACACGGCGGCAGACCTCGCCCGCCGCCCGAATCAGTCCCGCGTGATCCTTCATCGGGTGATAACGGGCAACATGGCCGATCAGCACGGCGTCCTCTGAAATATCCAATTCACTTGAAATATCCAATTCACTCCGCAGCCGCGCCCGCGCCGCCGGATCCGACCGCAGGATATTCGTATCGAAACCGTTCGCCAGGACATGGCTGGCATCGGCGCGATAACCCAATGCCTCATGCTGCAGGGCGGCAGTCCGACTGTTATAGATAATGGCATCAGGTTGGCCGGACAGCCATGTACCCAGCCAGATCACCTGGCGCAGCTCAAACGGTTCGACCGAGAGATCCACCACGGAATGACGCACGTTCCAGGCCAGCTTCGCGCCACTGCGCCGAGCCAGCCACCAGGCCGCCAGGTTGCCGTCGTACATCCAGCCCTGAACCAGATCCGGCCGGTAATCGCGCGCGATCCGGCCGGCCTGCCATAACACGCGGGCCGCTGATCGCCGCCCCTTGCCATTCAGCACATCAACCACGATGCCGGCATCGCGGATCTGTTCTCCGATCGCACCACTATGGCCCAGGCACAGGACCCGGTGTTCAATCGACGACTCCGATTCCTGCTTCAGCAAGCGGCAGAGCATGGTCTCGGCGCCGCCCGTATGCAGGCCGGTGATCACGTGCAATATCTTCATGCGCGAGCGAAACGCTGCCACCGTACCGCATCGGCCATGCACGAAACTCTGTCACGATCTGATGCAATCTTATGCATCTGCCCGGGAAAACCGGCTCCGCACCGGACAGCAGGCGACTCGGCCAGTTCGTATTCCCGGCAGGTTCTCGACCCAGGCCATGGCGCGGCCAGTACTCTTAACGGGAACGAGAATTGATCCAACAAAATCTAGCCGGGCCACCGGGCCACTACGTTATAGTGCGTGAATGCAGGCCTGATCCAGGCCGGTACGATATCTTCAATGCCCTGCCATTTATCCGCCCAGGGCCTGTTGGGAAACAGGCGATAGTGGCGGACCGATTGATTCTCGAAGCCGACTCGCTGCAGATCCCGGCGCAATCGGCCCGAGGTTGTAATGCGTTCATTACCATAGGGATGGGAGACGCCGTGACTGTCCGTGTAATAGCGATCGTCCTGAAACCGCGCTGTAGAAAATGCTGGAACTGGATCAGGGATTCCAGCCATTGGTCTACGGAAATTGATCGCGACGCCACCGGGCCGCAATAACCGACCCAGCAACTGCATGAAATCCTTCCTCGGTTCGACATGATGAAAAGTCTGCTCCATCCAGATACAGTCGAACCGGCCCAGAGAAACCGCATCAAAGGTGGAAATCTGCCTGAACTCGACATCCGGATTCACGCCAAATGCCTGCCTGGTGTGCTCGAGACAGGGCCATCGCGGTCGCGAGACGCTCGGCATTCAGATCGATACCGGTGACCGACGCCCCCTGCAGACCAAGCCAGAGACTCTCGGTACCGCAGCCACAACCGACTTCCAGCAGCCTGCAACCCGGCGATCCACGTACAAATTGCTCAACTTCCTGTACCTGCGAAGCATAGTGCTTGCGCACATAGTCACCAAAATGATTCAGGAATGAATAATAGTACCTTTTCAGCATGGCTTGCTCGGCTTCTGGTATACGGGGCGCCCGCAGCCAGTAATCAAGCCATCCTGAAATGTCCTGAAACGGAACTTGTGCCGCCAGATCCTTATCCATCAGAAATCTGATTGGTATCTCGCCCACCGAGTACCTTTCGGGCTCGCGCAAGTCGCCGATAGTGTTGCTGATGCTGTGCCCTGGCATTATCTCCGAGTCGTTTTTTCAGGGATGAATCCGAGAGTATACGCCGAGCCGCCCGCTCCCATTCATCCAGATTATCGGGCTCACAAAGCAATGCTGACTCATCATCGACGAGCAGTTCACGGACCATGGGGATGTCCGAAGCAATAATCGGTGTACCGCATGCCATGTACTCGAAGATTTTCAGTGGCGAACCCCAGTCGGTATCATCCCGTTTCCGGCGTTGTCTGTAACCTGCGGGTTGATATGGCGCCAGGGCGCCATGAAAAGCCTGTATATAGCCCGGTATTGAAGCCGGATTCTGATAACCCAGGAAATGCAGATTATCATGACCAACGTTTCCATAGTTGGATTCTGCTTCTTCCCGGGAAGCACCGATCACCTGGAATTCCGCCTCGGGGATTCGCTTTGCCAGCTCGATAATAATCTGCAGCCCCTTTCTCCTGTCTATTCCCCCTGTATAACCGAACACGGGGCGGTCACCTGATCCGCCTTGCGGCAATTCCGTATCATCCACTAGATGACAATCATCGGAGCCATTCGGGGCAACAAGTATTTTTCCCTCCAGCAGATTACCGAATGCACGCACATATTCGTCCTTTAATGCCCGGGATACGACAACCAGTTTCCTGAAATCCGGGCTCCTGACCAGTTGTTTGAAAAAAAACGAGGCCAATTTGTTTTCGGGACGATGAGATTCATAGATGATCGGAAGGCCCTGGTTCCTGAGCAGGTACAGGGACAGCAGGTGACGACCATAGACCAGGTCCGGATTGCAATGCCTGGAAAACGCTTGCCTCACTTTCCATCCATACAGCAGGGTACCGCAGCCTGGGAACCAGCAACCAGGAAGCAAAAACAACCGAATGCCCGAGTTCAGTTGATACCAGTCCCTGATCTCGGGCTCGGAATAGCCGGCATGACAGGCAAACAGATCGACCTCGTGGCCCAGCTCGGCAAAGGCATTGCACATGCCGGCCACCTGGGCACAGTTGGCCGTACCCGTCCCCAGTGGTGAAACAGACATATAGGCTATCTTCATGAAACTCGAGACTGTGCTGGCGTCCTTACGAACGATCGGGGCGGCGCAACTTGAGGAGCAGCAGAGCCCTGTGCAAGGTGTTATACAGCTTGATGACGTAACATAACAGCAGCGCGCCGGCCTTTTCTTCCAGGGTCAGCTCCTGCCGCTTTCGTATCTGCCTGTAGGCAAAGACGGGGGGCAATATCCCGCGCCCCAACCAGGCCATATGGCCAATCAGGCCCGAAGGCCTGCGTATTCTGACCGTGCCGCCCAGTATTCGCCGGCGTTTGGCCAGCAGTTCCCCGACCGTCCGCCGGGCGGGATGCTGAACGACCACATCGGGCGCGTAGGTAATGCCGATGCCAGGCATCCCGCGCACGCGAGCCCCACTCCATATCCGCCCCGGACGGCAGCGAGTCATCGAACAGACCCACACGGTCGAAGTTTTCGCGCCAGGTAATCAGGTTCGCGGTCACCGAGGTGCCGTCTTCCGCGTTCTGTTCCTGTCGGAAGGCGAATGCCTTTTCGTATTTTTCCGCCAGTGTCAGACGCTGCGCATGATAGATGAGCTTCCATCCGGCCGGCAACGCGATCGGCACCATCCTGCAGATGCTGAACGGCATTCGTGATCCAGTCCCTTGCGGGAATGCAGTCGGCATCCGTGAAGGCGACAACCTCGCCGCGCGCCACCGAGAGCCCCCGGTTACGTGCTGCATAGGAGCCCGGCTTCCCCTCATCGACAATCCGAATCGTGCCGGCATAGCCAGCCCCTGGTGCCGGCTTCATCCGCGGGATCGTTGTTGACCACGATGATTTCAAGGGACTCCGGAGGATAATGCTGCTGCGACAGGGCATGCAGACAGTCCCGCAGGCGGTCCCAGTCATGATAAACAGGCACGATGACGGAGACATAGGGTGTATCCCTAGGCAATTTCCAACCTTACATCTATCCCATTGTAATTAATTTGGATCTCAACCAGTTGCCATTGCAAGTCATAGCCTGCATGATCAAAAGTATATATGTTTACAGTTAACCGAGCTCTCTGACCAAATCAAGATACCCAGCAATCATAGTTTGATCAGAATATCTAGCGCGAACCGTCTCTTTGCGCATGTCGACAGATTGATTCATTGATCATCATTTAACATGATGCTGACCATTGCCTCGGATAGAGTCCAGGATCCTCGATAGGCACAAGAATACCATCCTTATTCTGAGTGATAATTTCTCTTGGCCCGGTATCGCAGTCAGTCAGCAATGCAAGGAAGGCCCAGGGCCATGGCCTCGAGCAAGGCATTAGGCAGTCCCTCGCGTCGTGAAGGGAGTACGAAAGTATCGCAATTAGCCAGCAAGGGAAGCGGATCACTTTGTTCTCCCATAAAAATTACATAGTCAGTAAGTTTTGCTCTCTCTACCAAGCAACGCAGTTTCTGCTCATCATCTCCGCTACCTATCAGAACGAGGGCTGTATCGTAATACTTATACTGATAAACAACCTGGTGCATAGCATCTATCAGGATATCAAGCCCTTTCGCCTGATTTCTAGACTTCCTGAAAAGCAAAAATAAAAATTACCTTTTGGTGGTTTACATGCTTTTAGTGTTATTACTTTACAGCTGAATATCAGTATTGATGCCATTTGGTATATGACATGTTTTACTAGCAATACAAGGGTATTGTAATGCATATCTGCTGTTTCCATCACTGGATACAGAAATAATTCGTGTAGGGAAACCTAGTCTTCTATACTCATTTAAGCATGCAAAGTAGCGAGATAAGGCATATTTCGCACGATCAGTATCCCGGGTTGGCCCGGATCGGACCGCTATTGTCGGAATCGATGCCAAAAGTCCGGCATAGCCTACCAAGCTATTAATCGTACCCGCACGGCTAATTAAGACACTACAACGATATTTCTTGGTTGCGATAGCCAGTGTACTCACATGTTTAATACTAAATCGCCTCGGTACATGAGCGACGGGTGAACACAGGATTGAGGACTACATTTACACCTGACTCTGCAAAAGCGTCATAAAGATACTTTTGTCCCCAACCAAATATGACAAAAGGAAAGAAGTCTAGTACTGATGCCGTTCTGAACAAAGCCTTGTGAGATTTTAAGGGCTTGCTTTTCGGTGCCCCTGGACTTGAGATAGGGTAATGCAATACCAACTACCGGCTGTACTCCTCTTCTATTATCCATAATGTTTTTTCTTGTATGAATATCGTGTTTTTTTCAGAAAGGAAATTATTGGCATCAGCCTGGATTTGATTTTTTGCAGCATAGTACGCTCTGGGAGAGAGGCAACAATGTAGTTGCTGTAACCCATAATTGGTATAAGAATCAGCCAGACTATTCTCAATTTTTTGAATCTCCCAAAGCTCCAACTCATTCTTCCAAGAATGAATACGCTTGAGATTAGGCTCCTTGTTTATTAATGCATGTTGTTTTGCAGTATATTTCAGGTACTATAAAGCCACTGCCACTTAGCATGGTACTATCATAATCAATACCGCAGAAGTCGCAGATTTGTCTCAGCTGTAACTTCTGGTTGTTCTACGAGGTCTTCGTAATACACTCGCATACATACACCCGGATAAGCCTGTTCAAACGCCAAACCAAATGCCAGTTTCTGTGACCAAAAAAAAGCCGCCTGCTCAGCAGTGTCCGGGCCCCAGTCCAATGGAAGCACAGACGCAGCTACTCCCCTGGGATCCCGCACTAAGTGGATGAATTTAGCAGCAGGAAATATCGTCATTAACGTGACCGGGTCTTGAATATTATGGGGTGTATGGTCTATCCAGATATTACAGGTTCTAGATAGGCTGTGTTTACTGGCATACATATTGACAAGAATATATAAAAAATGAGCAAGATCGTTTTGGCTTCAAGATTTCGGGCAACTCATTACTAGCTGGCGATGATATATCCCAAATCTTGAAACGAAAACTATTATCCAACCACTGAAGTAGTTTATCCCTATCAACGCCACTGCGCCAATCAGGACCGATTGCGTATAAGTACTTTTTGTTTAAAAATGAGACTCAGGCGTTCACTTCACGCCCTTTCCCCACTTTCCCAAGATCGCGCCAAGCATTGTTGTCCCACTGCGGGGACAGCCGCCGATAAATGCAGGAATACATCGACGTTTGTCGCGAGAAAGCTATGATCTCCTATTTGAGCTGCGAAAATACCCTAGTTCTGATAAATCTTGATTCACCATATTCTCAAGCCTCTTATTATATGGCGTACAATAATGAATGATTTTGTCCGTCAGTGTTTCAGGTAGTGAAAATATATGCATCTCGATTGTGTGCCAATACTAAGTTTAGTATTGTTGCGACTGTGTGAATCGAGTCTCAAAGAGTCCTGATAGTCATATTACCAGACAATCTATAGTATAATCTACGTGATTTCTTTTTCAGTCTATGCATAAAAACGTCGTTATGGTTTCGTATATACCAGTCACCAGTATCATTACTTCTCTGATTAAACTTTGTAGCTGAATGATTCGATTCTACATCTGAATAAAATCGGCAACCGAGAAAAGTGAGACAGCTTATCCCAGTAATCATGACAGGCAATTTCTTCAGTAAAAAGTACGCATCAATTTTCTCTTCCGACTGCCAGAACTCAAATCATCTACCCATTTTGAATAATTAAGAAATACATGATCATCAATCCGTCTAAGCTTTCTCAATCCTACGTTCGAAATCCATTTGTGAAGCGAAAGTGTGTTTGAATGTTGTACATACTTGGAGGCTAGCCATTCTGGCTGTCTTCTAAGTGTTATTAATACTTTTATTTTGCCATTGTTATAACTGTTAGTTAATATTTTCAAGAATCTTGCGATTGGAAGAATGCCATCTTGCCTACAATTATGTTCAGGTATGGATAATTCATCATTGTTTCGTCTGTTAGAAGACAAATACTCATAGCTCATCAACAGAGGTGCGCGCCCTATATCCCTGCTCTCTTTGAGGTCTTCGATAGAACTGACTAATTTTATACAGTCTAATTCAATATCTTTTCCATCCCTGAGTTGTGTCACAATATAATAACATTCTCAATAGATGAAGATGCTTGCTCATGCCGTCTAGTGTAAGTAATTTGGCAATGGTGCCAATAATTTTTGTAGTGTTGATTTTACAGTTTTACCCAGTCCTATATGAATGGCAATGTGGTGTTGCTCATATGAGTGTTATATCCCGTGAGTTACTGTCAATTCTGGTGTATGGCGATCATCTCAGGCGGCGTTCCGGTGGTCGTTTGACGTTGGCATCTGCTCCATGCCGTCGATGAACTGCACGCCCTGTTCGAGCTTTTCGATCCACTGATATCCGCGCATCCGCCGCCAGCGCTTCTGCGCACTCTGGCCGAGCTTGAACACCAGGCTCAGGATCGAGTTGCGCGTCACGCAGCCGCGGGTCTTGGCGGTGCGCAGGCGCACGGTGGCGAAGGTCGATTCGATCGGATTCGTGGTTCGGATCGACTGCCAGTGTGCGGCCGGGAAGTCGTAGAACGCCAGCAGCGCCGTCGCGGTCCTTTCGCAGGCAGGCGACCGCCTTGGGATACTTGTCCCGGTAGACGGTGAGGAAGCTGTCGAAGGCCTGTTCGGCCTCGGCGCGACTCGTCGCCATCCAGATCGCCTGCAGCGCCGACTTGGCCTTCGGCTGCGCCGCCTTGGGCAGCTTGTTCAGCACATTGGCGGTCTTGTGCACCCAGCAGCGCTGGCCGCGCGTGTCGCCGGAAGACCTGCGCCAGCGCCTTCCAGAAGCCCAGCGCGCCGTCGCCGATGGCCAGGTGCGGACCGGCGTCAGGCCCTGCTGGTCGCGCAGGCGCACCAGGATCTCGTACCAGCTCTGCTCGGATTCGCGGATGCCGTCGTCGATCGCCACGAACTCCTTGGTCCCGTCCGGCAGGACCCCGATGATCACCAGCAGGCACTCGCGGGCGGACTCGCCGCGCAGATTGAAGTGAATGCCATCGGCCCACCAGTAGATGTAGCGGCGGATACTCAGATCGCGCCCGCGCCACTCGTCATGCTCGGTGAGCCAGTGCTGCTTGAGTCGACCCAGCGTCGACGCCGACAGGCCCTCGGCCTGCTCACCCAGCAGCGCGCTCAGCGCCTCCTGGAAGTCGCCCGACGACACGCCCTTGAGGTACAGCCAGGGCAACAGCTCCTCGACCGAGCGACTCCGGCGCAGATACGGCGGCAGCAAATCCGAGCTGAACCGCACGCCCGAGCCGCTGCGATCGCGTGCGGGGCACCTGCACGGCCACCTCCCCGATCCCGGTCTGGACCGTGCGCTCGGGCAGGTAGCCGTTGCGCACCACGCCCGCACGCCCGTCGGCCAGCTGCGTGGTCGCCGGTAGTGCGTCGAGAAAACGCTGTCAACTCGGCCTCCACCGCCTGGCTCAGCAGATCCCGCGCGCCGCGCTGCAGCAGCTCGGTGAGCGGATCCTCGGCGCCCGTTCGACTGGCGCGCCCGCTGTCTCATGCGTATCGTTGGCTCATGGTGGCGTATCTCCTTTGCCTGGTTGGTTGGTGGTACTTCCATTCCAGCCGGATACGCCGCCTTTTTCAAATCCGTCCGTACACCACTTTCAACAATAACTCTGCAAACGACTGCGATATCATCAGTAATATTTTCAAACTCATCAACTTGTTTTTTTATTTTCTTTCTATCTATCCACTCGTCATCATCATCCATGAAAGCCACATAGATACCATCACTAATTTTCAATGCGGTATTTCTCGCAGAAGCATTTCCTTTGTTTAATTCATGATGCTATAATATTTGATCCGTGGATCCTTCTTCTGGTATTTCTGAATAACTTCCACTGTATTATCTTTAGCAACAATCATCAACTATTACGATTTCTAAGTTAGAATAGTCCTGTTCCAGAATCGAATCCAGCGCACGAGGCAAAAGATGGGCCAGATTGTAAGTAGTAACGTTTACACTAACTAGTGGTAACTTATGCATTATCTGATTCTTTTCTGCCTAACAAATCATCACAAAATCATGCTTGATCCATTCATCATTAGCATGTTTCTCCTGATTACGAAGAAAAGGTAATTTAGAATCACCAATTAAACCCATTTAACGACTCTGTAAATAATTCTGTGTAAGTGCCCGTTCAAAGATACTGAGTCACACGTTCACCGTATTCGATGATAAAGCGATTGAGCGCCGCCTTCCAGTTGCTGATGGGGCGTGACCAGCGGCTGGAAGCGACCTGGATGGCCAGATAAATCACTTTCAGGGCCGCGTCATCATGCGGGTAGATCTTGCGCTTTTTGGTGGCCTGGCGGATGACGCTGTTCAATGACTCGATGGCATTGGTGGTATAAATTGCCTTGCGTATATCAGGCGGATAATCGAACAGCGTGCGCAGGTTCGGCCAGTGATGCCGCCAGATTTTGCTGATCTGGACATAGCGGTCATCCCAGCGCTCGGCGAACTGTCGCAATGCCAGTTCCGCCTCGGCCTCGGTGCTGGCCCGATAGATGCGCTTGAGGTCGGCGGTGACCGCCTTGTAGTCCTTCCAGCTGACGTATTTCAGCGAGTTGCGGACCAGATGCACAATGCACAGCTGGATGCGGGTGTTCGGGTACACGGCCTCGATGGCGTCGGGGAAGCCACTGAGGCCATCGACACAGGCAATCAGGATGTCCTGAACCCCGCGGTTCTGCAGCTCGGTCAGCACCGACAGCCAGAACTTCGCCCCTTCGGTCTCGGCCAGCCACAGGCCCAGTAACTCCTTGCGGCCTTCCAGGTTGATGCCCAGCGCCACGTAGACGGACTTGTTGATGACCTGGCGGTTGTGGCGCACCTTCACCACGATGCAGTCCAGGTAAACGATGGGATAGAACGACGACAAGGGCCGGCTCTGGAACTCGACCACCTGGTCCAGCACCGCGTCGGTGACCTTCGAGACCAGCGACGCCGATACCTCGGCGCCGTACATCTCCTGGAACGACGCCACAATCTCGCGGGTGGTCATGCCTTTCGCATACAGGCACAGGATCTGATTATCGAAGGCCGTAATCCGCGTCTGGCCCTTGGCCACCAGCTGCGGCTCAAAGCGGCCATTGCGGTCACGCGGGGTCTGGATCTCGACTTCGCCGTGGCTGCCCTTCAGACTCTTCGGCGTGCTGCCATTGCGGCTGTTACCGCTGCCGCGGCCTTCAGGCGCGTGCTTGTCATACCCCAGGTGGTCGTCCAGCTCGGCGTTGAGTGCGGCTTCCACCGTCAGCTTCGTCAGCCGCGCCGACAAATCGCCCAGGTCCTGCTGCGTCTTGACCTCTTTCGCCAGCTCCGCCGCCAGCGCCTTCAGTTTGTCTTCATCCATTGTCGCTGCCATTGATGGGCTCCTCTTGTACAGTAGGCATCAATGGGCAGTTACACAATTTAATTTACAGGCTCCATTTAACTTCCATTAATCCTACCTCTTTCTGCCTCTTTAGTTACATCACTTTCAGCCATTTTCTTATACGCCTATTCCTATGTCTTATGTCCAACTATCACCCGATGAAGAAAAACTCATATAACCCCCTTCTTTACTTGATAACGAACCGATACAACCAGATTCCGCAATAAAGATATTCATTTATCTGTGTATTAAATTTACACGACTACTTGTTTATCATAGTCTTTACAAATGAAGCCGCAGACGTTCGATATTTTTTACATTTGGCGGTCTCTAATTCCTAGCGCAACACGGTGATAATAATGCTGCCATTATTGAGGAGACGTGTTGCATGTCAAAGTGTTATCAGCGCATGAACCTGGCTGAACGCGAGGAACTCAGCATTCGCCATGCCCAGGGTCTGGGTATTCGAGCGATGGCCCGCGACCTGGGGCGCAGTCCTTCGACCATCAGCCGGGAGCTGGCCCGTAACCGCTCGGGCTCCGATTACCGGGCAGTCACCGCCCAAAAGAAACGAACGCGATAACCGCGACTGGCCTGAGGTGCGCAACGTACGCTCGCCGCGCGAGCTGCGCCGCGACGTTGAGACCAGCCGCACGCCGGCTGCGTAGTCGCGGGGCTGACCGGCGCGGGCAAATCCCCGAGATGATCAGCATCGCCGAACGCCCGCCCGAGGTCGCCGACCGGACGATCCCGGGTCATTGGGAAGGCGACATGATCCTGGGCCGTGGTCATCAGTCCGCGCTGGGCACGCTGGTCGAACGCACCACGCGTACCGTGTTGCTGGTACGGCTGCCGGCGCAGGATGCCACCAGCGTTCGCCAGGCGTTTGCCCGCAAATTGCGTCATGTGCCGAAGCAGATGAAGCTGTCGCTGACCTATGACCGTGGCAAGGAGATGACGGAACATCGCCTGTTCACCCGTAAGACGAAAATGAAAGTCTATTTTGCTCATCCACAGAGTCCCTGGGAGCGTGGTACCAATGAAAACACCAATGGCCTCATACGTCAGTACTTTCCGAAAGGTACCGATTTCAATGAAGTCAGTGCGTATGAAATCCGCAAGGTCCAGGACCGGCTCAATGGTAGACCGCGTAAAGTCCTTGATGCACAAACGCCATTCGAAGCTTTCAACGAACTGTTGCGTTAGAATCTGAGAGACCAACTTTAGAAACAAAACAAGAAATGTATGAATTGTATATTTCTGGTACAAATATTGATAATGGTGGAGAGTCATGACATTTCTTCAAAACGATAAAACTTTCAGTTTCTTCGATAATATCTATTGCATCTCCGTACATTACTTTCCAGTGCTTCACAGCTCCTTTCGCAGATTTACGATGACAATCATCGAGCCCAATTATGCATCCTACTGAGAGCCTATCAAAAAGTTGATATAAAGCTGCTTCCCTTCCAAACGGATATAATCTTTCAACTGGACCATCAATTATGATTACATCAAAACTAATATCTTTAGGAATATTTTTTAAAGTATATGTCTGAAATACTCCACCAAGAATTAGTTTGGTTTTTATAGGAGCATACAGTACGGTTGCATTTTCTTGCTCCGATTGCAGCAACTTGTTGTTATTTTGACTTAGAATATTTGTATCATTTTCCAGTGAGTAAATATTTGCTTTTGGATAATCTTCAGCGAGCTGGATTGTGCTTGGACCCGAACCTAGTTCAAGTATTGTAATCACACAATTTCTAGTACCGTATAAATCATTAACATATTTCATTAATGTTTCATAATCAGCAATGCCTATGCTATAAAGGCCATCAAAATTCTTGTGTTAATTTTTTTTTAATAATTCATCTCACTTATATAATTTTATGTGTCAATTGCTGCCATGAAAATGGAATATTAATTAATAAGTACATTGACATAATATAAGGTCATAATTCATCTCAAGTTTTTTTTCTTCGCCTCATAAATCATGATAAATGCAGACTTCATCCACTCTTTATCAGCATGTCTTTCCAGATCCCTGAAGAGAAGATGTTTCAGATTCGCCAAACGATACCCACTTAACTTGCTTAAATCCAGCCTCTTCGGTAATAGTTTTTAACGTAGACTTATCATATATAAATTTATGCCCCCACAACCTGAAAACATCATTAACAAATTGGCAAGCATTCTTTTTCACATAAGGAATATTTTTTCTATGATTTTGGATATGTCTATTAACTGCTTCCTGGGCAGATATATATATATTTTGGTTTAAATAAATTGAAATTATTCCTTGAAATCTGGTGTAGACTGTCTAATTACACCATTGGGTTTTAATACCCGAATAAGCTTCAGTTAAAAAATATAGAGCTTGTTCTTGCGTTAAATGCTCTATAAATTGCTCAGTAAATATAATATCGAGACTACCACTCGGAAAAGGAAACTTCTTAGTTGCATTCAAATAGATATCACCTGCTATTAAATCGCCATTTATCCAGTTGTCTCCTGATTTTATATGGTTTCCACCGCCGATCTGTAAAAATTTTTGATCATGTGATTTTAGCCAGTTATGAATGCGTATCCTTCTAATGATATTTCCTGCAATAATGCAATGAAATAACTGCCTAATTTTACCTTTTTTAAATTGATAAACAATTACCTTGCCTAGTGTTCTCAGTATATGAAACTTTTTAACAAATACTTTGCTTTTATAAAATAATGATTTAAAAAGAGATGACAATCTATAACCATATTTTTTTTCAATCATACGCCTGCTAAAGTTCTTGTCGTAAATTTCTTCAGTCGGATAATCGGTTTGTGGATCAAAGACTGGCGTAAGATCTTCTCCTTCTTTAGTATGAGTCGCCTCTTTACCATAACCAATATTTTTAATCATGTTTCTACAAGGGAAAATGGCATATTTCTGTTCTAATATTTGTCGAACGTTCCACAAATAATCCCAGTGTCGATGACCTGTTGAGTTCATCTTGATAAGGTTGCGTTTGGCGTTGTCTATACTCTGTTTGCGTTCTAGCTGCTTCTTCAAGCTTTTGCATAAATAAAGCATCGTCTACGGGGTACATATCTAATGTAAAGCCTTTAAACGCTCTTTTCCAAGTAGCCCACCCCCATGTATGTCCAATATTAGCAAAAAAGTAATTCTTAGCCCCCTTAGGAATATACTCTCCAAAATTGTTTCTTCCGCTAATCATTAATATGCGATCATCATCTCTATATCGTTCAAGCATGATTTCACAAAAACAAAAAAAAGAAGGAGTTGGTATACAATCATCTTCTAATATGATTCCTTCATTAACTCACTGAAAGAACCATGATAGAGATTCACTCACCCCTAAACCACTACCAAGATTTTGCTCTCGAAATAGTTTTTGTATTCTGCATTCCCAATCAATATTATCAATTATATAGTCGCGTACCGTCTGTACTTTATTAATTTCATCAGTGTGGTTTCGACGAGGTCCATCAGAGGCAACATATAGATAAGCGGGTTGTACAATACGAAGTACGTCTATCAGCCGCTTGATAGTATTCAAGCGCTTAAAAGGTAATTAGTAATATTGGCGTTTCGTACATTTTCTCAGTTAAATAATATTTTTTTGATGTGCATCCCAATGTTAAGGCAATCAGTACATCTGGAGTCAGCCTGTAATATTAAATATGTATTCTTTATACCTGATCAATCATAGAGAAATAATTTTTTTATTTTATGAATTAAGGCGATCATATACTTTCTGATCCGTATTATTGCAGGATAGAGATTAGAAAAAGAAAGCAACATCACATAAGGGTTATAATCAACTATCGAAAGAGTGACTAATAATTTCCCTTATTTCATTACGGCTAACTGATGTCTTAATAGAAGGATTCAATCTTATTCTAGTTACAAAATCAGTACGAAAATTTGACAATGAAAGCTCATGTGTTAATACATTTATAGACTCTGCCACGGCCTGGAACGAATAATTCTCCAGCGCGCGCTTACGTCCCGCCATTGCATAATATTTTCGTTTATTATGATCAAAAAAAAGTTTCTCCATGGCCTTAATAAATTGGTTTTTATTGTTAGTAACGAGACCTCCTTGCTCGTGACCTACAACCTCCACCTGAGAATTATCTGCATAGGGCGTCGCTAGTGTGATAACAGGTGTCTCGCATAACATAGACTCAACTAAAACCATACCAAAACTTTCACCCTGCCTGGCCGCATGGACAAAAACATCTAATGATGAATACCCGATTCTCAAGGAATCATCATCTTCAATATAGCTTTCTCAGAATAATTCGTGATCGTACTTTCATCCGGAAGTGCACTAATTTTGCTTAACATAGATGGCGGCGCACCCACCAAGAATAAGTACGTATTGGGACAGGATTCTGCTAACTTTTTCAAAAGCATCAATAAGTAAAGGGTGCCATTTTCCATCAAATGGTTGGCCAATCCTACCGTAAACAAACCCGTTTAATGGAAGACCGACCTTTTTACGAAAATTATTGATTTTAAAGGACTCATCTTTAAAAAAGAAGATGCATCAGTTGGATTAGGTATTATGGCACTATAGGGTATAGGTTTAATTTTTTGTAATTTACACAATGCTTCAAACTTCCACATGCACCATTTAGTTTGATGTATGCTAACATCAACAAGATGCGTATGGTCTGAAGGTTTTGAAAATGATTGTTTTTCAATAAAAGGCACGGTATCTGGCACACCAGAACGAAGTCTTTCTATCAATGAATGATCATTTATACCAGCCTTATGAAGATGCACTAAGTCGGGCTGCCATGACAATACCTTTTGGAGAAGATTTTCAGTATCAGCATCATTTTTATTACAAGTAAAGACTTCTATCCCGGATTCGACTAAAACATTAGCGCGAGGTCCACCTCGATTTATTGCAAGTACTGCAACATCCATTCCTAACATTTTATAAATAAGACTGAAGTTCTGAGCAACACGTTCATTACCACCATACCCTAGATGTGCTACTACCGTAAGTATCCTCATAAAGAAGAACCCGCTATAGAATAACCAAGTGCATAAAGATTTAGACCGATTTCTTCCTGCAATTGTTTGTTTGACCAAGAAAAATACGCATCGACATCTTTTGTTTGCATATAATCTAATTGCACCTTCTATTGGATTAGTTATTCGCGGCTCTTTCACGCCATGCACCAATAAAACCACGATTGCATATCAAACTACGTACTATAGGCAATACATATCTTCGGTGTAAAAGTCCATTTTTTTCTGATGTCTTATTTTCATGCTTTCCTGCCATTAGGTTCAATGAAGCGCAGGGATCTATACCACAGAACACAGCTAAATTATTTATAAATTTTTTATAATCATGCTGCAGCAACTCTACTGGCAACACAAGTATATTGCTTTTACCAAACAACATTTTATAGTAAAAATATATCTTACAGGAATCAAGAGAAGCAAAATAACCGGAATTACAATTTTCCCAATTTATTCTCATCCATTCTTTGAAAGAAACTGGAAGCGTACGTTTCTCAAATCTTGGGTCATAAGGTCTGTCTTTATACTGTGACAGTATTATAGATTTTTGCTCTCTTATAATTAGTAATACTTTCCCTTCGGGAAAGAGGTTTTTAATTCTTAAGGCCTTAGAATCACGTATTTGCAGTGCTATACTGGCTTGCTAATTTCTCATGACTAAGCAAGATTGTTTTATTTTTCTTCTTATATTTGTTAAATATATCTTTTGCTTTCTTATGGTTTTCCTTGTAAGGAATACTCAATGGAGTCTAAAACGATATATATCCTCAATCATTCTTGATACATTATTATCTATTGAATAAATACCACTATCATTGCCCGTATTTAATCCTAAATAGACTATATCTGGATGCTTGTTAAATAGATTTTTCTGGAGCGTTGTACTGGCTGCCTTTGGCATACCTATGTGTATAATAGTATTCATTTAGTTGACTCACTAACATATATATGTTCTGCAATAAGCCTATTTACCAGAACTATCCATATCCTTTCATCAAACAAGTTAAAATATGATTCAGAATAATAGTTAGTATAGATTTTAATGTTTTTGGTAGTGATACATTGGGTTCTGCGGATTCAATAGAGGCAATCAGATATACAGGAATTTACGCTCACTCAGGATGGTGGGAGCCTGTCAGTTTTTATAGACAATGCAGTGTGGACTTCCAAATCATAGTTTCAACCTTAACCCACTACTCATTCTGATTGTTGCAAATCACTTGCAAATTTAATTCACGCATTAGAAGCGATCTTTTATCAATCTGTACTACTAACCTTAAAAGCTATAAGTCAGGTTCATACAAAATAGTCATAACGATTGTCGTCTATGATTTACACCATTTTGAAACGCACGGTATTTTAGTCATATCGCAGCGATCAAGATATTTTTCTGCGATTTCATGAACTTCTCAAGAAGCTCATTCCGTAGGGTTGTAGGTTCAAGACCAAGTTCTAGGAATTTTGAATTATCAACATCTAATTCGTTTTCAGGTACTTCGTTCCGTGGATTATCGATTAAAGTGATATCGGCACCAGTCATTTCACTAACTAATTTAGCCAAATCACGCACACGATGTGTCTCAGTTACCTGATTAAATATAATGACTGGATCACCAACTTTCGGCGCATTATTAATCGCTATTTCGATACAACGTACGGTGTCACATATGTGTATAAATGCACGTGTCTGCCCCCCAGTACCATGTACTGTCAACGGATATTTAATTGCAGCTTGCATAAGAAACCGGTTAAGTACAGTGCCATAATCACCATCATAATCAAACCTATTAATCAAGCGTTCGTCTTGTTCAGTCTCAGGTGTTTGAGTACCCCAAACGATACCTTGATGCAAATCCGTAATTGGAACACCATCATTTTTAGCATAGTACTGGAAGAATAACGCATCTTGCGTCTTCGTCATATGATATATGCTGCCTGGATTGGCAGGATAAAGAATGTCCTTTTCCAATAACCTTCCTTGGTCGTCCTCCATCTTAATGGTAGAGTATCCTCTGGGATTTTCATCCCGGCAGTACCATAGCCGTAGACCCCCATTGTACCAAGATGCACTACATGAATATAAATACGGCTCTCAACTATTGCGGCAAGTAAATTGTGGGTGGCATTGAGATTGTTGTTAACAGTGTACCGTTTGTGCCAAGCTGACTTCATTGAATACGGTGCGGCTCGCTGTTCAGCAAAGTGAACTACCGTATCCGGGCGCTCATCCAAAAGCAATTTCAACAGTCTGTCGTATTCCTGAGCAATATCAATGCGTACAAATCGAATTTCCTTCCCGGAGATCTCTTTCCATGCTTTAATTCGCTCTCCAGCGGCTTTATTGGGTCAGGGATTCAACTTCCAACTCATTGTCGATATTGCGACGTGATAGGTTATCGGCAATCACAACATCGAAGCCCTGCTTCGACAAATGTAGTGCAGTAGGCCATCCACAAAACCCATCCCCTCCTAAAATTAGTACCTTCACTTCTTTCCCTCAACAATATTGCAATTAATAATCAGTTAATTCAGCTGTGTTTGAATAACAACCATCGGCTGAGAAAGCTCAGGTGGACTTCCCCGTATCGTGAGCACATTCCAGCCTCAAACTGAGGCCTGCTCGAAGGCATCCGGACTGACATCGCCGAGATGACCATGCAGGCGACATCGATTATAGAAAACCTCAATGGTGTCGAACACGTCAGCTCGCGCCATGTCACGGGTCTTGTACATCCCGATTTTGATCCGTTCCTTCTTCAGGCTACTGAAGAAGGGATTCCACGACCGCGTTATCCCAGCAATTACCGCGTCGACTCATGCTGGGATCGAGATCTGTAAGCCCGGCAGAAGCGCTGCCAGTCGTCGCTGCCGTACTGAGTACCCTGATCCGGAGTGGATAAGCACTTCGGACTTCGGTTGACGTCGCCACACGGCCATGAGCAGGGCGTCCAGAACCAGTTCGCGGGCAAGCGTTGGTTTCATTGACCAGCCGACAATACGACGAGCGAACAGGTCCATCACCACGGCGAGATACAACCAGCCCTGCCAAGTGCGGATGTAGGTGATATCGGTTACCCAGATTCGATCTGAACGATCCACGGTAAATGCACGGCTGAGTTTGTTCGGGACGACAATCGATGGTCGACCATTGACGGGGCGTGGTCTTTTGTAGCTACGTAACGCCTTGATTTTGTGAAGACGCATCAGGCGTGCGACCCGATGCACGACCACAGGTCTCGCCGGTTTCCCGCTGATCGGCGAAGACCCTGGGCGAACCATAGACGCCACCACTGGCCACATAGGCGTCGCGGATGACCGTGAGCAGGCGGGCATGCTCGATCGGATAACAGCTTGTGCAGCCACTGATAGAAACCACTCCGGGCCACGCCCAAGATACGGCATAGGTTGGCGATCGAATGCTTGTTGTGATGATCGTTGAAGAAGCGGTACTTCACTCGGGTTCCTTGGTAAAGTACCGCGCGGCCTTTTTTAAAATATCGCGCTCCTCTTCCGTGCTCCGCAACTGAGCACGCAGCCTGAGGATCTCACTTTTGGCATCGATCAATGCCGAAGCCTGCTGCTCCGAGTTGTCCGGTTTGGTCGCCTTGACCCACTTATACAGGCTGTGCGCGGACACATCGAGACGCTCTGATACTTCGGCCACGGAGTAATCGCGATCGACGACTTGGCGCACAGCCTCATCCTTGAATTCGGGGGTATATCGCTGACTGCTCATATCACTTCCTCCTATGCTCAATCATAGGTCAAAAGTGTCCACGACACCGTGGGATGTCCACAGCTTCTTTGAAGTGTCCGCAAAACTGGGGAGACCCCTCAGATTCCTCTTACGGCACGTAAAAACCATACTTATTGATTTCGTCCCTATGAAGTTCATAGATTACTTTTCGGGCGCGTGGTGCGCACTTAAAAACCTTGTCTATCGTTGATTCTTTAGGCCTATATGCGCCCTTTGCTTTAATTTTTTGGAAAGTCTCAGAAAGGCCTAAGAGCAAAGGGTTTAAGTTTTCGAGTTCTTTTAAATCTTCGTCTAAATGGTCATACCGAATCATAAAATCGATAATGTTATGCCCATCAATTTCATATATCCCCCTATTTTTCAAAAAATTTTGGGATGGGATAAGAGCCAAGATTCAAAACATGTTTCTTCTCGCTCCTCTGGAGTACGAACCCCCCAGAAATAAGAACTTATAGCGTAATCAAACGGGTTGCGTAAAATTGATATTTTTGTATATGCATTCCAGTTTTTATCACCTATTATTTCTTTGGCTTTTTTGGCAGAGATATGATTCCAGTATTTCATTGGTAAGCGTCTTCTGAGTACAGACTTTAAAATCTCATTCTTGCCAAGCCGGGCTACCTCGCCCGCTTTGTACTTATAGTTTTGTGGCCCCTGGAACCCAGTATCTTCCTCCGGGTTTCATCTTCTGGAGTTATCGGAAGTATAATGATGATTTTTGGCGTACTTAGACGCTGCGATTTCTAGCGAGGTTCCGCCTGTCTTACTAGCTTTAAGGAATATAAGTTTAGGCTCGTGTAAAATAAGCGAGTAACTACACCCCGAAATACTGTGGTGAACGAACTTCGACGACCAAAAATGGGTAGGGAGAATTACACTTAATTCCTAAATCCAAGAAAGCCTTGGGGCATCCCCCTCCATCCATCGATGCCATAAAACTCTGGTACGCCAGCGGACCGGCCTCTTTCGTCGAAAGCCGCGGAATCATCGGGTAGCTGACAGCCATGTCCCGGCTAAGAAGCTCTTTTCTCTGGATTCGATATCCAGACACTGCTTCAATGATTAACTGCCATAGCCTGAAACCGCGTATTCGTCTCCACCAGCTCGTCATACCGCCCCCGCCCCACCAATTTCCCCTTCTCCAGCACAAAGATCTCGTCACACGGCTGCACCGTAGTCAACCGGTGGGCAATGAGGATGATGGTCTTACTGTGGCCGAGATTATGCACCGCCTCCATCAATGCCTGCTCGGTAAGGTTGTCCAGGCACTGGTGGCTTCGTCTAGAACCAGCCTCTTCGAGTCATGGTAGAGGGTGCGGGCGATACTGATATGTTATCGTTGACTATCGGCTACGCGCACACCTTGCTCGTCAACTATGATTTCATAATAGTGGGGCATTTCGTTAATAACGCGGATTCAATTCCGCGATTTAGCGGCGCTAACCAGTTTTATAATCAACCTGCTGGCCTGCTACCGGTTCTCTTAATCAACGCCCATCGGGATCTCCACTCGAACAATATCATCCTCCCCGAGATAACTCCCCGACTGCACCTCAATGATCTCCAAGGGCATGGATCCTGGATTCTCAAGACAGTGTTCCTGACCAATGGGAATAAAAGTCGATTCGTTCTCGGCAAGTGTATAAGTGTGCTCCCCATTAACGACCTTCGCTGTGCCTTGTACTACCACCCAGTGCTCGGCCCGGTGGTGATGGAGCTGACGAGACAGGCGCGCGCCCGGTTTCACGGTAATGCGCTTGACTTGGTACCGCTGCCCACGGCCAATTGAGTCGAAATAGCCCCAGGGGCGGTGCACCTCGCGATGGAGTTCGTGTTCACTGCGTTGAGAAGCTTTGAGACGTTCTACCAACTTTTGAATATCCTGTGTCTGGCTGCGGTCAGCCACCAACACGGCATCGGGAGTAGCCACGACCAGATGTCAGGTTCTCCACACCGATACAGGTGACCAGTTGTTGGCCGGCGTCAATCAGACTATTTTTCACATCTTTCCACCAAGACGTCTCCACGCAGAACATTGCCTCTTCGCCATCCTTCTCCCCAGTTCCCAGTAAGGTTCGCCAGGATCCGGACGACCAGCTCCAGCCAGCCTCCAGCGATACCATCGCTGCCTGCCGGGTACGCTCCATCACGGCGTAATCCACCGAGATGTTGGGACTACGACAAAAAGCTTCCGTATCGAGACGAATAAAAGGATACAGCGCGTCGGTGGTCTCCGGCGCATCGGCTTGAGGCAGGGCCGCCCGGCACGCTTCCAGCACGGCCAGCTCGTGCTGTTCCAGCTCGGCCAGGTAACGGGAGGCCCGGAAAAGGAACATGCCGCTGTTCCAGTAGTAGCCGCCCTCGGCGAGGTAAGCGGCAGCCGTGTCAGCGTCCGGCTTTTCCACGAAGCGTGCCAACGGCTGAACCCATGCTTGCCGAGCGGCTCGCCCCGCTGAATATAGCCGTAGCCCGTCTCGGCGTGACCGGGGACGACACCGAAGGTGACCAGGGCCTGCTCGTGCCGGGCCAGTTCCATTGCATTCATTACCGCTTGGTGGAAAGCGGTTTTATTTAATAATAGCGTGGTCGGCAGCCGGAACCAGCAGGAGTGGGATCGCCTCGCCACGCTGTGTGGCCCGTAACGTCTGCACAGCGCAATGGCCGGGGCTGTGTTGCGTCTGCTTCCCCGGTTCCGGTAATAGCGGCAGTTCTTCCAAATCTGCCTGGCGCAACTGTTCGGCGGCCAGTAAGCGGTGCGCCTCGTTACCGGATCACCAGCGGCATGGCATGGTCCAGTCCTTCCAGACGCTGGAGGGTTTGCTGGAGCAGGCTGTCCTCGCCCGGCAGCGGCAGGAACTGCTTCAGGATGGAGACTGCGCGAGGCGGGCGGCGACAGAGTACCGGCACCGCCGGCGATGATGACTGGCTGCAGGATATCTGTGGTCATGAGTAATATCTATGGAAACTCTGATTTTATTATGATGAGGAAAGAAGTGTGACGAAGCGATCCCATTATGACAAAGTGCCACAACCGCCGTGGGTGATCTCTGGTAAACCGTCTTCCGGGTCAATTGTCCAGTGGGAGCGAATTATTATTCGCGATTAAATCATTCGCCGACTGAAGTCGGCTCCTACAGTTGGTTTATTGTTTAAGTTCATATTAGCGGGATAGCTTCAATGCTACTAGCAATAATCTAAAGAAGTTCTGAATAATTTGTCATTTCGAGCGAAGCGAGAAATCCTTGCGCAGATTGTTCCTTGTACCTCAATCGGTTAAAAGATTTCTCCCGTTGGTCGAAATGACATAGGGTGATTATTTATAACTTTCCTGAAGTTTGCATTGAACAGTGGTTCCCTATGTCGTAAAGGTCCAATTGATCAGTGCACACCCGCCATGGCCCGGAAGCGTTCGTTCTGCTGGTTGAGCTCCTCGAAGGTACCCTCTCCTGCCAATCTCCCCTTGTCTAGCAGGAAGAATCCGATCACGCTCGCGCACGGTAGACAGCCGATGAGCAATGAGAATGATCGTCTTGCGATGGCCGAGGTTATGTATGCTGCGCTCCAGTTGCCGCCTTCTCGGTGAGATTGTCCAAGGCGCTCGTAGCCTCGTCCAGCACCAACACATCCGGATCATGGTAAAGAGCACGGGCAATGCCTATGCGCTGACGCTGGCCGCCCGAGAGCCGTACGCCGCGCTCGCCCACCATGGTTTCATAACCGTCGGGCATTTCGTTGACAACGAAATCATGTAACTCGGCTATTCGCGCGGCGCGCTCCACGGATTCTGATCGATCTGGTTCGGCGCCACTCCAAAAGCAATGCTGGCTGCCACGGTATCATCCGTCAGGAAGATGCTCTGAGGCGCGTACCCGATATTATGCTGCCAAAGTGCGTAGGGGTTGCGCCGCTAACGGGTTCGCGATGGCGATACTCTCAGGATGCAGCCCTGTTGCGGCTCCAGTAAGCCGAGGATAATGTCGACGGCAGTCGTTTTACCAGCGCCGGTGCTTCCCACGAGACCGACGGTGGTGCGCGCCGGTATGGTAAGGCTCAGATTATTGAGGGCACACTGTTCAGCTTGTGGATAGGTGTAATGGATACCATCGAGTTCGATAGTCTCCTTCAGCGGTAGTATCTGCTGGCTGTCGGTACGTACCCAAGCAGTAGCAGAGACGCCTGCCTGTTCCGTTTCTACCAAGTCCTGATGCAGTGCTTCCAACGCGGGCTGGCCAAAGCGCAGTTGCGCAACACTGGCGTAAACCCTCTGCAGCGCCGGCATCAGCCGGTAGCCGGCAAATGCATAAAGAGCGATAAGGGGTAGTACAGCAGAAAGTTCACCTCCCTCAGCGGCAAGCAACCCAAGCAGTGAGTAGCATGCCGCCAAATGCCAGCCCCTGCAGGGCGAACTGTGGTATCTGGTTAATAACCTGGCTGCTCAGTTGCACTCGCGCAAAGCGGCGCGCCGGCTGGGCAAAACTGCGAATATAGCCATTCTCCAGCCCAAGTACCTTGACGTCCTTGATGCCGCCCAAGGCTTCCTGGGCGATCTTGAAACGTTCCTGATTGGCTTTTACCCGTTCCGCGCCAATGCGGGCAATATAGTGGCGCAGCACTGCATAAAGGATACTGTATGCCCCGCCGAGCAGCACTACTGTACTCAGGGCCACCAGCGGATTAACAGATACCACCAATAGGATCAGGAATATCGAGACGATCGCACTGGCCACCAGATTCAGAGCCGGCATCAAACCCTGACTAATAACTTGGCTAACCTCGCTCAATACTGACTTGCCGAGATCGGCACTGTGACGGTTCAGGAAGAAGCTATACGGCCGTCACCAGGTAGCCACGTAACAGGCGACTGCTCAACGTATAGTTACGCATTTGGCTGAAGCGCGCCATGGCCCAGTGAGTCAGCGCCTTGAAAGCGAGCCCGCCGATCACCAGGACAAATACGACAGCGCCCAAAAACAGCAGGAATGTGTCATCACTCAGTAAAGCCAAGCGTGGTATATAAACTATTCAGGTAATAATTAGTCTCTACGACCTCGGGGTTCGACACCACGGAGATGAACGGCATTATGGAGGCAACGCCAATCGTTTCCAGCAATCCCATGACTATCATCATGCCAAACAATCGAATGGCATTGCGGCGCTCACGGGCGTCCAGCAAATCGCGGATTTTGCGGAATGTATCTGGCGCTTATGTGAGTGGTTGATCGTTAGTTGTTTATTTAATATTTCTTTTTCCCCCACCTTCATCCTCCCCCAAGAAGGGGAGGAAATGGGAGGTTTATCCTTACCCATCAAGGGCAAGAAACAGGATGTTATTCTCTCGCCATTAAATGGTAGGATTCCAGTGGTGAAGTCCCTCGACAAGAAAGGAATTGGATAAAACTCGGCTTCGGGCACGCTACCGCCCTGCAGTGTCAGTTTTAGTGACCCCGCAGTACTCTTTATAAATATTTGCTGCAGATGCTGGATAATGCCTTTGGCGTTTCCGGAATGACGATTTTTTAATTGTGCGGTGCTATCAGCAATGTAGCTATCTCAGACAGAGATTGCTTTAGTCGTACCAGCTCTCGCAATGACGTCAATGCGGTCATCTGGAAACGGATTATCATCAGCGATTGAGCTACATCCGCCGATTGAAAATCGGCTCCTACTAAAACCTCGTTATCATCGGGTCTAATGTAAGGGACGCTTTCGCCACTCTATAACAGCCACGGTTTACGAGATTGCTTCGTCACTTTATTCCTCGTCATGTCGTTATTTATTTAGTTAGTGTCTCTTTATCGGTTTCAGAGTACTGACGGAATCAATCTGGTAGTCGTGAACGCGGTTCTGAACTCGCGCAATGTCTGCGGACGCTGCCTCCGGCACTTCTCTGAGTGTTGTCAGACACGAGGGCATCGTGTGTCTGTATGTTGTTCACGGCGAGACCAGACAGAGCGAAACGTTTCCGGCTTTCTACTGTGTTTCGGTCCATAGATACCAATAATCCGGAACCCGCTCCCTGCCGCATATATAGGCCTTTTCGGCCAGCTCCAGAATAACCGCAGTATCCTCTTCTTCTCAGCCGCTACTGGCGCGGTGCTCGAATACGGTGCGACAGACGCCATTGGCACGGCAGTAGATTTCAAATGAAGATGACAGATACTTGCCTGTCAGCCGGCTTTTGCTGGCAAGCCCTTTCAGGGTCAGGTTATACGGATAATGGTAGGCCAGTGCCCGGCGAACCTTAATAAGGCTTCATGCGGCCACGGCGCCGATATTTCGGAGCTGGCCAGTCCCAGAACGAGGCCCGGATAAATGGGCCGCTGTCAGTGCCGGAGAACTGCGCTGTCTTGTTCAATGGCCTCGTGGATTTGCAGCGTCAGGGGTCATCTGTCGGTGCTCAGGGTGTTCATTTGTTGAACAGTGTTGCAGAGCCAGACTGTTCAGTCTATGTGAACACTGACAGAGTTGAAAACCGCAGATGCAAAGACCACCATCGCTTCTGGAACATCAGATAACGAGGACTTCTCTCCCCCGCTGGGCCTGATGGATACTATTTGTAGCAAAAATACATCAGGACCAGAAGCCAATATAATCAATGACTTATAATGTTATTTCGTATTGTCCCTTTCCGCTACTTCTGTGTCCAAGTCAACCGCCGCTCCTACTGGTCGATCCGTGCGGCGATGGCCTCCGCCCATTGTCGAAACGCCATCGTGCTACCAGGCTCACTATTTTTCGCGCGCTTTGTCTGCTGAGGAAGAAGCGTTTTCCTGTTTCCTGGATGGCCTGAAGGCAAGTTTGAGTTGCTTTGTTCAACCGGACAGCCGTTGTCGTTATTCTGGTCAGTTTGCCTCGATGCACGAGTCATCGTCGGCGATCTGTAATACGCCTTCGCAGAAGCTGTACCACTCGTGTCCGAACACGAGAGCCGGCTTTCCCTGGAACAGCCCCTCCCAACAGATAGTACTGGTTACCGAAGCAGCAACCGCCACGACGGTGATCGAACCAGCTTCCTGGCGCGAAGCGTTATCAGCCGGAACTGACCCCCGCATTGGGGAATCGCAACGCCTTCTTCGATGCGAAACGCTGCCGTTCTGAAATACTTGAAAACAGGCCGATCATATAACTGAACAGGGTGTTCCTTGACATACAATAACCAGCCCTCGGGTAACGCGCGCGATAACATCTCGATCATCAATAACTGCTGACCAAAGACACCGCCCTGGGGAATACTGGTACGCTCCGGCCCAGCGCATGTCAGAGGCACAAAAACGTAAGGAATATTGTAATCCGGATTCACCGATTGAAGGTGGTAGTAGCAACGAAGCGTCCAGCGCCGGTGCAGGGTCAACAATTCACGCGCCAATACTTTCACATAAAAGATATTGCGCTTTCTTGAAAGTATGTAGTAAATCTTTTGCCGGGATCATGTCCTGAAGACTTGTACTCGTGTCAGGACTTGTGATTTATAAGCATATATCGACGTTTGAAATCTTCATATACAACATCCTCATAATTACCGGTCATTCTTTTGTAAAAAGCTTTCCAGTCATCATTTAAAACAATCTTCTCATGCCCTTCATTAAGGGCCTTGTTATAATAAGAAGCAATCCTTTTAGGAGGCTCTTCGAATCGGTTAGTTGGCGTCATGGTACCGGTAATATGATACTGGCTCCAGTAACATGAGTGTGTTGATATCTGAATCAGCCCGCAAGCAGAATCAGGGGAGAAAGTCATAAATCCGAGCGGGAATACTGTTGTACACAAGCAAATCGGGAGAGACATACTTCAGGAAACAGTACCAGAAAGTTATCGATTGATAATATTCCGCCATCTGATCCATGCCATACGGTCTGCGCGCCTCACGCAGAAACACGGGATACAGTGTCGGATAATATCTGGCAAGCCTTTGGATTACATCAACATCACGCACAGGCCATTCTTTGTCAGGGATGGTATCCGGCAATCGGCGGCGGATTGCATTGCTTTTATGGTGGTATACCGACGCCGGGTAACGTTTCCTGCACCAGCTTCCATGTGACGGCAGCAACCGAACCGATGAACTGGAGTCCAGTTCTTCGAGTTCACAAAGCCGGGCCATGAGTTTCACATATTTGGGTCTCGACATGTCATAAACGATAATTCGTCGTGACTGTATGTTCTCTTCGTTATTCATATGGGAAGTATTATAATTTTATTTATAAATAAGCACTGAGACAGTATTAAAAGACTGCTTCATTCCTCTGGCAATGACACAGAAGAATCGCGGATTGTAATACGCCCCCACAAATTAATATTGTTGCTGTCGCCAGCAAGGACTTCTGTCCCGTTGGTCGAAATTACACCGGGGAACGATTCAGCGCGCTCATGGTTCACCAGTTTGCTTCGCTGGCAGCAAAACTGCTCCTGCATTTTCTGCACTTACGCCATCCGTAGCGGTCGCTCTCGTAATGACGTTGCAAAAGCATAAAATGATTTTGGTTATCCCCATCCCATCCTTCCCCCTCAAAGGGCAAGGAGCACCTGGCGCTTGATGGCTCGCTCTATCGGCTCGCCGCTAAAGGCTGTGCACGCAATACAGACTGGGGTACGAAGGTATCGAAGGTACTCACATTCGCGCGGCGAGCTGCGCTCCTACAATGCTTCGGCCAGACAGCGACGCTGTAATGCTTTTCGCTGATCCAGGGCATCCGTGATGCGCCGATAGACTTGCTTTGGGGACCAGGCGCGCATTGTTGTCGGAGGCGACCGCCATGTGCGGGGCGATGAGATTGCTGTTTGCCTCCTGGATACGGCGTTCGCAGTCGACCAGAAATCCAGCGAGTTGTGCTTCCGCGCCAACAACGCCGCGGGAGTACTTTCTTGAAGTCATCAGTATTTCGGTTCAGTGGTATGACCGATAATTCCGAGCTGACGGAGACCGACGAGCGAGTCCTGTTTCCATTCTTCGCCCTCGCGGTGGGCCTCTTCGCCGAGGGTCGTGTATTCGACCTGCAGGGTTTTTGATTTGCTGCCGTCGGTGAACAGCCCGGGAAAGTTGATGCGCCGGATCCGGTGTCCCGGATCAGCCAGCAGGATTTCATGGTAGTCGGGATTGACGGGCTCAACTGAAGGTAAAGCTGCCCGGCAGTTCCCATTGCGGCTCGCCCTTCGGTAGCTGCAGCCAGCGGACCGCCTTGCAAAGCGCCGGCAGCGGCGCACACCAGAAGATGCGGTCGGCCGTGTAGGTGGTTCCGCCGGCACTGACCGAGCGGACCTGCAGGCTGTCGGGATCGATATCCGCCTGGATGTCGGTCAGACCCGTATAGACCGGGATCGAGGACTCAGCTTCCTTGAGCATGGCATGGATCCAGGCCGCATAGCCGCCCTGCCCGGCCGGATACGAGAACCGGTTCCCGCTCGATATTATAGGTCTGTCCGGTTCGCCGGCAGTCAGGAAGCGGTGCAATGCCCGGGCATGATCGTCGACGTGAGAGCCAGTCGCGGATGTTGTCGCCGGCAGCCGTATACGCGGCAGTTCGCGTTCCTCAACGGCGTTGAGAATCATCAGCGGGATGAGCTTTTCCGGGAACTGGTACGGGCCGTAGTTGTTGGAAGAGCTGGCGATCAGCACCGGCAGACCGTAGGTTCGGTGCCAGGCACGCACGAGGCGATCGCCCGCGGCCTTGCTGGCCGCGTACGGGGAATTCGGCCGGTAGGCATCGGCCTCCCGGAACGGCGGATCCTCCGGTCCGAGCTCGCCGTAGACCTCATCGGTCGAAACGTGGTGGAACCGGAACGCGGAGCGAATAGGGCCCGGTAAGCTCGTTCCAGTATTCACGCGCGGTCTCCAGCAGATTGCGGGTGCCGGTGACGTTGCGTCTCGATGGAGACGCCCGGCCCCTCGATGGATTGAGTCGGTGCTGGTGATTCGGCCGGCAGATGCAGGACTGCCGACGGACGGTATTCCCGGAAGACCCGGTCCAGGGCGGGCCGGTCGCGGATATCGACCCGTTCGAAAACGTGGCGCGGGTGATCGAGCACGTCGTCAGAGGGACTCGAGATTGCCCGCATAGGTCAAGGCGTCCAGGTTGACAACGGTAGCGTCGGTCTCACGGATCAGGTGACGGACGACCGCAGAAACCGATGAAACCGGCGCCCCCGGTCACCAGTACGGTGTGAATGGTTTCGCTGGTCGGCATACGCGGTCGTTACCTCGGGATAGCGGTCAGCGACCGGAACCGCGCGTCCTGCTCCAGCAGCTCCTCGAAGCGGCCCGACGCCTGAATTTGTCCCTGCTCCAACGGCGCCAGCCTGATCGCAGTTGCGCACCGTGCTGATGCGGTGCGCGATCAGAATGACGGTCTTCCGACGATGCAGTGCCTCGATGCGCTTCCATCAGGGCCTTTTCGGTTACCGTGTCCAGGGCGCTCGTCGGCTCGTCAGAATACGTAGTATTTTCCGGGTCATGGTAGAGGGCACGCGCAATGCCGACACGCCTGGCTCGCCGGCCGACAGGCGCACGCCACGCTCGCCTACTTTTGTATCATACTGTTCTGACAGCTCTCCGCATGATGAAATCGTGGAGCTGGGCCAGGCGCGCGCAGCGGCTGACCTGATCGCGGTCGATCCGATCGGGCGGTACGCCCAGGGCGATGTTTTCGGCAATGCTGGCATCTGTAAGAAAGATATCCTGCGGGACATAGCCGAGGGTCTGTTGCCAAGCCCGCAGGTTCGCATCGGTCACCGGCTCGCCGGTCCGCCCCGCGATCTGTACCCTGCGTCAGGCCGGAGCAGACCGAGGAGCGCGTCCACCAGCGTGGTTTTGCCCGCGCCGGTGCTGCCCACGAGTCCCATCGAGCTGCCGACCGGAATACTCAGATCGATGCCCGACAGTGCCTCGGCGGCGGCGCCGGGATAAGTGTAATGGACCTCGCGGAGGGCGATTTCCCTGCGGGGTTTCAACGGTTGCGATACCTTCCGGCGGATCTCGGCCAGGGCGTCGCGCTGGGCGAGATCGTCATAGATGCTGTCGAGCACGGCGGCACCGTAGCGCAACAGGGCCAGACAACCAGATAGATCTTTCTGCGCCGCGGCTACAGGCGGCTAGCCGGCGAAGGCATAGAGGCCGAGCACGGGCAGGATTTCCCCGATCCCGCCACCCTCGGTGCCGCCATGCGCCGCCAGCAGTACCAGGGTCAGGGCGATGATGCCGCCGAATGACACCGCCTGCACCAGGTAGTTCGGTATCTGGGCCAGGACATGGCTGCTGGCCTGGTGCCGGGCGAAGCGGCTGGACGGTCCGAGAAAACGGCCCAGGTAGGCATGCTCGCGGCCGAGCAGCTTGATGTCCTTGATGCCGGCCAGGGCCTCACCGGCGGCGGTGAAGCGCTCGCGGTTGGCGCTAACCCGATCTGCGGCCGATACGCCCGAGCGGTCCGCGCACGAAGAAATAGATGCCGCCGTAGAGTCCGCCCAGTACGGCGATCACCACCGCCGCCACGACCGGATCGACAGCGATGAGCAGCGCCACGATCCCGATAAGCACGAAACTGTAGGCTACCAGTTCCAGGCCGGGCCGCAGGACGTTGCGGACAAGCTGGTTGACCTCGGAAAGAATGCTCTTGCCGAGGTCGCCGCTGTGGCGGTTTAGGAAGAAGGCGTAGGGGTGGCGCAGGTAGGTTTCCAGCAGGCGGCATGCCAGGGCATGACCACGCATCTCGATATACCGGTTCATGGCGTAGATGGTCAAAGCCCGGAAGGCCGATGCGATCAGGACGAAGGCAAATGCCGCCCCGCCCAGCACCATGAGGAAGGCGTCCCGGGAGGTGAAGCCGAGCGTATCGTAATATCGTGGCCAGAACCGGATGATTCTCGACCAGTTTGCCGGATTTGCCGAGCACACCGAGGAACGGCAGTACGGAAGCGACGCCGGCGGTCTCGAGCACGGCCATGATGGTGGTCATGATCAGGACCAGGATGCCGCGGCGTTTTTCCCGGGCGTTCAGGAGAGAGAGTACCTTGCGGATGGTATCGATCATGGTGATTGACTGTTTGCCCCTGCGCCGTAGAAGCAGGAACTAAGAAACCGTGATTTCGGGCACGCTCCCGCCCTGCGGGGTCCGATTAAGGGACACCGCAAGGCGCGTTTTGTCGTTCCATCGTCCTTGCGTTTGTGCGCTGCCCTGGCCAGCCGAGTGAGCGCCCGGGGTTGCAGGGCCGTGTTCAATAAATGAACAGTATAGACCTTTATGTTCAGCGCGTGAACACTAACTGTGATGAAATCCGAGGGGCGGAACCAGCCTGCTTCTGGAAAATCAGATAGCGTGAACTCTGCTGATACCCCCGCCGGAGCCTGATAGTTCATGTTTGTAACGCAGGATATAAAGGCAGCAAGTCTCTGTAATCGAGCAGTTACAATGTAATGCTGCACGCCCTTTCAGGTTGCAGGTGGGTGTCCAGGTCGAGCGCCTCTCCGTGCTCGTCGATGCCGTTCGGCTATGGCCGTCGCCCATTGTCGGGACATCTCGTCTTCCATGCCATTGCATTTCTCGTGCTTTGCATATACGGGACGGGTTATCCCCTGTTCCTGAATGGCATAAAGACAGTCTTCGCGAGTCTATCTTGATCAGAGGAATAACCATCTTGCGTATTCCTTGACATCGCATCGATGCAGCTATTGTCATCAGGGATATGAAATACGCCCTCGCAGAAGCTGTACCACTCGTGTCCGAATACGAGAGCCGGCTTGCCCTGGAACAGGCCCTCCCAGCAAACCGTGCTGGTCACTGAGGCAACTGCACGGCAGTGGTCGACCAGTTTCCTGGCCGAGATTCTGGCCGGAACCAGCTGCACATTGGGGAAGCGCAAGATCTCCCGATAGAATGCCGACGTCCTGAAAAACTTGAAAACAGGCCGATCATATAACTGGACAGGATGCTCCTTGACATACAGGGTCCACCCCTCCGGCAGTGCGCGGGATAACATCTCGATCATCAACAGCTGCTGACCGAAGACGCCGCCCTGGGGAATGCTGGTGCGTTCCGGCTGGACATGCAGGGGCACAAAAACATAAGGGGCATTGTAATCAGGCTTTACAGCCCGTAAGTGATAATAACTGCGTAACGCCCAGCGCCGGTGCATTGTCTGTAACTCTCGCCCGAGGACTTTCGCAAAGAATTTACTGCGTTTCCCCGTAAGAATAAAATAAATCTTCTTGAGTATGGTCTCTTTGAGTTTGACTCGATCAGATTTGTGGTTTATGACATAACGGCGTTTGAAGTCCTCATATACTACGTCCTCGTAAGTGCCTGTCATTCTTTTGTAATACGCTTTCCAAGAATCATTCAATTCAGCGCCTGTATGCCTCCCCTCCCTGAGGGTCCTGTTATAACAGGAAACAATTCTTTTTGGATGTTCCTCGAATCGGTTTGTTGGCGTCATTGTGCCGGCAATATGATATGGCTCCAGTAACAATAGTGTATTAATGTCAGAATCATCCGCCAGCAGATCGGGAAGGAAGTCGTATATGTGAGCCGGAATACTATTGTATACAAGTAAATCCGGCGAGACATGCTTCAGAAAACAGTGCCAGAACGTTATCGATTGATAATATTCCGCCATCTGATCCATGCCATACGGTCTGCGCGCCTCACGCAGAAACACCGAATATAGCACAGGATAATACCTGGCAAGCCTACGGATTATATCAACATCGCGTACGGGCCATTCCCTGAAAGGAATGGAAGCCGGCAAACCGGCGGCGTATTGCATCGCTTTTATGATGGTATACAACGTCGGGAAACAGTTCCCGTATGAGCTTTCCATGTTGGGCAGCGAACCGAACCAGTGTACTGGAGTCCAGTTTTTCAGTTCGCAAAGCCGGGCCATGAGCTTTACATATCTGAGAACTCGACAGGTCATAGACGATAATTCGTCTTGGCACCATGTTATTTTCGCTATTCATATTTCCTTGTGCTATCTGCAGCTGCTTCCGGGGATTGCTTCGCTACGCTCGCAATGACACCAGTTCATCCATCTACTACTGCCACTGCGCTTACACGACTCCCCGGCTGCTGGCGCCATGCGCAGTTGTGTAATAGCCTCTGCCCATGTCGGCCCACGAATCCGCATGCACCTGGTACGAGAACACAACCGTTGTCTTTGGATACCAGTCATCTACATCCATCATATAATTTATAGTACGATTTCATAAGAAATACTTAACAGAAATAAAGAGTTTTTCAATGATACCATCTGTAAACTACAACCATAAGCTTTCTTACTGTCCTGCCCGCAGGTAAAGTAAGGCTTTATACCTGCATGTGAAGCGGTGGCCCCATGTCCGTGAAAGATGACAAGCTCCAATGTTCCGTTATTGTCCCCGTCTATAACCAGTGGGATCTGGTTCCGAAGCTCATCGGTTGCCTGGATAGCCAGTCACTTGGCCAGAAGGCATTCGAACTACTTCTGATTGACAATGGCTCCAGCCAGTTACCAGACCCTGTCGGCCTGCCGCCTTTCGCCCGACTGCTGCATTGCCAGGAACCGGGGTCTTACGCAGCGCGGAACCAGGGTATCAAACATGCTCGGGGCGCATACCTGGTCTTCACGGACGCCGATTGCCTGCCATCGTCGCAATGGCTTGAACAGGGGCTTCAGTGCATCAAACACGCCGATCGTCCCCACCATACCATTGTTGCCGGCGGCATTCAGATGGTTCCCTTTAATGATAATTCTATCAACGCCTATGAACTTTATGACATGACGCTGGGCCTGCTCCAGGAACACTATGTTCGCATGGGATATGGGACTACAGCCAACCTGTTTTTTGCCAAATCGATCATTAATCGCGTCGGCTGCTTCGAGCAGTCCCGGTATTCGGGCGGGGACGCGGAATTCTGCCGGCGAGCAAGCCAATATGGTGTCGAAATGTATTATTGTGCGGCAGCCTTGGTGTACCACCCAGCTCGTGCAAGCTGGCAGGAACTGGCTCATAAGGCACGCCGGATCAAGGGGGGCAAGTCCTGCATGGCAATCTGCGGAGACGGCTGTCATTTATATCACGCACCGTTATACCGCCCGTATGGGCATGGCGCCGGATACTCCAGACCAGGTCGCTGACTGTCGGGCAACGCCTTTTGCTGTGCACGATCAAGGCCAGGCTGTGGGCTGTCGAATTGGCGGAAGTCGTGCGCTTGCTGCTTGGCGGCCGCCCTGTCCGCACCTGAAACAGCACCCAATCTACACCCCCGGTTGCGACTTACGCTGAAGATACAGAAACGCAGGCGTACTAGCGCCCACCAAGGCAACAAAAATGGTGATCGTGCTAATATCAATCAAGCAGCTCTCACTAAAGGTCTTTATAGACCGCAAGTTGACAATCGATCTGAGGCTAAAGTAAGTGTTCCGGATTCTGCAACATTCTCCGAACGTGTCCGGTATTTTTGTCATTCCAGACTTGACCCGTAACCCGGCAAGAAACGGCGGGGCTATTTAGCTACGCATAAAACCAGTGGTGTTCTGATGCTGCGCGGCTGCTTGTCGCAATGTTAGTACTGTATTATAGTATAAATTATAAAATTCGCTGTAGTAGCAGCATCTTGGCAAACAATATGATTATGGCCATTCTGTACTTGGCAGAATAATAAGTTCTAGATATAGAATCTTTTCTAGCGACTCAAGCTTTCATATTCGTTTGTAAACTCTGGCGGATACTTAATCAAAATCCTCTTTAATTGTTGTATTATCGATTCGGCAAGATTCCTTACCTTGTTAAAATCATACTTATCAAGTATTTCCTCTAGATCACTGATCTTTTGTTCATGACAATCACTTTCAAATGCACGACTAGATCTCGACGATGACAAGAAGTTAATATTATATTTCCGATACAGCCATTCCAGGTCTTCTTTATGATTAGTGCTTATAACGTTGACAATCTCACCCTTCAGTTCAGGAACAGTGTAGTCATTAATATCAGACAATCTGTTAATTAAATTTACTAGCAAGTTTGAATCCCATTTCCTTTTGTTATTGCTATTACGATAAAAATACTTTCTGTATTGAGAAACGAGATATATGCCTTCTACTGGCATTGATTTGTTCGATTGAACATACCTGGTAATGTGAATTTTTTTAACAAAGAACTGCGACGCTACATCCAGAAAGTCATTTATGACATCTCCATTTTTAAGTATAGCCCTGTCATAAGGTCTCACAAACAGTTTACCTGGAAACAGGTCATTCCATAGCTCAATAATATTCCTGAAATTGCTTTTGTATTTGCATGGGTATTTTATTTGCCAGGATGCCTTTATATGTTGCTGCATCGACGATAGATAGAGAGAGCAGGGTGTCTCACATAAAATATTAACCTAATGTCGTCAACACCCAGGCCATACAGATGCTTTTTAAGATTTTCTATTTCATGCGCCGTAAATCCGCACAAATTTTCTGCAGATATGATGATCCTGTCTGACCTTAATATGGCTTGCTCGAGATTTCTACGATATATATCAATGTCTTGCTTCAGTGACCGTGAATCTTTCGAATAGGTGGCCTTGTAAGTTCTGACCAGCCTGTCGTATTCCTTATATAAGGCCTCAATAAATCTGTGATTGACTGCCTTTCCCTGATACAGATCCAGTGGGTAAGACACGCCTTTTAGCTCACCCACGCGCGCGGCATGCGCCAGTGTATTCTGAATAGAGGTTGTTCCAGTCTTCGGTGAACCTATGTGAAGTAGTAACTGTTTCATGGAATCCGAGGTCCCTACTACTGTCATGGCCTGGCAGGGTCAACATAGGAAGAATGCTCGATATCTGAAACCATGTCACGGATCCATCCTTCATATTCAGGAATCAATGTAATAAGCGCTTAATCCTGTTTATCACCCGGCGTTTAATGGGAATATATCTTGATGAATGAAATTCGAAGACAATATAGTATGCGGTCATATCTGATTCATTTTTCATTCCGTGCTTCTTGCCCGCAGGGAAATATACTACGCTATATGGATCTATGGTTTGGCCAAGTGTTTTGATATTGCCCCCAAGAGTTACTATAGCTACATCGTATTCATCAGCATGGGCTTTATAGCCACCACCGGGTTTCAGGCTCGTCAGATGGCAGTGCAGTTTGTCAAGATATCTTGTCTCGATATCTAACAGCCTGTTTGTGGCGAATGCCCTGTCACTGTCCGGGAAAAGACCCGACGTATCGAATAATTGGATAACCGAAGCCGGATCCTCGTTATATTCCGGGTTGACCCACTTGAACATCAAATACGTTACAGGCAGGTCGCCGGAATTCCTTATAGTGTGATATTGCCAGGCCGGATAATAAACAAACGTTCCCGGGGTTGCTTTCTCGATCCTGGCATTGTCTTCAGTTTCAGAATCGGAGATGACCAGGTCTGCCTCACCATCCAGGACAATCAGTATCTCCTCTTGCGCATGGGCATGTGGCGCATGCGGTGAGTGGCCGGCACTCAGAACGGAGACATGACATTTTAACGGTTCCAGTATTCTGCTTTTAGCCTTATACAGAAAATATGGCTTCCATTTTCGCTCCTTATCTTCATCAAGCGGCAAGTCGATTTTAATAATTCTGCTGGAGGCCATAATATGTCTCGCTATACATGGTATCCGGTGACGGTGCAGATACTATTCGATTTATACCAGATACAGGTCTTCCCCTTATCGATATTACCGGCGGCAGTGGATCATCCTTGAATATGAACGGCCAATCACGTTGCTTGAGGTCTGGAATTCTGACCACACTGTCTGCCGATGCATACTGCAATAGTAATGCCTTTTGATGCTTTCTGCCGGCATTAAAAGAAGCGTGCCATATCCTGCCGTCAAAGAACACCGCCTCACCGTCGACTATATATGGTGTCTCCAGATAGACACCTGGATCGACGGTGCGGGCCAGATTGACAATATCCCTGTCCGTCATGCTTTTTCTGTCCAGATGTCTGTCGTATTCCATCTTCTGAATAATTTCATCAAACCGGTGTGAGCCGATCAGAAAGGTCGGGGCTGTTCTTCTGGAGCAATAACTGATCCCAATCCATGCGGATGCGAACAAGCCAGTACCCTGTGTGCATTCAATATCCACATGCCATTGATGCCGTCCGCCTGGCTTTTTTTCGATCAGGCTCGCACCCCACAGGATTATATCCTCCCCCAGCAGTTTGCTGACTATATCGATAATAGATCGCCTCGTGGCAAGTCTGTATATAAAATAATCACTTGCCGCGTGACCTTTCGGCCAGTCCAGGGGGGTGGGCCGTAATGCCTTGTTGAAGTACGTTTCGATTTCACGGCATTCCCTTTTGTCGAAAATCCTTACGGGTCCGATGAGACCACTTGCAGCGAACCGCTCCACGGTGATCGCGCTTTCACGTTTCCTCAACCACATGCTGGCATGATCTCCCTCCGGATGGCAGATCGGTGTATATCAGTCTGAAACTCGATTCCGGGTCATGCCCGGAATGGCGAAAATACTGGGCACGGTCGGAGAATGTTGCAGAATTCAGAACAGCTATTTAGCGGCTGCCAACATATCGCCAGTTGCTGTATAGCTGTTTGGGAGCTTTTTTGCGCATATGCGCCCATTATTCCGTACTGCCCACTCCCAATAGGTTGCCTGTGATTGGCGATTTTATGGCTAGACGTAGACCGATGACAAGCATACTTCAAACTGCTAACATTGGTACGATTGAATCAAAATAATGCGGGTTTTACCCTACACTCAAAGAGTTATCGAAATAAACAGGGGGAGGAATGAACGATAGATTACGTGTGGCCCTGTTCGGGGCCGGGGGGTTTATCGGTTCCAATCTTGCCGTACCGTCTGTCGAGCGAGAACCGATATGAACTGACCCTGCTGGATATCAGCGATGCCAAGCTCAGGCTCCGATTCCAGAATAAACCCTTTACCTTCCGTAAGTGTGACATCAGCAAAGATCGGGACCTGGTCGAGGAAATTGTCGCTTCTCACGATGTGGTTTTCGATCTTGCTGCCTATGTCCACCCCGGTTCCTTTATTGCCGATCCACTCGAAGTCGTAAAGCTCAATTTCTTCGACACATTGAAGATCATCGAAGCCTGTGCAAGGCATGAATGTCGCCTTATTCATTTTTCGACCTGCGAAGTATACGGGAAGACCGGCGGCTCCGCGGAGCCATTTGCAGAAGATGCTTCAGATTGCATCGTAGGGCCGATAGCGAATCATCGCTGGATTTACAGCAGCGCCAAGCAACTGCTGGACAGAATAATTCACGCACATGGCCTTGCCGGCGATCTCGAATACACGATAGTCCGGCCGTTCAATTTCGTCGGCCCGTTGATGGATTTTCTTATGGACAGCCCTGATATGGGAAATCCCCGAGTCTTTGCCCATTTCATGTCTGCCCTGATCTACGGGCGGGCACTGCAGCTGGTTGACGGTGGGCACAGTATGCGCTGCTTTACCGATATCGAGGACGGGACACGCGCCCTGCAGAAAATACTGGAGCATCCGGAAGAAACGAGGAATCAGATTATCAACATTGGCAACCCGGAAAACGAAACTACAATTCACGATTCTCGCCCTGCTCATGAAGCAGCTTTATAACGAACACTTTGATTCTGAAGCGGACTCTCCCATAGTCTCTGTAGATTCGGCCGAGTTCTACGGGCCCGGCTACGAGGATTGCGATCGGCGGATACCTGATATCTCGAAACTTACGCACCTCGGCTGGCAACCCAGCCACGACCTGTCCGACACAATACTCCGATCCATGGAATATGCTGTGAATAATTGCGAAGAACTTACCGAACTTGCCAGAAGCCACACTTACCAGGATGAACAGGCCGCTCGTAACCCTAATCTTCCCCTGCTATCAACAATCTAGATTTGTAAGGGAAGCCCTTGGCAGCGTCCTCCTGCAGACCTATAGCCCTCTGCAGATCGTAATATCCGATGACTGCTCCACCGACGGCACCTACAAGATTGTGAAGCGGATGGTTGAGGCCTATGACGGACCTCACCAGGTAAAGCTCCATCGAAACGCCACCCGGATGGGCGTGGAAAACTATAACACGCTTATGGAACTGGCCGATGGCGAATTCATCGTCGTTGCTCATTCCGACGATGTTTCCATGCCACATCGATGCGAACGCCTAATACGTGCTTGGCAGCAGAACGACGTCTCGCTACTAGCCAGTAACGCTTATTGGATAACCAATCGTGGTCAATACATACGCAAAAAAAATCCACCCGATCCAGGTCATCCACCGAATATCCATGAAATGGCACGCTATGGACGAATAAAGCACATCGGAGGCCCTACTCTTGCTTGGGAACGAGCAGTATTCGATACTTTTGGGCCATTATCAAACAAGAAATCGCCTTTCATTACTGACTGGATCCTGCCATTTCGTGCGGCCCTGTTGAAAGGGATCTATTACATAGATGAACCTCTCCTGAATATTCGCATGCATACTGGAGCACGATCCAGAATTTTTTTGGGATATCAGGATCACGATGCAAATCAAGAAACAAGTCTGGCTAATCGGTTAACACAGTTCTTATATTTTTATGAGACTTTAATTAATTCTCGCGATGATATCGATCTTAAAGAATCGACGTTAACTGAAATCAAGCTTACACTTGAGGACAGTATATTTAGGACAGCTACAGCTTGGTCTGAGACTCGCAACTATTTGATAAATGAACAGAGACGTAATATATGGCTTCGGCATAATGATTATTTGGCTTTGGGGTTAATCAAACAGGCGTTAAGAAAAAGATTTGGTAAAAATGCAGCTTATTGGCGAAATTGTCTTCTAAATTTACTTAGAATTCTGAAACTGAAAAATTAATATGTTATTCATGTAACAATTATTCCGCCTGACTGTTCAGACCTGCCATCAGGGCAACTGCAGTCAATCCAGCATCCAGAGAACTACAGGAATAACAATCTCTATGCGCCATTGCCCGCGCATTTCAATTATCACGCCCTGCCGTAACTCGGCCCGCTGGCTGGACCAGGCCATTCGCTCGGTAATCGATCAGGATTTTGACGACTGGGAACACATTATCGTCGACGATGCCTCTTCCGATCATTCCCCGGCGATCGCCCGGCAGTATGCTGATGTGGATACCAGGATCCGCGTGGAACATCTGGCGGCGCCCCGCGGCGGAGCCGCCGCGCGCAATCACGCCCTCAAGCTCGCCCGCGGTCATTATATCGCCTTCCTGGATGCCGATGACTGGTGGCGAGCGAACAAGCTTTCGTCCCAGCATGCGTTCATGGAGCGGCATGCGATACCTTTCAGCTTCACGGCCTATGAGAAAACAGACAAGACCGGGAGGCTGAACAATCGCATCTTCCATCCGCCGCCGACTGTCGACTACCGCGCCCTGCTGAAAACCTGCCCCATCGGCTGTTCGACAGTCATGCTGGAGCGGGCGGCGCTGGGCGGCCGCACGATGCCCGATCTGCCGCGGTCCCACGACTACGCCCTCTGGCTGGAGATCCTGCGGGATGGCCATATCGCACAAGCCCTGCAAGAGCCCCTGACCGTTTATCGCGAGCGCGTGAATTCCCTGTCCGGCAACAAGCTCGCCAAATGGCTCATGGCCTGGCACATCTACCGCAGGCGGGAAGGACTGGGGCGCGGGGCCAGCCTGGCGCTGATGGCCGCCTATGCCTGCCATGGCCTCCGGAAGCGCCTGTATCTAGCCGCTCCCGGTCACACTTTGACCGCGCCACCATGGTTTCCGCGGCGATCGCGAACATCGCGCTTGATTAAGCCGTTCAAAGCCGCATATATTGCAGTGGCCATTCACGCAGCAAGATAATGGAGATTCTCCATGCAACACGAAGAATTGCTGGATCTGGAAACCCTGGCCGGGGACAACCCGGAGCTGGCGGCCCTGGAAGCCGGCCTGCGCCATGAAACCGGGGACGAGGCCGGGCACTGGACCCGCCTGTATCGGGCCTCCGCCAAGCCCGGCAAACAACCGCCGCCGATAAGATAACGGCATTCCCAACCAACACCCCGCCCTTGGCGGTAATACCGATCAGTTAAGCGGTATACATTAACGGTGTAGGGGATCAGACTCCCGTATCGGGATAACCGATACGGGAGTTTTTTATGGCCATTGCCGAAGAGTTACGTCTGACAGCAAGTCTGGCTGAACCGGCGTCGCTGAGCGCATTTCAACAGGCCATTCCGGCCGACTGGATTGAACAGGCTCTACAGGCCAGCGGTACGGCCAGCATTCGCAAGCGCAAGTTGCCGGCCGAACAGGTGGTCTGGCTGGTACTGGGCATGGGCCTGTATCGCAACCGTTCCATTGCCGATGTCTGCGATAAGTTGGGGCTGGTGATGCCGGCAGCCGATACCGGCCTGCGGCGGGTGGCGCCCAGTGCCCTGACGCAGGCGCGCGAACGCCTCGGCAGCGACCCGTTGCGCTACCTGTTTCTGACGTCGGCCCAGGCCTGGGCCGAACAGGAAACGGCCACCGACTGGTGTGGCCTGAAGCTGCTCAGTGTCGACGGCACGGTCTTCCCTATCCCCGACAGCGATGCCAATGCCGGCCACTTCGGCTATCAGGACAAGACACGTAGTGCGTTCCCGTCGCTGGCACTGGTCACGCTCCTGTCGGTGCACTCGCACCTGCTCTGGGATGCCGCCTTCGGACCGGCTCGGGTCGGTGAGATCAGTCAGGCCCAACAGTTGGTTGCTTCGGCACCGGCCGGCTCGCTGACTCTGTTCGACCGCTGTTACTTCAGTGCCGAGTTGCTGCTGGCCTGGCAGCAGCAGCAACCGGACTGCCACTGGCTCATGCCGGTGAAGCACAGGCTGCGCCACACCGTCATCGAACACTACGGACCGCACGACTGCCGGGTCGAGATGCCCGTCTCGCCGCAGGCCCGGCGCCAGCATCCGCACCTGCCGGCGACCTGGCGGGCCCGGCTCATTACCTATGCCGATCCCAAAGGCGCCATCCGTGGCTTTTTAACCTCGCTGACCGACCCCGAAGATTACCCGCTGGCCGACCTGCTCAACGTCTACTGGCAGCGCTGGGAAATCGAACAGGGCTATGGCGAAATCAAGTGCCGGCAACTCGCCAATGAAACGCTGCTCAGAAGCCAGACCCCCGACGGCATCGAGCAGGAGATGCGGGGCATCCTGCTCGCTTATAACCTCATCCGTCTCGGAAATCACCCGAATCGCCGTTGACGCCGACGTGCCGCCGCAGCGCATCTCGTTCATCATGGCGTTACGCTACATCCAGGACGAGTTCCTCTGGTGTGCCATCGCTTCACCCGGCACCATACCGAAAAAACTTCGCGACCTGCGCAACAACGTGAAACAGTTTATCGTGCCCGAACGAAAACGGCCCCCGAAACCGAGGGCCGTCAGAAGAAGCAAAACTCATTACCCCATCCATCTTAAACCTCAGAGAAGGCTTAACTGAATGGTATTACCCACAAGGAGGCTTTATTTGGCATACATTGTAAAATGAAATACTTTCAATATCAGATCAGAAATAAGCTAACCCTAGAACCTCATGTTGAATGTAGCGAATGGACCGTGCAACCACATGTTGCCCGTATTAAGACCGCTTAGGCGGTTATTCAGGGCTGAACCAGTGTCTTCGTCCCCGAATGTTACTTGCTCCGGCGCAAGTGCCACACCGGTCAGATACATGCCACGATAACCTACATTGATGCTTGCATTGGTCATGGGAGTGAAAGCCAGTGCAATCCGACCATCAAATACTCCCGCAGTCTCGACCTCATCGTTACTGCCGCGCCCAATACGGACGCCATCATTTTCGAACACTGATTGCTGTTCTGCGAAATTTGCATACATACCGCCCCTGGCTGTACCGTTGATGCTGACATTATCAGTGAGCCCCTGTGTTACTCGCAACTCGCCAAATACGCCGAAAAGGTGATTCTGGGTCTCGATTCGGTAGTTCGAATTGCCATTATCGCCGGGGGCATCGCCCTCCTCATCAATGGTATTCCAGTTAAAATCTTCTTCCAGATTTATATGGCTTATACCAACGCCGATATCAAGACCAAGATTTCCGTGAGAATGGCGGAGGGCGGCCGGGCGCATCATAACTTCAGCGCCCCACAGATCAGATTCATAATCGATGCTGTGCTCGAATGCGTCGGTCCAGTCAGAATCTTCATCAGCCAGTTCGTTCAGGGGATCTATGTCCTCGTCTGCATCCTGTACGCGCCTCGTTGCATCCCAGTTACCATAATAGGTAAAACCCGCCAAGTATTCATTACCGTTATCACTCCTGTGGCCTATCTGCAACCCCGCCCCGGGCTCGAGATCAAAATCCGTGTCATCCGCTTCCAGCACGACTTCATCTGTGTCCTCATTAATACTAAGCGGACCGCCTTCATCAGACCGCTGGAGACCGGTGACTTCCAGATTGATAAAGTTCTCTGCACCTGTCACAGGCATAGAAAGACAAAAGAGAATACTAACAGCAGCCCCTTGCAGCTTGCGAACATTACTCATGATACCCCCTCCCGCTAATTAATCCTAGATTACAATATCATCATGCATTTTTGCATTTTGATCATCATGCGTTTTGGATAGTACTTTTTGATTGGCAAACCAAATCTGAAATATAGCACATACTTCTATGAAGGATAATAGGCACAACCAATAAAGGTCAAGCCCAGGCAGCTGGCCGGTATTGTCACGAGTTCTACCACGGCCTGTGCTGCGGGCCGGCGGCCCAGATCGCGGTCATGCATAAAGACTGAACCAGAGCAGGCTGAAACCTAAGAGAACGAAGGCGAATTGCCAGAGTGCAGCAGGATTGCGGCCCAGCGCATCCAGCGAATCATCGAAGTCGGAGGGTTCGCCTCGAACATCCCGCCGTGACAACTCGCACAGGCCGGTGGCAAGGATGGGGCCGACCAGCAGAAAGCCTGACACGGCCGCCGCCACCAGATAGAGATGCGTACTGGCCAGCGCCAGGACCACCCAGCCCAATGCCGTCACCAGGACACCATGGGCCAGGCTTGGCCCGGGATGTCGGCGCATATCCAGCCAGCCATGCTGGAGCCAGACCAAGGGCCGCTGAACCGCGAGTCGCCTCACCCACCACGTTTCGGCAGGTATGCCTGCCTGTAAGACCTCGTCTTGATTCACTGCTTATCTCCCGGTTAATGAGCCGGATGCCGCGGTGTGGCGCGATCGCTGGATATCCCCTGCCCTCGGCATTCAGCCTGGCCATACAGGGTAACCCACACCTCCTAACGGCGTCGCAATGCCAGCCATCCTGTGGTTACGTCAAAAAGATTCATTGTAGGGCCTGAGATCGAGTTCCTGCGTCCAGGCACCGGCCGGCTGTTGATAGAGCTGCCAGTATTGCTCGGCAATGGCGGCGGGTGTCAGATGGCGACTGTCCGTGGACTGCGCCTGGATCTGACCATCGATAATGACATGGCCGACATGTATCCCCTGCGAGCCGAACTCCCTCGCCAGGCTCTGGCTAAGTGCCCGCAGTCCGAATTTACCCACCGCCAGATTATGAAAGCCGGCACCGCCGCGCAGACTCGCGGTAGCACCGGTAAACAGCAGTGTTCCCCGCGTGCCATCCGCGGCCGGTTCAGCTTCTTCCAGCATCGCCCGTACCGCGTTCTGGGCCACGAGAAAACCGCCCAGACAGCCCGTGCGCCAGCAGTTCTCGAATTCCTCCGGGGTTGTCTCCAGCAGCCCCTTGGGAACAAAGGTACCGGCATTGAATACCACCAGCCGGGGGACACCGAGCGCTTCAATCACTTCCCGCAAGGTCTCGCGAACAAACACTTCATTGGCCACATCACAGGCAAAGGCCTCCGCAGCCGGTGCGCCCTGTTCGCGCAGTTCGGGCAATAGCGCCTCCAAACGCTGGCTATTGCGCGCGGCCACGGCCACGCTCAGGCCACCGCTAGCGAAACGTTTTGCCAGGGCTGTTCCCAGTCCCGGCCCGACACCCATTACCAATGCTGTTGTCATATAACCTCCCTACGCTGGCTGATCAACGAGTATCCGGCCGTGCCAGAAAACGCTGCAACAAACCCGTCACCTCTTCCGGCTTTTCCTCCATGAGCCAGTGGGCCGCCTCGTCCAGCCAGGCCAACTGGGCATGCGGCAGCGTTTCCTGCAACCGTTCGGCGTAGACCGGTTTCTGGAACGGATCCTCACGGCCCCAGAGGATCAGGGTGTCATGCTCCACCAGGGGCAGGGCCTCGGCAATCGCCTGCGTGTATTCCGGATTCAGACGGCGGAAATTCCTGAACAGGGCGCGCTTGCCCGTCTCACTGGACCAGGGGGCCAGCATGAGTCGTTTGGCCGTATCGGTCAGGCTATTGGGGTCATAAACCCCCTGGGGCAGAAAGTCCGACATCATGCTCAGAAACGCCTCGAGATCCATATCCTGTTCCGTGGAGTAAAGGGGTCGGAGTGAATAAATTTTATTCACTCCGACCCCGTTTCCCCTTCGCGACCCCGTTTCCCCTTCGTTTACCCGCTTTCGCCTGCCCTGGCACTGGGACGGCAAAACCGTGCGCCTGAAGGCACGCGCCACCGACGAAACCGGTTATGTACAACCGGAACGCAACGAACTGGTTGCCGAACGCGGCAATCACGCCTTTTATCATTTCAACGGTATTCTCACCTTCGAGATTGCCGCCGACGGGACGATCAGTCATGTCTATGAACAGGACAAGGATGCTGATGCTGGCAGCGATGCTGGCGGTATCGATTCCGGCTGGTTCTGAAGAATCCGCTGCAGAAAAGGCAGGGCCGGGTCTGGGTCAGCCGGCATCCGATGAACTGGTACAACACTGGAATATCAGTGTGTTTCCAGATGGCCGTTGTTTGCCGGAGGGTTCCGGCAGCGTGGCCCAGGGTGAAAAGATCTATAACGAGCAATGCATCACCTGCCATGCGCGTGCAGGTGCCGGCGGCAGCGGCGATCGGCTGGCCCGTGCCGAGATGGGACTGACCGAGGAATTCCCACAGAAAACGATTGCCAACTACTGGCCCTATGCCACGACACTGTTCGACTTCATCCGCCGCTCCATGCCCATGCACAACCCCGGCTCGCTCAGCGATGATGAAACCTATGCCCTCACCGCCTACCTGCTGTCACTCGACAATGTCATTCCCGAGGATGCCGTGATGAACCAGGACACGTTACCGAACGTCACCATGCCGAATCGGGATGGGTTTATTGATGTGTGGCAGGATGATCCGATGAATACCGCAAGGTAAATAAATCCGACCTCGGCATTATGAGGGCCGAGATCAATTTTCAAGTACACAATAAAAAAGCCCGTCCTTGGACTAATACCGATCAGTTAAGCGGTATACATTAACGGTGTAGGGGATCAGACTCCCGTATCGGGATAACCGATACGGGAGTTTTTTATGGCCATTGCCGAAGAGTTACGTCTGACAGCAAGTCTGGCTGAACCGGCGTCGCTGAGCGCATTTCATCAACAGGCCATTCCGGCCGACTGGATTGAACAGGCTCTACAGGCCAGCGGTACGGCCAGCATTCGCAAGCGCAAGTTGCCGGCCGAACAGGTGGTCTGGCTGGTACTGGGCATGGGCCTGTATCGCAACCGTTCCATTGCCGATGTCTGCGATAAGTTGGGGCTGGTGATGCCGGCAGCCGATACCGGCCTGCGGCGGGTGGCGCCCAGTGCCCTGACGCAGGCGCGCGAACGCCTCGGCAGCGACCCGTTGCGCTACCTGTTTCTGACGTCGGCCCAGGCCTGGGCCGAACAGGAAACGGCCACCGACTGGTGTGGCCTGAAGCTGCTCAGTGTCGACGGCACGGTCTTCCCTATCCCCGACAGCGATGCCAATGCCGGCCACTTCGGCTATCAGGACAAGACACGTAGTGCGTTCCCGTCGCTGGCACTGGTCACGCTCCTGTCGGTGCACTCGCACCTGCTCTGGGATGCCGCCTTCGGACCGGCTCGGGTCGGTGAGATCAGTCAGGCCCAACAGTTGGTTGCTTCGGCACCGGCCGGCTCGCTGACTCTGTTCGACCGCTGTTACTTCAGTGCCGAGTTGCTGCTGGCCTGGCAGCAGCAGCAACCGGACTGCCACTGGCTGATCCCGATGAAGAACAGGCTGCGCCACACCGTCATCGAACACTACGGACCGCACGACTGCCTGGTCGAGATGCCCGTCTCGCCGCAGGCCCGGCGCCAGCATCCGCACCTGCCGGCGACCTGGCGGGCCCGGCTCATCACCTGACGCCGATCCCAAAGGCGCCATCCGTGGCTTTTTAACCTCGCTGACCGACCCCGAAGATTACCCGCTGGCCGACCTGCTCAACGTCTACTGGCAGCGCTGGGAAATCGAACAGGGCTATGGCGAAATCAAGTGCCGGCAACTCGCCAATGAAACGCTGCTCAGAAGCCAGACCCCCGACGGCATCGAGCAGGAGATGTGGGGCATCCTGCTCGCTTATAACCTCATCCGTCTGGAAATCACCCGCATCGCCGTTGATGCCGACGTGCCGCCGCAGCGCATCTCGTTCATCATGGCATTACGCTACATCCAGGACGAGTTCCTCTGGTGTGCCATCGCTTCACCCGGCAGCATCCCGAAAAAACTTCGCGACCTGCGCAACAACGTGAAACAGTTTATCGTGCCCGAACGAAAACGGCCCCCGAAACCGAGGGCCGTCAGAAGAAGCAAAACTCATTACCCCATCCATCTTAAACCTCAGAGAAGGCTTAACTGAATGGTATTAGCCCTTGGCGGGGTGTTTTTTACATCCGGCTACAGGCATGGTATGCACCAGCACTTCCCGGGCCGATCAGGCCACTGAACCGGTCCGGGAAACACTCTGGACCAGTCCGGCGCTGATGGCCGCCTACGCCTGCCATGGCCTCCGGAAGCGCCTGATCTAGCCGCTCCCGGTCACACATTGACCGCGCCACCATGGTTTCCGCGGCGATCGCGAACATCGCGCTTGATTAAGTCGTTCAAAGCCGCATATATTGCAGTGGCCATTCACGCAGCAAGATAATGGAGATTCCCCATGCAACACGAAGAATTGCTGGATCTGGAAACCCTGGCCGGGGACAACCCGGAGCTGGCGACCCTGGAAGCCGGCCTGCGCCATGAAACCGGGGACGAGGCCGGGCACTGGACCCGCCAGTACCGGGCCTCCGCCAAGCCCGGCGGCAAAACACAAACCAACTAGAATAACGGCATTCCCAACCAACACCCCGCCCCGGCGGGGTGTTTTTACATCCGGCTACAGGCATGGCATGCACCAGCACTTCCCGGGCCGATCAGGCCACTGAACCGGTCCGGGAAACACTCTGGACCAGTCCGGCGATCTACAGCCGGCGCCACCGCAAAAGCGCCTCGGCGCTGCTGGCCGTTCACAACCAGCTCGCGCGGCAGCGGCCGCTCGGGGGCCGCGAGGCCGGGTTCCTGGAGCTTGTCGAACAGGCGCGATCGGCCCCGGCCGAGGCATTCACCCGCGTCTGGACCGATCCCGTGGCCTATTACTGGGTCCGGATCGCCTACGAGCTGCTGTACGCGGTCCTGAACGAAACCCCGGCGACCGGCGTCGCCGCCGCCTGCGCCCGGGACTACGGGGCAGCCGATACGGCCGCGGCCCTGGAGCGCCACCTGCACGAATTCAGGCGTTTTGCCCTCGGCATCGCCGCGGCCGGCGGCCCCGGATGCCGCTTCGACGAGCCGTACCGCGCCGGGCTGCCGTTCGCCCTCCCCGGCAGCCTGCTGTATGTCGCCGGCAGGGGTGAAATCGCCGTCTACGGCATCGATGGCGACACGCTGTATTGCCGGCACGGGGACACCGAACGGCACCTGCCGCTGCGCCCGGCGGCGTCCGCGGACACCGGACCCCGGGTCGAGCAGTGCCCGGTCGCGGGCGTGGACGATTATCGCTGCGGGCTCAACGCCGCGGCCTTCAACAACCTCCCCGGCATGGAGTTCACGGCGCCGGTACAGGCCGCCGGACCGGCCTTCCAGGAACACCGCGTCGAGCTGGTGCAGCAGACATTGCAAGTGCTTCGCGACCGGGCCCCGGAGGTCTTCGCGCAGTTCGCCGATGCCGTTCCTTACATCGCGCTCAAGCCGCTGCGCGGCGGCGACTACACCAATCTCGCGCACTCGGAGCTGCCGGGGACGTTCATCGCGGCCGCCATCGACCATCCCCACGAAATGGCGGACACCTTCATCCACGAATTCCATCACAACCGGCTGTTCTTCCTGGAAGAGACCGGGCCGTTCTTCGACGAAACGCACACGCAGGCGCTCGAGGAACAGCGCTACTACTCACCCTGGCGCGACGACCTGCGCTCCCTGCACGGCATCTATCACGCCGTCTACGTATTCATCCCCGTGACCCGCTTCTGGCTGCGGGTGCTGGCCGAAGACCCGCCCGACGACAGCCTCCGCGCCTATGCCGGCGAACGCATCGCCCGCTTCCTGCTGCAGCTCCGCATCGGGATCGCACAGATCGACCGGCACGCCGAGCTGACGCCCTACGGCGAGGCCCTGTTCCGGCAGATGGCCGGGGACGTGGCGGAACTGGAAGGCCTGGCGCGCGCGGCCGGCGTCGACGACCGGGCGGCTGCGCTGGCCTGCGGCGCGGACGGCCGCATCGCCCCGGCCGGGGCTTCGAGCGTGCGCGCGGATGTCCTCGAGCACCTGGCGCGTTTCGCGCCGCGACAACAGCGAACGCACCTGGAAAGCAGGCTGGCACCCTGACGAGGTGTCACCGCCGGCTGATCCCGCGCCGCCATAGCCGGCTGAGGCGGTTCAGCGGCCGGCGCTCCCATTCATGGCCGCGCCGGGTGTAGCTGAGCCACGAGGCCCGCATGAACCAGCGCCAGCCCGACTTCAGCAGGCGCTTGCAGCGATAGGGAAACCCCTCCGGCGCGGACAGGGCAACGGCCGGCCCGCCGCCCGGCTGATCCAGCGACAGCAGGGCCGAGGCAAAATCGCGGCTGAACTGCTCGTGCACCGGCCAGCGTTCCGGCCCGCCGCCGTCCCGCGCTGTGGTAATCATCGGGTTGGTGTTGATCTCCCAGACCTGGATACACCCGTCGAACAGGGCGTAATCGATGCGCCCGTAGTCGATGCGCGCCAGCCGGAAGATTTCGCGCAGCCGAACCTCGTGGGGATTGCCGGCAACATACCGCCGTTCCTCTTCGAGGAGCCCGGGCTCCATCAGCGTCGGCGCCTTCAGCATCCAGTCACGGGCGAAAAAAAGATGCCGCGGCACGATCCGCCCGCCCAGGTTGAATGCCGAATATTTGCGGTAAACCCCCCGGGCATCGGCGGTGTCACAGAACTCGCAGATGATCCATTGATCCCGGAAGATGCCCGAGGCCTCCAGCCGTTCAATGGCCTTCGTCAATGCCTCGCGATCGTAGAGCAGCTCGCCGGCGGTACCCGAATGATCGTCATGGCGGCGGAGGAACACCGGATAGCGCTCGGGCTCGCGCAGCTCGGACAACCGATACACGTTGAAATGGTTGATGCCCCGCACTGCCAGCATGCGCAGCAATTCGTACCGGCGCATGCTGCGTTTGGGGTGATTGAGCACGCGGACGCCGGGGCTGGCCTGCAGCCGCTCCGCAACGCGTCCCGCGGCCTCGGTCTGTTCGACGGAGAGCCGTTCGAGGTCGCTAAAGATATACGCCCCGGCGGGCGTGCGGCGGGCCCTGAACAGCGTATCGTAATGCAGCCTGCGGACATGCGGCCGCAGATCCCGGCCGCGAAACGCCAGGTGGTTGAACAGCGTATGATCGAAACCCCGGGTTGTGAGGTAGTAGATCAAGACGCTTTCGCCCGGAATGTTTCCACCAGGCACGCCATTACCTACAGCCGCGAGACCGTATCCGGCCTGCCGGTGCCCGGCAACAGCCCGGCATAGATCGCGAGGTGGTCGGCGACAACCTTCCTGATATCAAAGGCACGCTCGGCCAGTCTCCGACCGGCCTGCCCCATCGCATGGCGCCTAGCGGGATCGTTCAGTAACGCAGCCGTCGCATCCGCCAGGGCTGCCGTATCCCGGGGCGGTACCAGCAGTCCGGTCACATCAGGTTCGATGGCATCACGGCAGCCGGGCCAGTCCGTGGTGACCACGGCCCGGCCGCAGGCAGCCGCCTCGATCAGCACCTTCGGCAGGCCCTCGCCATAATACGACGGCAGCACCACCAGGCTGGCCTGCGCGAAGACCCGGGCCATATCCGGACAAAAACCCCACCATTCGGCCGCCCCTTCCCGCTGCCACCGGCGCAGCGTCTGCTCGGAAATCGAAGCCGGGTTGCCCGGATCCGGTCTCCCCACCAGCGCGAAGCGCCCCTCCACACCGCGTTCCTGCAGCAACCGCGCCGCATTGACAAATTCCGCTATCCCCTTGTCGCGCAACAGGCGCCCGGCCATGACCACCAGCGGCGGCCCTGCCGGCTCCGGCGCCGGCACATAGTGATCCAGATCCGCGCCTGAGCCCCGGATGATCACGGCCTGCTCTTCGCGCACGGCACCCATGGCCGTCAGTACCTCGCGATCGTCGGCATTCTGGAAAATGATGCGCAGATTGGGATGGCCCAGGGCCAGACGATACAGGGGCGCCAGCACGAGCCGCCGGAAAAGCCGGGCCTGCCGGCCGGATGCGCTGAATGCATAGCCAAGCCCCGAGATGGCGGCCACGACGCCGTCAATTCCGCAAAGCCGGGCCATCAGGCCACCATACAAAACCGGCTTGATGGTTACCAGATGCACGATACCGGGACGCAAGGATCGGAACAGTCGATAGAGCCTCAACAGCGTCCGGATCTCCGAAAAGGGATGTTTACCGCTGCGTGACAGCGGCAGGACATGATGCTGCAGGCCGGCCGCCCGGATTTTTTCCACTGCGGGTCCTGAAGGTGTCGCTACATGGACGTCATAACCCGCATCTACAGCCGCCCGGGCAACCGGTAAACGATGAGAAACGAAGAATGCCGGATCGTTGACGACGAATAGGACTAGCGGATCCGGCAGATCTGTACGTTTCATGAAATCAGTGGATGATCAGGGATGAGTTTTCTGTAGAGCATGGTATACAAAAAAAACAAGTGGCGGACGGCAATGCATAGACGGATTCATGAAATGAAACGACAAATAAACTGAATGCCGAACTGCCTAAACAGAGTATAGCCCTGAATAGACAAGCCCTTCCGGTATCGGCTTTATGTCCGGATTATGAGATTTATGTAGCGGAAAAGATTGGCCAGGATCGTCAGGATGGCCGTTTGTGCGAGTGATCGCGGAACGCCGGATATCCTTGGTGGCGGTCCTACCAGCCGCCACTTCCTCAATGAATGGCGCGGGCCTTTCAACAGGCCCATACCGTCCAGGTGGCGGTGACCACGTGCCTTTCGTATTCGCTTTTTCAAGAGGGCCATGAAACTGGAGCGGGCCGGATGCCTGACCACGGCTTCATGCGCGTATTCCAGGCGCTTGCCCGCCCCGACCAGGCGCCGGCCGAATTCGTAGTCTCCGCCGGATTGCAGCGTCTCCAGGAACATGCCCAGCTCGCCAAAGACCACTCGCCGAACAAAGAGATTGCCGGTACCCCCATAGCCTGATTGCTCGACATTTGCACGCTGATTGAATTTCTTGGCCATATCATACTCTTGCCATATGTTCGGATAGGTCCCAGAAACAAACATCTCAACCTGTCCGGCAACCGCATCGGCGCAGGATTCCACTATAGCCTTGACACCGGACTCGACCCACCCGGGATCGGGCACGCAATCGGCATCCGTGAACGCCAGGATGGTACCCGAGGCCGCCTCGATACCGCGGTTCCGGGCGGCATAGGAACTGCGGATGGAATGCTCGTAAATCAAGCGCATGCGCCCATTGAACTGAGGTTGCATCTTCCTGATGCGGGTTACTGTGGCTTGTTCGGAGCCGTTGTCGACAACTATCACTTCCAGCCTGCCGGGATCGTATGTCTGTTTCAGAAGCTGGCGGAGGGCGATTCTCGATACCATCCGGGTCATTCAGGACGGGTATTATTACAGAAACAAATGGCTGTTCACTGCTCATAGTGCTCGTCTTTGCTCACGGTTCCTGTCTTTAATGTAAAAGCTTTTCTGCTTCCTGTCGACAAAGGCAATATCCAACGACAGATTACCCAACCGGGTCGCTTCATAGATCCTTGCGGCAAGGGTGTTCGGATCAGCCGTGTTCAAAGACATCCTATGCCGGTCGAAGTCATAGCATCGGCGGAGCTGCTCGGCAACCCACCGTTCCCGGACATTCTGTCCCAGCAGGCTAAACTGGTCCAGTGCGAATGCCATTTCAAAGCCCACGGGGTTGTATCCGTAAGCGAACGGATTTCCGTCAAGCAAGCGCCGGAATTTGTTACTATTGGCATAGGCAATGGCGCGCCGCAATGACTTCGCCTGCCAGGAAGCATGTTCAGGATGGAATCGATGCAGAAGAGCGAGACCGTAAAGTGTAAAGCTGTGATATCCGTTTTCCAGGTTCGCGAGTGTGTTCGACGCATTATCCGTTTTTTTTCTGCCTTTGATAAAGTACTTGTAGAATCGCCGGACTAAACCGCGCTTCTTGAATGATAGCCTATGGCGAATGAGTCCATCCGGATGTGTATGGATATGGCAAGGCAACGTATCCAGGAACCTGAGCACCGCATTATTCACCTGTTCCGATCCTTCTGTGGCCAATAGACCACCGGCTGCAGCGAACCAGATTTGCTGATTTAACGTGGGATTAAGACCGAGATTACTGCCGTTGACATCGATCGTAAACCACAGTCCTTTATCCTCGTCATAGGGGTGCAGTAGAAAGACCTCATCCGCCAGTTCCAGGAGTTCCGGACGGGACAGTTTCCGCCCAGCCTCGGCAAGGGCCTCGATTGTCCACGCCTGGCCGATGAGCCCGTTACCGCGGTTCTGATCGCGGCTGTTCAGATGAAGGAATGTCGCCCTCAGAGGCCGACATTCCGTTTGGCAAAGGTAATCGGCAGCCGCATTGGCGGCCCTTGCAAACCGGTCATCCGAAGTGAATTCGAATGCGCTCAATAACGTCATCAGCCAGTGGGCCGTATTGCGGATTGATGTGTCAGTGTGATTTCGAGGTCCATTGTGTCCCGATGCGAAGGAACCATCATTATGTTGCTCAGGCAACGCCGAGTATGCCGACGCTATAATAATATCGTGCAAGGTCGAGCAGCACCGACATTGTCGTTCGGAAATAGCCATTATCGCTTCTTCTAACATTATTTGAGTTGATTACGTCTTCGAACAGGCCTGATCACTTCACCTGACCACATTAATGTAGAATACTGCAAGGCTTGTTAGAAGGAATAGCCGAAACGCTCTATCTCTTCTCCCCATATGTCCTCGACCATCCTGCGTTCTAGCGGTCCATAGTATTCCCGGTAGCTGTAATCCGGGCCCTTCTTGACAATGGGAAGAGAGTCTGCCGAGCTAATACCAATCTGTTTACAGACATGACTGAAATCAGCCACAAGATTCTCATAGCGGCCTACAAAATCAACCGCGACCCTGCCTTCGAGCATATACTGCGGTTTGTACGAAACGGTTTCCAGGTAGGCTCTGAAATCCCTGTAATTATGGCGTCGCTTTAGCCATAAGTAATAGGACACCATGCGTTCAAAAGGATTGCGGACAAAGCAGAATCTATAATAATCAGCCCATGCCTCCGGATAGTTGGCACTGATTGTGTCTGCGCCTGCATGCGCACGCCCATCGGCCAGGAAGTGATACCTGCGCTTCTGCGCCTGCAGCAGCATTTTCATGTCCCGATTCGAAAGGGCCCGCAGTAACGCGCGTATTGCGCGCGGATGCATCATATCCAGACAGGTTCGAAAGTTTGGCCATACACCCGCCCGGAGACAATCATATAAAGCCCCGACGCGGATAACGAATGGGCCCAGGCAAGGGGCAAGCGCAACTGTAACCGCACTGCCGGCCGTCTTCGGTATGTGAATGAAAATGGACTTGTGGCGATGAGAAATTATCATCTATATGCGGATATCTGCAGACTAATATTATAAATTGGGCCAATGTAATAATAATTGGTACATTCAAAGTCTGTTTATGACTACCGAGTTATCGCCATAATTGCTTACTGCAAGCAGGTCATCCCGAATATCCAGTCCATGCGGAAAGTCATAGCCGATCATCTCTCCCACCTGCTTAATTCTGTCCCTCTCAATCCGGTAGTTGATCACCTTGCTGTAATACTGATCTGTTGCATAGAATACCCCGTCCCTGTAGGCCAGGTTGTCAATGTGGCCACTGCCGGTAAGTATATCGAGCAATCTGAATTTCGGCTTTCTCAGATCGACCTGGTAGAGCAGCATTGTATATTTCGCATGATTATCGCTATTACCGCCTGGCTTTTTACTGATATGATCGGCCCGGCACGGAACCAGCATGCGGTCACCGACAAGGTACAGATCCTGGGGAGAATATTTCTCCGCCTCAGCCAGAATGGAAGCGTATCCTTTATCTTGAGTTCGCAATGTATTGCACCGGTATCGATAGCCATGAACAATATGGATGGATTGCTTTTGGAATTGAATGTTGTAGCCAACAGACTGCTCACGCCATAATCTTCCGGGATAAATCGCACACCGTGACACTTGGTATATCCGTTTGGCGGTTTGATATCGCGGCGATGGTGAATCCCGCCGCCTGCAACCTCGTAGAATGATTGTGTTCCCTTATGAAAATTGGAAGTGACCAGCATGTCGCCTAAGCCATGCATTAGATCAGTGCACACTGGCACGCCATCGACCGTGGTATCAATTCGATCCAATATTTCGTATTCCGCGGTATTGATGTCAAAACTGACCAGAAACATGGATTTTCCAGCAAAATGGCAGGCCGCCAATGTCTTATCGTCAAGAATATGGACACTTGTCATCGTCGAATAGCGCGGCCGATCATATATATAATTAAGATAGTCCGCCGATTTCAGCCATGGAAACCGTATTCTCATTTTTCTCCCTCTTATATCTACACCCATGCCATGCCGGGCAGAACAATAATCGATAACAATCTTGATTCGCACCTGCTAGCGGACCCTGTAATCCTGTATAAGCGTCAATTATCGACAGTGCGAACGGATAAATTCTGGCCCTGTTGCATTCAGAATTCGTATCCGAACATCTCAATCTCGTCCCGGCAGATACTGGCCACCAGGTCTTTGTGCTTTGCGCCATAATATTCACGATAGTCGTACGCGGGCGAGTCCTTGGCATGCGGCAGTAATCCGCTTTCGAAAGGCAGCCCTATGCGTTCGCATATATTGCACAAATCCTCGTGCAAATATTCGTAACGACCGATGAAATCCACCGCAATACGCCCGTCAATCGTGTATGCGGGACTGCTCAAATATCGTTCCGGCTTATGGGCCGCCATTTCCAGAAACTCCGTGAAAGCAGGCATGTTTCGTGAGCGTGACTGCCAGCGATAGAGCGATACCAGCCGTTCCCATGGGTTACGCGTAAAACAGAACACGAACGAGCGATCCCAGGCCTGCGGATAATATGACTGTATTTCAGACGCACGGGCATGGGCCGTTGCGGGACTCATCGGTCTGTACATCGGCTTTTGCCTGAGCTTGAAGCGTCTATCGATAATGAGCCTTTTTGCGGTATCTTTCAGGCTGCGCGGGTGGACATGGTCAAGTCGCGTGCGGATATTAATCCGCCCGCCATACCGCCTTGCATCCCCTACACTACCCAGATAAATATCCCACGGACCCAGGTATCTCGAAAGATAGGCGGCGACCGAGCTGCCTGCCGTTTTGGGCAGATGGACAAATATAAACCTGTGTCGATAGGAGAGGATCATTCTGGCCTGACGGCACTACAGACTCTGCGTTGCATCATCTGCCGAAATCATCGTCGAATCGGATGATATCATCCTCCCCGAGATAATCACCGGACTGCACTTCGATAATCTCCAGGGGGTAATCACCAGGGTTCTCCAGACGGTGCTTCATGCCCGCCGGAATGAACGTCGATTCGTTTTCATCGAGATCGAATACCTCTCCGTCACGCGTGACACGTGCCAGCCCTCGCACCACAACCCAGTGCTCGGTACGATAGCGATGCATCTGCAGGGAAAGGCGTGAACCGGGATATACCGTGAGTCGCTTGACCTGGAACCGTTCCCCCCGATCAACGGTTTCATAACAGCCCCAGGGCCGGTGAACACGGCGGTGCACCAGGTGTTCATCACGCCCCTTCTCTTCCAGTTTGGCAACCAGTGATTTCAGTTCCTGCGAACGGTGCCGGTCGGCCACGAGAACCGCGTCCGCCGTCTCCACCACGGCCAGGTCCCGCACGCCGAGCGTTGCTACGAAGCGATGGTCCGCGTGCACGAAACTCCCGTACGTTTCCAGTGCCAGCACATCTCCCGCAAATGCGTTGCCGGCATTATCACGTTGTCGCGCCTGCCAGACCGTATCCCAGGAACCTGCATCCGACCACCCGCAATCGACCGGCACCACGACGGCCTCCGTCCCGGGCAGCTCCGACAGCCGTTCCATGACGGCGTAATCGATCGAGTCGGCGGGACAGGCCCGGAAGGCGTCCGGGTCCAGCCGGAGAAAATCACCGTCGGTAACAGCCGCATCGATCGCTCGGCAGCAGGCGCCATGGATGCCGGGGTGCAGGCACCGGATCGCTTCCAGCCAGACCGAGGCCCTGACGACAAAGATACCGCTGTTCCACAGGTGTCCGCCCGACTCCAGGTAAGCCCGGGCAGTGTCGGGGTCAGGCTTCTCGGCAAACCGGGATAGCCGGAAAACGTTTTCATCGCCGGCGCCGATCGGCTCGCCAGTTTCGAGGTAGCCGTACCCCGTTTCCGGGCGTTCGGGCCTGATACCGAGTGTCCCGATCCACGCGTCTCCGCCGGCAACTACCCGTACCGCCAGCTTCAGGCCCGCGCGAAACGCCTGATCGTCGGCTATGAGATGATCGGCCGGCAGCACAACCATTACCGGGTCGTTTCCCATCTTTCTGGCAAACAGGGCGGCCGCAGTTAATGCAGGCGCGGTGTTCCGACCCTCGGGCTCCAGCAGGATACGCGCCGGACTGATCCCCGACGAACGGCAGGCCTCGGCAGTCAGGAAGCGGTGGGCCTCGTTGCAGACCATTACCGGCGCAGCGCAACCGCCCGCAAACTCACGGATCCGCTGCAGGGTACACACCAGCAGCGAAGAACCGCCATCCAGCGAGGTGAACTGTTTCGGGAAATAACGCCGCGACAGCGGCCACAGGCGCAGGCCCTCGCCGCCGGCCACGATAACGGGCAGGAATTCAGTCATTATTGATTAAGGAATTCGAAATCCAGACTCAGGGGTCATCTGTTTTAGGCACAGCATCCGCGGGCGGATTCTGGCGCAATGTTTCACTACAATCCCCATTGCCGCATACCTGGTCGATCAGCTGCCTGAATCGCGGCAGATACTCCGAATATACCAGATGCCCGGTTGCATAATCGTATGCCTTCTGACGAAGCGCCTCCAATTCATCGGCAGTCATTCGACTCATGGACAGCATCGCTTCCTGGAGCGCGGGCACGCTGAAGTCAACCAGCATGCCGGCACCGGAATCCTTGATAAATTGCTCTTGCAGGGGAATACCCCGGCTGGCCAGCACGGCAAGTCCCGCACCCAGGTACTCCGCCAGCTTGGTCGGCGACATCTCGCGGTTTTCCTGCAAGGGTGGGACCACGCTCAAGCCGACGTCTGCATCGGCGAGCCATTTCCGAACTTCCGGACGGGACACAGACGGCTGGAACACCAGCACGCCCTCAGCTTCCAGTGCTTCGGCGCCGTCGACGGATCGCAACCGCTCGATTTCCGCTTGCGATCCGCCGACGAACGTGAACCGGGCACATGCACCGGAGCCATATGCCCCCACCGCGGCCGCCACGACAGTCTCTAGCTGCCGGGCCGGGCTATGTGTGCCTGCATAAATAAAGCGTACCGGGCTTGCGGCATTGCGCTCGCGTGTGTATTCGGTTACCGGAGGCGTATTCAGCGCATCGGCCAGCAAGGGAATATATTCGCCCCGTTCCGCCCCCGGGAACAGCCGTTCGAGGCGGGTCAGGCCCAGCGGGCTGACGGCGAGCAGCCCGTCTACGCCGCCCGCGCTCATACGGTACAGCAGTCGTGCCACCCGTCCCTTCAGGGAAGCGCCCGCGACCTCTTCGTGGGGAAAGCTGCTCTGGAATACCAGCCGATCCACATACCGCCTGAGTACGCGGGCAGCAAGCAGCAGCACCGGATCGTTACGGACAAACAGAACCACCCGGTAGCCGCGCCAAGCGGTTCGCCGGATCATCGGATACACAACAACAATAGCAGCAAAAAAATTCAGGAACCGCCCGATGCCACGGCGCCGGAACAAGCCCGGCACACAGGCGGCGCGACCATAGCGCCGCGGCCGGACACTGCAGCCCCGACGACCCGGACTGGAAACGACGAGCCGGACCCGTAGTTCTGTCCGTCGAGGAACTTCCCGGGCCAGCATACCATCCACGAACGAATGGTGAGGTGGATCCTCCTTGTCCAGAAGGCATATCAGCACCGTGTGGTTCATTGCGGACTCAGTCCCGGATACCGCCATCGGCCCGTTGCTGCCCGCAGTGCCGTCTGGAACGTCAATCATGGCTGGCCGCGATAACTGCCAGGGCGCTTGAACAGCCGCCGGCACTGTATCCGGCCGTACTGCGCCAGATTTATCAGTACCGATGCCGGATCCATCACCCGCCAGTATTTCCGCAGGAAACGCAGCTTGCCCTGGGCCGCCCGGCGTTCGAGGTTTTGCCGGTCGCGCGAACCACCAGCGCGAAAAAGCACGAAGGCACCGTCCGCCCTCGCCACTTTCGCGCCCCGCAGCATGAGTTCCAGAACCAGTGCCTTGTCCTGTCCGGTCGTGAGATACGGGTCATAACCCGGACCGTGCAGCAATACCTCCCGCACAAAACTGGAATGGCTGCCTGCCGCACCCGGATTGTGCCGCAGGAGCTCACGCAGAAATCCAGTGCTGATCGTCGATGGGTCGCGACTTCGCCTCGATGAGCATGCCGCTCTCCATCGCTCTGCGGCCACCGAGCACGATGTCCGCGCCGGTCGTCCTGAAGGTATCGCAGACACGTTCCAGATAATATGCATCCCATGCATCGTCGTCGTCGAGAAACGCGACATGCGAGCCGATGCTGAGAATGGCACCGATATTCCGGGCCTGTGCAACGCCCATGCGCGGAAACCCCCTGATTACATCCACCCGCGTATCGGCATCGACAGGTGCCAGGGAAACAGGCTCGTTGCCGTTGTCGACAACGACAATCTGGACCGGCGGCAGGGTTTGCCCGACGACGCTGTCCACCGCCTCCGCTAGCAAACCGGGCCGGTCGCAGGTCGGAATGACAACAGATATGGTCGGTTCTTCGGGATATCCCTGAATCAATCGGTAGCCCCGGCATCGACAGGTAAATTTCGCCCGGCCGCGGTATCAACCATTATCCGCGCATGCCCCATCTTCAGCCTGCCGGCCGGGCCGCGGTCCCTAGACATGCCAGAGATCCTTGAGAAATTGGCCCAGCAGTGATTCGAGGCGTTCGCGATCGGGCGCATAGACTTCCGTCAGCTCCCTTTTTAATTCCGTGCCGAGCGCGGGACCTTCACCGGACTGCGGGGGAAACAACCGGCCGGGACGCAGGTGGTCCAGCGCCGAAACCACCCGATCCGCATCCGATCGCAGCAGGCGTTTCCGGACACCTACCAGGAATCCGTACACGGCGGGAAACCGGCGTTGCGTCCCGACATTCCGGTGTCCAATAACAGCACTGCTGAAGCCTTCCTCGTCCACGCCCAGAAACCGGGACAAATGGTGCTTGAGAGATGCTTCTTCCAGATCGCGCTCATAGATCAGCACCCGTAGATTGCCGCCGAAAGCATTCAGCAGCGGTTCCACCTGTACGCTGTACAGACCGCGCGATACCGCGGTCGGATCCCGCTCCAGGAATTCCTCCCCGCTTATGCGTTTCCCCGTATTCCGTATATAGCGCCGGTACGCGGACTCCAGCCGTGCGACCGGGCAGCGCAGGCACAATAGAATCTTCGTTTCAGGCAGATGGCGTATGATACGAAGCCGGGCAAGCGGATCGAACATGTATTCGGGGCTTGTCTCAAAACGGAGGCGGCCATCGGCACGGTCCGGCCACTGGCGCCTGTACCAGTCCCAGCCGCGCGAAAACCGCCTATCGAAGAAATGGAGTTCCTTGACGAATCGCGGCGCCAGCAGGGACGGATGATGCGCCAGAAATTCATGCAGGTAGCTCGTGCCGCACCGCTGGGCGCCCGCGATCAGAAGTCCGGGGCAATCGCCTTCCGGAGCAGTCATCCCGATATGCAGCCGTTCGGATTCATTAGAACAGGATGGACGCTGGACACCGCGCTCAATCCGCCCGGAAGGGCTGGTTTCGGCGAAAGCGGCGCTTGATCCATGTGAGATAAGGCGCAAGCGCAAACAGCCACCAGAGTCGGTTGCCGTGCCGCCTTTGAAATACAAACCGTTCGCGGAGCGGCTGACGCTTGGGGTGGGTGGCGAAATCGTAGAGGTCCCGCAGGCCGCGGGGCTTTTTTCTCGATTCCACGGTCTTTTCCCGCCGGCAAGTACCATAGGTCCCGGGTGCCACCAGAACCTCAAAGCCGGCGGCCCGGGCACGCAGGCCATAATCCGTATCACCCTTGGTATGCCTGAACTCGGGGGCGAGATTCCCGATATGCTCCAGCACCGTGCAGGGTACGAGCACGCAGTTGCCGTTGAAGGTATCACAGGGGAGGAATGTCTCCGGATCGGGCGCCACCAGCTCGAACAGCAGCGGATTGAAGCGATCATACCGCCGGCGGCCGCCGTAGGTATATTCGCCCGTGTCCGGATCGCGTACGGTCCCGACCAGTATGGCCTCCGGATTCGCCTGCGCGCCCGTCACCAGTCGCTGCACTGCCGGGCGATCCAGAAAGGTATCGTCGTTCAGCAAAAGCAGGAAATCGGGCGGTGATTGCAATGCCCTGGCGATGCCCCGGCGCATGGCCTGATTCCAGAACAGGTCGCCGGTTCCCGGCAGGATCTCGACGGCCGGAAAGCGATCCCGTACCGCTTCCGGTGTGCCGTCGTGACTGGCATCGTCCACGAGGATGACCTGCAGCTCCACCGATGCCTCGCCGGCCGACTCGTATAAAGCCGACAGGGCATGCAGCGTCTTGGCCTTGCGGTTATGGCAGGCCAGCACCGCGCAGAGCTTCGCGGCAGGTTGCGTATTCGCAGCAGTCATGGATTCAAAGCCCGCGGACATGGGAATGATTGTCCAGATACCATTGGTATGTGTCCTGCAGTCCCGCCTCCAGCTCGATGCCGGGCTGCCATCCGAGCTCGTGCAACCGGCGCACATCGAGCAGCTTCCGGGGTGCGCCATCCGGCTTGCTCCCGTCAAAGGCGATTGCCCCGCGATAACCGACGACCCGGGCCACGGTCTCGGCCAGCTCCCGGATCGTGCAGTCCCTTCCGCTCCCCACATTGATATGGGAGCGCATCGGTTCCGTGCAGGTTTCATACCGCGTCTTCGGCAGTTCCATCAAATACACCGTTGCCGCGGCCAGGTCGTCGACGTGGAGAAATTCCCGTCGCGGCCGCCCGGTGCCCCAGACCGTCACCTGCCCGTCTCCGGCCTCCCTGGCCTCGTGGAATCGCCGCAGTAGCGCCGGCACGACGTGGGAATGCTCGGGGTGGAAGTTGTCGTTCGGCCCATACAGATTCGTGGGCATGACCGAGCGATAGTCATGCCCGTACTGCCGGGCGTAGGACTCGCACAGCTTGATGCCCGCGATCTTGGCCACGGCATAGGGTTCATTGGTCGGCTCGAGCGGGCCGCCCAGCAGGGCCTCTTCCGGCATCGGCTGGGGCGCATGCTTCGGGTAGATGCAGGACGATCCGAGGAACATGAGCCGGTCGACACCCGCCCGGTGGACCGCATCGATGACATTGGCCTCGATAACGAGGTTCTCGTGAATGAATTCGGCGGGACGGGATTCGTTGGCGAGAATGCCACCGACGCGGGCGGCAGCAAGATAAACATGGTCGATTGCCTGCTCCCGGAAGAACCGGTTAACCGCCGCCTGGTCCAGAAGATCCAGTTCGTCCCGAGTCCGGGTAATGACGGTCTGATACCCAAGGGCATCCAGGCGACGGCAGATGGCCGAACCTACCATGCCTCTGTGTCCCGCCACGTAAACACGGGGTTGATTACTCATTGTAGCGATAAACCCTGTATCCCGCCTCCTGAACCATTGCGTCACGCCTGGCAAGATTTAAATCCCAGTCAACCATTTCCGCGACAAGTTCATCAAAGCTGGTCCGGGGCACCCAGCCAAGTTTCTCACGCGCTCGCGTGGAATCGCCAATCAGCCGATCCACTTCGGTAGGGCGAAAGTAACGTGGATCGACTTCGATGATGCACTGGCCGTTGGTATCGTCTATCGCGCGCTCCTCGACGCCGCTTCCCTCCCAGCGAAGGCTCATCCCGAGCCGAGCCGCGGCGGCCTCGGCAAACTGCCGTACCGAACGCTCTTCGCCCGTGGCGATCACGAAATCATCCGGCTCAGCTTGCTGCAGCATGAGCCACTGGGCCTCGACATAATCGCGGGCATGGCCCCAGTCCCGTCGCGCATCCAGATTCCCCAGGTAAAGCCTGTCCTGCAGGCCGAGATGAATACGGGCAAGACCGCGGGTAATCTTGCGCGTGACAAAGGTTTCGCCTCGAACGGGTGACTCATGATTGAACAGTATCCCGTTGCACGCAAAAAGTCCGTATGCCTCCCGGTAGTTCACGGTTATCCAGTAGGAATACAGCTTTGCCGCGGCATAGGGTGAACGGGGGTGGAATGGCGTGGTCTCGCGTTGCGGGACATCAGCCGCTTGTCCATACAGTTCGGACGACGAGGCCTGATAGAACTTCACCCGTTCGTGCAATCCCAGGATACGAATGGCTTCCAGCATCCGCAATGTACCCAACGCATCCGCGTTGGCAGTATATTCCGGGCTTTCGAATGAAACAGCCACATGGCTCTGTGCGCCCAGGTTGTAGATCTCGTCCGGCTGGACGTCCTGCACAATGCGGATCAGGTTCGTCGAGTCCGTGAGGTCGCCGTAATGCAATACCAGCCGGGGATCGGGTTCATGCGGGTCCTGGTAAAGGTGATCGATACGCTGGGTATTGAACAGCGACGCACGGCGTTTGATGCCATGCACGCGGTATCCCCTGGCAAGCAGGAGTTCGGCGAGATAGGCCCCGTCCTGACCTGTAATACCCGTGATTAATGCTGTCTTCATGTAGAAGCTACCCCGGCAGGCCAGTAAAAAACCGACAAATCGAATAGCGTTCGTGGTTTTCGGTTGCGGGACGCCAGAACTGCACAAATAACAGGAATATTCTTCATTTCAAACCTTCGGTACGGGTATGGCCGTCACGATCAGTCTGGTCGTGAACGTATGCCTGTTGCCTCCCACGAGGTATTCCGGGAAAGCGCTTTGTAACATATACACGCAGCATTCTGTTCAAACCGTACATAATCAAAGTCGGCCGCCAGCCTGCGAAACCAAGCATCTCCCTGAACGTATGCCACGATTCCGAATAAAGCCCTGCCGCCGCTTTTTGTCCCGCAAGGGCCGATGCGGCATGGATAAAGTATTTCCGTGCATATCGATCGCCAGGTGTGTTACCAAACCACTCGATATAAGTCGGGCGCCATTTCTCTACATATTGCTTTAATCCGGCCAGACGGGCAGCCGTGTCCGCCATCATGGAATCCTGCTCATTCCTGTGCGCAATGACAAGTGGCTCTCTGATGATCTCGTTGCAATAACCCGCTACCGCCAGGCGCATCATTACATCATGGTCGATTCCGCTTCGGAGATCTTGGTCGAATCCTCCAACCCTGCACAGGGCATCACGAACGAATAAGAAGCTGGATGGTGGCGTCCTGAGTCCCCTGGCCCGGATACTCTCACGCAGAGAACCCTGATTGCACGGAAGCAGTATGTTCCGCTCCTGGCCGTTATCGTTATATACCCGGCACCCGACCTGAATACACCCCAGAACCGACCTCGCAGCATTGTCCAGGATCCTGTAACGCTCCACCTGCCGAGCCAGCCGATCGGGAAGCCATTCATCGTCGTCGTCAATGTACGCAACAAGATCGCCTGTTGCCAGCGACAGACCCCGATTTCGGCTTGCAGCCAGGCCCCTGTTACACTCATTTCTCAGATACTGGACCTCGGTTCGCCCCAGCCCTGCGATCCATTCTGCCAGATCACTGCAGCTGCCATCCTCGATGACAAACACCTCATCCGGCCGTACAGTCTGGTTCAATACACTCTTGAGCGCACGTTTGGCCTGTACGGGACGTTGATATGTCGTCAATATTGCTGTGATAGATATTGTCTGCTTGTCTATCAAACTATTTCCTTCTGGCTACACAAGCAATACGTTCACATTCCGCTTCTTCAATTCCATACAGACATGTTGAAAGATAGTATCGATAAAATGCACTTAATAACCATGGCCAGGTAATCAGGTAATATCTTCCATGTCCACCAATAAGTCTGAACCACCATTTCAGGATGCGATTTGATCGATCAAAAGGATAGAATTGAAGCTCTTCAAAATACGGCGATAGGAGTTCGTAGAGTTTAGATGAATCAAAATGCTGAAAATGTTTTTTTGAAACCTTTTTATTAATATGTGGCACGGTCAGCACCAATCGACCCTTCGGCTTGATGCAAGATACAACTCTTTGTATGAAAAGCTCCAGGTGTTCAGGTCGAATATGCTCTATGACCTCTATCAAGGTAACAATATCAAACGTTTCATCCAATTGATCCGACAAAATATCCACTGCTTTATATTCGATTTCCGGATTTAATGCATTTGCCAAAGCTATAGCACGCTCGGAATAGTCCACACCCAGTAGCCGCTTGTCTTCCCATCTTTGATATATTTCAGAGAGAAACCTGCCATCACCGCATCCCAGGTCCAATAGGCTCTCAGCAGATTGCTTTTCACAGAGATCAGTCACCAGCTTTAAGCCGCCAAGATAGCGGAAGCCCCATGCCCAATACCTATGCTGATGAAAAAGTTCATCCTCACATACCGGTATATAGTGATACGGATATTGATATTCTTCTTCCTGAAGTTTTTGCTGTGTTTCCAACCATTCGTCATGTGTCCTGTCAGAATATTTCATTCTATTCGACGCATGATTCTGTAAAAGGTTTTTAGAATTAATTTGATGCGATAGATACTTGCCTTCGGATCCTTGAAGTACTCGGTCCTGTACTTCCATAAAAGATATAGATGTGCGTACACAACACTACGTAACCCTGATATACCCCTAATCGGCGTGATTCGTGCAGCCTCTGTCTCATCTACACATGTTGTAGGCAGTTCCAGAAACTTTACCTTGTAACCAAGAAAGCATATTACTGCACGATAAAAATCGCTATCCACACCTCTTGACTTATTTTCATCGAATCCGCCGACCTGCTCAATCACATTGTAGGGAACCATGACAGTCGAGCTGAATATGACGCCGTTACGTCTCAGTATTCTATGCCTGATATCTCCTGGAAAGTGGTCAGGTGCAGTTTCACGTGAATTATCGCCACGGATTCTTGACACGCTTGTACAGCAGATACCGATATCAGGCGCTGATGTTTTAAAAACCTCGACCTGCCTGGCAAGTTTGTCGTTGTCAAGCCAGTAATCGTCATCATCCATGAATGCAATGAATTCACCGCTTGCCGCACGCCAGGCACTGTTTCTTGCCCTCGCATTCCCCATGTTTTTCTCGTGTGTAACTACAATCAGATCATCATGCTGTTTCTTGAAATCATCGATTACATTCGGCGTTTCATCTGTTGACGCATCATCGACAACGATTACCTCCAGATTGTCATAGTTCTGCCCGTATACCGACTCCAGGCACCTGGGAAGCAGGTGCGCCCGGTTGAATGTGGTGATCAAGACGGATACTTTCGGCAGTTCCTGTTCCTGTATGGATTTGCTCTGCATTTATATCAAAACATATTTAAAAAGCTTTTTGCTGTTAAGCCCGTCAGTCTTAATCAGAGGCTAGCAAGGTCACTCCGCCATGCTCACTAGCCGGCAGTACCATCACCTCCAATGTTTGCGGATACATTTTTCTTATTTCATTTATTCATGTTCAGTTTCGCCACGTTCTCAATGGCCCCGGTTACTGTGGACACGTCGTATCCGGGGAAAAGGGAATGGTATTTGTCCTGTTGCGATGCGGCCAGTTCTGCTTTAGAGGACGTCGACATGAGTCTTAATTCAACCAGGGACCTTTCCAGATCGCCCCGGCTATGTACAATACGATAGGCAAAATCATAGGGCTCAATATCGCGTCGTCTATACTCCCGTTTCTCACGCTCACTCAGCATGCTGATAACCGGCATACCCTGTTCCACGGCCTCGAATCCGACATTGGTTCTGCCCGTGATCAGGCCATCCAGACCCGCGAAGAATTCACGCAATGTTATATCCTTGTAATCGTAGACAATGACGCTGTCTCTGCAGGTGACCGGAACATTCGACACAATAATACCTCGATCACCGCCGGGCGCCCGTCCCTTGAATACCATGACCACCCCGGCACGTTTTGCAGCCCGGGCCAGCGGCTCCACCAGTTCATAATCCCCCACCAATGGGTACCCTATGAAGACCTCACCGGGACGCCAGTAGGGGGGAGCCGGACGATCTCCATGCGTGGACATGTCCTGCATGCTGGGCCAGCCGGATACGACAATATTGGCATCCGGCCTCCTGTGCCGGAGTCCGGAAACCAGGGCATGGGAATGGACGACATAGAGATCGAACAGATCCCAGGCGCTGAATTCCAGATTCTTCTCCTTCTTCTCCTTCTTCCTGAAGCTAAGCGCAGCGGTATGCAGAAGTAAAATGCAGGGTACATTCTCGAGTCTCCCCACGAGATAGGCTAATGGTAAATCACGTTTTGGACGACTGGACAGCATCATCGAGGGACGTGACTTGCGTATCAGTGATTGAACGAACTCGATTCTTTTCAATTTTTCTATGTGCTACTCTTAGTAGCTTCCTTCTTAATATGGATTCTTCTCCCTGGGCCCAAGTCATGAATGTGGATTCGAATTGATAAAGAGCCTTCTTGGCATGATTCGAAAGCGTACAGCTGTATGTGGCATCCATTGAATAATTAATGCCAGGAGGAAGATCCAGTAATTTCTTCCAGTCCCGTGACGCTGGTGGCAGAATAAATCGTAATGGTACACCTCTACGACATAGTTCGTGTGCAACTGGCAGCATAGTGTTAAGATTGTTTTCAAGTCCTGCCAGGAAAACAGCCTCATTATCGGTCCAGTTTGTTCCGCGAAAGCCCTCGTATTTGTTCAACAAGTTATTTCTGGCAGCCCTGTATAACCTGAGGATGGGGGGTCTGGGCCTTTTGTAGGTCGAAACATCAAATTTCCGTTTGATGTCACGGCGCTCCTCACTGATCAGTGCTTCGATCGGAATACCACAATAACAGGCTGATGATTGGCTATAACGGTCGTTATATACATCATCCTGGACATAAAAAGGCATACGAATCATTTTATAAAATGATCACAATAATATGTTGTATAGAATGCCATTTTCAGAATCATTGATGCAAGTTATCGTGTATCATTCTGTCTAATTTAGAGGATTTATTATGCAGTATATATAACATTCTGAATATGCAGCGATGAGTTTCTTGGTAAGCATAGGCTATACGAATCACTTGTTGAAAGCTCCCAGGGAGTACCCAGTTCCATATATCTCTGTGAAACTATTGGAAAATTGCGCTCTCCCTCTGACTTATGCTTGAAGGCCTCGTATAGCCTGGGAACTCCTGCAGAATACCAGCTCCATGGGGGACTAAAATCCAGATTCAGGAAGTCCGATATCCTCTCAAGGCCAGTGGCGGGGCCAAGCAATCAGGTCTTCATATCTTGTTGTCAGCAATGATCCTGACGGCAAAAGACTTTCTTCTTCAACAATCTCGGATCCCATCCGGCTACTAAAATATAAGGCTTCTTCTACCGATATATTTCTGTCCGGCAAATCCGACATCCGCGGGCCAGTATAGCGAATATCAACCAGCTGACGCCCATTAAGTCCCAGTTCGAATGATTCGTCTAAAGCCCGGGTGTCGAGTCATTGAATTCGCTGTAAGCTCCGGGTCTCGGACTAGATGGATGAACTTGGCATCCGGCCATATTTTATACAATTCTGATATAGTACAACCATATAATGGAGTCTTGTCTCCAATAACCTTCTTCCAGTCGCCCAGAATACCGAATATAGTCTCTACAATATCAGCTATATTCGAATGCTTGCCGAGTCTCGATAGAACACCTGACTTTAACTCATCGATATTTCGACAATGATGGGTGATTTTCCAACAAGGCCCCATAACCATGGCTCACCGGTACGCCAATCCGAATCCTGCTCAGCAACCGTAGAGAAGTCATTGATATCTACGTGCTGGGTGCCGAGGTGAGTCAGTAGTTACCGGGATAAAATGAGATTCAGCAACCACGTAAACAGCCCGGGTGCTGATTCAGCATTTCTGCTAGCGTATCTGAGTGCCGCAACGGCCAGTACCTATAATGAAAAACATACGGGATTACCACCTCAGCCGTGTCTGCACTTTTCTGTAATATTTATTGATGGTATTTCTGAGGCCGTATTTTCTTTTATACATTTTACGTTCAAAAGCTATGGCGGAAGGGGCAACATGATCCGGGTGGCGCAATGGCCATGTCATGCTGTTCAATGGCGCCTCAAGTGTGAATGGTTGTAAACCACGTGTATGCTGCGCATGTTGATCAAATCCAGATTTCCTTGACAAATTTCGGCAGGGAACTATGGATAGGCCTTTTTCGAGAAGCATTTTATATTCAAAAATATAATCCCAATTATCGATTTCTCAGCGCGGCATCGCTTTTCATATATTCTTGCCTGTTTTTCGGCATATTTGATTGAATCAAATCGCTACACGTAGCACGGCTACGCAACTTTGTATCAGTGGATACCTGGAAATCCTGGTTAAATAGCTCCCAACTCCGTCTCCAGAGCGCGAAACAGCCCCGTGTATTCGGCAAAACATGAAAAAAGTATGAACTGCCGTCGCATGGGCGGTGTTTTACGGGATTACTACTGGAAATCGTGATGACTTTCTTATCTTGCGCATACCTGTTAAAGCAGCTCCTCGCAAACCACAGATAATCCAAGGAAAACTCGACATCATCCTCGATAAAAATTGCCCTGTCTACATTTTGAAATACCCATGTCAGGCCGGTCGGTTTCTGTGTGGCCCACCCAGATTATGTGATGCGTAATCAGTATATACATCACAATTCCAGTCGATCGCATTTACCACAGCCCTTGTCCTGTAGACGAGCTCATTCTCATTATTTACATATCTTTAGGCCCATCACTTATAACAAAAATTTGTTTTGGCCTTACTATACGTAACCTGTCAATAATTTTACGAAATCCCTGGATTCTCCTGAATATAGATATAGCTATAGGTGTTTCAAGCCCGTCCGGATGATTCATATTAGAATACTTCATAGTAATACCTGATAATTCTGCCCCGCAAAATGGGCGAATATCATCGTAGATTAGATGCATCATAAGGCCCATAATTTCGATAGCGATGGCCACATTGCATGCATTTATGTCGGCAATCCTATAGCCTCCAACGGCGTGCATGAGTGCATTTAGGACAGTTTTTCATCGTCGTTCCTGTATAAATCTGGTCCAGTTTGGTTAGCTATTACCTTAAATAAACAATCCATATTCTTCTTTAAGGTTTCATTAATGAAATCGGCCTAACAATCATATATATTATGCATGTCTGTCCTGCATTGGAGAATTCACTAGAGTATTAATTTATCCTTAATATAGAGCGTTATTCTTTTACATTTAGCGATCCATTCGCGGATTAAGGGTATATTCCTGGCGCCAGGAACCAGTATTTTAAAGTACCGTAATATATCCTTAATCCAGATTACTAAATATGATGAATACTCCAATACCGGTAATACTTCAGGATTTTTTCCTTTATCAATATCATCAAAAAGATTGGCCCATTCTATTGCATTTTCTCCAGGATTATATCTTTCACGGGCATATTCCAGTGCATTACTGCCCATTCTTTCAGCCAGTTCATCATCATTCAACAATGTCAGTATCGATTTTGCTAATTGTTTTCTACCCCGAATAAGTATGCCGGTCTTCCCATCCTGAACAAGATCCAGAAAGGCCGCTTCTTTGGCCGCAATCAATGGCGTACCACTTGCAGCTGCCTCTTTTGCCACTGCACAGGCTGTCTCTGTTCGGCCTGTTGGATTAGCCACGATAACGCGGGCTTTCTGTAGCAGGGGTATCTTTTCGGCTCCCAGACATCCCGAAAATGTAACAGAGGAGTGTGGCTGACCATCCCTATCAGCCAATGACCGGCGCAGTCGTCTTTCATATGCCTCGTCTGCAACGCCCCACGGCCCAAAAGGACTATCGTCAGCGTATAGACTGCCACTTCCCACCACCACAAGCCTTGCGTCCGGTCTTTTCCTGATAACCTCCGGCCAGGCTTCTGCCAATACATGAAATGATTTTGCTGGAATCAAACTGCCGACAAATACTACAAGGGATCCATCCTTTGATATATTGGCTTCAGGCATGTAAGGGCTCGGATCAAATATGTCATCGATCTGAACAGTCTTATCCATGATGGGGTGATCCCTGATGTCTTCGTATTGCTTGCGGCCAACACAAACCAATCTCTCTGCTGCAGGGCTTTCATACATAGCCGTCAATATACGTGGCGACGGTGTAATCGCTGCACGGAATACCAATCGGACTCCCAGCTTTTCCGCTCTAGAAAAAAAGTCCTCAATTCCGCATTTTTTGATCGATGGTCTGCATACTACATAATGCAGCTGTTCGCGGTTTGCTGTTTCAAGAACCTCTGACAGCCCCCCATCCACATAAATACATTTCATATAATGAGGAAAGATTTCAGGATTCTGGGTAATGATGATCGGTTCTACATACCTTCCAGCATACGCAAGGAGGTATCGTACAATATTCAAGGACACGAATTGTGAGCCACCGACTCCCGGATTGCCTCGCTCAGGATGCCTCAGATCGCGAGAGCCTATTTTTGACGAATCGATATAAAATCCTATTTTTGAACGGCTACTGGACATTTCCACTATATCCAGGATCTGCCGGGGCAAACTGAAAACTTCCTTTCTTATTCATATATCCGGACACACTACAGTCATTACATGCCGATAGTAATCATGGCTATAGTCCATATTTTCTCATTGCATGTCGCCGGAATAGTTCGGGACCAATCACAAAGGGCAATAATCTACGTGTCCTCCAGTCCGTTTTCCAATCCTCGGAGTATCTTATTCTGGAACTTCTAGCCCTATCCTTCCTCAGGTTATTACCTCGAACCGCATGATGATCGGACAATGACAGATCCCCGTTTTCCGGCAATCTTGCTCCAGTGCAGCCGGCTGTTTCCAGAACTCCTTGCACAATCCGACCCGGATACTTGGCAAAATCTTCATAAAGAACAACCTGCGGCTGATAGCCAAGATACATCAGTCTCTGGCGAATGCTCAAATTGTATGCAAGCCAGTGCCACGCCCGCCGGATATAATGCCAGGTGCCCGATTCGCCCAAATGCTGCCGAAACTTCCGGCTCGAGCACCAGGCGCGATAGTCCCGAACGAGGACGACCGGGTGAACCTGAATCAGGCCTCTGCACAGCAAGGCACGATAGGCACGCGCCTGTTCAATACACTTGGAAGAATCAACCAGTATGTTGTTGCCTGTTTTTTCGGATACCCTGTTAACAAAGCTGCCGAGTCGATCGGCATAGCTGGAGCCTGAATCGGTCTGACTCATTTCAGACCAGATCGGGCAATGCTGTGCGCGCTGTCCGCAGCTGCACGCGCGTCGCATCTCGGCATCTGCATCCTCATCAAGCCCCCGGAGTGTTTGATATACCTCTCCCAGACTCGTTACATGCCCTGTGGATGCGAGTGCACGCTCGAATATAGTTGAGCCACTATGCCCCAACGACTGAATCAATATGATTTTGACTACCGGTTTCTCCATCAGCACTGAATAAGCCCGTTAAGGCGCCTGCATAGGAGATCCCATGAGCGATAAAAGGCTGAATGCATGGTATTAGGCATTAGCTGTTTCTTCATTCAGCCGATCATCCACTGATACCTGCCATATCCAGCCGTTCTCGACCCTGTATACCAGATTCGCGATACGGGCCATGGCAGTCTGATGTGATATGGCCAGAATCGTAACCGCATCCGCCAAATGAGTCAGCGTCTTACAGATACCCTGCTTCCGTGACGGGATCCAAAGCGGTTGTTGCTTCATCAAGAATCAGGAGGTCCGGATGCCTCACCATTGCGCGTGCGATGGCAATTCGCTGCCGTTGCCCTCCCGAAAGACGCATACCACGTTCACCAACAATACTATCCAGTCCTTTGGGGAGCTTTTCGACGAAATCGAGCGCCTCGGCCCTGCAAAGGGCCTCAATGACCTCCTCGCGCGAGACAGCTTCATCACCCAGGGTCACGTTGTTCAGCACAGTATCGTGGAACATTACCGTTTCCTGCGGGACGTAACCAATACGACTGCGCCACGCATACAGATCGAGGGTTTCCATCGGTGCATCATCCATGAGGATCTGCCCCTCTGTGGGTTGAATGAGGCCAATAATGAGATCAACGGTAGTAGTCTTTCCTGCACCGGAACCACCGATAAGCGTTGTCACTCGATTTGCCGGTATCGACATAGACACATTACGCAGCACAGGATGGTCTGAATACGCAAAACTGACATTTACGAAGCGGATTTCCTTTTCAAATACTGGCTCTCTACCTTGCCCGGGAAGTTCACGCTGACGTCTCATGTTGTCGGTAAGATTATGTAAAAACCAGAATGCCGGTTCCATCTGGACAAGCTGCGCATAATCTCTTTGCAGGGTATTCAGTCGTGTTACGGTTCTGAGAAAAAGAAAGCTGATCGCAAACAAGACCTCGAGTCTGCCAGGCCAGATATCCAGCATGACATAAAGTCCAACAGCTATAGACACCACCAGGATTGGTTCCTGCAGGGCCCGCAGGCTCTGTTTAGCGAGTATGCCATGTCGCTGCGCGTGGTTCAGACCATCTATCTCCATTTCAAGCAATGGCTTCATAAGACGCTCCTGGTGCATTGCCTTGATAGATTTCATGGCGTTCAGGCCTTCGATTAACCGGTTATTGAATGATCGGATGAGTTTGCTTTGCCGGCGGCCACTGTTGCGTGACATGCGCACGAATCTTGATAGCGCAATCATGGTCATTATCCCTACCACTGCTGCAAAAAGTGTTGCCCATAACGAGATAAACATTGCCAGAACGAAATAGACAATCACCTGAATAAGTCCTGCAAGAATATGGCAGAGCTGCAGATAAGCATGGGAGGCACGCTGCGCCTCAGAACCGATCGCTGCCGTAAAATTCCCGGTGCGCTCATTCGTTAGATACTCCCAGCGAACGTGCATTAGCTCACGTATCAGCTTCATCCTCATGTCGCGCGTTACCTGTGCGGCGGCATAGCCAACCTGAGTGAATGCAAAGAGCAGCAGACCAGACTTGACTGAAAGCACGATAACAATGAAGACAAGCAACGGGCCTACGGACGGCTCCAGGCCGATAAACGTGAAGGCGCCTTCCACAACCTGCCCAACGGCGGTCTCGCTGTCCGTATCTGGGGTTACGATTTCCCTCAAGAGCGGTAACGTCGCAGCAATACCGATCCCGTCGAGCACGCCAGCCAGCAGCAGGCAACCGATGCTGATAATACTCTGGGCTGGATGGGCACGCGCAAACCATCTGCCCAGTGCCGCCTGGCCTTTAGCACGTTTCAGAATCTTTTCAGGCTTCACAGGCGTTATTCAGGAGTAAGGAATGAGGGCATAGGCTGCGTTGGCTAAATGGCCTGTACATTTGATAGAGGAGTACGCTTTGACCATAGCGAAGTACACAGTATCCTGTCTGGATTGCACCTATGCTTATATTTTTTTGCGATCTCAGTCACTTCCTCCATCAGGGATTGACTTAATGTTGCAGGCTCCAGGCCGAGTTTGAGAAAACGCTCATTACATACATGCAGGTCATTTTCAGATGCCTCATTTCTGGGATTATCCACGTACTCAATCTGCGCACCTGTACGTTCAGACACCATTTGTGCAAGGTCACGTACACGATAACACTCAGTCATCTGGTTAAATATCTGTACCCTGTCCCCCATATCAGGAGGATGTTCCAGGGCAAGCTGTATGCACCTGACAGTATCCCTAATATGGATAAAAGCCCGTGTCTGCCCGCCGGTTCCGTGTACAGTCAAGGGGTGTCCAATTGCCGCCTGCATCAGGAAACGATTCAGTACAGTGCCGTAATCACCATCATAATCAAACCTGTTAATCAACCGTTCATCCAGCTTGGTATCTTTGGTCTGGGTTCCCCAGACAATTCCCTGGTGCAGATCCGTTATTCGCACATTGTCATTCTTGTTATAGAAAAAGAACAGAAGCTGGTCCTGCGTTTTGGTCATATGATATATACTGCCCGGATTTGGTGGATACATTATTTCATTATCCGTCAGTTCTCCGTCAGAATTTTCTACCTTTACGTTAAGATAACCTTCCGGAATACGCATTCCCGCCGAGCCGTAACCGTACACACCCATCGTCCCCAGGTGAGCGACATGGATATCCAGTTCACTTTCGACAATAGCGGCAAGTACATTATTGGTCGCATTAATATTATTATCCACTGTATATCGTTTATGATAACTTGATTTCATCGAATATGGCGCAGCACGCTGTTCCGCAAAGTGCACTACAGCATGCGGCTGCCACTCTGTTCAACAGATCCAATAGGCGCCTATAATTGCGCGCGATATTCAAGTTTTCATAATGTATTTTTTTTCCGGTCAACTCATTCCATGCATGCAAGCGCTGGCCCAGGGAGCGGATCGGCGTGAGCGATTCACATTCAAGTTCGATATCTATCTTGCGTCTCGATAGATTGTCGACGATCATTACTTCGTGCCCCAAATCAGAAAGATGCAGCGAGGTGGGCCAACCGCAGAAACCATCACCGCCTAGTACCATAATTCTCATATCTATGTTCTCCAGCTCATTCCAGACCAGATACTACGTAGACCTGATTGATAAGGAAGGTCTGAATAATCCGCCTTTGTCATTTCGACCAACGGGAGAAATCGTATAACCTATTCAGTTACAAGAAACAATATACAAAAAGGATTTCTCGCTTCGCTCGAAATGACAAATTATTCAGAGCTTCCTTAAAGCTATCATCCGGTCAGCAGAATCCATGCCACTCTGATCTCCGACAAATCCGGTATCACTGCTATTTATCATAATCGACTGATAATCCTCTTCATAGTCCGGCAATGTGATGAAATAGTCTCCCTGGTGTTTAGAAACATATATAGTAACTTCCGCCAGCCCTTCATCCTGGCAGCATCTGTATTTTCCGCCCATCGTAGACCAGATCTCGATATGCGACAGCCCCGGGCTTTGCAGAAAATCCTCTGCGTAGGGCTTGATGTTCAAGTCCCTGCCCAGGAAATCCGCCAGGTCAGGGCCAGCCAGGTAATCGATCGGATGGAAACCCGCCTTGCCCAGATATTCGTGTAGCCTATGATTCAGCGAACGTGTCCTGTGGCGATAGGAGACGGGGAACGGCAGCCACATCATGAACGGATACACGTAGAAACCCATTTTCAGATTCAGGCGGGCGGCACGTTCATCGTTTTTCGACTCGTCCCCTTGTATTTCCCCGAAAAGATTCAAAGAACCTCGGGACATGAAAGACGCCTACGTCCGAAAAGTCTATCAGGCCCGGTCCCTCGCGCCGCCTGAAATAGACCCGCGATTCGGCATCCAATGTCATTCTGCGTTCATCGTATGGCTTGAGCCCCTTTTTCAAAAATGTCGTCTGCAGCTTGAATGATCGCGGATATCGACTGAAAAAGGCCTCGATATACTCCACGTCGGTTTCGGTCAGTCGCCGGACGAACTGTATGTCGTCCTGTATGAAAACGACCCGTTCGCGTCCGCAATCACGGGCATGGCACAGCGCCATATTCATATTGTTGTACAGGCCGCCGTACGGTACGTCGATTTTCACCGCCCCTTCGGGCTTCAGTATTTCATGCGTCCCCTGGCAGCGCCGGAGCAGATCGACTGTCGCCCGGTCATCGCTGCTGTCGTCCACGATGGTGACGCCGCATTGCGGCGCGCAATCCCGGATAGACGCGAGGCAGTTCTCCAGGAATCGCGCCCGGTTGTAGGAGAACAGATAGATGTGCGGCGTCATGGCTGGTATCACGTGTGGAGTAATAAGTGATTCCCCGATGCGTCGAGACCGGCCATGATCCGATCCAGGGCGCGTTCGGTCATGAACGGACAGGCCCTGACCATGGGCCGCAGATCGATAGCGGCCTGCCGGTAATCGAAGCGATCCAGGATGCAGTTTTCCAGCGCCCTGCCGGAACAGTGATCGGGCGGCTGCAGGGGCTCGGACGGCCTGCCCGCGGACGCCAGGTAATCCCGGTACTTGAAATCATCGCCTACGGGTCGGTCGGAGAGCTTCAGCCAGACGTTGGGTATGCCGTAGGCGTCGGCCAGTATCACGCCGTGCAGGGAACTCGAGGCTATCATGCTGCATGACAGGGCTTCGTCGACAACACGCCTGATGCCGGCGTTCATGTCGATCAGGTGTACCCCGCTGCCGTGGAATCTGCCGATGATCCCGGGCGTGCGCTCCATGTGGTTCAGGATGACGCCGAGTTGTCTTTTTTTCTTGACCGCGGGCCTGTAGAGGAACGGCACCAGCAGGGCGGGATCGCCGTAGACTTCGGGACAGGCCACACCCATATCCACGAGTTTCCGGCGCGTGAGCGGTCCCCGGACGGCGCGCACCTCCCGCGGCACGGCCTTCAGTTCATGCCGGCTGTCTATGAAGCCCGTGCCCCAGACCACGGTGTTGGGACTGTGCAGTGTGTGCAGTATGCTGCCCACCGCCATGTGCACGGTGTCATCGAGCCGCTTCGAGATGTAGCGGCTGTGGATGACCCTTTTGCCGGACAGCCACTTCGCCAGAACGGGATTAAGCGCATCGCCCCAGTTGCGGCGCGTCGTGGGCGCTTGACTCCACTGGAGGATCAGTGCGTTGCCACCGCCGGCCCTATAGACAGACGTATGCAGCATCCTCGCCGCACGCCGGCACAGGTCACTCGCTGCCATGCGGTGAACAATTTCCATCACGATCGCCATTCGTCCGGCGTTTGCGGGGCGCTACTGTGTCGCATCAAGTTGTTCCATCAGCGCGCCGCGCAGGCGCCGTTCGGCACAGGCCGGCGTGCAATGTTTGTCGACGAACGCGAGGCCGCGTTGACTCATCGCTTCATACATTTCGGCGTTCGCCCAGAGTTCGTTGATTACAGCAACGACCTCGTCCGGTGCGCAGTAGCGGGCCGCGTCGCCAAAGTTTTCCCGGAAAGCTTCGGGCAGAATGCATGGCACGCCCGCGGCCATGGCCTCCATTACGTTGCGCCCGAATTCCTCGATGTAATCCTCGTGCGGGAAATGCACGAAGACATCGATGGTATCGAGGAAGTCATCGGCGGCCATGCTGTCAAAGGGCATCACCTCCCAGTGGCCGGGTAGGCGCCGGGGCATGAGCGGCGAGTGTGCACAGCCGCCCAGCAAACGGACCCGGCCGCTCAGCGCGGCGCCGTAGGCCTGCAATGTCGTTTCCGCGGCAGCCGGCCATTTCGTCCAGTGATCGCGCGAATGCCGGCCGAGCACGGGTTTTCGCGTTATTTCCGCGGTTCGCGGTGCCCATCGCTTGCGGAAATCCGGATGCAACACGGGGACCCAGTCTTCCGGATGCAGGCGTGCCGGATCGACCATTGGCGCCAGCAGGCGTCTGCAAAGGGGCGATATGGGTACCCATGCCGGATCGTCACCGAACAGTTCGCTGAACCGCCGGTCCACATCCGCCACTGAATAGAAGGTTTGTTCGTACTGCATCGAATGCATGTACCAGGGCAACTGGTTGACCAGCAGCAGCAGCCGCTCTGCCCGGATGGCCGGCAGCGCACTGAAAGGCCGGCGCAGCAGCGGCGGGTGATGCAAAAGGAGCAGCCGGCAGCGCGCCGTGTCCTGGGCGGTCAGCAGATCGACATTGCCGGCCTGCAGCAGATCGCGGTAATCGGGATGAATATCGCCACAGTTCTGATCCGTGTAACGCGGATAGTTCACGAGCCCGACCCGCAAACCCAGCGCGCTGCAGGCTGCGATATATGCCAGGTTACACCGGCGCGTGCCGCCGGATGAGCCCAGGCTCGAAACGAGGATGACATCGTAATCGGTGTCCTGTTTCCAGCCAGCGGGACGCAAGGTATGCGGAACATAGAAAGGCGTGCGGCCGTCGGTGCGTGGCTGTATTGCCGGCCACCGCGTGCCGTACGCCCTGCCCTGGCGCCAGTGGCATGCCTGCGCCTCGTATTCCCGGCGCGCGCCGACGTGCAGGCTGTAAATCCCCGTCGACGCCTGCTCGGTGATACAGCCGGCCGACTGATTGAAAAACGCCAGCGGGACTTCGGACCGTACCTCGATCAGGGACTCCCGGCCCGCGTCCTCGCGCAGGCGCTGGATCAGCTCGGCATCGGCGTGCGCCATGACCGGGTCCCAGCCGCCCATGGCCTCGAGCCGCTCCCGGCCGATCAACATCGACGTGAAATTCCAGTGCAGTGGCTCCAGCATGGGCCGATCGGGGCGAAGCCGGAACATCAGGTTATTGCGGACCCGGCACAGCCGGGAAAACGTGGCGACGGCGCGGGCGTTATCGCGCAGGCCGGCAACCTGCAGCGCCAGCATCTGCGGATGCGCCCAGTCGTCGCTGTCGTGCACCGTGATGAACTCGCCTTCCGCATGGGCCAACGCGGTGTTGCGTGCCGCATAAAGCCCACGGTTCCGATCGTGGCCGAGCACCCGGACGCGATCATCCCGACGGGCGAAATCCTCGGCAATCCCGCGCGTTCGATCGCTGCTGCCGTCGTCGACGATCAGTATCTCCAGATTTTTATAGGTCTGGTCCAGCAGACCGCCGACGGCGTAACCGAGTGTTGCCTGTGCATTGAAGGCGGGCATGAGCACGGATACCAGCGGGCCCTCAGACACGCGCAACTGGCGCGTGCCGCCAGCGGCGGTCAGGTTGCCGAGTTCGAACGGCGCTGCCGGATCCTTCAGGGCGATCGGCTCCAGGCCCGCTGCCCGATAAATATGGTTGAGGCATTCGAGCCGCGTGCTGTCGTCATTGATGCCCTGCTCGGAACCGTTGACCTGCGCCTGCCGGGCCAGCAGGTTCATTTCCATCAGTTCCAGATTGATGTCGGCGGGCCAGCATGCCAATGCCTGCTGCAGGCAGTCTGCGGCCATGTCGATCCGGCCCGTCTGCAGCAGGGCCTCGATGCGCAGTATCCTGTGGCGCAGCGCAGTGTCACGATCGATCTGCGGCGGCGGTATCCTGTCCAGTAGCGCCACGACTTTTTCCCAGTCACCGGACGCCGCGTACCAGCGCGCCTGCGCGAGCGCGGCCAGCGAAACCAGCCAGGGCGCAGACGCGGCGTCGCGGCGGCACTGTTCGAGATCCTCGAGTGCGGTCTTGTGGAAGCCGCCCCAGAGTTTCTGCTCCAGCCTGCGGATCGTGCGGTACGCGAACCGTACGCGCCGCTCGTGGCGGCCGAACAGGGCCTCAACGGTGCATACCCATTCGAACAGCCGGTCCCATTGACTTGCCGGTATCCGGGTTCTGACCGCATGCTTGATGGCACCGCGGTTCATGACAGACATGTCAGGGTATACATCGGGACGAGTACGGAGATAATCGCAGATGCTATAGCAGATGCTATAGATCGACCGGGGCGCTGTTTACCGACCATGAGTGGTATCGGTGTACCGAATGATCGACTTTTAAAAGATCGCGCATTAAAGAGATCACGGTTTGTTCTATCAATGGTCCGCATCATGGGACTGATGTCCGGGCACGCTACCGCCCTGCAGTGTCCCGGTGGACCCCGCATAAAGGCTGCGTTCATTTTTTAATTCGCCGTTACAGCGAGCCTTACATGCAGTTCAGCGGGATTGCTTCGCTTCGCTCGCAATGACCGGGTATCTCGTCATTGCGAGGGAGGCGCCAGCCGACCGAAGCAATCCCGACCGGTTTGGCTTTGGAGCCGGCTTCACGGGATTGCTTCGCTTCGCTCGCAATAGCCTGTGTTTCATCAATGTGTACTCGCCTGAGATTCATCGCCTGCAAACTGCACATCTTTGCTAATGCCCAGGACCGACGGGATGAAGATACTGTCCCGAACCGGGACGGTGTCCCTGAGCTGCTGCAGAAATTCCAGGGGCTGGTCCAGGGTTGTCAGGATCAGGGCGTCGTGTTCCGGGATGCGGCTGTATGCCTTCCAGACCGGCAGGCCCAGGCGGTCGCCGCTGCGCTGCGCCGGGTCGTAGATGCCGATAACGTCGATGGCGGCATCATCATGGGCGCGCAGCAATGCGATCTCGGCCAGTTCGGAATAGCCGCAGAGAACGATGCGGCGCCAGTCGCGCTCGCGGCATCGCCGGTAGACCGTACGGCAGGCATCGCCGGCGCGGCGGTAGAACGCGAAGGAATTGGAGAGATACTGGGCCGTGAGACGGCTTTTCTCGGTGAAACCCTTGGGGGTGACATAATAAAGGTACCGGTTGGCCGGGGCCTGATGGACCTTGATCAAGCCCTTGCGGATACAGCGGCGCAGGCAGGAATTCGCCAGGCCGAGCGCAACACCCATGCTGGTGGCCAGATCGCGCTGGGTCAACTTGCTGTCGTTCTCGACGGCCTCGAGGATCTCCAGCATCAGGGCGTCCTGTTTTTCCTTGTTATTCAAGTTTATAGAGAGCGGACGGCATCCGCGCCCCTGCAGCGTGTGGTGTGTTCATGCAATGAACAGTATAGGCCCAAGCGTTCAGAATGTGAACAAATGACTGACCGGCCGGCGTGCATTACCAGGTCAAACATGTGGCCCCGCCCGGCTCCGGCTTCCGCCTGTTGAAGCTTCCGCCTGTGAAGGCTTCCGGCATACGAAGATTTCGCGGCATCCCGGGCAGTCCAGCTTCATGAGCCTGGTCTCGCGATCGCTGGCAATCTGTGACAGATGATACACCTCGACTTCAAAGCCCGCGGTCCCGAGCCGATCCTGTATATCCATGCCGTACATTCTGAGGTGATCGGGCTGCCCGAACAGGCGCTCCCGTTCTTCCGGTTCGACCACCGCGGGATCTTCATATGTGGGATGCGGCCCAACAGGTACCAGTATGAACGCCCGGCCATCCGCTCTAAGCACTCTATAAATCTCGCGAATGGCCTGCCGGTCATCGGAAACATGTTCCAGAACATGACTGCAAAAGGCAATATCGACCGAGTTATCAGCAAAGGACATGTGCGTGATATCCGTGTACACCCTGGCATTGGGGTTCTTCAGATCGACAGGTATATATTCGATAGCCGGATATTCCGCGAAGCACTGCCTCAGGCATTTTTCAGGTGCAAAATGAATCATGCGCCTGGCGGGAAGCCGAAAAATGTTCGTCTGTCGGTGCAGAAACAGCCAGATCAAACGATGTCGTTCCAGGGACAGGCAAAGGGGGCATCTTGCATCCGGCCTGCCTTTCGGCTGCAATGTTATGAATTCACGTACAAACAGTTGACATATGGGACAATAACGTTTCCTTGAAGATGGCAATATTGACAGACAGACTGACTGCAGCCTGATGTAAACACGGATACAATAGCGATAGAGCCGTTTTACGTGCCGTTTCCAGGAGATCGGTATATGTCGCTTGATTCTGTCGATGAATATATGCACGAGACGTCGATTATTTAAAAATTACGCCACCTATCATGTATGAGCTTCCCAGAGAAAACGAATAAAAGGCATATTGCTGTCGGTGTATGCGTAGATAATCGCATGGCGATGCATGCGGCTATAACGCTTTACAGTCTGGCCAAAAACGTGCATCCCGACGTACATGTGAACGCCTATGTATTGTCCGCCGGGTTCACTGAAGAAAACAGACAGCGTTTCGATTCCGTGCTGGATCTGGACGGCATAACCATTCATCACAGGAATCTGGATACCGGCCTGTTCTCTGAACTGCCCGTGGCATCATGGACGAGTCCAGCCACTCATGGCCGTATACTGCTACCCGGTATTGTGGATGAGTCTTTCGGTGAAATCCTGTATCTGGACAGTGATATGCTGGTTCTTTGCGACGTTTCCCGGATATTTGACATTCCCTTTGAAGGAAACTGCCTGAAGGTCTGTCAGGATCTCAAATACAGGACTTTGGGTACATCAAGATCATCATCCGTATACGACGAATTTGGCCTGTATCCCGGACATAAATACTTCAACTCGGGTTTACTGGGCATTAATATTGATGCATGGCGCAGGGAAGATTTGGTCAGCCGTTATTTTGAACTGGGCAAAAAGCTGCACGGCCGCCTGTCCCACTCCGATCAGGATATCATGAATCTATTATTCTACAGGAAGTGCGTGTGGCTGCCCCCGGAATACAATCTGTTCAGTAGATATTATAAAGAATACCGAAATACCAGCACCAATCCTGATGGATATACTTGCATAATCCATTATACAGGTTTCAAGCCCGATGATCCGCGCAGCACAAGCCCGCTACGCGGTCTGTTTTATAACTACGTCAAAGAGAGCGGCTGGTTCTCTCGTTCTGAATATCGAAAGTGGCGAATCACTGTTCTGGTCAAACGCATACCCTACACCCTTCGTCGCGGATTTGTTTCGAAGAAAAAATGCAAAAGCATCCTTCGCTACAGCCTTAAACGCCTCCGTTCAGGCGCCGCTGTCCGGTAATCGAAATTCCGGCGGCCGTTTAATCGTACCGGAGCATCCCTGAAGCCGGCGAGGTGCCGGCAGCTACGTCCGTCGTCCGCTCTGCATCCATACGGCCGCAACGAAGTAAATCGCGGAAATAGTCGATCGTGACGGTCAGCCCCTGATCCAGATCCGTGGCCGGCTCCCATCCGAGCACTGAGCGCGCCCGGTCTATGCAGGGCCTGCGTCGTCTTGGATCATCCGGCGGCGCGGATTCATGCCGGGTTCCGATGTCCGAATCCGTCAACTGAATGACCCTTTGCGCCAGATCGGCCATCGAGATCTCCGTCGGATTACCCAGATTCACCGGTTCAACGATATCGCAGGAAAGGGACATCATGCACGTTAACGCATCAATCATATCATCGACGAAACAGAACGAACGGCTCTGCTGTCCATCCCCATAGAGCGTAATCGGTTCACTGCACAAGGCCTGGACGATGAAATTGGAAATGACACGACCGTCATCAATGCGCATATTGGGGCCGTAGGTATTGAATATGCGCGCGATACGGGGTTTCAGTCCATGGCGCCGGCGATAGTCGAAGCATAGCGTTTCCGCGCAACGCTTGCCCTCATTGTAGCAGGCGCGGACACCGATCGGGTTGACATTGCCCGAATAGCTCTCGGGCTGCGGGTGTTGTTCCGGGTCGCCGTAGATCTCGCTCGTGGATGCATGCAGTACACGCGCACCGGTCCGTAACGCGAGTTCCAGAACGTTCATTGTTCCCACGACACTCGTCCTGAGTGTCTCAACCGGCTCGCGCTGATAATGCAGGGGAGAAGCCGGGCACGCAAGATTGTAAATCTCGTCTACTTCTGCCTGGATGGGCAGCGTGACGTCGTGCTGGATAAATTCGAAGTTCGGCGCTTCCAGGAGGCAGGCCACATTTTCAATACTGCCGGTGGACAGGTTGTCCAGACAGATAACGTACTGCTTCTGATCCACAAGACGCCTGCAGAGATGTGAGCCGATAAAACCCGCGCCACCGGTAACAAGTATTCGTCTTGTTTTTGCTGTTGCCACAGTATATGTCCGCTAATGTTCTGACGGCATGTATGAGCTGTTTGCGGGCTTCGGCGCGAGACTGTTCAGCCCAGTCACGGGCGTTGACCCCCTAAAGGATTTGTTCTAAGTTTGCCCCGTTACAATAATAAATTAGATAAACACATAAAGCGAACCGCTGTCACCGGGCGGTTAGCGGCCACAAAGACGAAACTCAAGCGCAATGAATATCATGCCGGTTCAGTTTCATATCGACGGCGTACAGCTGCACCGCCTGACAGTGCACGCGGATGACCGCGGCTCCTTCACGGAAATCTTCTCCACCGGATGGAACGCAGTCGGTATTGAACCGGCCCAGTGGAGTCTCGTTGAATCCAGGCCAGGTACACTCAGGGGCATGCACCTGCACCGGCGCCATGATGAACTGTTCTGCGTGGTCCGGGGCCGGGCCTGGGTAGGCCTGCGGGACATTCGCCCCGGTTCGCCGACTGAAGGTACCTCGATGTTGCTGGAACTGGACAACAGCGAACTGACTGCGCTGATCTTCCCGCGCGGTATCGTCCACGGCTGGTATTTCCGGGAACACGTGATGCATCTTCAGTCCGTTTCCGAGCCGTACTCGATTTATGGTGATGACGACAACCTGGGCTGCAACTGGTCCGATCCCGATCTCGGCATCGATTGGCCCGACACACCAGTTCGGGTTTCACAGCGCGCCCGTAATTTCCCCAGTCTCGGCACCCTTATCCGGGAAACCTTACGCCGGGATCCCGGCTTCAGCTATCAAAACCTGACGAGATGCCTGCAATCCGTGTAGTCCTGGCAACGGTCACCTACGAACGGCCACAACTGGACACGCTCAGGCAGATCTTTGAACCCGCAGAATTCATTCACTGTGATCGCCGTGATCAGGCCTGCATTGCCGCTGCTTTAAAACGCGCGGATATCGCGGTACTGGCCGGGGATCTCGACGACCGCTTCCTGGACGCGCCATATCTGAAATGGGTGCACTGTGATCATGCCGGGCTGGAACGTTCCGCCCGGCCGGAAGTCTTCGAACGGGGATTGCTCGTGACGGGCTCGGCGGGACGTTCGGCGCCGGCGCTGGCCGAGCACGCACTGTTTTTCATGCTGGCACTGGCCTACGACTTTCCCGGACTCTATGAAGCGCAAAGAGCCCGTCGCTGGCGTGCTCCGGAACACAGGCCGTTGCGGGCACTGCACGGGAGCCGTCTGGGCATCATCGGATTGGGTCATACGGGTCGTGCACTGGCCATTCGCGCGAAGGCGCTGGGAATGGATGTCATGGGCTACCGGCGCAGGAACCTGCCGGCGCCCGAGGGTGTGGATCGCCGGCTATGTGCTGACACGGGTGATACGCTGGACCCCCTGCTGCAGACGTGCGATTTCATCGTACTGGCAGCCCGGCTCACTGATCGTACGATACAAATGATCGGCGCGCGTGAACTCGCCCGGATGAAACCGTCAGCCTGCCTCATCAATGTTGCACGCGGTGCACTCGTCGATGAAACGGCTTTGATCGAGGCCCTGCATGCAGGGCGCATTGCGGGTGCCGGACTCGACACCTTTGCCACCGAACCACTGCCCCGGGAAAGTCAGCTCTGGAACGCACCCCGGACACTCATTACACCACACCTGACGCCGCCGCTGACAGATCGGACCGAACGTTCGCTGGCGATAATTCGTGACAACGCCGACCGCTACCGGCGCGGTGAACCGCTCTACAATCAGCTTACACCCGAGGATGTCTATACCGGCGGCCGGGATGAAGGCGTACTGCCGACACGTTCCCACGTGCTGATGCGCAGGTTGCGTGGCTTCCTCAGTTCGTGGCGGTAAAAAGATCCTGCCGTTGACTGGCATGTGCCATAGTGGAACTGTTGCCGGATCGCTGCTCAATCAAGGCCTGCATCCGTTCCCGCATCCACTCTGCCGCCCGCGTCAGTTCTGCCCGGTCGACTTTCAACCTCCTGATCCGACGATTCCGGTTGAGGATCTGCAGATAATGAAGATTGTGCATAAGCTCGAACACGGCCCGATCAATATGATCGTTCACACTACCGGGCGAAAAATACAGGCGCGCACTAACGCCCTGTGGCAACAGCCGGGACTGCTTCATGTTCATGTGCAGGTATCCTGCTTCGCCGCCCAGACAATCGAGACGTAGCACCTCATCGTCGAAGATGTACAACGAAGATGCGGGAGCCGGCCCTAAAGGTTCTCGGAGCCAGTACACCTCAAGGACTACACCGGGTTGAACTGTCCGGATACTTACGTCACTGACACTATTGGGAACCCGCTCGGAGCGGCGCGGCTCGGTCCGCCAGTACCGCAACCGTCTGCGAATTGCGTTCGAAACTGGATAGCGCGCATGGCGCTTCAATGAACTATACGTGCGTTTGAGTAACTGCCTGATTGGCATGGTACTGGTCCTGCTGACTTATGGTGCTAGCGAATCAGACGATAACAGGCGGATGCCGCCCGGTACCACCAGCGACCCGTTATCCGATTTAGTCTGTTTCTATAATGCCACGACTTGCGCATGTACGTCTGTATAGCCTGATCCCGCACACGTTCCCTGAATGCACTAAGCCATTCGTCATCCTGCAAATATGGGTACCAGCTATCAATCTCGTTAAGCCGCTTCTCAACAGGCCAGCCCGGATGATTGCCGCGCTTGAAATACAGAATCGCTTGGCCACTGGCTTGCCGCCACTTTGCAGTCTGGCTGCTTGAGGATCTGGTGCCACATGTAATTGTCCGTCGTTATCCCAGGCGGCGTGGTACGCCAGCCGTGCGGCAATTGCCTGTATATCGACATCGTATGCGCCGCCATGGAAAGCTGCGTATTGATTTCAAAAACACTCAAGGCGCTTCGCTGCTGTGGATCCGTGATATCACTCTTGATATTGAAGGAAAGATTCCCGTCCGGCGAGATGCTGTAGCGCAGGCTATGCGCAAAATCCGCTTCGGCCAGCAGGTTGGCCATTGTTTCCACGTGATCGGGCAACATCAGGTCGCGGTCACAAAGATAGCAGACGATGCGGCCACGCGCCTCGGCGAGCGCAGCATGCCGGTATAATTCGCCGCGTCTGACATCCTTAGGGTGATCAAAGAAACGGATGCGCGCGTCCTGCTGCTGGAGATCGCGAATGACCGAGCGTGTTGCCGGTGTAACGCCATCGCCGATGACGAAGACTTCCAGGTCTTCGACGGTCTGGTTCAGGATACTCCCGACCGAGTACGGCAGCAACGGACCGCGATCGGCTGTCGTGGGCACAACCACCGTGGCGCGCAGTGACGAGTTCATGCCGAATGCTGGAGGCCGGCCAGTTCGCGCAGGCGAACAGATCATTTCCACTACCGCCGCGCCTTCATCGGCGCCGGTCGGCGGTGCCGGCCCGCCGTGAAGATGCTCCACGAACACCTCGAGCTCCCGGCGCAGCGGCGGGGTATTGTCGAACCGACGGATCTCGGTCTCCGGCTCCAGACCAGTACCGCGGCATATCAGGACGCTACCGGACTCATGTCCCGGGAATATCGCCACGCCTTCGCTGCAGTGCAGCCGAATCTCGCGGCGTTTGTCTGCATAGCGTGTTGATGCTTCCAGAACGAAATGCGGCATATCCCCGAGCGCCGCTATCAGCCCCACGGGCCTGCCATCGATCACCTCCGCCAGCGCGTACCGGGGTTCCGGAATATCGCCCAGCACTGCCAGGGCGATCGTCAGATCATGCGGCACCAGCGTCCAGATACTGTCCGTATCAGTGCGCGGGCTGGTCCAGTTAGTACGGATCGTACGAAGCATATGAACGGATCCGAGCTCTCCTGTCGCCACGATTCTTGCCAGTTCCTGTACGGCAGGATGGTATCGCCAAATATGCATGACGAACAAATTGCCGCCGGCTCGTAATGACAGCTTATGGGCCTCTGCAGGATCGGTAGTTAACGGCTTTTCGCAGAATACCGGGCTATTTCTGATCCAGTACTTGTTCCAGCACCTCAGTAATGTGTGGTCGCCGGCGCGGCCACCACTAATCCATCTACATCAGGCAGCGAATCGATGCGTTCAAGCGTCTGGATTGCGCCCAGTGACTCGGCCTTCGCACGTTGCGTTAGATCCGGGTCGACAACGATCACCCTGCAATCCAGATCAATCAGATCCCGCAGGATATTCCGCCCCCACAAACCGCAGCCGATCAGGGCGAGCGTGGTTGTCTTTTTGGCCGGCATCAAGTTGATTCAATCTCTGCCAAAGAACTTGAAAAATAAGGGACAGTATAAAGGTTGCTATAGTACCGATACTAGTTTCTATTCATTCTCATTCGTTGAACATGGATATTCAATCCAAGCACATTGCTTGTTTGCGAGTACATACTACGATCTTTTCCAGATACTATAGTCATGGCCAAGAAGAAGCTCGAGATCCTGGATATATGGTCTATAGTGAGTTATGAGAAATTGACGAAAATCCTTATCTATTACGGAAACATAATCGAAATTTCTTATACTGAAGAGTCGGTTAAGGAGCGTAGTACGACCAAACTGTTTGAGTGCCTTGAACGTTCTGGTTTTCCTTCGTGTAACGTTTACCGACATCATTGATGGTATATCTATTTTCTGGTGCAGTCCCAGAAAATTGAGTACTTCTCGCGCAGTTGCCTTAAAATTGCTTTTAGCTGCATCCGAGTCGAGTATCAAAAAACGCCCCCTGGGGAAACAGGTCAAAGAATCTCCGTAAATGAATATTATAATAGCCTACATCTACATAAGTTCTATAGGCTCGTGATGTAAGCATTAGACCGTTCGTATTCGGTATACTGTCCTGGCCAGAACACCAGATTGCCGGACCATCCGGCCCGGCGAATATATTACCGCTGTTAATCCGGCACATATCTGCCAGTATGGCATCAGGAAAGTCCAGGGTTTCGTAGCCTCTTATTACGCGGTTAAGCCATGCGGAGTAGGCGCGCTCATCAGGTTTTCGTAAAAGAATGATAAAACTTGCTTCAGGCGTCGTATTGAGGATCCTTTCCGCTACATAAGGCAGATAGAAATTGCGGTGTCGCGCCTCCCCGACCAGTGGCTCACCAGAATAGTGCCCAAAATAGGATTGCGAATAATATTCAGCACCATGCTGGTAGCGGCATTCATAATAAACTGGTTCTTTGGGACGAGACATGCAGATATCCGGATGCGAGTCGAGGAATTTGTACAGGGCTGTTGTGCCGCATTTTTCTGCACCTAGAATATAAAAATTCGGTAGTGGCAATGACATATCAGATCGCATGAAGAAGGTAGGTAATTCCTGGTATATCGCGTTTCATTGCATGCAAATATGGCTTATTGCCACACGTATAACATCATGCCCCTGAGTTTTCTGCGGCAGATACGAATGATTTTCATCATAGCTGTATTCGTCCAGTGGGCAGAGATAACGGCAACACAGGATATTCGTTCTTTAATAGAAAGCTGAGCTGTCAATGTAACTCTTACTTGTTCAATAAATAGCCGCAGATTGGGCATGTAGACTATAGAGTCTGCATTGGCAGGACTGAACCACGCTGCGCGTTCACGGTTTGTGCGATTAGCCACAGTAGACTTTTGTGCGTGCACTCTGCGGTAAAATATGCGGTATGGTAATTCGATAAATCTACCCTGTAATGCCAACTCGGCCAGTAGCACCTTGTCAGCACTTATATATGCACCCAGAAGATGGGTATTCGCCAACGCATTGCTACGTATCAGGCCCAGCACTGGATTGCACATCCTTACATTTTGCAGATAGTGTTTCAGTCTTTGATGCGGTAATTTCTCATTCAATGAAAGCCGATCATCGTATATATCGGTGATCCTGCCTTCGCTGTCTATGATTGTTGTAGCTGGATATGTCAATACTGCACCGGGCTGTTCTTCCAGTACAGGGACACATTTATCCAGGTATTCTGGACTGCAGATATCGTCATGTGAATGCCAGCGAAAATACCGACCTGATGACTTAAGATATACAAAATTGTGATTCCATGCTGCCCCTAGATTCTCTTGATGCCGGAAATAGCAAATCCGTTCGTCATGCGCCTGATAGCTCCTGCAGATTGCCTCTGTATTATCAGTAGAACCATTATCAGAAATAATGAGTTCATAGTCCTCGAATGTCTGGGCCAGAATAGAATCAATAGCGGCCTCAATATAGTCATCCGCATTAAATACCGGCATGCCAATACTGACTATTGGCACAGGTGTTTCTCCATGCATTTCAAACCTGGTGTCATAATCTGTTCGACAGCGCCAGATAATTGCATTCTATGCCGCGAGAGGCTACCTCATGTCGTATTTCATCAAGATATACGGGATTCATCACAAGAATCGTATCAGGTAGTTCTTTTTCAATCATGTCAGGGCCGGCAATCGCATGGCCTGTTCCGGGTGACCATGTGCCTTGTTTATATGGATTGATATCAACAAGGTAGTCGATCGCACTAGCAGCCTCACCAAGTACACTCAGAAATGCCACAGCCTTGGATCCTGATCCCCATATAACAGTTCGCTTGCCTTTTTGTCTATACAACTGTAGCAGGCGTATCCACTCTGCTATGTCAGATTCCACTGTAGAGGCAAAAGCAGCTGTCTTCTTGATTAGTTGATCCAAATCCGGCGAGGTTATTGTTTTTCCATGCCTGCCCTTCTCGGCCTCGATAAGTATGTATTGGTCATTATATACCAGCTTACATTTTGATACTCTCAGTCCGACTTCATGAAATAGGCAAGCAAGTGTAGACGGCGTAAAGTACGAGCAGTGTTCATAGTATATATCCCAAAAGGCGTATTCTTCCAGTATCCTCGTGGTGTCAGGCACTTCTGAATATAACGGCCTTCTGTATGGCTTCCTGATAGCTGATACTACTGTTGTCATGAACTCGTGTACTGGCTGGATGTGCTCCAGCGTATGCCTGCAAACCAGAAGTTCTGCGCGAGCCAGATGCTCGAGATAATTTTCATAGTAGTCCTGTATATACGTCACGGCTTGTGATGCATGGCAATCCGGTTTTCTGTCTTCTGCACGATGGATTCGATGCCTATACCTCGAGCATCGCTTTTGCTACAAAGAATTGAAAGGAATTGGCCTGTGCCACAGCCTATCTCAACTACAGTACCGCCCTGTAGAGTCGAATATCGGTCGCGCAGGTATTCAGCCAGAGAATCGGCATAGTCCCGGAATGTTGGTGACCAGCCCTGGGTTTCCTCTGCTTGATCGGTGAAATTCTGCAGTGACGGGTCATAACAGTCGTTTTGTATAAAACCGCAACGTGGACATACGACAAGATCGATCTCACCTCGTTGTACATGGAGAGCCTGCTCTCGGGATTGCATCAGAACGATGCTTCGCACAGGTACATCGACGGCCTGATAGAATGAAATCAAGCCGCTACTGTAACAAAGACGACAGTAAGGAGTTCGGGCGTTGCGCAATCAACTAATGATTCTTGGAGTGGGTAGCGGCACGATGAAACGGCCGCCTCGGTTGCTATATACGCATTCCTGCTCGAGGATCTCGTCCGTCAGATTCCAGGGCAGGACAATTACATAGTCCGGCATTGCTTGCAGAATGGCCTCAGGCCGCAAGACAGGGATTCCCGTACCGGGCATGTACCTGTCCTGTTTACCGGGATTTCTATCGACCACAAAGTCCAGAATATCAGAACCGATTGCACAGGCATTAAGGAGAATAACGCCCTTGGCAGCTGCACCATAGGCGGCAATGCTGGCTCCCTGGCGGTACAAGCCCCCGAGAAAGCTATGTATGGATTCGCGTGCGTGCTGTACGCGGCGAGAGAATTCTCTGTAATATTCTACTGAATGCATCCCACTGTGCCGTTCGGTCTCAAGAAGATTGCGAACAGCATCGGTAACAGCATATACCCCGGGGCGGCATGCAAACAGCCTGAGCGAGCCGCCATGGATTTCATGCTGTTCCACATCAAACAGCGACAGACCAGCTCGCTCAAAGAGATGAACAAGCGCTGTTAGCGAGAAATAGCATCGGTGTTCATGATAGATTGTATCGAACTCCATTCTGTCAACCAGTTCACGCAGGTACGGCACTTCGATAACGACAAGACCGTTCGGCTTGAGCAGCAATAAAGCGCCTTCAAGAAACCCTGTGGGATCCTCAGCATGTGCCAGAACATTATTAGCGATAATGACATCAGCCTCATTACCCGAGGCCTTCAGTCGTCGGGCGCAGTGCCGGTCAAAAAAGCACGTCAATGTCTCTATGCCATGACCATGTGCGACAGATGCCGGCTCTCTAGCCGGGTCGATTCCCAGTACATTAATACCCCTATCCAGGAAATTTTTCAGCATGTAGCCATCATTACTACCTATCTCGATGACAAGGGATCCATGGTCCAGGCCCAGCCTGTTAACAAGCTTGTTTGCATATCGCCTTGCATGTTCCAGCATGGTTGTGGAATAGGAGGAATGATATGCATATCCCCTGGCAAACAACCATTCTACCGGAACCTTTTCGCATATCTGCACCAAAAAGCATTCCTGACAAAATGATAAATTCAGAGGATATTGCTCTACTGGCTCGTCCTTTAGTTTGGGATAAGATCCCGTAAGAGGCATCATGCCCAGCGACAGGAATGGGTTCATCCAGCAGGGACCCGCAACACAGGCACGCCTGCGCTGTTTCAGGATGCCGTTCGAGTGATCCAGCGCAATTCATTATCCAGATGTCCAGCCGCCAGCAGCTCCTGAATTCGCTCAAGTCTAAGATATCGTGATGTGAAGAATCCAGAATGTACTTCACAATCAGTCTTGATATACTCAGTTATTAGAGGAATAGAGTCGACTAACGAACGTCGGGGTGTGTATTCAGGAAAAGTCTGCTGGAAGAGAGAGAAATCAACCCTGTAGCTGCGCCTGTCTCGACCGCTCTCGCTCGTGTACCTGATTGTTGTGCCTGTTAGTGACGATGCTACACATTCAGCAATATCACTAACCCGATAATTGTCGTCATTGCGGCCTATATTAAAGGACCTGTTATGTATTTCGTCACGACTGGCGTGAAGGACTGCTATGACAGCGCTTGCTATATCCTTTACATGGATTATTGGCCGCCAGGCAGTACCATCACTCATGATACGTATTTCTCCCGTTACCAACGCCCAGCCAATAAAGTTGTTAACTACTATATCGCCACGGAAGTGCGGTGACGGTCCGTATGCTGTCGCGCACCTAAGAAATACCGGGCTGAAGTTGTCATTCGCTAGCCGTGCAATAGTTCTTTCCGCGGCAGCTTTAGCCGAGGCATAGGGTGTTACCGGATTAAGCGGCGTGCTTTCATCTACCAAGGTGCTAGCAGCCTCGCCATAGACGCTGCAAGTCGACATCTGGATAAAACGCGATACGCCCGCATCACGGGCTACCCTTGCCAGTCTTGCTGCCCCAATATGATTAATTTCGTCCGTTACTTTTGCATTGATGTTACCCACAGGATCATTGGAAAGTGCAGCAAGATTAATTACCGCATCATATCCTGTCAGATGGTGCGGCTCTACATCACGTATGTCACATTCAATCATCCTGTATCTATCAACTGATGCAGAATCAGTTCTATCACGATAAAAGTGCATATCAATGCCCACAATATCGTGTCGGTATTCATGCAGCATCGGCATAAGTACCTTGCCAATATAGCCGTCATGGCCGGTAACCAGAATCCGCATACCCTCCCCCCTGCAAGTGTTACTGAATACTTAAGGAAGCTCTGAATTAATGCCCGGTGTCATTCCGACCAACGACAAAAAATCTTTCAACTTGTTGATTTAAAATGGCCTTGCACGGAAAGATTCTCGCTTCGCTCGAAATGACAAATTATTCATAACTTTCTTGATTAACGCAATCAAACCTACTGCGCCGGTAATACATGCTTATTAGTTTTGTGTGCTCAGTATATTCTGAAGATAGCCGTAAACGTTTTCACCTATTTCCGGATGTTCTAGACCTAGCTCGACGTTGGCTTGCCACAGACCCAGTTTATGACCACAGTCATATCGCCTGCCTTCGATTTCATAACCGTGGACAGATTCATACTTTAGTAGATCTGAAATTGCATCCGTAAGCTGAATTTCACCGCCTATACCTGCTTTCGTTTCTTTAAGTAATTCAAAAATCCTGGGTGTCAGGATATACCTGCCGACAACCGCAAGATTTGATGGTGCCAATCCGGCGGCCGGTTTTTCCATGATATCTTTCAAACGCCCAACCCTCGGGGCCACAGGATCGATATCCACAATACCATAATGTTCTGTCTGCGTATGTCTTACCCGCTCCAGAGCAATTACACTGCCACCATAACGGGTATGAACATCAGCTATCTGCTGGAGTGCATTACGTCCGCCATTCACAATAAGATCATCCGGCAAAATGACAGCAAAAGGCTCGCCGGCAATCATGTTCTGCGCGCATAACACCGCATGACCCAGTCCGAGCGAATTCGGGTGCCATATAAAACTGCATGTCACATGCCCGGGCACTATATCGCGAATGCACGCCAGCAAATCTTCCCTGCCTTTTTTAAGCAGAGTGTTTTCGAGTTCTTCATTTCGCTTGAAATGCCTGGCGATAAGCTCCTTGTTTGGTCTGGTTACGAATATCAGTTCAGTAATGCCCGCTGCTACAGCCTCTTCGGTCGCATACTGCAGTAATGGTTTGTCGACGACTTGCAGCATTTCCTTGGGGACCGCCTTACTGGCCGGTAAGAATCTTGTGCCCAGACCTGCAATCGGGAATACGGCTTTTTTAATGGTCATGGTAACTTACCTGCATCCTTCCTTCATGAAGACTACCCCCCCCCTTGTATGCAGTCTGCCTCAAGGCCAATCCCACACAACCTTTATGGATTAGACTTACCGCACCCGAATTAACATTTATTGTCGTAGTATGGGCATTTAGCAAATCCGGATTTTGATACCGGTATGATAAAGACCCAATTGAAAACAGTATAAAAATCCTGAGTGGATGGCGATTCCCTCTTGAATTATTGACTCTCGATCTTCTTTGGTTGTTCCTCTGCAACTAACTTTTTGCTCATTCACCCCGTCGACAGGGTTTGTTCAATGCGGTGGCAAACCTTCGGAACCAGGCGGGCGTTGTTGTCCGAGGCTACCGCCATGTGCGGGGCGACGAGTATTGCTGTTCGCTTTCTGTATGCGCCGTTCACACTCTGCCAGGAAAACGGTCAGGTTCTCGGTGCTGACGATGCCCCGGGAGACTTTCTTGAAGTCGTAATATTTCGGTTCGGTGTTCGTGCCGACAATCCCGAGGCGGCGGAGACTGTCCAGCCAGCCCTGTTTCCATTCCTCGCCGTCGCGGTGGGCCTCTTCGCCGATGGTGGTGTATTCGATCTGCAGGGTTTTCGTATCCCTGCTGTTGGTAAACAGGCCGGGAAAATTTATGCGCCGGATACGGTGGTCCGGATCGGCGAACAGGATTTCATGGTAGTCGCTGTCGACCGGTTCATCGAAGGTGAAGCTGCCCAGCAGTTCCCACTGCGGCTCGCCTTTCGGCAGCGGCCAGCCAACAGTCTTGCAGAGTACCGGCAGCGGCGCGCACCAGAAGACGCGATTGGCCGTATACGTGGTTCCGCCGGCACTGACCGAGTGGACCTGGAGGGTTTCCGGATCGATATCCGCCCGGATGTCGGCGAGCCCTGTATGGACCGGGATCGAGGACTCGGCTGCCCTGAGCATGGCGTGGATCCAGGCCGCGTAACCGCCCTCCCCGGCCGGATACAGGACCGGTTCCGAAGGTGGATCCGCATGCCGGCGTTCGTAGTGATACAACCGGCTTTCATCGCTGTAGACACCGGCTTCGCTGACGCTGCTCGGGCCGCTGTTCCAGATTGGTGCGCGGGAAGAACCAGGGAAACAGCCAGTCCAGCAACTGTTCCTCAGGCATACCGTGATCGCGCTTCCACAGGAGAATGGAATAGGCCCGCATCATTTCTTCAAACACGAGATCGGCGAACCACTGGCCGTAGGCGCGGGCAAATGCCTCACGGGTGGAGCCGAGGTGGACGCTGGCGGCATCAGGGTTGATGTCGAGATTCTCGCGCAGTTCTGCAGGCCATTGTTCCGGTGTTGCGGCATAGGGAATGCAGTGGCCGCGGATGACGATACCGCGCTGCAGGTCGAATTCCGCGCACGCCGTCCTCGCCTAGTACCTGGCGGAAGAACCGGCTGGTGAAATCGGAGCGGTCGGCATTGATAACATGGCGACCGTGGTCGAACCAGTTACCGTCCGGATCGGCGAAGCTGCCGTTCGACGCCGCCGGGGTCGTTGTTGCGCTCGAGCAGGATTCCGGTTCTGCCATGTTGTGCCAGGATCCAGGCGGTGATTGAGCCGACGAGGCCGGCGCCGATGATCAGGTTTTCGGCGTGTTTTGTTTGTGGCATTGGTTTTTGTTCACCCCCTCCCTGACCCTCCCCCATCAAGGGGGAGGGAATTTGCAGTTACTCCTTCCCGTCATGGGGAAGAAATTTGTAGTTCCCCCCCTCCCCTTGCGGGAGGGGGGGAGGGGTATAATTATTCATCAAGTACAAGCCTCTCAATTTCTGTCAATACGCTGTGGATCTGATGGAGAACTTCATTATTCCAGAATCGTAAAACCCGGAACCCCTGCCTACTTAACCATTCACTTCTCTGCCTATCATATTCAGCACGTTCAAGGTGTTGTCCTCCGTCTACTTCAATGACAAGTTTTATTTCATCAACAGACGAAGTCGACGATGTAGTCTCCCAAGGGCACCTGTCGTCTGAATTTGAGACCATACAGCTGGCGGCAGCGTAAATATTTCCACAGCATTTGCTCTGCGTCTGTTGCAGATTTACGGAGTTTTCTCGCGTGACAAACATTCCATGTTTGTAGATTTCCTTTGATTATCACCCCCACCCTGCCCCCCCATCAAAGATGGAGGAAATTCTAGTTAGAATCTTCTTGTCAATCTCTATTTTTGCAATCTCAGAAAACGGGCCAATGCGATGTCTATGCTCTGCATGACGTTGATATCGAGCCGGCCGATTTGCTCTCCGAGCCTAGAACGCGGAACAGTAACCGTTTTATCGATCATGATCTGCGACGGCTTACGAAGACCATTGCTATCGCGAGGCTCAACGGTAATCCGGATGATGGGGGCATCGCGCAGTTCACTGGTCAAGGGTAACACCGTGACGGACGGCAATGCCTTGAAGATATCATCCTGGATAATCACTGCGGACCGCGGCTTGCCATAATCCCCCGGCGCTGCGACCGTTACGATGTCGCCACGCGTCAAGGCTTCCAGTCCCTGGTATCCGCCGCTTCTTCGCTCCAGCGCGTAATGTCTGCCTCATCGCCGCCCGCCTCATAGGCGGCGGCTATTTCCCGGCACTGCCGGCGGGCCTCGTCTTCAAAGGCGCGGCGCTCCGCCTGGGCAACCCGTGCACGCGCCAGTTCGCGCATCAGTTCACCCAACGACTTGTGATCCTGATCCGCGATTTTGATCAGTTCTTCCTTCAGCTCGGGATCAATGCGAAAAGTTACGGTGTCGCGCTGGGTGCCGGTACGTGCCATGAGAACTCCTGGTACCTGAATAGCATGCTGTATGCACTATTGTAATACGTTATGTCTTACATTACAATCATCGGAAACCCAGTCAATTAGCGCCCCGCAGAGCGGACATATATTCATTATTTTTTTGATTTTCCTGTAACAGTACAATTTCATGGAATTGACACCATATGGACTGAAAGCCATACTACTCGCATGCCATGGACGGTGCTTTTCTGCGAGGAATTCCATAGCGAGTTCCGGGCCCTGCCTGAGGAACCGCAGGATGAATTGCTGGCGCACGCGCTGCTGTTGCAGGAATTCGGACCCGACCTGGGACGACCTACGGTCAATACATTGAAAGGTTCGCGGTATCCGAACATGAAAGAACTGCGCTTCAGCTGGCATGGCGAAGTCTGGCGGGTGGCATTCGCTTTCGACCCACGGCGCCAGGCCGTATTTCTGGCTGCCGGCAACAAGAAAGGCACCCACCATGAGCGTTTCTACAGGAAACTCATAGAAACAGCCGAGAAACGATACGAACAGTATCTGGATACGCTACATAAGTAGCGGTGGTTATTGAATCTGCCATGACGAAGAAACTCGACAATATAATGAACGAATTGCCTGCCCGGCGTCGCAGGAAAATCAGGAACCGTGCCGCCGAGCTTGCCACCCTGAAGGATCTGCGTCAGGCCATGCAGCGGACACAGGAGGAGATGGCGCTGGCGCTGGATATTGGCCAGGATAGTGTATCCCGTCTGGAGAAGCGCAGTGACATGCTGCTCTCGACGCTGCGTCGTTATGTCGAGGCCATGGGCGGACGGCTGGAAATTGTCGCGCATTTTCCCGATCGTCCGCCTGTCAATATCGAGAAGTTGTCCGATGCGGATACTGAGTCCCAAGACAAATAATACCTAACCGCGGAGGCGCAACAGCACTTGGTGCTTCGGGAATATTCCGGGGACAGGGAATATTCCGGGGACAGTTTACTGATCTCAGCTCAGGAAGGTCTGAATAATTCCCCTACTCATTTCGACCAACGGGAGAGATCTTTTAACCTATTGAGTTACAAGGAACAATATGCGAAAGGATTTCTCCCGTTGGTCGAAATGACAAATTATTCAGAGCTTCCTTAATTCATGTGAATGCCCTCAACCCAGAAGGAGATTGAACATGATGTTATTTATGCACCACCATGAGGGTCTGGTTGGCAATCTGCCAGGCGCCGTTGATGAGAATGCTGTTGCCCTCGGCGTCGCGGAAGGTCCAGACGCGGGCCGGGTTGTCCGGGTTCGGTGATAGATCCAGGTCGTAGGTGCATTCCGTGAACTCGATTGACTGTACGCGCGGCTCAAGCCATTCGCGGATGCGGCGCTGTGAGTGGCGGCTGCTGTCGGTGATCCATTCCGGCTCCGGCATCGTGTGGTCCAGGTATTGAACACGGACGTCGATGTCGTAGGGATTGAAGAGCCCTGTTGCGAGCAGGTAGCCGCCTTCACGGCATAGCGACAGCAGCTTGTCCAGCGGCGCTTCGATCTCAGGAAACAGCGGCAGAAAGCAGGTGGCTATAACGACATCGTAACTGCCTTCGATATCCTGGAGTTCCGCTTGCTGCAGTTCCACGTCACGCAAACCGGGGAAATTACGGCCAGTGTCCAGGAATTCCAGGTTGCGATCGTAGCCGGTCAGTTTCCAGTTCGGAAATTGCTTGCGCAGGTAATACAGGAGTTCGCCGTTGGCGCAGCCGATGTCGGCGGCTTCCAGTTCGGAGTCCGATGCAAACAGTTCCGCCAGGTTCCTGCCGATGGTCTTGAAGTCTTCCTTCGGGTGCTCGTAGCGGTCCCGGGAGATGTAGGGTGAGCGTTTGGCGTTCACTTGATCATGCCCACCTAAGGAAGCTCTGAATAAGTGTCTTGTGTCATTTCGACCAACGGGAGAAATCCTTGTCTCGTCCGCAGCGAGAGATCTTTCCAAGAGATCCCTCGCTCTGCTCGGGACGCCTGCGAAGGTCCCTCGCTTCGCATCGGGACGCCTTCGGCGATTTCTCGCTTCGCTCGAAATGACAAGTTATTCAGAGCTTCCTTAGCTCTCTCAAGGGGAAGGGAAAGTTTAGATAGCTGCAGCATATTTACAGGTTTCCCAGCCTTCCCAGTCCGGGATGATGAAGTCATCGATGACCCAGCGGCCATCCTGCTGCGTCCAGATGTCCGGGTTGCGGAATTTCTCCGGCGATTTCGTAGAAATGATTCGACGGATATTTCCAGGAAGTCGCAGAAGGCACGGATGTCGTCGTGCGGAACTTCCGGTACGCGCTCGCGGATGATGGCCAGGGCTTCATCGCGTGATATCCGGCCGCGGCGGATATCATGCGAGAGATTGTCGAACATGCGCGTATAGCCGAACTTGTACCATTTCATAAAGTGGTGAATAGAGATAAACCCGGAGTCGACATCGTCGAAAGCATAGTAGCCGGGACCCGAGTCGGGCGCCTCGAAGCCATACCTGCGGGCCGTTTCGTAATTCTGCACCTGGTCCCATAAGAAATAGTGCCCGAGGTATACGGCGCGCAAGTTACTCTGCTCCAGCCGTTCACGGCTTGGTGCGAAGTAAGCAGCCATGTCGCCGCGGCTGAATTCCTCGCCGATCCAGTCTTCCGCCGTGGTTCCCTGGGTCACGCCGCGGCTTCCCATCAACCAGTCATAGTCGACCTCGAAGCCCTTGTCCTGGTCGCGCAGATCGCCGTATTCGATGGCGGCATTCTCGCCCCAGACCATGAGGGGGATGTCGAACTGGACCGCCAACCTTAACGGCAGGTTGTATAAAGCCATGTGTTTCGGCAGGCCCGGGACGCCATACTTTTCGAACGAGCGATAGAGAAACCGCTTCTCGACTTTCGGGTTGATGCTGTAATCAATGTGATCGACCCCGATGCCGATCAGGTTGTCGAGATTCTTCTGACCCAGCGGCAGGCGCATGGGATCGCGCCAGGTCACCGTTAATGGTGTCAGTCCGTATTCAAGACAGGTGATGACCTGCCAGTAGCTGTCCTTGCCGCCGCTGACGGGTATCAGGCAATCATATCCCTTGCTGTTGGCCTTTGCGTGGGCAACGACTTCCTCGAAGTCCTTCCGGCGCGCTTCCCAGTCGACGTCACGGCGATCGCCGAAGCCCTGACAGGCGCTGCAGATGCCGCTGTCGTCGAACGAGACCAGGGGGTTGGTGTCCGGGGTTACGCAGTTATTACAGTATTTCATTGGTGATTCCGGTTTCTTAATAAACGTCTTCAGATTGATGTCGGGTTACGGCTATGCCTAACCCGACCTACGGTTTCTGGATTGCTTCCCGCTTTGTTCATGACTCTCAATGACGTATTCCTGTCAGGAGGCCAGGCCTCGGGGCGATATTGGCGGCGAGGGCGCCGCTCCTACAGGCAAGCCATGAAGATTTCGAGCTGCCCCTGTGGGAGCCGATTGTATCGGCGATATTCCAGCCAAACATTTATCGCGGATGAAATCCGCTCCCACAGTTGCGGGGTTTCATTACCGGGATTGCTTCGGCCTTCGGCTTCGTAATAACGGGAAAGGGAATAGATTGTTTGCCCTCCCCCTGACCCTCTCCCAGAGGGAGCAGAAATTATGTCGAGGCCACCATGGACCAGTCCAGTGGTGTTCCGCGCTCGATATCCCGGCTGCTGTGCTGGCCGAGGATTTTATCCAGATGTTTAGGCGCGAGACCATGGCCGGGACGGATGCTGCGGATGTTCTGGCGCCTGTAAAGGCTTCCCCGGCAGCGATGTTCTCGACCGCGTAGAGCGAGCGGCGGAATATGAGGCCGGGTTCCTCGCTCGGTTTGCGCGTGTAGTCGATTGTTCCCAGCGCCTGCCAGGCAGTCCGGCATCCCCGGCAGAGCGAGGCCAGTTCTTCCGGTTCCAGGGAGAAGGTCGCATCGGGACCGCCGTCATCGCGCTTCAATGTCACGTGCTTCTCGATGATGGCTGAACCCATTGCGACCGAGGCGATGGCAACCTCGATACCCGGCGTATGATCCGACCAGCCGACTACGACCTCGAAACGCTCGGCCAGATCCGGGATCATGCGCAGGTCACTGTCTTCCACCGATGCCGGATAGGCGCTGATGCAGTGCATGAGTGCGAGTTCCTGGCAGCCGCTGGCGCGGGCCGCGGCTTCTGCTTCCTGAATCTCATCATGGCTGGCGAGACCGGTCGATATGATCAAGGGCTTCCCGGTTGCCGCCGCCTTTCTGATCAATGGAATATCGATCGCCTCGAACGAGGCAATCTTGTAGGCCGGGCAACCCAGTGATTCGAGAAAATCCACTGCGGTAGCGTCGAAGGGTGAACTGAAAACAGTAATGCCGAGTTCACGGCCCTTGTCGAACAGTGCCTCGTGCCATTCCCAGGGTGTATGTGCCCATTCGTAGAGTTTATACAGATTATAGCCTTGCCAGGGTCCTTCCGTGATTTGAAATTCAGGCGCATCGCAGTCGATGGTCAGCGTGTCGGCCGTATAGGTCTGCAGCTTGATGGCATCGGCGCCGGCTTCCTTTGCGGCTTCCATAATGCGCAATGCCCGATCCAGATCGCCGTTATGATTGCCGGACATCTCGGCCACAATGCAGGGGGGATTGCCGGGACCGATTGTCCGGCCTTCAATCAAAATCGATGGCAGCATCATGAGTCAACTATTAAAAGTGATTCAGTGAACGGATGATTACCACCGGCTTTCCTGATTGGGCTCCTGGACAAGCCAACCGTGGGAGCGCAGCTTTGCTGCGCGAATAATGAATCATGATGTTCGCCCGGTGAACCGGGCTCCTACGGTTCAGAGCCGGCAGTTCGCAAGCAGGACAGGTTTTTAAGACACCTTCATTCATCCTGCTTGTCGATCCTGACTACGTAGCGGTGCCCGTCATGGTCAAAAAAGGCCGGGTAGCAATCGTTGTCCACGGTTCTCAGCAGGTTGAACTGTTCAGCGATGGACTTGCCGGGATCAAGCCGGCTGTCTTCGGGACGGCGCCGTTCGTAATACGTTGGCTTGCCTGATTGTTCTTCTCCTGTCGGCGGTTCCGGTTCGTTCAGATAACGATTGCAGAACTCAATGGTTAGCTGACCAAGTTTTTCGCGCATTTCATCCAGCAGTTCGTGCCCCTCGAACTCCAGCGTTTCCCTGTAGATAACGGCACCGGCGTCGACATCCCTGGCCGCTTCCAGCAGGCAGACGGGGATACTGTTGACGCCCTCCAGGATTTGCCAGGTCAATGGCGAGAATCCCCTGCCCTTCGGGAGATCGCTGGCATGAATCACCAGATTGCGCCGGTTGCGCGCCAGAACCTCTTCCGGCGTGATGTGGATGCAGCCGAGATAAAGGGCAACCGCGCCTTCGCCAATCTGCTCATGATTGCGGCAGACAACCGCCTCGTCACCGTTCCCGTTCAGTTCATCCGCGAGCCGCTCGACATGGGGCAGAACCCAGCTGTCGTTATCGACCACCAGGGAGATGCGGCGCGGTTTTTGCCACCAGTCGGGTGCTGTCATTGATTCATCAATTCTCGTGTTATCCGCCGCGTTCCCTGTCCGTCAACAATGCGGGCGGCATTGGCAGCCATATCCGATAACTGCCGCGGGTTCACCCTGCAGCCGGCGCAGCTGCCGCCCTAGCGCAGCCATATCGGCAACCTGCACGGCGGCCCCGGCCTGTACCAGGCTTTCGGTAATGAGACGTTGATTGTCGGCGATCACGGAAAATGATGGCCGGTAGCCCCAGGCAACTGCGTTCCAGGCGGTGCTTCCGCCGGCGCCGATGCCGAGATCGGACTTGGCCATCGGTTCAGCCATCTGTTCCGCATCCGCATCGATATGCAACATGGTATTCAGGATCCTGATCGATTCGGCGTTGTATAGCTTCGACATGCGGGGCATTGCGTCCCAGTACGATATGGACGCGGGAATCGGATAATGTTTCACGGACTGTCCGCAATGCTGCTTCCGTGTAATTGTCCGGGTCGAGCGCACCGAAGGAGATGAATACCCGATCCAGTCTACCATTGGCGCGTCGCTGCGCTGTTCCAGGGCCTGTACGCGTCTTTCCGAAAACGCGGGACGGAGCAATGCATAGTCGCTGCCTGTCAGGATGTGCGCGTATTCGGGCACCAGGGCGGAATAATCGGATGGCACTCCGGCCAAGAGTCGGGTCAAGCAGCAAGTCGCAGTCGTGCGGGCGGTCCGCGAGATCGTCGATCACCATCATGCGGTCTGCGCAGGGTCGCATGGACGATTCCCAGTGGCTGTCGATGCCGTAGTGATCGACGATCAGCCAGTCCGGCACATGCGCGGTCAGCATGTCGCGCGTTTCTTTCGCATCATGTTCGGCAGAGGCGCCCAGCCATGCGGCATGGGAAGGACCGGTTGCCATTTCAGCCACTGTTTCCGTCAGGGGCAGAAGCCGTACCGGGAAACCGGCGGCTTCCACGACGGCATGGTTGCTGCCAGGATGTTCGCGCATGATGAACAGGATTTCGGCGTCGCACTCACGAAGAGCGGTTGCCAGTGTCAGACAGCGCATGACGTGACCGGTGCCGATCTGGAAACCGGCGTCGACGCGTATGGCGATATTCAATAGTTAGCTGCCTCATTCTGCATGTTGCAGTTGATTGCCATCTCTCTGCCGCTTTATGGGCAGGAAAATAAGCAAAATGAATTCGAATGCTGTCATTCCTGTGAACAGGAATGTATTTCATTTACCAGGAAAACTCTGAATAACCTGTCATTTCGAGCGGAGCGAGAAATCGCCAAGGCGTCCCGATGCGAAGCGAGGGACCTTCGCAGGCATCCCGAGCAGAGCGAGGGATCTTTTTGGAAAGATCTCTCGCTGCGGTCGAGACAAGGATTTCTCCCGTTGGTCGAAATGACACCAGGTACTTACTCAGAGCTTGCCTGCATTCCGGATAACCGCAAGCGGTTTCCGGAATGACGGACTAACTCAATCGCATACCGCCAACCATATCAAGTCCGGTGCGAGCTCCGAGCCGGCATCTTGTCAATTGAATAATCGCCCGCAGGGCGGACATTCATTCAACTCAATCGCTTGAAGCCGGCATGACAGACCGGTCCCTTGAGCAGGCCATGAACGTCACGGCCGTCCTCGCATTCGCGGATCAGTCCGAAGATCGGATCCAGTGCCTGCAGATAGTCATTGACGATCGCATCGCTATGCTCGGTACAGGCATAAACACTATTGGTAGCCAGATAGCCTTGAGACAGCATCTCCTGCGTGATAAGGGTCTTGTAGGCCAGCCAGTTGTCGCCGGGCATAGTAAAGCCGGTTAGTGCCGGCAGGCCGCTGATATGGATATCCAGGCCGTGCTTGTTCGCCAGTTCCTGCCAGCCTCTGTTGATGACATGGCCGGTGGCGGTGATCTGTTCCCATGATTTCGTACGTTCCATGAGTTCGAGTGTCTTGAGCGCCGCTGTCGGGCCAATGCGTTCCGTCCAGAAGGTACTGCTGATAAATGTCTCCTGCGCGGCATCCATGATTTCGCGCCGGCCGATGACCGCCGTAATGGCATAGCCGTTACCCAGTGCCTTGCCGAATACCGCCATGTCCGGCTCGACGCCGTATTTTAGATGCAGTCCACCGAGTGTCTCGCGAAAGCCGGAAGTGCATTCGTCGAAGATGAGGATGATATTTTTTTCCGTGGCCAGCTTTCTGACTTTCTCCAGAAAACCTTCCTGGGGCCCCTGGTGGCGTGAGACTTCCATCTTGATCACGCCGATCTCGTTTGCGCTGACAAGCGCTTCGAGTTCATCGAAGCGGTTGTAATTGAACGTCAGTACGGTGTTCTGCAGTGCCCGGGGCACGCCGCCTGGCGCCAGGCCGGGCAGCAGGTGACCGTCGAGATTACGTTGCTCATTCAGGTTGGCGGACAGGTACCAGTCATGCCAGCCGTGATAGCCGCAGATGGCAACCTTGTCGCGCCCGGCAGCCGTCCTGGCAATGCGGCATCGCGATCGCGTTCGACTCGCCACCCGAACGCGCGAAACGAACCATGTCCGCCCAGGAATGCAGTTCGACCAGCCGCTCCGCCAGGTACACTTCCTCGGGACAGTTCAGGGTCGACATGTTGCCGGATGCTACGGCTTGTCTGACTGCTGCATCTACTTCCGGATGGCCATATCCCAGCGTATTGGTGCCGATGCCCATCAGGCTCATATCGATGTATTCGTTGCCGTCGAGATCCCGCACCCGACAGCCCGAGGCCTCGCTGAAATAGGTCGGCCATTGCTCAGGCAGGAACATTTCCGCGCGCTTGGACAGCAGCATATTGCCGCCCGGGATGACCTGCTTCGCGCGTTGCCAGAGTTTCTGCCCGCCGTTCAATCGACGCCCTGATTACGTTGTAGATGTCTGTTACCGGCGAACCAGTCCGGATGTTGCTGTCGCAATTCCATGACCTCCCGCCAGCCGAAGTCCCGGCGCGGATCAAAATGCCCGAATATTCTGCAAACGAGTTCCAGATCTTCCGATTCGGTCCACCGTCCAACGCTCGTTCGAACAGTCTTCCTTGTAACTGACATTCGTCATCGTGAAGTTCCCGGACTCCCGCAGGTAAGGCGTGACATGCTCACGCTCGTATGGTGTCGATGCCTCCTGCCAGCTTCGCACCAGTGCATTGTAACTGAACACCTCGACATCGAGACCGTCCGGATACGTCGGCGGATGGATATTGCCGGCATAATCCACACCGGTATTCATATAAGCGGCAATGACTTCATCAACAAGCTGCGGGTCGATCAACGGGCAATCGGCGGTCACACGCACTACCGTCTTCGCTTCATGAAGACGGGCAGCACGGTAATAACGATGCAGCACATCATCTTCGGATCCACGGTACACAGAATAACCGAGCCGGCCGACATATTCAGACAATTTGTCGTTTTCATTCCCGCCGGATGTGGCCAGTATAATTTGATCGATCGCCGCGGAGCGGGAAAGTCTTTCGAGCAACAGTCCAATCATCGGCACGTCGAGTATCGGGCTCATGACCTTGCCGGGCAGACGGGTGGATCCCATGCGGGCCTGGACAATGGCCAGCGTATTCATGTCGCCTGCCAGCGGGCGGGATTGATCAGATCCGGATCGTGGCAACAGAGATCGGCCGGCAGATCAGGCAGATCGCCATCGGCCGCTGCCAGAATTTCTTCAAGCTGTTGAGGGCTGTCAATACCGATAATGACGCGGTCGATCTCGTCGAATGACAGCACAAAACGCAGGCATGCCTGGAGCGGAGTCAATCCGGTTTGATCCAGCCAGGCATACCACTGTTGCCAAAGCAATTGCCAGCTTTTGAACCGTTCAGGCAATGTGTCGGCAGATTGCAGCAATAGCCCCTGGAGAAATACGGAACGTACGTGGATGTCCGTACCCGCCTGGTTCAGTCTCTCTAGCCAGCCCGATTGGAGCAATTCCTGGTTGAACACATTCAACGGGGCCTGGACCAGGTCGAAGTTGAATTGTCCGTTCAACTCATCCAGTTCCCGCGGCTCGTAGATCGATATGCCTATCGCTTGCACGAAACCCCGTTGTTTCAGCTGCTCCAGTGCCGAGTGAATCTTGTAGCCACGTGGTTCATGCAACTGAGCGGGTCGGTGCAGCAACAGACCATGCAGGCTGTCAATTCGCAAGCGTTGCATCGATTGAGCGACGGCATGCCCGATCCAGTCCGCTACGTCGGCAACATCGTCCGGTATTGCCGGCAGCTTGGTAATGATTTTCCAGTTATCGATGCCTGCCTTGCCGAGTATTGCTTCAGAATCGCCATAGTCGATGGCGGTATCGAGCGTATCCATCCCGGCCGTTCGTGCCCGCTCAAGCAGTGCGGTTACAGTATGTCGATCAGGCTGACCGGTCCGGTTGACAATGCCATAGGGCATGCCGAACTGCGCGGTACCGAGGGCTAAGCGGTTCGTGGTAATCACATCCACCTGGATTGCTTCGTCGCACAAAGCGCTCCTCGCAATGAGGAAATGTACCCGTCATTGCGAGGCCGTAGGCCGAAGCAATCTCGCAAAACCCTTTCTCCCTCGACGGAGAAAGTCAGAATGCTGAATGAGTCGGTAAAAACAGTCATCCCATGCAACGACGGCATACAATCTACAGTCGTAAAACCTTCTTCAAGGCAGTCACGACACGTTCCACATCGGAATCGACCATGGCCGGGAAGAACGGCAGGCTCAGCACCCGCTCGTAATAGCTGTCCAGCGCCATTAAGTAAACTGTCCCCGAAATTATTGCGGTAATAGGGCTGCCGGTTGACCGGGATGTAATGTACCTGTGTTCCTATGCCTTCTTCTCTCAACAATTTCATTACCGCCGCGCGATCCGTGCTTGCCGATTCAAAATCAATCAATACGGGATACAGGTGCAATACGGGATCAGCAGTATTCCGACACGATGCACCGGCATAACTGCCGGCGTCAGGCCCGCCAGTTCCTCATTATAAAGCTTCATGAGCTGCCGCCGCCGCTCGGAAAAAAGGGACAGTTTACTTAACTGGCTGAGACCGAGGGCGCAATGAATGTCGCTGGCCCGGTAATTGAAACCGGGCGAGTGCATTTCATAATACCAGGGATTGGGCGAACCGGACCGGTCGAGACCCTGATCCGGGTAGCTAAAAGTTGCCGGATCTCGCTCCATGCCATGATTGCGCAGGCTGCGCACACGCTGCGCAAGATCTGTATCGTTCGTGGTGACTGCTCCGCCCTCGCCCATGGCTATGGTCTTGACCGGGTGGAACGAGAACGCTGTCGCCGCACTGTACCGGCAGTCACCTACTTTGTTTTGAGAACCGTCCGCAGTTCGGTAGGTACTGCCCAGGGCGTGACAGCCATCTTCAACAATGGCAATGCCATGCTCTTTGGCCACTGCAGAGAGTTCCTCGAGTGGAGCGGCCTGACCATTGAGGTGGACCGCGAACACGACTTTAATGCGATCCGGTGGATGCTTTTTAATTGCCTGCCTGAATGTCTCGGCGGTCATGAGGCCCGTATCGGGATCGACATCGGTGAAAACAATATCGGCGCCGGCAAGGTGAGGTGAGTTGGCCGTGGCCAGAAACGTGATGGCCGGTACGACTGCCACATCATTTTGCCTCAGCCCTAGTGCCACGCTAATCAAATGCAATGCAGCCGTACCACTGCTGCAGGCGATCGCATATCGTGCGCCGGTGGCTTCCGTTATTGCCTTTTCAAAGGCCTCGGTCGCCGGGCCAGCCGTCAGCCAGTCACTGCGGAGTACCTCGTTTACGGCTGCGATATCGTCTTCATCGACGAGTTGGCGGCCATAGGGAAGAAAATCCGGGGACTGTTTTTTAGTTCGGTTCAACCAGTAATGCCCGGAGCCTTTCGGCATCAAGCCAGTCTTTGTTGCTATTGCTCGAGTACTCGAAATCCTCGGCAACCGGTTTCGCGCCATTATCGATATAGGGTTCACGCGACCACCAGGCAAACGCCGGTTCGATAACATATCTGTCATCCAATTCCAGGGTGGTTCGCGCATCATCACTTGTAATCATGGCTTCGTGCAGTTTTTCACCCGGCCTGATACCGGTAATCTGATGCGGTATATCCGGCGCGAGTACCAAGGCCAGATCGGTGATTTTCATGCTCGGGATCTTGGGAACAAAGATCTCACCGCCATGCATCATCTCCAGGCATGACAACACGAAATCGACCCCCTGCTGCAGCGTAATCCAGAAGCGCGTCATACGCTCATCCGTGATCGGCAGGCTCTCGGCGCCCTGCTCTATCAATTGCTGGAAATAAGGGATGACACTGCCTCGCGATCCCATGACATTGCCGTACCTGACTACCGAGAAGCGTGTTCCGATGGAACCGCTGAGATTGTTCGCGGAAACAAATATCTTGTCTGCGGCCAGCTTGCTCGCGCCGTACAGATTGATGGGGCAGGCCGCCTTGTCAGTGGACAGGGCAATAACCTCTTTGATGCCGCAGCGCATCGCGACATTGGCGACATTCTCAGCGCCAATGACGTTGGTATGTATGCATTCGAAAGGATTGTATTCCGCAGTGGTAATATGCTTTAAAGCCGCAGCATGGACTACGCAATGTACCTCGCGCATGGCGAGTTCCAGCCTCGATTTGTCCCGCACATCGCCGATGAAGAATCGCAGGGCTTCATGGCCGGGACAGCCATCCAGCGCATTCTGCATCTCATACTGCTTCTGCTCATCCCTGGAGAATACGATCAACCGTCGCGGTGTGTATCGCTTGAGTACCGTCCGTACAAACCGTTGCCCGAACGAACCTGTTCCCCCTGTTATCAGGATATTCCGGCCGTCAAGAGACAAAGTTTCCCCTCCTCCGTGGAACTCCGCTTGTCTTAAGCATGGTGGATAAACCGGCTTTTGTCACGCTACCGCCCTGCAGTGTCCTTGTGATGACTCCGCATGCCCCTGTCTACTTCCCCTTGTGCGGTTGTCAGCCGCTTTTACTGGATTGCTTCGGCCGACGGCCTCGCAATGTCAGTACCATTCCTGCGACGAACGACCGTGGGAGCCCGGCTTGTCCGGGCGAACTGCTTTCATCATTTCGTGCAGCAAACTGCGCTCCTGCGCTTACACGATCAGCTGGCGCAGGTCGGATTAGCCACAGCGTAATCCGAAAACAGCTTCTGCCGAGTCACTGCGTTCACCCCGACCTTCCCTCTCCAGCGGGAAGGTACGTCGAGTTCGCTACAGCCTGACGGCCTTGCAATGTCGGTACCATTCCTGTGACGAAGGACCGTGGGAGCCCGGCTTGGCCGGGCGAACCGCTTTCGTAATTTCGCGCAGCAAACTGCGCTCCTGCGCGGACTACAGTCCGCTGCCACAATTATTCCCCGTCATCAGCCATCAATTCAGGGCGTCCTTGCTCAATCCGAGTACGGACGGCACGAATATGCTCTCCTTGTTGACTGCAGTCTCGTTCAGATGCTGCAGGAACTCGACAGGCTTTTTCAGCGTCGTCAGCACCAGCGCGTCATGTTCCCCCAGGTGCTTGATATCTGTCGCCACCGGCAGACCAAAACGTGTCTCTGATTTCTGCCTGGGATCATAAATACCGATGACCTCGATATCGTCTTCCTCCTGGGCCCTCAACAGTGCTATCTCGGTCAATTCCGAATAGCCGCACAGCACAATCCGACGCCAGCCGTGTTCCCGACAGCGCTGATAGACCGCCCGGCAGGCATCACCGGCGCGGCGGTAGAATTCGAAGGACGAGGACAGGTACTTGGCCGTCAGCCGGCTTTTCTCGGCGAAGCCTTTCGGGGTCAGGTAATACAGGTAGCGATTGGCCGGGGCCTGGTGGACCTTGATGAGGCCCTTGCGGGCGCAACGGCGTAAATAGGAGTTGGCCAGCCCCAAAGCCACGCCCAGATTGGCGGCCAGGTGGCGCTGGGTAACCGCGCTGTCGTTCTCGATTGTCTCGAGAATTTCGAGCGTGAGAGCGTCTTCTTTATCGTCTGAGTTCACTAGAGGTGCAGTATAGCCATGGGTGTTCAAATTGTGAACAATTGGTCTCGCCGGTACCAGCGAATTCTGACTTGCAAGGTATATGAACCCGACCAGGCGGAGGGATGTTCAGTAACGTTCGATCGCCGAACTATCCGCTTCAAGGCGAACACTTTGCTCGGCAATTTGCAGCAGCAGTGCCACCCGCTCCTTGCCGGTCCTTGCCTGGAAAATCGCGGTATAGCCTTCAAAAGGCCCATGACTTATACGCACCGTCTCACCCGGCACGGGATCGAGCGACGGGAGTTCCTGGATGCCCTCCCCGTTCTCACGCGCCTTCAGTGTCTCAATCAGGCTATCCGGCACCCTGGCAGGGGTTTCACCGAATTTGACCGTATACTCTACCCAAGCGTAGAACGGATAGGCTTCCAGTTGTCGGTCTGATCACTGAGATGGAGGAAAAGGTAACGGGGAAACAGCGGCCCGATATCCGGGATCGAGCGACCGCGCCGACGCCGTAGTACCTGCGCCAGGGGCAGATAAGCGAGATAACCCTGGCGAGCCAGATTTTGCTGCGCAAGGCGCTCCTGCCGAGGTTTGGTATGAATCAGATACCAGGCTTCCATAGGCCGAATTTTAGCAATTTATACCGGCTGCGGGCGAACCATGGCGGACAATCATCATTTACGGCCCCTGAGATAAGCCAGGCTAACAAGACCCGTTAAACGGTATACCCACCAGCACAATAATATATTCCATATAAGCAGGCTGATAGCCGTTGCCACAGCAGCGCCAATCATACCAAATGGTGGAATCAGCAAGGCATTCAATACGATGTTGGCCAGTGCCGCAATGGCAACACCGGCACTGCTATACCAGGCATGACCCGTCATATTGAGTATGAGACCGACCGAGCCCATCGCGACGTTGAAAAACTGGCCGAGGCATAATATCCATAGCGCCGTATAGCCGGTGGTGAATTCGTTGCCGAAGACAATTGCCAGAATACCGTAACCAAAAAATATGAATACCAGCATGAATGGTATCGCACCTAGAATAGCCACGCGCGCTCCACCGGAAACCAGTTCCTGCAGTTTAATGAACTCTCCGGACTCATAAAACCTGGCAATATGCGGGGCAATTACCATATTGATTGCTGTTAACATGAACGCGACAAGCATGGCTATCTGTGAAACCACATGATAGATTCCGGTTTCAGAAGCCGATTTCAAAACACCAATCATCAATGTGTCCGTATGCTGGATGATGATCTGGCGCACCGGCCAATAACAGGTATGGTAATGCCTCGCGCAACCAGCGTGCGGTATCAAACTGGGGTTCTGTGTTTCTGATACCTGCCGGCAAGGCGATATATAGAAGCCAGATGCCAACCGCGAATGCGAACGCCTGGGCAATAACATGAATCTGAACAGCCAGTGTATCGGTCAGCGTCCATGCCGGTGCGAATAATAATGTCGCTCCGAGCAAAAGGAGCAACATAAGCGGCTGCAGCATGGACTCCGGGAGCAGACTCCACACGATCCGGCCCAGCCCCCTTAGTGTCGCGGCCCTTAATCCTGACAAACCCAACAGGGGCAATAGCACCAGCGCCCAGAGCATTGTCTCCGGGGTTCCTGCCGGAATCTTCACGGGTAAAACCAGAATAATTACTGCTGCCAGACCACCGAAGACGATGGAAGACACCAGGGTAATACGATTTGTGGAAAGCAGCAGGCCTTTGAGAGCCGACAATTGGTCACGGTACTGAAAAATAGCGGATCGGCGAATCAGGAGTTGTGGGAAACCGAGCTGTAGCGGGATAGCCAATAGCCCGACTACTGCCATAGCAAAAGCGTAAGAACCATACTGACTTGCGCCCAGAATGTGGGCAAGTGCTGCACTGATAGCGAGCAATAACAGTTTGCCGCAAACCATCGTTACGAGGGTGCCGGCACCGCCACGCATCAGTTGAGCGCGAAATGATGCGGATGAATTAAACAATTCTTGCAAATACTTCAATATGATAGTGCCACTAGACAAGGCATGATTAATTATTGTATTCCGACAGTCGTTCAAATGGGGACGGACCCAGAAGCGCTAGCACAGGATCGATGTTATATTGGCAGAAGCAGGCATCCAGTCAAATTAAACCGCCCTCTGGCCAGCCCTGGATCGACAAAATCACGGTCTTCACCATGATTATGATTGAAGCTTGATTTATACCGATTTCAGGATTTTGTGTTCCATCAATACAGCGTTAATCTGTTTGACACAGTCATCAACATCCGTATTTTCTGTATCCAGAACCAGTTCCGGGCTTTCCGGAGCTTCATAAGGAGATGAGATGCCTGTAAATTCGGGGATAATGCCCTCACGGGCCTTTTTATAGAGACCCTTGGGATCGCGCTGCTCGCAGGCTTCCAGTGAAGCCTTGCAGTAAATCTCGATAAAATCTCCCGGTGGTACTAGATTGCGGATGATCTGACGGTCCCGGACAAAGGGTGAAATGAACGCCGTCAGGGTAATCAGTCCGGCCTCGACCATGAGCTTGCTGACTTCTCCGATGCGGCGGATGTTTTCCGTCCGATCCCGTTCTGTAAATCCCAGGTCTTTGCATAGCCCTTTGCGGATATTATCTCCATCCAGCACATAAGTCCTGGCATTCTGCTTGTAAAGATAGTCCTCGGTGGCATGGGCCAGTGTAGACTTTCCGGATCCGGATAGACCAGTAAACCACAGAATACAGCCCTTGTGGCTATTGAGCGCCTCACGATCCTTCCGCAAGACTGTCGGTTCGTGCCAGACAGTGTACTGATTGGTGACTTTTTCGTTGGACATTAATGGACCTGTTATTTAGTTCAAAGATTACGAGCGGCCGACGCAATGATAGTTAAAGCCAGCATCGCGCATGGTCTGTGGTTCATAGACGTTACGCAGATCGATGAATACATTGCCTTTCATGGCATTCAATACTTGTTTAGGACTCAGGCCACGGTATTCATTCCATTCAGTCAAAAGCACAACTGCATCAGCATCCTGTATGGCATCGGTAACAGATTCGCAATACTGAACTTCTTTTGGCAGATGTTCCCTAGCCTCTTCCATGCCCTGCGGGTCGTGCGCTCTGATTGCGGCACCGAGTTCGATCAGGTTGGGAACGATGGATAGCGCCGGTGAATCGCGCATGTCGTCGGTTTCCGGCTTGAAGGTCAGACCGAGCACGGCGATGGTACTGCTGGCAACCTCGTTGTCCAGTGCGCTGCGAATCTTTTTGACCATGCGTGCCTTCTGGGCGGCATTGACCTCGATGACGGCCTCAACGATGCGCGAGGAACTGCCATGCTCCTGGGCGATACGGACGAGTGCCTTGGTATCCTTGGGAAAACATGAACCGCCATAACCGGGCCCAGCATGCAAAAATTTGCGGCCAATGCGATTATCAAGGCCCATGCCCTTGGCTACCGCATGCACATCGGCACCGACGGCCTCGCATAGCATGGACATCTCATTGATGAAACTGATCTTGGTGGCAAGAAAGGCATTGGAGGCATACTTGATCAATTCTGCGCTCTCCAGCCCTGTAACCAGTATCGGTGCCTCGATCAGATTCAGTGGCCTATAGAGTTCCCGTAGCAGTTTCTCGGCCTGTTCGCTCTCGACACCGATGACCACCCGGTCGGGCCGCATGAAGTCATTGATGGCCGCACCCTCGCGCAGGAATTCCGGATTTGAAGCTACATCAAAATCGGCCTTAGGATTGGTATCAGCAATGATGCGTTTAACGTTGCGGGCTGTTCCAACGGGGACAGTCGACTTGTCAACCACGACTGTGTAGCCCCGTAGTCTTTCCGCTATATCCTTTGCAGCCTGGTAGACGTAGGTCAGATCGGCGTAGCCGTCGCCGTGGCGGCTTGGAGTGCCAACGGCAATAAAAACCAAGTCAGCTTCCGAGATAGCATTGTAGTCGGTGCTGAATTTCAGGCGGTTGTTCTTGACGTTGTCGGCGACAAGTTCTTCAAGGCCAGATTCGTAGATTGGTACTTGACCAGCTTCCAATTTTTCTATTTTTTTAGCATTGATGTCTATGCAGGTAACTTCGGCGCCGAATTCGGCAAAGCATGTTCCAGAGACAAGGCCTACATAGCCGGTGCCGATCATGACTACTTTCATTCTTTAGACTTCCTTGCGATTAATACTTAATTAATTCTATTGAAGATTTCTCGCTGCGCTCGAAATGACGATTTTGTTTTCAGCCTCATCCTAATCTTCCCCCGTCGAGGTGGAAGGAGCTAATTCTGCCTTCACTCGCCGCTACACGGTCACCCTTCCCATAGGAAAAGTTCACTTAAAGCCGATAAAGTTCTATCGCTTTCGGTTTTGTTTCTCGTAGCAGAACGGATTTGACATCGAAGACAATGCCGCTGCCATCTATCAGTAGTTTTTCAATACCAGGCCAACCCAATTCCAGCAGTTCCCGGTGGGAGACTGCCATGATCACGGCCCGGCCCGGCTGTAGATCTCTGTAGGCCGTCAGGGTCAGGCCGTATTCCTCTTTGGCCTGTTCGACGTCGGCCACGGGGTCGTAAATCTGGACGTTGACGCCGAAGGATTCAAGTTCCTCGATTAGGTCGAGGACGCGGGTATTACGTAGATCCGGCACGTTTTCCTTGAAGGTCGCACCCAGAACCGTCACTGTGCTGCCCTTGATCATCTGTCCAGCGTTGATGAGCTGCTTGATGACCATGCGCGCAACATAACGGCCCATGGCATCATTTATGCTGCGCCCTGCCAGGATTACCTGGGGTGAATAACCAAGCACTGAAGCTTTATAGGTCAGATAGTACGGATCGACGCCTATGCAGTGGCCGCCTACCAGGCCTGGCCTAAAGGGCAAAAAATTCCATTTGGTTCCTGCCGCCTGCAGGACTTCATTGGTATCGATCTTCATCTTGTTGAAGATCAGCGCGAGTTCGTTCATTAGCGCGATATTCAGATCGCGCTGGGTGTTTTCAATAACCTTGGCGGCCTCGCCGGCCTTGATACTGGAAACCTTATGCACGCCCGCCTTGACGATACTGCTGTAAACCTCGGCGATAATATCCAGGGTTTCATTATTCTGTGCCGAGACGACCTTAACGGTATTTTCCAGTGTGTGCTGTGTGTCTCCCGGATTGATGCGTTCCGGGGAATAGCCAACCTGAAAGTCCTTGCCGCAGGTGAGTCCTGAGAGGCGCTCCAGAATCGGAACGCACTCCTCTTCGGTGGCGCCGGGATAGACGGTGGATTCGTAGACGACGATGTCGCCGGCCTTGAGTTGCTGGCCGATGATTTCCGTGGCGTTCAGGAGCGGTGATAGATCCGGCTGTTTGGCAGCGTTGATCGGCGTCGGCACAGCAATAATGTGGAAATCCGCCTGGACCAGATCGGCGGCATTGTCGGTGAACAGGATATCGCTTTGTTCCAGGTCTTCGGCTGTGACAACTTCGATCCAGTCGGCGCCTTGCTTGAGTTCCCGGATGCGCCGCGGGTTGTTGTCATAGGCGACGACACGTCCCTGCTTGCCAAAGGCGACGGCCACAGGCAGCCCAACGTAGCCGAGGCCGATGACGGAGATTTTACGTCCGTGCGACATTAAGTAAGTTGCTCCTGGTTAATTCTCTTGCTGCTAGAATCTCGAAAGATTTCTCGCTACGCTCAAAATGACACATTATTTTGTTCGCAGCGAGCTTACCGCTTTTACAGTTCCTGTTGCCATGGTTTACTAGATTGCTTCGCTGCGCTCGCAATGACAGGGTGCTTGTGTTCAACCCCATTCTAGCCTTCCCCCATCGAAGGGGAAGAAACTTCGGTCTTACCCTCATGTTCAGTGTCGACGCTGTAGTAGTCCCGGTACCAGGCGACGAATTTTTCCAGTCCTTCCTTCAATGGCGTTGACGGTGAAAAGCCGATGTCTTGGATGAGGTCGTCAACGTCAGCGTAGCTGGTGTGCATGTCGCCCGGCTGCATGGGCAGCATGTGTTTTTCTGCTTCCTGGCCCAGCACTGTTTCCAGTGTCGAGATAAAATCCATCAGCCGGACTGGAGAGTGATTACCAATATTATACAGACGGTATGGTGCCGTGCTGGTACCCGGATCCGGGTGTTTGCCATCCCAGCCGGGATTCGGTCCCGGTACTCGGTCCAAGGTACGGATAACGCCTGCGACGATATCGTCGATATAAGTGAAATCGCGGCTCAAGTCTCCGTTATTATAGACCTCGATGGGATCGCCCCTGGAAATCCGGTCGGTAAACTTGAAATACGCCATATCCGGTCGGCCCCAGGGTCCGTAAACCGTGAAGAAGCGGAGGCCGGTCACGGGGATCCGGTAGAGATGGCTGTAGGTATGCGCCATCAGTTCGTTGGCCTTCTTGGTAGCGGCGTATAGCGAGACGGGATGGTCGACGTTGTCGTGGACCGAGAACGGCGTCTTGGTATTGGCGCCGTAGACCGAGCTGGAAGAGGCAAAAACCAGATGCTGGATGTTGTTGTGGCGGCAGGCCTCCAGCACGTTGACGAAACCAACCAGATTGCACTCCACGTAGGCATGCGGGTTTTCCAGTGAATAGCGCACGCCGGCCTGGGCAGCCAGGTGGATGACACGTTCGGCGCCGGCGGCCTCGAACAGGGCCGCGGTCGGGCTGCGCTCGGCCAGGTCCTGTTCGTGGAAGGTGAAGCCGGGATGATCGGCAATCTGAGCCAGTCGATCTCGCTTGAGCTGGACACTATAATAGTCGGTCAGAGAGTCAATACCTATGACTTCGTCACCGCGTTCCAGCAGGCGTTTGCTGACATAGTATCCAATAAAACCTGCAGCGCCAGTAACTATAACTCGCATTATTTATAAAAATCCTGTCAGTTTTGACACAAAACGGTAATAGCTTCCTGTACTGCCTCTATCACCTGATTCTGTGCGTGTTCCGTTAGGTACGGATGCATGGGGAGACTCAATACACGTTCAGCCGTCAACTCCGAATACGGCAATGCTCCCTGTTTTATGTTGAGATATGTGAATGCGGGTTGCAAGTGGAGCGCCTCAGGGTAATGCACTGCCGTCGGAATACCGCGTTCGTGCAGAGCATTAGCCAGTTCGTTCCTGTTTTCTATTTGAATCGTGTATTGTGCATAAACGCTATTATTATGTGGCTCTATATATGGCACACCAACATACTCTTTCAGGGCCTCAGAATACTTAGTACCAATTTGTATCCTTTTTTCGACCTCATCTGGAAAAATTTCCATTTTTGCCAAAAGAATTGCTGCCTGTATAGTGTCTATACGTCCATTTATTCCTGCTCGAGTATGATAATAACGGCGTTCCTGGCCGTGAATGCGCAGTTGGCGCAATCTGGTTGCCAGTTCGTCATCATCAGTAAAACAGGCGCCGGCATCACCATAGCAACCCAGCGGTTTCGAAGGGAAAAAACTGGTGCAGCCTATCGTACTCAGGCTGCATGAACGGCGGCCCTTATACGTTGCACCGAAGCTTTGCGCGCCATCCTCGATGACCGCCAAGCCATGCTTATCTGCGATGGCATTGATGGCGTCCATATCGGCGCACTGGCCATACAGACTGACCGGCATGATGGCGCGGGTAGCCGGGGTGACAGCAGCTTCAATGGCTGCCGGGTCGATATTCAGGGTTTTTGGATTTATATCCGCAAAGACAGGTTTCGCGCCCAGCAATGCAATAGTCTCGACCGTGGCTATGAAGCTGAATGGCGACGTAATGACTTCGTCTCCCGGCTGAATCTCCAGGGCCATCATGCTCAATAATAAGGCATCCGTGCCGCTGGAGACTGCTATGCAATGGCGGGTGCCAACATACTCGGCAAGGCAGGTTTCCAGTTCGCCGACCTCGGGACCCAGGATATATTTGCCATGGTCCAGCACGGCATTGATCCGGGCCTGGATGGCGGGCTTCAGCCGCTGGTACTGGGTCTTGAGATCGATGAATTCCATAATGCTTATGTGGCCGGCTCTTCAGGCTGCCTGAAACAGATACCGTCCTGAAGCTGATAATACTCGCCAGTGGCCGGGCAACGGGCCGTGGCATTGCCGGTCAGGGGCAGCTCCAGGCGTTCTCCATGGATACTCATCCAGCCAATCTGGTGCGCCGGATTGCCTACCACCAAGGCATGATCCGGCACATCCCTGAGAACGACACTGCCGGCGCCGATGAAGGCATATTCACCGATGGTGATACCGCACAATATCGTGCAATTGGCACCCAGTGTTGCGCCATGGCGGACCAGCGTCTGCCGATACTCATCCTTGCGCGGGATTTCAGAGCGGGGGTTCATGACATTCGTGAACACCATGCCCGGGCCGCAGAAAACGCCGTCCTCCAGGGTCACATCGTCATAGACGGACACATTGTTCTGTATCTTGACATGGCTGCCAATTCTGGCGCGGTTACCCACAAAAACGTTCTGTCCCAGTGAGCAATTGTTTCCAATGACAGCGCCGCCACAGACGTGGACCCAGTGCCAGATCCTGGTGTTGTCACCGACAGTAGCGCCATCATCGATAATGGCGGTTTCATGTTTAGTGTAGTTCAATTCAGGTTAACCACTAAGACACTAAGTTCACGGATACGATGAAATTCAGAACCACAAAGACACGAAGATCACAATATGTAGTCGTTAACAAGGCGTTTTATTCCTTAATTCACAACTGGGACATTGAATTTCAACAACAGCCCAAGCCATAAAGGCACGAAGACCAGGATAAAATAACCACAAAGGCACGAAGATCACTATATGTAGCCGTTAACAAGGCGTTTAATTCCTTAATTCATAACTGGGACATTGAAGTTCAACAACAACCCAAGCCATTTCCGTGACAGCCGGAGATAGCTCAGCAACTGTGCCTCGTGAATGGGCTCTATTTTCGATACAGATTTCAGTTCCAGGATAACAAGATCATCAACCACAATATCCAATCTATAAGCCGGGTTGAGGGCTTTACCCTTATACATAACGTTCAGTTCAACCTGGCGCTCGTATGGCATGCCACGCAATGACAATTCATAACAGAGTGCGCGCTCATAAGCCGATTCCAATAGCCCAGGACCCAGTTCACGATGGACCTCAATAACCGCATCGACAACCGTTCTGGATACCTCATTAGTTCTTCTTCCCAAATACTCTGTGTCTTCGTGGTCCACAATTTCAATCTCCAATCCCTGGTGTCTTTCTGCTCAAGCTTCGACTTTTACGTTCCTTTATGCCTTTGTGTCTTTGTGGTTCAAGCTCAATATCCCAGATCCTTTGTGCCTCTGTGGTCCATAACCTCAATATTCCCGATCCTTTGTGCCTCTGTGGTCCACAATTCTAATACTCCAGTGGCAGCGAAACCTGCTGTCCGTCACGGGCGGAAAGATAGGTTGCAATCAGGAGTTCCAGCGATCGCAGGCCTTCACGTCCGTCGGTATCCGGCTCTGCCTCACCGCGCAATGTCTGGATGACGTTCTCGTAATAGAGTGGATGCCCGAAGCCATAGACAGATGTGGTTTCATAGGAAGCATCTTGTATTTTTTCATCGTCCGGGTGCGGTTCAGAAAACTCCCAGTGCTGGATTTCATTGACTGCGACGCCACCCACACGCACTGTGCCTTTTTCGCCGATTATCGTCAGGGAACCTTCATAGTTCTGTGGATAGGTCAGCATGGTAACAGCCATGGATCCCAGTGCACCGGACCGCCAGCGAACATTGACGACCGCGGTATCCTCGACCTCGATATTACGCGCCAGGGTGCCTGTCATGGCCTGGACATTGGCGACCGGTCCGATCAGCCAGTCCAGCAGGTCTACGTAGTGACTGGCCTGGTTCATGAGCGCACCGCCATCGAATTCCCAGGTGCCACGCCAGGCGGCGCTGTCGTAGTAGGACTGGGGTCTGGACCAGAACACATTGAGATGGGCCATGTAGATGCGCCCGAACCGGCCTTCTCGTACTGCGCGTTTGAGCATTTGCAGCGTCGTATTGCGGCGATTCTGCTTGACCACGAATAGCCTGACACCGGCTTCGTCACAGGCACGGACCATGCGGCGGCCATCCTTCCAGCGCGTGGCTATCGGTTTTTCCGTCATGACATGACGGCCGGCCCGGGCCGAGGCAATCACCTGATCGGGGTGAAGACCACTCGGCGTGCACAGGGTTACCAGGTCGACATCGGCCTTTTCCAGAAGATCGGCCAGGTCCGAATAGGGTTTTGCCCCGGTGCTCTCCTGGGCGGTTTTCAGCGCCGCCGGCGAGGTATCACAGACTGCAGTAATCTCGATATTGTCCTTATGCTGCCTGGCAGCCTCGATATGCTTGCCGGAGATTCGCCCGCAGCCGACCAGCCCCATGCGGATTTTTCTGCCCTGTATCACCTTGTCCGATCCTTGCACCCCAGTCTCCCCAAAGATTGAGTCGATTTAAGAAAGCTCTGAATAATCCCCGCATGTCAGTTCGACCAACGGGAGAAATCCCTGTCTCGACCGGCAGGGATATTTTCCATAAAGGTCCCTCGTTGCACTCGGGACGCCTTCGAAGGTCCCTCGCTGTGCTCGGGACACCTTCGGTGATTTCTCGCTGCGCTCGAAATGACAAATTATCTCGAAATGACAAATTATTCAGAGCCTCCTTAATCTATACGCCAGTCTGCCGGACTGTAACGGTATTCCGGCACTGGGAGCCAAAACCGAGACAGTTATCACGAATCTTTCTCTCCCGATGCCCGATACCCGTGGCATTATAACTGCCATGCGGCCTTTGGGGCGCCCATTATTCCCGATAATCCATTGGGGTGGTATGGCCGCAGCCTTTATCAGGGCGGAGATTCGAAAACGAAAAGACGCTGTCGGCAGCTCAGAACCGGCATGAGACACCGACTTTGAGAGCGTGCTGAGCTTACCAGCAGTTTATCCGGCACTGTATCTAGGGAGGCTCTGAATAATTTGTCATTTCGAGCGCAGCGAGAAATCCTTGTGCAAATAGCTTTTTGTAAATCAATAAGTTAAAAGATTTCTCCCGTTGGTCGAAATGACATGCGGGGATTATTCAGAGCTTCCCTAGATAGATGTGGGAGGGCTGATGTACCGGACATTCACCGTTGATGGGCTTGTCTACGAACTCACCACCACACCGGGCAATTGCCTGCTGCTGGCGATCGTCGATGGGGCTTCGCGTGATTACCAACCGGCCTATAATCCGTTCGATGACTGGTACCAGACGCCCTATGTTGTTGACGATATACAATGATGAGAGTCCTGTTGCTCGCGCACCATTCTAACCGCCTGTTCACGCATTTCCGGGGAATATCTCGTTACTCAAAAGTAGCGGATTGAAATATCACCATCGGGCAATGATTTAGACGCGTGAAATGGGTAACCGTGCGCCCGGCCGTGACACGGGCGCTGCGCGCCCGCCCCTCGAGCCGTCGATTACAGGACCATCGGCCGGAATGCCCCGCCAGGCAGAATACCCGCCTTATCGAAGGCTTCTGCCATGGCGGGTCCGGGCACGGCGTGCCACGGTTTCGCTTACTGGCGCTGGGCTTCTTCCAGGTAGCGGAAGAAGTCCGAGTCCGATCGCAGCATGAGGGTGCTGTTCTCGCCCAGGGCGCGGTAGCTTTCCAGGGTGCGGAAGAAGGCGTAGAACTCCGGGTCGGCACCGAAGGCCTGGCCGTAGATTCGCGTGGCTTCGGCGTCGGCCTCACCACGGATTTCCTCGGCCGTCCTGGCCGCTTCGGACTGGATGCGGCGAAGCTCGCGTTCCATGTTGCCGAGGATTTCCTGGCTGCGGCCACGGCCTTCGGAGCGGAAGCGCTCGGCGATGGACTGGCGCTCGGCAATCATGCGGCTTTCCACCTGTTTGCGGACGGACTGGATGTAGTTCACGCGCTTGATCCGCACGTCGTCGAGCTTGATACCGAGGTCGGGCATGGAGCGTCGTGCCCGTTCCAGGATTTCGCGCTCCAGCAGTTCACGGCCCAGTTTCGGCTGTTTTTCCAGATTGACGTCACTGCGCTCGGCCAGCGCCGGGTCATCCAGTTCATCCATGTCGACTTCCCAGTCCTGGGAACGCACGATTTCCTCGAGTTCGGTGGAGGAAACCATGTCGCGAACGACCGAGTCGATGATGTCATCCAGACGCGTACGCGCACCGGCTTCGTCACGCACGCTGGTGAGAAACAGCAGCGGATCGACGATCTGCCAGCGGGCGGTGGTATCGACGAGTATGAACTCACGCCCCAGGGTCGGGATCTGCGTGACGTCGCCATCCCAGACCAGCAGGCGCTTGTCGAAATAGCGCACGTCCTGCCAGGGCAGCTTGACCTTGAGGCCCGGTTCATCGATGACATCGCCGATGGGGTCGCCGAATTGAACGACGATGGCCTGTTTGGCCTCGTCCACGGTATAGAGCATGGTCGAGCCGAGAATGACGGCAACGACGGCAATAATGGCAAGTATCACGGTTTTCATCGGTCACCTCCGGTAGATCCTGTGGCTCCGGTGGCCTGGCGACCCTGGCGATTCACATCCAGCAAGGGCAGCGGTCCGACCTGTCCGTCCTGAACAACCAGGACCTGGCCGATGTCGGGCAGGATCTCGTTGAGCGTTTCCAGGTAGAGCCGCGAACGCGTCACTTCCGGCGCCTGGCGATACTCGCGCAGTACGGCGGAAAAGCGCGTGCTCTCACCCTGGGCCCGGTTGACGCGTTCGGTGGCATAGCCTTCGGCTTCGGCGACGGTTCGCAGGGCGGTACCCTCGGCGTTGGGGATTTCCTGGTTCACCTGTTTCCGGGCCTCATTGATCATGCGCTCGCGTTCCTGGCGGGCTTCGTTGACTTCGTTGAAGGCGGGCCGCACGGCCGGCGGCGGGACCACGTCCTGCATTTCCACGGTGTTGATGTGGATGCCGGCGTCATAGCCGTTCATGATCTCCTGGATCTCGGTGGTCGCCTGCTGCTGGATTTCCACCCGGCCGATGGTCAGGACCTCGGAGCCGAGCATGTTGCCGACGATGCGGCGCATGACGGATTCCGAGATGTCGCGCAGGGTTCGGGTCGGTTCGCGCGTTTCGTAGAGGAACTTGATCGGATCGGCGATCCGGTACTGCACCACCCATTCCACATCGATCATGTTGAGATCGCCGGTGAGCATCAGCGATTCGTTCTCGAAAGCCTCGTCGCTGTAGTTCGTACGGCCACTGCTGTGCGTGCCCTCGGTGCGGAAACCGAACTCCTGCTTCAGCACGCGTTCGGTGGCGACCAGCTGCACCTGGTCCACGCCGAACGGGATCTTGAAGTGCAGGCCGGGATCGGTAATACCGATCACGGCGCCGAAGCGCTTGACCACCGCCCGCTCTTCGGGCTGAACAGTATAAAAGGACGTCAGGCCACCCCAGACCAGCAGGATGAGAATGACGATACCGACACCGCTACTGATCCCCTTGCCGGACGGGAGTCGGCGCGTGAACTTTTTCATCATTTCGTACAGATCGGGTGGCCCGGGCTGTCCGCGACCATTGCCTTTTACCGATTGGATCATGCCTGTCCCCTTGTGAATCGAATAGCCAGTCTACGCTTCCGGTGTCCTCAGGAACAGCGCCCGTCATTTACAGCGAACACCGCTATCCACAATACGCAGCAGCCACCGTACCACGGCGACGAGACCACGGCCCTTTTAAATCCGCTGGGCTCTATCGCTCGTCCGGCACCATTACGGCCCTCACATCGAGTGCAAGGCTGACTGCCTTGCGGACTGACAAAGACATAGCTTGGAAAGCCCAACAGCGACTTTGCCACCGTTATCGAAGCCTGGTTTCTAAGCGCAAGAAATCTCAGGTGGCAATCACCGCGGTGTCCAGAGAATTGGTTGGCTTTATGTGGGATATTGCATGCACATCGCGTTCCGCGAGGCAGATTAAATAGATTTGGCTGGAAGTTAGTCGAGCCAGAATTGAGTAATTCTCGTTAAGAATTTAAGGAAGTTCTGAATAACTTGTCATTTCGAGCGCAGCGAGAAATCCTTATGCAAATAGCTTTTTGTAAATCAAGAAGTTAAAAGATTTCTTCCGTTGGTCGAAATGACATGTGGGGATTATTCAGAGCTTCCTTAAGCGGAAGATATCATTTTCTACGCTTGCAGCCAGAAAGAGACAAGCTCAATACGAATACCATACTGGGGAATTGCTATCAGGCAACAATCCCCGAATAAGAGTCTGTAAAATTCGAGTTATAGCTCGCCGACTTCCCGCCAATTTTTAAGGAAGCTCTGAACAATTTGTCATTTCGAGCGAAGCGAGAAATCGCCGAAGGCGTCCCGAGCACAGCGAGGGACCTTCGAAGGCGTCCCGAGTGCAACGAGGGACCTTTATGGAAAGATCTCTCCCTGAGGTCGAGACAGGGATTTCTCCCGTTGGTCGAAATGACACGAGAGAATTATTCACAGCCTCCTTAATTTATGCCGCCATACATAGCGGAGACGTTCTCGTCTCCAGTGGATGAGTTTGTGCCGATTCTTGACAAAGGTCATAAGAGTCCGTTGATCCCTTTACGGAAATCGACCACGTCCCGGCACAGATACACCACCGAAAGTCCGTTCGAGGGTCGCATCATACGGTAGCCGCTGTCTTGAGCACGGTGTCTAAGACGCCGGCATCCACGCTGTAGCCGCTGTCTTGAGCACGGTGCCTAAGACGCCGGCATCCACGCTGCCGGAAACGGTGACGGTGACACCGTTAGGGAGCTGAACCTGCCAGCGCATCTCCACTACGCCCGCCACCTGTGCCCGCTGAAAACGCGGAGTGCGTGTGCGCGGCAAGATCCCTTTTTTGACCAGACTCTTCTTCCCGTCGTACAAGTCCTTGACATCCAGGCCTTGTGATAAGGCGTAGGCCTTCATGCCCTGACCGGTGGCCTCGCAGGCACGGAGGTGGTTAACCAGTAGTGTTGCCGTTCCGTTAATGCGGCGGTTTGATGGTTCATGGCTGTGCTCCAGTTGAATGACCGGAGAAGCGTGGCCGACGGATAATCAGATGTACAGGGTCAGGGCGCCCTCCTGCCGTGAACGACGCCTGTAGGAGGCCCGCCCTCGGGCCGAATTGTTCGCGAGACGAGGGCGTCGCTCCTACGGTCAATGCTAGCTGTAGGAGGCCCGCCCCCGGGCCGAATGTTCGCGGCGGGGACGCCGCTCCTACCGCCCGAGAGGATGACTCGGTCCCTGTGGGAGCGGACTTGAGTCCGCGATTCCCTGACCTCTGTATCGCCGATTATAATCGGCTCCCACAGAATCCCGCTGCTTCTCCATTGCCCTTGTGGGAGCGGATTACAATCCGCGATTCTTTGTAACCTCGTTTCGCCGATTGAAATCGGCTCCCACTGCATTCGCGGCGGGCCGCTCCTGCAGATCCAGTTGTTATGGTTTGCTGGATTGCTCCGTCTTCTGATAGGGAACGGTAACCTCCAGATCAGCCATGGGGTAATGTTTTCGGTTCAGTGTATAGAGTGTCTTTTCATGCTGCAGGGCCGTTGCCGCAATCAGTGCGTCAGGCAAGAGTACGCCATGTGATTGACCGAATGCCATCCGGTAGCGGCCGGCCTGACGGGCTATACCGGCGTCCACGGACAGGGTCTGCAGACTGGATAACAAGGCTTCTACCTGCGGACGTTCGGCTTCCCTGAGGCCGGCCTCTATCTCGGCCACCGTGATAACGGAAATGGCCGGTGGCTGTTCCGCGGCTGCCAGGTCCAGCAACAGGCTGCGGGCCGCTGTCTCTCCGCGCAGGTGGTCAATCAGGACGTCCGTGTCCAGCAGGGCGTTCATGAATTGCGCGACTCGCGCGTTTCCCATTCCTGGCGCAGTTGGCGCAGGTCGGGAGCCGTATCATTATCACGCCAGCTGCCGAAACTGGCCTGAATTGCCTGTTCCAGATTGTGTGCCTGGCGGCCGGCAATATAGGCATCAATCGCCTCGCGCAGCGTGGCCGCAAAGGAACGGCCCGTGCGGCGCGCCAATGTCTTCAGCGCGCGATGTTCCGCTTCCGTCAGGTACACTTGGGTTCGGTGCATGGGTTCATTTGACATATACAGTAATGTATATGTCATCAATCAGCCTGTCAATGAGTGGCTAGCCAACACACCCTCCGACAGTGGATCAGTTTGAAAAGCCGTCAACCCGGCATTGTCACTAAGATCCCTCACGTGCGTTCGGGATGACAAACTCACGTACGTTCGGGATGACAAACTCACGTGCGTTCGGGATGACAAACTGCACCACTCCACCCTCCTGGTCGATGCCATAGTAGTCACGATACCAGGCAACGAATTTTCCAGTCCGTCTTTTAATGAAGTTGACGGTGAAAAGCCGAGGCCTGGGTGGATTGGTCGACATCCGCGTAGCTGGTGTGCATGTCGCCCGGCTGCATGGACAGCGCATCTGTCTTTCCGCCTTTTTGCCCAGCGCGATTTCCAGAGTCGAAATGAAGTCCATCAGCCACACCAGGGAATGGTTGCCGATGTTATAGAGTCGATAAGGCATGGAAAAGGTAACTGTACCCGATCTCGCGTCCCGATTCTCGCGGGGATGAAGCCTTGCGTTGCCCGTCCGGGATCGGACCAGGTCGTAGGTCGGATTAGTGCCAGCGTAACCCGACTCAAGGATAAAATGTCGGGTTACGGCTGCGCCTGCCCCGGCCTACGGGCGGGTTTCGACTGGACCGATCCGGTATTCGCCGGCCGGGCCGTAACTCCCAGTCTGATCTGTTCGCGCGATTCCAGTACGCGCAGGACGCGCGCCAGATTCGCCAGCGTCGGATTGCCATTGGGACCGAACATCCTGTGTAGGCTCTTGGCCGCAATGCCGGTCTCACGCGCCAGGTTTTCGAATCCGAGCGTCGCATTGATGTAGTCACGCAGTAGCGCCCGGGCAGTATCAGACTCGCCGGCAACCAATGCTTCGGCCGCTTCCGTCAGCAGTGCGATACGGAATTCGGTATCGTCATTGGCACGCTGCTGTACGGTCTCGCGAAATTCGCGCGTCAAAACCATGTTCAGCTTTCCCGTTTGCGTAATTGATAGTCCAGCCAGCGATTTCGGGCGGCACGGATATTCTCTTGCTGCCTTCGCTTCGTGCCGCCGCCCAGCAGGATGCGAGCTGTTTCCGTCGCGTCCGAAATAGATCCGATAGCCTGGCCCGGCATGGATCCGCCGTTCACAAAGTCCGCCACCAAGGCTTGTTACGTCTAAGGAGGCTCTGAATAATTCTCTCGTGTCATTTCGACCAACGGAGAAATCCTTGTCTTGACCGAAGGGAGAGATCTTCCAGATCCCTCCGCTACACTCGGGACGCCGGCAGCGGATTTCTCCCGTTGGTCGAAATGACAAATTGTTCAGAGCTTCCCTGAAGAAATTTCCTGCCTCGATGCGAGCCAGCGCGGCAGTGATTTTGACCGCGGCCTGCGCATCCAGGCCCTGAAAACCAGCGGGCGAAGGGCGAAGAATCGAATACGGGTCGTGTCCAGATACTGCCCTGATGTCAAACATAATGCATTCCCTTGCATTGCCAATAGTAGCACATATGTTACTATTCTGCTAACGAACTATTTCCCTTTCTTGCTTCATTTCCAGGATTGCTTCGCTCGCGGTCACAATAACGGTTAATTCCTCATCGTTGCCAGGGAGGCGTCAGCCGTGCGTATCTCCGGCGAAGCAATCCAGTTGACTTCGGTGTTTACCGAACGAGATCACTGCGGCGCCTCGTGATGACGCTGTGCTCGCAATGATAGCAGGAAGTCATGGAGATGGTTTGATCACCCCCGTGTACGGTCGGAGACATTGGTAACACATTAAACCGGGGACACGGGTTACACATTCATACCGGGCGAACGACCTTGCCCAGCCGTGTATCCAGTATTCCCAGGGGGATGACTCGGTGATTCGAGCCTTGTTTCAGGCGGCCAATTCGATTTTTATGCGGGTACCGAGCGCTTTGGCGGCACGCTCCAGTGTCGGCGAAGTGACCGATGCATTATCCGGGTCGAGAAGGCGTTCAAGCGAGGAGCGGCTTGTTCCCATGCGTCTGGCGAGCTGGCTTTTGGTGAGGTTTTGTACCCGCATCAGCTCGAGCAGTTGGAAAGCGATAACGCGTTTGACAGCAACGGCTTCCGACTCGGCCAGGATACCTTCCCGGTCAAGAAACTCATCAAATTGACTGCCGGTATGTCTGCTCATTTCGATCTTGCCAATTCATTTTTACGGTGCCTGGCCAGTTCCAGATCCGCGCGTGGCAGTTGTCGTGATTTCTTGATGAAACCGTGTAACAGCACCATCTGGTCATCCACAACCGTAAACAGCACTCGTACGATACGCCGATCGAGACGGGAGCGTGTCTCCCAAAGGTCTGGCTCCAGCTTTCCTGGCGAAGGGCATACCTATCGGCCAGCCAAATTGCACGGTTTTGATATCGCCACCGAGAGCCCGCTTGTCCGACCTGGATAAACCGGACGACCCATTCCCGTACGGCTCTTCCCGCATCCGTACGGAAGAAGACAACATTCAGACGTACACGTCCTTCCGCACATATTAGATTATGCACCTATTCTGGTACAGAATCAAGCGGATGTTCGCGGCGAGGGTGCCGCTCCTACCGTGAACGGCGCCTGTAGGAGGCCCGCCCTCGGGCCGAATGTTCATGGCGGCTCCTACAGTTCCCCGATTGGAGTCGGTTCCCACAAGGGATTACGTGGGGCATCCAGGCAGATAGGATATTGCCAAGATTTGGCAAAGATTGCTAAAGTTTCAGCTCTGGAATCAGCTTTTTCATGAATGACTATGGCAACAATGAACATTTCACTACCGGACCTGATGCGCCAGTGGGTCGAGCAGCAGGTCACCAGCGGCCAGTACAGCAATGCCAGCGACTATGTTCGCGACCTGATCCGTCGCGACCAGGAATACAAGGATAAACGCGAGGCACTCGTCAAGGCACTTGAAGCGGGCGAGCACAGCGGCGTTTCCCAACGTTACACTTGATGAAATATCGGCGGGATGTCAAAGCACGGAATAAGCTGACTGTCTGTTTTTTCAGAGGCGGCAGCCAGGGATATGAGAAAAAATCTGCTAGAACACTCCTTTCAGCATTTTGGACTGCTGCAAGCGCAGTCCTACTATGAGTCATTCCAAAACTGTCTGGAGTTACTGGCTCAAAACCCGCAGATGGGTATGCATGCCGACGAGTTACGGCCGGGTTATCGGCGATTCGTGCATGAAAGTCATGTCCTGTTTTACCGAATACAGGAAGACGGCAGCATTTTCCTTATCCGAATACTGCACAAGAGCATGGATATCCAGCAACACGTGGATTAGTTACCTAATGTGAAGATTGGCGGCGCATGCCAGCACATGCTTTCACCAGCATGACGCCAGGTATGTATCGCCGATTGGAATCGGCTCCCACAGGGATTGCGTGGGGCACCAGCACAAGAGTCATTGCGATGAGGCGTCAGCCGACGAAGCAATCTGGTTGCGCAGGCTTCGTTCTCAAGATTGCTTCGGCCTGAAGGCCTCGCAATGACTGCAGAACGGGGATTTATGATGCCCTCACTCTAGTCTCTCCCAGACGGAGAGAAGACAAAGTGTGCTTCGCACTGTCAGTTACGGTCCTCACCCTGCCTTCTCCCAAAGGGAGAAGAAGTGAAGGTGGCGTCCCCAAGGGGATTCGAACCCCTGTTGCCGCCGTGAAAGGGCGGTGTCCTAGGCCTCTAGACGATGGGGACAAATATACTGTCCGGTAAAACTATTATCCCCCTTTTAGAGGGGGGATGAATGATGTGAGGTCTGATTTATGCCCCTCACCCTGGCCCTCTCGCTTTGGAAGAGGGTATGTTGTATTTATTTCTCCAGAGGGAGAACTCTCACCCGAAGGGGTGCTAATTTGCTGTTTGGTGGAGCCAGGCGGGATCGAACCGCCGACCTCTTGCATGCCATGCAAGCGCTCTCCCAGCTGAGCTATGGCCCCTTGTTTCTTGCAATGATCATTGCGAGTTAACGCAATGCCTGGTATTGGCACATTTTATATTCACAAGGCCAATACCGTAATTTCGAAACCACAACGTGATTGCGAAATCTTTACATTTCAATCCCTGAAGATCCCTCACGTTCGACTCGGGGTGACAGGTTGAACAATACCTGAACATTGCCGGATTGCTTCGTCGTGCTGACGTCCTCCTCGCAATGATGAAGAACCTCCACCGCGCAGGAAGCCAGCAAATTTACGCCACCACTCCTTTCCTGTCAAGCCGCCTCCTCGGACGGATGTAGCTGATACGTCCTGGGGAATTCCCGTATGCCGACCCTGTCCGGGAGGTCACGCGGCACCGGGTGTGGCTCGGCAATTCGTCTGTAATCTCCGCAGGACACGGACGGCATCGGGCTCTGGCACAGGGCGGACATTCCTGGCAGGGATCGATCTTCTCCCGCCTGTCTGCCGACGCGCGAACGCAGGCATCGGCGCCAGTGGGAGACTCTGCCGGCCGACGGTATAAGAAGCGGTCAGGAATTTAATAACTGATGGTTATGCCCAAATGGGCCCGGGAATCGCCTTCATCCTGCGCGTCCGGCAGATCCGAATCCGTCAACTGCCAGCCGTAGTCGAAGCGCAGACTGAAACACGGGGGTATGGAATAGCGTATACCGGGTCCGACACTCGACAGTGTGAAGCTGAGATTTTTCGTCGGGTTGTGTCCGTTTGCTGGAGAGATTTGCATAATCCCAGAAGACCAGGAACTGCAGTTCGTCCTTATAGGTTTCATGACCGGCATGCTTCAGCAAACTCATGGAGGGGGAGCGCAATTCAAGATTAAGAATGATGCCTTCGTCACCATTTATAGCTCGCTCTTCATAACCACGTACGGTTCGGTAACCGCCGCCCCCCAGTTGTTCGCTACCCAGCAGATTCGTAGATGACAGTTGTGCAGTAGCACGCCCCAACAGGCTGAAGTCCCGCGGTAATTTCTGTACACGCTGGGCTTCGAATTGGGCATAGGTATAGTCTGCCTCAGCAAAAGGGTCGAAGGCTTCGAAATTCTCGTCTTCGTTGTTCGACATCATACCGCCGGGACTATATACCAGATCCGTGGAGAAAGTCGTCCGCCCCCACTTGTCCGGTCTCGAAGCGGAATAGTTGAGCACGAACTGGCTTATATCCACATCACTATCGAGTACTTCAATGCCGCCGAATTCCAGATTGTTGTTGGTAGTCTTGTAGTCATGGCCAAGCGAAACTTCGTGCGTATATCTACCAAAACTCTCGAAATCTGGTAGCGGTATCAGGTAGCGACTGCTGATCTGGGAACTTTCACCACTCAGATTGATACCCGGAATACCGAGCGCTCCCGGTAACGTGCCCGGTTTTACCTGCGTCTCGACATGACTGCCGAATACGGAGAATTCATGCTGCCATGGCAATGGAATGACATAACTGGCCGAATGTGCCTCGAATAAGTCAGTATCCTGATTAAAGGTATATTGATAGTTCAACTGGTGATCCATGCCCAGCGCATTGCCCCAGTTGAATCCCGCAACCCAGCGGTCATCACCGGTCTGACGGTTACCGGAATCCTCGTAACCGCCATAAACCCGTAACGGAAATCGATCCTGGGTACGCAGTACGACATCGGTCTCACCCTGTTCCTCGCCACGCGCATACAGAAGATTTACGTGACGAAAAGGGTTACGGTTGAGCCAACGGACATTCGAGAGCACACTGCGTTCGCGCAGGACTTCGCCCGTATCCGTACGGATACGGCTGGTCAGCAGTTCATCTGAAAAATGACGATTACCCTCGGCCTTCACATTACCAAGACGGCCTTTCAAAACAACCATCTGCACGACTCCACCGGTAATATCCTGTTCAGGAATAATCACGTCAACCACGGGGTAGTCGTTTTCTGCATAGAAGCTGACAACATCACGATTGAGTTTCTTGAGTGAAAGCAGGGTGACCGGCTGTCCGAGGTATTTATCGACAACCTCGGCGAAATCGGGAGACTCCAGCACATCATTGGTGCGGGCATCCACACCATCGATGCCTTCGAGCCCATCTTTATCAACTTCCTCCATTGAGGAAATGAATACAACACCCTGCAGTTCTGACAGAAGCTCTTCGCGATCACCCTCTTCTTCGACGATGTCCCTGTCTGGACGAACGGGGCCCGGCCGCTCTCTTTCATCACCGGTAACGATGTCATCGTCTCCCGGCAGCCTCGGCGCAACCTGTTCCATATCCTGTGCGATAACAGTCAATGGCACGATCGCAAGCACTGTGATCAGTGCAAATATGCGCAACAGAGAATTAGCATCAGAAAGGCAGTCGCAACAGAGGGCAGCTGGTTTTTTCACTGTTTCCAGACCGTAATGAATGAATTTTTTTTGTTTGGAAAGTCGCAATGACATCCGTTGTCTGCCAACTATCATTGATTCACCGCCGTCCTATCGACCAGCTTGGCCGGCATGAGGCCTTCGACCGGTGACTGGATTTCTTGTCCGAAGAAGAAATAATCCACCGCATATGGCCCAATCTGGGTATAGCTTGAACCAGTGATGTCGCCGGGCAGACTGCGTCCACCACGATCCCCTGCCTGGATATCCGGATCGGATCCTTCGTAAGCCACCAGGATATCTCCCTCATAATCCTCGCGAATATTCTTTTCATCCTTGATTTCGCCCTGCGGCGGCGGGGCCTTGAAGAATACGGTGTCCACCGCAAAGGCTACCAACGGCGTGAAAGGCGAACCGTTCCAGGCACTGAATACCTGACTGTCCGGGACGGCCGAACCCGACACCTGGGCCTGCGAGGCACCGTAGATGGTAATGGTACTGTTTTGCAGGTCCATGGTACCGCCATCGAAGACCGACGGACCGGCGCCAACGAAGCCACTGTCGACGATAAAGGTATAGTTCCCTACCGGGCCGTTCAGGATCATGGTGCCGTTATTGATGAAGTCCCCGGCAATGTTGGCCGTATAGGCGCCATCCGGGCCCGCGTCTTCCTGGTTGAAGTTGCTCGTGGTCGAGTTCAGGACCAGATAGGCCAGCGGCGTGATGCTGCCGATGAAGCCGTTGAAGTTCGGCGTCGAGCCGATGGCCAGGCCGCCGGGACCATCCAGCAGTTCGTGGAATGTTGCTACATCCGGACACGGTGGACCCGTCGGAGCTGATGGCATAGTCGGTGTCGAGCACCACATTGCTTTCATAGTCCTGGGTGGATCCCGTCAGGATGGTACCATCTCCGCCACCGGGCCCGGATCCGCCGGTCTTGGTGCCGCCTGAAAGAACGATGTTGTTACCGCCGACATTAATAGTAAGCGTGTTATCGGCGAATATATCCTCGCCGGCCGGCACCTCGGCGGAATCGTTCCGCGCCTCGATGGTCACGTCCTGGCCGCCCAGGTAATCGAAGCTGCCATTGTTGGCAACCACGCCGCGGAAGTTCTGTACGCCGTTGGTCTGGCCACTGAGATCGATATCACCATCCGCCGTCTGCAGCGTGGCATTGGTCGTATTGAACGCCGCCGTGCCGTCCGTGATATCGCCGGCATTATCGGTAATCAGGTCCAGCGTGCCACCAGTCCCCTGCAGTGCCACACCATCAGTTTCGCTGATGTTGACGGTCTTGCCGGCAACACCGTCGAACTCAATGGTGTCGACATCCGTATTCAGGCGCGTATCAGCTCCGCCCACACCATCTGTCATTGAGCCAACCTGACCGGTGCCACCCGTGAATATCAGCGTCGGGGCGGTAACTATACCGCTGCCCGGTGTTTCATCGATGACGATGGCGCCGGTGTTATCGATGGTCACGGAGGTCGTGGCCGTCACGTTGGCCACGCCGGTCCATGTGCCGCCGTCATTCTCGAGCGTCGATGTAGCGCCTGCATTGAACAGGGACTCGTTACCGTTATCGCCGGTCATGTCGGTCGTGCCCGATGTGGTAACCACCTGATCGGTGGCGGTGTTGATGCGTGCATTGCCGCCGGTGCCGTCGTCGAGGCCGGCATTACCGGCCGTGACATTGATGTCCTGTAGCGTGCCGCCGTTTGTTCCGGTCATATCGATCAGTGCCGAGGCATTGCTGCCGCCCGTCAAAGCTAGGTCGCCGCCGTTGACGTTGATGGTCTGATCGCCGTCGGCCACCACTGATGCACCGGCGTTTTCAACACCAAGCGGTGCGCTTTCCTCGCCGTCGTTGGCATTCAGTGCCAGGTTGCCGGTATTCACGGTTATGGTCTGCAGATCGCCACCGTGAATGACTGCATTATCACCATTGCCGCTCGAGGTTCCACCGTTCAGCGTGATACCCGTTTCGGCCTCGATTTCCTGCTCACCCAAGGCCTCGACCTGTGCAAAGCCGCCACTATTGGTGCCGCTCGCGCCTGTCAGCAGCAACCGGCCGATCGACTCGATCTCTTGTTCATTGATGGCTCGAATTGAGGCAAAGGCATCCGTACCCGTGCCGCCTTCGATAGTGATATCGCCAGCCGAAGTATTGCTGATGGTCTGCGTGCTCGAACCGCCGGACGCAAGTATCAGGGCGAATTCATCGGTACCGACGCCGCCGGTCAGTTCGATGTTATTCGACGCAGTAATAGTCTGTGTCGCGCTGCCGCCCGTGGCATTTATGAGGGCCGACGCACCGCTCGTGCCCGCAGCGTTCGGGTCGCCACGCATTATCAGATCGCCATTGGAAACCGTGATGTCCTGGCTCGTGCCGCTGGCGATCATACGGGCCTCGGCATCAATGCCTTCGCCGCCGGTCATGGTGAGCCCGTTCGCAATCTCTATTGTCTGGGCCGTATTGCCGGCACTGAGAACCTCGGCCAACTCATTGCCGGCACCGCCCAGCACCTGCATGGTGCCGTCCGGGGCGCCGCTGCCGGCGCCGTCGGCGACCTGGATAAACTGCGAGGCCGCACCGCCATTCAACTGGGATATATTTGCGTGACCGCCGTCATTGGCAGCATCCTGATTGGCGCGCACGGTCAGCTGACCCGCATCGACCACAATCCGCTGGGCCTCCTGCATCGCGCCGCCGTCGACCCCAGTGCTGCTGATGATGGCAGTCGCGTCAGCACCATCGCCACCCTCGACCACCAGGTCGCCGTCGTCCACCAGCGCCAGCGACTGCTGACCATTGGTATCGAGCATCTCGATGGTCGCCGTATCCGTATCCAAGCCACCCTGCACCAGGATGCCGCCGTTGGTGACGTCAAGCGTCTGTACCGCAACACCGGCGTTATCCGCCAGGCTCACCAGCGCGTTGCCGCCATTGTTGCCGCCACCGGTCTGGTCGCCCTGCACGTTCAGCGCCCCGTTATCCAGGGTGATCGTCTGGACCAGACCGTCGCTGATCACGCTGGCCGTCGCGTTCAGGCCCGTACCGCCCAGCACGTCAAAGTCGCCCATGCCGTTCAGGTTGATGGTCTGACTGCCCGTACCGTCGGCACCCGCCAGACTGATGTAGGCCGTCTCGGTATCACCAACACCGCCTTCGACCACGATGCCGCCGTCGGTCACGTCAATGTCCTGGCCCGCCGCCGTGTTGTCCGCCAGAATGTAGGCGTCGGCGTTGGCCGTCCCGGCAGCCGTCTGGTCGGCCTGCACCGTCAGCGCACCGTTCAGCAGCGTTACCGTCTGCAAGGTGCCCTGCGCACTGATGCGGGCGTCGGCGTTGATGCCGGTGCCGCCCAGCAGCGCCAGGTTGCTCGCCGCATCAGCCGCATTGATGTTGATGTCCTGCGTACCGACCGCGTCGGTCTGGTCGATGAACGCGTGCGCGTTGTCGCCGGCACCGCCGGTCAACTCGGCATTGCCGGTCGTCACCGTCACCGTCTGGTCGACGCTCGTGCCGTCCGCCGAGATGCCCGCACTGCTGTTCAGGCCGTCACCACCGGTGACCGTCAGGCCCGTGGCAATGTTCAGCGTCTGCGCCACGGTACCGGCACTGCCGATCAGCGCCGTCTCGTTGGCACCGTCACCGCCCAGCACGCTCATGCTGCCGTCCGGGCTGCCCGTGGCATTGCCGTCGTTCACCGCAATGAACTGGCTCGCCGCGTTCGTGTTGGTCTGCAGGATCTGCGCCGTGCTGTTGGCGTTGGCGCCGTCGCCGGCATCCACCACCAGCTGACCCGCGTCAATCACAATACGCTGGGCTTCATTGCCCGCACCGGCGTCCAGACCCGCACTGGTCACCAGCGCCGAGGCCGTATCGCCAACGCCGCCCAGCACCTGCAGGTCACCGTCCGTGTTCAGCGCCAGCGACTGCTGACCATCAGCATCCAGCATCTCGATGGTCGCCGTGTCAGTATCCAGGCCACCCTGAACCGGTGATACCGCCGTTGGTGACGTCAAGCGTCTGCACCGCCGCACCGCTGGCATTCGCCGCCAGACTCACCAGCGCGTTGCCGCCATTGTTGCCGCCACCGGTCTGGTCGCCCTGCACGTTCAGCGCCCCGTTATCCAGGGTGATCGTCTGGACCAGACCGTCACTGATCACACTGGCCGTCGCGTTCAGGCCCGTACCGCCCAGCACGTCAAAGTCGCCCATGCCGTTCAGGTTGATGGTCTGACTGCCCGTACCGTCGGCACCCGCCAGACTGATGTAGGCCGTCTCGGTATCACCAACACCGCCTTCGACCACGATGCCGCCGTCGGTCACGTCAATGTCCTGGCCCGCCGCCGTGTTGTCCGCCAGAATGTAGGCGTCGGCGTTGGCCGTCCCGGCAGCCGTCTGGTCGGCCTGCACCGTCAGCGCACCGTTCAGCAGCGTTACCGTCTGCAAGGTGCCCTGCGCACTGATGCGGGCGTCGGCGTTGATGCCGGTGCCGCCCAGCAGCGCCAGGTTGCTCGCCGCATCAGCCGCATTGATGTTGATGTCCTGCGTACCGACCGCGTCGGTCTGGTCGATGAACGCGTGCGCGTTGTCGCCGGCACCGCCGGTCAACTCGGCATTGCCGGTCGTCACCGTCACCGTCTGGTCGACGCCCGTACCGTCCGCCGAAATACCCGCACTGCTGTTCAGGCCGTCACCGCCGGTGACCGTCAGACCGCGGGCAATGCTCAGCGTCTGAACCTCTGTGCCGTTGCTGTCGATCAGCGCCGTCTCGTTGGCACCGTCACCGCCCAGCACGCTTACCGTGCCGTCGGTGCCGCCGCTACCGTTCACCTCGATGTACTGGCTCGCCGTACCGCCGTTGTTCTGGACAATCTGCGCCGTGGCGTTGTTGTTGGTGCCGTTACCGGCATCCACCAGCAGCTGACCCGCGTCAATCACAATGCGCTGGGCTTCATTGCCCGCACCGGCGTCCAGACCCGCACTGGTCACCAGCGCCGAGGCCGTATCGCCAACGCCGCCCAGCACCTGCAGGTCACCGTCCGTGTTCAGCGCCAGCGACTGCTGACCGTCGGTATCGAGCATCTCGATGGTCGCCGTATCCGTATCCAAGCCACCCTGACCAGGATACCGCCGTTGGTGACGTCAAGCGTCTGCACCGCAACACCGCTGGCGTTCGTCCGCCAGGCTCACCAGCGCGTTGCCGCCATTGTTGCCGCCACCGGTCTGGTCGCCCTGCACGTTCAGCGCCCCGTTATCCAGGGTGATCGTCTGGACCAGACCGTCACTGATCACACTGGCCGTCGCGTTCAGGCCCGTACCGCCCAGCACGTCAAAGTCGCCCATGCCGTTCAGGTTGATGGTCTGACTGCCCGTACCGTCGGCACCCGCCAGACTGATGTAGGCCGTCTCGGTATCACCAACACCGCCTTCGACCACGATGCCGCCGTCGGTCACGTCAATGTCCTGGCCCGCCGCCGTGTTGTCCGCCAGAATGTAGGCGTCGGCGTTGGCCGTCCCGGCAGCCGTCTGGTCGGCCTGCACCGTCAGCGCACCGTTCAGCAGCGTTACCGTCTGCAAGGTGCCCTGCGCACTGATGCGGGCGTCGGCGTTGATGCCGGTGCCGCCCAGCAGCGCCAGGTTGCTCGCCGCATCAGCCGCATTGATGTTGATGTCCTGCGTACCGACCGCGTCGGTCTGGTCGATGAACGCGTGCGCGTTGTCGCCGGCACCGCCGGTCAACTCGGCATTGCCGGTCGTCACCGTCACCGTCTGGTCGACGCCCGTGCCGTCCGCCGAGATGCCCGCACTGCTGTTCAGGCCGTCACCACCGGTGACCGTCAGGCCCGTGGCAATGTTCAGCGTCTGCGCCACGGTACCGGCACTGCCGATCAGCGCCGTCTCGTTGGCACCGTCGCCGCCCAGCACGCTCATGCTGCCGTCCGGGCTGCCGTGGCGTTGCCGTCGTTCACCGCAATGAACTGGCTCGCCGCGTTCGTGTTGGTCTGCAGGATCTGCGCCGTGCTGTTGGCGTTGGTGCCGTTACCGGCATCCACCACCAGCTGACCCGCGTCAATCACAATACGCTGGGCTTCATTGCCCGCACCGGCGTCCAGACCCGCACTGGTCACCAGCGCCGAGGCCGTATCGCCAACGCCGCCCAGCACCTGCAGGTCACCGTCCGTGTTCAGCGCCAGCGACTGCTGACCGTCAGCATCCAGCATCTCGATGGTCGCCGTGTCAGTATCCTGGCCACCCTGAACGGTGATACCGCCGTTGGTGACGTCAAGCGTCTGCACCGCCGCACCGCTGGCATTCGCCGCCAGACTCACCAGCGCGTTGCCGCCATTGTTGCCGCCACCGGTCTGGTCGCCCTGCACGTTCAGCGCCCCGTTATCCAGGGTGATCGTCTCGGACCAGACCGTCACTGATCGCGCTGGCCGTCGCGTTCAGGCCCGTACCGCCCAGCACGTCAAAGTCGCCCATGCCGTTCAGGTTGATGGTCTGACTGCCCGTACCGTCGGCACCCGCCAGACTGATGTAGGCCGTCTCGGTATCACCAACACCGCCTTCGACCACGATGCCGCCGTCGGTCACGTCAATGTCCTGGCCCGCCGCCGTGTTGTCCGCCAGAATGTAGGCGTCGGCGTTGGCCGTCCCGGCAGCCGTCTGGTCGGCCTGCACCGTCAGCGCACCGTTCAGCAGCGTTACCGTCTGCAAGGTGCCCTGCGCACTGATGCGGGCGTCGGCGTTGATGCCGGTGCCGCCCAGCAGCGCCAGGTTGCTCGCCGCATCAGCCGCATTGATGTTGATGTCCTGCGTACCGACCGCGTCGGTCTGGTCGATGAACGCGTGCGCGTTGTCGCCGGCACCGCCGGTCAACTCGGCATTGCCGGTCGTCACCGTCACCGTCTGGTCGACGCCCGTACCGTCCGCCGAAATACCCGCACTGCTGTTCAGGCCGTCACCGCCGGTGACCGTCAGACCGCGGGCAATGCTCAGCGTCTGAACCTCTGTGCCGTTGCTGTCAATCAGCGCCGTCTCGTTCTCGCCGTCGCCGCCCAGCACGCTTACCGTGCCGTCGGTGCCGCCGCTACCGTCGTCGTCTCCAATATCAATGAACTGCGATGCCGCGCCCGTGTTCGTTTGGCTGATCACGGCGTCGCTGTTGTTATTCGTGGCATCGCCGCCGTCCAGCAGCAGTGCGCCGTCCTGCACCACGAGGCGCTGTGCCTGCTGGCCTGCGCCGGCATCTACCCCGGCCGCCGTGATCGTCGCGTCGGCGTCCTCGCCGTCGCCGCCGACCAGCTCCACGTTGCCGTCAATGACGTCAATGCTCTGGCGCGCCGAGGCACTGGTCTGGCTGATCACGGCATCGCCGCCGTCGGTACCGAAGTCGCCACCGTAGAGGCCAAGCGCGGCGTCGGTGAACGGTGCCGTGGCATCGGTCGCGCCCCCGGCAATGACCAGGCTTTGATCGTTCAGCGCCGTGATCACCGCGTCTGCCGCCTCGCTGCTACCGCCGCGCAGCGTGACGAAACCGCTGATGGGCGTGCCGCCCGTACCGATATCCTGGGTATTTGCCGAGTCGATCAGCGCCTGTGTATTCACATCCGTGCCACCGTCCAGCGTGAGATTGCCATCCCGCACCAGTACCTGCTGGTTGCGATCACTGGCGTTCATCGCCACCAGCGCGCGCGCATCCTCCACGTCTCCGCCGAGCAGCGCCATGTTCCCCAATACCACGTCGATCTCTTGCTGACCGGCCGACTGAATCACCGCGCCTACCGGCAGACCGCCGGGTCCGTAGGTATCGCCCTCGGAATCGCTGTTGCGGCCCGAGACCGTCAGCCCGCCGCTGTTCACCGTGATCGCCTGCGCCGTCGCCGTGGTCGAGGCACTCAGGATACCCGCCTCGTTGCCGGTATTGGCGGCGCCTGCACCTTCAACGGTGATGCCGCCGGCCTGCACCAGGATGTCCTGGTCGGCGCCGGCCGTGGTCGTTTCGATGAAGGCATCGGCGTCCAGGCCCTCGCCGCCGGTAACAGTGATGCCCTGGCTACTGTCTATGTCCTGGTTGAGCTGGCTGGCGATGCGGCCGTAGTTGCCGCCGGTGCCGCCACCGCCGTTGCCACCGCGCACCGTCAGCAGGCCCGAATTCTGGATATTGATGGTTTGCGAGGTGGCGCCGATTGCGTTCGTTTTCAGGATCTCGCCGAAGTTGCCGTCGCCCGCGCCGTCGCCGCCGCGCACCAGCAGGTTGTTGTCGGTGACAATTATGTCCTGCTGGCCGCCGGCCTCGATCTGGCCGAAGTTGCCGGCACCGGCGGCGTCGCCGCCGCGCACGGTCAGGCTGCCTTCCGGCCCGGCACCGTCACCGACGGTGACGTCCTGGCCTTCCGGTGAGCGGATCTCGGCGAAACTGTTGTCTCCCGCACCGTCGCCGCCGCGGACCAGCATGTTGCCGTCGAGCACGTCGATTGTCTGGGCCGTCGGGCCCGTACCGGTGCTGATGACCTGCGCCGACGCATTGGCGCCCGCACCGCCGGCGACCGTGTAGTCGCCGACCTGGACGACGTGATCCTGGTTGCCGCGGATGATGGCCGTATTGCCGTCGCCGCCATTGCCGCCGCGCACCAGCAGGTTGCCGCCGCCACCGGCGCCGTCGCCCAGCAGGATGCTCTGTGTGCCGGTGGATTCGACCAGCGCAGTGTTGGCGCTGGAGTTCGCGCCGTCGCCGCCGCGGACGGTCAGGTCGCCCTGTTCGATGGTAATTGACTGGGTGCCGCTCGCCAGCAATGAACCGGAATTGTTAGTGCTGTCCGTGCCGCCATCGTCAGTGCCATCGCCGCCGCGGACAATCAAATCGCCGCCCAATCCGGCACCGTCACCGACGGTAATGGTCTGCGTGCCGCTCGCGTTCGTGGCCTCGACTGTGGCTGTATTGGCGTCCACACCGTCGGCGTCACTGCCGGCGATGGTGAAATCGCCGGTAAGCGCGGTGATGCTCTGGGCGTCGGCACCGCTGCCCTGGGCGTCGATCGTGGCGGAGTTGTCACCGCCGCTGCCGTCACCACCCAGCACATCGATAACATCCGCCGTGAGGGTCATATCGCCGCTCGACTGGATCAGGGCATCGGCATCCGTTGCCGTTCCCATGCCGCCGCGCACCCTCAGCAGATTGGTCGCGTCGAGATCCATGATGTCGGAGGCAATGATCTGCGAACCCGTGCTGCTGTTGCTGCCGTCCGCAGCCTGGACCTCGATGTTATTGGCGGCATCCAGCAGCAGCGCGCCATCGTTCAGGGTCTCCAGGCGCGCGCCGAGTTCCTGACCCGCCGTGCCGACCAGGATGTCGTTGTCGGCAATGACATTGATACCGAAGTTGCCGCTGATATTGCTGCTGCCCAGCGTATTCCAGCGCGTCATAGTCCAGCGAGCTGCTGGTCGCCACGGTCTCGAGCACGCCGCCATTGATTTCGAGATCGTTGAAGTCCTCGGCCGCAAAGGTATCCGCCTGCAGCACATTATTACTGGTATCGATCAGGTTCTCGTTGACTACGATCGTATCGGCGTTAAAGGCGTAAATATCGCCGACCGGGTCGCCACCATCCACACCGCCGGTGAAGGTGACGTCCAGCCCGCCGGGGTTGAGCACCAGGTCATTCTCGCCACCGTCACTGGCACCGTTCAGGGTAAAGTTGAAGGTAATGCCGTCGGTGCCGCTGCCGTCGGTGTTGGCGAGCAGCGTGTTCAGTCCGCCGCCGACCTGGACGGAACTCTCGAACGTCTGGTCGCCAAGGGTATCGATGGTGATGCCGCCCAGCTCGGTGGTGCCGAAACCGGTATACAGCGGTAATGCCCCGACATAACCGGCCGGCAGGGCCGCATCCTCGTTGATGGTCAGGCTGGCGGCGAAGATGTCGCCGTTCAGCGATGACGTGCCGCGCGAGAAGATCTCGAAATCGCCCAGACGCGTGGCGGCCGTGCCGATGGCGCCGGTGGAGAAGTCCTCGTCGCCGGTGATCACGGTCAGGTCATTGCCGCCGTTCAATGTCAGCGTGATGCCGCCATTGAACAGCAGCGGGCCACCAGCTGTGAAGTTGCCGTTATCGCTGGTATCGAAGATGGTTTCGGCGGCGTAAAGAACCACTCCAGTATTGTATTCCTGGCCACCGGGCGCGGTCGTCGTGATAGTCTGAGTGGCTGGCGTGCCGGCAACCAGACTCCCGCTTGTACCACCGCCGAAGCGGGTAATGCCGGTGCCGTTGGTCGTAAGGCTGGCACTACGCCAGTCAGAGGCGATACGGATGCCCTGGTTGGCAGTAGTGTTGTTGTTTACCAACACCACCTCACCCAGTGGTGTTGTCTGGCCCACGTCGCCGTCGAAGCGGGTGGTACCCGAACCGGAATCGACCGACAAATCGATTGTCGCCGGCCGCATCGCCGTCCACGGCCGACACGAACCGGATGTTCGGTGCCGCTGCTGGTTAGCGTGACTTCCGGCGAAGGGATCGACGCCACCGTCGATGATGACGCTCTGGGTATTATAGAGCTGCGAGTTGCCGAGGAAGTTGTTCTGGAACGTCGTGATGTCGCCACCGATGCGGGTTGTACCGGAAGCGGCGTTGCCGGCGACATTGCGCGTCTGCAGGGCGTTGGCGAAGACGGCATCGTTGAACTCGATGGTGTCGTCGCTGATAACCTGCATGTCGCCCAGCGGTGTGAATTGCGCACCGATCTGGCCCTCGAAAGTCGCGCTGCCGTCGCCCACGTTCGCGGTCAGGTTATCGCCGCCGAACCCGGATTCCAGCGTGCCCTTGACCACGAGGTCGCCATGGGGGGAGACACCATTGTTCGTGGACATCTGGACGTTCGTGGTGAGAACCACGTTGTCGTTGAAAATGATGCCGCCGGAGCCGGCGCTGCCAAACGTCAGGATGTTGCCGCCGACGTTCGTCTGACCGCTCGCCGCTGTAATGCCTGTACCGGGATTATTGGTGACGAACCGGTTGGCCCGGATCGCCGTGGACGTCGACGGCGCCAGCGTCTTGGTACCTTCACTATTCAGGGTCAGCAGGTTGAGCCGGTTGGACGCGGTCGTGCCGACGGTGCCGTTGATATCGATACTCTGCGCGCCCGCGTCGATGCGCAGATTGCGGCTCGTGGAAAGCGTCAGATCGAGGATATTGCCGTTGACGGTTATATCGCCACCGCCGCCGCCGGACGGGGCGCCGTTGGTCGAATCCAGCAGGATATTGGCCGCGCCGATCGCAACCGTGCCGGCCGTCAGGCCGATAGCCGCGTCCTCGGTGACGATATTGTCGTTGAGATTGATCGTGCCCGTCGTGCCCGAATTCAGCGTCAGGAAGGCGCCCGCGTCGCCCGTGAGCTGACCGTCGACATTAATGGTGCCGCCGCCGCCGGACTGGATAATGGTGGAATTACTAAAATTGCCGGCGTTGATGTTAACGGTGCCTGTACCAGTGGCGCTGCCGATGGTCAGGCTGGCGAAACCGGCCTGCAGCAGGCTGAAATTGGTGAACTGGAACGTGCCCGCGCCGCCGTTGACGCCAATCGAAGTGCTGTCCTGTGAAGGCTGGAATGTAATATTACCCTGCGTCTGGATGCTGTCATTGCCACCATTCAGCACGAGATCGTTGGAGGAAAACAGCAAACCGCCGACGCCCGTGCCGCCGCCAACTTGAATGATTGTCCCCGTACCCTGTGTGAACGTTCCGGTGAGACCGGCGCGAAATTCAAGACTGTTGACGCCGGCAGTCCCCGTAGCAATGCCATTCAGCGTTGTATTGTCCGTTACCGTGATATCTCCCGAACCGCTGAGATTGCCCATGCGGAACACATAGCGATTGTTCAGCGCGATCGTCTGGGTCGTAGTGTCGCCGATGGTCAGGGTGCCCGTGCTGTCGGTGCGGCCGAGCGTAACGATGAATTCATTGGGAGCCAGCAGCGTGTTCAGATCGCCGGCCGTGTTGACGCCGAACTCAAGCGTTGCGGTGGTGCCGTTCAGCGTGATGTTGGTGGCGGCATCGAACGGCTGCAGGAAGAGATTAGCCGGTGTACCGGCGTCACCAGTGATCACGGGGGTGCCTGTAGCGGGCAGGGTCAGGTTGTCGGAAGTCAGCGTGAGCTGATTGGTGCCCAGCGCCAGGGTTTCAAGACCGGACAGGTCCACCGCGCCGCCCGCGCTGGACGAGGCGATAGACGCCGTAGCATTCACATTCGCCGTCGCGCCGGTCAGCAAGACGTTACCGGCCGTCGATTCCAGGTTGCCGTTCAGGCCGATGGTGCCGCTTGCACCCGCGTTGACATCGAGATTGTTCGCCGTCGTGATGTTGCGCAGCGTGACCGTGCCGTTGGTGGAATCCAGATCGATGCTGTCCACGGTGACGTTTGAACCGGTGGCGAAACTCCACATCGCCGGCGGCATCGAGTGTCAGACCGAAGCCGCCCCCGCCGTCGGTAACGGGCGTATTGGCGGCAAAATCGATACCGCCAGTGTTGCTGGTCAGGGTCGTTGTCGCAAGCAGCTCGACGTTATCGGCCGGCACATCAAACGACATATCCGTTTCGGCGGTAATATTGGCCGTATTGATCTGAAGACCGTCGGCGCCGCCGGCAGTCAGATCGAGCACCCCCGTATCGGTAGTCAGATCCTGGTTGATGAAGATGCCGTCGCTGGCCGTGGCGGTGAGAGCATTGAAGGTCGAAGCGGTATCGTCGAACACGATATCCGCATCAGCACCACCGGACGCGTCTAGATTAACCGTGGCTACATTATTGCTCTGCGGCTCGGTAACACCATCCACATTGATTACGGTACCGCCGCCGGCGGTACGTAATCAGGATTAATGTACCGGTCGTAGTGATGTTCTGCAGCTCGGCACCCGTAATATGAAGATCACCGGTAAAAATGTTCGGTTCGCCCAGACCGATGGTACCGACATTGTTCTGGGTAATGTTAATGTCACCGGCGCTAGCGTTGAGGGTACCGCCGGTTACACCGAGATCACCGGCACTAATGGTGACGGCGCCGCCGCCACTGGTGACGGCAGATCCAATGGTTAACAGTTCACTGGCGCCCATGGAAATATCAATAGTGCCGCCGCCTGTGGTAATACCGCCGTTGATGGTGACGGCGCCGGTGCCGTTGGCACCGAGGCCGGATCTTCGCCACCGCCGAAATCATGATCCGCCGCCAGCGTGACGGCGCCGCCGTTGGTTATGATTCCAAACCCGAGCGTAATGTTCTGCTGCGCCTGCATAATCACGTTCAGGCCGGAACCGGTATCCGTGATGGTGCCACCGGTGTCGGCGTCAGGATTGTCGGAGATAATGTCACCCTCGGCCTCGAAGGTCAGGGTCTGCAGCGCGCCCGTGGTGGTGTCGATAGGATCGCGAATAGTAATATTACCGGCTTCAGCACCACCTGACCCAACGGTTGTAATGGTCAGATCCGTACCTCCGTCCAGCACCCCTTCAATAGTCGCCGTTGCTATGGAAGAAGGCGTACCGGTCGGCGTGAAGACCGGCGGCGTGGTGTCGGCGTTGGCATCACCGACAGTATCTTCGATTAGAAGATCAAAGGGATCGAGCAGCCATTCACCGGCCACTCCCGCCGGTGCCCCGGCGGCAACCATGGCGTTGTTGCCGAACTGGATTTCGTCTTTTGAAGAAGTCTCTACGAAACCACCGTCGCCGCCTTCGACTGCCACCGCGGGCGAAAATCCTGCCATCAAAGCGGGTGTATTCGTCCGACCAGACAACGACCTTACCGCCGTCGCCGTTGCTGCCGGCACTGGCGTTGATCCCGGCATCCTCGCCGACGTGGGTGCGTTTCGCATTCTGGATATCCGGGTTCTGCCCCTTGTAACCGCCGCCGACATAGGCCTCGCCGCCGCCGGCGTCGCCGGAGACGTCGACCAGGGATTCATCCAGCAGCGCGACGCGGTCGCCGGTGACCTCGACGCGGCCGCCCTTGTTGCCCGCGCTCTCGCCGGACGCGTCCAGCGTGCCGCTGTTCATGACGGTTGCCGTGCCGTCACTGTTGGTGCCGGCGTCGATCTCGATGCTGCCGCCGTCGCCGTTGGCCTCGCGGGCACTGATGGTGCCGGAATTCTCAATCGTGCCGCCGTCGGCGGTCAGGCGCACGCGGCCGCCGGAAGTATCGGCGCCCGTGGCACGCACGGTGCCTTCATTATTCACGGCAACCGAGTACATGGAACCGGTGGCTTCCATGGTGGCGCGGGCGGCCTCGACGTCGCCGCTGTTGTCATGATCGCGGCACCGTCCTCCAGCGGACCGGTCCGGCCGACCAGGACGGCACCGCGGTCCTCGCCTGAGGCACGCAGCAATACCTCGGCGCCGGCCAGCAGACCGACCTCGCCCTGCGAGGCATCGATGCTGCCGCTATTTTCAATCTGGCGGGCAATGAGATACACATCACCGCCACTGGCGGTGATGGTGCCGAGGTTCTGGATCGCTGCCTGCGATTCTCCCAGGAAGGTGAGATCGCCACCCTCCATGAAGGCCGCATTGGATACATCCAGCGTGGATGCGAGGAAGCTGTGGGTATCGATAACGGCATCGGCGCCGACGAGGATGCCGTTCTGGTTAATAAGGAAGATACTGCCGTTCGCCTTCAGCGTACCCTTCAGGGCCGAGGGGTTGCTGCTGATGACGCGATTGAGCGCGGCCGCGCCGCTGTCCGGCTGCAGGAACCGGGTCAACTCATCGGCATCGATGGAAAAATCCTGCCAATTGATGACTGCCCGGTTACTGCCCTGAGTGATGATAAGCTGATTACCGGAACGCTCGAACTGAACATCGCCGGCAACCACATCCTCGCCGGCGGGATTCGCCCAGACCGTCCCCGCGGGCACAGCTAACTGCCCGACCATTAAAAATAGCGCATAAACATGCGCCTGAAGCCGCCGAGCGGCCCGACGTCGAGCAGTTACCATAGGATGGATGTCCCTGCGGCTGTATTAAGGGCGGTATGGCAACCGCTCAGGAATGTTTTCATACTCACGACAGTCCCCCCTGCATCTCTCACGAACACGAAACTTAATTATTTGCGGTTGTTTTCTCGCAATTCTGCTGTACGCCACTGTACGCCCTGGCTTCCCCACGTGGCCGGTGGAGTATCGCATTTAATTAAGTATGCATACAATCAATTAATTAAGTATGCATACAATCAATGTATGCATACAATCAGAGCAGTCTGCTATTGCCAATGTACCATCCTTGCACGCCCCGGCTCCCAAACAGTCGTATTTTCAACAGATTAAAACAGACCCCGGGAGATATGCAAGCCAAAAGGCCAGGAATGAGCGGATTCAATTGAACGTCATATCCCGGGATTTGCCAAAAGGTCCTGGCGCCATTCCTCGACGCGTTCATCCCCCGGCCACTCTGAATACTCCTTGCCGGCCTCCTTGTAAATTGACTGCTGGAATTCCCGCTTTACACGTTCTACCAATGAACGACGGATCTCGGGCTCAATCTCGCTGAGCTCCAACTGGCGGCCCAGCAGGGAGCGACCCTTGCGAATGATATGCCAGCCGTCCTCGCTCTCGACGCGCGCCAGTTCGTCTTCCTCAAGTCCTTTCAATGCATCAGCCACCACCGGCTTCAGATCCTTGACCGGTACTGCGCCCATATAGCCATCGTTCTGCTTGCTTGGTTCGTGGGCGGAATATTCGACTGCGGCATCTGCAAACGCGAGATCCCCTTGCCTGATGCGATCAAGAATGCTTTTCGACTCTGCAGCCGCAGAATCCTGGTCCCTGTCCCCGCCGGGCAGGAAAATCTGCCAGACCTGTACCCGTTCGTCTGTCACAAACTGATCCCGATTGTTCTCGAAAAACTCTTTAACCTGTTCTTTCGTCGGGAACTCGCCCGGCAGTTGCTCGCGCATTAGTATATTCAGATAGGACTGACGTAACACATTGTTGGCTGCCCGGTTCATCAGGAACTTTACATTGTCATTATCGTCGACATCATTAGCCCGGGCAGCGGCTTCGACCGAAAGATTTTTTGCTTCCTGACTGATCAGTTGGTGGAAACGATCCTTGTCGTTTATCAGCTTGCGACGTTGCTCGGTGTCGAGATTGGACACAATTCGCCGGACATGCTTCTCGTCAAGCTCCATGGACTTGCCCGCCTCGGCCTCGCCCGCCATCCGTTCGGATTGCACGGATTCCCGTGATGCCTTTCCTTCCGTCCTTGTCCCTGCCTGACCGTTGTTCTTTGATGACTGGTCAGCCGAACCTGTCGTGCCGGTTTCAAGGTCAGCCAACTTCAGACCGATTATTACACCTAGCAGCAGCGCTGCACCCATAAATAAAGATATATAAAACTTCATGATGTTTTCCGCTAACAGGGTTAATCGTTAGGCAGCCTCTGATTGATTCAGGGCTCCGTATGGTACAGGAATGTACCGCCATTTGAGAAGCACTTGCATGCTTGTCAAATGAAGTAAAAGAATCGCATTTTCGTTGTCTTATGTGCTGATAATACCAGCATGGAATTATTCAGAGCTTCCCTGGTTTCAATTCCTATGTTGATTATCCTGGCAAACTATCGATTCCGATATGGATATATCATTGAAGAACCGCCCATACACAGTAGAAAACATCCCTGCATGGTGCAAGGAAATCCATTGTATTGAGTAACGGGCCAGATCAATTATGTTTCGTTATTGTAATGATTGTTTCCGAATTTCTGATTGCAAGGGTATGAGATTGATCGACTCATTCCACGGCAGCTCACGCCATTCGGGCCGGTATCGCCGAGATAACAACGGCTGCCAAAGCCTGGGCGATGGACAACGAGTCAAACTTGCGTTATCGGCAACGTAACGGAATTACTTCTTCGCTTTCGTATCTACTGAAAACAAAGCGCAGGTATGCCATTTCGTCCCTTTACCTATGTCATCGAACGGATATAGTTGATTGCGCTGGCGATTCTCGCCAGCGTACGGTCCCTGCCCATCAGTTCCAGCGTGGCGTCAATCGACGGTGAGATCGCCGTGCCGCAAAGCGCCACCCGCAGCGGCTGCGCCACCTTGCCCATTTTCAGTTCCAGTGTTTCGGCGGCCGTCTTGATGGCACCGTGCAGGGTTTCGCGGTTCCACTCGGTTTCGGCCAGAACCTGATGCAGGTGTTCCAGAACCGGCAGGGAGTCGGCGTTCATGTGCTTCTCGACCGATTTTGGATCGTAGTCGTCGAAATCCTCGAAAAACACGCGACTCGATTCCGCCAGTGATTGAAGGGTCTCGCAGCGTTCGCGCTGGACCTCGATAAGCCGTATCAGATCGGGGCCGTTATCGGGATCCAGCCCGATCGTACCGAGATGTCTTTTCACGGCCGGCACCAGTTTCTCGGGCGGCAGTGTCTTCATGTAATGCTGGTTGAGCCAGTTCAGTTTCTCGGTATCGAAACGGGCCGCCGACTTGTTCACGTCGCTGATATCGAACTTGTGCACCATCTCGTCGAGACTGAAGATCTCCTGGTCACCATGCGCCCAGCCGAGACGTACGAGGTAATTCAGCATGGCCTGCGGCAGGTAGCCGTCGTCGCGGTATTGCAGCACATTGGTCGCACCATGGCGCTTGGACAGGCGCTTGCCGTCCGGGCCGAGAATCAGTGGCACATGCGCGTAGCGCGGCGGGTGATGGTCCAGTGCCTGCATGATGTTCATCTGCCGCGGTGTGTTGTTGAGGTGATCATCACCGCGGATCACATCGGTGATGCGCATGTCCATGTCATCCACCACCACGGTCAGGTTATAGGTCGGCGTACCGTCGGAGCGCGCGATGATCAGATCATCCAGTTCACTGTTGCTGTAGGCGACCTTGCCCTGGATCAGATCATTGACGACGGTTGTCCCTTCCATCGGACTGCGGAAACGAATCACGGGCTTGATGCCGGCCGGCGTATCGGTGCGTTCGCGGCAGCGGCCGTCGTAACGCGGTTTTTCACCGCGCTGCATGGCGGCCTCGCGCATGGCCTCCAGCTCTTCCCGGCTGCAGTAACAACGGTAGGCATTGCCGTCCGCCAGCAGCCGGTCGATGACTTCCTGGTAGCGGTCGTAATGCTGGGTCTGGTAATACGGCCCCTCGTCGTAGTCGAGGCCCATCCAGGCCATGCCCTCGAGAATGGCGTCGATGGCATCCAGGGTCGAGCGTTCGCGATCGGTATCCTCGATGCGCAGGATGAACTCGCCACCCATCTTGCGGGCCTGCAGCCAGGAGAATAGAGCGGTGCGCACGCCACCGATATGCAGGTAGCCGGTGGGGCTGGGGGCGAAACGGGTTCTGATGGTCATTCGTTATCTCTTTGTTTTTAGTAACTGTATTGCGACATGCGATGGTGGCTCAGTTTGAAACCGGCTATCTGTCTACTGTCATTTCGAAGGAACGAAGTGACTGAGAAATCCGCCACAGGCGTCTTTCCCTGCGGTCGAGACAGGGATTTCTCGCTTCGCTCGAAATGACAAAGTGAGCCATTACCCGACATGCAGGTGAGTTGCGGTGCCGGGCTCAATGTTATAACATATGTAACACACAAGTTCACCCCGTATACCAAACCGGTGCCAGCCATGAGCAAAAGCCCGACCCTGAAAATCCGTAAAATCGGCAATTCCTACGGCCTGATCCTGAACCGTGAATTAATGGATTCACTAGGTGTGGCCGAGGGTGATGAATTGTACGCGATCCATACCAGCGAGGGTGTACAGCTTACCCCATACGACCCTGACTTCGCTGCCGTGATGGATTCAACACGCGACTATATGCGCCGGCATCGTAATGCCCTGCATGAACTGTCGAAGCGATGACCGAGCCGAAATGGCTCAGCCGGCAAATGGTGCTGGCCATACATGCCGAAGCCATCTGGCATTTTGGCGGCATGAGCGGGGTTCGTGATGACAAGCTGCTGGAAAGCGCTCTCGACAGGCCACGTAATCTGTATTGCTACGATGATTCAGTCGATTTGTTCAAGCTCGCAGCCTCGCTTTGTACGGGCCTGATCAAGAATCATCCATTCAACGACGGCAACAAGCGCACGGGTCTACTCGCGGTTCGCGCTTTCCTGTTCCTGAACGGTCAGGCCCTGGAACCGGATGAGGCCGATGAAGTGGAAACCATGGTGGCCGTGGCTGATGGGCGGCTGGACGAGACTGACCTGGCAGAATGGCTGAAAGCCAACTGCAATCCGCTGGATTGACCGGCACACAGGGGCTGCCTGCAATTCATGCCCTCACCCGCGCTGCGCGCGACCTCTCCCAGGGGAGAGGTTTTGTGTGGCAGGTTCAGTTTGCCCGATCACTTTCCAGGAGAAGTGTGATGGGTGGCAGATCTGCTTTACTCCTTTTCCTTCCGGGAGAGAGTGCCGGGGTGAGGCCCAAACAATACGGGCGATTAGCTCAGCGGGAGAGCGCTGCCTTCACACGGCAGAGGTCGCTGGTTCGAAACCAGCATCGCCCACCAGTTTCCTTTTCGTTCAGGGTAGTGGGCTGCGTCCGCGTTGGATTAACCACTCCTCTTCCTTGTCCCGGTCTTTTCCCTTGAGGACGAAGGATTTGCGGTTTCCGTGATATGTTCAATGTGTACGGGGGGACGATCCGGAAATCGAGCCACGATTTCAAGTTCACCGCCCATTGCCTCGATGTATTCGCGCAGGGTGGATAACAACATGTCACTGCGCTTTTCCAGGCGGGACACACTGTCCTGACCGATATTCAGCGCGGCAGCCAGATCCTTCTGGGTTCGGTACATGGCCTGGCGTAAATCTTTCAATGTGGCGAGTTCCGCTGCCCTGTTCTGAATCCTGGAACGGCGCTTTGCAGGCAATTTATCGAGCACGTTATCAAGACTTTTTGCCATGATTTTCTCCTGTCATGCGTGGGAACTGGCCGAGAACGGGTTTCTGCAAATATTTATCCAGTCGCTGATCAGCCACGGCCAGCAGTTTTCTGTAGAAACGCCGCTGATCGACACCGGCTTTGTTACCTGCGGCCAGTAAAATCGCACGCCGCCCGGGATCAAAGGCAAAAGCCACGCGCCAGATTTCACCTTTCCAGCCAAACCGCAGTTCTTTCATATTCGTATGCCGCGAACCATTGAGGGTATCCACCGTAGGCCGACCGAGATGCGGGCCATATTCCTGAAGCAAAAGTGCATGAGCCAGCAGTTCATCCTGCAGACCTTCGGCCAGTAACTGGAATTCCAGCTCGAATTCGTCGCAAAAAAGCACCGTCCATGGCATATGAAGAGTATGGTATGAAAACCATATGTAGTCAAATACATATTATGATCTGACAGATAGTAAGCCGGGGCGGTTTCCGGCAGAGATTCGGGGACAGTTTACTTAATTTGCTTCTTTCCGGACCGGCAGTAAACGGCACAATTGCCAGGTGTGGCAATTAAGTAAACTGTCCCCGAAATATTATTCCTGCTGGTAGGAGGCTGTGCTGGCGGGGGCGAGGAATTCGACCGATTTGAGGAATGCGCGGGCGCCGCCGGCGGTGTCGAGAGTATTCATCTGGAAGCCGAAGCGGGTGACCGGCAGTGACGGCGATACACCGAATTCTTCCTGCAGGATGTCGTCGAAATCGAACACGGTGGTGACCGTCTTGCCCACCTCGATATTGCAGGGCTTGCAGAAGTAACGTCCGCCTTCCTTGTAATAGCGGGCGGTATAGGCGTGATCTTCCTGTTCGTTCTTGCCCAGGAAAAGCCCGATGAAATAAGGGGCGTCCGGCATGATCAGACTGCCGCTGTTGACCGGCTCATCGCCAAACGAAAACATGACTGCGATCGGCACGCGGTAAACGCCATTGTCCCAGTCCGCGCCCTCGGGGAAACGCTCCACGCCCCAGGTAATACGGACGCGATTGACGCCGGTCAGGTCCATGTCGCGATAGATGAGGCCGGCCCGTTGGCTCTCGCTTTCCAGAACCAGCGCATCGTCACGAAAATACGGATTGAGACCGCGCGCGTTCAGCTTGAATTCGAAACCGTTTTCCTGCAGCCACGGGATCGCGTTACCGCTGGGCTTGTCGGTGAAATCTATCCGCTCGACCACTTCACCCTCGTCGCCGTACGTGACGGGCGCCACCAGTATGGCGGCCAGCGCCAGCAGGACGAGGCGCCAGTTCGGCAGGCCGGGGCCGGAGGTAATGTGGTTCAAGGCAATCATTTGTGCATTATACCATGTCATTACTGGCGATCAGGAAACAGCCAGGGCGCCTCGTCGGCGCGGCCGTCTTCATAGGCGCGTATGGCATCGGCGGACTCGGTCAGCGTCAGGCCGATATCGTCCAGGCCGCGCAGCAGACGGTCCCTGAGGCCACTGTCGATATCGAAATGATAACGCTTCCCTTCCGGGGTACGCACTTCCTGGGCCTCGAGGTCGATGGTCAATTCGTAGCCTTCCTGCGCCAGTGTCTGCCGGAACAGCTCATCCACCTCGTCTTCGGTCAGCTGCACCGGCAGGAAGCCGTTCTTGAGGCTGTTGCTGTAGAAGATGTCGGCGTAGCTGGGCGCGATCGCGGCGCGGAAACCGTAGTCCATGAGTGCCCAGACGGCGTGCTCGCGTGACGAGCCGCAGCCGAAGTTCTTGCGGGCGAGCAGGATGCCCGCGCCCTGGTAGCGCGGCTGATTGAGCACGAAGTCGGGGTTCAGTCGCCGCTTGCTGTGGTCGTCGCCCGGGTCGCCCGGATCGAGATAGCGCCAGTCGTCAAACAGGTTCGGCCCGAAGCCGGTTTTGTGTATCGACTTCAGGTACTGTTTCGGAATGATGGCGTCCGTATCGACGTTGGAACGGTCGATCGGCGCTACCAGGCCGGTGAATGTCTTGAATGGTTGCATGTCTGGTTGATTGGTTAACTGGTTGACTGGTTAATTGGTTGACTGGTTGATTGGTTGATTGGTTTACTGGTTTACTGGTTTACTGGTTGTCCAAACGCTGTATCAGGGAAGTTAGCATTTTCCCGACAATCAGATTTTGTTCTTGAGCTTCCTTAAGCTCCTGTTTTTCATGCATCTCCGTTCTTTGTGAGAGTTCAAGCAAGGCATCAAGTTCACTACTTGACCCCCGTGCGATGTACAGGAATCGCAAAAATTCCTTGTTGCTATTCCTGGCAGCTCCCTCCGCGATATTGGCAACAATTGAAACGGCGGCACGGCGCATTTGAGAAACCAAGCCATAAGTTTCTTCTTTAGGATACAGCCTCGTTATTGCATAAGTGTATGTGGCGAATTCAACCGCGCGATTCCATACTTCCAGCTCTCTATGAGTGGCCATCCTTGACTCCTCCTGTTGACGTACCTACCCACCATTACCAAGTTAAGAAGACTCTGAATAATTTGTCATTTCGAGCGCAGCGAGAAATCCTTGTGCAGATAGCTTTTTGTAAATCAATAAGTTAAAAGATTTCTCCCGTTGGTCGAAATGACATGCGGGGATTATTCAGAGCTTCCTTAACGAATAAACCAATCAACCAGTTAACCAGTTAACCAATCACTACGACACCGCCGCTTTTTCCGCTTCCTCCGCCAACTTCCTGACATCCACAAAGTGTCCCGCTATCGCCGCCGTGGCGGCATGGTTAGGCGGGGCATCCGTTCATTAAGCTGCGATACCTTCGACTGTCAAATGCCGAACATCGGTATGCTGGCTTGCATGTTCAAAAAAATAGCGCAGACATTGCCACCAGCATCCAGATCAAGAACGGTGTTTTCATCCAATCCCTGGACTCTGTGATATCACTGTCACGGAATTCTATACAAGGTATCGGTTTCCTTGAAGTATTTAACCTTCACCGTTTGAATCCTCTATCGAAACAGCATCTCCCTCTCCCCTGGGAGGAGATAGAGCGTGCTTCGCACTGTTCGATGGCCCTCATCCTTCCTTCTCCCAAAGGGAGAAGATGAGAGCGTGCTTCGCACTGTTGCTGATGGCCCTCATCCTTCCTTCTCCCAAAGGGAGAAGAGATAGAGCGTGCTTCGCACTGTTGCTGATGGCCCTCATCCTGTCCTTCTCCCAGAGGGAGAAGGAACCCTTCGCCTCACTGTTGAATCAGGGCACCGCCTGTCTGGCCTCCTCCTTCACGAATTCCCGGACATCCACAAAATGCCCCGCGATCGCCGCGGCGGCCGCCATGGCCGGGCTGACGAGATGGGTGCGGCCGCCCTGTCCCTGGCGGCCCTCAAAATTACGATTCGAAGTCGAGGCACAGTCGCTCCCCGGGACTCAGGCGATCCGGGTTCATGCCCAGACACATCGAGCAGCCGGGCTCGCGCCATTCGAAGCCGGCGTCGAGAAAGATTTTATCCAGGCCTTCCTTTTCGGCCTGCCATTTCACCAGCCCGGAACCTGGGACCACCATCGCCTCAGTGATGCTGGATGCGATGCGGTTACCTTTCACCACGGCCGCGGCGGCGCGCAGATCCTCGATACGGGCGTTGGTGCACGAGCCGACGAAGATCTTGTCGAGATGAATATCGGTGATCGGCGTGCCGGGTTCGAGCGCCATGTAGTCGAGCGCATGGCGCATGCCCTCGCGCTTGCCGGTGTCGGTTTCGGTGTCCGGGTCCGGCACGCTGCCGCCGACCGGTACTACCATTTCCGGCGACGTGCCCCAGGTGACCTGCGGTTCGATGTCACCGGCCTCGAGCACGACTTCCTTGTCGAACGCCGCGTCGTCGTCGCTGACCAGGTCGCGCCAGGCGGACACGGCCTGGTCCCAGAGTTCGCCGCTCGGCGCCATGGGCCGTCCCTTGACGTAGTCGATGGTGCGATCGTCGACCGCGACCAGTCCGGCGCGGCCGCCGGCCTCGATGCTCATGTTGCAGATGGTCATGCGGCCTTCCATGGACAGGTCCTGACCGCCTCGCCGGCGAATTCGATGGTGTAGCCGGTGGCGCCGGCGGTGCCGATTTTGCCGATGATCGCGAGCATGATGTCCTTGGCGGTGATGCCCGGACCGACATGGCCGCGCACGGTGATGCGCATGTTCTTCGCCTTGCGCAGGATCAGCGTCTGCGTGGCAAGCGCGTGCTCGACCTCGGAGGTGCCGATGCCGAACGCCAGTGCGCCGAGCGCGCCGTTGGTGGACGTATGCGAGTCGCCACAGACGATGGTCATGCCCGGCAGGCAGGCGCCCTGCTCCGGACCGATGACGTGGACGATGCCCTGGCGGCGGTCGAGCATCTCGATCTTGTCGATGCCGAATTCCGCGCAGTTCTGATCCAGGGTCTGCAGCTGCAGGCGCGACACCGGGTCGGCGATGTTCTCGCGATTGATCGTCGGAACATTGTGATCCGGCACCGCCAGGTTGGCGGCCGTGCGCCACGGTCTGCGGTCGTGCAGCTTCAGGCCCTCGAAGGCCTGCGGCGAGGTCACCTCGTGAATAAGATGGCGGTCGATATAGACGAGCGCACTGTCGTCGCCGTAGTCCTCGACCACGTGCGCGTCCCAGATTTTGTCGTAAAGTGTCTTGCCTGCCATATACCATGTGCCTGCTTTCAGGCTTCAAATTCTCTTTTATCCAAACCGGACTGCCGGATAATCGACACAAGAGTGCCTCTCTTGAGCTCTTTGTGGTCCGGAACAGGAACCGTCAGAGTGGAGTTGTCCGGCATGCGTTTCTGCATGACCACATGACTGCCACGACGCCGAACCTCGCTAAACCCGTGACGATTGAGATTTCACACACCTCTCTTCCTGAGAGGATTTTCAATTTACCCAATCGCTACCTCTAGCTGAGTAACATAAACCTCACCATGCAGTCTCTCGCTGACTTCCTGCTTCGAAGCCGATTCGAAAAAGAGTTCCAGGGCCTCACGCAGGTTCTGCCTGGCCATTTCAATGGTATCGCCCTGGCTGGCGATATCGAGCTCCGGACAAAGCGCCACATAACCGTCGCCTTCACGCTCAATTATCGCCGTTAGTTTATGGGTCATGGTTCTGGACTCGCACTGTTTGGCCATATTCTACCGCACAGCGGCAGGAGTTGCGTTATTTCGGTCCTGTCGACAGTGGATCAGTTTGAAAGCCGTCAACTCAGCATTGTCATTTCGAAATCACGAAGTGGTTGAGAAATCTTGTCTTTTTGAACCTAAAGATCCCTCACGTGCGTTCGGGATGACAAACTGCACCACTACCGTCCTGTCGGAATCGGACTCCCGTGGGAGCCGATGACATCGGCGAATGAGCAATCGCGGATTTCAATCCGCTCCCACAGCCCTATTCGCGGCGCGGGCGTCGCTCCTACGATCAATGTTATCTGTAGGAGGCCCGCCCCGGGCCGAATGTTCGCGGCGAGGGCGTCGCTCCTACAACTCCGTGCCTATCTTAACCAGCGTCCGGCCCGAGGTCCTGCCGGCCAGCATGTCGTCGAATACCTGCGGCAGTTCGTCCATGCCCACCTCACGGCTGACAATGCGGTCCAGGTGCCGTGGTTTCAAATCGCCGGCCAGTCGCTGCCAGAGGGTGTGCCGCAGCGCCGTCGGGCAGCCCGACGAGGTCACGCCCAGTAACGCCACACCGCGCAGGATGAACGGCATCACCGTGGTATTCAGTTCGGCGCCGCCGGCGAGGCCGACCGAAGCAATGTTGCCCCAGGGCTGCATGGTGCGCGTCAGCCAGGCAAGGATATCGCCGCCGACATTGTCCACCGCCCCGGCCCACCGGGCCTTTTCCAGTGGCCGCTTGCCGGTATCCAGGGTATGGCGATCGAGGATATCGGCGGCGCCCAGTTCACGCAGGTAATCATGCGCCTCGGCCTTGCCGGTCAGCGCGGCGACCTGGTAGCCGAGCCCGGCGAGCATATCGATGGCGAGGCTGCCGACGCCGCCGGTGGCACCCGTCACCACAATGGGCCCCTGGTCCGGCGCCTGGCCGTTGGTCTCCATACGGTGAACGCAAATGGCAGCGGTGAGGCCGGCGGTACCGAGTATCATCGATTCGCGCAGTGACAGGCCTTCGGGCAGCAGTACCACCCACTCGGCGGGGACGCGGGCATATTCGGCGTAGCCGCCGTCGTGGTCGACGCCGAAGTCATAACCGGTCACCAGCACGGCATCGCCCGGGCTGAAGCGATCGTCTCCGGAACTGTCGACATGACCGGCGGCATCGATGCCGGCGATGCGCGGGAAGCTGCGGATGATCCTGCCCTTGCCGGTGGCCGCCAGTGCATCCTTGTAATTGACGCTGGACCAGACGATACGGATTACCACCTCGCCGGCCGGGAGATCGTCGAGGCCGACCCGCTCGATGGCACCGCGTACCTCGCCGTCCTGTTCATGGACTCGATAAGCCGAAAAATCTGTCATTTATGAAGCCCTGCCACGAGGTTTACATTCCATTATGCCGATGAAACAATCCCGCTTTTTCCGGGACTAACCGGATACACTCGGTACCTTGTCCGCATGTGCGGTTACCGGCGCGCATTGTAAGGATGTTTGTTACCCGGACCAACTTATAACCAGGGATTATCCCATGAAAAGAATCATTTACGGTCTCCTGCTGTTCTTCTCGCTCAGTGTGCCCGTCTGGGCGGATTTCAATTCGGGTGTCGTCGCCTATCTGATGGGGGAATACGATAAGGCCTTTGCCACCATGCAGTCGCTGTCGGAAACCGCCGACCACGGCTATGCGCAGTATTATCTCGGCATGATGTATCTCAAGGGCCAGGGGGCCCGCCAGGATTTAAGAAGAAGCCGGCAAATGGCTGCGGTCATCGGCCGAAAAAGGCATTCCACAGGCGCAGTACAATCTCGCCAAACTGTATATGAAAGGTGAAGGCGTGCCGCGCGATTATGAACGGGCCTATGTCTGGTTCAAGACCGGCGCCTCCCACAAGCATGACGCCTCGGCCAATGGCGTAGCAGAAGCCAGAAAGAACCTGAACGAGGAACAGCTTGCCGAGGCCGAGAAACTCAGCAACGAATACATCGACAAATACGGGCCCAAGGAAGGCGAGCTGGAACAGCCGAAAGAGATCCCGAACGAGTAATTACGCGTATCTCGTTACTCGTCGCTCGTGATTCGTAATCATTCGCAGGAGTGCAGCTTGCTGCGCGAATGTTGATACCGAATTCACCCGAAAAGCCCGGCTCTGCGGTTTTTGCAATCGCAACATCGTCGTTGCGAGCCCGAAGGGCGAAGCAATCCCGGTAACGGAGCCACCGGAGCGGGGGCAGGAAAATCAATTCATTTTTCTTTTCGAACCGGACTGCCCGGTAACACCGGCTCGCTTGATCAGATGATCGAGATTATTCAGCGACAGCAGGTGAATGTGGATCAGCTCCAGGTGATCCGCCTGCACCAGTTCTGACAGTTTTTCTGCATCAAGCTGCTCCTTCCTGGTTTCATGCCAACAAACTCTGTGCCTGCGGCATGAAAGATTTCGCCCTCTGGTCGAAATGACTCTGTTTAGATGAAGGCTGTCATTTTAGATGGAGGCTGTCATTTCGAGCGCGACCGCCATGGATGGCGGAAGTGCAGAAAATGCAGGAGCATTTTTCCAGCGCAGAAATCTCTCCGGAACAGATAATCGCTAGTTTACCTTGCGTTTTGAACCGGTCTGCTTCCGACTCACACCGGCTCGCCTGATCAGATGATCGAGATTGTTCAGCGATAGCAGGTGAATGTCGATCAGCTCCAGGTGATCCGCCTGCACCAGTTCTGACAGTTTTTCTGCATCAAGCTGCTTGAGCCGGCTGCGGCTGACACACAGGAATCCGCCCAGTGCCTGTTTCTCGCCTCCCGGCAACGCGATATCGGCGCGCACCGCTTCCAGTAAATCGAGTTCCTGGAGCTTCTGCTAAAGGCCGTCGTTATTTGTATATGTCCTTGATATTCCTTGAGAAAGTCCATCGAGTGCCGGAGCAAATCGGTCTGTTCACCATTGCTGTCAAAGAGTGGCTGACCTTTCTTGCCATCCTGCGTAAAGCCGGAATAGTCCTCATCCAGACATACGGTAAACGTGGATTCACCGTTCTGCGAGGTTTCTGCCAGTATGAATGGATAACGCCTGACATAGGCCGGTATATAATCCGCCCGCCAGTTGCCCTTGCCGTCGACAAAAACATTCTGGTTGTTCTTCAGACCGAGCAGTGCAACGGGAAAAACATTTCCTTCGGTACCTTTACCGAAAACAATCGGATATTCCCTGACAGCCCGGCTGAATTCCACGGCAGCGATGTATATGGAATTGGTTTTCGCTGCAAATGCATAGCTGTTCGTCGGTTCGATGCGCCAGTCGCCATGCTTCTCACGGTTCAGGGGCACAACGTTCTGATAGAAAAGCGGCAGGTTACTCATGACACTCGGATACTAATGAAGGTCCGGCTATTCAGAGCGAACGGGTTCATCGACATCTTCAAAAAAGTCGACATCGAATTCCTCATTCCTGAATTTCTGTTTAGGCTCAGGTGGCGGTTCTACCCGGGCGGCCTTTTCGGGTTCGGGTGACGGCGCCGGTTCTGGTTCGGTCGTGGTCTCCGCCGGAATCTCTTCTTCGGCAAACTCCTTCACACCGCGTTTGATATCACGCAGCTCTTTCATATACAGCGCATAGTTCTCACGGGTCTGACGGTACTCATTGAGCAAACTGTCATAGCCGGCAGCGGTCTCGGCGCTTTCCTCGAAGGAATTCAGCTGATCGATACGGCTGTCGAGCGTCTCGATGAGCTTGGCCAGCTCATCTTCCGACAGCATGGGGTCGCAACCGGCCACTTCATCGCAGACGGCAAGCGACAGCGCGATACCTTGCGCCACTGATTCGAATACCTCCAGTTCGCCGGCCAGTTGATTGCTGGCAGCCGGATCAACCTCGCCCTCGGACAATATGCGTCCCTCGGTGGCTGCCTGGGCGGCTGCCATGCCGGCTATCAAAAGCAAATTTGCTATCAGTAGTCTCATAACCAAGATAATCTATTTCCCTCTCCTGTCGGAGAGAGTTCAATACAGTCATTCTTTCCCTACTTGAACAGGCCATGTCTCTTAATCTCAGTCCTGTGGGAGCCGATTGTATCGGAGACATTGAATCGCGGACACAGTCCGCTCCCACATATCCCCAATCCCTGTGGGACAGGCATATAGGGTGAGGGCTGTATGAATAATCCCCTCATCCTTCCTTCTCCCAGAGGGAGAAGAGATAGAGCGTGCTTCGCACTGTTACTGATGGCCCTCATCCCGGCCTTCTCCCAAAGGGAGAAGGTGCAATGAAAAATCTCAGAACCAGCGCGTATCCATGGGCAGATAACCGCTATGCAGCGTCAGATCACCCGCATTATAGCCAATGCTTGGCAGTGTCGTGGGCGGTCCGCCGGCATCCGCCGAGAACATGTCATCGCTTTCCATCTCCCGGCGGGTCTGCGACTCCTCGATCAGCCTCTGCATCAGTGATTCAATGAAATCCGCTTCCTTGCGGGTGTTTTCGATAATCCGATTGAGCGCCTCCTCGGTCAAATCAATGCCGGTGCGCGCACCCAGCTCGGCGCGCCTGGCGGCATCGCCGATAAGCGATTCAAGAAACTCGACACGAGCCTGGATGGTCTCGAGCATCCGCGCCAGCGTATCGACGGTGTTGAACTGGCCGGGTGAAGTAATCGGCGCCTCACCCTCGTCCGGCAGTTCCTCCTCGCCCGGAATGAAATCATCGCCAAGGTCGTCACCCAGATCATCGCCCTCACTGGGCCCGGTCAGGAAGGCCGTCAGCTCCTCCTTATACCCCATGAACTCCCTGAGCTCCGCCTGGTAATCCGCCAGCAGCTGCTCCAGCTCCTCGCGCATTGCCGGGTCGGCGGTTTCGGCAATGCGTTTCTCCAACTCCCCGATACGGGCTTCCAGTCCCTCGATCAGCGTGTCCAGTTCCTCGGGCGTGACATTCGGGGCACAGCCCTCGATTTCCTCGCACTGCGCCAGCGCCAGGGCAATACCCTCGCCGATGACACCAAAGAGTGACAGCTCTTCCTCGAACAGCCCGGTATCGATGAACGAGATATCTTCCAGTGCAAACAGTTGCAGGGCCGGGTTGAAGAAGTTGACCACACTGGCAACAACGTTCAAGCCAAGGATATTGATGAAATTGAATGTCTGATTGGTGGGTTCGATACCAAATGCATTCGATAACTGATTTGGCGTCGAAGTATCCTGCTGAGCCTGGCTGACCGCCAGCTGGAAATCACCGCCGCCGAAATCGAGTGTCAGGTTATCCGAATTCTGGATACCGCCGGCGGCGATAATGAGACCGCTGTCGGCATTGACCGTTATCGGCTGATTGGAATGGATGTTTCCGTCGCCGGCTCCGCCGTTGATCGGTCCGCAGGATGCACAATCCGTCCCGGTGGCAACGAAATTCATCTGCCCGCCGATGTTCATTGTCGGAGCATCGAGGTCGATCTGGCCGCCGAGCAGGACGATGTCACCGCCGGTGGTAATCACGTCATTGACGGTCAGGATATCCGTGTTGATTGTGACGCTCTGGTTGTTGAGCGGTGTTGTTGCCGGGTCGACAACACCACCGATAAACAGCGGTCCGGTCAGACCGGCCAGATTCGGCAACACGAGGTCGCCACCGCCGACGGTCATATCCCCGCCGGGACCGCCGGCCGGTTCACCGATAGTCAAAGAACCATTGCCTGTCACCGCACCGGTCGTCAACGTCGCACCGGTAGTGTAATCCCAAGTATTGCGCGTGCCCCTCAGGTTGACCGTGCCGTTGTAGGAACCGTCAGCGGTTAAGGTGTTGTTGCCGCCACTGCCGCTGCGGACGGTATTGAAACCATCAAAAGGTATGGTATTCAGGGTACCGCCACTGGCCGAGTTCAGATCCCAGTCGCTCGCACTACCGCTATCACCAACCAGCGTACTGTTGCCACCATTACCGGTAAGGTCCTCTATTCGGGTGAAGTTACCGTTCAGGGTCAGCGTAACATTACCCGTGGCGCCAGAAGCATCCAGTGTATCGCCGCCTGCATGGCCGCCCCCATCCATAAAGCCGGCTCTGCCACCGCCAGTAAGGAAGAACTCATCATCACCGTCATTACCGAATGCTGTCCCGTTCAGGGTACCGGCGGTAAAGTTGAAATCATCATCACCATCATTGCCGCTGAGATTACCGGTGTGACTGGCTGATGCATTGAATACATCGTCTGCGGTACCACCGGTCAGGTTTTCAACGCCCGTATAGTTCTTCGCTACCCCATCATCAACGTTACCGGAGCCGTTACCGGTGATATTGAAGGTCGTGGCATTGTTGGAGGCAACGATTTCATCGGTACCACTGCCACCAGCCATATTGGTTATAGCCAGATTGTCCGTCAACAGGTTAAAGGTGTCACTTCCTGCGTCACCACTGGCCGTGCCATTCAGATCGGCGTCGAAATTGAATATATCGGCACCGTCGGCCGCGTTGAGATTACCGGTATGCGCGGCGGTGATATTAAACCTGTCCACATCGGCATTGCCAATGAAGTTTTCGAACACCGAGAAGTTCAGTACATTGCCCGGATCGTCCGTATAGGTATTCGTGCCGTCTATATCCCAGTCGGCTTCCGTATTGTAACCCGTCAGGCTGTTGGTCTGCCCCGCCGCTCCGGTTACCGTATTGATATTGGAAAAGCCGGTGCCCGCGCCGCTGCCGTCAAAGCCGTCGCCGTCGGCTCCGGTCAGGCTCACGGCCATATTCGCTCCAAAAGCGCTCCAGTCCAGGACATCGCCCGCCGCGGTTGCGTTGGTGCCGCCGTTTATGCCCGCCGCTACCGTGATGCCCGCCGCTATATTAAAGGTATCGTCGTCCGCACCACCGGTCAGTACGTTACCCCCTGTCTGATTGACATTGATGTGGAAAATATCATCACCGGCATCACCGGCAATCGGGCCGGGAACATTCGCATCCAGGTTAAAGGTGTCCACTCCGTCACCACCGCTAATCATGCCGGTAATGCTTTCCGTCAGATTGAAAACATCATCGCCGCCGGCGCCATGCAAGTCGCCGCTCCAGTCCACGCCGGGGTCAAAATCGAAAATGTCGTTGCCCGTGTCGGTCTCTACGCCGGGCATGGTTAGAAAGGCCTCGGTGCCGTCGATACGCGAGATGTCGGTGAGCGTGGTTATATCGGTGGCATTGTTACCCACATCCAGACTTACATCCCCATCAGCGGTAATCAGGAAGCGATCCACGCCGGCGCTGCCGACCAGAATATTTTCACCAAGCCCTCCGGTAATACCGTTGGTAATGAACCCATCCGACTGGAAGATGTATGTATCATCTGCAGTGCCGCCGATAATCGTGAACCCTGCAAAAGCGTTATCCGCAACATTACTAAGCGAATCACCGAACGTACCCTGGTTCGTATCGGTGACATCCCACCAGGTGTCCGCATTGGGACCGATAATCGTACCCAGATTATTGCCCACGAGACTGTTGATATTGTCAAAGCCAGTACCAAGCAGATCCAGGTTGAACCCGTCATCGGTCGGACCATCTTCTATAGTGCCGCTGGATCCATCAACGGTTCCGCCGCCAGTATCAATGGTCACGAGCTGTTCCAGAACCGAAGCCGAAAAATCAATTTCATCGTTACCGTTACCCGGGTCAACGCCCAGTCCACCATCCACAAAGCCGGTGATACGCGCACTGTTGGCAAAGACGAACCTGTCATCATCAGCACCACCATCTACATCACCATCCAGCACGGTGGTCAGGGTAAAGTTGAATTCATCCTCGCCTGCACCACCGGCCAGATCACCGGTGTGATTGACGTCGACATTGAAAGTGTCTTTGCCGTCACGACCGGTCAGGTGAGTGAAGCTGTCCCAGTCAATATCTTGGCCGGTAACATCGTCGGTATAGGTGCCGTCCTGGCCGCCGTCGAACGCCCAGGTGGCATCAATGCCATCGATACCGTTGATACTGTTCGTTTCGTCGCTGTCGGCAATCACGACATCTATATTGCTGAATGCATTGACGCCGGGTGCATCACCGTTGAACCCATCCGTACCGCCGATCCCATTCAGGTTGACCGTAATCGGCGCATCGTATCCGGACCAGTCCAGCGTGTCGCTGCCGCCGCGGCTGTCGATGGTGCCGCTGATATCGGGATTATCCGTATTGACCGCGAATACGAAACTGTCGTCCTGGGTCGCAGCGCCGGTCAGGTTGGCGAAATCGGTGAAATCGGCGGCAGTGCCACCGCCATTGATATTGTTGTTGGACAAAGTGCCGGTATCGCCACCGTCGATCGTCCAATTACTCACGACATCCTGGGCGATCAGCGTGTCGTCGCCGTCATTGCCGCCGGTCAGATCGATACTGTTGGCCGTGAGCGAACTGCCGCCCAGATCCAGGGAAGTGGTAGCCCCGTCACCACTGTCAACCCGCAGCGCAATCGTGCCTGTCGCGCCAACACTGATAGTCGTCGCCGCGGCCTGGACGGCAAGACTGTCAGCCGCGGTCATGTTGATCGTACCGCCGTTCGCGGTGGTGACATCGGCATCGACGGCAATGTTGCCACGGGTGAGGGTTTCCACAGTCACAATGCCCATGCCGGTCGAGGATACGGTGTCCGCGAGCGTCAGCGTGTCGGCAGCGTCATCGCCGGTATTGCGTAGCGTGATGTCACCGGATGCGCTGACCGCGCCATCGATGTCCAGCGTGGTATTGCCGGTCTGTTCAAGGGTGATGGTGCCGGTGCCCGTCGTCAGGCCGGTAACCGACACGGCATCGGTCGTGTCGTTGTCCAGATCGATATCGCCATTGGTGGTATCCGCACTGACGAATGCCGTCGCCAGTTCCAGCGGATTGGTGGCGCCGATGCCCTCGACAGCATTGAGGTCAACCGTATTGCCGGTGATATCGGTTACACCGTCATTGCCGGCTGTAGCATCGTCGATGGTGCCATCCGCCGTGATCATGACCGTATCGTCAGTACTGTCGGCGGTAATGCTGCCGATTTCGATATCCGCCGCCGTACCGCCACTGTTGCTGATCGTCACATCGCCGTCGGTGGTTGACACTGTGCTCAGCGCCAGTGCCTGATTGCCGGTCTGATCGTAATCAATCGTGCCACCTGCGCCGGCCGTCGTCATGCTCGCAACCTCGACGGCGGATGTAGCAGCGTTGTCCATATCAATGTCGCCTTCCGATGTATCGGCATTGAACAGCTCGACACCCGAAAGACTCAGGGCGACCGCGGCGCCGATGCCGGTGGTGGCGTCAATATCGATATCCTGGGCGGTAATGTGAGGGCCGGCGCCCTTGCCCTCGACAGCACCGTTATCGGTATCCAGGAAAACATCACCCACTGTGCCGGCATTGATGGAGGTGATTTCTATGTCACCGGTGGTAGTGTTGATGGTGACATCGTTCGCGTCATCATCGGTATTGGAGGTATCGATGCTCGAGACCGATACCGCGCCGCCGGCATCCAGTGTGAAGGACCCGTCGTTCGTGCTGAAGTTGACGTCCGTCAGACCGTCGGTTTCGTTGATATCCACGATGCCGGCAGCGGTGGTCGAGCCGAACAGTTCCGTCACCGCGGTCTCGATGCCGTCGGCCGCTCCGATGGCACCGTTGGCGGTCAGGGTGGCCCGGCCGCCGGCTCCAGTCTGCAAATCGGCACCGCCGGTATTGCCCGCATCAAGGATCGCGCCGGCCGTGCTTACGACATCAATGGCCGTGGCCCCGGTTGCCGCGGTAATCAGCTGGCCGATAGTGACGTCACCGACTCCGTTGATGTCGATATCGCCCGCACCGATGGCCTGCAGCACCGTTCCGTCCGCCATGGTCACCAGACCATCACCGGCGGCACCGGCATTAACCTGAATATCGCCGCTGGTCGTGGTCACGTCACCATCGGCACTGAACAGAACATCATTGGTGGCCGACGTCAGCGTCACCATGCCGGTTGCAGCGCCGACCGCATCATTGAGCACGAGATCGTCGCCATTACTGCCACCGTCGTCGCCGGCGACCAGGGCCACCGTACCGGCACCGTCGGTGCTGACTCCGCTTTGTCCTGCCATTACGGTAAGGGTGCCGTCCCCGGTACGGACATCGATGTTGCCGGCCGTGGTCGCGGCCTGGTTGATATCGAGTGCGCCACCCGCGACCACTTCAAAAATCTGAACATTGCCGCTGATGGTGCTCAGGGCATCCAGCGTGTCGATATTCGTTTCTATCGCATCGCCATCACCGATGCCAGTAGCCGCGCGCAGTGTCGCTGTAGCGCCGCTGATGTCGGCGGTGGCATCGGCACCGTTTTCACTAATGACGCCGCTATCATTACTCAGTCCCAGTCCGAAGTCATCGTCGGCAGTAATAGTCACATTGCCCGCGGTACTGACCGAAGTAATGGAAATGTCTTCGCTGGCGTTCAGGTCGACAAGACCATTGGTTGCCGCAATTGTACCGCCGGACTGGGTAATCGTGCCGCTGTTGGCAAAGCCGGCCTGGAGAGCGCCACCGCCGTTGTAATCAACACCCGCGTTCAGCGTGATGGTGCCGTTACCAGCGGCGATGATATCGCCCGCCGTCTGGGCGATGTCGTCACCGGCATACAGCCCGATATTGCCGTCACCTCCATTGGTATCGATGTTGGCAGCCACGGTCAGATCGTCAGTATCGGCATTGCCTTCGGCGGCCAGTATGATGTCACCGCCGTCGTTGTTGACGACATCTTCATTCACTGTCAACGGGCTGGCCGCCCGAATTTCTATAATCCCGCCCGTATTATCGCCATTCGTATCGGTGATGGTCACACCGGATAAGCCGTTTACCATCGCGATCGTCAGCGCGCCGGTATTGAAGACCTCAAGATTGCCTTCCTCGGTTTCCGCGGCCAGATTGGTCACCGCTGTATTCAGCGCATTGATGCCGGTTTCAGCGTTCATGCGCAGATCAGAAGCTGCAATAACTTCGGTAGTCGCTGCATTATCGTTGATATTGCCGTCGACAGAATCCAGCGTTACGGTATTGGCGCCGGTATTGATGTCGGCAACCACGAGATTGTTCGTGGTCTGGGTGATGGTCACATTACCGGCATCGGTGTTCGTACCGATGCTGTAGGTGGTATCACCATTATTCGCGCCGGTGTCGGTGACAATCACATTGTTGCTGCCGGTATCGGTCACTGTCAGGGCAGCTACATCCAGCGTCAGACCGTCCGCACCACTTACGGCGGCATCGCCAATAATCCCGTTTGAAGTCAGGGTGAGTGTACCGGTACTCCTGAAACCAAAGTCTGATCCGCCCGTCACAACATCATTGTCATTTATGGTGGAATCCGTGAGCAGTGTCAGGTCGCCCGGCGTGAACGCCGTCGCCATGTCGAGTATGATCCGGCCAGCATCGGCGGCACCGATGGTAATCGTGCCAGTAGCACTCAGAGCATTCAGCTCACCGTCGTCCAGATTGAGATCGGCTGTCAGGTCACTGTCATTACCCAGATCGATGATCTTGCCTGTTCCGGGGTTGATGGTCAGGTTGCCGGCGGCAACGATCTGGGGATCAGTGTCATTATCCTGTATCACCAGATCGCCGAGGTTCAGGATAATGTCGCCGGCATCGGTGACCAGGCGAGTGCGGATAAGGGTGCCATCTTCCAGGGTCAGTGTTCCCAGCGCATTGATGGTGATGTCATCGGTCGTCGCCCTGATGTCGAAACTGCTGCCGTTGATGTCAGCTGTTACGTTGTTGCCGGCAGTAATCAGGATACCGGTCGCCTGTACGCCGTCGGTCAGGAATATGTCGTTGCCCGTGATATCGAGTGCGCCGATGGTATCAGTGGTGCCGATGGCGGCGGCGGTTACATTGGCTGTATCGGCATCAACGGTCAGATCGAAATCGCTGCCGCCGTCCTGAATCGCGCCCAGGTTAATAGACGCATCATTGGTGGCGGCATTGCTGGTGATCGTCACTATGCCGTCGTTGTCGGCACCGTCATCGTCCAGGGTAATGGCGCCGCCGACACCGGAGAGATCGATCGAGCCAGCAACATTGCTGCTATCGCCGGCCGTGGAGATATCGCCGTTGAGGCTCATATCGCCGGTAGTGGTGACCGAGAGACCGACACCGCCGTTGCCGGCACCATCACCAAGCGTGGCGTCGGCCAGCGTGAAAGTGTCGGCGGTGACATCCAGATAATCGAGCTCATCCAGCGTAACAGCGCCCAGGTCAGCGGCGCCGTTACCGGCGTTCAGCGTCAGGCCGTCTTCCCAGGGCGTCACGCTCGCTACCGTGGCACCGCCATCGATAGTGATCGCGCCGTGTGTATCACCGGGATCGCCGCTATCGGTTACAAGCGCTATGCTGCCTGTGCCCGCCCCCGCAGCCTCCAGATCGATGCTGCCGGTCGCACTGATATCAATGCTGCCAGTACCGGTGCCCACAGCAGCCCCGGCGGTACTCAGATCGCCGTTGAGTTCGACATCATCCGCGGTAATATCGATGTTGCCTGTGGTTGTAATGGACTGCAGATCGGCCAGCGTGGCGCTGGTAATAGTGAAACTGCCCAGATAATTTGCATCGCCGGCATTCGACTGCAGGAGCACGTTGCCTGCTCCTGCAACCAGATCGAGGTTACTGTTATTACCGGTATCCTCGATGGCACCGGTCACGGTGATATTATTACCGCCGCCGCTGGTCAGGGTGAGGGCACCGCTCGAATCGAGATCGACGCTACCATCAAGGTCGATTGCGCCGGTGCCGCTGGTATAGGTCGTCCCGTTGAGGTCGATATTGCCACCGGTAATGTCGATGGCATCGTTCACGACGATGTCCGCGACGTCGACCGTATCAGTATTCGCCACGATGGTCAGTGCAGAGTTGTTTCCTGTATCAGAGACATTGCCGGTAATCTCGATACTGCCATCCGCTCCGGCATTATCGGCATCACTGTCAAGCGTGACGGGCGTGGTGCCGGTGAGATCCACGGCGCCGTCGAACAACAGGTTACCGTCGTTGCTCTCGTAGGTATCGCCGGCCAATTCGATGGTCGTGGCCGTGTAGTTCTGCGTATTGGTCGTACTGGCGTTATTGACCGTAATCGTCGTGGTATCGCCATCGCCGACATCGAGCGTTGCCAGGTTGCTTATCGCGCCATCGACCTGGATGCTGCTGCCTAACAGATCGAGATTCTCGGTATTGGCAACGCCGGTGATGGTGCTGTCGAAAGTCAGCGCGCTCGGCGTGGTTGTGCCGGCTTCCACCACCACATTGGCGCCCGAGACCGTGACGGCCGAATGGAAATCGATTGTCCCCTGTACTGTCATCAGGTTTCCTGCCAGATCGGTCGCACCAGTAATGTCGACCGCATTCTGGAGCGCGGTGCCGTTCGCGGCGACCATGACGCCACTGGCACCGTTCAGCGTCAGTGTGCCGAAGTCGTCGGTATTGGCCGCCGTGGTGTCTTCGATCGTGATCGCGCCCGTGCCGAGCGTACTGACCGACAGGCTGTCGGCGCTAATCTGTCCTAGTTCAGTGTCAGACAGATGCAGTCCGACACCCGCATTGCCCAGGAAAACATCGGTATCTGTTTCAGCCGTGACATCGAAGGCGCCGACATTGAACGCGGCAGTGATATCCAGGTCGCCGGCACTGTTTATAGTGACATCGCCCAGAGCCTGACCGCCGCCGACAACGTCACTGAACGTAATGCTGCCACTGCCAGCCGTGAGGATCAGATCCTCTACTCCAGCAGATATTGCATCAACCGCGCCATCGAACTGGATATCTGCACCAGTACCTGCATCCGTGGATAGCGTGATGTTATCGGCTACCGTGAGTGTGCCACCGAGGGAAAGGGCCGAATCTGTGGTGCTGACATCACTGGCCAGCGAGGCATCGCCGGTGGTCGAGAAACCGCCCGCTGCGTTGATGCTGCCGGTAGCGTTCTTGGTGAACAAGCTGCTGTTGGTAACACTCAGCGTGCCCGCGGTCGTCGTGAAGCCGTCGAGTACATCAAAATCCGTACCACGCAATGTCGCCGAATCGACACTGACCGCGCCGTTGAAGGTGGTTGTCCCGGTAGCGGGATTCGTCTGTGTCAGCGCACCGGTGAGATCGATCGCGCCGAATGAAGCCGCCGCCGAATCTGTGATCGTCAGTGCTGTCAGGCCGGCTGCATCGGCCACGCCGCCGGCCCCGGCAACCGCGTTCAGCGTAATGGCGCCGGTACCGGCATTCAGAGTCAAGGTTTCGTCGCCGGCCGTGGCATTGCCATTGATGCTGCCGGTTACATCGATATCACCATCCGCGGCGCCAGTGGATACGGTAATGTCGAGATCATTACCCAGTGTAACGTCACCACTGTATAAAAGATTGTTACCACTACTGGTGACATTGTTATTGATGCGGATTTCATTGTTGGCAACAAACTGTACGGTACCGGCCACGTTACTATTAATCGTAAACGCACCGCCATCGCCCAGCGTAACGAGATCGTTGGTAATTGTCGTGCCACCGCCGACAGTGCCCCCGGTTCCGGCCGTCGTCGCTTCTCCCAGTATCAGATCGCCGGTGGTACGCAGGTTATTCAGCGAGGCAGCACTGAGATTGCCGCCGGCGACATTGAAGCCGCCGGCATCATTGTCGGTTTCGATCGCAGATATAGTACCGCTCCCTGCATTGACCACAGCGTTAACAGCGTGAGTATCTGCAATCAGTGCAATGGATTGATTATTAGTTGTAATCTGACCATTAATAGTCAGGGCACCTTCATCATCAATACCACCGGATGCAAGCCCTCCTGTATGTGGTGAATCGGCTTCCAGATGAATGCGTCCGGTTCCGGAACTTTCCAGGTTACCGCTGACGGTAATGTCACCGCTGGCCTGCACGACGATATCGCCGCTCAGCAGTGGAAATGCTGCTGAGCGTAATATTGGCTTCTTGCTGCGTTGAGTGCTGGCCACCGAGGTAACACCTGATTGCAACTAGAACATTACCGGCGCCCTGTGCCTGTATCACGAGCAGCAAGATGATCGCTGCCGGTCGAAACCACCGGTTGCAGGCAGATCGCTCGAGCCGGTTTCGCCGATCAGTATCGGCATTACGCGTTCTCGGATAGTCAGACTGACGCCGCCACTGGCAACAGCAGCTAATCGCCCACTGGCTTCGCCTACCAGATTACCACTGGCGATATAGGTAAATTCATTGACATCTACATTGATACTGTTAGTTGCCTGCAAGACAATATCGGCCATCTGGTCTTCAATGTGCCTCGATTTCAGGTGACGTATGACTTCGTGGCGTGGAGCATCTATCAAACAGACACAGTCGGCGGCATCATCGTCTGTACCGGGACCTCCGACTTGCCATTCGGCGGCACCGTCACCAGTGCCACCTATTATCGTTAGCGTTGCCGGATCCAGCAGCAAGGTGCCGCGTCTCGCCGATTGGGTGCAAGCAGTGTCGACGAAACCGGAGAAATTCAGGCTTTGCTTGCCTGAGACCTCGACAAAGCCGCCGTCGACCACCCTCGTTCACCGCCGCGGGCTGATACAGAACCGTAAAAGTTCGTGGTGTCATCCGCCCAGACAATGACTTTTCCGCCATCGCCATCTGTTATGGCATCAGCCTTGATGGTGGCGTCGCTACCGACATAGGTCCGGCTGGCGTCCTGATGCGTAGACGTTCCTGATATCGCTCCGGGACAGGCTTACCCTGGAAATCACCACCGATCAGAACCTCGCCGCCGCCGAGTTCGCCGGAGACGTCGATTGTGCTGGCATCGAGCAGCGCGACCTTGTCGCCGAGGACGTGGACAGATCCGCCTTTACCGCCCTCACCCTGACCCTCTCCCAGGGGGAGAGGGGAAGAGGAGTCGTCCTCATCGCCCTCTCCCTGGCCCTCTCCCACAGGGAGAGGGGACGATGTAGCCGACATCACGGCATCGCCGCTGATGATGTTGGTGTCTTCGGCAACGAGTTTGATGGTGCCGCCGTCGCCGCCGGTGGAGTCTGCTTTGATCACACCCTGCTGTTCGATGGTGTCGCCGGTGATCTCGACCGTGCCGCCGTCGCTTGTTGCATCACCGGCCGAGGCGTCGAGGGTGCCGGTGTTGATCACCGAGGACTGACTGCCGCCGGTACCGGCCAGGACGATCTTGCCGCCCTGGTTTTCAATACGACCGGCGCGGATGACACCTTCGTTGTTGACAACATGACTGAAGACATTTTGCGCCGCCCTGCCCGACAGGATCACCGTGCCGCCGTCGGCACTGATTTCACCGGTATTGCTGATGGCGCTGTCGACGCCCTCGGCGTTTTCGATGACCTCTTTATCAATGGCAAACCGGACCAGGCCATCGCCATCGAAATCCATGGTGACCTGGTCACCGGCAACCAGGTTGACCTGGCCGGCACTGGCAATAATCAGCCCTTCATTGCGAACACTGCCACCAATGAGATTGATCGAACCGCCGGTCGCCGCCTGCAGCAGGCCCTGGTTGATCACCGCGCCGGCCGACTGTCCTTCGGGGGCCCGGAATTTCATCCGGCCGTTCATGAAATCCTCGACGCTGACGTCGTGGCCGGCGGCGGTGAGCGCGCCGACATTGACGCTGGCGGTGGGACTGAAAAAGATGCCGTTGGGGTTGACCAGGGTGACGCGGCCGTTGGCATTAATGGCGCCGTGGATCTGGCTGGGGTTCTGGTCGTAGATGCGGTTCAGCGCATGGGCGGTACTGGAAGGCTGTCTGTAATTGACGGTTTCGTTCTTGTTGAGGTTATAACTGTTCCAGTCAATCGCCATGTTGTGCGATTGCTGCTGGATATTGGTGGTATTGGCGTCGGGCTTGTTGATATTGCCCTCGCCGCCGACAACCTTGCCGCCCTCGGGGCCGGCGAGTGAGGTAGTCGTGCCCAGCACGAACAGCAAACCGGCGGGAATACAGGCCGCACGGATACCGGCGGCGAGGGGCCGGAGGCGCGGCACGGGCGACAGCAAGACACGCGCAGTCGAATCACTCGCAGAGGTGTTACGTGTGAGTCCGGGCCTAGATGTCATCCGGTTGTCCGCCCCCTGAGCGAATTGTTATTGGTCTATTGCTGAACAAGCGTACCAGAACAGGTATGAATTACAGCCCTCATCCCGGCCTTCTCCGGCGGAAAAAGACAGTAAAACCTGGATAACTTGTTCATTATTCATTCATTACTGGATTGCTTCGTCACACCGTTCCGCGCAATGACGGCGACTTTATTCTCGTCTGACCGGGTGGCCCGGCAGGCAATCCAGAAAACCCCAACTTCTTCTTAGCAGTATTTATCGTTCAATAACGTGAACCAGCTCACATTATAAGTGTATACCTTTTTATATAGGGCCGGTCCCTTTTGCCGCGCCTCAGAAACGGAACGTGACATCCGCCCAGATCTGCGGGTCACGATCGTTGTCGGGATCGGTATCGCCGAAGTCCCACGCCATGAGGAACCTGGATTCCACCGAGCCCGGCAGGTTGAAGCGCAGTCCCCAGCCGGCGCCGTGAAAATCCTGCAGGCCCTGCGGCTCGTTGGTCAGCGGCTCGTTGTTCTCGCCGGTTGCGAAATCGTAAAACACTGAAAACTGCAGCAGTTCACCCCAGGTGCGGTTGGCAAACGCCGGTTTATCCGCGAAGAACGGTGCATTGATGATGTATTCGGCCGACAGGAATATTGCCTTGTCAAACAGTGCCTCGGCCGGTCCAAAGGCACGGACGTTGTCCGGGCCGCCGATCGAATACTGTTCCAGCGGCACCAGCAGATCCGGGCTCCACTGCGCCTCGGCGCGCAGCAGCAGCGAGGTCTGCTGGGTGACGGTCTGCAGCCGCGAGAAGGTACCGAAGACCTTGTTGAACCGGCCGGAGGCGAACTCGCTGTCCGGCGGGCCGCCCTGGCGGCTCGGCCGGTCGCCGGGCTGACGCTGGCTGGCATCGAACGAGGACCCCATGGCACCAAAGGTATCATTGAACCCGTGACTGAGCTCCAGGGTGCCGAAGTTGAGTCCCGAGAACCGGGTGTCCACTGCATCATAAGTGGTTTCCCAGGACAGCACGGTCAAATGGTCTTCATTAGTCTGGCGCAAGGCCTGGGTGGTGCGCGAATCCTTGAGCGTGACGCCGAGGCGGGTGGACAGGTTCAGGGCCCGGCTGCGGATCAGGGTCTTGTCGAGATACAGGCCCTGTTGTTCGGTTGTTGCCGAAATTTCGCGGTCGGCAAACTCGCCGCCGACGTCGAAGCTGTTGCGGGTGATAAACGTCCCGCCGCGAAAGCCGTTGCCGAAATAGCGCTCGTAATCGATCGAGAAGAATTTGCTGTTTTGCGGGTCATGAGTGACCTGGCCGGTCAGCGTGAGGCGATCGGCGGCGCCGGTCGGGTTGTTCCATTCGACACTGGGCCGAGCCCGGCGGCGGCCCGTTTCCGGCGTACCGTGATTGTCGACGCGGAGCGAGAAATCGAACCGGTCTTCTTCCTGTACCTTGAGCACGATATCGGCCTCGCCGACTTTCTGGCCGGGCTGGAAGACACCGAAAATGCTGAGGCCCGGGAAGTCGGTCAGCGTCAGCAGTGCTGCCTCGACCTCGGCCTTGGTCACCGGCTTGCCGATCAGATCCTCGAAGGGTTCCCTGAGAAGATCGGCATCGTACATCGCGTTGCCTTCGGTGAGGATGCGGCCGAGCCTGCCCTCGATCACCTCCACCTTGACCACGCCGTCTTCCACGGTCTGCACCGGGACCACGGCCTGGGCCAGGATCAGCCCGCGCTCGCGGTAATATTGCGTGACGGCATCGGCGACCTCGTCCAGCCGGCCGATGGTGAAACCTTCCGGCCGCTGTTGCCGCTGTTCCTCGAGAATGGTCTTGATTTCAGATAGTCGAACGTCATGTTCCGGCCGCTCCACGGCACCGGCGAGTTCGAATTTCTCGACCACCACCTTCGGCCCCTCGTCGATATCGAGCGGCCGGTCGATCAGCGCGGGGACTTCGAGGACCTCTTCCGCCGGTTTCGGCGGGGCCGTGGGCCGGTCTTCCCCGGGGCGCAGGGCGCCGGGACGGGCGGATTCGGGTAAACCCGGCGAGCCGGCGCTAACAAGCGTCGGCACGCATAATGCGACTGCCAGCCCGCACACCCGCAATCGGATCGGTCCCCAGTATTTCAGCCAATGCCCCATGTCCGCCGACATGCCCCCTATTGCGCTGCCAGACCGGATGGTATCACCGGCATTCTGGCCCCCCCTGTCCGGGAAAAGTTGTTAGTAATTTTTACCTAAACCGCGACCCCAGGAAATCCACCTAACTCGTTAATTTAGCGACTATATCAGGATTGCCTGATGCGGCCAATTAATATGAACCGGCATCATTCGCCGCTATCGCCGGTACTGTCAGCGACCGTTTTCAGTTCCTGGCGCCACTGCTTGATGCGGTTGTCGTTCGGCATGAAGGCATAGGTCCGGCGGGCTTCCTCGTTGACGGCCTCGCGAAACTGCTGCCGGGCCTGGCTGATGAGCAGCCGCCGCGCCTGCTGCCGGGCATTTTCAAACGGCAGCTGCTCGGCGGCCAGGGTGCGGCCCTTCTTCAATATATGCCAGCCGTCGTCGCTACGGACCAGGCCCAGCTCGCCCTCTTCGATATCCTCCAGAGCCGCGGCTATAGCCGGTTTCAGCTCGCCGATGCGGACCGAACCCATGTAACCGTCATTCTGGCGGCTGACGTCATGGGCGGAATGCTCGACGGCCGCCTGGGCGAAAGTCAGTTTGTTGCCCAGGATCTGCTCCAGTATCTGCCGGGCCCGTTGCTCGACCGCGGCCGCCTGATCGGGCCCGGCATCGGCGGCAACCGGCAGAAACACCTGCCAGACCTGCAGCCGTTCCTTGACCGTGAACCGGTCGGGGTTGTCCTCGTAAAACTGCCGGACCTGGGCCTCGCTGGGAAAATCCTCCGGCAGCTGATCCTGCATCAGCCGGTTGATATAAGTCTCGCGCAGGACGTTGTCGCCGGCCCGCTTCATGAGAAAGCGGATATCATCATTCTCATGCATGTCATTGGCCATCGCCGCTGCCTTGAGCGAACGGTTGGTGGCTTCCTGCTCGACAAAACGCCGGAACAGCTCGGCATCGTCCAGTACCTGGCGGCGCTGGCCGGCCTCGGCATTGGCCAGCACCCGCTCGATATCTTCCAGCCTCAGTTTCGCAGGTGTCTGCTGTTTTGCCTGTCCTGGTTCCGTTTCCCTGGCTGCGGGCGACGGTTCTGAAGTTGCCGGTGTCTCCGCTACCGGCGCCTGTCTGCCGGCACCCAGATCCGCGATCATCGGGCTCGCGGCTATCTGTATACCGATCAGGATCCCGAGTACGAGCAGGAGAAAACTCAGTAACCAGATACTTATTGATTTCATGGATAGGCGCGGCCCACCGGCAAAAGAACGAAGGACGGAATTATCTTCATATCGTACACAATCGCCCCGGTATTGCGAACACCCGCCATCAACGCCGTTCGCATACCGGCACCCGGCTATTGGTGACTTAATGGTATCAAGTGGCTATGATAGAAGCGTTGACAGGGCCGCAGAGCCAGTCATTTGAGGTCTTTCTGACAGGGGGCGGGGGGCCGCGCCGGACACGGATTCCCCGACAGGGATTTTGAATCATCGCATGAGCTGCCGGCGGCAGCGGGCACTATCACATTAAAAAGATAATCTGGCATGGTCCCGAAGACGACTAATCTCGCCATCATGTTTGCCGATATCAGCGGCAGTACCCAGCTGTATGAAGCGCTCGGCGATGACACGGCCCGGGCGCTGGTTTCCGAAACCCTGGATACAATCTCCAATGTCATCGGCCGCTATAACGGTACAGTCATCAAGACCATCGGCGATGAAATCATGTGTACCTTCAATTCTGCCGAAGACGCGGCCACTGCGGCATGTGAAATGCACGAGACCCTCGAGGATGAAAATACCGAGGGTGCCCATGCCGAGCCGGTTTCCATACGCGTCGGCATGCATTTCGGCCCGGCGATCATGGAGGACGGTGATGTCTTCGGCGATGCCGTGAATGTCGCCGCGCGCATGGCGGCGCAGGCCAAGGCGCGGCAGATCATGACCACCAAAACAACGATAGAGCTGCTGCCGTCGGTTATCCGTGCCAGCACCCGATTTGTGGATTACGCGCCCATCAAGGGCAAAAAGGACGTCGTCGAGATATTCGAGATTATCTGGCAGCAGGAAGACGTGACCCGCATGGCAACCGGCATGCTGTCGGCCGACAAGAAACTGCCCCAGGTCAGGCTGCGGCTGCGCTACAACGATCAGGACATCTTGCTGAATCACGATCGTTCCGCGATCGTTATGGGCCGCAGCCAGGGCTGTGACCTGCCCGTGGGTGAGAAACTGGCTTCCAGGCAGCACGTCCGCATTGAATTGCGGCGGGAAAAATTCTTCATTGTCGATCAGAGCACCAACGGCACCTACGTCCGCATTGATGACAATGGTGACTCCTTCCTCAGGCGCGAAGAAATGGCTTTATCCGGCACCGGCATCATCAGCCTGGGCCGGGCATTCAGCGAGGAACCGACTGAGGTCGTACACTTCAGTCATGAATACAGTTGACAGTACTGCGGCTGGAAGGATGTCGGCTGCAAGAATCGTACAGGAGGTCCGCGGGACGCTGAATATTTATGGCAATCACTGAACCCAATCAGAACAGCGCTGCGGGCGACGCCAACTCTGGCGGCCTCAGCTGGCAGTCCTGCGGCATCACGCATGTCGGCAAGGTCCGCAAGCATAACGAGGACTCGTTGCTGGAGCGTCCGGATATCGGGCTGTGGGTGGTGGCCGACGGCATGGGCGGTCATTCGGCCGGCGATGTTGCCAGCCAGATGATTACCGACAGCCTCAAGCGCGTGCACGAAGGCACCACGCTGCCGCGTTTCGTCGACGAGGTAGAAGACAAGCTGCTCGAGGTCAACAAGCGACTGCTGGAGAAATCCACCGAGGGCGACCAGCACCTGACCATCGGCAGCACGGTGGTTGCGCTGATCGCCCACCGTGATATGGGCGTGTTCATCTGGGCCGGCGACAGCCGTATCTACCGGCGCCGCGACGATCGGCTGCAGCAGCTTTCCACCGATCACTCGCAGGTGGAACTGTATGTCGAACAGGGCCTGATTTCCCGGGAGGAGGCTACCAACCACCCGCATGGCAACATGATTACCCGGGCGGTGGGCGCCGCTGACGAACTGTTTCTGGATATGGACATGTGCGGTCTGCGTGCCGGCGACCGCTTCCTGCTGTGCAGTGACGGCCTGACCAAGCATGTCACGGACCTGGAAATACGCGATCTGCTGGCTGAAGGCAGCACCGAAGAGGCCGCCAACAACCTAATTGAATTGACCCTGGCCCGCAGGGCCGCGGACAATGTGACTGTAATCGTGGTCGATATTATTTAGTCAGGAGGAAAAGACGTTGGCCGATTTCAAGAGCGCATTAGAAGCCCTTAACCGGGGCGATCTCAAATTGGCCGATTTGAGTCAGCAGCTGCACCAGCTGCTGGCCCAGACCCCAAGTACACCAACCGAATTCTCGCCCAGCTTGATGAGGCCTTCGAGGCAGGGATCATCAATGACGACACCTATACCCTGCTGAAACGCCAGATCAACCAGTTCCGTCGCGCCCATGCCAGGCAGACCGAAGAGGGCAGCGGTGGCGGCGATGCGACGGTGTTCGAACGCATCGAGGACGAGGACAAAACCGAGGCGGGGGACAAAACCGCCGTCGACCATGACACCAACGAGTTCATGGCCGATATCGCCGCGGAAGCCAAAACAGCCGCCGCGGAATCCGGTACGGAAGATTCGGGCGTCGATTTCGATATCAGCAGCATGTCGTCGGACGACAGTGATTCCGACTCGTCAGCGGATTCCAGCGGCAGCGATTCCAGTTCCCCCAGCCAGCAGTCGTGGACACCGCCCGGCGCCGCCGAAAGCCCCGAACTGAGCGGTCTCGGGCCGGGTTCGGTCATCAAGGAACGCTTCATTCTCGATGAAGTCCTCGGTTCCGGCGGCATGGGCAAGGTGTACAAGGGCCGCGACCTGCTCAAGGTCGAGGCCAAGGACCGCAATCCCTATGTCGCCCTGAAGGTCCTGAACGAGGATTTCAAGGAGCACCCGGAAGCCTTTATCGCCCTGCAGCGCGAATCAAGCCGCCAGCAGAGACTCGCGCATCCGAATATCGCCACGGTGTATGACTTCGACCGTATCGGCAAATCCGGTACCGCCGTGTTCATTACCATGGAACTGATGGAAGGCCTGCCGCTTAACACCTTCATCAAGAAGAAGGTCAAGCCGCGGGGCGGCCTGCCGTTCGAGGAAGCCTTTCCGATCATCCGCCAGCTTGGCGCCGCGCTGGCCTACGCGCACAAGCAGAACATTGTCCACTCGGATTTCAAGCCGGGTAACGCCTTCCTGTGTAATGACAGCACCGTCAAGGTGCTGGACTTCGGCATCGCCCGCGCGGTCAAGAATCCGCTCGCCGGTGAAGGCGCGGAAAAAACCCTGTTCGACCCGAGCAAGCTGGGCGCACTGACACCCGCCTACGCGTCGCTGGAAATGCTCGAGGGTGAAGAACCCGATACGCGCGATGATATTTACGCGCTGGCCTGCGTTTCCTACGAACTGCTGACCGGGCGTCATCCGTTCAACAAGCTACCGGCCACCTCGGCCAAGGAGAACAACCTGTTGCCGGCCCCGGTCAAGAGCCTGAGCCGCCGGCAGATGAAAGGCCTGATGCGGGGGCTGGCGTTTGAACGCAAAAACCGCAGTCCCGACTGCGATACTTTCGTCGAGGAGCTGGAGGGCAAGGCCAACTGGCACAAGAATCCGTGGGTGATCAGCGCCGCCGTGTTACTGGCGCTGGGCATCGGCCTCATCGGGCCGGTGACCAATTATTTCCATGAACAGAAAATGAACGAGTTGATCGCCCAGGTCCAGACCGGCCAGCCCGGTCAGATCGAGTCCGTGCTGGATCGGTTCGGCGAACTCAGCAGCAGCGATCGCAGCACGATTACCGACGAGGCCCGCGATACCATCCAGAACTATTTTGAAAGCCAGATCAACAAACATGTTGATCCCGCGACCGAAACCTATGATTTCAATACGGCCCGCGAATACCTGGCGCGGGCTGAAGCGCTCTACCCCGACTCGGCATCCCTGCGCGCCATCGCCACGCGCCTGGAAGACACCCGTGACCAGCGCCTGTACGAACTGAACAAGCTGTATATCGCGGCACTGGAACAGAACAGGCTTATTCCCAGTGAAGATATCGAAAACGACATCGCCGATGTTACCGAGAAGATCGCCGAGATCGATCCCAATCATCCATTGCTGGAAGACCCGCGCCTGTTCAATGCCTACGGCCTGGCCGCCGGCGACGAACTCAAGCTCGGCAACTTTGAAAAATCACAGGAATACATCAATGCCGGCCTGGCGCTGGCGCCGAACGATACCGGCCTGATCAACCTGCAGGACCGCCTCGATGCCGCCATCGAGGAACAGCGCCGCCAGGAACGCGTCGCCGATCTGCAGCAGCAGATCGCCACCGACATGGGTGAGGAAATCGCCGCGATCTCTGACCTCGAGCCGCTGCAGGACAATATTGTTGAACTGGCCCAGTTGAGCCCGGGCGATGCACTGCTCGACGGTATCGGGGAAAAGGCCAAACCGGTCATTGATGCAAGAATCAATGCCATTCAGAGCGAAGGGACACGCGCGGATGCCGAAGCCTTCAACGATGCATACGGCGATCTGCTGAAGGCACTGCAGTTCAACCGCGAACTGGTCCAGGTCAACCTGGCCCACCTCGAAGGCAGCGAACGCGAGGCCGCCGTCGCCGATCTGGTCAGCGCGGATCAGGCGCGCATCCAGGAACTGCTGCAGGCCGAGGAACTGGACCAGGCCTGGGAAACCGAAATGCAGAACAACCTGCAGGAACTGGCGGTACTGCTGCCGGCCGGTTCGCAGGAATTACAGCAAACGCGCCAGTCGGTGGCGGAACTGTTTACCACCAGGGCCCAGCAGCTCAAGGAAGACGAGCGCTACAACGAGGCCCTGAGCCTGCTGGAACGCGGCGAGCGCCTGGTGCCGGAATCGCAGTCACTGGCGGACGTGAAGGCGGATGTCAGTGCCGCCGAGGCAGAATTCCTGCGCGAGCGTGAAGAAGCCGCGCGCCAGGCCCGCATCGCCGGCCTGAAAGAAACGCTGCTGATCCAGGCCAAGGCCAAGGACGTCAACTCCGCGCGCCGGACTTACGACGAACTGAGGGCGGAACTGCCGGCGGATGACGAATACCTGACCGAAACCGCGCCCAATGCCCTTGCCGAGGCCTACAGCAAACTGGCGGCAAGCCGTGCCGAACAGGGGGATGCCAATCGCGCCAAGGAACTGGCCAGGGCCGGCCTCGAATTGCAGCCGGACAATCAGTCACTGTCGCGGGCCATGGCCGACTACACCGTGACCGCCAATTCCGAGGAACTGGATCAGATCTTCGCCAACGCCATCGGTTTCGATGTCACCGATGTCAGTGCCAAGGTACAGGAACTGCGCGAATTCGCACCCGACAGTTACGGCGAGCTGGAACAGCGTTATGTTCAGCTGATCGCCCGTCGCATTAACACCCTGCAGGACAGCGATCCCACGTCGGCCATGCGCCTGGCCAATAATGCCAGCCGCGTGTTCCCCGGCAATACGACCCTGGACAATATACAGGCCGAACTCGCGCCCCGGCCCTGGGAACAGGGTGACGAGGCACGGGCACAGCTGGAAGCCGGCCGCCTGAGCCAGGCGAATGTCACGCTTGCCGGCGCCCTGTCCACCAATCCGGATCATCCCGAGGTCGTGGAATTCCGCGATGAACTGGAGGCACGCATCAACGAGGCCGATCAGCGATTCGAACAATACCAGGCCGCACTGCGCAACAACGAACTGGAACAGGCGCAGACCGCCCTCGCCCGCGCCCGTGAAACCTGGACCGATAACCCGGAATACAACGATGCCGCCACCGATCTGCAGGCGCGTGTCGCCGCCGCCGAACAGCGGCGCGAGCAAAGCCGGGTCCTGCAGCGCGAGCAGGATATCGCCACCCTCGGTGAGGAAGCGGCCGGCGAGCAGGCCGCGGAGCAAAGGGAATGGCAGCCGATCACCAGTGATCGCATCTGCTCCGAGCGCCTGGCCGGTTATGGCCGCCGGGCACGGGCCATCTGTTATGACCTTGTTCATGAACGCATCCGCGGGCCGCTGATGGTGGTCGTGCCCGGTGATGAACAGCAGTCACCTTTCGCCATCGGCAAGTACGAAGTGTCCATCAACGACTACAACAAGTACTGCTATCTCAGCGGCAACTGCAAGGTGGAAGACGCCGAGGACAAGAACGCGCCGAAAACCGGCCTGACACTGGCCGAGGCCCGGGCCTATACACAGTGGTTGTCGGAACGCACCGGTAAAACCTACCGTCTGCCGACGGCGCAGGAATGGGAATACGCCGCCAATGCCGCCGGCGAACAGCCGACCAAGGATTTCAACTGCCGCGTCACCCTGGGCGACAGCGTGCTCAAGGGCACAGGGCCGGTCAGTGTCACGGTTGGCCGGCAGAACGGCTGGGGCCTGAAGAACTATATTGGCAATGTGCAGGAATGGGTAACCAATGGCAGCGGCGTGATTGCCCGTGGCGGTTCCTACCAGGACGCCCACTCGAAATGTGATATCAGCCTCCAGCACAACCACGATGGCAACGCGGATGAACTGACCGGATTCCGGCTGGTTCTCGAGGACGTTGCCAAGACCGCGGATCTCGCCGAGAGATAAACCCCATGAGCCGTGCCAGCCTGCGACAATTGGCCAAGAAGTATGCTGACGGCTCCCTGGATCAGGCATCTTACCGCCGCGCCCGGGCCGACTATCTCGATGCCATACTGAAAGGTGACGAGGCGCCCGGGGCCATAACCCAGGCCAGTTACACCAGTCCCAGGGCGGTTGCCGGTGAAGAAACCGTGACCGCCGCCTCGCTGCAAGACGAACAGCAAAAACACCAATATTCCAGAGACGATCCGGCGCCGGTGGAGCACTTGCAGACACGGCCGATCCAGCTCAGCGACCATACACGCAATCCGGTATTCATCAGTGCCGGTATTATCACCGCCGTGCTTGTGCTTATTATTGCCGGCAGCCTGCTGCTGGGTGGGGATGACAGCGGTGACAAACGTGCCGCTACTGCCGGCGGTGATACGGCGAAGCCCTGTGCCGCAATTCGGATCCGCGGAGTTGCGGCCGCTGGCGGAGACGGATACCAACGCCGCACTGGTACAACTGAAGGAATTCCTGGATTCGCCCCGCTGGAGCCAGCAGGCGCTGGGTGAATTCACCGACCGCTGGCAGGCATTGCCGCAGGAACAGCGCGAGACCGCGCTGCAGACGACTCTTGCCCGGCAGCTCAGCGATACGCTCTACAGTCAGCTCCTGGAAGAACGCGCCCTGGAGGGGCTGGATAACAGCGCGGGCGAATCGCTGGCCGGGCAGGAAAAGATCGTCAACTTCGCCCGCGATATCGGCCTCGAGGACCGGCGTCTGGAAGTCAGCGAATAGAGCGTCTCTCGTCTCTCGTTAACCAACAAAGTTTGGCTATGCAATCAGCCCTGTCAAGCTTTCGCAGGAGCCGGTAGTGGTGCAGCTTGTCATCCCGAACGCACGTGAGGGATCTTGAGGCTCAAAAGGACAAGATTTCTCAACCACTGCGTGGTTTCGAAATGACAATGCCGGGTTGACGGCGTTCAAACTGATCCACTGCCCAGGAGCCCGGTAGTAGTGCAGCTTGTCATCCCGAACGCACGTGAGGATCTTGAGGCTCAACCGGTAGTGATGCAGCTTGTCATCCCGAACGTACGTGAGGGATCTTAGACTCAAAAGGACAAGATTTCTCAACCACTGCGTGGTTTCGAAATGACAATGCCGGGTTGACGGCGTTCAAACTGAACCACTGTCCAGGAGCCCGGTAGTGGTGCAGTTTGTCATCCCGAACGCACGTGAGGGATCTTGAGGTTCAACCGGTAATGGTGCAGCTTGTCATCCCGAACGCACGTGAGGGATCTTGAGGTTTAACCGGTAGTGGTGCAGTTTGTCATCCCGAACGCACGTGAGGGATCTTGAGGCTCAAAAGGACAAGATTTCTCAACCACCTCGTGGTTTCGAAATGACAATGCTGAAGTGCAAGGTCCCGATTCGCGTGTATTCGCGTTTATTTGCGGACTGGCCAAAAAAAGAATCCACTCATTCGCGCAGCGAAGCTGCGCTCCTACACAAGATACGCTTCACGAGTGACGAGATACGAACTCAGCTCCCGCCGTCTTCTTCAAAATCCTCGTAGTTTTCGAAAGAAGAACCGTCCTCCTGATCCAGGATCTGGTTGCGGCGGCGTTCGAGGTAGGCGTTCTTGACGAAATCGTATTCATCCAGTGCCGCCTCGCTGACGAGGTCGCCTGTGGTCAGCATGTCCGACTTGAGATCAATAAAGCCCAGTGAGATCAGGCCGGCCTGTGCGGTGTCGCTTTCGATATAGGTAATCGGATGCATGAAGGTATCGGCGGCGATACCGACGCCATCACGCGCGGTACTCGGCCCCAGGAACGGCAGCACCAGGTACGGCCCGGAACCGATACCCCAGTAAGCCAGGGTCTGGCCGAAGTCCTCTCGCTCCGGCGGGATACCTTCCTTGGCGACATCGAAAAATCCGCCGATGCCGATGCTGGAATTCAGCATGAAGCGAACCACGGTATTCGCGGCCGCGTCGAGCTTGAACTGCAGCAGATTGTTCGCGAAGTTCGCGATTTCACCCAGGTTGCTGAAGAAATTGGTCACGCCCTCGTCCACCATGCCGGGCGTAATGGCATTATAGCCGCGGGCAATCGGATGGAAGACAAATTCATCAGTCGTCTTGTTGAACTGGTAGACACCGCGATTGAATCCTTCCAGCGGATCCCGGGCATCACCGCTGGCGGTGGTGGCACAGCCGGCAAGCAACGTAATGGCAAACAGTGCCGCGACACTACGTGGCCAGCGGCTTTTCGATAAACTGGCGATCATCCCCTATGTTCTCCCCACAACGGAATTATTCTGTTGCAAAGCTTGTTATTATCCGGATTCGGAAATTGTGGCTCTGTTACATTTTTGCAATCTACCTTAAGACCTGAAAAAAATCCATGCCGGTCAGACCGGCCGCAAACGATCGGAGAAACCCTCGCAGTGCCAGCGCATTCCGACAATCCGCCGGACTACCCCTTTGGCCACCACGCCGGTGACTGGTGGGATCCCGCGGGCCCTTTACGCACGCTGCATATCATCAACCCGGTACGCCTGGATTACATCGACCGGCACTGTGGCCTGGCCGGCAAACAGGTGCTGGACCTGGGCTGCGGCGGCGGTCTGCTGAGCGAGGCCATGGCCGGCCGCGGTGCCCATGTCACCGGGGCCGACAGCGCCGCGGAACTGATTGAAACCGCGGCCGATCATGCCCGTGCCACGGGTCTGGATATCGACTATGTCCACGGCGACAGCAGTCAACTGCTTGCCGCCGGCGAGGCCCGGTTCGATATCGTGGTGTGCCTGGAAATGCTCGAACACGTGCCGAACCCCGGCGCCGTCATCGACGACTGCGCGCGCCTGCTGCGCCCGGGCGGCGACCTGGTCCTGTCGACGCTGAACCGCAGCCCGGCGGCCTACCTGTTTGCCGTTGTCGGCGCCGAATACGTTGCCGGTCTGCTGCCGCGCGGCACCCATGACTACGAGCGCTTCATCCGCCCGGCCGAACTCGCCGCCAGCTGCCGGGGCGCCGGCCTCGACATCCGCGATATCAGCGGCCTGAGCTACATCCCCTGGCTGAACCGGGCCTTTATCAGCCGTTCCACCGCGATCAATTACCTGCTGCATGCCAGGCGTCCGCTATGAAAGAGTCCGCCCTGCAGGCGGTGCTGTTTGATCTCGATGGCACGCTGGTCGATACCGCGCCGGATATCGCCGCCGCGCTCAACACGCTATTGCAGCAACAGGGCCGCCCGGCGCTCGATTACGAACGCATCAGACCGGTCGTGTCGCAGGGCGGTGCCGCGCTGATTACCCTGGCCTTTCCCGACGCGGATGCGGACACCGCCGCCGGCCTGCGCGACGAGTTTCTCGAACTCTACCGCCGGTGCCTGCAGGACGACAGCAGACTGTTCCCGGAAATGGCGGAGCTGCTCGACTACATCGAAGACCGCGGCTGGGACTGGGGCATCGTCACCAACAAACCCGCCTGGCTGACCCGGCCGCTGCTGTCGGCCATGGCCCTGGACCGGCGTATCGACTGCCTGGTCTGCGGCGACATGGTGCGCCGGCCCAAGCCCGATCCGGAGCCCCTGCTGCTGGCCTGCGAACGGCTTGACTGCCGGCCGCAGCGGGCCGTCTATATCGGCGATGCCCGGCGCGATATCGAGGCCGGCCGTGCCGCCGGCCTGCATACCCTGGTGGCGGCTTACGGCTATATCTCCGCTGACGAAGACCCGGCCGGCTGGCAGGCCGATGCCATTGTTACCACGGTCGCCGGTATCCGCGACTGGCTCGCAGCCCATGACGCCGGTTGAGACTGACACCGATACCGCCGCCTACTTCGAAACCGCCGCGGCGCCACCCGGCTCCGGCCTGTATTACGCCTGCCTGTTCACCGAGCCCCGATACCGGCCGCAGATACTGGCCCTGCACACCCTGGAGAACGAACTGGTGAAAAGCCTGACCTCGATCCAGGACCCGGGCGTGGCGCGCCTGCGTCTGGAATGGTGGTGCGAGGAAATACAACGCGCCGGCAATGCCGAGGCCCGTCACCCTCTGGGCCGGGAACTGCAGCCCTATATTCTCGACGGCGTACCCGATGCCCGATCACTGATCGACGCCATACAGGCACTGGAGTCCGAACTCTTAGTGACCGATGCGGACGATTTCAGCCAGCTGCAACAGCAGTACCGCGATCACTTCGGACCCCTCTGGCGGCTGTCGGCGGCCTGCTGCGGCGTAACCGGCGACGCGGCACTGGCGTCCGCCGCCCGTCTCGGTGGCCTGCATCACATGAGCCGGGCACTGCAGGATCTGTCCCGCAGCCTGCAGCAGGGCCGCTGCCGGCCACTGCCACGGGGCGAACTGGACGCCGCCGGTCTCGTACCGGAAACACTGGCGGCGGCCACGAACCGCAATGACATTCTTGCGTCACAGGTCCGGCGGCTGCGCAGGACGCTGGATGAAGCCTGGCACGACTATCCGCCTGACCTCGCGCCGCCGTTCCTGCATGGCCTTATCCTGTGCCGGCTGGATGCCGTATTGCTGGAAGAAATCGAGCAGGATGGTGCCCGGTTGCTGGAACAGAGCTACAGCCTGACGCCGTTGCGCCGGCTGTGGCTGGCGTGGCGCACCCGGCGAAGGGTACTGAAGCGAGCACGGTGACTGGTGAGTAGACATTGTAGGAGCCCGGTTTACCGGGCGAATACAACAAATCCACCCATTCGCGCAGCAAGCTGCGCTCCTACAGCTGTTCGCCCAGGGGTCGGGCCTCTCACAAGAATTTTTTTGATTCCCTCTATCTATCGATTCACCATTCACGATTCACGATTCACGTCATTCAACAGCCGCACCCGCAGGCGTCGCAGCATGTCGGTGTTGTATTCATCCGCCACAATCACTGCACGGCGAATACCCGTTTCAACCTGAAAGCGCAGCACCACGAGCGGCGGGCTGATGAAGGCATCCGGCTTCAGTACTGCCCGGCAGGCGTTTCCATCGCCATCGGTCAGCCACCAGTCACCCGCCGGCGTCAGCAGCAGCTCGCGCGGCAGTTCACGACTGAAGCGCGGCGAATACTGCGCCAGCATATGGCCGGCATGTACTGTCACCGCAACGCAGCATAAGAGCTGCAGCTGCCAGGGCATGCCCGTTGCAAACAGCAAGACCACGGCGCCGCCGTGTATGGTAATCAGGTAGAGAACCGCCCAGGGTCCTTCATTCACCGGCAGGCGGATCGCCTGCATAAAAGAATTGTCCTGGATCATGGACTTGCGCGCCTCAATTCCGTTTTCATCTTGCATTCGGAGAATCGAAAAAAGATACTAACGCCTTTGGCTGATACCCCTCGATGACTGATCTGGTCGGCCACACCAGTCAATCTGCGATCGTCGGGGAACTTAGACCCTGATCGGATTCTGCAGATTCTGCCTTAACCCAATCAAGAGGTTTACATAACAATGGCTACGGACAGGAACCAGCAACAGGACACGGGCGCTGAGCAGGGAGCCCCGGACAACGGGGACACAGCCGGGAATTCATCCGGGGAGACACCGGCGGAAATCGGTGGACCCAAAGGCCCGGAACCCACGCGTTACGGTGACTGGGAAAAACGCGGCCGTTGTATTGATTTCTGAATGTTTGTTTTATGAGCTGTTGCCGGACGCCGATCGTAACCGGCCCGGCACCGGCCGGCTTTGAATAATCGATAGACAACTGAAAGCGGGTAACCCGAACATGTCTGCAAGACAACGGCCCTTGTCGCCGCATCTGCAAGTCTACAAACCGCAGCTGACCTCGGTCCTGTCCATCACCCACCGGGCGACCGGCCTGTTTCTCGGCCTCGGTGCGCTGGTGCTGTGTTACTGGCTGCTGGCTGTCGCCGCCGGACCCGAGTTTTACGGCAGGGCGCAGGGCATCACCGGCAGCTGGTACGGTCAGCTGCTGCTGTTCGGCTGGGTGGCCTCGCTCTACTATCATCTCTGTAACGGCATCCGTCACCTGTTCTGGGATGCGGGTTACGGCTTCGAGCTGAAAACCACCTATGCCTCGGGCTACGCCGTCGTCGCCGCCAGCGTGATCCTGACCGTCGTCACCTGGATTGTTGCCGCGATGCGGCTCGGGGGTGGTGCATGAATCTGCGCACTCCCCTGTCCCGTGCCCGCGGACTCGGTTCCGCCAAGGAGGGAACCCATCACTGGTGGTGGCAGCGGCTGACCGCCGTGGCACTGGTGCCATTGAGCCTCTGGTTCATCGTCTCCCTGGTCTGCATGATCGGTGCGGATCACGCCGAGATCGTGGCCTGGATGCAAGCCCCTGCCGTCAGCCTGCTGCTGATCCTGTTCATCATCATGCTGTTCCACCATGCCCAGCTGGGCGTGCAGGTTGTCATCGAGGATTACGTCCACAGCAAGTGGCAGAAAGTGACTTCCCTGGTACTGCTCAAGTTTCTCGCGATGATTGCGGCACTGGCCTCGATCATCGCCGTGCTCAAGGTTTCCCTGGGCTTATAGCCCGGACCGGACAAGGGATTAAGATTCGACCAGATATGTCCAAGGCTTACGAAATTACCGAACATCATTACGACGTGGTCGTGGTCGGCGCCGGCGGCGCCGGACTGCGCGCCACCCTCGGCATGGCGGCAAGCGGTTTGACCACCGCCTGCATTACCAAGGTATTCCCCACCCGCAGCCATACGGTTGCGGCGCAGGGCGGCATGTCCGCGGCACTCGGCAATATGGGCATGGACGACTGGCGCTGGCACATGTACGACACCGTCAAGGGATCGGACTGGCTGGGCGATCAGGACGCCATCGAATACATGTGCAAGAACGCCATGCAGGCGGTGATAGAACTGGAGCATTACGGCGTACCGTTCTCGCGTACCGACACCGGCCGGATCTATCAGCGGCCGTTCGGCGGCATGACCACCAACTTCGGCGAAGGCACCGCGCAGCGCACCTGTGCCGCCGCCGACCGTACCGGCCACGCCATTCTGCATACGCTGTATCAGCAGTCGCTGAAAGATAACGCCGAGTTCTATATCGAATACATTGCGCTGGATCTGATCATGGATGACGAAGGCGTCTGCCGTGGTGTCTGGGCCTGGTGCCTGGAAGACGGCAGCCTGCATCGTTTCCGCGCGCATGAAGTTGTGCTCGCCACCGGCGGCTACGGTCGTTGCTATTTTTCCTGCACGTCGGCACATACCTGTACCGGCGACGGCAGTGGCATGGTGCTGCGCGCCGGCCTGCCGCTGCAGGACATGGAGTTCATCCAGTTTCATCCGACCGGCATCTACGGTTCCGGCTGCCTGATCACCGAGGGCGTGCGCGGTGAAGGCGGTTATCTGACCAATGCCGGCGGCGACCGTTTCATGGAACGTTATGCGCCGTCGGCCAAGGATCTCGCCTCGCGTGACGTGGTCAGCCGCTCCATGACTATCGAGATCCGTGAAGGCCGGGGTGTCGGCGAGAACGGCGATCACATTTATCTGCACCTGGAACACCTGGGACCGGAAGTGATCAACGAGCGCCTGCCGGGCATCGCCGAATCGGCCCGCATTTTCGCCGGTGTCGATGTCACCAGGGAACCGATCCCGGTGATCCCGACGGTGCATTACAACATGGGCGGCGTACCGACCAATTACCTGGGCCAGGTGGTCACACTGAAGGACGGCGAGCCGGACACGGTGGTACCCGGGTTAATGGCGATCGGCGAGGCCGCGTGCGTGTCTGTCCACGGTGCCAACCGCCTGGGTTCCAACTCGCTGCTGGATCTGATCGTCTTCGGCCGGGCCGCGGCCCAGTACTGCGCCGCCACGATCAAGCCGGGCCAGAGCCACAAGACCCTGCCGGACAGCATTGACGACTTTTGCCTGTCGCGCTTCGATCGCATCCGCCACAATGACGGCAACACGCCGGTGGCGAAGATCCGCGACAACATGCAGCGCACCATGCAGAACGACGCCGCCGTCTTTCGCACCAGTGAGACATTGAATGGAGGCATTGAAAAGATGCAGAATGTCTTCAATTCATTCAGCGACGTCAGGGTCAACGATAAATCGATGATCTGGAATACGGACCTGGTCGAGGCACTGGAGCTGCACAACCTGCTCGGCAATGCCAGTTGTCAGCATCCATTCCGCCGCCAACCGCACGGAAAGCCGCGGCGCCCATGCGCGCGAGGATTATCCCGAGCGTGACGATGACAACTGGATGAAACACACCCTGGTGTGGATGAACGACAAGGGCGAAGCCCGTTTTGATTACCGGCCGGTACATATGTACACGCTGACCGACGACGTCGAGGTCATACCGCCGAAGAAACGAGTTTATTGACGTGAAACGTGAATCGTGAATCGTCGCTCGCATGATGCCCTGATACTGACGATTCACGATTCACGATTCACGAGGAACGAAAGAATGGCTGAATTCACTTTACCGAAAAATTCCAGGATCAAGCCCGGCAAGACTTTCAATGCCGCCGGGGATGCCACGCGCAAGAAACAGTTCCAGATTTATCGCTGGGATCCGGACAGCGGCGACAATCCGCGTATCGACAGTTACGAGATCAACCTGGATAAATGCGGCCCCATGGTTCTGGACGCGATCATCTACATCAAGAACGAAATCGATTCGACCCTGACCTTCCGCCGCTCCTGTCGTGAAGGCATCTGCGGTTCCTGTGCCATGAATATCGGCGGCACCAATACCCTGGCCTGTACCAGGACCATCGATGAATTCGAAGGTGATATCAAAATTTATCCGTTGCCGCATATGGAGGTTGTGAAAGACCTGGTACCGGACATGACACACTTCTATGCCCAGTACGCCTCCATCAAGCCCTGGCTACAGACCCAGTCACCGGCACCGCCGGATCGCGAACGCCTGCAGTCGAAGGAAGACCGCGAAAAGCTGGATGGCTTATACGAGTGCATTCTCTGTGCCTGCTGTTCCACTGCATGCCCGAGCTACTGGTGGAATCCGGAACGCTACCTGGGGCCGGCGGTATTGCTGCAGGCCTATCGCTGGATCGCCGACAGTCGCGATGAAAACACCGGCGAGCGTCTCGACGAACTGGAGGACCCGTTCCGCCTGTATCGCTGTCACACGATCATGAACTGTACCAATACCTGCCCGAAGGGTCTGAATCCCGGCAAGGCAATCGCGGAAATCAAGAAGAAGTTGGTGGAGCGGACGCTGTGAATCGTGAAACGTGAAATGTCGTTCGTGTCTCGATTCACGATTCACCATTCACGTTTCACGGTCAGGCAAATACTGGCAAGATATTGAAAGCCATTATTGCGCTCAACCCGTCACAATGTCCGAATTAGCCAAACTCCGTTGGCATTGCCGCCGCGGCATGCGCGAGATGGATCTGCTGCTCGGCGGCTGGCTCGACGAACACTACAGCCGCGCATCACCGGAGCTGCAGCAGGCGTTCAGCACCATCCTCGAAGAACTCGATCAGGATATCCTCGACTGGGTCATGCAGCGCCGGCCGTGCCCGCCACAGTATGCCGAACTGGTTGGTGAACTCAGGCATATCCGCAAGCCGCAATCCAACTGACCGGCTTACTGGTTAACTGGTTTACTGGTTAACTGGTTTACTGGTTAATTGGTTAATTAGTTGACTGGTCATAGCGAAAGACTGCCGGAAACAAGAACGGAACCGCTGAATAAACCGTCATTGCGACCGCGAGCGAAGCGATGCGGGAAGCAATCTCGTTCTTTTGACCCCGATGTCGACTCAACGAGATCACCACGGCGCCTGCGGCGCCTCGTGATGACGCTTGGCGTCAGGTACAATCCCCCGCCCATGAACCGGAGACTGCCCATGCCCGGATCCACGGATACAGCGACGGTCACTGATATCAACGACAACTGTGTATGCGCCCTGCCCTCGCTGAGCCTGATACGCGTCACCGGCGAGGATCGGCTTGAGTTCCTGCACAGCCAGCTCACCCGGGACCTCCATAAACTGGAGATCGGACAGGCCGGACTGAGCGCCTGGTGCAATCCCAAGGGACGGGTTATCGCGACACTGCTGCTGTGTCATTACGCAGATCATGTCGACCTGATCGTCGCCGGTGACCTGAAAGATGCGGTACTCAAGCGCCTGCGAATGTTCGTGCTGCGATCCAGGGTAAAACTGACAGACTCCACGGACCAAACCTGTATCGGTATCAGTGGTGAAGCCTCGGAGGCATTGCTTACGGAATGGTTGAAATCGCTCGAGCCGCAGGAATGGTCAATCAGTCACACGAAAAAACTCTGTGCAGTGCGCATCCCGGGACCCGCCGCACGCTTTCTGGTCTATGGCCAGGGCGATGATATCGATCCCCTGTGGCAGGCGTGCACGGCTACCTGCCGACCGGTCAGCGAAGCCCAGTGGACCCTGCTGAACATTGAAACCGGCCTGCCGTGGATCGACCAGGCCGTCAGCGAACAATTTCTGCCACAGATGCTCAATCTCGACCGGACCGGCGGCCTCGATTTCAACAAGGGCTGTTATCCCGGACAGGAAGTGATCGCCCGGCTGCATTATCGCGGCGAAGTCAAACAGCGGCTCCGTTACGGCACGACCGACAGCTCCTCAATCAGCCCGGGCGACGCGCTCTACAATAACAGCGGCGAGCGTGCCGGCACCGTGGTCAATGCGGTGACCGGCAGCGACGGACGCGGCCGTTGCCTGGCGGTGGCCTCGGTGAGCGCAACGAGTCTTTACCTTGGTGACGCCAACGGCCCGGCTGTGGACTTCAGCGCATGAGCAGGCGCCGGCTGCCGGCCGAGTGGGAACCGCAGGCAGCGCTGCTCGTCGCCTGGCCGCATGAAGCGACCGACTGGTGTGACAGTCTCGCGGCCATTGAACCGGTCTACATCGAGCTGGTTCGCGCGACCGCGACTGTGCAACCGGTATGGATACTGTGCCAGGACGCTGCCCATGTTGAACGGATCGTGGCCAGCCTGGCACGGCACGATATCGATCAGCACAATATCCTGCCGATTATCACGGCCTACAACGATACCTGGGTACGGGATTACGGTCCCATCTGCGTGCTGGAAAACGGTCACGCGCGGCTGCTGGACTTCCGTTTCGACGGCTGGGGCGGCAAGTTCCCCGCCGATCTGGATGACCAGGTCAATTCGCTGCTGGGCGGTGCCGGCGTCCTGGGCCGAACCCGGTTGACGGCCATGCCGCAGATACTCGAGGGTGGCAGCCTGGAAACCGATGGTGCCGGTAATCTGCTGACAACCAGCTCCTGCCTGCTGACCGCGAGCCGCAATCCGGGCATGGATCGCCTTGCCTGGGATCGGCTGTTCACCGACGAACTCGGCTGTGACCGGATCCACTGGCTGGAACACGGTTATCTGGCCGGTGACGATACCGATGGTCATATTGATACCCTGGCGCGCTTTTGCGACACGGAAACGATTGTTTATGTCGCCTGCGATGAGCCGGCACACCCGAACCATACCAGCCTGCAGGCCATGGCGGCCGAGCTGGCGGAACTCCGGCAGCGCAACGGCGAACCTTACCGGCTGGTGGCCCTGCCGTCGCCGCGCCCCATGCAGGATGAGGACGGCCATCCCCTGCCGGCATCGTACGCCAATTTCACCATCATTAACCGGCGGGTGCTGGTTCCACTGTATGATGATCCCGCTGATAACAGTGCCGTCGGCATACTGGAGCGATTGTTTCCGGAGCGCGAAATCGTCGGCATCCATGCCCGCGCTCTGGTACAGCAGGGCGGGGCCCTGCATTGCGCGACGATGCATATGCCGAGGGCAGTGAAACGTGAATCGTGAAAAGTGAAACGTCCTTTGTAGGAGCCCGGTTTACCGGGCGAATCCGGCACTGCTTCGCGCAGCAAGCTGCGCTCCTGCATTACCGGTTCATCAGCCGGGAACTTTTTCAAACACCAATCCATAAAGATTAATCAACCAATCATCATGACACGAACAACTCACCATTGCCGTCGTCCAGCACCCCGCCGGAGATAGCGACAAGCAGACCAATCTGGAACGCTCGGTCAACGGCATCCGGCAGGCCGCGGCGGCCGGCGCCCGGCTGGTACTGCTACCGGAACTGCATGCCACGCCCTACTTCTGCAAGACGGCCGAGACGGCCTTGTTCGATCTGGCCGAATCCATACCCGGTCCGACCACCGACAGACTGGGCCGCGCGGCGAAACAGCACAGTATCAATATCGTCGCCTCCGTGTTTGAGCGGCGCAGCGCGGGTATCTATCACCAATACCGCTGTCGTGATTGACAGTGATGGCGCAATCGCCGGCATGTATCGCAAGATGCACATCCCCGATGATCCGGGCTATTACGAGAAGTTTTATTTTACGCCGGGCGATCTCGGTTTCCGGCCGATTACGGTCGACGGAATCAAACTCGGTGTACTGGTCTGCTGGGATCAGTGGTTCCCGGAGGCCGCCCGGCTGATGGCGCTGGCCGGCGCCGAGCTGTTGATCTATCCCAGCGCCATCGGCTGGGACCCCGACGACAGCGAGGACGAGCAGCAACGCCAGCGCGAGGCCTGGCTGACGGTTCAGCGCGGCCATGCCATCGCCAACAACCTGCCACTCATGAGCAGCAATCGCGTCGGTTTCGAGAATGACCCCGGTAACGGGACTGCCGGCGCTCAATTCTGGGGATCGAGTTTTATCTGCGGTCAGCAGGGCGAGTGGCTGGCACAAGCCGACACCGAATCGGAAACCGTGATCAGCGCCAGCATCGATCGGCAGCGTACCGAGGACCTGCGGCGCCTGTGGCCGTACCTGCGCGACCGGCGCATTGATGCGTATGGGGATTTATTGAAAAGGAGTATTGATGATTGAGCGTTATTCGTGAAACGTGAAACGAAAATTGGAAGTGCCGGGAACTTTTTAGTTCCCTATATCTAAAAATTCACGATTCACGATTCACGATTCACGATTCACGATTCACGATTCACGATTCACGATTCACGATTCACGATTCACGATTCACGATTCACGATTCACGATTCACGAGAATAATCATGTCCACCAACATACGCGTAACCAGTGATGCAGGATTACAACAACGCATCGAAGCCGGTAATCACAACCTGACGGCCGACGAGCCGGCCGATGCCGGTGGTGACGATACCGCCTCCGGCCTCATCGAATCCGGCTTCCGGCCCGCCTGGTGGCTGCCCGGTGCGCATGCGCAAACGTTATGGCCGTTTGTTTTCCGGCAACGCCGGCGCCTGCCGATCGACTGGGAGCGCCTCGAACTGCCCGATGGCGATTTTCTCGATCTGGCCTGGCATGGTCATGGTCCGGATGTCTGCGTGCTGCTGCACGGTCTTGAAGGCTGTTGCCGTTCGCATTACATGCCGGGCCTGATGCGGGCGCTTGCCGCGGCAGGCTGGCGTGTTGTCGTCATGCATTTCCGCGGCTGCAGCGGTGAAATCAACCGCCTGCCGCGCAGCTATCATTCCGGTGAAACCGGCGACCTGCACTATCTGCTGAACCTGTTACGAGAACGCGAACAGCCACAGCGGCTGACGGCAGCGGGTTTTTCCCTGGGCGGCAACGTACTGCTCAAGTACATGGGACAGCGCGCGGCTGACAGCCGGCTCGATGCCGCCTGTGCCATATCCGTGCCCTTCGATCTCGCCGCCGGCGCTGCCCGTCTCGAGCAGGGACTGTCACAGATCTATCAATGGTGGCTGGTACGCGCCCTGCGCCGGAAGATCCGGGCCAAGTTTCGCCGCATGAAATCACCGATCGAATTATCCGCACTGGATCTGCAACAGACCTTCCGGCAATTCGATAATTATGTCACCGCACCGCTGCACGGATTTGTTGATGCCGATGACTATTACACCCGCAGCAGTTCGAAACAGTACCTGAAACGCATACGGACACCGACCCTGATACTGCACGCCGCGGATGACCCGTTTCTGGATCCGGCCGCGCTGCCGCAAGCCGATGAATTATCGCCAGCCGTCCGGTTCGAACTGAGCCGGCGCGGTGGCCATGTCGGTTTTGTCGGCGGCCGCTGGCCATGGCGACCGGAGTACTGGCTTGAGAGGCATATTCCATTATTTTTCCAGGAACAGTCCGCGAATGAACGCAAATAAATTTGTATCTCGTCGCTCGTCGTTCTCGTATCTTGTATTCATTGGTCCGCAAATGAACATGATATACACGCGAATCAAAAAGATTCCTCACGTGCGTTCGGAATGACAGTATAGAATCATCCCGATGGACCGCAGGGGCGCAGCTTGCTGCGCGAATACAACCATTCGCCCGGTAAACCGGGCTCCTACCGGGAACTTTTCCGATCTTGCTAACTTCTCCATCCAATCGATTCACGATTCACGATTCACGATTCACGATTCACGATTCACGATTCACGACTCACGACTCACGATTCACGATTCACGATTCACGATTCACCAATCACTGTTCACGCTACGGCGAAAATGGGAAAATAGAATACATGCTGTTCACATCCGCCCGCTCCACATTCGGCCTGCTGGCCCTGATTTGCGCCGTGCTGCTCGGCTACGGCTATTACCTGCAGTATGTTATTGGTCTGGAACCGTGCCCGCTGTGCATCATGCAGAGACTGGCGTTTTTCGCACTACTGGTCATTACCCTGGTTGCTGCCATTCACGGGCCTGCGGTCACAGGGGCACGCGTTTACGCCGGCCTCGGCGTGATCGCGGCAATCATCGGCGGGGCCATCGCCGGCCGCCAGATCTGGCTGCAGCATCTGCCACCGGACCAGTTGCCGGATTGCGGGCCGGGACTGGAATACATGCTGGACGTGTTCCCGCTGTTCGAGGCGTTGCGGATGATCCTGACCGGCTCCGGCGAATGTGCCGAGGTCGACTGGACCTTTCTCGGCCTGTCTATTGCCGGCTGGAGCCTGGTCTGGTTCGTGCTGCTGGGACTGGCCTGCCTGTATCTGCTGGTCAGGGCCGGCAGACTGACGGGACGATAAGCGCTGAAACGAAACAGGGGCAACAAATGTTGCCCCTATGGTGTCTGATTCCGCCGCTTACTGAATCGAGTCCTTCATGGCCTTCAGTACGGTGGCGCGCACGGTCATCGATTTCGGCTTGGCCTTGATCATCATCTCCTCGCCGGTAAACGGATTCACGCCCTTGCGGGCCTTGCGTGCTGGCTGTTCCTTGCGGCGCAGCTTGACACCCATTTCCGGGATCGTGAACTCACCCGAACCGCGCTTGACCAGGTGACTCTTGGCCTGGTCGGCCAGGGCCTCCAGGACCGCCTTGACGTCCTTCTTGGTCATGTCCGTCGCGTCGGCGATGTCGCTGACGATTTGGGCCTTGGTTTGCTTGTCCTTAATTGCCTTAATTGCCATGAAGTCTTCCTCAATGGAGTGGTTTAAATCTATCGAAGCATAACACGTCTTATTTTAAGCGTAATTCCGCGGTTATTCACCCACCTGGAGCAATAATCCCCGGTTCCTGGCGCTGCGGAAGGCGCGGTAGAAAATCCAGCTGCCGAGGATCAGATAGATCACATTCAGGCCGACGGCGTTCAGGAAAAATCCGGTATCAAACACGCCGTCGAACAGCACCTTGCGCATGCCCTCGAAAACGTGACTGGTGGGCAGCACCCAGGCCACGGGCTGCAGCCAGTCGGGCAGCGTCGCGATCGGATAATAAATACCGCTCAGCGGCGCCAGTGCAAAAATCGACGCCCATGCCAGGCTGTCAACACCCAGGCCGTAGCGCAACAGCAGCGAGGCGATCACGAGTCCTACCGACCAGCCGAATACCAGCAGACTGGTAAAAAACGCGATCAGCGGCAGACCGATTTCAAAAACGGAAATATGGTACAGCGGTATGGCCAGCACTGCCGCGGTCCCCACCCCCAGCAGCGTGCGCAGCAGGCTGATGACCAGCAGTGCCAGAATCAGTTCGGCGGGCCGCAGCGGACTGGCGAACAGGTGGCCAAGGTTGCGGGCGAAGAGCTCTTCCATGAAAGGGACGGAAACCCCCAGCTGGGAACGGAACAGTACATCCCACAGCAGTACGGCCGACAGTAATACGCCGGTGGCCTGCGCCACCCAGTCACTGTTGGTCATGAAGAACTGGGTCACGAAACCCCAGATGATCATCTGTACGGTCGGCCAGTACATCTGCTCGATGATGCGCGGCCACGATCCGCGCAATAGATAGATGTAGCGCAGGACGATCGCGTAGATGCGTCCCCAGCTGGCAGCGGCCGACGGCATCACAGGTTCTGTCCCGGTGCCGGATTTTCCCGCGCGGCGGCGGCCGGCGTCCTGACGACATCGAGAAAAACCTCTTCCAGCGTCACCCGTCCATGGGCGGCGATCATCCGTGCCGGTGATCCGCTATCCACGATACGCCCCTGATGCAGGATCAGCACCTGATCGCACATGCGCTCGACTTCGTTCATGTTGTGCGAGGCGAACAGGATCGTGGCGCCGCTGCGGGCCCGGTAATCCTTCAGGTAATGGCGGATGCGATCGGCCGTATCCGGGTCCATGGATGCCGTTGGTTCATCGAGCAGCAGCAACTCCGGCTGATTGACCAGTGCCTTGGCAAGCGCCACCCGGGTTTTCTGGCCGGCCGACAGGGTCGAGTAGGCCCGGTCTCGATACTCGGCCAGGTCGAGCGCATCATACAGGCGATCGATACGGCTGTTGCGATCATTAACGCCATACAGCCGGGCATAAACATCCAGGTTTTCCTGCACGGTCAAGCGCTGCGGCAGATCCACATACGGCGAGGAAAAATTCATATGCGGTAACACGGCATAGCGATCGGCGAGAAAATCCCGGCCGAGTATACGCACCGATCCGCTGGTTGGTGTCAACAGACCCAGCAGGACAGCAATGGTCGTGGTCTTGCCGGCACCATTGGCGCCAAGCAAACCGCATATCGCACCGCGCTCGACATTAAAACTGATCCCGTCCAGGGCATGTACCGAGCCAAAGGCCTTGAACAGGTTCTCGACTTCAATTATCAACGACATTGCATCATCCATCGACCGGAGGTCAGGCAGTCAACATCATGCCGACATTCAAGGTGTGCAGCAAAGCAATCCCGGTAACGGTGTCAGCGCGGCGGGATTGCTTGTTCTTGCAGGGCGATAACAAACCCGTGGGAGTGGATTACAATCGGTGATGGAATTATCGCCGATACAATCGGCTCCCGCAGGAACTAACCAGAGCCTTGCCGTCATGACGTAATGAATCCGTCAATGCGAGGCCGAAGGCTGACACAATCCAGTGACTAGGGCTGATTCCACGAGATCACCACGACTGCGGCACTTCGTGATGACGTGACGCGTCAGGCCGTCTCACTCTTTTCAGCGGACGGCTGTTCCCGCTGACGCTGCTCATGCATCTCCAGCACCTGCGCATCGACGACCGCCAGCGCGCTGGCATTGACGATTCGCCGTACCGTTGCCGACGAGGTCAGCAGATGAACCGGGTATGCCAGGCCCAGCAGTACCGGGCCGATGGTTACCGCATCGCCCAGTATCTTCAGCAGATCGCAGGCGATTTTCGCGGCATCCACGTTGGGCATGACCAGCAGATTCGCCTCGCCCTGCAGAGGCGAATCCGGTCTGATGACACGACGGATCTGTTCATCCAGTGCCGCATCGGCGCGCATCTGGCCATCGATCTGCAATGCCGGATCGCGCGCGCGGATCAGCTCCACGGCCTTTTGCAGCCGGGCGGCGGTATCGATGTCATATTCGGCGCTGTTGGTGTGCGACAGCAGCGCCGCCCGCGGCGTCATGCCGAAGCGCTTGACGACCTCTGCCGCCAGCAGCGCCGTATCAGCGAGCTGATCGCTGTTCGGTACCGGTGTCACCGCGGTATCGCAGATGAAATACACACCCTGTTTCATGATAAGGATATTCATGGCGGCGGCCTGGCTGACGCCGGGGGCCAGGCCGAGTTGTTCAATAATATGATCCAGGTGCGTGCGGAAATGATCCTCGAGCCCGCAGATCATGCCGTCGGCCCGCCCTTCCCTGACCATGCGCGCGGCAAACTGGCTGTTGTGCCCGTTGCCGCCGTCAGCCGGCACGATATCGATATCAAGCTCGGGCCGTAGACGCAGGCCCAGCTGGTTGATGCGGTCCGTGATCGCCGCCGGGTCACCGATGAGTACCGGCCGTGCCAGCTTTTCATCCACCACACTCTGCACCGCGCGCAGTGTCAATGATTCTCCGCCCTCGGCATAGACCAGCCGCTTGGGCCGTGACTTGGCGCGCTCGAACACCGGCCGCATGACCAGCACGGACTCGAAGACATAACGGTGCAACTGTTCGCGGTAGCCCTCGATATCCGCCAGCGGCCGCAGTGCCACGCCGCTGTCGCCGGCGGCCCTGGCCACGGCGGGTGCGAGCTTGATGATCAGGCGCGGATCAAAGGGTTTCGGAATCAGGTAATCGCGGCCGAACTTGAAATCGATACCGCCATAGGCGGCGGCGACACTGTCCGGTGTTTCCTCCATGGCCAGCTCGGCCAGCGCATGTACGCAGGCAAGCTTCATCTCTTCGTTAATCTCCGTTGCGCCGACATCCAGCGCGCCACGGAAGATGAACGGAAAGCACAGCACGTTGTTCACCTGGTTGGGATAATCCGAGCGCCCGGTGGCGATAACGGCGTCGGGACGCACGGCGCGGACCTCTTCCGGCAGGATTTCCGGGATCGGATTCGACAGCGCGAACACCAGCGGGTCGCGCGCCATGTGGCGGATCATCTCCTGCTTGATCACGCCCGGCCCCGACAGCCCCAGGAATATATCGGCATCTTTAAGCGCCTCGGTCAGGGACGGCACGGTCTTCCATGTGCTTTTGCGCAAACAGTTTCTTGTGCGGTTCCAGACCGCCGCGGCGGCCGATGTACAGCAGGCCTGAACGATCGAAGACCATCATGTTCTCTTTTGGCAGGCCCAGGCCCTCGAGGATTTTCAGGCAGGCAATGCCGGAGGCGCCGGCACCGGTACTGACCAGCTTGACCTCGCTGATGTCCTTGTCGACCACGCGCAGGGCATTCATGACCGCGGCACCGACAATAATCGCCGTGCCATGCTGATCGTCATGGAACACCGGGATATTCATGCGGTTGCGCAGCCGGCCCTCGACCATGAAGCATTCCGGTGACTTGATGTCCTCGAGATTGATGCCGCCGAAAGTCGGTTCGAGGCTGGCGATGGTCTCGACCAGCTTTTCCGGATCACGCTCGTTGATCTCGATATCGAACACGTCGATGCCGGCGAATTTCTTGAACAGCACGCCCTTGCCTTCCATCACCGGCTTGGCCGCCAACGGGCCGATATTGCCGAGTCCGAGCACGGCACTGCCGTTGGTAATGACGGCAACGAGATTGGAGCGGACGGTCATGTCGGCGACCGCGTCGGGATCAGCGGCAATGGCCCGGGAGGCGGCGGCGACGCCCGGGCTGTAGGCCAGTGCCAGGTCACGCTGGTTGGCCAGCGGCTTGGTCGGCGTGACTTCTATCTTGCCGGGGCGGGGATAACGGTGGTAATCGAGGGCGTTTTTATCGTCGTCGTGATTCATGGGCGGGCGGCGCCGGGATCGGTTCGTCCCCGCTGCCGCTGACAATCCTTCCTGCTGCTTGGGTTACAACAATATCTTAATACATATTCGGCAATTCTGCCCATAAACCCTTCAAAGCAAGGGATTTGAGCGGGCAGCCAATCAGGGCTTGAAGCCCGGCGGCAACCCGCCACCGCCCATGCCACCCATGCCCTGCAGCATTTTCTGCATGCCGCCCTTGCGCTTCATGCGCTTCATGGTTTTCTGCATCTGCCCGAACTGCTTGAGGAGTTTGTTCACTTCCTGGATTGACGTGCCGGAGCCGGCGGCGATGCGCTTCTTGCGCGAGCCGTTGATGATATCCGGCTTGCGGCGTTCCCTTTGCGTCATCGAGTCGATGATCACGCCGAGCCGGTTGAACATGCCGTCACTGACCTGGTTTCGTGCCGCCTGCGGTATCTGCGCGGCATCGGGCAGCTTGTCGAGCAGGCTGCTCATGCCGCCCATGCGGTTCATTTCATCGATCTGCTGGCGGAAATCGTTCAGATCGAAACCGCCCTTCTTGAGCTTGGCGGCCATCTTCTTGGCCTGTTCCTGATCGGTCTTGCGCTCGACCTCCTCGATGAGACTGAGGACATCGCCCATGCCGAGAATGCGCGAGGCGACGCGTTCCGGATGGAAGGCCGTCAGGTCTTCGAATTTCTCGCCGCTGCCGAGAAACTTGATCGGCTTGCCGGTGACATGCCGCACCGACAGTGCCGCGCCGCCGCGGGCATCACCGTCGACCTTGGTCAGGATCACGCCGGTCAGCGGCAGGGCCTCGTTGAAGGCCTGGGCCGAGTTGACGGCGTCCTGGCCCATCATGCTGTCGATGACGAACAGCGTCTCCGCCGGCTGACAGATCTGACTGCAGGGTCTGGACCTCGGCCATCATGTCCTCGTCGACATGCAGGCGGCCGGCGGTATCGACGATCAGGGTCTGCACGCCCTGGCGCCGGGCGCTGTCCACGGCCTCCCTGGCAATGTCCGCCGGCTTGCGGCTGCGATCGGTCGGCAGATATTCAATACCCGCCTGATCGGCGTAGGCATGCAGCTGGTCGATGGCGGCGGGACGGTAAACGTCGCACGATACCACCTTGACGCTGCGCTTCAGATCGTCACGGATATGCCGCGCCAGTTTCACCGCCGTCGTGGTCTTGCCGGCGCCTTGCAGACCCGCCAGCAGGATCACCGCCGGTTGCGGGACGTTCAGCTTCGAGCGGCACGGCCGCCTCGCCCATCAGGCTGACGAGTTCATCGTGGACGATCTTGATGAGCACCTGGCCCGGAGTCAGGCTGGTCGCCACCTCGCGCCCGACCGCGCGCTCGCGCACATGGTCGATGAAATCCCTGACCACCGGCAGGGCGACATCGGCCTCGAGCAGGGCCATACGCACCTCGCGCATGGCATCGCGGATATTGTCCTCTGACAGGCGACCCTGACCGCGCAGATTTTTCAGTGTCCGGCCGAGGCGTTCGGAAAGATTATCAAACATGATTGACACCTTAACGGCACCGTACAGGCGGTACCATTATCGTTAATGAGTTCTGTGCCGGATGATGGTTCAGCTGCGAAACGCGGGCGGGTAGCCCTACTGCCGGTATGCCCCACAGGGCGGGGCAAAACGCACGCATATAAACCGGCAACGCGTGAATTCGACTCATTATAACCGAGAGCCGGTTGCAGACGAAGCGTCCTGTGGCTTCAACCGGCCGGCCGATTATGCAATGATGCTGCGATGTTCCGCTTCATGATCCCGGTATGAGCCCGTTTCTCAGCAGCGGCATTGCCAGTCTGCTGTACTGCATCGCGGCCGGGCGTATAGCCTTCGGCATATTTCATCCGGAGTCCGTCAATCCCGTCCTCAAGCGGCGTTATCTCGTTATCGGCGCGATCGCACTGCTCCTCCACGGGCTGGTGCTGTATCAGTTCATTCACACCGGCAGCGGGCTGAATCTCGGCTTTTTCAATGCGCTGTCACTGGTCGCCTGGATGATCGTGCTGTTCGTGCTGGTCGGCGCTATCAACAATCCTCTGGAAAACCTCACCATCATCCTCTACCCGGTGGCCGCGATCAGCCTGTTGCTACAGGTCCTCGTGCCCAGCAGCCGGATCATGCCGAGTGCCACGCCCGCGGGACTGGAAGCCCATATCCTGCTGTCGATCTGCGCCTACAGCCTGCTCGGCGTCGCCGCCCTGCAGGCACTGGTGCTGGCGGTGCAGGAACGCCAGCTGCGACACAAGCACCCCGGCACCATCATGCGTGCCCTGCCGCCGCTCGCGGTCATGGAAAACCTGCTGTTTCAGCTCATCACTATCGGCTTTTTTCTGCTGAGCCTGAGCCTGGCGACCGGCTTCATGTTTCTGCACGATCCCTTCGCCCAGCACCTGTTACACAAAACCGTGCTGTCGATACTGGCCTGGCTCACGTTTGCCATCCTGCTCTGGGGCCGCTGGGCGAAAGGCTGGCGCGGTCTGGTGGCGATTCGCTGGACGCTGGCCGGCTTCATCTTTTTGATGCTGGCCTATTTCGGCAGCAAGCTGGTACTGGAACTGGTGCTGGACAGGGTGTAGTTACGTGAATCGTGAAATGTGAATCGTGAACCGCATACACCGGGCCTTGAAACCTCAAACAGGCGTGTACCCAGGCCCCAGCTAATTCCGGAGTCAATAAAACTTGCAAGAGATCCCGCTTAGTTATCTGTTTGCTGCACTCGGCGTGTTGATCGTGCTGTCCGGATTCTTTTCCGGATCCGAGACCGGCATGATGGCGCTCAACCGTTACCGACTGCGCCACATGGCGGATGCCAAACATAAGGGTGCCATGCGGGCGCATCTGCTGCTCGAGCGGCCCGACCGTCTGATAGGCATCATTCTGCTCGGCAACAACCTGGTGAATATTTTCGCCGCGTCGCTGGCTACCGTCATCGGCCTGCGGCTGTTCGGCGAGGCCGGCATTGCCATTGCCTCCCTGGGACTGACGGTGATCATCCTGATCTTCGGCGAGGTGGCGCCGAAGACGGTGGCCGCGCTGTATCCGGAACGCGTCGCCTTTCCCCGCGTCATTCATACTCAAACCGCTGCTCAGGGTCTGTTACCCGGCGGTCTGGGTACTCAACAGCATCGCCAACGGCCTGTTGCGGATACTCGGCGTCAACGTGGACGACCAGGGGGATTCGCCGATGAGCCGCGAGGAATTGCGCACTGTCGTGCGCGAGGCCGGCAATCTGATCCCGAAACGGCACCAGAGAATGCTGCTCAGCATCCTCGATCTCGAGAATTTCACCGTCAATGACATCATGGTACCGCGCGCTGAAGTGACCGCCATCGATCTCGATGACGATCTCGAAGAAATTCAGGACATGCTGATCAATTGCCGGCATACCCGGATACCGGTTTTTCGCGATGATCTCGACAACACCATCGGCATGCTGCATGTCAGGCGGCTGTTGCGCAACCTGCTGGAACACGAAGAGATGACCAAGGACATGATCGAGTCAAGCCTCAGCGAACCCTATTTCGTGCCGGAAGATGCGCCGCTTCACAGTCAGATGGTGAATTTTCAGCGCAGCCGCCAGCGCATCGGTCTGGTCGTCGATGAATACGGGGTTGTCCTCGGCCTGGTCACGCTGGAAGACATGCTCGAAGAGATCGTCGGTGAATTCACCACCGACATGCAAAGCTTCAATCGCGATATTCATCCACAGGAAGACGGCAGCTACCTGATCGATGGCACCGCCAGTATTCGCGAAATCAACCGCCAGCTGCGCTGGCATCTGCCTGTCGAGGGGCCGCGCACGCTTAACGGCTTGATCCTCGAACACCTTGAAAGCATTCCGGAATCCGGCACCAGCCTGAAGATCGGAGATTATGCCATCGAGATCACTGCAACGACGGAGAACGCCGTTAAAACCGCCAGGATGCGTTATTACCCGGGCTCAAGGGACATATCAAAAGGTTAGGGAAGCTCTGAATAATCCCCGCATGTCATTTCGACCAACGGGAGAAATCCCTGTCTCGACCATAGGGAGAGATCTTAATGGGATCCCTCGCTGCGCTCGGGACGCCTTCGAAGGTCCCTCGCTGTGCTCGGGACACCTTCGGTGATTTCTCGCTGCGCTCGAAATGACAAATTATTCAGAGCTTCCTTAGAATGCCCGCCGTGAATGACTGAACGAGGGGATCGTTAATGATGGAAGTACGCAAAATCAATGACACCACATTCGATGTCAGTGTAACGGGCAAGACCACCACCCGGCACCGGGTCACCCTGTCGGAATCCTATTACAAGCAACTGACCGCTGGTGGGGTTTCGCCCGAAACACTGCTGGAAAAATCTTTCGAATTTCTGCTCGAGCGGGAACCCAATACCGCAATACTGGCGGAATTCGATCTCGGACTGATCAACCGCTATTTCCCCGAGTATGAAAACGAAATACAACGCCAACTGAAATAGGCTGGCGTGTGTTTATCGCCTCGCCCCCGGCAATGCGGACACCGCCTGATGGTACACGGCATGGCGTGGCCTACACCATGAGAAAGCTGTACTGGCCACTGGTGGTGGAACAGCAGTAGCTCTCCGGACTTTCCAGCAGGCGTGCTGCCGCCTGCCGCAGGCCGGCAATATATTGCGGACAGGTGCTTATCTCGGATATCCCTGCCGCCAGCAGACGCGGGATGTATTTCGGATTGCTGACAAGCTCGCCACATATGGATACGGGTTTGCCGGCAGCAGCGGCCGCATGTGTAACATTCTCGATCAGTTGCCACAATGCCGGATGTTCGAATAGACCATCGCGTTCCAGGTCGCCGTTCATGCGATCGGCGGCAAACAGGTACTGTGTCAGGTCATTGGTGCCTATGCATCCAAAGTCCGCGTAATCAAAGAAATCCCGTGCTTCAAGACAGGCGCCTGGCACCTCGAACATGACGCCGTGTAACAGTTTTGTATCCGCAATACTGCTTATGGCCGCCTCGAAAAGTTCGCGTAATTCCAGATATTGTTTAACGCTATGGACCATCGGATACAGCACATGCAGGCGTCGTTTCTGCGAGGCCCGGGCCAGCGCCCTCGCCTGGGGCTGCAGTAGTTCGGGATACTGTAGCAGCAGGCGCGCACCGCGACAGCCCAGTGCCGGGTTGTCCTCGGCGGGCAAATCCAGCCAGTCTGCAGATTTGTCGGCGCCGAGGTCCAGCAAACGCACATGGACAGGACCGGACACACTATCCAGCAACTGAGTATAGCGCTCCAGCTGTTCGTCCTCGCCGAGCAGGCGCCGTTCCAGTAACAACTCGCTTTCCGAACGGTACAGGCCGATGCCTTCGGCCCGTGCCGCATGGACCTGAGGCAGATCGGTCACGCGATCCACGTCGGCAAGAATTCTGAAACCCTTGACCGGCGCTATCGCCGTCTGCGCCGTTGCGGGGTGTTGTTCCTGTGTCAACCGGCCCCGGTAAGCGGCCAGTGTTTGCTCCGATGGATCGATATAAACCCTACCGCTATCACCGTCGACCAGAATACGGCTGTCTCCTGTCAGCGTGGCAGCCAGACCGGAAACACCGCTGACCGCCGGCAAACCCATCATCCGCGCCAGAATGGCGGCGTGTGAACTGGGACCACCTGTCTCGACCACGAACCCCCGGGTAAAGCCACCGGCCGAGAGTGCCGTACCGGGCATGAACTGTGTCGCGATAAGGATATGATCACGGCTGTTACGGCAGTCCCCGAACCGGCAATAACCGCTGTCGCAGCAATTGACAAAGCCCTGCATGCTGCCGAGATACGTCAACAAGGCTTCTTTCAGTTCAGTGATGTCGCTGGCGCAGTTCAGTGCGATGTCGCTGGCGCGTTCGCGGATATCATCTGACTGTGCCGCCCGCAGCTCAGAGGCAAAGCTGTCGAGCGTGTCTGTAACGGCTGCTTCCGCGTTTGTATACCTGGCGGCAAGCCTACGCTCCAGGCTTGCCATGAGCGATGCGTCACTGGCCAGCATGGATTGCGCCCGGAAAATGTCACCGGCGGAGCGGTCCAGCCGGCTGTCGGCCTGTTGCGCCAGCTCACCGTAGTAGCGGGCGACTTCCAGCAGGGCCCGGCGTACACGGGTGGCCTGATCGGATGCCTGCGTGGCAATCCGGCCGTTGCCGGTTTCCGGCGTCCTGTAGAAACACGGCCGTCCCATGGCCACTCCGCCCGACAGGGAGACGCCCGTAATGACCCGCTCGCGGGTGATGCCGGAATGGCTATCGACCGGATCCCTTTGCGTCTCGTGCCCCGATATGAGGGGTGTATTCATCCTTGGGAACCACCAATCTTCACAATAACAGTCTGTTTTGGCTGATCATTCATTTTGACTTGCGGTATGCTTCCGCCTGCCACGATTTTTCAGCCGCTCTGTCCTGTCTATAACACAGGGGATCAAAAACTACTATGGCAACATACGAATACTGCCTAATCTTGTAATTCTAGCTGCTCATTCTTGAGTGCAATGCAACATAAGGAGGATTCCTTGAATTTGATCAAGATCAGTACGTCAACGCTGATTGATCTGCAATATACAATCTTTTCCACCAGATAGCTGAAATGCATGGCCCGTGTCATGCGGTTATAACTGACATAACAATCAACAACAAGCTCCACTGACTATTGCATGGCGCAGACATCTGAAAACGGCTTACACGACTGGGCGGCACGTCTCATCAATCGTGTCCTCGACAATCCGCTGCCCGCCATCTTGATGTTCATAGCCATCACCGGCGGCGTGATTGCCCTGATGGTCACGCCACGCGAGGAAGAACCGCAGATCGTGGTGCCACTGGCCGACGTCGTCGTAAACGCGCCCGGCCTGAGCGCACAGCAGGTCGAGCGGCAGGTGGCAACACCGCTTGAAAAGCTTTTGTTCCAGATTGACGGGGTGGAATATGTCTATTCCATGTCACAAACCGGCCGTGCCGTGGTCACCGTGCGTTTCTATGTCGGGGAAGACCGTGAAGACTCGCTCGTCAAGATCTATAACAAGGTCAATTCCAATACCGATCTGGTACCGGATGCCGTCAGTTCATGGGTCGTTAAACCCGTCGAGATCGATGATGTTCCAATCGTGGTCGCCGCCATCTGGAGCGAGAACCCGGCACAGGTTGGTGACCACGAACTGCGGCGTATCGCAGAAGAAGTCGAACAGCGGCTGCAATCCATCGAGAATACCAATCGTGTCACCGTAACCGGTGGCCGTCCGCGAGAGATCCGCGTCGAACTGGATCCGGAAGCCCTGGCAGCACGCCGCACAGCGGCGCTGGATGTGGTCTGGGCGATAGAGGCTTCGAATACCCTGCAGCAGGCTGGCAACATCCAGCACCAGGACGAATCAATGGTGATCGAGGCCGGCACATTCGTGGCCGATGCAGCCGAGCTGGGCCGGCTGGTCGTGAATGTCGTTGACGGCGTACCGGTTTATCTGCGGGACGTGGCCCGCATCCGCGACGGGCCCGCCGAACCGGGCAACTACACCTGGATCGGTTTCGGTCCCGCGGACGCGACTGCCGCTCAATCACATGGCGTATTTCCGGCCGTAACCGTCGCGGTTGCAAAAAAACGCGGCACCAATGCAGTCTGGGTCGCCCGTGATGTCGAGGCCCGGCTGAATCAACTCGCGGAAGAGTTGTTTCCACCGGGTGTTCATTACCGCATCATTCGCGATTACGGCGCCACGGCTGATCAGAAAGTCAACGATCTGATCGCCAGCCTGGCGGTCGCCATTCTTGCAGTCGTGGTTTTTATTGCCATTTTTATCGGCTGGCGCGCCGCCATCATCGTGGCACTGGCCGTCCCGGTTTCCTACGGCGTCACCCTGTTGCTGGATTTCCTGTTCGGATACACCATCAACCGGGTAACGCTGTTTGCGCTCATCCTGGCACTGGGTCTGCTGGTCGACGATCCCATTACCGGTGTCGACAATATCGAGCGCTACTTCCGCATGGCACGCTACAAGGCACGGCATGCCGTGGCGGCAGCCATGTCGGAGATCCGGGGAGCACTGGTGATGTCTACCGTGGCCATCATTATCGCCTTTGCACCCATGATGTTCATCACCGGCATGATGGGTCCTTACATGGGGCCCATGGCCTTCAATGTCCCGATTACCGTGATAGCCAGTACGTTCGTCGCGTTTCTCATAACGCCGTGGCTGGCTTACAGGCTGCTGCCGCGTTCAGCGCGAGATGATACATATGACGTGCGTACAACGTACACCTATCGTATCTATGCTGCCTGTGTACAACCCCTGATAACGAACAGGGGCCGCGCCTGGGGTTTTCTGGCCGTTATCGGCGTCGTTTTTATAGTGGCAGTCACATTACCGGCACTGCGGCTCGTGCCGCTTAAACTGCTGCCTCATGATAACAAGAACGAATTCCAGATCGTTGTCGACATGCCCGAAGGAACCACGCTTGAGCGCACGGAGGGCGTGACCCGGGCCCTGGCCGAATATCTGCGCACTGTACCCGAAGTGCGGGACTTTACCGCATTTGCCGGTGAATCCTCGCCCATGGATTTCAATGGCATGATCCGCCATTACTACCTGCGCAACTACCCGCACCAGGCCGATATTCGCGTCACACTGGCGGAGCGGCAACGCCGCGCGCATCAGTCACACGAAATTCTGTTACGGATACGCCGCGACCTCCAGGCAATAGCAGACAGGCACGGTGCGCTTATACGTCTGGTGGAAGTGCCGCCCGGTCCTCCAGTAATCGCAACGGTTACTGCCGAAATCTATGGCGAACTCACGACACCTTATGCGGACCTGCAGGCCGCGGCCGATAAACTCGCCGAGCGGCTGCGCAGGGAACCGCTGGTTGTCGATGTCGATACTTCCGTCGAGGCGGATCAGAACAAGCTGGTATTCGTGACAGACAAGGAAAAAGCCGCCCTCTCCGGCATCTCCACGAATGATATTGCGCAAACGATCAGGCTTGCCGTCGACGGCATGAAAGCCGGACACATGCAGATACCCACCGAGGCCAATCCGTTGCCCATACTGCTACGTCTGCCTGTCGAGCGACGCAGTTCCGCCGAAGACCTGACTTCGCTCTATATTAAAGGTCGTGCGGGCATTACCAAGATCCGCGAACAGGGCGGCATACGCGATGCACCCCAGCCGATTGTCCAGGTAGGCGAGCTCGGCCGGTTTATCCATAAGCGAGTGGATAAAACCATTTATCACAAAAACCTGGAGCGTGTTGCCTATGTATATGCCGAACCGGCGGGACGCACACCCGCCGCCGTTATCAGTGATGTTATGGCTGATTACGTGCCGGCAGGTTCAAAGCCGCCGTCAAACACGGGAACCGATCCCCGTCCTGTCGAGGATCGAACATTCCTCAGTCCCGGCAGCGGTATCTCATGGTCACTGCCCGATGATATACGGGCTGTCTGGACCGGCGAAGGCGAATGGTTTATTACCCTGCGTGTTTTTCGCGACCTGGGCATTGCCTTTGCCGTTGCCGTTCTCGGTATCTTCCTGGTGCTTTACATACAAACCGGCCTGCCGGCAGTGTCCGGCATTATTCTGCTGTCCATTCCGCTGACGGTGATTGGCATCATGCCCGGCTTCTGGCTATTGAATTCAATCGGTACGCGCAGCATCGACATCTTCCCCAACCCGATACTGTTCACCGCTACTGCCATGATTGGCATGATTGCACTGGCCGGTATTGTCGTTCGTAATGCATTGATACTGATCGAGTTCATCCAGATTGCACACCGGGAAGGAGCGCCCCTGCGAGAGGCGCTACTGGAGGCGGGGGCGGTGCGTATGCGACCGGTATTCCTGACTGCCGGCACTACGCTCATCGGCAACCTGGTTATTACGCTGGATCCCATATTCAGCGGTCTGGCCTGGGCCATTATCTTCGGCATCGTCGCATCTACCCTGTTTACACTTGGTGTTGTGCCGGTTGTTTATTATCTTGTCTATGCAAACAACAGCGGCCAGTCGAAAACAGCTCAGATAACGGAGCATCCATGAAGACTTATACACGCATTACAGCCGCTGTTCTGGCCCTGATCCTTCTTGGCCTGGTTATGGCCTATCTTGCAGGGTTTTTCAGTTCAACGATCAGTCCCGGGACGATCGATGTACAGACCGAAACCCTGGACGGGCATAAAGTGGACGTGAAGGCAGTTGAGCATACATTGATCGAACAGGCACCCGGTACTATCCGGGCAAAGAAAGAGACGATAATCTCGACGCGTATTACCGGCACCATTTCATCCATTTATGTCCGTGCCGGTGATATCGTTGCGCAGAATGACGTAATGGCGGAACTTGACAGCCGTGAACTCAAGGCGCAACTGCTACAGCGGCGTCAGGCGGTAACCGCGGCACGGGCCCACCTTGATGAAGTCGAGCCCAATTTTGAACGCATTAGCCGGCTTTTTGAACGCGGCGTCGTACCGAAGGCGGAACTGGACCGGGCCGAGTCATCACTGAAGTCGGCCCGGGCCAACCTGGAGCGTGCCCAGCAGGCTTTGGCGGAAGCGGAAACCACCCTGTCCTACGCCATTATCCGGGCGCCGATCAGCGGCCGCGTGGCGGACCGCTATGCCGACCCGGGGGATACCGCCATGCCGGGCAGCCCCATACTGCGCCTGTACGATCCGGCGACGCTACGCCTTGAGGCCAATGTACCGGAATCGCTGGGCACGGCACTGACCATCGGCCAGAGACTCGAAGCCAGTATCGATGCCCCGAAAAAAGCACTGCCCGTCTCGGTTGATGAAATCGTGCCGCTGGCCGAACCCGGATCCCGTACATTCCTGGTCAAGGCATCATTGCCGCATCATCCAAACCTCTATCCCGGCATGTTCGGCAGGCTGCTGATTCCTGTCGGCACCGAAACCAGACTTTATGTACCGGCAGCGGCAGTATTGGATGTCGGCCAGATCGAGTTTGTCTATGTGCCCGGGCAGTTTGGTCCCGTTCGGCGCTATGTGCGTACCGGCGATCGCACGGACGACAATCATGTACAAATCCTGAGCGGGCTTCGGGCCGGTGAAACTGTCATTCTGCCGTCATCGGTGCAGGAAACAGGGGATCACTAACCGGTATTCCGGTCATTTGGCTCCTCTTGATTTCCCGGTTGGCAACAGCCACACTTGGTTCCTGTTACCGCACTTCATTTTCGGGGAAAGCTGACCATAATCCTGGCTAACGGCCTATCAAGCCCGACGCCGGGAAAGCCCGTGATTGAAGTAAGAAGGGGAATGCTATCCACCCTGAATGATGAAAACATGCTATTCATCATTGAGCATGATGTTTCATTCAAACCAAGGATAGCGGGGGTATCTAGTAGTGAATAATCATCGGACTTTTATACCGCAAACAAGTAAAAGGATAGATAATATGAAACTTTTTAATACAAAACTCTTTCCGGGGCTACTCTCAGTTATTGTTCTGACATGCAGCCCATTCGCAATGCTGCAGGCCGAAGAAGGTTCAAAAAACGAGATCGGTGTGGTCACCTGTGAATATATACCGGGGACAAAAACCAATCTGCTGATCCACTCCAGTGCATCGTTTGACTGTGTCTTCAAGCATGGTGGCGTCGAGGACCATTACGAAGGCGAGGCGGGGATTCGCCTTGGTCTCGATTTGGAATGGACGCAGCAATCCTCGATGTCGTATTCGGTGGTAGCTTCTACAAACAAGGATCTCGACTGGTCAACCGCGCTTAACGGTACCTACACAGGCGGCAAGGCCTCAGCCGCGTTCGGGGTGAAGCTCGGCGCCGCCGCACTCGTTGGTGGCAGCAATGACAGCATTGGCCTGGTGCCACTCGCAGTTGAAACCGGTACAGGCGCCGGTGCTGCCGCCGGTATCGGCTATCTCTCGCTTAAAAACAAGTAAATCAGTAACACAAGCATGCCCTGCAGCAGCGGGGCATGCTTTTTTTAACCTTAGGGAAGCTCTGAATATTTTGTCATTTCGACCAACGGGAGAAATCTTTCAGTGCGCTGCTCTATACAAGTCAATATTTTAAAAGATTTCTCCCGTTGGTCGAAATGACACCATAAAATTAATCAGAGTTTCCTTAGAAATTAGCCCGTCAACGGCGCCGGGTGGACTGCCTCAGAGCCGGATTGACCCTGTCTATATCGGCCTGCACCTGCTCACGGCTGCGTTCGTAAACAATCTCGCGTCCCATAATAGTGCCCGCATAGGAAAGGCCGTTGCGGGTCGGCGTCAAATCGCATTTCACACTATGCTCCCCTTCGCCGAGTACTACCTCTATATGATTGGCATGCTTGCTGTAAACAAGCACATCGATCAACTGGTCGCTCTCTGTAATGCGGACTTTCAGTTTTTCATTTTGCATCGAATTGGATTTCTCAATAAAGATAAATAAATACATCGGCATGAGAATTCGGCCCGCTTGGCCGCCTGCTTATCCTTCCTTACCAGACTTTTCCCGACTGAGTCGCTTTTCAATATACATCGCTTCATCCGCTTTATGCAGTAACTTTTCTGCGGTCTGACCAGCATCAGGATAAACCGAGATACCTATACTGGGTGTGATGAATAGCTGCTTATCAGCGATTTCGAAGTATTGTTCGAATGCCAAATGTATTTTTTTGCTCAGGGTCAAGGCATCTCCGGTCTCCCTGATATCTTCGAGTAATACTACAAATTCATCACCGCCGACGCGGGCAACCGTATCAGAGTCACGAACACAATCCTGCAGGCGCTGAGCAGCTGCACCAAGCAATTGATCACCGGCCGCATGCCCATAATTGTCATTAACATCCTTGAATTCGTTCAGATCCAGATAAAGTACTGCAAGCCGGGACTGCTGACGTTTCATCCTGAGCAAAGCGATTTCGATTCGATCCAGTAACAGGGCCTTGTTGGGAAGCCTGGTAAGCTGGTCATATTGGGCCATGTACTGAAAACGGGCATACATTTTCTGTCGTTCAACAGCGGTCGCTATCTGCTGGGAAACAAACTGTAACAGTTCCGTGTCTTTTTCAGCATATCGGATCGTATCTGAACAGCTTTCGAGAACCAGTGCCCCGATTATTTGATCCCGGGATTGAAGCGGCACGGCCAGCCGACAGCCCACATCACCGTCAGGCATATTGTCAATATCATCAGTCAGACTTGCGATACTGTCTGGTGTTATCAACAATGATCTCCCCTTTTCAATCACTTCAGCAACCAGCTTTCGCTGCCACCCGATCACATTCAATGGCTGCTGATTCTGATCAACGTAATAAGGGATCTCGATCTCGTCATCATCACCACTGGCCAGGGCTATGAGAAAATTATCAGCTGGCTGAATCTCATTGATGATCGAGTGTATTTTCCTGAATAAATCGCTCAGATTATTGGCATTATGCGCCGCTTCCGATATGGCATAAAGAGATGATTGTAAGAGTTCGGCCTGTTTTCGGGCGGTAATATCGCGCGCCACCGCTATCCGCACGCGGTCCTCCTCCGACCAGCGTGCCGCCCACATAACATGAACTATTTGACCATCCTTGCGGATATAGCGATTCTCGAAATGTGTCTCGGGATCGCCGGTCTTGATTTTATCGACAACTTTCAGGGTTCTGCCGCGATCCTCCGGTAATACATGATCTATCATGTTCTGCCCGAGGATTTCATCCGGCGAATAGCCGAATATCCGCTCAAAGGCCGAACTGACGTAAACAAAATGTCCTTCCATATCAACAATACAGACGGCATCAAGCAACAAGTCTGAGTAATCCATCAAGGCTTTAAGCCTGTTGCCTTTCATGAGATTAGCCAGTCTATGTTGTAGTCAGCCCTGAATAATGACCTGCAGGGCTTCATTAAGTCTGCTGACACCGGTAACCTCAAGTCCCTCAATCTTCTGCTTCGGCTTATTGGCCTGCGGCACGATGGCGCGTTTGAAGCCATGCTTGGCAGCCTCCTTGAGGCGTTCCGGGCCGTTCAGTACCGGCCGGATTTCCCCGGCCAGGCCGACTTCGCCGAAGGCAACCAGTTCCTGTGGTAGCGGCTGATCGCGCAGGCTGGAGAGCGCCGCCAGGACGATCGGCAAATCGGCAGCGGTTTCGGTCACCCGCACACCGCCGACAACATTCACGAATACATCCTGATCATAGGTAGCGATGCCGCCGTGGCGATGCATGACCGCCAGCAGCATCGCCAGCCGGTTCTGTTCCAGGCCGAGTATCACCCGCCGCGGATTACCGCTGCTGCTGGAGTCCACCAGTGCCTGCACTTCAACCAGCAACGGCCGGCTGCCTTCACGCGTGACCATGACCACGCTGCCGGCAACCGGCTGCTCGTGGCGCGATAAAAAGATCGCCGACGGATTGCCGACTTCCTTGAGGCCCTTGTCGGTCATGGCGAACACGCCGAGTTCATTCACCGCACCATAGCGGTTCTTGACCGCACGGATGACGCGAAAACGGCTGCCGCTGTCACCCTCGAAATACAGTACGCCGTCGACCATGTGTTCGAGCACGCGCGGACCGGCGAGCGTCCCCTCTTTTGTTACATGGCCGACCAGAAACACGGCGGTACCGGTCTGCTTGGCGTAACGCACCAGCTGCGCGGCGCATTCACGCACCTGGGCAACGGCGCCCGGCGCCGACTGCAGCACGTCACTGAATACGGTCTGGATGGAATCGATGACCAGGACCGCCGGTTTTTCGTTCTGGCTGGTGGCGAGGATGTCCTCGAGCTGATTCTGCGTGGAGATTTTCAGATCAGCGAGTTTCAGTCCCAGGCGCTTGCCGCGCAATGCGACCTGCTGGGCCGACTCCTCGGCGGTCACATACAGACACGGCGTCCCCTTTGCCGCCAGATTCGCAACTGTCTGCAACAGCAATGTTGATTTGCCGATACCGGGATCGCCGCCAATCAATACGATCGAGCCGCGCACCAGACCGCCGCCGAGCACACGGTCGAATTCACCGGTCCCCGTGGGCATGCGGACTTCGGTTTCGGTTTCGACACTGTCGAGGGTCTGCACGCCGGCCGCGTCACCGACCACGTGCATATCCGGCTGCCGGCCGCGGCTGCCGGCATGGCGACCGATATTGATCGCCGCCACTTCTTCCAGGGTATTCCAGGCCTCGCAGTCCGGGCACTGGCCGGCCCACTTCGGAAACTGCGCGCCGCAGGCGTTGCACTGATACTGAACCTTAGGCCTCGTCATGATGATTCAATCCTGTTCGTGAAAGGCCATGCGTTTGCGGTCCCCGCAGAGCAGTTCATACGGAATGGTCTGCGCACAGGCGGCGATTTCCTCGACCGGCAGACCCCCGCCCCAGAGCACAACCGGATCGCCGACCCTGGCATTGGGCACATTACGCAGATCCACCGTCAGCATATCCATGGAGGCGACGCCGATCATGCCGGCACGTTTGCCGTTGACGAGCACCGGCGTACCGGAGCGGGCATGGCGTGGATAGCCGTCACCGTAACCGGCGGCGACAATGCCGATGGCCATGTCTTCCGGGCACGACCAGGTTGCACCGTAACCGACTGTATCACCCGCCTTCAGCTGTTTAACTGAAATCAGCCTGGAACTGAACGTCATTACCGGCTGCAGGCCTTCCGCCAGGCTGCCGCGATCGGGATTGGGGGATATGCCATATAGCAGCAGGCCGGGCCGTACCCAGTCAGCATGACTGTCCGGCCAGTCGAGGATACCGGCGGAATTGGCGATACTGCGTTCCTCGGCCATGCCCTGCGTGCACTCGGCAAAGGCCTGTAACTGCCGGCCGGTCAGTGCATCGCCCGACTCGTTCGCCGTCGCCAGGTGCGTCATCAGTCGCAGGTCACCGGCGATGCATTGATAACCGAGTAATTTCTCGCGCGCCTGGCTAACGTCTTCGGGCGCAAAGCCCAGCCGGTGCATGCCGGTGTCGATCTTCAGCCACGCCCGCAGCTGTTGTTCGCCCTGCGCCGCTTCCAGCATGGCAAACTGATCCGGGTGGTGAATGACGATTTCGAGTGCCAGGGCCTGGATCTGCGGCAGTTCCCCGGCGCTGAACGGACCCTCGAGCAGGACAATGGGCTGGTTGATACCGGCATCGCGCAACTGCCTGGCCTCCTCCAGACAGGCAACGCCGAAGGCGTCGGCGTCCGGCAGGCTGCGACCAACACGGCTGATTCCATGGCCATAGGCATCGGCCTTGACCACGGCCATGATCTTCTGCCGCGGTGCCAGCTGGCGGATACGCTGGAAATTGGACTTGAGAGCGGCGAGGTTGATGACAACGCTGGCCGGTCGGCTCATGCATAATCCCCGGCCGAGAAACGGCTTTCATCAATGTAATTCTCGAATCGCGTGTACTGGCCGCGGAACGTCAAAAAACATTCGCCGATGGGGCCGTTACGCTGCTTGGAGATGATGATCTCGGCCTTGCCCTTGTCCTGGCTGTCCTCGTTGTAGACCTCGTCGCGGTAGATGAAGACGATGACGTCGGCATCCTGTTCGATGGCACCGGATTCACGCAGGTCCGACATGCGTGGCCGCTTGTTGTCACGCTGTTCGAGACTGCGATTGAGCTGTGACAGCGCGATGACCGGCACGCCGAGTTCCTTGGCCAGGGCCTTGAGCCCCCGCGATATGGCCGACAGCTCCGTGGCCCGGTTTTCACTGCTGTCCGGCAGCTGCATCAGTTGCAGGTAATCGACAATAACGAGGTCGAGTTCATGCTCGCGCTTGATTCGACGGCAGCGCGAGCGGATTTCGGCCGGTGTCAGCGCCGGGGTGTCGTCGATGAACATCTTCGCGTCCTGCATCATGGTCAGTGTCGCTGTCAGGCGCGGCCAGTCATCCTCGGCAATACGGCCGGTACGGATCTTCTGCTGATCGACCCTCGACAGTGAACCGAGCATGCGCATGGCCAGCTGCTCGCCGGGCATTTCCATGCTGAAGATCGCCACCGACTTCTTGCCCTTGATCGAGGCATGTTCGGCGATATTGATGCTGAATGCCGTATTATGCGTTACCACATAATCATCCGTAATATACAATTTTTCCGGATGGGTAACTGCAATACACTGGGCTTGTGCCTGTCTGACCCATTCAATTGACTTTATAACGGGCATCCTTTTCCTTTGCCGCTCGGAAACCATACGTCCTTTCTTGGCCGGCAAAGTGAAAAGGGAGAGCGGCCGGGCAAATGACATGTTAACAACCCACGATGGGCGTCCTAATCGCTTTTCCCCATTATGGGAGTAGCTATTATGACGGGAACTCTTGGTCGCCCACCCCCCCAGGGAACGAGCCAAATCTACAACATCATCGGCCAACCGCTCACTCGAGCTGGCGAAACGAATACTGCCCCAGGACTCAATCCAGCCATCGGTATCCAGGAGACCGGATAACAGCGCGATACGCGCGCTTTTTTCCGCTGTCTTATAGACTTCAGGAATGAATTTTGATTCGGCACCGATATCCCAGAGATACAGGCATTGTAAGGCTTCTTTTATCGGATTGGGAGAAACTCCCCACTGACTCGCGCGGAATTGTGTCTGTGACTGCACAACACGATAATCATAGCCACCTGCCGCACGTAGCAAATAATCGCTACCGAGGCATTCCGCCAGAGTCACCAGCAATTTATCGCTGGCTGTAGAAACACGAACAGATGACCCCTTTAAATTACCGTCGCCAATCAACACACCCAGCACCCAGGGATCAACCGGCAAAGTCTGCTTATGACCAAAATCCCCTGAACTGTGGTCTATCCATAAGCGATTCTGGTAACGCTTGCGCGTAAGCATCTCCTTGAGACGGGCAGTTGACAATATCCTGGAGGATTCCCAGGAACGATAATAGACGCGCCACAAATGTTCATCGCAAACTTCTGTGCTGCGGCCATCTGAGAAGGTAATGCGGTATATGTCCTTCCTGCCTTGCGGATAAATACCTGCCACGTGTGATGGACGACCATCGATTGAGGCCAGATGATCGCCGAACTTGAGTTCACCCATTTTTTTCCAACCGTCCAGGGTCCGGACTCTGGCATCCAGAGGCTGGGCCTTGCCCATCGACGGCCTGCCGGCGACGATAATCAGATCCGACTTCTGCAGGCCGGCGGTCATTTCGTCGAAGTCGTCAAAGCCGGTGGCGACACCGGTAATCGAGGTGTTGCTGCGATACAGCTCATCGACCCGGTCTAGCGCGGCCGACAGCAGCGAACGGATAGGCTGGTAATTACGGCGGCCGCGGGTTTCCTGCTCGGCGATCTTGAACACGCTGCTTTCGGCGTAATCCAGGATCTGTTCGCTGCTGCGGCCTTCCGGGTTGAGTCCGGCGCTGGCGATGTCATAGCCGGTATCGATAAGCTGCCGCAGGATAGAGCTTTCGCGGACAATGGTGGCGTAGCTGCGGACATTCGCGGCACTGGGGATGTTCTCGGCCAGCGCGGCCAGGTAATCATGGCCGCCGGCCTCGTCCAGCAGCGCGCTTTTATCCAGCCATTCCGACAGCGTGATGACATCACAGGGCCTGCCGTCGCCGAGCAGGGTGCCGATGGCACGGAAAATCAGCCGGTGGTCCTTGCGGTAGAAATCCTCCTCGTGCAGGAGATCGGCGATTTCATCCCAGGCGCGGTTATCGAGCATCAGGCCGCCGAGCACGGACTGTTCGGCGGGTACGGAATGCGGCGGCACCTTGAACGACTGGCGCGACCTGTCCCTGGTGATATCCGAGGTAGCGGGACTGGTCATCGGCCGTATTATCCCTCCCTGACACAAGCAGGTAATACTGGGTTAAAGAATTTATACCACACCGCACCCGACCCATCTAACGAGGGGCCGGCAGCGTTTCACGTTATTCCTCGGCGACGACCTCGACGGTAATCGTGCACTCCATATCGGCATGCAGACTGACGTGCAGTTCGTATTCGCCGACAATGCGAATCGGGCCTTCCGGCATGTGAATTTCGTGCTTGCCGATTTCCCTGCCGGCGGCCTCGGCGGCCTCGACGATATCCGCCGGCGCGACGGAGCCGTAAAGCTTGCCCTCATCATCGGCCACCTTGCGGGCGATGGTCAGCCGCAGGCCATGGATTTTTTCGGCACGGCCCCGGGCCTCGGCCAGATGTTCGGCCTCGGCCTTTTCCAGCTCCGCCCGGCGGGCCTCGACCCTGGCCACGTTCTCGGCCGTGGCCGGCACGGCCTTGCCCTGTGGAATCAGGTAATTACGACCGTAGCCGGGCTTGACCTTCACCTGATCGCCCAGCTCACCCAGGTTATGAATCTTTTCCTGCAGTATGACTTCCATTACGCCACCTCAATATCTCGATTGTACATATGATACAAAGCCCCCGCTCTCAGGAACAGGTGCTGCTTGTCATTCCTGGCGATTATTGTCGTTATCGTCATCATCGACCGGCCCGACTGTATGGCCATGCCGCAGCCAGGCATCGGCAAAGCCCATGCTGGCCACGAACAGGATAAACTGCGGCAACAGCAGCAGAAGCGCGTACATCAGCCACAGCCAGTGCACCGCCCAGCCCCGTACCTTGACCTGCAAATGGCACAGTGCCAGTCCCTGGAACAGAAACAGGGTCATGGCAATGAAAACCATATCCTTGAGCCAGCCGGCCAACCGGTTATCCAGCAGTATCGCCCCGGCCAGTGCACCCACCGTGGCGACGACCAGCCAGCGCGGCAACAACAGCGCGCGAAACTCGGCACCGAAACCGCCGGGATTGTACAGCAGTGCCTGGGCCCAGCGTGCCAGCATGACCGTGACCACCAGGCTGAATACCAGGCCCGCCGCGATCATGCCGTTGACGAACGGCAACAAACCTTCCATTAACTGCCCGGCAGACAGATCCGGCCGGTTCGTGAGCATCTGCTCCAGTACCGGTTCCAGCTGCTGCCGCCACCACTCATCCACATCGGCGACGGTGATGCGCAGCATGGCGACATAGCCGGCCACCACTGCCGCGGCACACAGCAGCATTACCGCCTGTGATTCGCTGCGGCGCAGACTGGTTGCACAGAAAACCACCGGCAGCCAGATCCCGAGCACCAGGCTGATGGCCAGAAGCGGCTGTACACCCAGTAGCAGCAGCCCCAGTACCAGCACCAGCAGGCTGCCGAGCATCACCTGAATACCGGCCACCGGACCGATGCGCAGGGTCACCAGCGCCACCGGCACACCACTGAACAAATAGGCCGCCGGCGGAATCACCAGCGACAGGAAGCCGAACAGGCTGGTGACGGCAATCGCCTGCATGCGGCCACCGAGGATATAGCCGGCAAGCGCGCGCATGATCAATAAAACCCTGAATCGGCCATCATTGCGGGAACGCGGTCATCAGCCGCGGGCGCAGCCTGGCGAAACGCAGCAATTCCCTGGGCGCTTGAAAACCGGTGGCCCGGGATTGCCTGTTTCGCAATGACCGCCTGATTCCAGGCCTTGTCAGTGTGAATCGCTGTAAGGCAGTAATGCCAGAAAACGCGCCCGCTTGATGGCGGTGGACAATTGCCGCTGGTACCTGGCATTGGTCCCGGAGATCCGGCTCGGCACGATCTTGCCGGTCTCGGTAATGTAATTCTTCAGCGTGTTGATGTCCTTGTAATCAATTTCCTTGACGCCCTCGGCCGTGAAACGGCAAAAACGCTTGCGACGGAAGTAACGGCTCATGATTGATTCCTCTCAAGAATGCGGATTCGTTGTATTACGCCGGGCCGGCGGTTTCCGGTTCGGCTTCTTCACCGGTTATCTCGCCGTCAGTGTCATCATCGCTGTGATCGGCGACGCTGTCGTCGCTGGTGCGATCACCACGACTGTCGTCACGATCGTCGCGGTCGCCGGATTCTTCCTCGTCCCGACCCCTGATGAGCGGTGACGGCTCGGTGACGGCTTCATCCTTCTTGACAACGAGATTGCGGATAACCGCATCATTGAACCGGAAGGCACTGGTCAATTCATCCAGCACCTCGCGACTGCATTCGATGTTCATGAGCACGTAATGTGCCTTGTGAACCTTGTTGATGGGATAGGACAGCTGCCGACGGCCCCAGTCTTCCAGACGGTGTATCCTGCCGTCCTTGGCCTCGATCATCCCGCGGTAGCGTTCGATCATGGCCGGCACCTGTTCACTCTGGTCCGGGTGGACCAGAAAGACGATCTCGTAATGACGCATTGTATATCCTCTCGGGTTGCAGCCGCCTGACGGACAGTGCGGCGAGGTTCAGATACTGCGGAAAGGCGGCAATTCTAGGCAAACCGGCGGGTTAAAGCAAATGCGGCCAGTGAAACGTGAATCGTGGGAGCGCAGCTTGCTGCGCGAATACCCGGACCCCGCATTCGCCCGGCTAGCCGGGCTCCTACCAAAAAACGGCATACGAGCGAGAGAAACGCGGGCTGCTGCCCTTGCCGCGCACCATTCCAGAGCGTTCGCGGTTCGGCCAGGACACTGATTTCCTGGCGGGAATTTGCATGGTTTGGCCCTGGGGGCGGCAGGGCAGTTGTGGAAGCTGAACAATCGTAAGTAGCTCTCGCCTTTCACCTTTCACGATTCACGATTCACGATTCACATTTCACTTCTACGCCGCTGCCTCAACGCCTCAAACAGGCAAATGCCGGTCGCCACCGATACGTTCAGGCTCTCCATGCCGCCGGCCATGGGAATATTGGCCAGGTAATCACAGTGTTCGCGGGTCAGGCGCCTGAGGCCGCTGCCCTCGGCGCCCATGACGATGGCCAGCGGCCGGTTCAGGTCGGTGTCGTAGAGGCTGGCAGGGGCATCGGCGCTACAGCCCACCAGCCATACGCCGGCCTTTTGCATGGCCTCGAGGCTGCGGGCCAGGTTCGTGACCCGCAGCAGCGGCACGATTTCGGCACCGCCGCAGGCAACCTTGCGCACGGTCTCGTTCATGCCCACGGCGCGGTCGCGCGGGATCACCACGGCGGTCGCGCCGGCGGCCGCGGCCGTGCGCAGGCAGGCACCGAGATTATGCGGGTCCTGGACGCCATCCAGCGCCACGAACAGCGGCATGTCGGTCGCCGCCAGCAGGTCCTCCAGGCCGAACGGGTCCTCGGCCGGCCGGCGGCTGCGCAGGATCACGCCCTGGTGCACACCGTCACCGCTCAGCTTGTCGAGCGTCGCCGTATTGGCGCGGTGCGTGGCCACCCCCTGCCGGCGCAGCGTTTCCTGGATATCATTCAGGGCATCACTGCTCGCGGAATCCTGTATCCAGGCCTCGAGTATCTGTTCGGGCGCGCGTTCGATCAGATGGCGCACCGCGTGGATACCGTAGACCAGTTCAGTTCTTGCCATGTTTGCGCCTGCGTCTTTTCTTTTTCTTTTTTGCCGGCTGCTTATCAGCGTCGCTGTCGTTATCCGCGATCTCCAGATCGATCTTGCGCTCATCGATATCAACACGCATGACGCGTACACGGACATGGTCGGTCAGACGATAGGTCTTGCCGGTGCGTTCACCCTGCAGCTGATGCTTGACCGGATCGAAATGATAATAGTCGTTGCGCAGCGCGGTCACATGCACCAGACCCTCGGTATAGACGCCCGTCATTTCGACAAAAATACCGAAGTTGGTGACGCCGGTGATGATCGCATCGAATTCCTCGCCGATACGATCATGCATGAACTCGCATTTGTAACGCAGGATGGCGTCGCGGGTGGCATCGTCGGCGCGCCGCTCGGTCATGGAACAGTGATCGCCCAGCGCCTGCATGTCATTGTGATCGTACTCGAAATCATCAGGCGACTTGTTGCTCAGGGCATGGCGAATGCCGCGATGTATCAGCAAATCGGGATAGCGCCGGATCGGTGAAGTGAAATGGGCGTACACCGGGAAATTCAGACCGAAATGACCGACGTTGTTCGGCGAATAAACCGCCATCGGCATGCTGCGCAACAACAGCGTCTCGATCATGTGCGCGTATTCACGGCCCTGGATATCTTCGATCAACTTTGCGTAATCACGGGTACCGGGTTCGTCACCGCCGCCAAGTGTCAGTCCCATCTCGGCCAGCAGTTTACGTAAATCGGTGAGCTTTTCCTCCGCCGGTATCTCGTGGATGCGGTACAGGCACGGTATCTCCTTCTCCGTGAGAAACTCGCCCGGTACAGATGTTCGCCGCCAGCATGAATTCCTCGATCAGCCGGTGTGCATCATTGCGCTCGATCGCCTGCACATCGGCTACCTTGCCGTTTTCATCGAACACCAGCTTGGTCTCGGTACTGCTGAATTCGAGCAGCCCGCGATTGCGGCGTTTCTTGTGCATCAGTTGGTAAAGCTCATGCATTTCCTGCAGCTGCGGGATCAAATCCTGCTTGGGTTTGGGCAGGGCCCGCGGCTGACCGGCCAGAACGCTACCGACCTCGGTATAGGTGAGCCGGGCGGCGGAACGCATGACGGCCGGATAAAACTTGCTGTTCCTGATTTCGCCTTTCCTGTTGATGGCCATTTCACAGACCATGCACAGGCGCTCGACCTCGGGGTTGAGAGAACAGATACCGTTGGAGATGTTTTCCGGCAGCATGGGTATGACCTGGCCGGGAAAATACACCGAGTTGCCGCGCAGACGGGCCTCATTATCAAGCGCACTGCCGGGGGTGACGTAATGCGAAACATCGGCGATGGCAACCCACAGTCGCCAGTCGTTACCTTCGCGTTCGCAGTAAACCGCGTCGTCATAATCACGCGCATCCTCGCCATCGATAGTGACCAGTAGCTTATCGCGCAGATCCTTCCGGTCCCTGAATCCTTGTCACTGATCCGGTCCGGGATATCCGCAGCTTCCTTTTCAACGGGCTTCGGCCATTCATGTGGCAGGCCGAAGGAGTGAATGGCGACTTCCACCGCCATGCCCGGCGCCAGGCGATCGCCGAGCACCTTGGTAATACGCCCCAGCGGCTGGCGTTTTTTCTCCGGCTGGGCGGTGATCTCGACAACGACGAACTGGCCGTGTTCGGCGTCGGACGCGTGCTCGGGCGGGATCAGGATATCCTGATTGATGCGGCGGTTATCGGGCGAGACAAAGCCGATGCCGTGCTCGTGGAAGTAACGGCCAACGACTTTCTGGTTGGCGCGTTCCAGCACCTCCACCAACGCACCCAGGCGCCGGCCGCGCCGATCGATGCCGGCCACGCTGACAATGACGCGATCGCCGTGCAGCAGGTTGCGCATTTCGCGCGGCGACATGTACAGGTCATCGCCACCCTGGTCCGGGACCAGAAAACCGAAGCCGTCGGGATGACCGATGATGCGACCGCGGATAAGGTCCATTTTCTCGACCAGACCGAAATGGCCGCGGCGGTTACGCAGGATAACGCCCTGTGTCTCCAGCTCCGCCAGTGTCTGTTCAAGCTGTTGTTGCTGGCGCTCGGATTCCATATCCAGTTCCGCGGTAATCTGCTCGAAACTGCGGGGTTTGCCCGATTCGCGCAGGTATTCGAGAATGGTCTGCTGGCGGTCGGGCGTCATGGGCCGGGTTTCCCGGCGCTGTTTTGTTCGGGTTTTCTTGCGCGTTGACATTAATAAGGAGCCTATGTAATCTCCGCCGTTCTGTTGAACGGCTCAGCAATTGAGCAACTCCGGCGGACCGGAATTCGGGTTGTTTACGTTAGTCGGGCAGTATGCCTGACCTGACGGCCAAAAATCACCGGGGTCCCGGGAAAAGAGCGGTAAAACCTGATACCGCTCGGGGTTGTGGTGCCAACTGCAACCGAGTGTATATAAGCCGAGGTGGCGGAATTGGTAGACGCGCTAGCTTCAGGTGCTAGTGGGGGTAACCCCGTGGAGGTTCAAGTCCTCTCCTCGGCACCAATTGATACGTTCCTCGTTCCTCGTTCGCTCGTTCCTCGTTCCTCGTCTTTATCAACGAGAAGCTTCCGCGATATCACCATCCCTGTCAAGCCCTGGCCAGGGTAGGAGCCCGGCTTGCCGGGCGAATTTCGCGCAGCGAAGCTGCGCTCCTACAATACCGTCCATCCATCGAGGCGCATTCCTCACGCCATACACACCACGAATGATGGGCAATATAATTATTCGCGTGTATTCGCGGACGATTGAATCATAACTTATCCATTCGCGCAGCGAAGCTGCGCTCCTGCACTTCGGTCATTTAAAGTCGATCGGCTGTGGGAGCCGATTACATCGGCGATTCCGTATTCAGCAATAGACAGTAATCCGGAAACAAGTCGCGGATAAAATCCGCTCCCACCGTTCTTATCTCTTATTCAAACGGATGCCGCTGAATAATCGTCTCCCCCCGATCCGGGCCGGTGGAGACAATATCGACGGGCGTGCTGACGATCTGTTCGATTCTCTCCAGATAGGCGCGGGCGTTGGGCGAGAGATCGTCGTAGGATTTAACACCGACGGTAGATTCCTGCCAGCCTGTTATTTCCTCATAGATCGGCTGGCAGTCGGCCAGGGCATCAGCGCCGACCGGCGGGGTTTCGCGCTGTTCGCCGTTGCACTGGTAGCCGGTGCATATCCGGATGGTGTCGAGACCGTCGAGGACATCGAGCTTGGTGATACACAGTCCCGAGACGCTATTGATCTGTACCGAGCGTTTCAGCGATACGGCATCGAACCAGCCACAGCGCCTGGGTCTGCCGGTAGTGGCACCAAATTCATGGCCCTTGCGCGCGAGATGCTCGCCCATGTCGTCGAACAGCTCAGTCGGGAAAGGACCCGAACCGACGCGCGTGGTATAGGCCTTGGTAATGCCGAGCACGTAGTCAAATTCCCGCAGCCCCATGCCGGTACCGGTGGCCGCGCCACCGGCGGTGGTATTGGATGAAGTGACGTAGGGATAGGTACCGTGATCGATATCCAGCAATGCGCCCTGGGCGCCTTCGTATAAAACATTCTCGCCGGCGCGGCGCAGCCTGTGCAGGATGCCGGTAATATCATCGACCATGGGGATGATCTGTTCGGCGTGCTGCAGGCTTGCGTCGAGTATTTGCTGGAAATCCAGTGGATCGGTCTTGTAATAATGCTGGAGCATAAAGTTGTGGATATCGAGCACTTCTCCCAGCTTGGCAGCAAAATGCTCGCGATGAACCAGGTCGCCGACACGCAATGCGCGCCTAGCAACCTTGTCTTCATAGGCCGGGCCGATACCGCGGCCGGTCGTGCCGATGGCGGCCTTGCCGCGGGCCTTTTCACGGGCATGATCGAGGGCCACGTGATAAGGCAGTATTAACGGGCAGGCCTCACTGATACGCAGCCGATCGCGGGCCGGGTAACCGCTGTCTTCGAGCATGCCTATTTCTTCCAGCAATGCCGCCGGGCTCAGTACCACACCATTGCCGATCAGGCATTGCACGCCATCGCGCAGAATACCCGACGGGATCAGGTGCAATACCGTTTTGCGGCCGTCGATGACCACGGTATGGCCGGCGTTATGACCGCCCTGAAAGCGCACGACTGCCGCAGTTCGGTCGGTCAGCAAATCGACCAGCTTGCCCTTGCCTTCATCCCCCCACTGCGTGCCGACGACGACAACGTTCTTGCCCATTGATGGAGCCCGTTAATTACAAAGTTAAAAATGAAAGAGTGTTTTGTCAGCATTATTAATGTTCACCCCCATCCTTCCTTCCCCCTCGAAGGGAAGGGACCAGGTATGCTGCGCGCTGTTGATCACTCACCCCCATCCTTCCTTCCCCCTCAAGGGGGAAGAGACCAGGTGTGCTGCGCACTATTTGCTTTCGGCCCTCATCCTTCCTTCTCCCAGAGGGAGAAGGGACAGGGTGTGCTGCGCGCTGTTGTGATCACTCACCCCCATCCTTCCTTCCCCCCTCAAGGGGGAAGAGACCAGGGTGCTGGTGCTGTCGATCACTCACCCCCATCCTTCCTTCCCCCCTCAAGGGGGAAGAGACCAGGTGTGCTGGGCGCTGTTCTCGATCACTCACCCCCATCCTTCCTTCCCCCTCAAGGGGAAGGGACCAGGTGTGCTGGGCGCTGTCGATCACTCACCCCCATCCTTCCTTCCCCCCTCAAGGGGAAGGGACCAGGTGTGCTGCGCGCTGTTGATCACTCACCCCCATCCTTCCTTCCCCCCTCAAGGGGGAAGGGACCAGGTGTGCTGCGCACTATTTATTATGGGCCTTCACAACCTGCCACTTGCCGTTCTTTTCGACGATCTGTCGGTCGCAGCCAAGTTCGGCGGCCCCCGTTTCCGCACCCGGCAACTGGATAATGACACGTTCGCCCTGCCCACGCAGTTCCGCCACCAGGCTGTTCAGGGCCGTATCGCTCGACCACGGCGCGATTATACCCGGTGTCACGCCCTGTACTGCCTCATGCAATGCCAGCAAGCGTTTTAAATCGACACTGAAACCGGTGGCCGGCCGTGCTCGGCCGAACGACCTGCCGATATCGTTATAGCGGCCGCCATAGGCGACACCGGCGCCCTGTCCCTCGACATAGGCGGCGAACATCACGCCGGTATGATAGTGATAACCGCGCAGTTCGGCCGGATCGATATAGAAATTCACATCGGGATAGCGTGCAGAGACGATATCGATCAACTGCTGCAGTTCATCGATGGCTTGTGTCACTGCATTGCCACCGGATGCCAGCGATTTGCGGGCGTCCTTGAGGATATCGGTATTGCCATTGAGTTCAATAAGTGCGCGGATGGCCGTGGTGTGTTTCTTCGCCAGCGACCATTGGGCCAGCATGGCATCGAGCTCCACCGCCGCCTTGCGCTGCAGGACATCGAACAGCTGATCGGTCTGATCATTGTCGAGGCCCGCGGCATCGACCAGCGCACGGACGATACGCATGTGACCGAGATCGACATAGGGACTTTGCTGACCGACAAGTTTCAGGGTTTCGAGCATCAGGCACAGGACTTCGGCGTCACTCTCGACACCGTCGTGGCCGTAAAGCTCGGCGCCGACCTGCAGCGGGCAGCGGCTGTCGCCGGTACTCTCGGGACGGGTGTGCACCACGGTGCCGAGATAACAGAGCCGGGTCGGTATATCGCGTTTGAGTTTATGGGCATCAATGCGCGCCACCTGCGGCGTGGTATCGGCGCGCAGGCCCATGAGCCGGCCGGTCAGTTGATCGGTCAGCTTGAAGGTCTGGATATCGAGGTCACTGCCGGTGCCGGTCAGCAACGAATCGAGAAACTCGATCAGCGGCGGGATAACGAGTTCATAGCCCCAGCCGGCGTACAGATCGATGACCTCACGGCACAGCTGTTCCAGCTCCGCGGCCCGCGGCGGCAGTATTTCGTCCACCCCTTCGGGCAGTAACCAGCGATCACGCATCGTCATGGGTTAACGTACCAGGTAAAGCAGCAGTATACCGATAAGCATACTGGTGAGGCCGATAAAACGCAGACTGGTATCGTCCAGACGCGTCGCCATCAGCATGGTCCGGCGAAAACCGCCTGGACTGATGAACGGCATGATACCTTCAATGACACAGACCAGCGCGATTGCCGTGAGCAGATCTACCCACATACTTACCGTACGCTCGTCTGCGCCCCCCGCTCCCCGCGGTTATTATCCATACCGGGCTCAGCGGCCCGATGAACTATTAAAATACTGGAACAGTTCGGAATCCGGCGTCAGCAGCAGGATACTGTTCTCGCCGTCAAAGCCGGCGCGATAAACGCCGAGACTGCGATAGAAGTCGTAGAATTCCTGATCCCGGTTATAGGCGCGGGCGTAGATACCGGTTGCCTCGGCATCGCCTTCACCACGAATGGTTTCAGCCTCACGGTAGGCATTGGCCAGGATCACTTCGCGTTCACGATCCGCATTCGCGCGGATACGCTCGGCAGCCTCGGCACCACGGGCACGGAAATCCTTGGCCACCCGTTCACGCTCGGCACGCATACGATGCATAAACCGATGCGCTGACATTTTCCGGCAGATCGATGCGCATGGTCCGCACGTCAACAATATCGACACCGAGATCCTCCGCAGCTGTATCGAGCCGTTCCTGTACCACGTTCATGACCATGCCACGCTCGCTGGCAACGACTTCCTGCACGGTGCGTTTACCGAATTCCTCGCGCAGGGCACCGTTGATCTTCTGTGACAAAAGCAGTTCGGCGCGCTGCATGTCACCACGGGTCGAAGTATAGAAGCTGTCGAGATTACTGATACGCCATTTGACGTAGTAATCCACGATCACGTCTTTCTTTTCACTGGTCAGGAACCGCTGCGGTTCCTGGTCCAGATTCAACAGGCGCAGATCGAATTTCTGTACGCTATTGACCAGCGGGATCATGAAGTGCAGTCCCGGACCGATATCCGTGCGTTCGATCTCGCGGAACTTGAAGACCACCGCTTTTTCCCACTGGTCGACCTTGAACATCGAGAAATAACCGATGATCAGCAGGACGATGATCGGGAAGCTGAGGCGCTGTACTAATGTATTCATGATCAGCGTACCTCCCGATTGCGGCTACTGTTGGTGCGCGGATTCTGGTTATCCGGTGGCGAAGACATCGGCGGCAGTGGCCGTGTTAACGGTGATGTCGACGTACTGCCGCTGCCCTTGTCACCGGACGACCTGCCCTTCGAGTGTTCAAGCAGGCGGTCAATGGGCAGATAGGTCAGGTTACTGCTGCCTTCCGTATCCATCAGGATCTTGCTGTTCCGATCGAGCACATACTGCATGGTGTCCAGGTAGAGGCGCTGGCGCGTCACCCTTGGCGCCTTTTCATATTCATCCAGCAACAGTTCAAAGCGATTGGCGTCACCCTCGGCACGGGCGACGACGCGTTCCTTGTAGCCCAGGGACTCTTCGCGAACCCTGGCAGCCTCACCGCGGGCGCGCGGTATGATTCCGTTGCGGTAGGCCTCGGCCTCGCTGATCAGGCGTTGCTCATCCTCACGTGCCTTGATGACATCATCAAACGCATCCTTGACCGGGTCCGGCGGCTGGGCCGGCTGCATGTCGACACTGACGATCAGAATGCCGGCCTGGTACTCGTTCAGCACACTCTGCATGCGACCCGACTGCTCACTCTCGATTTCACCGCGACCTTCGGTCAGAATGAAATCGAGCTTGTTGCGGCCGATGATTTCGCGGATGGCACTTTCGACGACCTGCCGCAGACTGGCCGCCGGGGCGGCGATTTCAAATAAATAGTTTTCCGGATTCTGTACGCGCCACTGTACCGCCACCTCGACACTCACAATGTTCTCATCCTGCGTCAGCATGGAAGCCTTGTGACTGACGGTATTGACCTGGCCGGTATTCGACCTTGATCACCCGCTCGAGCGGCCGTGGCAGGCGCATGCTCAGCCCCGGCTGCAGGGTGGTCTGATATTCACCGAAGCGCAGGACGACACCGCGCTGCTGCTGATCGATGACATAAAACATGTCATACAGCAGCCACAGAACCAGCAGAATGACGATCCCGAGCCACAGCAGCGGATTGTTGCCGGCACCGGCACCGCCGCCGCCCACGGGCGGCCGCTTGCCGAACAGGCCGCCGAGGCGCTGCTGCAGGTTGCGTACGACCTCGTCGAGGTCGGGCGGGCCGTCGTTCTTGCGGCCGCCGCGATTACCCCAGGGATCCTTCGGCCCCTGTCCTCCCGGTTCGTTCCAGCCCATGCGGTTATCTGTCTCCGGTGTGATTCAAGTGAAATATGGCAAAGGGGTTCGATCTTACGGACTGCGCATCGGCCCTGCAACAGATAGGGGATTTTACTGCAATCCGGGCATATCCAGACCGGCGTCACGCATCAGCTTGTGCAGGCGGTAACTGTCGACGTCCACGGCAAGCAGCCAGCCGCCGTCATCGGCCGCCTGTTCATGGCGTACCGCGCCCATATCGAATAACTCGGCGCGCAGCTTGCCCGCCGTCGGCGGCAAGTGTAATTCAAGGCGATGGGCATTGCCGCGGGCATTGCGGTCCAGTACCTCATGCAGCAGGCCCAGGCCCGTCCCGGTCTGCGCCGACAGCCAGATACTGAAACGCTGGGTCGCGGCGTCATAATCCATGTGCGGCGCCAGTTCATCGCGATCGATCTTGTTATAAACAAGTATCTGCGGGATATGCCCGGCACCGATCTCGTCAAGCACGGCATTGACCTGGGCAATGCGCGACTCGCGTTCCTCGTCGTTGCAGTCGACAACATGAATGAGCACGTCCGATTCGCGCGTTTCTTCCAGGGTTGCGCGGAACGAGGCAATCAAATCATGCGGAATATGGCGGATGAAGCCGACGGTATCGCTGAGTACCACGGCGCGGCCACTGGCCAGTTCGCAGCGACGCACGGTCGGATCCAGCGTCGCGAACAGCTTGTCCGCAGCATAAACGCCGGCGCCCGTAAGCCGGTTGAACAGTGTCGACTTGCCGGCATTGGTATAGCCGATCAGCGACATCACCGGTATATTCGACTGCCGCCGCTGCTTGCCGCTTTGCTCGCGCTGGCCGCGCACCTTGTCCAGACGACCGTTGATGGCCTTGATGCGCTTGACCGATCAGGCGGCGGTCGGTTTCGAGCTGGGTTTCACCCGGGCCACGCAGGCCGATACCGCCCTTCTGTCGCTCCAGGTGGGTCCAGCCACGCACCAGGCGGGTCGACAGATGCTGGAGCTGGGCGAGTTCGACCTGCAGTTTGCCTTCATAGGTGCGGGCTCGCTGGGCGAAGATGTCGAGAATCAGGCCGGTGCGATCCAGTACCCGGCATTTCAGCAGCTGTTCGAGATTGCGTTCCTGCGCAGGTGACAGGTCGTGATTGAAGATGGCGAGCGCTGCACCGGTGCGTTCGAGACATTCACGGATCTCGTCGGCCTTGCCGGTACCGACAAAATAGCGGGCGTCTGGACTGTCGCGGCTGCCGGTGATGATGTCAAGTACATCGACGCCGGCCGATTCGGTCAGCAGCACGAACTCGTCCAGCGCTTCCTTGAAATCGGGATCGCGAAAGTTGACGTGAACCAGTACAGCCTGCGCCTGCATTGCGCTACCACACGTTCACTGTAACTGCATCAGACGCACCCGAATCGGTTATCCAACCCTCGCCTGAAGAAGCATCATCATCGGCGCGGGGCAGCTTCACGGCCCGGGACGGTACAATGGTGGAAATGGCATGCTTGTAAACCAGCTGGCTCACCGTGAATTTTTCAACAGGACCACGAACTGGTCAAACGAGTCGACCTGGCCCTGCAACTTGATGCCATTAACCAGATAAATGGACACCGGTGTACGATCCTTGCGTAAGGCATTGAGAAACGGGTCCTGCAGGGAATGCCCCTTACTCATATTGTTCTCCTTAGAATTATTATCGTGGCGGCTGCCGCCGCCGCAGGGGTCTTGTTTTATACGTAAAACCTGACAAATTGCTCAAGAATCACTCCGTTCAAGTATATTACAGTCCTGCCATGCGCGCAGTTTCGCCTGCTAGATATATGATCGCACGGTGTCCGCCAGTTCCGGCGTCGGTACTGTCAAACCAGCGCGCATGCTGCTCTGCACGAAACCAGGTCAGTTGGCGCTTGGCCAATTGACGCGTTGCAACAATAGCATGCGTTATCATGTCGCTCATAATCAAGCTGACCGTCCAGGTAGCGCCAGATCTGACGGTAGCCGACCATGCGCATGGACGGCAGCGAGGCATCCAGGTCACCGCGGTTGTAAAGACCGCTCACCTCATCCACCAGTCCGGCCTCGAGCATGGCCTGGAAATCGGGTCGCTGCACGCTCGCCGTAATACCTCCCGATCCGCCGGCGCCACTACCAGTTTGATCCAGTCTATGCGGGTCCGGGTTCAGCCGTGCTTTCGTCCCAGCATACGCGCTCAGCGGCCGGCCGGTGAGTTCATAGACTTCCAGCGCCCGCTGCAGGCGCTGCGGGTCATTCGGATGAATACGCGCGGCGCTGTCCGGGTCGACCGTCGCCAGCCGCGCATGCAGCGCCGCCCAGCCGAGTTCCCAGGCCTCGGCCGCCAGCCGCCGGCGTAACTGGTAACTGGCGCCGGGCATTGCCGCCAGGCCCTGCTCGAAGGCACGGAAATACAGGCCGGTACCACCGACCAGCAGCGGAATCCGACCGGCGGCGTGAATGTTCCCGACCTCGCGCCGGGCATCCTCCCGGAACCGGCCGGCGGAATAGACTTCGGCCGGGTCGCAGATATCGAGGAGCCGGTGCGGCGCCGCGGCCAGCACTTCCGGGCCCGGCTTGGCGGTGCCGATATCCATGCCCCGGTAAACCATGGCGGAATCGACACTGACGATGTCGCAGCGGCAGGGCCCGTACCAGCTCCACGGCGAGGTCGGTCTTGCCCGCGGCGGTCGGGCCCATCAGACAGATGACCGGCTTCGCCATCTCTTCACCCTGTTCCGGCATGGTTTTCTCAGTCACGGTTTGCCAGCCAGTCCGCGAGCCCGGCGGCATCGACGGTTCTCCAGGGCCGGGGCGGTGCCAACCGATCGCTTTCCAGTGCCGTTTGCAGGCGCTGTAGCAGCGGCGCGGCCTGCGACGCATCGAAGCAGCGCCCGGCGTGCGCTGCCAGCAGACCGACAGCGTGCTCGTGCAGATCGCCTGTGGAGACGGTCGCCGCCAGACAGTCGAGCAGTGCCGGCAGCAGCGATTGGGCATCGGTGGCCGGCAAGGCAGCGGGCAAGCTGCGCAGCATGACCTGGGTGGGCGAACTCTGCTCGAGTTCCAGCGCCAGCGCCGCCAGGTCGGCCTGCCAGCGTTCAACCCGGGCCAGTTGCTCTGTGGTGGCGCTCAGTGTTTCCGGCAGCAGTAACGGCCGGCCTTGCAGTGGTGGCTTATCGAGATCCAGGCGCGTGAGGTGTTCCAGCGGCCGCACAGGCATCGATCACCGTGAACGATTCTGCCGTGGCGGTGACGACATAGCGATCCATGACACAGCCCAGCAGCCTGCCGAAGGCTGCCGTTGTCGTTCCTGTTCGACGTGCCCAGCTGTCGCCGGTACCGGCAGGGCGTTCCGATAGATCGCCGCTCCGTGGCTCGGCTGATAGCCCATGTCGTGCTGTGCCGGATACCTGCCGTGCCGGTCCGTGCCGTGGCTGCCAGTCGCTGAGCGGCCGGTCGGCTGCCAGCGACCGCCGCAGTGCACTGAACACGAAATCATGCACATCACGGCCGTTACGAAAACGTACCTCGTGCTTGGTCGGATGCACGTTGATGTCGTAGGCAGCCGGGTGCATTGCCAGGTACAGGAGGAACGGCGCATAGCGGCCGGCCGGCAGCGATCTCCTGATAGGCGGTGCGCAGGGCATGAATCAGTCGGCGATCGCGGATCAGGCGGCCGTTGAGAAACAGGTACTGGCGATCGGCCTGGCTGCGCGCGGCTGCGGCAACTGCCCGGCGACGCCCTGCAGGCGCATGGCTGTCGTCGGTTTCGTCGACCAGGCAGGCGGCACTCGGGGAAGGTGCGACCGAATATCGTGCCGAACGCGATCCGCTCGTCGCTGCTGGCGGCACTGACATTGAAGACAGTGCGGCCGTCACGCGCCCAGGCCGAACGCCGAGGTCCGGCCGCGACAGACTCAGGCACTTGACCAGTTCCTGGATATGCAGGAACTCGGTCTGCTCGGTACGCATGAACTTGCGCCGCGCCGGCATATTGAAGAACAGATCGCGCACTTCGATGCGTTGTGCCTGCCGGATGCGCGACGCCGGCGCCGCGCGGTGCGACCGAACGCCTGCGGCTCGGCCCGCAACTTCACGGGCGGGTCGATTCCCATGCCGGGAGCCTGAAATCCTGGAGCCTGGCAACGGCGGCAACACCGGCCAGCGCCTCGCCGCGAAAGCCCAGACTCGGCGATCGCCGGCCGAGGCCGTCGATCGGCCGTGCACCCTGCTGGTGCTGTGCGGGGTGATCGCCAGCGGCAGGTCTCC
>JAXHLY010000005.1:0-59749 GCA_034521715.1 Gammaproteobacteria bacterium
GTATCTGTGTGCCATTCCAGGGGCAGGTTGAACATCGGATTGATACGCTGGGCGGCAGTAATTTCCCCTGCCCGCTGTTGCCGCCATTCCGCCACGGCAATTTTCAGATCCGGGCTGAAATAAAGGGCGGCCAGCGTCAGTGCGTCAACATCCCATACCTCCATTGGCCAGCCGTCCGTTATGTAGCCATGTGCCTGCAGAAAATCATGCAATTCCGGCGCATCCAGATTACGGCCTGTGTAGCTGTCAAAAACCCGCTCTGTATCCAGCGGTGCAGGCTGGTAAGATTGTTGTGCGGCACAGGCCGATAACAGTAGTGTTGCAAGCACTGCCGCCCAGAGCCTGTAATTCTCGTGCATCCCCATCGTCATTGTTTTTATATACGCTTGCTAGTAGCTTGAGCCGGCAGTACTCTCATTCATAGCCGATCTGCCAGTATTCGCGATCGGCTTCATGCACTTCCCCGGTAGCCGAATCAATTTCTATTTTCCATTCCGTGCCATCAGGCTGAAGTATGTCGAACTCATAAACCGCACGGCCGTCGGATTCTATTTCGTATTCGGTCTCGACAATATCACCAGGATACTCGGCCAATGCCTTTTTACGAGCAGCATCCTCGTCGATATGCATCCACTTCTGAAAGTCCGGGTGCAGCGGCGTGGTGACCTCACGTTCTATCTCGATAATTTCCGCGGTATCAGCATGACATTCAACATCCCAGTCACGTGCATTGTTATCACGAATATTGAATTCATAAACAGGTGCTCCCTGCTCGCGCTTCATCTCGACCTTTATCACCGTGCCGTCACGAGCTTCCAGCGCGGCTGCCAGGCAGGTTTCAAAATGCACCGAGCCATGAATGAAGCGACCGCTGTCGGCAGCTGCAATCAAGGGATTAGCACCCATCATTAGACACAGCAAGGCTGAAGCGAACCTGAACATAGAAAACCCCGGGGTAATTGAAAGTGAACGTTGATCTGACAGAGATCGTAATGAATTATTGTAATTTTCCAGGGTCAAGTTACGGTATGTGTAATCGCACTGCAATATCCAGCGTTGTCCGGCTGCCACTTCTGACGATGATTCTGACCGCCGCCGGTCTTGCTGCGGCTGCCGACCCCGCCCTGGAACAGGCCTGCCGGCCATTTACCTCGGCGGCGGAAAGCGGACCGGAACGTTCCCGTGACGAGATTCCCTTCGGTCAGGCCGTTTTCTGGCGCCTTGAGAAGGCGGACACCGTCAATCACCCACCGGGCACCCTGCATTCCCAGGATCGTCGGGTCACCAGCCTGTCACCACGACAGCGGTTGATTCTCGCCCGCAGCAGTCGCCTGCTCATCGAGATCGTGCCCGATGCCGGTTCCAGTCAGGCCTATGCCGATGCAATCCACTCGGAAGGCGGCCCCGGCCTGCGCGAGGATCTGCCCGCACCGCAGTACCAACGCCTGCAGCAGATTGCCGGGGCCTACGGCCTGCCGCCGGAAAACCCGTACGGGCTAAACGAGCCATGGGCGGTATTCAGTCAGATCGGCCGGCCCCGGCCGATCCGGGGTCCGACCCAGGAGCATTGTGATCCACGATAGCGCCCTCACGCGCATGGGCAAGCCGGTCATCGGGCTTGAAACCATGCCCGAACTGACGCAAACGCTGTCATCACTGCCGTATGACGACCAGATCACCACACTCAGAAGGAGACGATCTGGCAACCACGACCGTATTATACGTGAAAGCAAGACGCTCTTGGATTTATACCTGGCCGGCGATCTGGCGGGGATGGTCCTTTTCAACGAACGGCTCATCAGCCGCATTACGACGAGGCCGTTTTTGATCGCTTCATGGAAGCAGTACTCCATAAGCGCAATCGGCGCATGTTCGAAGCGCATGCTGCCGTATCTTGAGGAGGGCAACAGTTTTATCGCGGTCGGCGCATTACACCTGCCTGACGATAATGGGCTGTTACAGATGCTGGATGAAGCCGGTTATCACGTCGCACCGATCGGGCCGGAGCCTGACTGACAGGCTCCAGGCAAACAATAGAGCCAGCTGATATTCCAGCCATCATCTGCTACCTGCTGTCAGAAGCAGTGCCCGGCTGAACGATCGGGCAGCTGTGGTCACCCTGCATCAATCCTTCTGCCTGATTTCCTGTTTTTCATTGGTCTGGTATTTGTCTTTCCATTCGGCATAAGGCATGCCATAAATGATTTCACGCGCTGTTTCATAGTCCATTTCGATACCACGCTCTTCTGCCGCGGCCTTGTACCATTTGGACAGGCAGTTGCGGCAGAAGCCGGCGAGATTCATGAGGTCCAGATTCTGTACCTCGGTATGCTCACGTAGATGGGAAACCAGGCGGCGGAACGCGGCGGCCTCGATTTCCATCCGGGTTGTCTCATCCAGCTTTGTGGCCATTTTCAACACCTTTATTTCAGTTGAGCCCTGATTCATGATCTGTTTCAGGGACATGTTTCGTTATTATAACGTGCCATGCTACCGTCACGACACCTGACAGGCCTCGCCCAATGACCAGTCCCGACCGGACACACCATCAAATCGTTATCGTCGGCGGCGGCGCCGGCGGCCTGGAACTCGCCACCAAGCTCGGCGATAAACTGGGGCGTAAGCAAAAAGCCACCATCACCCTGATCGATGCCGCGCTGACCCATATCTGGAAGCCGCTCCTGCACGAGGTGGCGGCCGGCACCATGAATTCCTACGAGGACGAGCTGAGTCACCCGGCCCCAGGCCCACTGGCATCACTTTTTCTTTCGTCTGGGCCGCGTCGATCGCCTGGACCGGCAGAAACGGATAGTATCAACCACACCGACCATGGATGAGGACGGCAATGTCTTTATCCCGCGCCGCGACTTTCACTATGACACCCTGATTTTTGCTGTGGGCAGTGAAACCAACGATTTCGGCATTCCCGGCGTCAAGGAGCACTGTCATTTCATCGATCGTCGCGAGCAGGCGGATGAATTTCACCAGCATTTCCTGCGCACTTTCTACAAGGCCCACGCGCGTACCAATGAACTGCGCCCTGGCCAACTGGGCATCGCCATCGCCGGCGCCGGCGCGACCGGCGTTGAACTGGCGGCGGAACTGCATGACGCCGCTCATGAACTGGCGACCTTCGGCCTCGACGGTGTCGATCCGGACAAGGACATCAAGATATCCATCATCGAGGCCGCCGATCGGGTCCTGCCAAACCTGCCCGAGCGACTCACCAAGCAGGTGACCATGCAGCTGCAGCAGCTGAATGTCGATGTGCTAACCGGAGAGCGTATCGTCAAAGCGACAAAGGAAGGCTTTCATACCGACAGCGAACATTTTATCCCGGCCGAAATCAAGGTCTGGGCCGCCGGTATCAAGGCCCCCGATTTTCTCGCCAACCTGGACGGCCTGGAAACCAATCGCGCCAATCAACTGGTCGTCGAACGTACAATGCAGACCACTCATGACGACAATATTTTTGCCATCGGCGACTGCGCCGCCTGCCCGCAGGACAATGAACAGCTCGTGCCGCCGCGGGCGCAGGCTGCGCATCAGCAGGCCACAACCATGGTCAAGACCATGGTCAGGCGCCTGAAGGGCAAAGCGCCGCTCGAATACACCTATGTCGATTACGGGTCGCTGATCAATCTGAGCCGTTATACGACAGTGGGTAATCTGATGGGCAGTATCGCCAGGAAATGGTCGGGCAGCGTAATGATTGAAGGGCTGATGGCACGCTTCATGTATTTTTCACTTTACAAAATGCATCAGCTTGCCCTCCATGGCCCGCTCCGGGTCATGCTGACGACACTTGCGAACATGCTTACCCGGCGCGGCAAGCCGCGGATGAAACTGCATTAATTCGTATCTCGTTAATCAACAAAGTTTGGCCGTGCAATCAGCCATGTCAACCTTCGCAGGAACCGGTAATGGTGCAGCTTGTCATCCCGAACGCACGTGAGGGATCTTGTAGTGGTGCAGCTTGTCATCCCGAACGCACGTGAGGGATCTTGGGTTCAAAAAGACAAGATTTCTCAACCACTTCGTGATTTCGAAATGACAATGCTGATTTGAAAGGTCCCGATTCGCGTGTATTCGCGTTTATTTGCGGACTGTTCAAAAAACAATCCGTTAATTCGCGCAGCAAGCTGTGCTCCTACACGAGATACGCTTCACGAGTGACGAGTGACGAAACGTCACATTCCAAAAATCCGTTTCAGGTTTTCGAAGCCAGCCTGGTAGATGTCTTCAATCACCTTGACCGCCTCGTTTTCCGGCGCACCGCTGGCCTCGAAAGAGCTCGACCATTCAACGACGGTACTGTTGCCATCAACATCCTGGCGCACCCGTATTGTCGCGGTGTAATCACTGACCGGTAATGGACTGTCGATAATCGAATAGGTATAGACACGCTCGTTGTCATCGATCTGTTCGAGCTTCTCAACGATTGTTCCGCCACCGGCCAGACTGAGTTTGCGGACCTTGCCGCCGTTTTCCAGCTCACTGTGTTCGATAGCCGGATGCCAGTCAGGCAAGGCGTTGAACCCGCCAATCAGATCCCAGACCTGCTGGGCCGGCACATCGAGTTCGGTCTGCATGCTGACCTTGGGCATAGGCGTCTCTCCCCTGCTGCTAGACCCGGTTCCCGGGTGTTGATTCCGGTCGGTAGCCCCTGTGAAGCCGGGCACCGGTTTCTCCGTAACCTTAACGGCAAGTATAGCCGTTCAATTATCGAAGCCGTGCTTCTTCATCCGGTAACGCAACGCCATACGAGTAATACCCAGCTCGCGCGCTGCCTGTGAAACGTTATGATTGGTGCGCTCCAGCGCCTGCTTGATGAGGTTGTATTCCGCTTCTTCCAGGGTGACATCCGGATCCGGTGCGGCGGGGGCAGCGGCTGCAGACAAAATCTGGCCCGACTGGTTCAGGCCGAGACTGTCAACTGATAACTCATCGCCGCCGGACAGCAGCACCGCGCGTTCAACAATATGCCGCAGTTCGCGGACATTGCCCGGCCAGTCATAATCCAGCAGCGCCTGGCGAGCGGCCTTGCTGAAACCGATATCGTCCAGCCCATAGCGCTGTGCGGTTTTCTGCGCATAGTGTTCCGCCAGCAGCATAATGTCATCACCGCGCTCCCTGAGCGGCGACAGACGGATACTCAATACATTCAGCCGGTAGTAAAGGTCGGAACGGAACTCGCCCTGCTCTGCCAGCTGCTCGATATCGCGGTTGGTCGCGGCTATAAACCAGGCACCGACGGGCCGTTCCTGTGTCGTACCGACGCGCCGGACCACGCGCCGCTCCAGCACGGCCAGCAGTTTCGATTGCAGGTCCAGGGGGATCTCGCCGATCTCGTCCAGGAACAGGACACCATCCTCGGCGGCCTCGATGAGACCGGTGCGGGCGGCATGGGCACTGGTAAAGGCGCCCTTCTCGTGGCCGAACAGCTCCGCCTCAATCAGGTCTTTCGGCAGGGACGCGCAGTCGACCTGCACGAACGGGCGTTCGTGACGGCCGCTGCGGGCATGCAGCAGGCGCGCCAGCACATCCTTACCGGTTCCGGTTTCACCGAGCAGCAGGACGTTCGGCGGCGGCGTGTCCGCCTGTTCTGTCAGCCGGGCGATGCGGTCGATTTGTTCATGTACCTGCTTCAGGGCCTCGCACTCACCCAGGAACGGGGCTGTGCTCTCGGTGGCGGAGGCATGGCGTTCGCGTGTGGCGGAATAATCCAGCTTGCGCGTCAGGGCATCCTGCTCCAGCACTTTCTCGACATTCAGTACCAACTCATCGAGATCCACGGGCTTTTTCAGATAGTCCGAGGCCGAGAGTTTCATCGCAGCCACGGCATCCTCGAGTTCACCGTAAGCGGACATCACCAGTACCGGTACGCTGGATTCGCGCTTCTCGCGCAGGTCGGACAGGAAGTCGAGACCGGAGCCGTCGGGCAGCCGCATATCCAGCAATACCATGTCCGGTGTTGACTCCTTGAAGTATCCGACAGCAGTCTTGATATCCCCGGCGATGCGGGTCTTGTAGCCATTGCGTTCGAGGCGCTTGGCCACAGCCCTGGCAAACACCGCCTCGTCCTCGACAATCAGGATACCGGTCATCTGTACCGGTACCTCGGCACTGCTGGCGGTGGAACTGCTCTCGTTCATCTGCGCTCAATCCTCCTCATCAGCGGCCGGCGGTTCCACACGGCTGGTCGGCGCCGTAAACAGCACTTCCGTGCCCCGTCCCGGCAGTACATTGAATTCCAGCCGCCAGCCGTGGGCCTGGCAAATCTTGTTGGCGATTGGTATACCCAGACCGGTGCCAAAGCGCTTGGTCGAAGGGCCGGGCGACAGATTGCTCGGCTGCGGCGTAAACGGTATGCCCGGGCCACTGTCCAGTATCCGCAGGCGTACCTGGTCGCTGTCATCCAGGGCCTCGAGGCCAATGGTCAGTGTACTGCCCGGCGGCGAGGCCTCTATGGCATTGGACAGGGTGCTGTAAATGGCCTGCTCCATCAGATCCGGATCCGCCGACAGCTCGCGATCCTGATCCCAGTGATGCTGTTCCAGCTGCAGGTTCTTTTCCTCGATCTTCGGTTTCAGCGGCGCCAGCGCCCCCGTTACAAGTTCGCTGAACGTCACCCGGCGGTAATGCGGCTCCAGTGGATGCAGGTAGCTGACCAGGGCGCTGACCCAGCGGCCCAGGCGATCGATGGTCTCAAGGATGGCCTGCTTGCTGTCCCGCAATTCCTCGCTGGTCTCGCTGCCGTCCAGCACCTGGGCGGTGGCACGTATGCTGGCCAGCGGGTTACGGATGTTATGGGCAACGACGGGGACCAGCGCGCCGAGCGCGGCCTGCTTTTCCGATTCAACAAGGGCATCGCGACTGGCGGCCAGATCCTGGGCCATCTGGTTGATCGCCTGGGCAAGCTCCGAGACTTCCTGCACACCTTGTTCCGGGATTTTGTGATCCAGCTGACCGCCACTGATGATCCGGGCACCGGACATCACTTCAGCCATCGGCTGGCGGAAACCGTGCTTGAGGCTGTAACGGGTATACAGCAGCAGCGCCAGCACCGACAGCAGGGCCAAGGGAATAAAAATCTGCGCCAGTTGTACCCAGCGATCGACGGTGACATCGACCTCCTCCTGCAGTGTATCCAGTATTGCCCTGAAATCGTGGTAATCCTGCTCGTACCGGCCTGACCATCTGCTCGGCAAAGCGCGGATCTATCATGTTGATACGGGCAGTCTGGGTCATATACGGGTCGCGGAAAATATTGTTCATGTCCTTTTGCAGAATACGATAGCTTTCCTGCAGGGCCTCGATAGCACTGATTTCACGATCCAGTTCGACCAGCCCACGCATGTCATTGAAGTGCTCGTCTATCTGACGGGAATAGTCGGCATAACGCTTGACGGCCTGGGGCTCTTCCAGTACCCGCGCCCGGATCATGGTCTGGATCTGCCGAAACAGGTTGCTGCGGACTTGCTCGTTCAGCGCCGCCAGGTTGTTGATACGCACCGATTCCTGCGAAGTTTCCTGCCAGAAATAGGCCGACAGACCACCGATCAAGCCCGTGACGAGAACCAGTAACAGAAATGCAATCTCATGAAAAATAAAGAGATTCTTGATTGAACGGGGACGCGGGAAATTCATCTCCGGCAGTATAGCCAATCATGACAGTGGTTGATATAGACCACTGCTGGGGACTAGGGATTAGGGATAGATTGGTTGCTGTTCGACAGTTTCCGCCAATCCGATTTCTGTTCACCGCCCACCAGCCCGGTCCCTAGTCTCTAGTCTCCAGCCCCTAATCCCTAGCCTATCCTGTTACAATGCCGCCGATTTAAACTGTGTATAAAGAGCAATGGAATCACTTGCCATCGAAGCCGCCGGCCTGGTGAAAACCTACGGTGATCTGTTCGCGGTCAACGACCTGGATCTGGTCATCCCCGAAGGCATGTTTTTCGGCCTGCTCGGTCCCAACGGTTCCGGCAAGACAACCACCATTCATATGCTCAGCACCCTGGTACGGCCCACTGCCGGCACGATCCGCGTCGCCGGTTGCGATGTGCTCAAACAGCCGGTCAGGGCCCGTGCCGGCATCGGCCTCGTATTCCAGGAATCGGCACTCGACCGCAATCTCACTGTCGAGGAAAACCTGGATTTTGCCGGTGCCCTGTACGGGCTGCCCCGGGATACCATCGATCAGCGCTGCCATGAACTGCTGAATCTGTTCGATCTGGAAGACAAGCGCCATGTCCGCGTCGGCGCCCTGTCCGGCGGTATGCGCCGGGCCGTCGACATCGCCCGCGGCGTTCTGCACAGGCCGAGAGTCCTGTTTCTGGATGAGCCCACCATCGGCCTCGATATCATCAACCGCCGCGGTATCTGGCGCTTTATCGGCCGCCTCCGCCAGGAACACGGCATGACTGTCCTGCTGACCACCCATTACCTGGAAGAGGCCGAGACCTGCGACAGTGTGGCATTCCTGCGTCAGGGCTGTCTCATAGGCCAGGGCCGGCCGGCGGACCTGATTGCCGGACTCGGCGCCTACATCCTCGAACTGGAAGCCGACAACCCGAAACACTACATCGATATGCTCAGCGGCGAACTGGGGGCCCCGGTCCGTGAAGGCGAGCGGCTGCTGTTTGCCATCCAGGATCCCGATTTTCAGTTCGGTGACTGGCAGCAGCGCCTCCAGCACGAAGTCCGATCATTGCAATTACGCAAACCGGATCTTAACGATGTCTATATCTGGCGTAACCAGCCGGAGACTACTGCCGCAGGAGAGCCGGCATGATCGGGCGTGCCGTCAAGGCCATTATCGGCCGTGAACTGACCCGCATGCTACGTCAGCGCGGGCGGTTGCTGAGCGCCATGATCCGGCCGCTTATCTGGCTGCTGGTGATCGGCAGCGGTTTCGGGGCCATGTTGCAGCAATACGGTGCCGGCGATTACAAACAGTTCCTGATTCCCGGCCTGCTGTGCATGGTGCTGCTGTTCGGGGCCATGCTGGCGTCCCTGTCGCTGGTCTATGACAAGGAATCCGGCGTCATGCGCATGCTGGTCATCGCGCCGTTTTCGCATTACTGGATTATCCTTGCCCGCACCGTCAGTGCCGCCATTGCCGGTCTGGTGCAGGCATTGCTGCTGGTCGTAATCCTGGGCTTAATGGGCTATCTGACAATGCCCGCTTCCACGAGCCTATTCCTGTTCGGGCTCGTCCTGACCGCCCTGTTGTGCGCCGCATTCGGCATGGTCATCGCCGTATTCAGTAAAACCCTGGACAATTTCGCCGTTATTATGAACTTCGTCATTTTCCCGGTCTTTTTCCTGAGCGGCGCACTTTATCCGCTGGAACACCTGCCGGCCTGGCTCAAGTTGATTACACTGGCCAACCCCTTCAGTTACGGTGTCGATCTGTTGAAACATGCGCTGCTGCCGGCCGGTGCAACGACCGGTATGGGCGCGGAATTCAGTATTCTGCGTGATATTCTGGTGCAGATCGGCTGTATCGCGGGCGCCCTGCTGATTGCCTGTGTGCGCTTTTCCCAGGCGCCGGTCATGGAGAGCCTGGCGAGCATACTGAGCGGTGGACGTCGTGGCTGAACCGCGATGCTGGCGCATTAAATTGCTGCAACTCCTGATTTTTGCTATTAAATAACCCTTAGAATAAATCGGAACGGGGAGGTACTGGCCACATGAACGGGGATACGCAGTTATGCTGAAATGGGGACTCACGGCACTGCTCATCTGCCTGTGGCTGCCTGCCGCCAACGGCCAGGTCACCGGCGCCGCCTACGCCCGGCCGGCAACGAGGAATACCAGGCTCGAGAATCAACAAATCCCGCGAAGAACTGCTGGTCAAGCGTGACGATAGTGTTATCCGCCGTTACCGTGCTGCCACAGGCCGCGGTGGCGGGGGTACAAAGCGCATGCTGGGGGATAAAAAAACGCCTGTAGGTGTCTATAAAATAGTCGACTTCAAGGATAACAGCCGTTTTCATTTCTTCATGCAGATCGACTATCCCGAATCTGCTGGATGCCTGGTACGGCTACAGGAATGAACTGATTGATGCGCGCGAGTTCCGTGCCATCACGACGGCACACAAAAACAATGAACTGCCGCCCCAGAATACGGCACTGGGTGGTTATATAGGCATTCACGGTATTGGCGAAGTCAACGACGAAAAAATCATGACATTCACGCAAGGCCAGAACTGGACAGCGGGCTGCATCGCGCTGACCAACGAACAAATCAGTGAATTGCGTCAGTTTGTATCAATTGGTACCCGTATCGTTATCCGCGAATAAGCCAGTCACACAGCCTGGTTATTTTCCCAACACCTCGGCTTATGGAGACAGTTTGCTATGAGCAGTATGCTTGCTTTTGTTCAGGACAGCCTGGCAGGCCAGCGGGTAATATCTGAGCGCGGAGAGCATCATTTATTGCTGACATGGCTGGTTTTCACCGGCACCCTCTTATTCGCCTTGTTCGTAAGCTGGCAGGAGAATCTGCTGCCACAGCTGTACGCGACCGATCGTAGCAAGATTTCATTCGCAATTACCCTGATCTATGCACTGGTTACGGCCCATTGCGCATTCCGGATCAGCCGTCTCTCCTATGAATCCAACGAAGTGGACAGACTGAGTCGATATATTCACAGTAATCCACAGGCCCGGCTCAACCATTGAGAATAACACCGCCAGTCTCAACGGTTACGGTCCCATACCCGACAGTTTCATGCGCCGCTACCTCAGGGATCTCGTATATCAACACAGGGCTGATTACTCCGGCGATGACAACGAAGACAATAACGCCAGCCGCGACCTGATTGAAGTCTATGCGGCCAAGCCAAACCGACAGGAAATAGGCTGGTTTGCAACAGATATCATGTTGAAGCTTGGACTGCTTGGCACAATTGTCGGTTTTATCATGATGCTCGGCTCGGTTGCTAATATTAAAAGATTTTGATGTTTCTACCATGCAGAAAATCCTGCAACTGATGAGTTCGGGCATGGGTACTGCCCTACTATACAACCATGGCCGGTCTGTCGTGCGAGCATGCTGGCTGCGGCGCAATACTATATGCTGGATCGCAGTGCCGATACGATGCTGGAAGTCGATGCAGCATGTTTCCGAAGTATGCCTGAAACCCGCCCTTAAGCAGCGCAACGGCGATTAATCAATGAGGCTAATTTCAAACAGACGCCATCGTGGTGCTGTCGATCCATTCACCGATTTGCTCTTTAATGCGTTGCTGGGTTTTACCTTTCTGTTTCTGGTCGCCATTATGTTCATGAATCCCGAGGCCAAAAGTCAGGTATTATCGATCCGAAGGCTGAATACATAATGACCATAACCTGGAAGGACTTCAGCCCCGATGATATCGACGTCTGGCTGGAAGACCCGGATGGTCAGACTACTTTATTTCCGTAATCCAGAAGTGGGCCTGCTTGCACCTTGATCGTGACGATCGCGGTATGGCCAATGACACAATCGAAGTAGCGGGTAAAGGAAATCGAGAATCCGTTAAATCAGGAAGTCGTTACGCTTCGGGGTGTTGTCCAGGGCGAATATGTGGTTAACCTCCATTATTATGCATCTGAAAGCAAGAGGCCTGTAGACGTAAACATTAATTTATCCAAGGTTAATCCTGCGCTTAAAGTCGAATATTACGACACTATAACCCTGGAAGAAGAAGGCGATGAAAAAACCGCCTTCCGTTTTCGCATCGATCGTGACGGTGATGTTGGAGGCATCAATTTCCTGCCAAAACAACTGGTATCAATTGACAAGATTAAAAAGCAATCATCAAGCAATAGGGAGATAATGACGTGACATTGGGCATCGCCGGACTGATTACCGCTTACGTACTGATCGCGCTTCTTCTGCTCAGTATTAATTTTTATTCCAACTGGTCATGGAAGGTGAAAGCCGGAGCTATAATTATTACAATGGGATTTTACGTTATCTCGTATTTATCATTTCCACCGCTATTGGGCTGGCCTACCACACAGACTCCGCCTGAACGCTTCAAGTTGATTGCAGCCCATGTTAACCAGCCGGACAAGTCTACAGGAGATGAAGGCGCGATTTATCTGTGGGTAACACAAATCGAGGATCTTACATCCTATGGGCCGCCGCGCGCCTATAAATTGCCGTATACTAATTTAATGCACGAGGTTGTTATCAAGGCCAATGCCAAACTGAAGAAAGATATACCGCAATTAGGTGAAATGCTGGAAGAAGGATCAATGAAGGTAGATGTCGAGGATAGTTCCCGGGCCGGTGTCGATTCCGTTCCCATAGAATTCTATGATTTGCCTGATCCGCTGTTTCCGGATAAAGAGTGATATATACTTACTGCATACACCCGGTTGCGTTATCAGCCTGGCATGTGTATCAAGCCGGCCATTTCCAGACCGCGATCGATAAGGTCATGTAGGGCCGGACGGCTCAGTGGTGGCTCTTTCCGGCCAAAATAGAGTTCTGATTTTGCATACATATTTTTGAGTATAAACTCCCGAATAGCATCTGCATCAGCCCCGCTGGTTTGATGCTGGGCCTGTAGTGACAGACCCAGCATCACCGATAACACCTGCTCCCGTGCCATTGACCCGGAATTCGTGGCAGGATCAACACCCTGTTCACCCTTGCCCTTTGTATCCGCTTCGGCTGCGCCATGAAGCCGGTGTTACCGTCAGTGCTGATAAAAGACAGTAAAGCATCCAGTTCTTCGGGAATGTCCAGCCGTGCGGCAACGGCCCAGCGATAGAGTTCCACCGGTTGCGCCAGCCACTCACCGGGCACATCCGCAGGATTGATTAGTTGAGGAGAAACCCGTCTTTCGACACAGCGCTGCAGATGTTCCCAGAGATTCTGGCGTAGCCAAATAAATTCAGTATCTTTAGCCAATACCGCATCATCCGGATCCCGGCCCAGCAGGAGTGGAATGCCCTGTTCATAAACCTGCCACGACTCGAAACAAGCCCAGTGTTCATAAAAATACTGGCGCTCGAGACGATCCCTGCCCAGCCAAACGAGCGCACGATTCTGGCTGCTATCAACACTAACTGTTTCCGGCCGTGCTTCGCGGCTCGCACTGGAGCGGCCGTTGCCGAAACTGAGCTAGTCGCCATAAATTGCTTGACTCTCATTGCGGATAGATCTCTGCCGGATTAAATACATCCGCGGGCATTTGTCCAGCAGCAAACGCTGGCGGCAGCTGCCAGTAAGGATAATAACCGGTTCTCCATTCAGTCGCTCGCCCAGTCATTATCCACGCGTGATGCCGGCAATCGCGGCCACGATTGTATCGCCAACATATATCAGTGGCATCCGATCCCGTAACCATGGTGGTACCGAATATTCCTGCAGTAATTTTTTTACATTGCGGCGCCGGCGGCCGCGGCCAGCCGGACGAATGCTTTCCCCGCCCAGCCGAAAGCGGATTTCCGGCCGGTAATCCGTTAACACCGAAGCATTCAGTCCACGGCCCTGCGTACGGTGATAACACAATTCACCCAGTGGCAGTGGCAGTGTTACCCGATCCCAGACCAAACGCATTGCCGGTGTTGCCTCAGGCAGAACCGGCAATATATAAAGCTTGTCACGATAGCGCCGGATTTCAGCCTGTTCCCAGCTTACCAGTGGTTCACGATCCGCTGCTGCATTCAATACTTCGCCAGTAATTCGCTCCAGTATACTGGCAGAAGGCACCGGTAATCCCTGATCGCGAATCCAGATTCGCAACAGGTTACGGCGTCGATCGAGTAGGCCATCGCTTCGGAGAACGGGCACATTCAGCGCATTATCCGCCACATCTCTGGTCTTGATCAGATCCTGTCGTGCCAGTGTCTCTGCCAAGGTAATGGTCTCGGCGGCCAATCCTGCCGCCCGTGCAATAGTACTCCTGGCCGCCGGCCAGCGCTCATAAAGCGACGGCATCACCTTATGGCGTAGATAATTACGATCATAAGCCAGATTCGTATTGCTGCTGTCCTCAATCCATTCAAGGGCATGTCGCTCGGCATAGTCACCCATGGCTTCGCGGCTAAATCCCAGTAAAGGCCTCACCAGAAACCCCGCAGCAAAAGACTGCACCTCCGGCATGGCGGACAGTCCCCGTAAACCAGCACCACGAAGCAGCTGTAGCATGAAGGTTTCTGCCTGATCATCAAGATGCTGAGCTGTCAGCAATACCTGGCCGTGACTGCAGACAGTCCGCCAGCATTATAACGGGCTGTTCTGGCACTTGCCTCGGGACTTTCACCTCTGTCAGCTCCTGCATCAACACGAATGATTGTCAGCGGCACGGTGAGAGACTCACAAGTATGCCGGCAATGCGTGGCCCAGTTATCGGCCTCAGGCTGCAGGCCATGATTAATATGAACAGCTGATAGTTTGATTTGCTGTTCATTGGCCAAAGTGGCGAGTGCGTGCAATAGCACATGCGAATCCAGTCCGCCGCTATAGGCAATCAGGAAATCATGACTAACACAAAGGCGTGCCAGAACTGTATGTAGATGGTGGTAAGTAAACTTATTTGTGTTCACGGAATAATTGGCAGGCTTTCAATTCAGGCTGCCAAGACATTAATCTTCCTGGAAAAAACCAGTATTGCGTAGCCGCTTGTTTCTGGTAGAAAGCATGGCGTCCATACCCATGTTGTCGAGATCCTGAAGATGTTTGGCAATAGAGATTTTGACAAGCTTGGCAATTGCCTCATAATCGCGGTGAGCCCCGCCCAAAGGTTCCGCAATCACTTCATCAGTCAATTCGAGTTCATGCAGTCGCCGTGCAGTAATGCCCAGTGCATCAGCAGCTTCTGCCGCCTTGTCGGCGCTTTTCCATAGAATCGAAGCACAGCCTTCAGGAGAAATCACCGAATAGGTACTGTACTCAAGCATGAGCAATCGATCACAAACGCCTATGGCCAATGCACCACCCGAACCGCCTTCACCTATTACTGTAGAAATAATCGGGCTGTGTAGTTCCGCCATAACAATTAGATTGTGGGCAATAGCCTCACTTTGCCCGCGTTCCTCCGCGCCAATACCCGGATATGCTCCCGGGGTATCGATAAACGTCAAGCACTGGCAACCTGAAGCGTTCCGCTAGCCTGAGCATGCGCAAGGCCTTTGCGGTAACCCTTCAGGTCGCGGCATACCAAAATTACGATAGCAGTTTTTTCCTTGGTATCTCTACCTTTTTGATGACCTATAACTACAAGCGGGCGGTCATCCAGTCTGGCAACACCACTTACAATTGCAGCATCATCAGCATAAGCACGATCGCCATGCAGTTCCTCGAACTCAGTAAATATATGCTGTCATATAATCCAGCGTGTAAGGGCGTAGAGGGTGTCGTGCAACCTGAGCAATCTGCCAGGGCGTCAGACTGGAGAATATTGACTGAGTCAGTTCGCTGACTCCGCTTACGCAGACGATTGATTTCCTCATTGATATTGATTTCCTTATCGCTGCCGACATAGCGCAACTCCTCGATTTTCGCCTCGAGTTCGGCTATCGGACGCTCAAATTCCAGGAAATTCATAAGGTTGCAAAGCCTCTAATTGTTTAATATTCAATAAGTTGCAGCATTTCTTTTAATTACTGTAATAAATTCTAACATTATCCTCTCCCAGTAATGAACGCAAGTCTAGTCAATAATTCATCATTGAGACCGTACTTTCCAGTCGTTGCCCAGTTGTAGACGTGTTTTAGCCATCCCATTGTAATACTCAACCACAACATTACTGGCATTGGCCCTATATTGACCGAGAATGTGTTGCAGTGACTGGATAAAGTGATTCATATCTCCAGCATTCTCTATGATCAGGAGCAGTGTTGCGTACTCTACTCGCATTGTATCCAGATCGAGTACTTCATTTACGGTTATGGTATATCCCGTTTCGTAAAAATCATCACGCTCGACTCTGCCGCGGATAATAACGAGCTGGTCCTTTACAAGCAATGCTCGATATTTCTGGTAGGCATCAGTATAAACAGTTACCGGTACGCGGGCCGTTCTGTCATCCAGCCTGATCTCTGCCATTCTGCCGCGCCGTCCCGTACGGGTACGTATATTGGCGATATATCCTGCTACTGTTACCGGCGAATCACCAGGCTGTAAATCATCAAGTCTGGCAGTAATAAACTGTGCGAGCTCAGATTCGTAGCGAGTAATTGGATGCCCTTTAAGATACAAACCCAGCGTATCCTTTTCCCCCTGAAGGCGCTCTGCATCGTCCCACTCCGGCATTTGCAAATAATTGTCTGAGGATTCAGCGTTAGTAGCGACAGTATCAAGACCAAAAAGATCATTCTGTCCAACACGATCATTATTGATCGTCTGTTCAGCCAGTTGAATTGCCTTGTATAGGCTCGCCATCAAACTGCTACGATTTTGGCCAAACTATCTAGAGCTCCGCAGCGGATCAGTGCCTCTATCACCCTGCGATTAACCTTTTTAAGGTTACAGCGTCTGCAGAAATCAAAAAGATCATGATATTTTGATTCTCTTCTGCCCTCAATAATCGAATCAACGGCATTGTAACCAACTCCCTTAACAGCGCCAAGACCATAACGCACGGTTCCTTCATCAGCTACACTGAACTGATAATTGCTACTATTGACACAGGGTGGCTGCAAATCCTAAATTCATTCGCCTTAATTCTTCACATAACAGTACAACCTTGTCCGTATTATCCATATCAGAAGAAAGCACTGCAGCCATGAATGCAGCTGGATAATGCGTTTTCAAGCCAGGCTGTCTGATAGGCAACCAGTGCGTAGGCTGCCGAGTGAGATTTGTTAAATCCGTAACCGGCAAATTTTTCCATAAGATTGAATATATAAACCGCCTTTTCTTCCCTGACACCATTAGCTATTGCTCCATTCATGAATATATCACGCTGTTTTTCCATTTCATCAGGCTTTTTCTTTCCCATTGCACGCCGTAGCAAATCAGCCGCCCCCAATGTATAACCAGCCAGTACCTGGGCAATCTGCATAACCTGCTCCTGGTACAGGATTACACCATATGTCGGTTTCAGTACCGGCTCCAGTGCAGGATGTGGATAATCAATACGTAGCTTGCCATGTTTCGATCAACAAAATCATCAACCATGCCTGATTGCAATGGTCCCGGACGAAATAAAGCCACTAGTGCAATCAGGTCCTCAAAGCTGTCTGGCTGCAGACGCTTAATAAGCTTGCGCATACCATCTGACTCCAGCTGAAATACTGCTGTTGTATTTGTTTTTTGTATAAGCTCGTAAGTTTTACTGTCGTCAAGTGGAATGGTTGATATATCTAATAGCGGTTCTTCTTGTAAATTACGTCTTTCGTTAATATCACGTACTGCCCACTCGATAATAGTCAGCGTACGAAGCCCAAGGAAATCGAATTTTACCAGTCCTATAGCTTCTACATCTCCCATATCGAACTGGGTAACTGTGTTCTCGTTACCCTGCTCGGCATAAAGCGGCATGTATTCAGTCAGAGGTTTTGGCGCTATAACAACGCCCCCGGCATGCCTGCCGGCATTGCGGCATAGACCTTCAAGTTTCAGGGCATGATCTATAAGTATAGATACATCATCCTCAGAGTTATAACGTTCCTTGAGTGAGTTTTCTTCCTCAAGTGCACGCGATAATGTCATGCCTATCTCAAACGGAACCAGCTTTGCCAACTGATCAACAAATCCGTATGGGTGGCCCAGAGCCCTGCCTACATCACGTACAACTGCCTTTGCTGCCATGGTGCCATATGTGATTATCTGCGAAACCTGGTTGCGGCCATAACGATCTGCAACATAACCTATGACTTCATCACGCCTCTCCATACAAAAGTCGATATCAAAATCAGGAAGAGAAACGCGTTCAGGATTCAAAAAGCGTTCAAACAGAAGATCGTAGTCCAGCGGATCCAATGCTGTTATACCCAACGCATAAGCAACAAGCGATCCGGCTCCTGAACCACGGCCAGGCCCGACAGGTATATTCTGTGATTTTGCCCAACGAATAAAATCAGCAACAATCAGAAAATACCCAGAGAACCCCATAGAGGTAATAACATTCAACTCACGTTTCAGTCGCTGTTCATAATCCGTTCGATTAACAACTTCATGTCGCTGCTTGGCCCTGACCAGCACCCGTTCTTCAAGACCACGAGTGGTCTCCTCTACTAGCAAACTATCCTGATTGTGCCCTTCTGGTACCGGGTAATCCGGCATATTTGGCTTATCAAGTTCCAGCTCTAGATTGCAACGCTGTGCAATCAGCAATGTATTATCGACGGCCTCCTGACTGTCGGCGAATAGTTGACGCATTTCAGTCGGGCTGCGCAAATATTGTTCACTGCTATAAATTCTCGGCCGTCGAGGATCTGAAAGCGTTCTACCTTGCTGAATACAAACCCTGATTTCATGGGCCTCAAAATCATGAGGGTTCATAAAGCGTACGTCATTCGTGGCCACAACAGGTACATCGGTACTCTGCAGCAAGATTGACAATATGGCCGGTCAATTCATTCTCGAATTCGCGTCCACAACGGGTTATCTCAAGCATGTAGCGATCAGAAAAATGCTCAACCAGTTATCAATATGTCGGCGAGCGGAATCGGGATTGCCACTTGTCAGAGCATAACCGACATCTCCCTCCATGGCACTGCTAATGGCGATCAGGCCTTCATTATGCACCTTTATCCAGTGCGGGCTTATAGTCGGAATACCCTGGACCTGCCCGTGTACATATCCCTTGGTGATCAGTTGACAAAGATTTCTATAACCCGAGATATTCTGGCACAGAAGTATAAGCTTTGTTATATCCTGAGATTTCTCGTCTACAGCTACTGTAACCTCTGCACCTATAATTGGTTTTATTCCTGCCTTTTCAGCAGCACGATAAAACTTTATAACAGAGAAAAGATTATTTATTTCCGTCAACGCTAGTGCGGGCATACCCAGAGCGGCAGCATGATTTACTGCTTCATTAATGCGCAAAAGTCCGTCTGAAATGGAGTATTCACTATGGACATGCAAATGTACAAACGAATCAGGCATGGTAACTAGAGGCAGTCCGCAACGGGCCTGAATGATCGTCTGTGAACGGGTGTTACTCCCAGTCTGTGCAGAGCATCAATATGGGCTCTGGTTGGATAACCTTTATTCCGTGCAAAATCGTAACCTGGATAGCGTCGATCCAGCTCAATCATTTCCCTATCACGATACACTTTGGCAATAATGGATGCGGCGCTTATTGAGGGAATCAGGCTATCACCGTTTACCACGGGTTCAACACTGCAGCCAAGGCCCGGACAGTGATTACCATCAACCAAGGCGTGATCAGGCATCATATCCATTGCTGTAAAGGCCCGTTTCATAGCCAGAAGGCTGGCCTGAAGAATATTAATTCTGTCGATTTCCTCGACATCTGCCCGCCCGAGCCCAATAGACAGAGCACGTTCATGAATTAACTCATATAATTTCGAACGGCGTGCGGCGCTGAGTCTCTTGGAATCAGTTAGTCCGGAAATTGCTGTCCCGGGATTGAGTATGACTGCAGCCGCGATAACCGGGCCAGCCAAGGGACCCCGCCCCGCTTCATCAATCCCGACAATGACCCCTGTTGCATCCATAAATAATTAATACATGAGGCTTGCAAAGTTTAATAACTGCACTTGCCGCTTTGTGACTGGCGCCAAGCCTCATATTGCAGTGAAGACTGGTAAATTTTTCTACAACTTGTTTCTCTATCCGCTTTGTTATACAACCAATTCATTACTGAAGGAGCCAGATATTCCGCCTTGACATCACCCTGATAGTACTCAGGCACTATAGTATCCCGTGCAATAATATTTGGCAGCCCGGCCCATCTGGTGGATACAAGCAAACGAATGATGTAGAAGCTTAATGGTGACAATGCATAGCCGATAACCATTGGTTTTTTCAACAACATGGCCTCCAGAGTAATTGTACCCGATGCCAAAAGGGCAACATCACAGGCCTGTAATACCTGACGAGAGCAACCACTGTAAATATGGATTGGCAAATTAGGCGCATGTTTGTGAATCTGCGACTGCATTGTTTCTTTCATATTTTCATTTATCAGGTTACTAACGAATACTATATTTTCATTCTGTTCGTGACATGCCAACGCTGTCTCCAGAAAAGGCCTAACTAATCTTGCCAATTCCTTTTCACGACTGCCAGGCATCAATGCAATTACAGGGCACTCCGGTGTGATATTCAGTGATTTTTTTGCAGAGCCGGTATCAATTTCCAAAGGGATGGAATCAGCCAGAGGATGACCGACACATTCGACATCCAGGTTGACGTCTTTATAAAATTCGGTCTCAAAAGGGAATAAGGTCAGCAGTTTATCTGCTGATCGTGCTACCTTCTTAATCCTGCCCCGACGCCAGGCCCATACACTGGGACTAACATAATGCATGGTCTTTATACCTGCATTACGCAGTTGCTCCTCAAGTGTGAGATTAAAATCAGGGGCATCAACACCAATAAATACATCCGGCGGGTTATCAAGAAAATAATGTTTGAGCCTATTACGAATACTCGCGAGCTCCGGATATTCCAGTATTACTTCTGTAATACCCATAACTGCTAAACATGACATGGGAAAATGCGCATATCCCCCCATATCGACAAGGCGTGGACCCAAAATGCCTTCAAATCTTACGTCCGAATATGTTTCTCTTACCGCACGTAATCAGATTTGCCGCAAGCGCATCCCCCGAGGGTTCCCCAACAACAATTCCAATCCGAAGCATCTCAAGACTGAACTCTGTAATGGCATAATATGAGCACGTTAGCGGATTATCCCTCGCTCGGAACTATATATAAAATTTACCAGAAGAGCTATGTCTCCATTACTTTCTGCCATCTTGGCAAGTTTGATCATGGCATCCTTCATAATCAAGCCTTCACGATACAAAATACGATATGCCTTACGAAGATCATTGATTCTCTGAGAATTAAAACCATGCCGCTTTAGTCCTTCTTTGTTAAGACCACAGGGTTTAGCGGTATTCCCCGTGACCATCAAGAATGGCGGCACATCCTTGACTATGACTGATGAAATCGCTGTAAAAGCATAACTTCCAATATGACAAAATTGATGAATTCCGGTAAACCCGCCAAAGATCACATCACTATCAATAACAACATGGCCGGCAAGCGTCGTATTGTTGGCAAATGTATTTCGATTGCCGATGATGCAATCGTGAGCTATATGTACATAAGCCATAATCCAGTTATTGTCACCAAGGCTGGTTACTCCACCGCCAGGCTCTGTACCCCGATTCAGGGTGCAGTATTCACGGATTACATTGCCATTACCAATCTTCAGAACAGACTCTTTTTCACCGCTATATTTCTTGTCCTGGGGATCTTCCCCAATAGAACAAAACTGATAGATATGGTTATCTTTCCCTATAGTTGTTGGCCCCTTCACAACTGAATGAGAGCCGACTATAGTCTGTGGGCCAATATGTACATCCGCTCCAATTACACTGTAAGGACCTATAACAGCTGAACTATCAATATCAGCAGCAGGATCCACTATCGCTGTCTTATGAATCAACTGACAGGATCCTTTCTGGTAGTCATAAGACTTGCGGTTGCAACCAGCTGATCATCAACTTTAGCTGTTACATCGAAACACCATATACCTCTTTTGACCTTCTGGAACTCCACCGTCATGATCAGCTGATCTCCCGGCTCCACCGTATGACGAAATCTCGCTTTATCTACTGCGACCAGGTAATAAAGCGAATCAGCTACATTATTACTGTCTGTGCTCAAACAACCAAGCAGGCCAGTCGCCTGTGCCATTGCCTCAATAATAAGGACACCTGGCATCACCGGCTTGTTTGGGAAATGCCCCTGGAAAAAGGGCTCGTTAAAAGTGACATTCTTGACTGCTGTAAGTGATTTATTAGGTTCGTAGGACAGTACCCTGTCCACAAGCAGAAATGGATACCGGTGGGGCAGAAAGGTCTTGATTTCATCAATATCAATGGATTTCATTGCATCATCTGATCAGGTTGCTGGAATAATTATCAATTTTTCTTGATCTGCCGGATCTCTTCTCTGATTTTTCTGAACGATTCATCCAGTCTATGAAATCGGGCGACATTTCTGCGCCAGGTACGATTATCTGTGATCGAAAGTGGAGAAGAATAAACCCCTGATTTCAGTATTGAGTTATTAACAGCTGACATGGCTGTCAAGATGACGTCATCCGCGATCTCAAGATGACCGCTAATACCACATGCCCCGCCTATCCTGCAGCGTTTGCCAATCGTTGCGCTGCCGGCTATTCCAGTACAACCTGCAATTGCAGTATATTCACCAATATAAACGTTGTGCCCTATTTGTACCTGGTTATCAATCTTAACCCCTCTTTCAATAACCGTGTTGCCCAGGGCACCCCTGTCGATTGTCGTATTTGATCCGATTTCTACATCATCTCTGATCAACACCGAGCCAATCTGAGGGATCTTGATCCATCCACCATCCGGCTTTTCGGCAAAACCAAAGCCATCTGCACCGATAACAACTCCAGGATGAATAAGTACGGATGATCCAATTATTACTGAATTACATATTACGGTATTGGCTAAAATCCGTGTATCTTTACCTACCACAGAATCCCTGCCAATTATAACACTTGGCCCTATATAAGCATTGGCATCAACTACAACACCTTGCTCAATAACAGCATTAGGACATATATACGCACTTGTATCCACGGAAGCTGACTCATGGACATTTGCGGCAGGATGAATACCTCCATCTGTCCTCGTCTGTGGATAAAGCATGCGGGCTGCCAGCGCATAACCGAGGTAGGGATTATCTGTTACCAGCGCATAAGATGGACAGTCATCCAGATGTTCTTTGGCCAGGATGACTGCTGATGCCCGCGTGCTCCTGAGTTGTTTGATATAGCGGTGATTGGATAGAAAACTGATACTGTCACTATCCGCATCTTCAAGTGTGGAAATATTGCGAATCAGGCAATCGTTATCACCATGCAGTTCAGCACCGATATGTTCGGCAATATCCCCCAGTGAGCAGGTCATTGATCCGCGGCAGATTACTGACCGCCTCCAGATCCATGCTTCTTCTTCAGATATTCAATAACCTGCTCACTGATATCGACCTGCTCGCTGGCATAAACTACACCTTCGCCAAGGACAATATCATAACCCTCATCTTTGGCTACTTGCTGTATGGCTTCAAGGACTGACTTCTGTATTTCTCCAAATTCCTCATTACGCCTGAAATTCAGATCATCACGAAATTCATCCTGGCTGCGTTTCATATCGCGCTTAAGCTGTATAATTTCACGCTCTAGTCTAGAGCGTTCAGCTTCACTCATGATCGCACCGTCCTTGGACAGTTTATCTTCCAGTGCCTTAAGTTTTTTCTGTTCCTCGATCAACTGGCGATCGCGGGGTGCAAATTCACGTTGGATTTTCTCTCGTGCCGCTTCAGCCTGCGGTGAGTTTTCCAGAATACGTACGGCATTTACTGCACCGATCTTTACATTCTGGGCGAACACCGTATTGGCTGAAAGCGACAGAATCAGCGCTATCAGTACATTAAGGGGAATTAATTTGTTCAAGGGACAACTCCAGATAATTAAAAAGATGTACCAAAAGTAAACTGGAACGGCTGAGTATCATCACCGCTTTTGCTATTGAGTGGGGCAGCAATGCTGACACTGACCACACCGAAGGGTGAAATCCAGATACCACTCAGACCGACCGAATAGCGTAATTCACCCAAGTCTACATCATAATCAGGGTTTACGGCATTGGGGCCATAAACGTTACCCGCATCAAAGAAACCCGACACGCGCACCGATTCCATATCCCTGAGAAACGGGACCGGCAATATAACTTCAGCTCCTGCAACAATTTTCAGCTTACCACCCAGCGGACGCTGTCTGGAATCCTTCGGACCCAGTGTATTTTCCTCGAAACCCCTGACCGAGCGGGGGCCGCCGGCATAAAAAATTCTCGAAAAAAGGTAACTCATCGATACTTCCAAATCCGTCGCCATAACCTATCTGGCTGCTTATATTGAGAATATAATCCTCGACCAGGGGGAAAAACCACTCGCTTCGATAATCTATCTTATAGAATTCCAGGGAATTACCGACAAATGGCACCGCAATATCTCCACTTATTCGCTGCAGCGTGCCGGAATCCGGAAGAATGGCCTTGTTGCGCGAATCATATCTGAAACTGGTACCCAGCCGGAGGATATCAAAGCGGCCACCATTATCACCAACAAAATTCAGCACCTCCCGGGAAGCAAAGCTCTGGCTGGCCTCGATCTCGGTGTTCTCGTAATCCAGGGCAAAATCCAGGTTATTGAATTCACTGATCGGCACGCCGAAATTGACGCCACCACCCCAGACCGTGGAATCAAACTGGGTAACATTGGCCTGGAACGCATCGGTCTCCTGGTAAAAGGCACTGAATCCACGGCTGATACCGTCAATCGTGTAGTAGGGATTGGTATAACCGAGGCCAAAGCGCCGGTTGACCTCACTGTTATTAAAAGCGAACTGAATCCGCTTGCCACTGCCCAGGAAGTTATCCTGGCTAATGCTCGTCTGCAGAATCAGGCCCTGGTTCTGCGAAAACCCTATGCCAGCCGAGAGATTACCGGAGGGCACCTCTTCAACTGTATAATTGACATCCACCTGGTCGGCGGACCCCGGCACGGCCGGTGTTTCCACGTTGACGTTGCGGAAAAAACCCAGCCTCTGCAGGCGTACCCTGCCACGCTCGACCTGCTTGGTCGACACCCAGCCGCCTTCCTGCTGGCGCATCTCGCGCCGCAGAACCTCCTCCCGCGTCCTGGTGTTGCCGGAAAAGTTTATTCGGCGTACATATACTCGTTTGCCCGGATCGATAAAGAAAGTCAGATCAACTGTATTATTCTCGTTATCTATTTCCGGAATTGCATTCACATTGGCAAAAGCGTAACCGATATCGCCCAGGGCATCCGAGAGGTTGCTGCTTGTTGCTGTTACATTTTTACGAGAGAAAACATCGCCGCGGTAAACCTCAACCTGTTCAGTAAGTTCCTCTTTTGGCAGAATCAGTTCGCCGGCCAGTTTAATATCATTGATTCTGAACTGTTCGCCCTCAGTAACATTAATGGTGATATAAATATCCTTCTTATCCGGCGTAATGGATACCTGGGTTGAATCCACGTTGAAATTTACATACCCCCTGTCTAAATAATAGGAGCGTAGCGTCTCCAGATCGCCGGCCAGTTTCTGGCGCGAATACTGATCGGAACTTGTTATAAAAGAGAACAATGTTGGTGTAGTCAGATTAAATTCATCTACCAGATCATCCGTATCAAAAGACTCGTTGCCGACAATATTGATATCCTTGATGCGTGCTGTCCTGCCCTCTGAAATATCAATATTGATACCAACTCGATTGTTATCGAGTTCATTAACTGTCGTGTCAATCTTGACCGCGTATTTGCCGAGGAAAAATACTGCCGGCGCAGTTCCTGTTCCACCTTGTCCAGCAGAGACTGATCGAAAATCCTGCCTTCAGCAAAACCCACCTGACGCAGACCGGTCATCAAATCCTCGGTCTTGAGTTCCTTGTTGCCGGACACTGTAATACTGCCAATGGCGGGACGCTCCTCAAGTACAACAACCAGCACATTGCCATCACGCTCCAGCCGTACATCATTAAAAAAACCGGTCTGGAAGAGCGAACGCACAGCCTCTCCGGATAGCGTGTCGTCAAACCTGTCACCAACCTTGACGGGCAGATAATTAAAAACTGTGCCGGGCGTGATCCGCTCCAGCCCTTCTATACGAATATCCTCGATTATGAATTCTTCCGCCGCCTGAACCGGGGTTTGCAGTAACGACAGAAGTAATAAAAACCAGAATGCTATTTTGATTGAGGTCTGCATACTTTTTTATAGTTTATTAATGTACCGACACACTATCCCAGCAGGCGCACAATGTCGTTGTAAATAACCACAGACATCAAGCCCAGCAGGAGTGCGAGACCAATTTGCTGTCCGACCGCCTGAACCGATTCGGACACGGGGCTGCCTTTTACGAATTCGATAAGGTAATACATTAGATGGCCGCCATCCAGTAACGGCACCGGCAGCAGATTCAGTACGCCGAGGCTGACACTGACAATCGCCAGAAAACCGAGAAACGCCGCAATGCCAACGGCCGCGGAATAACCCGCGTACTGGGCGATACTGATCGGTCCGCTGAGATTCTTGACCGACGCCTCGCCGGTCAGGATCTTGCCCAGAACCCGCAGGGTCAGCACTGACATCTCACCGGTCTTGACTATACCTCTGCCGAGGGCGGCAACAGGCCCGTAGTGCTCGGTTGCCGCCAGTTCCGGCGGCAGCGCCGGTTGCGTATCGACCGCGACCCCGATACGGCCGATACGACTGCCATCCGCCGCTTCCGTGGCTTCCGGCGTTAGTTGCAACTGCAATGACTCCTCACCGCGCAGTATACCCACTGTAACCTCCACCCCCGGCCGATCGCGCACGCTTTGCACGAACTCAAACCAATCGGCAACGGGCTCGCCATCAACGGCGGTAATGCGATCACCACTGCGGACGCCGGCTCGGGCGGCCGGACTGTCAGCGACGACTTCGGCTACCTGTGCCGGCAACGGCGGCTGCACCGGAGTCACCCCGAGCCGATCCAGCAGACCTCCCGCCGCCACGTCATCCAGCGACACGCTCGAGAGATCCAGCAGCCGGCCCGCCTCGGTGCCATCCGCACTATGGACACGAAGGCTGACCTGTCCCTTATCGACGACTTCGGTAATGATCCGTTCCGCCACCGCGGCCCAGGTGGCGGTCTGCCGATCACCGACGGCCACGATTTCATCGCCACTCTGCAGACCCGCTTCGGCAGCGAGGGAGGCCGGTTCAACCTCGTCTATCAGCGGTTTGATGCCGGTCAATCCAACCATGTACATGGTGGCATAGGCCAGTACCGCGAAAATGAAATTGAACACCGGACCAGCCAGGACAATGGCAAACCGCTGGCCCAGCGGTTTGCGGTTAAAGGCGCGTTCCACTTCGGCAACCGGGACGTCGGTTTCACGCTCATCCAGCATCTTGACGTAGCCGCCCAGCGGCAGGGCGGCAATGACAAACTCGGTCTGATCGGCCCCGAACCGTTTCTGCCACAGCGGCCTGCCGAAACCGATGGAAAAGCGCAATATTTTCACGCCACAGCGACGTGCGACCCAGTAATGGCCGAATTCATGAAATGTCACCAGTACGCCGATGGCGACAATGAATGCCAGGATCTGCTGGAGCACGTCGATCATGCCGCCTGCTCCCTGATAAACACCCGCGCGGTGTTGCGGGCACTGGTATCGGCCGCCAGTACGATCTCCAGTGAAGTCGCCGGCTGTACGCTTTCATTGGCCAGCGTCGCCTCGACCACGCGGGGAATATCGGTAAAGCGGATACGCCCGGCCAGGAATTCCGCCACGGCCACCTCGTTGGCGGCGTTCAGTACCGCAGTTGCCGTGCCGCCGGTATGCATGGCCTGGGCGGCCAGATGCAGGCATGGGAAACGGGTCATGTCCGGTGGCTGAAAGTCCAGCCGCGCCACCGCAAACAGATCCAGCACCTCGACACCGGCACTGACGCGTTCCGGCCAGGCCAAAGCATGGGCGATGGGCGTGCGCATATCGGGATGGCCGAGTTCGGCCAGGACACTGCCATCGCAGTACTGGACCAGGGAATGAACCACGCTCTGTGGATGCAGCACCACCTGGATATGCGCCGGCGTGGTATCGAACAGCCAGCAGGCCTCGATAACCTCCAGGCCCTTGTTCATCATTGTCGCCGAATCAACGGAAATCTTGCGCCCCATGACCCAGTTCGGATGAGCACAGGCCTGATCCGGCGTCACCTGCGCCAGCTCGTCCAGAGGCGTTTCACGAAAAGGACCGCCGGAGGCCGTCAGCAGAACACGCTCGACACCCGCAGCCGCCAGCCCGCGGCGCTGGTGGTCCGGCGGCAGGCATTGGAATACCGCGTTATGTTCGCTGTCGATGGGCAGCAGCTCGGCATTGCATTCATGCACGGCATCCATGAACAGCCCACCGGACATGACCAGCGCCTCCTTGTTGGCCAGCAGTACCCGCTTGCCGGCCCGGGCCGCGGCCAGTGTCGGCAACAAGCCGGCGGCACCAACAATCGCGGCCATGACGTAGTCTACCTGCGGCAGGCACGCCACTTCCGCCAGCGCGGCTTCACCGGCCAGGACCTGGACTGCCGGGGCCCGGGATTTCAGTGCCTCGCGCAGTTGCCCGGCACTGTCGACATCGGCCATGACCGCGTATTCCGGCTGCCACTTTGCACACAGTTCCGCCATGCGGCCGTGATCGCTGTTTGCCGTCAGCGCAACAACCCGGTAGCGATCCGGATGGCGCGCAACGACATCCAGGGTGTTGACACCAATAGTGCCGGTCGCGCCGAGGATTGTGAGTCCAATCATTTCACTACTCCGAGCCACCACAGCCCCGCCACAAAAGTCGGTACCGCCGCCGTCAGGCTGTCGATACGGTCCAGGATCCCGCCGTGACCCGGCAGAATACTGCCACTGTCCTTGACGCCCGCCAGCCGCTTGAACAGGCTTTCTGCCAGATCACCCAGCACCGACATCAGCACGGTCACCAGTGCCAGCACTGCCAGGCCTATTACCAGTCCGTCCCGGTCCACCAATGGTGCCGCAAAAGCCGCCACCAGAACCAGCACCAGAGCGGCCGCCAGTGCACCCCCCAGACCCTCGAGGGTTTTGCCGGGGCTGACCATCGCGGCCAGTTTGTGCCTACCCCAGCTACGGCCGGCAAAATATGCGGCGCTGTCGGCGCACCAGATTAACACGAACAGAAACAGTACCCAGTACTCTCCCCCGGCGGCACTATTACGCAACATAACCAGCCCGAACCAGGCCGGTACCAGTATCAGGCCAGCCAATCAATGCCAGCCATGGCAGTGACGGAAATCTGCGTACCAGCCAGCCGCGCTCATAACTGACGACGGCCACCAGTACGGCCAGCCAGGCAGCGAGACTCAACCAGATGACTGTCATAGCTGCCACTGTCATCAGTAGCTGCCACACAGCCAGCAACAGGGCCGCGATGCAGACAGCGTAGACCGTACGGCCTGTTGTTCGCGGAATTGCGGCGAGACCGGCCCATTCCCAGGCGGCCAGCGCGACAACCAGCTGCCAGCAGCAGCGCAAACCAGTGCTGCGGCAGCCACAGTACTGCCGCCACCAGCGGCACTACCAGCAGTACGGCAGTGATAATGCGCTGCTTAAGCATCCTTCCCGACCTGTTCACCTGTACGTCCGAAGCGCCGCTGCCGGCTTGCAAACCAGGCGATCGCTTCATCGAAAGCGGCTGCGTCAAAATCCGGCCACAGACAGTCAGTGAAATAGAGTTCCGTGTAAGCCAGTTGCCAGAGCAGGAAATTACTGATGCGCTGCTCGCCGCCGGTGCGAATGAACAGATCGGGTTCCGGTGCATCATGCAGTGACAGGGCGGCCTGCAGCGTTGATTCAGTCACGTGCTCCGGGGCGAGTTCACCACGACTGACGGCTTCGGCCAGATGCCGTGCACCACTGACGATATCCCGGCGGCCACCATAGTTGGCGGCAATCGCCAGCAGCAGACCGTCATTATCAGCTGTCAGGGTTTCGGCCGCTGCTATGGCGGCGGTTAAATCTCCGGAAAAGGCACTGCGGTCACCGATAAAAACCAACCGTACATTGTTATCGTGCAGGCGTTGGACTTCCTGGCGCAGTGAGTTCATAAACAGATCCATCAGCAGGCTGACCTCGGGCCGTGGCCGCTGCCAGTTTTCGCTACTGAAGGCAAATGCGGTCAGTGCGATGATGCCGCGCCTGGCGGCATGCTCGACGATATCGCGCAGTACCGTGACACCTGCCCGATGCCCGGCAACACGCGGCTTGTGTCGCTGCCGGGCCCAGCGGCCGTTGCCATCCATGATGATAGCCACATGTTTGGGAATAAGGCCTTTGCCCTGTGCGGATTCCATGTCCGGAGTCTGTGTCATCTGAGCCGTTGAACAGCTGGCCTGGCTCAGACTTCCAGCAGATCCTGCTCTTTCTGCTCGAGCAGTTTATCAATACCGGCAATATGATCATCCGTCAGTTTCTGTACCCGCTCCTCGGCACGGCGCTCGTCATCCTCGGTAATTTCCTTTTCCCTGGTCAGTTCCTTGAGGGTCTGATTCGCATCGCGACGGATATTGCGTACCGCCACCCGCGCCTGTTCGGCTTCATGACGCACAACCTTGATAAGTTCCTTGCGACGTTCCTCGGTGAGTGCCGGCAGCGGTACCCGGATGGTTTCACCGACCGTGGCCGGATTGAGCCCCAGATCGGAATCGCGGATGGCTTTTTCGATTTCACCGACCATGCTCTTGTCAAACGGAGTCACCGACAGCGTCCGGGCATCCGTCACGTTGATGCTGGCGGCATGGTTAAGCGCTGTTTCCGCACCGTAGTAACTGATGGTGACATGTTCCAGCAGGCTGGGATGGGCGCGGCCGGTGCGTATTTTCGCGAGCTCATGCTTGAGCGACTCAAGACTTTTATCCATGCGGTCCCTTGCATCCTTGATTACGTCGTCGATCATAGTCTTGTCCCGTTTCCTGGCCGGGCCGTTTGCGGCCGGCTGTTTATTTCGTGATCAAGGTACCTTCGGCCTCTCCCAATACGGCACGCATAAGGCTGCCAGGGCGTGTCATATCCAGTACCCGCAACGGCATATTATTGTCACGGCACATCACAACCGCTGTCGCATCCATCACACCCAGCTTGCGTTCTATTACGTCGTCATAAGTCAGGCTTGTGTACTGTTCGGCTGCGGTATCAACCGTCGGATCGGCACTGTAAACACCATTAACCTTGGTAGCCTTGATCATTAAATCGGCATTGATTTCAACGGCACGCAGACTAGCAGCCGAATCCGTGGTGAAGAAAGGATTACCGGTCCCCGCGGCAAATATAACGGCCCGGCCTTTTTCCAGATGGCGGATTGCGCGCCGGCGGATGTAATCCTCGCAGATCTCATGCACCTGGATCGCCGACATGACGCGGGCAAAGCGTCCACGGCGCTCCAGTGCATCCTGCATGGCCAGAGAATTCATGATAGTCGCCATCATGCCCATATGATCGGCAGTGACGCGGTCCATACCAGCGGCTGCCAATCCGGCGCCGCGGAAAATATTGCCGCCGCCAAGAACGAGCGCGACCTCGGCGCCGGCCTTGATGAGATCACAGATCTCGTCGGCGATACGGCCGATAACCTTGGGATCAATACCGTAACTGGCGTTACCCAGCAGGGCTTCGCCACTGAGCTTGAGAAGAATCCGTCGGTATTTAAGCCCACTCGTCATGCCATCGCACCTCCGGCCGTATTGCAAGGATATAACCACGTCCACCACTAACGCTGGCAGGCCGTTGACTGTCATGAGCGGCGGAATGACGGACTGACAGCAGTCACGCGCCATTGACCATGGTCAGGTGCGCATCCACTGGCTTGCGAAACCTTATCCTCCACCGCTTAACCCCGGGCCTGGGCCATCACCTCGCTGGCAAAGTCATCGGCCTTCTTCTCGATGCCCTCGCCCACCTCATAACGAATAAATCCGCAGACGCTGGCCCTGGCCGATTCCAGCAGCTTACCAACACTCTGATCGGGATCCTTCACGAATGGCTGGCCGACCAGCGTGATTTCCTTCTTGTACTTGGCAATCCGGCCACTGACCATTTTTTCAATAATGTCATCCGGCTTGCCACTCTCCCTGGCCTGGGCGACAAATATATCCTTTTCCTGCTGCAGGGTTTCTGCCGGTATCTGATCCTCGCTGACACAAACCGGCCGGCTGGCGGCGATATGCATGGCAATATCACGCGCCAGTTCGCCACTGCCGCCAGCCAGATCCACCAGTACGCCGATGCGGTTACCGTGCAGATAGCTGGCCAGATGATCGCCCTGGCGTTGGTACAGTTGAAACCGGCGCACTGAAATATTCTCGCCGATTTTCAGGACCAGCTGCTGGCGGGCTTCCTCGACAGTTTCGTTGCCGCCGGCAAGCTGACAGCCGTTCAGGGCTTCGACATCCGCCGGCTGCTGCGCCAGGATAGTTGCGGCTACAGCATCGACGAAGGTACGAAAATTGTCATCGTTGGCGACAAAATCGGTTTCGGAATTGACTTCCAGGATCACGGCCAGATCGCCGCCAGCACCAGTCTGGATGACAATCCCGCCCTCGGCGGCCACACGGCCTGCCTTTTTCGCCGCCTTGGCGACTCCGGACTTGCGCATGGCCTCGATGGCGGCCTCGATATCGCCACCCGCCTCCACCAGCGCTTTTTTGCAATCCATCATGCCGGCGCCGGTGCGCTCGCGTAATTCCTTGACCTGTGCTGCTGAAATTTCCATTAATGCATACTCCGGATTGATTGACTCAGTGGATTCACTCCGAGCTTGATTTGCTGCCGGCAGCAGCCGATGTTTTCTTACCCACCTTTTTCTTGGTCGTTTTCTTCTTGGTAGCAGTTTTCTTCTTGGTCGCGGTTTTCTTTTTCGTCACGGTTTTCTTTTTCGTCGCCGCGGCCGCAGTGGTTTCAGTGGCTTGCTTGTCTACCGTTTCGGTCTCGTCTCCCGTATCTCCCGTATCTGCCGTTTCGGTCTCATCCGCCGTTTCAACCTCACCGCCCGTGTTGGTCTTGTTTTCGGCTTCGGCAGCAGGCTTCACCTTGCGTGCCGTCTGTTTACGCGTGGCGGCTGCCTGCCTGGCTTCGGCCCTGATCGGCGCACCGGACTCATCCAGTTCGACAAATTCGTCACTGCTGCCTTCGCTGACCTGCTGACCCGCCGACTGGCGGCCTTCCAGCACCGCGTCGGCAGCACTGCTGGCATACAGGCGAATGGAGCGGATGGCATCATCATTGCCCGGTATGACGTAATTGACACCGTCGGGACTGTTATTGCTGTCAACAACGCCGACAACCGGAATATTCAGCTTCTGGGCTTCCTTGATGGCGATATATTCGTAACCGACGTCGATGACGAACAGCGCATCGGGCAGGCCGGGCATGTCCTTGATGCCCGACAGACTGCGGTTCAGCCGGTCCTGTTCCCGTGTCAGTTCGAGGACCTCTTTCTTGCCCAGTTTTTCGAAAGTGCCGTCGGTATGCATGGCCTCAATTTCCTTCAGCCGCGCAATCGATTGGCGTACCGTCTTGAAGTTGGTAAGCAAACCACCTAGCCAGCGGCGATCGATATAGGGCATGCTACAGCGCTCGGCCTCTTCGCGGATAATGGACTGGGCGGCGCGCTTGGTGCCGACAAACAGGATACGACCGCCCTTGGAGGCCAGGCGGCTGACATAATTCATGGCATCGTTGAACAGCGGCAGGGTCTGTTCAAGATTGATAATGTGGATCTTGTTGCGTTGGCCGAACAGATAGTCGGCCATCTTCGGATTCCAGTATCGGGTCTGGTGGCCGAAATGGACGCCGGCCTCCAGCATTTCACGCATGCTGACCGTTGGACATACTTGATTCTCCTGGGGGTTAAGCCTCCGCGTAACGCCGGCACTGATCCCGCCACCAAATGGCCTTTCAAACGGCCATTTGGTGGCAGGCACCGAGTACCGGGGTATGGTTACGCGTGTGTATTTAAAAATTGAAAAAGGCAACCTGCCTTCTTCAGCTTGCCGGCCCGGCCCATGGCCGTGTCCGGCAGTATAAATCAGACTCTTGTGGTCTGATTCACGGGGGATATGCATATCCCGCAGTACCACCTGACGGGAGCGCCGGCTGAACCGGAGCATCCGCGGCACGATTCGCAATGTCGTTGCGAATCGTGCGCGCGCTTTATACCATAGTAAGCTGCTGAAAAACAGCGCTAAGCCCCTGATTTGGCCCCAGACCGCGGATTTTGCAGAAATTGACCATCCATGCAGAATCCGGCCGCGCCGGGCCCGAGACCACAGACCGGACTGACCTGCCCCTATGGCCGTATCCATCAAAACCCCGAAGAAATCGAGAAAATGCGCGCTGCCGGCCGCCTGGCCGCCGATGTACTCAACATGATAGGCGAACATGTCCGGCCCGGCGTCACCACCGGCGAGCTCGACCGCATCTGTCACGACTATATCGTCAATGAGCAGCAGGCGGTGCCGGCGCCGCTGAATTACCGCGGCTTCCCTAAGTCGGTCTGTACCTCGCGTCAATCACGTCGTCTGCCACGGCATCCCCGGCGACAAAAAGCTGAAAAACGGCGACATCCTCAATATCGACGTTACCGTCATCAAGGACGGCTACCACGGCGATACCAGCAAGATGTTCTTTGTCGGCGAGCCGTCCGTACGTGCCCGTAAACTGGTCGACGTCACCTACGAATGCATGCGCCTGGGCATTGAGATGGTCAGGCCGGGGATTCACCTGGGCGAGATCGGTGCCGCCATTCAGCAGCACGCCGAGGTGCAGAATTTCAGTGTTGTCCGTGAGTACTGCGGCCACGGCATCGGCCGCGAATTTCACGAGGATCCGCAGGTCCTGCATTACGCCACGCATGACCCCGGCATCGAACTCGAAGCCTGGCATGTGCTTCACCATTGAACCGATGATCAATGCTGGCAAGCGGCATGTGAAACTGCTGCCGGACAACTGGACGGTTGTAACCAAGGATCGCAATCTGTCCGCCCAGTGGGAACACACCATTGTCGTAACCGAGTCGGGCCATGAAGTCCTGACCGCCCGTGCAGAAGAAAGCTGGTGAGTATGTGGGACTCCGATGTCGTTGATCGGGAGTTGTTCGATGCCGGTGAATTCTCCCAGCGGGACACAGAAACCCCGGATCTGAAACAATTCAAGCAGGCGCTGCAGCAGGGGCGGGACTACCTCGCGCGAGGCATTCGCCATGGGCACGCCGATCAAGTCGCTGGTCTACAAGCGTGCCTGGTTCATCGACCAGATCCTGCAGCAGGCCTGGGAACTGCATGGCATGGAAGACCAATCCCTGGCTCTGGTTGCTGTCGGCGGCTATGGCCGCGGAGAACTGCACCCCGGTTCCGATGTCGACATAATGCTTCTCACATCACCAAAGCTACCGGCATCGACCACTGAAAAAATCGAACAATTCCTGACCTTTCTCTGGGACATCGGCCTCGAGGTCGGCCACAGCGTGCGCACCGTCAAGGAATGTGTCCGGGAATCGAAAAACGATATCACCGTCACCACCAACATGATGGAATCACGCCTGCTGGCCGGCAACGAAGCACTCTATCAGAAGATGCGCAAGGCCACCGGTCCGGACAAAATCTGGCCGACGCGCAAGTTCTTCGAGGCCAAGCTGGCAGAACAGGTCGCGCGACATCACAAGTTCGACGACAGTGCTCACAGCCTGGAACCGAATATCAAGGAGAGTCCGGGGGGGCTGCGTGATATTCAGATGATCGGCTGGGTGGCCAAGCGTCATTTCGGTGCCGAGGAGCTAAGGGATCTTGTCGATCATGACTTCCTGACCAAAACCGAATACCAGACACTCAATACCGGCCTCGCCTTTCTCTGGCGCATCCGTTTCGCATTACATATCCACACCGGCCGGCGTGAGGATCGCCTGCTTTTTGATTACCAAAAACACGTTGCCGGTGTATTCGGTTACCAGTCCGAAGACAATAGTGCAGTGGAACAGTTCATGAAAATGTACTTTCGTACTATCAAGGAACTGGGCCGCCTGAATGAAATGCTGCTGCAGCATTTTCAGGAAGTCATTATTTACGTGAAGCGCAGGGAAAAAATCAAACCGATCAACAAGCGTTTCCAGCTACGCAACAATTTCATTGAGGTTACGCATAAGAGAGTTTTCGAACATTATCCCTTTGCACTGCTGGAAATGTTTCTGCTGATCCAGCAGAGCGATAAAACCCAGGGGGTACGTGCCAGCACCATCCGTCTGGTCAGGGAAAGCCTGGATCTGATAGACGAAAATTTCCGCAGCGACATACGCAACCGCAGCCTGTTTCTGGAAATTATTCGCCAACCGCGCTGGGTAGGCCATGAACTGCGGCGTATGCATCGCTATGGTGTGCTTGGTGCCTATATGCCGGAGTTCCGTACCATTGAAGGCATGATGCAGTTCGATTTGTTTCACGTTTATACCGTCGATGAGCACATCCTTACGCTGGTGCGCAATCTGCGGAATTTCGGTGTGCCGGAGAAACAGAATGAATTCCCGTTGTGTTCGGAAATACTGCGCAGTATTCCCAAGCAGGAACTCCTGTACCTGGGCGGACTGTTTCACGATATTGCCAAGGGCCGCGGTGGCGACCATTCAGAACTCGGCGCCAGGGACGCCTATTGCTTCTGCCGCGACCACCAGCTCAGCGAATACGATTCAAGACTGGTCGCATGGCTGGTCGAACAACATTTGCTGATGTCGTACACGGCCCAGCGTAAAGACATCGATGATCCGGAAGTGATCAATCAGTTCGCGTCGGCAGTCGGCGATCGCCAGCGTCTGAATTACCTGTATCTGCTGACCGTTGCTGATATCCGCGCTACCAATCCCGCCATGTGGAACAGCTGGAAGGATGCGCTACTTGCCGATCTGTATCGCAAAACCCTGCTGGCGCTGCGCCGTGGCCTGGAAAACCCGCTCGACAAAAGCGAGCGCATACGTGAAACACGCGATGCCGCACTGGCGCTTATTAGTGACCGCCTGAAATCGAAAACTCGACCTGGAGGCGCTGTGGGACTCGCTAGGTGACGATTATTTTCTGCGCCATTCCCCAGACGAGATAGCCTGGCATACCAAGGCCATTGCCAATACCGACAGCGAGGATTTGCCCGTCGTTCTCGTGCGTCCGGAAACCGAGCGCGGCGGCACGGAAGTTTTCATCTACATGCCGGATCGTGATTATATCTTTGCCACCACTACATGGGTCATGGAGCAGCTGAATCTGGACATCCATGATGCCCGCATTATCACCTCCAGCAATGGCTTCGTGCTCGATACCTATATCGTGCTGGAGCAGACGGGTGAAATGATCGATGGCCGCAAGCGCGGTGACGAAATCAGCGATGCCCTGCGCCGTGCATTGCTGAATATCGACAAGTTGCCGCCTATCAAGACCAACCGTATGGCCGAGCGCAAGCTCCGGCCTTTCAGTATCCCGACGCGCGTCGAATTCACCACGGACGAGTCGAATAATCGCACCATCCTGCAGGTCAGTGCCGCCGACCGGCCCGGTCTGTTATCGCGTGTCGGTGTGGCACTACGTTTCTGCGGCGCCAGACTGCAGGGCGCCAAGATTGCGACCTATGGTGAACGTGCCGAGGACATATTCTTCATCACCGATCCGGATACCGAACAGGCCGATCAGCGATAATATCAAGTTCGAATGTCTGACGAAACTCTATCCGGGATTCGCTTGCAGGCTGACAGGTCGAATATGCCCGGTTTCGACAAGCTTGCGCGCCCGCGCTCCGCCCGCCAGTGAAGCGAAATTGATGGAACGCGCCCGTTCGGCTGCCGGACGGACACTGGCCGAACTGGCCGCAACAATGAATATATCCTGTCCGGCCGATATGCAGCACGACAAAGGCTGGGCCGGCCAGCTGCTGGAAACTTGGCTGGGTGCGAGTGCGGCGCAGTCAGCCGACGCCCGATTTCCCGCAACTGGGCATCGAGCTGAAAACCCTGCCGGTCGACAGTAAAGGCCGGCCACTGGAATCCACTTACGTCTGCACGGTCGATCTGCAGCCGGCCAGTGGCGGTTGGCAATCGTCGCTCGTCTGGCAAAAGCTGCAGAAAGTACTGTGGCTGCCGCTGATATCGGCTCGCGGCAGCGCCCCCGGTGAACGCCGTATTGGTACGGCATTGTTATGGACGCCGACGGCCTCACAGGCCGCGATTCTGCAACGGGACTGGGAAGAGCTGATGGAACTCGTCAGCAGTGGCGAGCTGGAACGGATATCCTCGCGCCAGGGTCAATATCTGCAGATCCGGCCCAAGGCGGCGAATGCCCGATCCCTGACCCGGTCATCGGATGCCGAAGGCAATCCGGCCATGACACTGCCGCGCGGTTTTTACCTGCGGCCGCTATTGACGCGACAGATACTGGCGGAACATTTTGTGTGGTGACTGGTGACTGGTGACTGGTGACTGGAATAGCATGGCACTATGCCACGCCTTGCCAAGGCACCAATCACCAATCACCAGTCAACCAGTTAACCAAGAAAACCACGACCCATTGATGCAGTCTGCACGACAAAATAACGCCACTCCGGCCCTTGACCGCCGCCTGTCGGTCGCGCCGATGATGCAACACACCGACCGGCATTGCCGCTATCTGTTGCGGCTGATCTCGAAACACACCCTGCTGTACACGGAAATGGTAACCACCGGTGCCATCCTCCACGGCGACCGGGCACGATTTCTCGACTTTGACGCCAACGAACATCCGCTGGCACTACAGCTGGGCGGCAGTGATCCACAGGCGCTTGCCGGGTGTGCCCGTATTGCCGGGGACTGGGGCTATGACGAGGTCAACCTGAACATCGGCTGTCCCAGTGATCGCGTTCAGTCCGGCCGTTTTGGTGCCTGCCTGATGGCTGAACCGCAGCTTGTCGCCGATTGCGTCGCCGCGATGCGCGCCGCCACTGATCTCCCGGTCACGGTCAAGACCCGTATCGGTATTGACGATCAAGACAGTTACGATGATTTGCTGGCTTTTATCGAGCCGGTGCAGGCGGCCGGCTGCTCCACTTTTATCGTGCATGCCCGCAAGGCCTGGCTGAAAGGCCTGAGTCCCCGCGAAAATCGCAGCAAACCGCCACTGCATTACGATCGCGTGTATCAATTAAAGCGCGATTTTCCCCGCCTCACCGTTGTCATCAACGGCGGTATCGAATCACTGGAGAGTGTCCGGCAGCACCTGGAATATGTCGACGGGGCCATGATTGGCCGCGCCGCCTACCAGGATCCCTATCTGCTGGCCGGCGCCGATCGGGCCATTTTCGGTGCTTCATCTGACACCCCCGAGCGGCATGTCATCGTCGAACGCTTCCGCGATTACGTGCAGCGGGAGATAGCGGCCGGTACGCGCATGCACCGGATGACCCGGCATCTTCTTGGCCTGTTTCAGGGACAGCCCGGCGCTCGTGCCTTCCGCCGCGTTCTCTGCGAACAGGGTCAACGCCATGACGCCGGTGTCGAGGTACTGGAAGCCGCCGTTGCACAGGTAAACCGGTCATCACGGCCATAAAAAACCCGCCGCACAGGCGGGCCAGATATTCAGTCTATTCGGCAGCATCCCACTGACGAGGTATGTGTTAAGCCGGCCAGTCACCTGACCGCCCCTGCCTTATTTCCCGTTATTGTTATTGATTAAATGTAGCAGGAAAATATCTATCCTGCCTGTCACCAGGGCCGGGCCGGCCGCAAGCTTGTCTATCGGCCGCCGGCCTGCTTTCATACAGCATCTGCGCCCTCCCCTATGGCGGCTACCATGACAGGCACGATACCGGTACTGATTTATGATGGTGACTGCGGCATTTGCCGGGAGTGGGTCGATTACTGGCTAAGCCTGACCGGTCATCGCGTTATTTACCGCAGCTATCAGTCCGCCGCAGCGGATTACCCGAACATACCAGCTGAGGAGTTCCGCCATTCGATCCGGCTGTTCGAGGGCGACAAGGTTTATGCCGGTGCCGCCGCGACATTACGCCTTCTGAGTTATGTGCCCGGTCACGGCCTGGGCTGGCTGCTGTACCGGTTCCTGCCGGGCTTCGCCGCCATCAGTGAAATGGTTTACCACTTCAGCGCCCGCCATCGCGGCCTGCTGCGCCATGTCACCCACCTGCTCTGGGGCCGTCACTACACGGCGCCGCGTTATACAAACACCGGCTGGTGTTTTCTGCGCGGCCTGGGCCTGATTTATGTCAGTGCCTTTGTTTCCGCCGCCGTCCAGATCACCGGCCTGATAGGCGAGTCCGGCCTGCTGCCGATCGCCGATTACCTCGAGCGTATGCAGGGTTATTACAGCGGCCTTGCCTGGTACCACGTACCGACCCTGTTCTGGATCGCCAACTCCGATGCAGTGCTGCAACTGGCCTGCCTGGCGGGGGCAGCTGCCGGTGTTCTTGTTACATTCAACCGGCTGACCACGCCGGCATTGATCGCCGCTTTCGTGCTTTATCTCGGTATCGTTCATCCCGGCCAGGCATTCTTCATGTTCCAGTGGGACCTGCTGCTGCTCGAAGCCGGCTTTCTGGCAATCTTTTTACAAAGCTGGCCGACCATGACCCGCTGGCTCTATCGCTGGCTGTTGTGGCGTTACCTGTTCATGGCCGGTATCGTCAAACTGATCAGCGGAGATCCTACATGGCATGGCCTCACCGCCCTTCAGTATCACTTTGAAACCCAGCCACTGCCGACACCACTGGCCTGGTATGCACACCAGCTGCCGGATACCGTATTAACTGCTGCCACGGCCTTTACCCTGCTGCTGGAACTCGTGTTCGTGTTCCTGGTTTTCGGCCCGCGGCGATTTCGTATGCTGCTGGGCTGGCTGGTGCTCGTATTCCAGGCCGGGATTCTGCTCACCGGGAATTACAACTTTTTCAACCTGCTGACCATGCTGCTGACACTGTGGCTGTTTGACGATGCAGCCCTGGCGCGGCTGACGCGCGGTGCCCGATCCCTACAGGCCATTGAAATCCGCAGCGGCATTACCGGCAAGGCCTTCTGCATACTGTTCAGCCTCATGATCGTATTGCCGGGGCTCAATTACATTGCCCGTTATACGCTCAACGATACACTGCCGGTCGGGCGGCAAATCAGCGCCTTTATTGATCCGTTCATGATCGTCAATCCCTACGGGCTGTTTGCCAACATGACGACCAGCCGGCCCGAGATCGTTATCGAGGGGTCCGTCAACAATCGCGACTGGCTAGCCTATGAATTCCGCTACAAACCCGGCGACCCGGGCCGCGCCCCGCCATGGAACATACTGCATCAGCCGCGGCTTGACTGGCAGATGTGGTTTGCCGCACTCGGCAGCCCGGGCCGGCAATCGTGGTTCAAGCCGTTACTGGTCCGGCTGCTGGAAAATGAAACCGGGGTCACACGCCTGTTTGCACATAACCCGTTTCCCGACAGCGGCCCGCGCTACATCCGAGCACGCCTGTATGACTATCGCTTCACCGAGCCGGGCAGTCACGACTGGTGGCGGCGCGAGCGCAAACGTCTCTACTATCCGGCAATCACGCTCGACGAGATCCACGGCCGGCCGCGCAGTACCATGCCGTTCGAATACTAGCTGTCATACATGGCTCTGCTCGCGATAGAGTGATTTGAGCTGACGGTAATAGTCCGTCAGATCCTGTAAATTGAAACCGGCATTGGCGGCACTGGGATTCGGACTGAGAAACACCCAGGCACCCTGCTGCCTGTCCGCCTGTAATCCCCAATCAGATCCGTTGCCGCCTGCTGGCGGCAACGCAGGTAATGACGGTAGGCTATCTTGCCGTGAAACCAGAGCAGCCGCGGTGACGCCTGATTGATACGCGCCTCCAGATGCGGCACCCAGTGGCGGAAATCGGCGACACGCAGATCCGCCGCGCCGCGGCTCGGGCGCTTGACCACATCAGTAAAACCGATAGCGCATGTCTCACTCAGGTAGCGGCAGGCATCGACACCCGGCCGCAGGACGCGCCCGGGCAGGCCGCTCGCATTCAGGGCAGGCCAGAAACGGTTATTGCGGCCGGCAAAATAATAGCCCGCCGTTACCGAGGCCGGCGAGGGATTCAGGCCGATTGAGAGCACGATCACAGACGTTGCCCAGAAAATCGGGTAGTGTTTTTATAGCCATTGTTTATGAATCAGGAAACATCCGTGATCAACACCACTCTGTTACGCCAGGGCCGCTGGCTGCCGGCGATCGTTTTCATGACAGCCGTCATCGCCTGCAGCGATCCGGAAGCCACGCTGTCCACGCTTGATACCGACGCCGTCATCCTCGCCTTTGGTGACAGCCTCACCTATGGTACCGGGGCGGGCAGGGAAAACGGTTACCCGGCCCGGCTCGCCACTATGACAAAACGCGAAGTCATCAACGCCGGCAACCCCGGTGAATTGTCCGCCGCCGGCCGCGAACGCCTGCCCGGGCTGCTCGCCCGCCACCGGCCGGATCTGGTCATTCTCTGCCATGGCGGCAACGACATCCTGCGTCAGCGCAGTGCGGATACTGCGGCTGCGAATCTGACTGCGATGATCCGCATGATTCGCGACAGCGGCAGTGAAGTCCTGCTGATTGCCGTACCGGAACCCGGCCTGTTCCCCAGTGCCGCATCATTTTACAGCGATGTCGCCCGCGAAACCGGTACGCCTATCATCGTCGATGCCCTCGCGGATATTCTCTCGAGCCCTGCGCTCAAGGCCGATGCCGTGCATCCCAACAAGTCCGGCTATGCGGAGCTGGCACAAGCCATCATGACAAAATTGCAAGACACGGGCGCGCTCTGAAAAGCCGCCCCGGCGGCGTATCCATGGCGTGGATCCGGGGCCGGATATAGCGGTCCCGTGCTGACTGTGCCATGATTGCTTATTGATAAAATGCATTAACTCACCTACCGCGCAAGGTATTTCCATGAAAAGACTCCTAACGGCCCTGATCCTGGGCACGCTGATTCCCGGCACGGCAATGGCCGCCGATCTGAGCACCGATAAACAGAAATTCAGCTATGCCCTGGGCACCCAGATAGGCCGCAATGTCAGCGAGCAGGGTGTTGAGCTGGATGCCGATGCCTTTGCCGCCGGTGTGCGCGACTTGCTGAAAGGCGACAACCTGCAACTGAGCAATGAACAAATGCAGCTGGCCGCCGAACGCTATCAGCAGGAACTGAAAACCAGGCGTGATGCCGCCGGTACGGAAAACAGTGCTGCCGGCAGCGCGTTCCGTGAAAAGAATAAACAGGCTACCGGTGTCAAGGAACTCGATAACGGTATCCAGTACAAGGTCATCGAGGCCGGCGATGGCGCCAAGCCTTCCGTCGAGGACACTGTCACCGTCCACTATCGCGGCACGGATATCGACGGTGAGCAGTTCGACAGTTCCTACGACCGGGGTGAACCCGCCACTTTCCAGCTTAACAAGGTCATCAAGGGCTGGCAGGAAATCCTGCCCATGATGCAGGAGGGGGGCACCTGGCATGTGGTTATTCCACCGAAGCTGGCCTACGGGGAGCGCGGTGCCGGCGCCGCCATCGGCCCCAATGAAACCCTTGTTTTCGATATAGAATTAATCGAGATCAAGGCCACTGACTGACCGCCGGTCGGCCCAAGCCGCTAGCAACTCACGGTCGCCGGTCTGTCACACCGGCGGACCATGTCGCGGATAATATCCGCGACCAGTTCCGGCTGATCCAGGTGGATCATGTGGCCGCTGTGTTCTGCATAGATGTGACGGCCCCGCGGGCTGAGTTCCGCCAGTTCCTCCTGCATCTCCCGCCATTGTTGTTCGCGTGATACGCCGAGCGGATTGTCCGGCCACTCCTGCTGTCCGCGGGTGATCACCACCAGCGGCACATCGGGAAAATTATCGCCAAGAAAGTTGACTTCCGATCCGCTATAGGTGAAATTCGCCAGCTCACGCTGCTGGGCAATGACTGTCCGGCGGCTGGTTATCACCTGCCTTGCCCGGTCACGGACATCCTCGGGATACTTGTCGAAAATTTCCGGATTATTGAAGAAAGTCACGATATGTGGACGGCCGCTCCTGGCTTCCCTGACCGGGACTTCGGGGATGCGCTCGGCCTGATCCGGATGTGAGGAATCGATCAGTATGATTCCTGCCACTTGATCGGGATTGGCCTTGGCAAAATACTGGGCGTTATAGCCGCCGAACGAGTGACCGACCAGTATATAGGGTGGCGGTAACCGCGCTGCATTCAGCAGCCGCTCGAATTCACCATTGATCTGACTGGTAGTCCGTGGCGACGGCCCCGTATCACTCCAGCCGTAACCGGCACGGTCATAGGCGCAGGTCTGGACCGAGTCGGCGAGGCGGCGCTGTATCGCCAGCCATTCAAGCGAAAACCCGCCCAGGCCCGCCTCCAGTATGACCGTCGGTCCGCCTTCGCCCATGCAGGTCATATGCAGGCGAATGTCGCCGATATCGTACAACCGGCCAGGCATACTCTGCAGGCCGGCAGCCTGGGCCATCGTTAGCGGCGCCAGCAGACAGGCTGCCAGCAGAATCAGTTTACGCATAAGTGTGTTGTCGCCCGGGTATCTGCAGGTTCGACCGGCCATTATCTACAACATGAAGACGCCTGAATCCCTGCATGGTTCAATGGCGCAGCATCGTGGCGGCACACGAATTCCTCTGTATATCAGGGCGTTGTAGCGGTTTCTTCAGCACCGGTATAGGTAATGCGCCAGATACGCCCCTGTACGGAATCCGCCACGTAAAGCGAGCCACCAGGGCCTACAGCCAGACCGGCGGGGCGGAACTCGGCGTCTTCCGGCGACTCGACCGGGCCGCCATCGCCGGCAAAACCGTCGGCAAAAACCATCCAGTCGCCCGATGGTTGGCCGTCACTGAATGGCACGAATACCACCTGATAACCCACCTGCCCCAGATCGCCGCGGTTATCAGGAGCCAGTGAAAGGCAATAAAGGCGCCGTTACGATATTGCCCGGAAACTCGCCGGCCTCATAGAACAGCATGTCATTGGGACTGTAGTGGGCGGGAAACCAGCAGCGGCTGCGGGAAAGTCAGTGCAACGCCCGGTTTCCCGGCCGTCGCCACCGTATTCCGGCGCCAGCTTCAGGCGCTGCTGTTGCCGGGATCGTGATAGCAGTAGGGCCAACTGTAGGTGACGCCGGGCTCCACCCGGATCAATTCCTCGGACGGCAGATCGGCGCCGTCGATTACATTGTAATACTGCGGCCAGAATTCATACAGCTGATCACGACCATGCTGAACGATATAAAGGCTGTCGGCCTCGCGGCTCCAGGCAATGGCATAAGCATTGCGGATACCACTGGCGTAACGACGGCCGTCACCCTGATCCTGCCCTGTTTCATCGGCGGCAAACTGCCAGATACCGGCATGGCGCTCAAGCTCAGGGCACGGGTCCAGACCGGGGACACCCGGCTTGCGGTTTTCCTCCTGGCAGGCATTCGACGGGGCACCGATATTGACATAAATATTGCCGCGCGGATCGAAGGCAAAGGTCTTGCCACCGTGCTCGGTCTGCTCCGGGAAGCCGCCGATGACAAGCTCCGCGGGTGACTCCGGTTTCAGTGCCTCACCGAGCCGGTAACGATAAACGGCGTCCTCCGCACCGAAATACAGCCAGTTATCGCGGATATCGATCTCCATACCCGGGGCATCGGCAAACTCCTGCACCTGGTCCATACGGCCATCGCCCGTGGTGTCCCGCAGGCCGATGATGCCACCCAGGTTGAAACGCAGGTTGCGCTGGGCAGCATAAATATCGCCATCATGATCGACAACGATATGCCGGATGAAGCCCAGATTATCGGCCACAACCATGGCGCAGAAGCCGGCAGGCAGGATCAGGCTGCCATCCCCCGGATCGCAGGGCTTACGGTCCTGATCGAACTTCCCGGTGTTCTGATTATCACAGGCGGACAGGCTGAAACCGAGGCAGGCTGCGAGGAACACTGCCCTGCAGATACACCTGCACATGGGCGAACATCTCTGGTTCATAAATGTCTTATCTGTGTGCAGCCGTCGTCCGCCTGATATAATTGCGGTTTCGCTGCTGAATCGGACACCGGGGACACCGGCATGACAAGCCATATCAAAATGCAAGATAACTTAGTCTCGACAATGAGTACATCCCGAGACGCCACGGCCCCCGTGAAAGGCCTGTGGCTGGCTGTATTGATTGCTTTTGCATTGTTGCCCGGTCTGGCCCGGGCCGAGCGGCTGGATCGGGCGATCAGACTTTACGATACCGCTGAATACAGTGAAGCCGTGGAACTTCTCGAACAGGTAGTTGCTGATTCCCCCAGTTCCCGGGCCTACCACTGGCTCGGCAAAAGCTACGGCAATCTGGCTGACCAGTCAGGTCCGTTCCAGGCCCTGAAGCTTGCCCACATGACCCGCGAAGCACTGGAAAAGGCCGTAAAACTCGATGCCAATAACCGCCGCGCCATGGAAGACCTGGCGAAGTTTTACCGGCAGGCACCGGCCATTGTCGGCGGTAGTCAGGAACACGCCACCAGGCTGGAGGAAAAGCTGACAGCCATGGAGAAGTATGACGGCAGGCTGGGAGCACGATTACGGGACTTCGGCCGAAAACTGGCTCCTGAGTTTTGCCCGAACGGGAAACTGGTGCGATAAGGGCGCTGTCCAATATTGCATTATTAAATTATTATCAGGTTACTATGCGAATTGTGCGCACCATCACCGCCTTCTTACTGCTGGCCACCCTGACCGGCGTTCATGCCGAGGTTCAGCTTGTTCCCGCAGCAGAACTGCAACCTGCCGCGAAGCACGAGCGGGCCACCGACATCATCACTCACATCACCACCGCCTATCACTACAAGCAGACCAAACTCGATGACGAGATGTCCCGGGAGATTTACGATAATTATTTCGACAGCCTCGACCCCAACCGCAGTTATTTCACCGAAAAAGACATAGAGCAGTTCGCCAATACCGTGACGAAATAGATGATGTCCTGCGCGATAGGAGTTGAATATCGCTTTCGAGATATTCAAAACCTACCGCCAGCGAGTCAAGGAACGTATTGATTATGCCCTCGGCTTGCTGGATGAGGGCTTCGATTTCAGCCGTGATGAAAGCTATCGCTATGATCGCCAGGATATGTCCTGGCCGGCGGATGATGCGGCAATCCAGGAGACCTGGAGAAAGCGTGTCAAAAACGATTACCTGTTGCTGAAGCTCGCGGAAAAACCGGAGGATGAAATACGCAAGACGCTTCGGGAACGCTATAAGCGTATTGTTACCAGCACCCACCAGCTGAACGCGGATGATGTCTTCCAGACCTTCGTGAATGCCTATACCACCGCGATTGAACCGCATACAGCCTACTTTTCACCACGCACATCGGAAAACTTCGATATCAGCATGCGCCTGTCGTTGGAAGGTATAGGCGCAGTACTCAGTGCTGAAACCGATTACACCGAAGTCCAGAGGATTGTCACTCGGTGGTCCCGCCGATCTGAGCGATGATCTGCATGCCGAGGACAAGATTATCGGCGTTGCCCAGGGCGAGGACGGTGAGATGGTCGACGTGATTGGCTGGCGCCTCGATGACGTTGTCGACCTGATACGCGGCCCAAGGACAGCGTGGTCAGACTGGAAATACTGCCCAAGGGTATCGGCCCGGAGGGTCCCAGCAAGACGATTAAGCTTGTCCGCAACAAAATCAAGCTTGAACAACAGGCAGCCAAGTCAAGAGTCATTGAACTGGATAATACCGAATCACGGATAGGTGTTATTGACGTGCCCGCATTTTATATGGATTTCGCCGCGCACTCACGTGGTGAAAAGGACTACCGCAGCACAACGCGAGATGTACGTGAGTTAATCACCGGGCTTAAGAGAGAGGATGTCGATGGTATTGTCGTCGATCTGCGAGGTAACGGTGGTGGTTCCCTGACCGAGGCGCTCGAACTGACGGGCCTGTTTATTGCCGGCGGCCCCATCGTCCAGACCAAGGATTCGAGCCGGCCGTCTCGAAGTCAATGAGGATCCGGATCCGGAGCTGTTCTACCGGGTCCGCTCGCTGTGCTCGTGGATCGCAACAGTGCCTCCGCCTCGGAAATTTTTGCCGGCGCCATTCAGGACTACCGGCGCGGTATCGTTATCGGCGAACCGACCTTTGGCAAAGGAACGGTACAGAACATCATCGACCTGAGCCGTTTCGACGACAACGGGGATGAAGAGCTGGGACGTTTAAAAACCACAATCGCCCAGTTTTTCCGCATCAGCGGCGGCAGCAACCAGTATCGCGGCGTGGTGCCGGATATCCTTTACCCGACCGCAGAACTTGCCGAGGACTATGGTGAACAAGCCTATGATAATGCCCTGCCCTGGGAGAGCGTGAAACCGGCAAAATTTGAACCTGCGGCCGCTCCGATCGACAAATTCAGACTGGCGCGCCAGCATCACAAGGAACGGATAGAACACGACGACCGTTTCAAGACACTGTTAAAGCGCACGAAATTCCTTGACGAGGCACGCCAGGACAAATCCGTGTCACTGAATATCGACACGCGGCGTGAGGAACGTGACAGGCTGCTCGCAGAGCAGGAACAGCTTGATGAAGAATATCGTGATGCCCTGGGGCTTAATATCGAGGAACATGATGGCGAAAATGAAGATGCGGCTGCGGAAAACGACAACGAAGACCGCCCCGACATCCTCTTGCGGGAAGCGGCAAGAATACTGAATGACTTAATCGTGCCACCGGAAGAAATGCCACGACGTTTACATGCAGATCGGCAATCGGCCTCGGTCGAGCCGAGCATGTAAATGCTTTTCGTATACGCCCACTCAGACTAGAATATCTCAATACGACGGGACAGAACCGCCCGCGCATCAATAACTAAAAAGGAAGCCGGTATTAGCAAGCAAATTCATGCCACGTTAATCGAAGGTGACGGTATAGGGCCGGAGATTGTCTCTGCGACAGTGGAAGTCCTTGAGGCAATGAAAGCGCCTTTCGTCTGGGAACGTCATCAGGCCGGACTCAGGGCCATTGAGGAAACCGGCGAACTGTTGCCGGAAACCATGCTGGAAAGCGTGCGCGCTAATCATCTCGCGCTCAAGGGCCCCCTGGAAACCCCGGTCGGCAGCGGTTTCCGCTCAGCCAATGTCCGCCTGCGGGAGATCTTCAAGCTCTACGCCAATGTCAGGCCGGCCCGGACTTATGTCAAGGGCGGGCGTTACGAGGATATTGACCTCGTCCTGATCCGGGAAAACACTGAGGGCTTTTATGTCGGTGTCGAGAATTACGTTCCCATTGACGACGATCCCAAGGCCGTTGCCCAGGGTACGGGCTTCAATACTCGCTCCGGCTGCCGCCGCATTGCTGAATTCGCTTTTGAGTATGCCCTCAAGCACGGCCGCGAAAAGGTCACTATTGTTCACAAGGCCAATATCCTCAAGTTCCTCACCGGCCTGTTTCTAGAAACGGCTTATGAAGTCGGGGAAAAGTACAAGGACAAGTTGACCATTGAAGACAAGATTGTTGACAACTGCGCCATGCAGCTGGTGCTAAACCCGTCACAATATGATGTGCTTGTAACGACCAACATGTTCGGCGACATACTGTCCGATGAAATCGCCGGGCTGGTCGGCGGACTGGGGCTGGCGCCGGGCGGTAATATCGGCAAGCATGGCTCCATATTCGAGGCCGTGCATGGCACAGCACCGGATATCGCCGGCCAGGGCAAGGCCAATCCCACGGCCATTATGCTGGCAGCCGCCATGATGCTGGATCACGTGCATCATCACGAGATGGCAGAACAGCTACGGACCGCGATCCACCGCACAATTGATGAAAACATTCGTACCGTCGACATCGGCGGCAGTGCCTCGACCGAACAATACACCCGGGCAATCATCGATCGACTGAACTAAAGCAAGACAGGTTTTAACCTTCTTCGGAGCGGGACTGCCTTGCCAGTAATTTCAATGCAAATTCCTGTGCGCGCTGCAACTGTTCTTCACTGAGTTCTGCTTCCAGGCTGTCACGCAACAAGGGCGCCTGGCCAAGATCACCGCGCAGGGCCAGAAACAGATAGATGTAGGCACGCTCGGAATTTTTCCGTACACCACCACTGCCGCTTGCAAAAAGCCTGGCCAATTTATACTGGGCCTGTGTCTGGCCGCGCTCGGCGGCCACACCATAAAGATAGAGTGCCTGATCGAGATCCTGCTTCCTGCCCTCGCCGGTGAAATAGCAATTGCCAAACTCATAAAAAGCCGCGAGATGGTTATTATCGGCCGCACGCTCGAACCAGTCACACGCAGCTTCCGGATCCGGCTCGCCACCACGGCCGGTCAGGTCCATCCGTCCAAGATAATACTGGGCCCGGGCATCACCCTCATCCGCCAGCCGGCTGAATATTGTTTCGGCTTCACTGTAAACACCCTGATCATACAGCTCCCGCGCTTCTTCAAAGGTGTAATAGCTGGCACCACTGACAGCCGCGGGTATCACAATCATCAGCCCACAAATGCAAAACCGTAGTCTATTCAATATTCTCACCAGTCCTGCAGAGTGTTTATTGCCGCCATATCCTTGTCGTCCAGTTGCAGGGACATTGATGAAAAGCTGGCCTCGACGCTGGCGCATCGTCGTGCACCGGGAATAGGCAGCGCTCCCAGACGCAACAGCCAGGCGAGGCTGATGCAGGCGGGTGTCGTATCATGCCGCCGCGCGATGCCATGCAGCTCGTCGTCTGTATGCAACTGCTGATAGCGATGATAGCCGCCCACCGGGCTGTGGGCGATAAAACTGATATCGGCCTCGCGGCAATAATCGACGACACCATTATGCAACGACTTCTTGCGCCGCGGATGCAGTGCATTCTGGACCGTAACCACGGGGACAACCGAGCGTGCTGCCTCGATGTGCTCAATGCCGACATTGCACAGGCCGATATCACGGATCTTGCCGGCCTCCTGCAATATCTTCATTGCGCCGACCGATTCACGTATATCGATATCCGGATCCGGTGCATGGAGCTGGTAAAGCATGATGCAATCCATCCCCAGTGCCCGCAGGCTGGCATCGCATGACTGGTTTAACCATGCCGGGCTGGCGTCTACATCCCAGCCTGTCCGCGTACGCCGCAGACCGCCCTTGGTTGCAACCACCACCTTGCCGGCAACCCCCAGTTCCGACACTGTCGCGGCCACCAGCGCCTCGTTTTCACCCACCCCGTGCGCATACTCCGTATAGACATTGGCGGTATCGATAAAATTACCCCCGCCGTTGATAAAGCATGCAATCACCTGTCTGGCTGTATCGCTGTCCGGCCGCCCGGACATTGTCAACGGCATGGCTCCCAGGCCGATGGCGGTTACCCGCTGTCGGGTCTGGCCTAGCTGTCGGGTGATCATGTCAATTCAATCGACGAGGATAATCAGCGGCGGGCAGGCTTGCTGCCGCTGCCAGCTGTTCTTTTGCCAGCAGTTGGTTGATCGCCGTTATCCAGGCCTCGCGGCTGGCGACATCCGCTGCCACCGGGGCGGTGACATACGGATGGCCCGTAGCGGGTAGCCCTGGATCAGGGACTCGCAGGCCGCAAGTTTGTCGGGATGGACCACCAGGCCGTAAATATCCTGCCATACCAGCGGCTCGGCCAGACGCGGGTATTTGAACACCATGCCGACATCGGCAAACCCGAGCATTGCGGCCGTGTGCTGCTGCCAGCGCTTAACGTATACCCTGCTGGAAAATATCAGCACGGCGGTATCCCTTGATGCATTCAGCCAGGGACGGGCGACGGCCAGTGCATCGCGCGCCACCTCGGAGCAGAAAATCACCTCCAGTTCACGTTCCAGTTCACACAGCGGGTTGTCATCCGGACTGTGCCAGAAAACCCCTGTCTGCACTACGGCGGCCAGTCCCGATGGCATGCCGCGAAACAGCATGCCTGTCTGCGTATAGGTCTGGGCCATGAATATATGACCGCTACCCAGCAGCCGGTTGAACGTTGCATGCCAGCCGCTGTCGGGCGAGTCAGCCGGCCGCTGGTGACTGATATCAGGCCCGTCCGCGGCGTAGGCCGCCGTCGCAGCCTGGCTGTGCGCTTTTTTCTTCAGGTTGACTGCCCATGATCCGTATCCAACTACCAGGGTATGGTTTCGCCCCGGTAATCCAGAAAGCTGCCGGATTGCTCGGGGCCCAGGCCGGCGATGACACGGCGCAAGCCGCTAACGCTTTCATGTACATCGATCAGGGCATTCGGCCCGCCCATCTCGGTACGCACCCAGCCCGGATGCAGGGTGACCACCGTAATGCCGCGGCTTTCCAGGTCACGTGCAGCACTGACAGTAATGGCGTTCAGTGCCGCCTTGGAGGAACGGTATACATAACTGCCACCGGAGGTGTTATCGGTCATGCTGCCCATCTTGCTGCTCATGTTGGCAATAATCCCGTGCCCGGTGGCAACAGCATTAGCAAAGATCTCCATCATCCGCATCACTGCAATGATATTAATGCGGAAAGCCTCCTCCCAGGCAACTACATCCGTTCGGCCAAAGCCACCGTTTTTCTGGCCGTAGGTGCCGGCATTGTTAATCAGGACATCGATCGGCGTGTCACCTACTGCACTGCGCAGGTTTTCAATCTGACGTGCATCTGTCACATCAAGCGGCTGCACGATCAATTCACCCCGACTGGCCAGGGCATTTAAATCATGCGCCTTTTCCGGCTGCCGGCAGCCGGCGAATACCCGCCAGCCATCCTGGACATACTGGCGCACCAGTTCCAGGCCGATGCCGCGGTTGGCACCGGTAATCAATACCGTTTCCGTCATGACTCCATACCTCGCACACGATTTTCATCAAGCCTAACATACCCGGCTTCGCTGCCGTGTCTTGCCGGCAACACAAGGCACGCGTAGGATCAAAGACCCTGCCGATTTCCAAGAATCGTTCTATTTCCTATGAGTACCGGTTTTCTTTACGACACACGCTATCTTGAACATGACACGGGCCATGGCCATCCCGAGTGTCCCGAACGTCTTAGCGTGACCATGAACTACCTGGAACAACAGCCATGGTTTCATCATCTCAAGGCGATCAGTCCGATTCCCGCTGAACTCAAATGGCTGGAGCTCGTGCACAGTGCAGACTATATAGAACACGTCGCCGCGAGCTGCCGGGAGGGCCTGCCATACCTCGATACGCCCGATGTCATGATCGGCCGCTCATCCTATGATATCGCCCTGCTCGCCGCCGGCGGTGCCATGAAACTGGCGGACAGCGTCATGAACGGTGAGATTAACAACGGCTTCGGGCTGATACGGCCGCCGGGTCACCATGCCGAACAGGCACAGGCACTGGGATTCTGCCTGTTCAATAACATCGCCATCACGGCGCATTACCTGCAGCATGAATATGACATCGACAGGATAGTCATCCTTGACTGGGACGTGCACCATGGCAACGGTACCCAGCACTGTTTCGAATCCGATCCTTCGGTATTCTATATCAGCCTGCACCAGTACCCCTTCTATCCCGGCACTGGCGGTGAGAGGGAAACCGGCAGGGCCGGCGGCAGCGGCACAACGCTCAACTGCCCGATGCCCGCCGGCTCTACCGACAGGGATTATGAACAGGTATTCCATGATCGTGTCATACCGGCGATCAATGACTTCCAGCCGGAGGCTGATACTGATTTCGGCCGGTTTCGACGCCCACCGCAATGACCCGCTGGCCGGCATATGCCTGAGCAGTGAGTGCTATAACTGGATGACCCAGCGCGTCATGGAACTTGCCGATCACCACGCCCGCGGCCGGATCGTTTCCCTGCTCGAAGGCGGCTATAACCTGCGCGCCCTGCCGGAATGCATTGCCAAACATCTCACGGCGCTGTCGGCCTATCGCATCGAGCCGGCGTATCCCTGAATGCATCTCTCCCACGGGAAACATAATCTGTCCCTGACGCCGACTTTCATCCTACGCAGGGGCAAGGTCCATGTTTCCCGTGGTGCCGCGCCCGAGCATCGCAAGGCTTTACTTTGATCAGGCGCCCGAAGGGGCGCGGCAGGGAAGCGCCGGGGCAGGCTCTATTCCGCTGTTACGGATATCGCCTGCGGCGATTCCGCAATGAACGACCGGAATATCAAGCTCAGGGCAATTTCGCCCTGCCGATCGTATTGGTATCCGTCCCGAACCACAGCGCATGCTCCCCGGCATGATAATGCATATGCCGGACTGTGCCGCCGCCGCTGGGAATCTCGGTGGCACTGAAAAAGCGTTCCGTTTCCGGATCGAAACCCACCAGCCGGTTCGGCGAGACACCGGTTTCTACCAGCCAGACATGGTCATTGCCATCGACGGCCATGGCGTACGGTGCCGAATCGCCAGCCGCGCGGCATGCGCCATTCGCGGACGTGCGTGATACGGGATCGTAACGACCGGGGTCGCCGCCGGCATAATCCACATACCACACCGCGTCATCCGAGGTCAGACCGATACGGCGCGGCCTGGCCTCTGGCCGTGGCAGCTTGATCTCACGCAATCTCACGTGTGTCCGGGTTCGAGGTAGCCAGCTTGTGGGTACCGAACAGGGCAACCCACGGCTGCCGGCGACTGTCGACAACAATGCCGTAGGGACGGGCCCTGTCGGTAGGCACGGACACGAGGTCCGCTGTCTTCGCTGCCATATCGAGCCGCCCCACGTGATTGCCGCCCTGCACCGTAAACCAGATATGCCCGGCTCCATCGGCGACCAGGGTATGCGGATCAGACGCCCTGTCGGGCGGCAGGTCGATGCGCTCGATCCCGCCGTCCCGTGGATTGAGTATACCCCGATATGGGCATCGCCGTTACCGGCGTACCAGACCCTGCCGCGTTCATCGACGATTAAATTGTGCGGGGCCGCCCCGTCCGGGTCAATCATAGCGTTCAGATCGCCGGCCGGACATCGAGCCTGGCAACGTGATTGCCGCCCTGGCCGACGAACCAGACCCGTTGCGGGTTTTCGGCAGTAGGGATCGGCGCGGCCGTGTCTGCGGCCACGGGACCTGCCATTTCCCGGATTTCGGCATCGCTATCAGGGGTCTCCGTCGTGGCCATGATCGACGGGCTCAGAATAAAACAGGCTGCTAGAGGTAACAGGAAACGCACTTTAATATTTTCTCCGTTTGTCACGAATTTCAGAAACAGTCTATATAGCCGCCGGGGTTTTGTTTCACCCGGGCTGACAGTCGCATGCCGGCCAAAACTGGACATCGCGATTGATTCTTTGCATGATGTACAGACAACATCGAAAACAGACCTCACTCCATTTTGCATAAATTTGGAGTAAAATAATGAAAACAATGGGGTTCTATAATCACATACTTCTGCTCCAGATCCGCTTAGCAAACGTCGCTGTCGTGCGACAGACGGTTGGCGCTTAGCGCGTTGCGATCTGTCCGGTAGACAGACGTTATTGTTCACTGGTTCTGGTTGACATGTGAACCGTGAACCAGTTCTCAATTTGAACGATATCTGGCGCGGAACTTTAACTGACGGTTAATAATGTTTGATGCTCGTAACAATTTTAATAAGCCAGCATCGTACGGGATTCTGCTGGTCAGAGCAGATTCGTTTCGGGGGGACCCAAATCAATGCAAGACCTTGATTTCTGCAAACAAGTCCTGGGGCTGAGTGATCCCTGGCAGGTGGAGGCCGTCGAAGTCGACCAGCCGTCCAGCCGGCTGGATATCTATGTCGGCTTTGGCGGCGGCGGCAAGAAGGGCCTTTTCGGCGGTGGCGGCCAGAACATGTGCCCGCAGTGCCATACCGAATTGCCACGTACCGGTGATTATGAGGCCATAACCCTGCGCCATCTGCCTCTGGCAGGGTTGCGTACGTATTTACATGTGCCGCCGAGCGGTGCCGTTCAGTCCGATCAGCCCGACTGCATCTGCATGCAGGACTGGATGGCCAGCAGTACCAAATTCACCCAGGCCATGCAGAACCACGTCGTCCAGGCCCTGCAGAATGCGCCGACCAATCAGATTGCCGCCAAGCTGGCGGGGGTCAGTTCCAGTGAGGCCCGTGAAGTCAGTGATGCGACCGGTACTGGTCGCCGGCGGCCATGAGACCGAGCCGGACGCAGCCGCCGCCGCTGCAGCAAACATGTCCGCGGGCCACGAACTTGCCATCGAGGCAAGCGGCAATGTGCCGGGCGCCAGCCACAGCGGCTGGCAGCGCCTGATCAAGGGAGAATTGCCGATCAGACGGACTCCGTCGCACTGCGCATGCTGCTGCAGCGGGTACGCAGCAATCTCGAGAAGGATCCTGCCCAGCAGACCCGGCTGGCCGGTGTCCAGGCCCTGGCGGCTAGTTCTTCATCAAGAACCAGCAGTTGCTGCAGCGCGAAATCGACATGCTGGCCGCTGAATGAATCCACCTACAGTGAACGCGCCGAGCTCGGCGCAGCTGAGCAGGCGGCTACCGGCCTGCCGCGAATCCGCTGCCGTCTGGCAGACCATACTGGCAGCGTTGCGTCTGGATACGCGGGTCGTCGGCCTGCAGATGATGATGGAGACGGGTGCGCCAGTCGATCGACACAAGCCGACAGAAGGCAACAAGCTGGCCGGGGCACGAATCCTGCGGCAATTCTTTGCCAAGCATCAAAGCCGTCTGCAAATGAGAATTCGCAGCTGACGCGGTGGTTCTGCCAGCCCGGCCGCCGCCGCCACTGCCACCGCGATACCTCTGCGGCGACAGAGGCACCTGCCAAGCGAGCGGGAATCCGGCTGGCAGCAACTGATCGCGGTGACATCAGTATCGAAAGCGATGTCATCAGTCTGAAGATGCTGCTGGAACGCGTGCGCCAGGCCGTTGACGAGAAACCCGACCGAGGGCAACCGGGTTGCCGCCGCCAAAATCCTGCGCCAGTATTTCGCCAAGAACCGGCATCACATGTCAGCGACAATCAGCTCAGTCGCCGGCCGGCTCAGTGCCACCTCGGCACATGCCGCGGTCAGCGGCGAGCTCACTGCCGCCGGATAAACCACCCAACTGGCAGCGACTGATCAACGGTGAAATCGCCCTGCTATACCGACGCCGTCAGTCTGAAAATGCTGCTCGAGCGCATCCGCCAGGCGATCGCCAAAAAACCGACCGAGGCCAACCGTCTGGCCGGTGCACGCATGCTGCGCCAGTACTTCATCAAGAACCAGCACCGTCATGCCGCCGAGATCGCCACTCTCGCTGGTGCCGAGCCGGCCAACCGCCAGCATACGGCTGCAGATGATGAACGCAGTGGCTGCGATACCGGTATCGATATCTCCGAGCTGGCAACGACTGATCAGATGGCGAACTCCAGATCATGACCGACGCAGTCGGCCTGAAAATGATGCTGGAGCGTATTCGCCTGTCGATTGAAAACAATCCCAGTGAGGCATCACGCCTGGCAGGGGCGAAAATTTTAAGACAGTACTTTATTAAACACCAAAGCAAACACCGCGCAGAACTAGAACAACTAAGGGCTGCTTAAGTGGGAGAGGAGACCAAATAATGTCGGATCTAATGAAAACCCCGTCTTTGTACTGTAGATTAAACCAAAGCCGCCATCGAGAGCGGCAAGGTTCTGTGGCTTGCTGGCGATGAGAATCTGCTGAAGCAGTTACCCAAGGGCCGCTGGATTGGCGGATCGATCCCCTATTTCATGTCCCAGGAAGGCGGTCAGACAACCAAGGATAGAATTTTTGTTCATGAGCTTGATCCTGCGCTGGCCAAAAAAATCCAGATCAAGTTCTACAACACCGGAACGATCCAGAATATCGCCAAGGACGCACCGGAGGATGGTTTCAGTATTCTTCTAATCCCGGCGCTGACGGAGATGCATCTGCAATATGCCCAGCATGCACCCGAGTACGAGGACATGTTCATCAAGCCGATTGCCGGCTGGGTAACCGGCATACATCTTGATGACCTCGGCAAGGTGAAGCCAACTGTCTTTAATGGTGGCACCGGTGAAAGCTCTACCGAAAATGCCATTGTCATCGCATGTCGCGCTGAAACCAGGCAAGGCCGCACACATCGGTATTGTGAATATTCAGAAACAGGGCGACGGCGATACAGTTCGAATTTCCGCAGACCGGATTTTCAACCGAAAGTGTGCTGGTCAATGGCGTCGAACAGAACTTTGCCGATTACCTGCTCGAACACAATGTCGATACCAAAGCACCGTTGGTCGGGATTATTCCGGAGCCGATGCTGACGTCTCTTTCCAGGAAGTCGATAAAGACAAGAAAACTGTCTCTTTCTATGCCCCTGTGTTCAGCGGCGTCGAGTACAAGCTGGCAGCACCGGTCACGGACTATGTGAACGTCGTTCACCAGCGCCTTACCCAAGCTGGATCGGATGATGTCACTTTCAGCTGCAACTGTGTTCTGAACTATCTGTACTCCGAGCTCAAAGGCGAACAGACTGCCCACATGTTCGGGCCGATGACCTTCGGTGAAATTGCCTATCAGCTCTTGAATCAGACGCTGGTATACGTGGTCGTGGAGGACGCCTGAAAGGCGTAAACGTACACCATGAGTGATACTCCGGTTACTGTCGCTGTCATAGGCATTCCCGCAGGAGGAAAAACGCCTGCAGGCCGCTTTCAAGCATTCGGAAACGCGGGCGACGACCTATAAATTCGCCGATCTGGACAGTCCACCGGACATCCTCATGGTCAATGCGGATGAACCTGAAGCACTGGTGAAATGGCGGCAATACAGGGACAATCTGGAAAGGAATGAAATAGCCATACCGTCATCGGTACTGGTATCGCAGAACCGTGAATTTCAAACCAAACATTATCAGGTCAGACGCCCGCTAATAGCCTCTCGTGCAATCAGTATTCTCGACCAGGTGTCCAGTAATGAACTGGGCGCAAGTATGATGTGGCGTTTCTCTCGGATTCAGCAGCACCGGCGGCAGCGCCGGCCGAACCATCACCGGAAGCCGCAAGCAAGGGTTGCGCCGCACTCGTGGTTGACGATAGCTTGCCGGTACGTATTCAATTGGACCAGGCCCTGAAAGCCTTTGCCGAAAAAGTCGATTTTGCCGAAACCGGCGAGGAAGCTTTTGAGCTGATTAATGGCAATAACTATGATCTCATATTTCTTGATGTGATTCTGCCCGGTGTAGACGGTTATGAAATATGCAAGGTCATGAAACGGGGCAAGGCAAAGGATACCCCTGATTATAATGCTTACCAGCAACTCGTCACCTGCTGATCGCATCAAGGGCAAGCTCGCGGGTTGTGATACCTGATCTTTGTTATCAAACCCAAGGCAGAAGCGAGTACTTCAGGAAGTCGTACACGGTTATCCATGAAGAGAACTCACGAAAAAATCAGTTCAGCGAGACCGTTTTAAACATGAACAGGATCGATCAGTATTAACTATTGGGATGTACTGCAATCTGTAGCGTCGTAATAATGGAGGTGTATAATGGCTATTAATAAAGATATTAATTGTTGACGACTCTTCAACCGTATCGATCCCACTTGTTCCGAAATCGTTGGTGACGCCGGCTGGACTGTTATTCACAGCAAGTAACGGTCGTGAAGCGGTGGAAAAAGCAAAGCAGGAGAAACCGGATATATTATACTCATGGACATAACGTCATGGATGCAGATGGATGGCTATGTAAGCGGCGCGTGTACGGCTGACAAATGACAGTTCCACGAAAATCATTCCGGTCATTTTTGTCAGGTCGCCGGAAGCGTCCGAAAGCTGATCGTGTATGGGCCAAGATGCAGGGCGGCAAGGACCTGGTATCCAAACCGTTTACTGCCCAACAAATAATGGAATCCACGATCAAGGCCTACAGCCAAAACAGCAATACGTAAACTGACGAGGTACACCCAAAAACCATCTTACGTATTGC
>JAXHLY010000006.1:0-83898 GCA_034521715.1 Gammaproteobacteria bacterium
CGAGTTACACGGATTGATCAAAGATTAAAGTTTGAATACAGTCCACGAAGCCGGAATTGCCATCACTTGCGACGTCGTTACCTCCAGCAGGGAAACCGTCTCCTCCAGTAACATGGCGTAACGTTCTGGCCCGAATTCCCGGAAATGCCCGGAAAGGCTGCAGGTAAATCCCAGAGACTGCCGTCCCGGCCGCCATTGAACCGCTGCCACAGTGCTTCACCCACTAATCGATAGTCGTGCAGGATAGAGCGGGCATTATGCAATTGTCGGCACAGGAAATCAGCCGCGCATCGGCTGGGACTTCCTGGAAGTGTGCGAGATAGGCCTCCTTGCGCTCGCGCCAGGGGCCTTTCTGACCGTCGAGGCCATCTGTACAGGCCCTAACCATATCGGCCACCCGGTCGCCGAACCGGGCACGGATGTCATCCAGCCGGGCCTGACCGCCTAGTCCTCGACGGCATCGTGCAGCAGTGCGGCGATGGCCTGGCTCCTCGTCGCCGCCGATGCTCCAGCGCGAGGAGCTGGAAACGGCCAGCAGATGGGAAATGTAAGGAATGTCGGTGCCCTTGCGGGTCTGTTCGGCGTAATCTGGCGGCGTAAGTCCAATGCTCTCCTAAACCGTTTTGTCAACACGACTAACATCCTGCCCTCGCCCTACGATTCCCTTGCAGTCTAACAAGCTTAAGATTCTAGCTAACAGCCATAGACATACTATCTAGTATAGCCCTGTCAAATGGGACTTAATCCCGCTTCGATTAGATATGGCGCTTGGTTGGTACGAGTGCCGAAAAACGCAAGGATGAATCAGGGGGGACATTGCAATTACATCAGCTAAGGGTGTATGTTTCCATTAATTACCTACAATCGAATCTGTACCAAAAGTATTAAGTATCATAAGCAAAATATTTAATACAAAAGCCCTGAATTCTTACTCATTTTTTTCTTCAAATACGTGGAATATTGGCGGGACATCCGGATTAGATTCATTCGTTGAGCAGTTCTCCGTCTACGTTAATAGTGTCAATAGAAGTTCCACCTTCCCCTCTTTCTCTAATATAAGTTCCAAAGTTGATCTACGACGCTTCCCGATCTGCATTCTCCATTAAAGAATTCTTTCATATGCTTCCAGCCTGGCTCATGGCCATACCTAAGCAAATACTCCAGGCCTAGTTTGTAAGCAGCAGCATCCATAGGCCGCATAGGCGACAAAAAAGACTGATATTTGTCTTCTGCAATCTCTCACCACTTAAGTTCGCCGCCGTCTGACGACACCGTCACCAAATGCCCTCATACAGGTTTCTCCGTTATACGAGACAGAAAACATCCAAAAAGATATCGTAATTGACCGACCCCTATCGCGCATGCCGAATCGAGTATGCCCTCTGAACTTTTATATGGGTTGGTCTCTAGATTCTAACGCAACAGTTCGTTGAAAGCTTCGAATGGCGTTTGTGCATCAAGGACTTTACGCGGTCTACCATTGAGCCGGTCCTGGACCTTGCGGATTTCATACGCACTGACTTCATTGAAATCGGTACCTTTCGGAAAGTACTGACGTATGAGGCCATTGGTGTTTTCATTGGTACCACGCTCCCAGGGACTCTGTGGATGAGCAAAATAGACTTTCATTTTCGTCTTACGGGTGAACAGGCGATGTTCCGTCATCTCCTTGCCACGGTCATAGGTCAGCGACAGCTTCATCTGCTTCGGCACATGACGCAATTTGCGGGCAAACGCCTGGCGAACGCTGGTGGCATCCTGCGCCGGCAGCCGTACCAGCAACACGGTACGCGTGGTGCGTTCGACCAGCGTGCCCAGCGCGGACTGATGACCACGGCCCAGGATCATGTCGCCTTCCCAATGACCCGGGATTGTCCGGTCGGCGACCTCGGGCGGGCGTTCGGCGATGCTGATCATCTCGGGGATTTGCCCGCGCCGGTCAGCCCCGCGACTACGCGGCCGGCGGTGTTTGCGGTGCTGGCGCAAATGGCTCAACAGCTCGCGGCGCAGCTCACCGCGCGGCAACACATACAGATAGCTGTAAATCGTCTCGGCGCTCACCTGCAGGCTCGGTTCATGCGGATACTGTCGGCGTTGTCGATCATGAATCTGTTGCGGCGACCACTGCCGGCGCAACAGGCGAAGACAGTGTGCCGCAGGCGGCGGCTCCACGGCCAGTCGCCGGGGCTTGCGATAGCAGCGCTTACGCGCTTTCTTTTGGGCGGTGACTGCCCGGTAATCGGAGCCCGAGCGGTTACGGGCCAGCTCCCGGCTGATGGTCGAAGGACTGCGCCCCAGGTCGCGGGCCATCGCTCGAATACCCAGACCCTGGGCATGGCGAATGCTGAGTTCCTCGCGTTCAGCCAGGTTCATGCGCTGATAACACTTTGACATGCAACACGTCTCCTCAATAATGGCAGCATTATTACCACCGTGTTGCGCTAGGAATTAGAGACCGCCTGGTTATTAATAATATGTGATTAAAAGAACATCATAGAGCAATGCTTCAAGGATAATAGACGGACTGTTTTTCATTAATTCTCGTATGCATTTATTTATAATCGAATTGTTTTATCACTGCCAAAGAAGGAATCTTGGACTCAAGAAGCATCGCCAGTATATCCCTCTTTTTGACATTGCGATGAAGAGCGCTGCCGAAGATGCTTGAACAGTTTATAGATTTTTCAGGATTTAACTCAATATCCGTGAATGCATTATATTTATACAGTTCATTAGAGAGTTCATCGTTATTACATAATGCATTCAAATACAACCAGTCATAAAATGCGGTTTTTGGTTCATAAAGGCCATTCTTCATTATAAAACTTAAATTTAATCAATCGCCCGTACTTTTGCAAAGCCTTTTGTCCTTCTTTGCCTCTATTGATTCTTTATCCAGTAAGTCTGTATAAGGCCGCCCGCCCTCAAATACCCTGCTAGATCGGAAGTGCTGATTCAACACTAAACTTTTTTTTGTATTTTTTCGTTACAACCAGCAAGTTAAACGAACTCAGCGCAACTCCTATTTCCTGATCGAGATTTACTCGGAAATCTCAAAGAATTGTTTCAACCTCTGGTATTTTCTTGGCATTCTCATGTAACGATGCAACAGAATCGCTCGCTTTTGTTTTATCGACATGCCCGGATGCCAATCAAAATCAACATAACGAGTAGTAACAAATGCTTCACCTAATTCTTTTGGTATATATATAGGTCTTGTCGCCATAAGAATCTTATTGCCAGTGTTGATAATCAAGCCTAGGATTAAATGGCTCCATATGGCAAACAGGATGAACATCAGGATGGGATTTGACGTAGTGTAGCTTCCAATTGTTTGCTATTGACTACTATTCCTTGTATGAACTCAGGTTCAATAGAGCCAAGACACCAAAAATTTCAGCTTGAGGGTTAGTAGAGGATGACGGTCTCAGAAGCTTCATATCTGCACGCGAAGGCTTCCCTTCAATTTCGGCAGACGTAGCATTAAAGGCATCCACACCTTTACGATTTTCTACTGGGTACACAAGTGACATTGTTACTTGCTGCATTTTCAATGCAAAACGCGCAATCCTTTATCCATAGTATATCCGGCTTAACACCTGGTACTACCGCCCAAACTTCGCCTGCATCTTGTCTACGCAATGAGATAAAACATTTTATAATGGGGATGTGTATATGGAAACATGCAACATGACATCAATGCCATATCATAACGATATGAATCATTATATTGTGGCTGTACAGTATGCGTTTCTAAGACACTACGCGGCAAAATTCCATTTGCTGAGGATGTGCGGTATATTACGTAAGCGCGTAAAAGTGCCATAACGTCTTTATATCGCGATTCCTCACGGCATCCCTGATTATTTAGTAATCCTCACTCACCCTCTGACACTTTAACCATCCTTGCCACTCGCACGCATAGCGCCTGCTCTCGAAACGTTATTACATGGATAGAGCCACCAGCTCTAATGATATATTTAGCATTGCTCTAGCTTCTCGCGGGGCTGGGGTTCAGTTCATGTCAATTGAACAGGCGTTGGTTCTTGAAGAAGAGCTGCGCAGCGGACTTTCGCTCAAGCATATAGTTGATACGCTCCAGGATGTTAGCGCCGGACGGATGGGGATTCCCGCCAGTACCTGCTTCTCCCGTAGCAGGCCGTCTGCGGATAACGGCACCGATCGAGTACATCACAGGCCGTGTTGCCGAGCGACACGTAGAGGCGGTCCGGGAGCCGGGCGGGCGGACGACATCGATAAAAGTAACACAGCTGTCCCTCAGGAAGGCATGCTTCAAGGGTGCCGACGACCCATTGTAACTCTTGCCATCCTTGAGCAAAGCGTAATGACATTCTCGATCGAGATTGCCCCAACCTGGCTTGGCAAACCGAACCGTGGAATCCTCGAACAGAGAAACCGCCATGACAACGGCCCAATGTTGCCCTGCAACGACTCTCTGAATGCAGGTCGTACTGCGGATCCACCGAGCAAGCTCGCTAACTGACTGAGAAGAGGGCAGGTTCCTCTGATAGTTCGGGGACCTCTTTTTCCTTCAAAGAGGAGTGCTTACTAAATGGCGGAGAGGGAGGGATTCGAACCCTCGGTACGCTCGCGCGTACAACGGTTTTCGAGACCGCCCCGTTCGACCGCTCCGGCACCTCTCCGAATGACTGCTCTATTGATTCAACGCCGCTGCGCGGCGTGTACAACGGTTCTGACTCGGCTACTTCCCTGTAGCCTCGCCCCTGCGGGGCGCACTGCGTGCGTCCAAATCGTCTGTCCTGACGATTTGTCGAGACGCGCCGTCGACCGCTCCGGCACACCTCCGGTATTCGTATCTCGTCGCTCGCTGAAACGTATCTCGCGATTCAATTCCAGTGCTCTGATATAGCGCTGGTAAATTCTGGAAAATCCCGCACGAGACAGAGAGTTGTATAAATAGTCATCCGGTCCCGCCTTTCTGCATGCCAGGACAGGCTCCAGCCGAAATCCAGATAAAGCAGAGAGTTACTGGATGCTGGTTTTCACCAGCATGACGGCAAGTGATTGAGGTGAACCTGACCATCCGGGCAAGCCTTTCTGCCAGTACGAATAGTATATCGCTTCGCCTGCCCCTTAGCCGCATGGGGGCGTGTAGCTTACGGGCCCGTTTCGGGCGTCGCAAGTGCGGATTGATGACCGGGCGGGCGGGTTAATCTGTAAAATAGGCCGGATGTGCCAAATCCCGCGTGTGATGCTGACCTTTCCCCTGCTGCTGTTGTTTCTGACAGGCTGCGCCGAGCATCGCAGCCACCTGGAACAGGTGCAGGAGGATGGCGTATTGCATGTACTCACCCGTGAACAGCCCGACGACCTATTATATCGGTGCCGACGGCCCGGCCGGGGTGGAATACGAACTCGCGGCCGGGTTTGCCGATTACCTCGGGGTGAAACTGGAGATCGTCCTGCCGCTGCAGGATGGCGACATTGTACCCATGGTCAGTCACGGCCGCGCCGACCTGGCCGCGGCAGGCCTGGTCGTCACTGACCGCGCGCCGCCGCGAGGTACGCTTCAGCGTCCCCTATCTGCAGGTCCGCCAGCAACTGGTTTACCGGCACGGTAGCGACAGGCCGGAGGATATGCAGTCGCTCAATGGCAGTCTCGGTGTCGTCGCTGACAGCAGTCACGAGGAGCTGTTGAGCGAACTGGCCGGGCAGCATGCCGGTCTTGAATGGACCGCCTATCCGCACAAGACGCAGCACGAACTGCTGGAAATGATCAGCGCCGGAGAACTGGACTACGCCGTTGTGAATTCGAACGAGTTCAACCACGCCCGGCGTTATTACCCCGATACCGCCGTCGCTTTCGATCCCACCGATGAACTGGATGTTGCCTGGGCATTCAGCAGACAGACTGACAGGTCGCTATACCTGGCCGCGAACCAGTATCCTCGGCAAATTGCAGCGCGATGGTGACCTGGAACGGCTGCTCGGACGCTACTATGCCCATGTCCGTCAATACAACTATGTCGATGCGCAGACTTTCCTGACCCGCATTGCCGAACGCCTGCCGGAATACCGGCCGTATTTCAGGGCCGCGGCCGATGAACAGGGTTTTGACTGGCGCCTGCTGGCGGCAGTCAGTTACCAGGAATCGCACTGGGATCCGCAGGCACTGTCACCGACCGGCGTCAGGGGTATGATGATGCTGACCCAGGATACCGCGGCGCGGGTCGGGATCGACGATCGCACTGACCCGGTACAGAGCATTCACGGCGGGGCCCGCTATCTGCGCGAGGTGGTCGACAAGATACCCGAACGGATCCCCTGGCCGGACCGGCTGTGGTTCGCGCTGGCAGCTTACAATATCGGTTACGGCCACCTGGAGGACGCCCGCATTCTGACCGAGGGCCAGGGCGGTGATCCGGACAGCTGGGAGGATGTCCGCGAGCGCCTGCCATTGCTGAGTCAGCGGCAATGGTATGAACAGACCCGGCTCGGTTACGCCCGTGGCTATGAACCGGTCAGTTTCGTCCGCAACGTGCGCCGCTATTACGAGGTGCTAGTGTGGCTGGACGAACAGCGCAATATGGCCCGGCCGGCCATGCCGCCGCAGATAGTTTCACCGGTACTGTAGTCTCATGTCCGACACGACACCGCATGCCGCCCATCCTTACGAATCCCTGCAGCCCGACGTCATACTCAACGCGATCGAGACGCTGGGCTATCAGTGTGACGGCCGCCTGCAGGCCCTGAACAGCTACGAAAACCGGGTATTCCAGGTCGGCCTGGAAGAAGGCGGCATGCTGGTGGCGAAGTTTTACCGGCCGGGCCGCTGGTCGGATGCCGCCATTCGCGAGGAACATGCCTTCACCCGCGAACTCGAGGAACAGGAGTTACCGGTCCTGGCCCCCATTGCCGATAGCGGCGGCGAGAGCCTGCACGAATTCCAGGGGTTCCGGTTCGCGGTTTACCAGAACCAGGGCGGCCGGGCGCCGGAACTGGACCGGCCGGAGGACCTGACCCGGCTCGGCCGCAGCATCGCCCGCCTGCACAACATCGGCGCCCTGCGTGACTTTGCCCACCGGCCACGACTCGATATTCACAGCCATGGCTACCAGGCACGCGACACGCTGCTGGCGAGCGGCCTGCTGCCGGACGATATTCGCGACGCCTATGCGGCCATCGCCGATCATTTGCTGACGGGAATCGAGCACTGTTACGAACGCGCCGGCAATGTCCGGCAATTGCGCCTGCATGGCGACTGCCATCCCGGCAACATCCTCCTGCGCGACGGCATATTCTGGCTGCTGGATTTTGATGACTGCTGCAGCGGTCCGGCCATTCAGGACCTGTGGCTGTTCCTGTCGGGCGATCGCGAATACATGACCGCACGGTTGCATGACCTGCTCAAGGGTTATACCGAATTCCGCGAATTCGACCCGCGCGAGCTGCATCTGGCCGAGGCGCTGCGCGGTCTGCGCATGCTGAATCACGCCGCCTGGCTGGCGCGGCGCTGGGACGATCCGGCCTTCCCGCAGGCGTTTCCGTATTTCAACAGCCGGCGTTACTGGGAAGACACCATACTCGGTCTGCGCGAACAGGCGGGCCAGATGGATGAACCGGCACTGGAGTGGCTGCCCTAGCCCCGGATCGATGCTCACGGAACAGCAACTGATCCTGTTCGGTTTGATCCTGGGCCTGCTTATCTGGGTCTGGGCAATCAGCCTGCGTGCCGCGCGAGCATGCCCTGACCAGCTGCCGCAAAATCTGCAGCGAATTCGACATGCAGCTGCTCGATCACACCGTGGCCCTGAACAGTCTATGGCCGGCCCGCGATGAGCGCGGCCGGTTGTGCCTGCAGCGGTGTTACGTATTCGAGTTCAGTCCCGACGGCCACAGCCGTTATACTGGCCGCCTGTTCATGCTCGGGCCGCGGCCACTGCACGGCCAGCTGGATCTGCCGGACGGTACCTCGCTGGTGTCGCCGACGGGAAGGCGGCTGGACGGATGATCAGGGGGAAGCCGAAAATCGCGGAGACACAGTCCGCTCCCACAGACACGGCGCCTGACCAGGCCATTTGTGGGAGCCGATTCCAATCGGCGATAGTGTTGGCACTGGCTTCGCGGACTGGAGTCCGCTCCCACAGGCAAGAAATGCTGCAGCCAATTGTATCGACGACACAATCAATTGATACTGCATAAAAATACCGAATCACTACCCGGATATTTGAGAAGCCACGATCATGCCATCATTCGATATCGTCTCCGAGGTTGACCTGCACGAACTCGGCAACGCCGTCGATCAGGCCAATCGCGAGGTCGCCAACCGCTTCGACTTCAAGGGCAGCAACGCGCATGTCGAACAGAACCAGTATGAGCTGACGCTGATCGCGCCATCCGAATACCAGGTCAGGCAAATGGCCGATATCCTCGACACCAAATTATCCAAACGCGGCATTGACGTCGGCAGCCTGGAGCGCGGGAAAATCAGCGAAAGCCATAACGAGGCACGCCAGGTCGTGACGGTCCGCCACGGCATCGAACAGGAATACGGCAAAAAACTGGTCAAGCAGATCAAGGGCAGCGGCCTGAAGGTACAGGCCAGTATCCAGGGCGACCAGGTGCGGGTAACCGGCAAAAAACGCGATGACCTGCAACAGGTCATCGCCATGCTGCGCGAGGGCAAACAGGAGCTGCCGCTGCAGTTCAGCAACTTTCGCGACTGATTATGGCAACGCTGCATGAACAGCGTATCGACTGCCCCTGTTGCGGTGAGCCGATCACCATCCTGATGGATCTATCGGCCGGCGAGCAGTCGCTCATCGAAGACTGCCAGGTCTGCTGCCAGCCCATGGCGCTGCGCTACGGTATCGATGAGACGGGCAAAAGCTGGATCCAGGTCGAGCAGGCGCAGTAGGAGCCCGGTTTACCCGGGCGAATGCCGGTTATACTTCGTGCAGTCAATTCGCGCAGCAAGCTGCGCTCCTACTGTTCCATCTTCCTTGCCGCGTTTCTCCGCAATCTGCTCGAGCTCGGCATTGATATCCGATAACAGCAGATCGTCTCGTGTGCGTTCCTGTTCTTCCGCTTCGGTCGCTTCCTTTTGCAGGCGCTGCATGGTGTCCTCGTAACGCGAGAGCAGTTCCTGCTGTTTCGGCGACGGCTTCTGACTGGCCTGCTCTTCCATCCAGGCCTCGATCTCGGCATTCAGATCCTGCATCAGCTTCGTCTCGGCCTGTTCCGTTTCCGCCAGAGTATTCCTGTTCTCCTGCTCGGCATTCAGCGCATTCTGATAGGCCTCATCCGCTTCGTTATAGCGCGCTGTCGCCGCCCGCAGGGCGTCATCGGTATGATCGCGATCCGCTTCATTGCTGTCGTTACCAAGCTGCTCGGCTTCGATCATCAAGGCATCGCGTACTGCCGCACTCGCCTGTTTGTTCAAACAGCGACTCCTTGACGGCCGAGGATAACTGCTGGGCCCGATCCTCGAGCTGCTCACGCTGCTGGGTCAGGCTGGAGTGGGTTTCCTGATAGCCGGCCAGTTTTTCCTGATCTTCATTGTCCAGATCCTGGCTGATCTCGCTGACGAGTTCCTGCGTCAACGCAGCAGCGCGCACGCGGCTGCGTTCGTTCTCGGCATCACGCAGTTTGTCGCTGACCCGCTCGAACTCCGATTCCAGTGCCTGGCGTGCTTGCTGTTTATCATCTCCTGTCGCGGAGCCAGTCCCGACCTGTGATTCGGCAGCCTGTTTTTCCGATTCCAGGCGCTGGATTTCATTTTCATGACTGCTGTATGTGCTTTCGATACGTTCACGTTCTTCCGCCACGCGCTGTTCAATATAGGCATTCAGGTTGTTGATGCGGCGCTCGACTGCCTGTTCGCGGCGTTTCAGTCCGGTATACAGACGATCTTTCTCTTCGACCAGACGGCGCTGCAGTTTCTGGGTCTGTTCGAGCATGGTTCGAACCTGCAGTGCCTGGTCACGCAGGCGGACACGTTCATCTTCCATCTGTTTGCGGGCGGCACGTTCGGCTTCGCGGCGGGCTGACTCGGCATCGCTTTTCAGGCGCATGGCATTATCGACATGGCGCAGCAGACGCGTCAGATCGGCGCGCAGTGACTGCAGCAACGGGTCGTTGCCGTTAGTAACATTCGTGCCGGTTTCCGTTTCCGCCGGCGACCAGCCGCGCAGCGCCGCCAGTCCCCCGCGCACCCGGCTGACGCTGAAACCACGAACCGCCAATACAAAGGCGGCGATCGCACTACGGGCGCCGGAATCACAGACAACGATGTAGTGCCGGCCCGCTTCCAGTACCCCCGCATTCCCGAGCAGGTTGCCAAATGCACAATGCATGGCATCTTCCAGGGGATCGTTTTCCGTCTCGGCCATCTCGCGGACATCCAGCCAGCGGGCACCGTTTTCCAGATGCTGGTGCGCAGCTTCCGCATCGATCTCTTCCACCAGCGGGCGTCGGATCAAATCCTGAAAACCCCGGCGCTGCAGCCGCAGCAAGGCGCCATCGGTGAGCATGGTGACGGTAATACTCCCCGGGCAGCCGGCCAGCGCGGGGACTTCGCCAAACCACTCGCCCGGCCCCAGCACAGCGACAGTCGTTCAATCACGTTGTTATTGCCGTCCACATGCACGACTTCGCAACGGCCGGACTGGATAATATAAAAACTGTCATCCTCGCTACCCTGATTAACAACGATCTGTCCCTTGCCAAAAGCCAGCGGCTCGCACTGACTGAAAAGCTGTTGCAGGTTGGGTGCGGGCAAGCGCTTGAACAGGGTCGATGACAACAGCTGCTGCAACCAGTCCTCAGTCGTTTCCCTGTCGCTATTGCCCGCGGTGACATATGGCTGCAGCAATGGCGGCAACAACAGGCTGTCGAACTGCGGCCGGCTGCAGTGAAGCACGGTTGCCTGTGAAAGCGCCCTGGCAGTGGCGGTACAGGACCGGAACGGGTTGAGGGGGAGTTCACTGCCGGCCTCGATAACCGTGCGGTTGCGGTTGCCGTCGCGCAATTCGATACGGCCTTCCACCAGATAATAAATCTGATCATCCGTATCACCAGCTTCGAACAGCGTATCTCCCTTGCGCAGCGGCTGCAGTTCACAATCAGCAAACAACAGATTGCGGCGTGTCACTGGCAGACTGTTCACCGGCACCAGCCACTGAAAAGTATTTCCGGCCAGCTCCGGCATCGGTTGCGCGCTTGTATGCGGGGCGTTCATGAAATCCTGCCTGCCTCTTGGGCTGTAATTATTTATTGGCTTCCGGCGATCGCCTAACCGCTGCCTAACCGCTGGAATGCTTCAAACTACAGCGGTATTGAGGTTTCGGCGACAACTACCGGTCAGTAAAGCAGAATCCGGTTACGGCCAAGCCGATAAATCAATGTTCTGTGAACGCCGTCACGTACGGGATCCCCAGAGTGTGAACTGGCACACGGCGGCCGCTTCCCTGTCGTGACCTGACGACAGCAAACAGCCCGCCTGCCGGAAAACGGCAATATCCGACGTATCCCGTAAGCCGGAACAGGTCTGGATCCAGTTTTGCACCTGACTGCTAATCCCCTGATTCCTTTGCTGAATATCGGCCGCACCGGGGTCGGTGAGCGACGGGCCAGGATTCGTCAGCAATTGGCACGGCTACTTGCGATAAATAGCCTACTCGTACACAAACAAGCTGACGGAAACACAAAATGAAACTGGAACAACTATTTACCCGCGACTGAAACGGAAAGGGACAACATCTGGGAAGTCTTCCGTGCCGAAGACCGTCTCTGGGATATCGAGGCTGAATTACTGGAAGATCTGCGCTATTACAAAAGCCGTATCCAGTCCCTGGGTGATCCGGATACCACGGCCGATACAGCACTGCTGAATATTTACAGAGTCACCTGCGCCGTATCAACGGTCTGCTGTCACGGCTGCCGACACAAACCGCCAAGACATCTTGCGCATAACGGGTGAGGACAGTCTGCCCGGCTGCTGATCAATCCCCGTCCAGCTGACTGGAGATATCATCCAGCAGATTCTGCGCCGCCTGCTTGGATTCGTGTTTGGCCCGTTCGGCGCGTTCCTTGATACGCTGCAGGTGTTCCGCCTGCTTTTTCAGTTCTTCTTCAGACGGCGCATCCAGTTCGTTTTCCGTCAACCATTCCGACACTTCGGTTTCGATCTGGGCGCGCAGCTTCTTTTCCTCTTCGCTCTGCTGTTCCAGCTCACGCACGTTACTCTCATGCGCGACCTGTACCTTCTGATGTGCCTGTTCGGCCTGGGTGAGTTCTTCCCGGGCATGCGTGGCCTCGGCCTCCGCCGCCTTGATACGCTCGCTGAGTTCCTTGTCCTTCTTGTCCTTGCCCTGGGCCTGTTTGATTCTCAGCTTCGCCAGCTGCGTTTCGGCCGCCTCACGTGCCGCCTCGGCTTCTTCCCTGGCCTTGTTGACCGAGGCCATGGATTCACGCAGTTCGCGTGACTGCTCTTCCAGCCGCTCGCGCTCGGCCTGCAGTTTTGCCTCCTCCTCGGCCCGGGTCCTGGCATGGGCCTCCTTGAATTCGGCAATAATTTGCTGTGCCTCTTCCTGGGCCGCCTTACGGGCGGCCTCGGCGGCGGCCTTTTCATGTTGTGCGTTTTCCAGTGCCTCACTGCTGCGCTGGTATTGCTCGGCTGATTCTTCCGTTCCGCCTCCAGTTGATGCATGGCCTCGTTCTGGATTTTTTTCTCCATTTCGGCCTGTTTTGAACGCTGTGCCTCGGCCTCTTTTTCAATGGCCGATTTCGCTTCATTCAGCTGTTGTTTGATGGTGTCGGCTTCCTGCATGCGGCGCTGGGCCTCGGCGGATTCCTGTTCCGCCTTTTCGCGGGCGCTGCGCACCTGGGCTTCGGCCTGCTGCTTGAGCGCCTTCAGCTTCTCCATTTCCTTGGCATTCTGGGCATAGACCTGCTCAAGCTTCTTTTTCTGATCCTGCAATTCCTTGTCTGCATCCTCACGCAGCTTTTTGATACGTGATTCCTCTTCTTCGCGCATGCGCTGTGCTTCTTCGGCGGCACGCTGCTTGGCGGCCTGTAGACGTTCATGCTCCTCTTTCAGCTTCTGCTTCATTGCCTCATATTCGGCACGCTTCTTGATCATCTTCAGGAGTACCGGCGTCACGGCTCTCGGCGTGCTGCATTTCCTGTTCGGACACCGCCACTTCGGCTTCATAGGCCGAGGCCCGTACATCGGGGTCGATCAGCTTTTCTGACGCCTTGTCCGCCGCCGTTTTTGCCTTGCTCTGTTCTGCTGCAGCTTTACCCTGCGTCAAGTCACTGCTGGGACAGCCCATGAGGCCACCATCCAGATAACTGACCTTGTAACCGAGTTGCGTCATTAGAAAGGCCGCTACCGAACTGCGCCCGCCTGAATCACAGTAAACCACGTACTCCTTGTCGGCCGGGAGTTGACTGGTATCGGTACGCAGCATCGCCAGCGGCACGTTGCGGCTGTTTCTATATGGGACTGCTGGTATTCCTCGGCCAGGCGTACATCAATCAGTACGGCACCGGCCTCGACCCGTGTACAGGCTTCGCCGTAATCCAGCGAATTCAGTGCCGGCTTTTTAATCAGCTCGAGGAAATTGTCCTTGTTCATACGCATCAGTACGCCGTCACTGAGCATGCGTACGCTGGCATTACGGGTTGCATCCGCCAGCAGGGCCTCTTCGCCGAAACCGTCTCCCGGCTTCAGTTCGGCCAGCTGGATTTCATCCTTGCCATCGCTGGACAGGCAAAAGACTTCGCAGTTGCCTTGCTGAAGTATGTAATAGTAATCGCCCGGCTCACCCTGCTGGATCACCACATCACCCTTGCTGAACTCAACCGGTTCGAGTGCTGCGAATAACTGGTGAATATTGGCCGTGGGCAGGCGTGAAAAAAGCTCGGACTGCAGGATGCGGGTCATCCAGTCGATATCGTCACCGTCGCCGCCGATATCACTGACTTCAACTTCCATGCTGTCACTGGTACCAGTACTGTCCTGCTCCATGACCAGCAGTTTATCGAGGGCATTGCGATTGACCCGCAGCGCCTTGATTGCGGATTTGGCACGGGCGGAGAGCTGACGCGGCTGCAACTGCGCCAGCGGGTAACGGGCGGAATCACTACCCCCGGCGATCTTGCTCTGGGCATGGCCATCCGACTGTAATTCCAGTTCGCCATCAAGCAGGTAGAAAGAGTACTCGTCACGATCACCCTGTTTGAACAGATATTTGCCCTTGCCCAGCTCGATAATCTCAGAGCGCTGGAGCAGTTCATGCTGGTATTGCGCCGAGAGACTGAAGATCGGGACCAGTTGGCGTATGGTCTCGATATATTCTTCTTTTAAATCGGCCATTGCTGAAATCCGCGAACCTGTACCATTAATGATGGGTTATATGCATACTGCCTGACCAGGACTGAAAACTGCAATCTGTCTGCCGGTCGGGCAATTCGACATTATAGTACCAAGCCCTGAGCAGGTTGATGGTATTGCAGCGCATGATAAACCAGGCACTATGGAATTGATCACACAAATCCCCGCCGCCATGGGCCTTGCAGCTGTGCTGCTTGTGCTGATCGGCATGATTTTCCTTGTCACCGCCTGCGTCAGGCTGCGGCGTCTGCGGCTGCTGGCCGCCGGCGGGCACGGCCTGTTCAGTATCGCCCTGCTGGCGCTGGGACTGGCTCTGGCGGCAACCGGCTTCAACCTGCATACCTACCAGCGGCTCACCGACGAGCGTGAGGTCGCGGAAATCGAATTCACCCAGCTGGGCCCCCAGTTTTTCAGCGCCAGAATCCATTATCCGGACAGCGGTCGCTATGAACAGATAGAGCTGCAGGGCGATGCCTGGCAGATGGATGCGCGGGTATTGAAATGGAAAGGGCCGGCTGTACTTGCCGGACTCGACAGTGGTTATAGGCTGGAGCGGATCAGTGGCCGCTACGAAGATGTCGATGCCGAGCGCAACCGCCCGCGCAGCGTTCACCAGCTGAGCGACAACCCGGGCCTGGATTTGTGGAGCCTGACGCGCCGCCATGAACGCTGGCTGCCGTGGGTGGATGCCCGCTATGGCAGTGCCACCTACGTACCGATGCGCGACGGCGCGGCCTACCGCGTCAGTATCAGCCAGACCGGGTCTGGTCGCCCGCGCTGTCAACAGCAGCGCCCGCGAGGCGATAGATAACTGGTACTAGGCTATATTGATACAATAATCGTTCAATCCGTAGAAGGCCATCAGGTTTGATGGCGGGAGTCGGACCATGTCCAGATACATTATCATCGTTTTATTCTGCTGCCTGCCGCTGGCAGTTCAGGCATCGGACACCGCCCAGGCGCGTCCCAGCCCCAGCGCCGAGGCCATGATTGTCGACGGGCTGATTGTCCGGCCGCTGACGCTGGCGGGCACTATCGTCGGCACGGGTATTTTTATCGTGACACTACCGTTCAGCGCCATGGGCGGCAATGTCGATGAGGCGGGCAATGCACTGGTGATGGAGCCGGCCCGGGCCACCTTCGGATCCTGCCTCGGCTGCCTGCCCGGATACGGCGGCTATCACTACCTGCGTTATCAGGACCCGGACGACGCCGAACAACCTTCACAATCACGATAATTCATAAAGGGAATCGGCCGATGACTGTCCGTTTGCTCACACTATTGTGCTTGTTCATCAGCCTGCACGCCGCCTATGCGGAGGATGATCCCCAGGCACTGAGTGAACAAAGCCGTGAAATCATCAAGACCTTTGCCAGCCGGCTGCAGAATGAACTGCAGCAGGCAATGGCCGAGGGCGGGCCGGTAAACGCGATCGATGTCTGCAAGGTTCGTGCGCCGCAGATAGCGGCCGAACTGTCGACCGATGGCTGGCTGGTGAGACGTACCAGCCTCAAGGTACGCAATCCCCTGAATGCAGCCGATGATTTCGAGCGAAAAATACTGAAGGACTTCGAGGAGAAAAAGGCAAACGGCTGGGCCGTTGAGAAACTCGCCTACTACAAGATGAAGGAGCACGGTGAGACAAGCGAATTCCGTTACATGAAGGCCATACCGACGCAGTCGCTTTGCCTGACCTGCCACGGCGAAAACATCCCCGCCGATGTACTGAAAAAAATCAACACCGCCTATCCGGATGACGAGGCGCGCGGTTACCAGGAAGGCGACATTCGCGGTGCGTTTTCATTACGCAAGCGCTTTCATACAGCGCCAGCCGACGATACCAACCAGCAGGTGAATAATATCTTCGATCATGCCACGGCAAGCCGGCCGTAACATCACAACTGATGCGCATCGGTGTCGTCAAGGAAATCAAGGACCAGGAACGGCGTGTTGCCCTGACCCCTGACGGTGCCCGGGAACTGGTGGCCGCCGGTCACGAGGTCGTGGTCGAACGTGATGCCGGCTGCGGTTCGGGATTCGAAAACGGTGATTATGAGAATGCCGGCGCCATCATTGCCGGTACCGATGAGGCCTGGGGCAGCGAGCTGGTGCTCAAGATCAAGGAACCGCTGGCGGAGGAATTCCATTACTTTGCCGGCCAGATCCTGTTTACCTACCTTCACCTTACTGGCGTGCCAACCGCCCTGACCAAGGCCCTGATCAAAAGCAGGGTCACTGCCATTGCTTATGAATGCGTAACGGACAGTAACGACCGCTATCCCCTGCTGGCACCGATGAGCGCGATCGCCGGCAACATGGCATGCAGTGTCGGCGTCTGGTATCTGTCCCGGACCGCCGGTGGCAAGGGTGTGCAGCCCGGCCGGGTGCTGGACCACAGCAACGGCAAGGTGATGGTAATAGGAGACGGCGTGGTCGGGCTGCATGCCGCACACAGTGCCCGTGGTCTGGGCGCGAATGTATTCCTGTTTGGCCGCAATCGCGCCCGGCACGAAGACATGCTGGCGAGCGCTCCCGATACGTTCCGCTTTATCGAGTCCCGCGAGGACACCATCGGCGAGCATGTGCGCGATGCGGATCTCGTTATCGGCGCGGTACTGCTTCCCGGTGACCGCGCACCACATGTCGTCTCGAAGTCAATGGTCGAAAGCATGCAGGCCGGCTCGGTTATTGTTGATGTAAGCATCGATCAGGGCGGCTGTATTGAAACCTCCCGGCCGACAACACATTCGGAGCCCGTCTACCGTTATGGTGACGTGCTCCACTATTGCGTAACCAACATGCCGGGCGCCTATCCGCGTACCGCCACTCATGTCCTCACCCATGCGACATTTCCCTATGTACGGCGGCTGGCTGATCAGGGCCTGGATTCGCCGGCAGCTGATTCCACTGTTCGCCGCGGGCGTGAATACACACCGGGGTTTTATTACCAGCGAGACCATAGCCAGAACGCTGCGGCTGAATGCACTGTATAAACCGTTATCCGAACTGTCCGGTCTGAAGGCATGAGTGGAAAATGAAAATATCCGTCGTCGGTATCGGGCGTGTCGGATCCACACTCGCCTATACATTGGTGATGCGCGGACTCTGTGATGAACTGCTGCTGATCAACCGGCGGCGCGAGATCGCCGAGGGCGACGCCCATGACCTGCGCCATGCCGTGGCATTTGTTGATCGTCAAATCGAGGTTAATGCCGGGACTATTGCCGATAGTGCGGATTCCGATGTTATTGCTTTATGTGCCTCAATACCGCTGCAGGGACACAATACCGACCGCCTCGCCCTGGGGCCTGGCCATAACCGGACCTGTTCCGGCAGCTTGTGCCGGAACTGGCAAAAAACAGTCCCGATGCCGTTTTTGTCGTATTGACCAATCCGGTCGATATCATGACCTATCACACGATCCGGCTTTCAGGATTCCCGCCACGGCGCGTCATCGGTACCGGCACATTAATCGACTCCGCCCGTTTCCGGGAAATGCTCTCGGATGAAATCGGCATCGACCCTGACGACCTGCGTGCCTACATTCTCGGCGAACACGGGCCGCACCAGTTCCCGGCACTGAGCCAGGCACAGGTGGGCGGAGAACGCATTGATGACAACGAACATCGCCGGCAGATGTTCCGGGATGCCGTCGAGGCCGGCCATAATGTCCTGCGGGCCAAGGGCTATACCAACTATGCCATCGCCATGGCGGCAAGCCTGATCATCGAGGCCATCGTTCATGATACCCGCCGGACCATGCCCGTGAGTACACTCATCGACGGCTGGCTGGATGTAGCGGATGTCTGCCTGAGCCTGCCCGTGGTTATCGGCCGATCCGGCATCACCCGCGTTCTGCATCCCGAACTTGACGCCAGTGAACGCGAAGCCTTCCGACAGGCCGCGGTTGCGGTGGCGGAGGCGACGCGGTCAATCCTGAACGATGCCGATGCAAATTAGTTAGCCCCTGTTCGTCAAACACGCTGCAATTCACAAAATGCAATCAGCGGCCGCCGCGGGGCAGCAACAGGCTGACGCGCACGCCGCTGCCATCATCGCGATTCTGCGCCTGCAGGCTGCCGTTATGAAAATCGGCAATCAGACGTGCCAGAGTAAAGCCCCAGCCCCAGGTGCGGTTCGGCCTTGTGGCTGCCGCTGCGCTGGCTGACCAGGGAATCGAACAGGCGCTCGGTGATTTCTTCGGGCAGCAGCGGGCCGTCATTCTCGACACTGATTGTGACTTCATGTCCCGCCACTTTCAGTACGAGTGTGATCGGCGTATCCGGCGCGGCAAAATCATTGGCATTGGCGACCAGCTTATCCAGCAGTTGCGCGATCAGATCCGGGGCCACCTCGAGGCTAATATCATGATCAGGTCTGTCGAAAACAAACCGCCGCTGCGGATAGGCCAGCCGGTAGCCCTCGACACAGGCCTCCAGCATGTCGGCCAGATTGACGTTTTCCACTTCCGCCGACTGCAGGGCCTGTTCCAGCCGTGCCGCTTCGCTCAGCCGCGTCACCAGTTGATTCAACCGCCGCACACCGTCGCGCGCCCGTTCAATAAACTGTTCGCGTTCCTGCGCCGGACTGTCTTCCAGGTTTTCCAGTGACGACTGCACCACCGTCAGAGGCGTCCGCAGTTCATGCGCCAGCCGGCCCGCCATGCCCTCCAGGTAATCAGTTATAACGCTGCAGGCGTTGCAGCATATCGGCATAACCGCGTGACAGTTCGCCGATTTCATCGGCGGCCTGGCTCGGTTCCATATGCCCAACCACCCGGCCGTGTTCATCAATGGCGGCCTCGGCCTGCCGGCTCAGGCTGCGCAGGCGCAGCGACAGCCGCGTGGCAAAGGCCAGCAACAGGAAGGTCACCAGACCATAGGTCAGTAATGTCTTGTTGACCAGGCTCGCCATCGCTGCCCGCTGCAGCATCTGGATCTGATGCGTGGTCTCCTCGACCATGACCGCCCCACGAACCTGGCCATCAATCAGGACCGGGGCAGCGGCCAGGAACGACCGCACGCCCGTCGGGTGAAGCCCGCCAGCGCGTACGCGCCTCTCCCACCAGTGCCGCCTGTACTTCGTGTCCCTTGAGACGCGAGGCGCCGGCCAGATCATCCTCGAAATAACGCGGCGGTGGCGGCAGTATCAGGTTATAAATGAAACGCCCCCCGGGGTTATCCAGATCACGCGCCAGCCTGCCTTCACTGGCCAGCACCTGGGCATGTTCATTCAGTACCCAGACGCGGCGGCCGGTCACGGTTTTCTGAATATCCACCAGCCGGCTGATGGCCAAAGAAGAGGTCAAGATATTATTCGGCCGCTCCGCGGTTGCATTACCGGCCGTGCCTACCGAATGCACCAGCGTCCGGATTTCAGGATCATCCATGTCATGCACGGTAAATCCCAGCCGGTTGTAGTAATTCTTCGGCATACGGATCTCCAGCGTGTAACCATTTGCATCGGTCTGCCACTCGGCGGTGACATTGGTGACATAGCGTTGGATCTCGTAAGCGAAGTCATAGTCATCGCGCTCGATGGTCACCATGAACGGCTGCAGCGTGCCGGGTGCCGAAGGCGCAAAATAAAGCTGTTGCAGTTGGCCGTCGGGTGTTTCGACAGTAACCTGCACATGATCACCATCGGCGGTTATCACGGCTATCGGGTCGCTGGTATATCACGCGATCATCGCGCACCTTGAGCAGGGCATAAGATCATATCGTTCTGTGCAAGGATCAGACGGTAGGACAGTGACTCCGGCTGACTGTCTGCAAGGTACGGTTCCGACCAGTCGAGAAAATCCAGCCAGTCTTCACTGTAACCATCCAGCTCCACCGGCTGGCGCAGGCGATGTATGTACAGCGCCGGTATATCAGCGCTCGTTTGCGGAAACAGCATCGGCCGGTCATGAAGCGAACCGGCAATAGCGCGGGAGGCATTCAGCAATGAATCCTCAAGCCCGTTGCGCAGATAATGTTCCATTTCACGCAAGTATTCCAGACCGACGAATGGCAGGCTCAGAACGGCGATGGAGAGCAGCAACAGCTTGCGGCGCAGGCTGAAATGGAACGGTCTGCGTTGCTGGCCGGACATGGATTATCCTGGCGGCTTTTCCAGCGATATCCCAGGCCATAGACCGATTCGATGCAGTCAAAATCAGGGTCGAGGCTGACAAACTTGCGACGGATGCGTTTTATATGTGAAGTAATCGTGCCGTCATCAACATATAAATCGGCATCCTGCATCAGCTGATCACGGCTTTTCACGTGGCCCGGCATGCGCGCCAGGGAATAAACAATCCAGAACTCGGTCAGTGTCAACTCAACGGCACTACCGCGCCACTCCGCGGTCATGCAGGATCGATCCAGACACAGATCACCACTATCGATCACATCGCGCTGTTCGGCGGCCCCCTTGAGTGCCTCGACGCGGCGAAACAGTGCGGCGATACGGGCAAGCAACTGCTGCAGGGTGATGTCCTTGGTCAGGTAATCATCGGCACCCAGCCGCAGGCCCGAGATCGCGTCCAGGTCGGAATTGCGCGCGGTCAGGAAAATAAGCGGCAGTGACGGGGAACGCACGCGCAGTTCCCGGCACAGCTCAAAACCGCCTTCCTGCTCCTCGCCCAGGCCGATATCAATAATCACCAGGTCCGGCAGGCGCGAGGCCATGGCCTTGAGCGCCGCCGGCCGTTCGGCATAGCCCTGCACTTCGTAGCCCTGTCGCTTCAGGGCAGTGGCGTAGTTATCGCGAATGGCCGGCTCATCCTCAACAATTACTATCCGCTTGGCCAATTATTATCTCCCTGTCGTGCAACCACCAATCTAGACGCTTTCGGCCGGAAACGGGGCCGGTACGGTACAAAGTCATTTTCCTGCCATGATTCATCGGCGGTTTGCCAGCTACCGGCCCCGCCTGTGCCCCGTCCACGTACTTGAATAGATAACCGAAGCCTAATTGTTCAATGTCCGGGAGACGATTCATGCACAGGCAATACATTATCACGCTCACCGCCCTGCTGATGCTGGCACCACCGGTTCATGCCGATGATATCCAGATGAGCTCACAGGACCCCGTGACCAAGGACGCCGCCGGCTTTGGTATTGGCGCCCTGTTGGGCGGTGCCCTGGGCGGGCCCATCGGCGCCATTGCCGGTGCGGCCGGCGGGGCCTGGCTCGGCGCCCGCGAGGAAGCCGGTGACGCGAAACGCGAACACCTGGCCGGCGAACTCGCGGCGCGCACAGCCGAACTCGAACAGCTGAAAAGCGAACTCGTGGCGCTGGAGTCCCGCGACCAGGCCGCCAACCGGCCGGTACGGCTGGATGATCGCAGCCGGACCGCGAAACAGCTGAGCCAGGCGCTGAATATCGCCGTCTATTTCCGCACCGACAGCAGCGAGCTGGAAGCGGATGCCGGTCAACGCCTGCACCGCATTGCCGCGCATTTGCGCGAGTATCCACGGATCCGCATACATGTCGCCGACTACGCCGACCGCCGCGGGCAGCCCGGAGTACAACAGGCGTCTGAGCCGGCGCCGGGCCGAGACTGTCGCCGCTTTACTCCGGCAGGCGGGCGTCGACCGTAATCGCATCCATGTCGAGGCCCATGGTCAGGCCGACGTCCAGGCGGCGCCGGGTGACCTGGAGGCCTATGTGTTCGACCGGCGGGTCAGTATCGAACTCAGCCTGACGGATCCGGTGTAAGCATGCCGGCCGTAAAACATCCATTCACGGATCTCGTTGTCCGCTGTGTGCTGGTGGCACTGGGCACCGGCACGGCGACGGCACTGTTGTTGGTATTGACGGTACTGCTGCTGAGTGCCGGTTATACCGAGTCATCTCCTCCAGCGTGGCCATAACGGTGAACCCTCCCCGTCTGTTCCCGCCCGCCGTTAGTCCACGCCTTTCCGGCGGCCGTGCCGGTGTTACCCCCGCCGGTACGGCCGCATTTTTTTAATCGGCGTTGCTGGTTGACCATTTCCGGGACCCGGCTACGACCATAAGCCCCTGCACGGCGCGACCGCCGACTTCCCGTCGCCGATCGGCACGGTAACCGTGCGACCGGGCGTGATCGGGTCTGAAATAGGCTTTATGCTGTTTCGTTATGCGCCGCAGCGGCCGGAACCGACAGGAACCGTTCCGGTACGCTGATAATGCCCGTGAAGCGACCATGGCCTTGTCGGATTACCGGAGCTGCCGGCCCTGGTCCGCCGGACTTCGCCGGTAAGCCATAAGCGATCAGTGCATGACACTGACAATACATCAAGAAAGGACTGAGGAAACCCTGATGCAAGAAACCATCATGCATTACGCCACCACCTATGGACTTAATATCCTTGCGGCAGTCGTTATTCTGCTGATCGGTCTGTGGGCGGCCAGACTCGTACGCCATATGACCCATAAAGTCATGGACAAACGCAGCATCGATCCGCTGATCATTTCCTTTGTCAGCACAGTGCTGCATGTACTGCTGGTAGCGTTTGTCCTGATTGCCGCGATATCCAAGCTGGGTGTACAGACAACATCACTTATTGCCGTACTCGGTGCCGCCGGCCTGGCCGTCGCCCTGGCCCTGCAGAGCTCGTTATCCAACATTGCCTCGGGCGTCATTATTATTACGCTGAGGCCATTCAAGGTGGGTGATTATGTCGAGGCCGGTGCCAATGCCGGTATCATCGAGAGTATCCAGCTTTTTTATACGAAAATGCGCAGCCCCGATAACAAGGAACTGATGATCCCGAATTCATCGATTACCAGCAGCGTGATCGTCAATTATAACGCCCGCAGTGAACGCCGCTGCGATATGGTGTTCGGTGTCACCTATGATGCCGATCTCGACAAGACCAGACGCATTCTGCAGGAACTGCTGAATCAGGACGAACGGGTACTGGCAGACCCGGCGCCGGTGATCGTGGTAGGCGAGCTGGCCGAAAGCAGTATCAACTTATGGGTACGACCGTGGGTGAAAACCGGGGACTTCTGGGATTTCAAATGGGACTTTACGGAGACTGTGAAAAAACGCTTCGATGCGGAAGGCATCGCCATTCCGTTCCCGCAGCGTGACGTCCACATGTATCAGCACCCGGCACCGGCCGGTAATGCCGCTGCCTGAGTGATCTGCGCCACCCCGCGCTGGCAGAACTAGTCGTCGTCCTCGTCTCCGGCGTAGCGGGTGGCGTAATCCCTGGCTTTCTGCCGGGCCCGTTCCAGTTCGGCGGGCTCCAGCTTGGTCTCCAGAATACTGACATTCAGTTTCGCCATATCCAGATCGGCCTGTGCAGCCAGCTTGAACCAGGCATATGATTCAATCCAGTTCTGCTCGACGCCATAGCCGTCGTGATACATGGCACCCAGGCTGTTCTGGGCCTCGGCCAATCCCTGCTCGGCGGCCTTGCGATACCATTTGTAGGCCTCGTCATAGTCCTTGTCGACACCCCGGCCGGTGAAATACATCATCCCCAGATTGTACTGGCCCTTGCGGCCGCCCAGTTGTGCCGCCTTGTGCCACCAGGCATAGGCCTTGGCCAGATCCCGCTTGCCTGTCTGCCCCTTGTAATGCAACAGCCCGAGATTCTGCATGGACGGGACATAATCTTCCGCTGCGGCCTTTTCATACCATTCAACGGCACTTGTGACGTCGCGCTCAACACCCAGGCCGTTGTGATAAAACAGCGCTACATTATGCATGGCCTTGGGTTCACCCTGGTCAGCGGCCTTACGGTACCATTCGAGCGACTTGGCATAATCCTGTGCCACGCCCTTGCCTTCACGGTACATCGCGCCAAGATAAAACTGCGCTCTAAAGTGATTATCAGCCGCCAGCCGTTCAAACTCTTCCAGCGCGGAGATGTAATTGCCGTTTTTATAGTCCGCATGGGCAGTATCGAAATCAGCCTGGACCGGACCGGCGAGCAATGCCAGCAGGATGAAATACGTGATTCTCGGCATGCGCATGAACAGGGACCTGAGAGTTTGGGAAACTATACACTTCTGAGGCCAACACGGGCGGCAAAGTTCCGTCTGATTCATGGCCGGCCAAGCCGGCAAACTAGAGCAGAAAGCGGAAGACAAATTGCTGAAGGCCCATGATGGCGGGTGTCAGCACTTTACCCAGTATTCCGCTCAGCAACAGCAGAATCAGGATGATAAGCCCGTAAGGCTCGAGCCGTGAATACTGATAAGCCCAGGGACCGGGCAGCATCGCCGACACAACGCGGCTACCGTCCAGTGGAGGTACAGGCAACATATTGAGTATCATCAGAACGATATTGATAACGATACCGGCAAAGCCCATGAGGTAGATGAATTGCAGCGCCGGCATAGCCATACTGCCTTCGAATAAGGCAGCGGTCTTGATGACGATCACCCAGAAAACCAGCATCGCCAGATTGGCCCCTGGACCGGCCAGCGCCACCAGCGCCATGTCCCGGCGCGGGTTACGCAGGTTCTCCCAGGTAACCGGCACCGGCTTGGCCCAGCCCAGGACGACAGGGCTGATCGCCAGCAGTAACAACGGGACAACGATGGTACCGATGGGGTCAATATGCTTCAGTGGATTGACCGTGAGGCGCCCCATCATCTCGGCGGTACGGTCGCCAAGATGCTTGGCCACCCAGCCATGCGCGGCCTCATGAAGGGTGATGCCGAATATGACGGGCAGGGCCCAGACGACAATCTTTTGTACGAGTGTAAGTTCCGACACGGTCCCAGTATAACGTAATCGTGCAGCCACTAGTGAGTCCTGTGGCAGCTATACTGATATTTGAATGTATAAAACATTTAAAAATCCCCGGGAAAAACATGAATGATGACCTCGATATCACCGACTATCTGCGGCTGATGGTGCAGAAGAACGCCTCGGATCTGTTTTTCAGTGCCGGGGCGCCGGTCAATATCAAAACAGAGGGCGTCACCTCGCCGCTTGGCGAGAGGATACTGAGCGCCGCCGAGGTCCGGCAACTCGCCTATTCAATAATGTCAGACGATCAAATTAAAACCTACGAGAGCAGCCTGGAACTGAACATGGCGTTCAGCATAGAGGAACTGGGCAGGTTCAGGATCAATGTTTTCCGGCAGCGCGGCGACAGCGCCATGGTCGTACGCTACATCAGTAGCCGCATCCCGTCCCTCGAATCACTGAAGCTGCCACCGATATTAAAAGAACTTATATGTGAGAAACAGGGGCTGATCCTGGTCGTCGGCTCTACCGGCTCCGGCAAATCCACTACCCTGGCATCCATGATCAACCACCGTAACGAGACAATAACCGGGCATATCCTCACTATCGAGGATCCGATTGAATTCGTACATCAACACAAAAAATCCGTGGTCGATCAGCGGGAAGTCGGCCTTGATACTTCATCCCTGTCGGAGGCTCTCAAGAATGCCCTGCGTGAATCTCCAGATGTTATCGTTATCGGAGAAATACGTGATCGCGAAACCATGCTGCATGCCATCCACTATGCCGAGACAGGACATATCTGCCTGTCGACCCTGCATGCCAATAATGCCAACCAGACACTGGAACGCATCATAAACTTCTTTCCGGATACGGCCCGTCACGGGCTGCTTCTGGATCTGAGTCAGCATTTGCGCGCGATCATATCCCAGCGACTCATAATCGGAGAAGATGGAAAACGCGTGCCGGCAGTTGAAATATTGCTCAACACGCCGTTTATTTCGCAACTTATCGAGGATGGCCGTTTAAGTGAAATAAAGGACGCGATGACGCAGGGGACATTGAGTGGCATGCAGACTTTCGATCAGTCACTGTATCAACTTTACAAGGCAGGCAGTATCAACCTGGACGAGGCCATTCGGAATGCCGATTCACGCAATAATCTGCGTCTGAAACTCAAACTCGAAGCGGCCGGCAAAATGAATCCTGACAAGGAGATGAAGCTTGATGAAGACAGTCGTTACGATTGAAACTCCGTTGCAAGGCACCGAGTTGATTAACGTCTGCGCCTTCCCATCGCCCGTACTTTAGCGATCCATTTTTCACGGCTGGCCGGGGTCGAGCTCCTGATTGGACCAAAAGCGGTAATTCGTACCGGTTTTATTCCACACAGCTGCAAGACCGCGTGCTTCATGACATTATGCCCCGGTGCCCGCAGCAGCCAGCGGTAAATCAGAGGCGGTGTATTCATGGTGGTAATCAACCGGGCACTGCGCCCCTTCAACAGCGGCGCGTAGTATGGCGGCCGTTCTGGAAAATCGATGGCGAAGCCGGCGGCGAAAGTGCGTTCCAGGAAACCCTTGAGCAGTGCCGGCACTGTCCCCCACCAGATCGGATAGACGAATACCAGGTGCCGGGCCCAGCGGATATCGGACTGCACCGACAGAATATCGGACTCCGGCGGTGGTGCATGATTCTCGCCCTTGACGCCCAGGGGATCAAAATCCAGTGCACTGACATCGACACGCCGCACCTCGGCGCCGGCCTCGGTAGCGGCCCTTGTGTAAGTATCAGCCAGTACACCGCAAAAACTGTCGGCGCGCGGGTGGCCGAGTATTACCAGTACCCGTTTCTTCATGTGTCCCGGTATCGATTCAGAAAACAGGGAATGGATCAGTCTTTTTCATTGTCGGGGGCCAGCGGCATCACATTGGTATCACTGGCATACTGGAGCCGTTCGTAGTCGACATTCCCGGCCGGTGGCTCATCCGTGATCTGCCAGTTACCCTGTTCATCACGCCATTTATAGACAGTTGTTACACTGGCTGCAGGGGCCAGTACGGTATTACCCAGCCATTTCTGCCGGGTATCGGTATCAACATACAGCCAGACGGCAGCTGCAATAATGATCAGGAGCACGAACCATTTCATGGCGGCCAAGTATAACACCGGCCGCGGGCAATAAGTGTTAAGCCGGCGATATCAGGCCTGGCTGGCCCGCGGCAGTGAGTTATCGGACTGTGACCGGGACTCCTCCGGTTCCGCCAGTGCATGCTTGATGACATCATCGACATTCTCAAGCCAGATAAATTCCACCTGCTTGCGTGCGCTCTCGGGGATGTCGTCGTAATCGCGCTCATTGCGTTTCGGTAGCAGCACGGTCTTGATGCCCGCACGCGCCGCGGCGACAACCTTCTCCTTGATACCGCCGACCGGCAATACCAATCCACGCAGACTGATTTCGCCGGTCATGGCAACATCATGACGCACGGTTCTGCCGGTAACCAGCGACACCAGTGCAGTAACCATGGCGACACCGGCACTGGGCCCGTCCTTTGGTATCGCACCTGCGGGCACGTGCACATGAATATCACTGTTCTCGAAATAACCGGACTCGATGCCGAGCGTGTCCGCGCGTGATTTGACCAGGCTGAGTGCCGCCTGGGCACTTTCCTTCATGACGTCACCGAGCTGGCCGGTGAGGATCAGGTTGCCCTTGCCGGGCACCCGGCTGGCCTCGATAAAAAGAATATCGCCGCCGGTCGGGGTCCAGGCGAGACCGGTCGCCACACCCGGCATGCAGGTGCGCATGGCAACCTCGCTTTCGTATTTCGGCGGCCCGAGAATGTCCTTGAGATCATCCGCATTGATGGACACGTGTTCGGCCTTGCCCTCGGCAATCGTGACCGCGGCATTGCGGAGAACAGAGCCGATCTCGCGTTCCAGGTTACGGCAGCCGGCCTCACGCGTGTAATCGCTGATCAGGTGTTCCAGTGCTTTATCGCTGATCTGCGCCTGATCTTCAGTAAGGCCGTTCTGCTTGAGCTGGCGTTGAATAAGATAACGCTTGGCTATCTCGAATTTTTCTTCCGGCGTATAGCCCGGAAGTTGAATGATCTCCATTCGGTCGCGCAATGGCCCCGGTATGCTGTCGAGTACATTGGCGGTGCCAATGAACATTACCTTGCTGAGATCAAACGCCACGCCCAGATAGTTATCCTGGAAAGTCGAATTCTGTTCCGGGTCGAGCACTTCCAGCAGCGCCGATGACGGATCACCATGGAAACTGGCACCGAGCTTGTCCATTTCATCCAGCATGAACACCGGATTGCCGGTGCCGGCCTTGCGGATGCTCTGAATAATCTTGCCGGGCATGGCACCGACGTAGGTGCGGCGGTGACCACGGATCTCGGCTTCGTCATGCACACCACCGAGCGAGGCACGCACGAATTCAAGCCCGATTGCACGGGCAATGCTCTGGCCCAGCGAAGTCTTGCCGACACCGGGCGGACCGACGAAACACAGTATCGGACTGCGGCCTTCCGGATTCAGCTTGCGCACGGCCAGGTACTCAAGGATACGCTTCTTGATCTTCTCCAGGCCGTAATGATCCTCATCAAGGATGCGGCGCGCCGTCTCGATATCGATGGTCTCTTCACTGCGCCTGGACCACGGCAATGCAATCAGGGTATCAAGGTAGGTCCGCAGCATGGAGTATTCAGCCGATGCATCAGGCATTTTTTCGAGCCGCTTGAGTTCCTTGAGTGCATGCGTCCGGGCCTCTTCCGGCATGCCGGCTTCATCGATGGACTGGCGTAATTCTTCAATTTCCGCCTTGTCATCTTCCTCGCCGAGTTCCTTCTGAATGGTACGCATCTGTTCACGCAGCATGAATTCACGCTGGCGTTCATCCATTGCTTCCTTGGTCTGCTCATCGATCTTGTGCGACAGTCGCAGCACCTCGATACGATGGCTGAGTAATTCGATCACCTTGTCAAGGCGTTCCTTGATATCCAGGGTCTCGATCAGATCCTGCTTTTCCTCGGGTTTGATATCGATAAAGCTCGCCACCATATCGGCAAGGCCGCCCGGCGAAGTCATGTTCTGAATGGCATTGGAAAATTCGGCCGGCGCTTGCGGCAGCAGATCCAGGCCCTCGAACGCCAGTGACTTGAGCCGGTGTTCGCGGGCCTCGACGTCGGTCGTATCCGCTTCCTTTTCCTTGATCAGATCGACACGCGACAGTAGAAACGGAAAGCCGTCGAGATATTCCAGCGTACGGAAACGGCGCTCACCCTGGCAGATGATGTGATAACTGCCGTCATCGGTTTTGATATAGCGCAGTATCGACGCCATGGTGCCGTACCGGTACAGATCACCTGATCCGGGATTCTCGACACCAGCGTCCCGCTGCAGCACAAGACCGATCTTGCGCTTGTTGCGTATGGCCTCTTCCAGACCGGCAATCGAGCGCTCGCGACCGACCACGATCGGCAGAATCACGCCCGGAAACAGAACCGTATTCCGGACCGGGACAATGATCAGCACATCTTCCGGGATCGCCGGCAGATGCGAATCGTCACTGTCGACAGACACGGCGGCAGTATTCTCCGGCTGCGCTGCCTGCTCCTGTTCAAGTGTCTGATTCTGTTCTGGTTCAGCCTGGTTCTTTTGCTCAGCCATGCACATGGTCTCCGGCCCGGCTGGGCCAACTTAATAGTGCGGGGAAATTCTGTGTCTGAAAGAATATGGGTCCGGCGGGGCCGGTTTACAAGGGCGGAACAGGCCCGGCGCAGCGGTCAGTATTCGGCGGATTCGTCCTCGCACCGGGCCCGCGGACTGCGCTTCGGATCGACCCAGCGACCCCGGCCGGCATCGCCGCCACCCAGACCGGCAAAATCGAACAGCTCCCGGTCGAGCATATGCGACGGCACAACATGCTGGAGGCTTGCGAGCAGTGTCTCGATACGACCCGGGTAGCGGTTTTCCCACTCGTTCAGCATCTGTTTCACCACCTGCCGCTGCATGTTGTCCTGTGAACCGCACAGGGTGCAGGGGATGATGGGAAAATCGCGGGCGCCAGCATAGGCCTTGATGTCGTGTTCACGGCAGTAGGCCAGTGGCCGGATAACCATGTTACGGCCGTCATCCGAGAGCAGCTTGGGTGGCATGGTCTTGATCCTGCCGCCATGGAACATGTTCAGAAACAGGGTCTCCAGCATGTCGTCGGCATGATGGCCCAGGGCGATACGCGTGAAACCATTTTCAGCCGCAAATGTATACAGCGCGCCGCGGCGCAGGCGCGAGCAGAGCCCGCACATGGTCTTGCCCTCCGGGATGACCCGCTTGACCACGCTGTAGGTGTCCTGCTCGAGGATGTGGTAGGGAATGCCTAGACTGTCGAGATATTCGGGCAGGGCGTGCTCAGGAAAGCCCGGCTGCTTCTGGTCGAGATTGACAGCAGTCACCTCGAAACTGACCGGCGCGCTGCGCTGCAGGTGCAGAAGAATATCAAGCAGGGTATGCGAATCGGCACCACCCGACAGACACACCATTACCCGTTCGCCATCGCCGATCATATTGAAATCCTCGATCGCGCGGCCGACCTCGCGTCGCAGGCGCTTGTGCAACTTGTTGAATTCGTAAGTGGCTTTACGGGCGGTTACGCTCATGGTCGCTTCTCATGATCATCGGCTTCGGGTGGCTTCACTGTCCTGTCCGGGACAGGGATAATGCATCGCGCAATGCCTCGCTGACGAGCAAAAAGGCCGGCTCCTCGAGCCGGCCGGGATGCGCCTCCAGCCAATCCGTCACGTTGTTGGTGACAGCCTTGAGCCCGACCCTGTTCGGATCGATACAGAAAACCTTTTCCGCCTCCGGCATCATCTCCTGCAGACCGGAGATAGTCCGCACCAGACCGAACACGAATTCCATGCAGTAGGCGGTCGGTGCTTCCCCGCCCGCCTCGGGCTGACAGTTTTCCAGCAGCTCCGCACCGGTCAGCATCACTTCTTCATCCGGTGCCTGCTCGACGGACTGTGCCCCGAGCGGGAATGAGAGTATCAGACCGGCATTTACGCAGACAATCAGCCAGAAGTTCTTCGTCAGTTTCATAAGGTGTGCGGATCCAATGGTCAGGATGTGCCGGAATCGGCGTCCGGCGGTATACCCGGACTGCCATCGGCGAAATTCACGGTGCTGGAACGCAGGTGTAGATCGCGCTGCGGATAGGGGATTTCAATATTATGCTCGTGAAATTTATCCCACACATGCAACAGAACTTCACTGCGCACATTGCCGGTAAGGTTGCATATAGGGGCCAGTCTTTCAGAATACGTTTTACCTCGCCGACTGCCTCGAGACACAAACGAATAGCCAGCCGTACATCAGATTTGTAATGTATACCGACAGGAACTTGCAGCCGGACGCGATTATAACTATCGCCCCGTGCAATAGCAGTTCCCGCTCCCGCGCAGACTCGACATGACCGAGGTCCAGCCAGATGGCACCCTGCCTGTCTGTCAGCCATTTATCCAGTAAATCGGTACTGCCCTGTTCCGGTGGACGTCCCGGCAGGCTCAACATACAGCGGATCCTTTCCATGCACTATCACCTTCTGCCGTTCAGGCCAGGGCGATCAATGCCATGACGAACAGCACGACGATACCCAGCGGAATAAGCACCCCCGGCCAGTCCTTTTCCGCCTCCCTGGATTGCTCCATGGTGCGCTTGATGCCCGGCCACAAAAACATTATCAGCAGCAGGCAGCCCACACCCAGCAGCAATTGTTCCCATACGGCCATTGCAGCCCTTCCCGGTTAGGGAAGCTCTGAATAATCCCCACATGTCATTTCGACCCTTGTCCCGAACGAACGTGAGGGAACAGGGAGAAATCCCTGTCTCGACCGCAGGGAGAGATCTTTCCATAAAGGTCCCTCGTTGCACTCGGGACGCCTTCGAAGGTCCCTCGCTGTGCTCGGGACACCTTCGGTGATTTCTCGCTGCGCTCGAAATGACAAATTATTCAGAGCCTCCTTAGATGTGTGATCCTGATTCGGCCACAATGATGACCCTTATCAATCAGTCTCTCAAGCTTGGGCCCGGGGCCGGCAGGCGGCTGCAGCGCAGGAATCCGAACGGACAGAGCCATTTCTGGCCGGACTAGAATGACGGGCCGATAAAAAACCCCGCCGGGGCGGGGTTCCTGAATATGTGTCTTGTTAATTATTATTATGTGTGATGTTTTGGATGATTACTCCTGAACAACAACTTCGGTCGCATGCGAACCCTTGGGACCTTGTTCAGACTCGTAGGTCACGGCCTGGCCTTCGTTCAGTGTGCGATACCCTTCCGCCTTGATGGCCGAGTAATGCACGAAGACATCATCTCCCCCTCCCTCGGGCTCGATGAAACCGTATCCCTTGGCCGCATTAAACCACTTCACAGTACCCCTACTCATTACACATATCTCCCACTTAACTTATTTTTACTGATTTCCCCAAATGCAGATGCTTCAAGAGACCAGGATGGCGGGAACGACTACTTATCCCGGCAAATACCCGTTATCACAGCTGCATGCGACAAGCATAGACCAATCATTTGCTCAAGGCCACACGCGGAGAGGGGGAATTATCGCCCGGGCACTGTTCAGGGCGGCTGTACGAAGCTCAGTCAACAATACTGTCGGCGGGATCGGTCTTGCGTTCGACGACGATCGTATCGCGATAATAATCCGGATGCAGTGGCACCCGCATTTTCAGCGCCGCCTTCTCTCCGCCGAAGCCATCCGGATAAATCACCACGTTGGCCGGGTCAACGCTGCGATCATTAAGCTTCATGGTGCCGTCATTATAGACGTAGAGAACGTCGGCAATGACGGCTGAACCCTGTCTGGCCGGCTGCATACTACAGGCGCCGGCGGCCAATAGCAGTACACCACATGTCACTATCGACAGCAGCCTTGCCACCGGTATTATACGCTTCATCGAGTCTCTCTAGGGCAGTCGACACTGGTTTAAGTATAAACAAAAATTCGCGCTCTACTTGCCTGATTTATTGATAATTCTCACAAAAGCCGCGGCTTTCGACCAGGCATATAACCGATCCGGTCTCATGAATATGCGCCAGCCACTGGACTCCCTTTACGATTACCTGGCCAATGAAGAAGACGCCCGCGTCTGCCGTGATATTTCCGATACGGCATGCACTGCCGTCCCCCGTAATTTTTTCCTGATTATTGTCGCCAATACACTCAGCAAACTGGGGGATGCACTCAGCAATCCGAAAACCGTACTCGCATGGCTGCTCGAATACCTGCATGCACCACTGTATCTGATCGGGCTGCTGGTGCCGATACGCGAATCCGGCTCCCTGATTCCGCAACTGGCGATTGCCAGCTATATCCGCCACCTGGCTATCCGCAAGTGGGCCTGGATCGGGGGCAGCATCATCCAGGCAGCCAGCATCATGGCCACAGGCCTCGTCGCCCTGCATCTGCAAGGCGCCACGGCCGGCTGGGCTGTCATCGGACTGTTGGTGTTCTTCAGTCTCGGCCGCGGTATCTGCTCGGTCGCGTTCAAGGACGTACTCGGTAAAACCATCCCCAAGACCCGGCGCGGCCTGTTGAGCGGTTACAGCGCCAGCCTTGCCGGCTACCTCGGCATGGCCATCGGCCTGGCATTCCTCGTTTTCGGGCACGAGGCGGCCGGCGGCCCCTTTTATGGCTGGCTGCTGCTGTGTACCGGCGCCAGCTGGCTGGTGGCAGCCGCGGTGTACGCCGCCGTGGAGGAAGAACCCGGCGAGACCGGCGGCGGCGGTAATGCACTGGCCGAGGCCCTGCAGCGCATGGGCCTGCTGGCAGCGGATCGCGACTTTCGGCGCTTCGTTATCACCCGCGCACTACTGCTGTGCTCGGCACTGACAGCACCGTACTACGTCGTGCTGGCCCAGGACACACATGCGGGCGAACTGTTCCTGCTCGGCCTGTTCATTCTCGCCAACGGCCTGGCCAGCAGTATCAGTGCACCCGTATGGGGCCGGCTGTCGGACCGCTCCAGCAAGTCGGTCATGATCATGGCGGCGCTGATGACCGCCGCACTCGGTATCGCCACCTTTATAATCGCCAGCTGGATACCGGGACTGCATGAAAACCGCTGGACCTACCCGCTGTTGTTCATGCTGCTGGGTATCGCCCACAGCGGCGTGCGACTGGGCCGCAAGACCTATATTGTCGATCTAGCCGGCGGCAACAGGCGCACGGACTACGTCGCGGTCAGCAACACCGTTATCGGCGTGGTATTGCTGGTCATGGGCGGCGTCGGCGCGGCGGCATCGGGTACCTCGGCGGCAGGTGTTATCCTGCTGTTTTCGATCCTCGGCCTGCTCGGCGCGGTGATCGGGCGCGGCCTGCCCGAGGTCGAATAGAACAGCCAGGCCGGTTCAGGCGAGCATCAGGGCCGTCACCACGGTGGCCAGCAGATTGACCAGCATGTGCATGCCCAGCGGGACCAGCAGCGAATCCGTGTGCCAGCGCGCCAGGCCGAGCAGAATGCCGAACAGGAACACCCAGCTCATATCGTAGAAGTCATACTGCAGGTGAATACCGGCCCAGATGAAGGCCGGCAGTAACAATACCAGGCCGCCGTGCATGCGCGACAACTGCAGTCCGTTCTGCAGGAAGCCGCGAAACAGGACCTCCTCGAACACCGGCGCCGCCACGATCAGTGCCAGCCAAAGCAGTACCGGAACACCGGCCGTCTCGTAAGCCGTCACCATGAACTCGGGCACCACCGGGCGCTGCATCCAATAGCCGATGCCCTCGGAAGTGACGATGAATAGTATAAGGATGCCCAGCCACATCAGGGCGTCACGCACCCGTGCCGGTTTCAGTCCCAGGTAGTCGGCGACCGGCAGGCCGCCGCGCAGCCGCACCAGCGAAACAATAAGTGCACAGCAGACGGCGGCATTGACCAGTGTACTGACGGCGAGAAACAGGCCGTTGTTGCCGAGCTGATTCGGCCGGATGCGGGCCTCGCCCCAGCCGTAACGCATGAACAGGATCGCGATGCCGATCGTCAGCAGATTGAATACCAGCCAGATCAGCGCCGTGAACACCAGGCTGGTCAAGGGCCCCCACACCGGTGGCCGTACTGTCACCGGCAATCCCCAGGGACAATCTTTATGCCGGACAGACCCGGTCTGTCGGCCAACAGAATATAGTTCAGCGTACCGTGGAGGGAGTTGAAAAACGCCCCGCAGTCACGCCTGTATTCGCTGTCGGGGATGTCCGCACACACTGCATGGATTCTGTCATTCATCCAGCGATTGTACTGTGCCGCGGTGGTGAAACAGCCACCCCGCTGCATCATGATTGTATCCCGTCCCGGAACCCGTCTAATCAGTTACGACCCTAAATATTCGGGTCCCTGTGCCCGGAAAATGCCTTCCCACAACAGACTGATTCATTGGGTTATCTCCAATCTAATCCACAAGTTACGTTACCGGCACTGGCGCAATTATATAGAACCCTATATAATTGCGCCATGACTCAGAAACTGCCCAGAGAACAGCTCGGTGACGACATCCTGGCGGCACTCAGGCGCATTATCCGTGCCGTCGATCTGCAGTCACGGCAGCTCGTCCGCAGCCACGGACTGACCGGGCCCCAGGCCCTGTTGCTCAAGGAGATCACCCTGGCTGGCGAACTCACCGTCGGCCAGCTTGCCGACCGCGTCAGCCTCAGCCAGGCCACGGTCACCGACATACTGCTGCGGCTGGAAAAGCGCGGCCTGATCGAACGCCAGCGCTCCCGTGAAGACAAGCGCCGGGTTCTGGTGCATATTACCGTGGCCGGACGCCGGCTGATGAAGCACTCATTGCCCCTGCTGCAGGAGGCCTTTCTCGACAAGCTGAACCAGCTGCAGGAATGGGAACAGACCCAGTTGCTCGCCTCGCTGCAGCGGCTCGCCGACATGATGAATGCACAGACTCTCGAGGCCGACAATCCCGATGACGGTTATGCAGCCGATGCCGATAACGGCGATCACCCGCTGCGACAATCCATCCAGTAATCCTTCAGAACTCCTTTCATCATGCGGCCGAATAATGGTCTTCCCGTGGCATTCAACAGTAACTAAGGAACAGGGAGTCAGTATAAACCCATGTGTGGAATAGCAGGAGAAATACGCTTCGACCAGCGCCCGGCGTCGCTGGAACGTGTCCAGCGCATGACCGGCATGATGCGACAGCGCGGTCCCGAAGGTCAGGGCCTGGTCGGCTATGGCCGTTATGCCTTTGGCCACCGCCGGCTCAAGATTATCGACCTGAGCGATCGCGGCCAGCAGCCGATGGAGGATCCGATACTCGGGCTGACGCTGGTATTCAACGGCTGTATCTATAATCACAAGGAATTACGCAAGGAGCTGGAAGGCAAAGGCTATCAGTTCTTTTCGACCAGTGATTCCGAAGTCATTCTCAAGTCCTATCATGCCTGGGGCAGTCACTGCGTAGAGCATTTCAACGGCATGTTCGCGTTTGTCATCTATGAACGTGACAGTGGCCGGGTATTCATGGCCCGTGACCGGCTCGGCATCAAGCCTCTCTACTATCAGAAAACACCGGCCACCCTCCGTTTCGCCTCATCCCTGCCGGCACTGATCAAGGGACATCGCGGCCATCTGGATATCAATCCGGTTGCCCTGCATCACTACATGATGTTTCACTCGGTCGTGCCGGCACCCAATACGATTATCAGCGGCTTCAATAAACTGCCGCCGGCGACAACGATGACGTTCGAACGCCATGGCACGATTCTGGAGCGCAGATTCTGGGAGCCGGATTTCGACCGCGAGCTGCCGCTTGAGGGTGAAACCGAGATCCGCGATGCGCTCCTGGAACAGCTGCGGGCCGCGGTCTCGCGCCGCCTGGTCGCCGATGTCCCCGTCGGCGTGCTGTTGTCCGGCGGCGTCGATTCAAGTCTTATTACCGGCCTGCTGGCCGAACACGGCACCGACGGCCTGCAGACTTTCTCGGTCGGTTTCGAGGATGTCGGCGGTGAAAAGGGTCACGAATTCGACTATTCGGATATTGTCGCCAGACATTTCGGCACCACCCATCACAAGATCGAGGTCGACTCCGACACCCTGCTCGACAATCTCGAAGCCTGTTTCAAGGCCATGTCCGAACCGATGGTCAGCCATGACAATATCGGCTTTTACATGCTGAGCAAGCATGTCGCCGAACATGTCAAAGTGGTACAGAGCGGCCAGGGTGCCGATGAGGTGTTCGGCGGTTATCACTGGTATCCACCCATGCTCGATACCGACGATCCGTTAATGGAATACCGCCGGGCGTTTTTCGACCGCGAGCAGAACGAGTATTTACAGGCGGTAAGCGAGCGTTACGCCGAGCAAAGCGATGTCAGCCTGGAATTCGTGCGCGAACATTTTGACAAACCGGGCGCCAGTCATGCCGTCGACAAGGCGCTGCGGCTGGATACCACGGTGATGCTGGTCGACGACCCGGTCAAGCGGGTCGACAACATGACCATGGCCTGGGGGCTGGAGGCGCGCGTACCGTTCCTGGATCACGAGCTGGTCGAGTTCGCCGCCGCCATACCGGCGCAATACAAGGTGGGTAACAGCGGCAAGCATATTCTCAAGGAGGCCGCGCGCCAGGTCATCCCCGGTGAGGTAATTGACCGGCCGAAGGGCTATTTCCCCGTACCTGCACTAAAATACCTGGAAGGAGAACAGCTCGATTTCGTCCGTGATGTGCTGAACAACCAGGCCGCCCGGAACCGGGGTCTCTTTAATAAGGACTACCTCGACCGGCTGATTGCCGATCCCGCGGCGCATATCACGCCATTACGCGGATCCAAGCTCTGGCAGGTCGCGACCCTGGAATACTGGCTGCAAACTCATGCTGTCAACTGATAGCCGTTGCGGGATCGATAGCCAACGATGACTGATCGTCGCTATTACAAGGATCGGATGCGCCGCCACAAGACGCCGTCGCTGCAGCTGCTCGACAGCCGGGACCAGGTTGTCTATCCGGATGAAGAACAGCAGATGCCCAGTGATGTCGTCATTGAATGCGGCTGGGGGCACCTGATTTTCGGCCACACTTTCTCGGATCCCCACAAGCTGGTCTCGACACTGCGTTCGGAGGAAAGCGGCAAGCGCGACATCGCCCTGTACCTGCGCGACCCGCATGTCGTACTGTCACTGGATCCGCAGTCGCTGTTTCTGGACCCCTCGCACACCTATCGCCTCTGGTTCAGCAACTACCGCAGTTCCCGGATTCAGCCGCAGGGCTACGAAATCCGCAAACTGCAGACACGCGAGGATACCCAGGCGGTAAATCGCATACTCATGACACACGCCATGGTGCCGATCGACGAGGACTTTCTCTATGAGCACCGTGATTCACGTGTCTTTACCTATTATCTGGCGTTTGATCCTAACGACAACCAGATTATTGGCGTCATTACCGGTGTCGATCATGTTGAAGCCTTTAACGATCCGGAAAACGGCTCCAGCATGTGGTGTCTGGCCGTTGACCAGCAGGCACCCTATCCCGGTATAGGCCGCGCCCTGGTCGCCCATCTGGCGGATCACTATGCCACCCGCGGCCGTGACTTCATGGACCTGTCGGTCATGCATGACAATACCCAGGCCATCAAGCTCTATGAGGATATGGGTTTTGAACGCGTGCCCGTGTTTTGCGTCAAGCGCAAGAATCCGATTAACGAAAAACTCTATATTGGCCCGAAACCGGACGAAGGCCTGAACCCCTATGCGGCCATCATCACCAACGAGGCACGCCGCCGCGGTATCGCCGTGGAAATCCTGGATGCCGAAGAAGGCTATTTCCAGCTCCGCTTTGGCGGCCGCTCGGTGACCTGCCGTGAATCACTGAGCGAACTGACAACGGCCATTGCCATGAGCCGCTGTGCCAACAAGAAAGTCACCTGGAAACTTTTGCGTCAGGCCCGCATTCACGTACCTGAACAAACGCTCGCAGGCGACCCTAATGAAAATGAAAAATTCCTGGAAACCCACGGCAAGCTGGTAACCAAGCCACTTGAGGGCGAACAGGGCAAAGGTGTCTATGTCAATATCGATAATACCGACGACATGAATGCCGCGATTGCCGATGCCAGGAAATATTCGGACAAGGTGTTGCTGGAAGAATTTGTCGAGGGCCATGACCTGCGTATCATTGTCATTAATTACAAATTTGTTGCTGCGGCCATTCGCAAGCCGGCACAGATTACCGGTAACGGTCAGGACAACATCGAAACACTGATCGAGAAACAGAGCCGCCGCCGTTCGGCAGCCACCAGGGGTGAGAGCCGCATCCCGATGGACGAACTCACGCTACGCTGTGTCGAACGCACCGGATACAGCATGAAGGATGTTCTTCCCTATGGAGAAACCCTGCGCGTGCGCGACACCGCCAATCTGCATACCGGAGGTACCATCCATGACGTGACAGAAAAGCTGAGCGAAGACCTGCGCCAGATTTCGGAGCGCGCCGCACGCGCACTGGATATTCCCGTTGTCGGGCTCGACTTCATTACGCCCGATGTCACGGGAAACGAATATGTTATTATTGAGGCCAACGAGCGTCCCGGCCTGGCGAATCATGAACCCCAACCAACAGCGGAACGTTTTATAGATTTCCTGTTCCCGCAGACAGCAGATACATAAACAGTTATATCCATGAGCCAAGAAAAGAAAAAGGCGGCCACCGCCATCCGTAAAGTCGATATCGACATTGAGTATGTCAAGTCAACATTGCTGGACCTGTTAGCGATTCCCAGCCCCGCGGGTTTTACTGACGAGGCTGTCCGCTTACACCTGCAAGCAGCTGGAAGACTTCGGCCTGCATCATGAAATCACCCGCCGCGGCTGTATCCGCGCCGACATGAAGGGTCGGATCTACAGCCCCGACCGTGCCATCGTCGCACACCTCGACACCATCGGCGCCATGGTCAGGGGGCTGAAGGATAACGGCCGTCTTGAGATCGTACCGATCGGCACCTGGTCAAGCCGTTTTGCCGAGGGCGCGCGCGTTACCATTTTTTCCGATCATGCCCAGTACCGTGGTACCATCCTGCCAAACAAGGCATCAGGGCATGCATTTGATATGGAGGTCGATACACAGCCGATAAGCTGGGATAACGTCGAGCTGCGCGTTGATGAACAGGCCTTTTCAAAACAGGATCTGATCAATCTGGACATCAATGTCGGCGACTATATTGCCGTGGACCCGCAGCCTGATATCAGCGATTCGGGATTTATCAATACCCGGCATCTGGACGATAAAGCCGGCGTGGCGGTGCTGCTGGCGGTCGCCAAGGCCGCCAGCGAATACAAGCTGGACCTGCCCGTCGACTGCCACCTGCTTTTCACCATCAGTGAAGAAGTCGGTTCCGGTGCATCCGCAGTCCTGCACCAGGATGTCGCCGAGATGGTGTCCATCGATACCGGCCCGGTCGCACCCGGACAAAGCACGGATGAGTTTGGTGTCACCATTGGCATGCAGGACTCCAGCGGGCCGTTTGACTATCATCTGACGCACAAGCTCATTAATTTATGTCAGGAACACGGCATTAACCACAAGCGTGACGTATTCAAATACTATCGCAGTGACAGCGCCTCGGCCCTGGAAGCCGGCAATGATATTCGCACCGCCCTGCTGTGCTTCGGAGCCGACGCCACGCACGGCTACGAGCGCTGTCATATCCGCAGTCTGCAGGCCCTCGGGCAGTTGCTCTGCTGTTATATCCAGAGCGAGCCCACCTCCAAGCATGACCAGTACGAACTGGGCCCGCTCAAGGGATTCTCGCACCTGCCTGTCGGCGATGTGTCAGTTGTGGATGAGTAGAGGAAAAGGTACTTCTACCGAATCACGCGGATAGTATCCAGTGACAGTTCAATAAGGGATACTGGTTTCGACCGGCATGACGTTGGTGAATGTTTGTGCAGGTAGCATTGCTTCGGGAGATGATTATGAGTGCTGAAAGCCAGGTGGACGACATACCGGACCCACAGTTTCATGTCTGCAGGGTAGAGATGACAAGACCCCTGGCCTGGATCCGTAGTGGCTGGGAGGATCTGAATCATCACCGGGGTGCCAGTGTTGCCCATGGCCTGCTAGTAACCGGATTGGGTTTTATCATCCTGTTGTTTGCCACCACCCATATTTATTTCATGGCGGCAGCGATTTCCGGGTTTTTGCTCGTCGGCCCAGTCATGGCCACGGGTCTGTGCGAACTATCGCGGCGCCGTGCCCGTGGCGAATCAGAAGGTTTCGATGAATCCCTGGATGCCCTGGACCGCAACCGGACGGCGCTCTGGCAATTTGCCTCTGCACTGGTCGGATTCAGTCTGCTCTGGTTTATCGGTTCGGCGCTTATACTGCAGCTGTCACTCGGCCAGGCCGCGCCAAGGCTTTCCGAAACGGTGTGGGGTGATCTGTTAGCTGCACTGACGCCGCTACAGATCCCGTTCTATCTCGGAATCGGCGGTGTACTGGCCTGCCTGGTATTTGTCCTGTCCGTCGTTTCCGTCCCCGCGATCATTGATCGTTCCATTACCGCTTCTACCGCGATGCGCATGAGCATGCACGCCTTCGCCGCCAACTGGCAGGCCATGCTGGTCTGGGGTGCGTTGATAGTATCTTTGACAGCCATTGGTTTTCTGACCTTCCTGCTAGGTCTAATCATCATCTATCCACTGCTGGGACATGGCACCTGGTACGCCTACAGGGATCTCATTGAATAACCAATGAGTTAAAGTTCGAATCCATTACCGAGCTTCTCTAAGGAAGCTCTGAATAATCCCCGCATGGCATTTCGACCAATGGGAGAAATCCCTGTCTCGACCGCAGGGAGAGATCTTTCCATAAAGGTCCCTCGCTGTGCTCGGGACGCCTTCGAAGGTCCCTCGTTGCACTCGGAACACCTTCGGTGATTTCTCGCTGCGCTCGAAATGACAAATTATTCAGAGCTTCTCTAAATAAAAAAGGGCCTCCGAACGGATGGCCCTTTTTTATTCAGGATGGCGTGCCGGGGAGGATAGACTCGGCTACATCCCTGTAGCCTCGCCCCTTCGGGGCGCACTGCGTGCGTCCAAATTGTCTGTCCTGACAATTTGTCGAACCGAATTGTTGATACGGTCGGGGGTTCGAATAAATTCCTACATGGCAAAATAAAAAGGGCCACCTCACGGTGACCCTTTATATTTTGGCGCGCCGGGGAGGATAGACTCGGCTACATCCCTGTAGCCTCGCCCCTTCGGCGCACTGCGTGCGTCCAAATTGTCTGTCCTGACAATTTGTCGAACCGAATTGTTGATACGGTCGGGGGTTCGAATAAATTCCTACATGGCAAAATAAAAAGGGCCACCTCACGGTGACCCTTTATATTTTGGCGCGCCGGGGAGGATTCGAACCCCCGACCTTGCGGTTCGTAGCCGCACGCTCTGTCCAACTGAGCTACCGGCGCCTTTTGAACTCGATATTCACTGAAAAGTGGCGGAGAGGGAGGGATTCGAACCCTCGATGAGGCTATAAACCCCATACTCCCTTAGCAGGGGAGCGCCTTCGACCGCTCGGCCACCTCTCCGTATTGTCGAATCATTCAGGTTCGAGATTCCCTTCGGTCGTAATGATTCTAAGCTCGACCACCTCTCCGGGACTGCTACCGGCCACAATTATCCTGGATGATGCACTTTTCGGAACGGGCGTAAGGATAACCGTACCAGCCACGCGGGTAAAGCCACATGAACATAAACTGCTTTTAAATCAGCGATCTGAATCGTCTTCCGAATCCTCAGCATCAGCCGGCGCATCACCTTCATGTCGTATCCGCTCGTAGATTTCCTCGCGGTGCACCGAGACATTCTTGGGTGCATTGACGCCAATACGTACCTGATTGCCGCGGATGCTGAGAACGGTAACGTTGATATCGTCACCTATCATGAGCGATTCGCCAACCCTGCGTGTGAGAATCAGCATTTTGCTACCTCCTGTATCATCCTTTTAATGCATGCAGACCGTTAAGCCTCATGCCTCTGCGGGTTGTTCCAAAGCATCCAGCTCAAAAGCCGAATGTAAGATTCTGACACCCCGTTCGAGATATTTCTCCGCGACAACCACGGAAATTTTGATTTCCGAAGTCGATATCATCATGATATTAATCCCTTCATCGGCCAGTGCACGAAACATTTGACTGGCTATTCCGGCATGCGAGCGCATGCCAACGCCGACAACCGAGATTTTCACGATCCGGTTGTCACCATTAACCTGCTTGGCACCCAGCTCCCGCGACACCTTGTTCAGGATTTCCAGGGCCTTGTCATAGTCATTCCTGTGAACCGTAAAAGTAAAGTCGGTGGTGTTATCGACTCCAACATTCTGCACAATCATATCGATCTCGATATTGGCAGCAGCGATCGGGCCCAGAATGGACGAGGCAATGCCAGGCTTGTCGGGCACGCCGATAACGGTTAATTTGGCTTCGTCCCTGTTGTGGGCGATTCCTGCAATCAACGCCTGTTCCATACCTTCTACCTCTTCAGCTATCAGCGTCCCCGGGCCCTCTTCGAAAGAGGATAGCACCCGCAGGTTCACATTGTATTTGCTGGCAAATTCCACCGAACGAATCTGCAGCACCTTGGAGCCCAGGCTGGCCAGTTCCAGCATTTCCTCGTAGGCAATACGATCCAGGCGCCGTGACTGTGGCACGATTCGCGGATCAGCAGTATAAACGCCGTCTACGTCGGTATATATATGACACTCGTCGGCCTTCAGGGCCGCGGCCATGGCGACAGCAGTGGTATCGGAACCGCCCCGACCAAGCGTAGTGATACATCCGATTCTCATCCACGCCCTGGAAACCGGCCACCACCACCACACGGCCGGCCTCGAGGTCTTCACGTACCCGGTGATCATCAATGCCCAGGATGCGCGCCTTGTTATGCAGGCTGTCGGTGCAGATACGTACCTGGGACCCGGTATAGGAACGGGCGGGACAGCCGCGTGCTTCCAGCGCCATGCTCAGCAGACCAATGGTAACCTGTTCGCCGGTCGACAGCACCACGTCCAGTTCCCGGGCATCGGCGGACGGACTGATTTCCCGCGCCAGCGCCAGCAGGCGGTCGGTTTCGCCGCTCATGGCCGACACCACGACGACAATATCGTCGCCCGCCCTGCGACAGGAGTGAATACGATCAGCAACCGCATTGATGCGCTCAACGCTGCCGACCGAGGTGCCACCGAATTTCTGTACGATTAGTGCCATAGCGAGTAAAAGGCGCTGAGTTTATCGAAATTCCGCGCTGCGACAAAGGGAAATATGGCGAAAACTACCGGCTGATTCAGGCGTTACAGACGTTCGCGCACCCAGTCGGGCACGCTGGCCAGCGCCTCCTGCAGCTGGCTGGGGTCGTTGCCACCGGCCTGGGCCATATCGGCGCGGCCGCCGCCCTTGCCGCCGACCTGCGCGGCGACGTAATTGACCAGTTCACCGGCATTGACGCGATCGGTCTGGTCTTTGGTCACGCCGGCGACCAGGCTGACCTTGGATTCCTGCACGGTTGCCAGCACCAGTGCCGCCGAGCCAAGCTTGTTCTTGAGCTGATCGACGGTCTCGCGCAGGGTCTTCGGGTCGGCCCCCTCGAGTACGCGGGCCAGCACCTTCATGCCATCGACATCGATGGCCGCAGCCGCCAGATCATCCCCGGCCGAGCTGGCCAGCTTCGATTTCAGCTGGCTGACCTCTTTATCCAGCCCGCGGTTGCGGTCGATCAGCTGTGAAAGCTTGTCTTCGATATAATCCGGCTCGGCGCGCAGCAGTTCGGCCACCCTTTCCAGGCGACGCTCGGTCTTGTCGGCCCAGTGCAGGGCGCCACGGCCGGTCACGGCCTCGATACGGCGCACGCCGGCGGCAATACCGGCCACCGCGACGATCTTGAACAGGCCGATATCGCCGGTGCGGACGACATGCGTACCGCCACACAGTTCGCGCGAGAAATCCTCGCCGATATCCAGCACCCGCACTTCGTCGTCGTATTTTTCGCCGAACAGCGACATGGCACCCGATTCCAGCGCCGTCTCCAGCGGCATCACTTTCGCCTGCGTCTCGGTGTTTTTCAGGATCTCGGCATTAACCAGCCATTCGATCTCCTGGATCTCCTCATCGGTCAGGGCCTGCGGATGCGAGAAATCGAACCGCAACCGCTCCGGCGCGACCAGTGAACCCTTCTGGGTGACATGCTCGCCGAGTACCTTGCGCAGCGCTGCGTGCAGCAGATGCGTGGCCGAATGATTGCGCATGGTATCGGCCCGCGCCTGGGCTATCGATGCGCGCGTTCAGAGTCTGGCCGGCTTCGAGCCGTCCGCGGGTGACCTCGCCGAGATGGATATGCGCCTTGCTCACTGTTTCTGGGTATCGGAAACCGAGAATTCGCCGCTGTCACCCTGCAGCTGGCCGCGATCCCCGACCTGGCCGCCGGATTCGGCATAAAACGGTGTGCTTTCCAGCACCACGCCGCCGAACTCGCCTTCCTCAAGACTGTTGACGATCCTGCCCTCACGGTACAGCGCCACCACTTTACTTTTCTGCTCGCTGTGGTCATAGCCGGTAAATTCCGTGACCTGATCGATCTTCGGAAACTTCGACATATCCATGCTGAAACGGCTGGCCGCCCGGCCACGCGCGCGCTGGGCGTCCATCGCCACCCTGAAACCCTCGTTGTCTATGGTCAGTCCGCGCTCGCGGGCGATATCGGCGGTCAGATCCACCGGGAAACCATAGGTGTCGTAAAGCTTGAATATGGCCTCGCCCGGGATTTCCTTACCCTCGATTTTTGCCACGGTTTCCTCGAACAGTTTAAGCCCCTGGTCCAGGGTCTCGGCGAAACGCTGTTCCTCGCGATGGATGACATTTTCAATTTCAGACTGTTTGCTGAGCAGTTCCTGATAGGCATCACCCATCTTCTCGCCCAGCGGCTTTACCAGTTTATGGAAGAATGGCTCGCGCATACCGAGCTTGTGACCGTGCCTGACGGCGCGGCGCAGGATGCGGCGCAGGACATAGCCGCGGTTTTCATTCGAGGGGCTGACGCCGTCGCTGATCAGGAAGGCAACGGCGCGGATGTGATCGGCAATCACCCGCCGCGAAACCAGATTATCGGGCTCGCCGGCACCAAGATCATCAACGGCCTTGATCAGGTGCTGGAACAGATCGATGTCGTAGTTGTTGTGTACACCCTGCATGACCGCGGCGATACGCTCCAGGCCCATGCCGGTATCCACAGACGGTTTCGGAATGGGATGCAGATTGTCGTGACTGTCGCGGTCGTACTGCGTGAACACCAGGTTCCAGATCTCGACGTAGCGATCACCCTCGGCCTCGGGCGTACCCGGCGGCCCGCCTTCGATCTCCGGGCCGTGGTCATAGAATATTTCGCTGCAGGGACCGCACGGCCCCGTCTCGCCCATGGACCAGAAATTGTCCTTTTCGTCACAGCGCGAGAAACGCGCCGGATCGACTTTCAGGTCGTCGAGCCAGATAGTCGCCGCCTCGTCATCGTCCTGGTATACCGTGACCCACAACTTCTCCGGCGGCAGGCCCAGGGTCTCGGTCAGGAAATCCCAGGCATAGTGAATGGCTTCCTGCTTGAAGTAATCACCGAAACTGAAGTTGCCCAGCATTTCGAAGAAGGTGTGATGACGGGCGGTATAACCGACATTTTCCAAATCGTTGTGCTTGCCGCCGGCACGTACGCAGCGCTGCGAGCTCACCGCACGGCTGTAGGGGCGTTCCTCGAGACCGAGAAAGACTTCCTTGAACTGCACCATGCCGGCGTTGGTGAACAGCAGTGTCGGATCGTTGGCCGGCACCAGCGAACTGGAAGGAACAAGGGTATGCCCGCTGGCCTGGAAATATTCCAGGAACGCGCTGCGGATCGCGTTGGTGGTCCATTTCTGACTCATGCGGCTTTTGGTCCGGGTTCTCGGTCAATTATCGTTATATAAGTCTTGCAGATACCGGGATCAGTTTCAGTCCCGGGCGTCCAGGCCCTGCAGTGCGCGGCTGATCTGCTCACCGCTGAAGCCGCGCTGCTGCAAAAATCTCACTGCCTTGGCATAGGTGCGGCGATCACCGGGCTCAATAATACCGAACCGCCGGCTCGACCTCGGCGGCCAGGCGCGTCCATTCGGGATCATTCGGATCGAGGTACTGATCGATGAGATGATCATCAACGCCGCGGCTACGCAGTACCTGCCTGATACGCAACGGGCCAGTAGCCCTTGCCGGTGCGCTCGTTGATATAGGCCTCGGTGATAACGGTCGTCACTCTGCAGATTCTCAGCGGCCAGTTCGTCAATAACCGCCTCGACCAGATCCACGCCGAAGCCGCGTGCGGCGAGCTTCTGCGCCAGTTCATCCCGGCTGTGCTCGCGCCGCGCCAGCAGGTCCATTGCCCGCTTGCGTAACTGCAGCCGTTCCTCGCTCAGGCTTGTTCGGCCTCCTGGTTCTCGGACTGGGCTTCCTCGGGCTGCGATTTCACATCCGGCAATGCCGCCTTGCGGATACCCTGCTCGATCTCCGCGGCCACATCGGGGTGCTCCTTCAGATACTGGCGCACGTTTTCCTTGCCCTGGCCGATGCGATCACCGTTGTAGCTGTACCAGGCACCCGTTTTTTCAACCAGGTCGTATTTCACGCCCAGGGTGATGACCTCGGCTTCACGGGAGATGCCTTCCCCATAAAGAATGTCGAACACCGCTTCCCTGAACGGCGGCGCCACCTTGTTCTTGACCACCTTGACCCGGGTCTCGTTGCCGGTAACCTCGTCGCCTTGCTTGATGGCGCCGATACGGCGGATATCCAGACGTACCGAGGAATAGAACTTGAGCGCGTTGCCGCCGGTGGTGGTTTCCGGGACTGCCGAACATGACCCCGATCTTCATGCGGATCTGGTTGATGAAGATCACCAGCGTATTGGAGCGCTTGATGTTGGCGGTCAGCTTGCGCAGCGCCTGTGACATCAGCCGTGCCTGCAGGCCGACATGGGCGTCGCCCATCTCGCCCTCGATCTCGGCCTTGGGCGTCAGCGCCGCGACCGAATCGACGACGACCAGGTCGACGGCGCCGGAGCGTACCAGCATGTCGGTGATTTCCAGCGCCTGCTCGCCGGTATCCGGTTGCGACACCAGCAGATCGTCGACCATGACACCGAGCTTGCCGGCATACTGTGGGTCCATGCGCATGTTCGGCATCGACAAACGCGGCGGTGCCGCCGGCCTTCTGGATCTCCGCGGCCACATGCAGGGCCAGGGTGGTCTTGCCCGAGGATTCCGGGCCGTAAATTTCGACCACGCGGCCGCGTGGCAGGCCACCGACGCCGAGCGCCAGGTCCAGACTCAGCGAGCCGGTTGATACGGTAGGGACATTGGCGGCCACATCCTGGTCGCCCATACGCATGATTGAGCCTTTACCGAACTGCTTTTCAATCTGGCCCAGGGCAACGCCCAAAGCCTGCTTCTTCTTGTCTTCCATAATGGGTGTCCGTCGCTGGTGAATGGCGCTTTTAAGTGGCCCGGATTATCCCACAGATCAGGAGTGCGAAACAGTCAGCGGGCGGTCGTGCCGGAACCCAGCGGCCAGCGCTGCAGTATCTCGTAAGACGGCCCTTTATCCGTGCCAACCGACTGACACAACACGAATTCGCGCACCGGCCATTCGATCGGTTTGACATCGGGCCATGCCGGCTGCCGGGCCACCTTGCGCAGCAGGCTGACATGCGGGCGATAGGGACGGGTTTCAGCATCGACACCGCATGCCTCGGCGGCTTCCCGCAGCTTGAAGGCCAGTGCCAGCAGTTCGGGTGGCAGATGATGCGGGCCGAACCAGATGATCCGCGGCTGCGGCCAGTAGCCGTACCGTGACAGGACGAGATCGAACGGTTCCACGGTGACCCGCCCGGCGGCCTCTTCCAGGCACAGGCGCATGTCCCCGTTGGCCGGGCCGATAAACTCCAGGGTGATGTGAAAGTTGGCGGCCGGTACCCGGCGGCCCGTACCGCGCGGCAGCCTGGCAGCGGTCTCCACCAGCCTGCTGCGGACTGATTCATCAGGCCAGAGTGCAAAAAAGAGCCGCAAGATGATGTCCCCCAACCCGCCCGTGGTTTGGTTATCCATGTCTTTATAAAGCGGATAACGTATTACATGCGACAGTTCCCCCGTTTATGTCAATATATGCCAAAGGAGATTGAAATATGTATATTTTTTTCAGGCCGCTTGGGGTGCTGCTGCTGGCCCTGCTGGGCGGGCCGGCGATCTTCACGGCCGCGGCCCAGGATCCGGCCGAAGACTTTACGCAGGCCCGCCAGCATGCCGACAACGGTCAACTCCGCAAGGCTCTGGCGATTTATGAATCACTGGCCGCGAACTATCCGGACAATGCCGAATACCTGACCGAGCTCGGCCGCACGCAGCTCAGCCTGAAACGTGCGCTGGCCGCCACCTGGTCGCTAAAGGACGCAATAGCCGCCGACCCGCAGCATGAAGAAGCCTACCGCCTGCTGTTACAGGCCTATTTTGAATCGGGCCAGAGTGAGCGTGCTTACGGAATACTGCAGGAGGCCCGCGAACGGTTTGGCGATCGGCCGTGGATGGAGGATCCTTGAGAGTGAAAAACAGTACTCAAAATTGCCTTGTCATTTCCCAATCTGTCATTTTCCCGTCTGTCCTTTCGAAGGAACGAAGTGACTGAGAAATCCGCCGCAGGCGTCCCGAGCGCAGCGAGGGATCTTCAAAAAGATCTCTCCCTGCGGTCGAGACAGGGATTTCTCGCTGACGCACGAAATGACAATCAGTAGCTTTATAAAAATTCAGATTTTACCTGCAGCGGCACGATCAATCACACCTTCCAGTGCCAGTGCTGCAGACTGCCGCCGAATGGCCTGGCGATCACCTTTCAGCTGTACACGTACGCTGTAAACATGACCGCCCTGTACTGCCCATGCCATACAGACGGTTCCCACCGGCTTGGCCCTGGTACCGCCGTCCGGCCCGGCGATACCGGTAACGGCAACGGCAATATCGGCATGGCTCGCATTCAGTGCGCCAGTTGCCATTTCAGCGGCGGTTTCCTCGCTCACTGCACCGTGTTTCTCCAGCGTCGCCTTGCTGACACCGAGCAACTCCTGCTTGGATTCATTCGAATACGTCACCAGCGAACGCTCAAACCAGTCGGAACTGCCGGGTATGCGCGTCACCCATTCGGCGATCATGCCACCAGTACAGGATTCCGCAGTAACCAGTTTCAGGCCCGCCGCCAGCAAGGCCTGTCCCGCCTTCCTGCGCCAGTTCCATCGGCCGGATGCGCAATGCGGAAGGATTCTGATCGTGCATCGCGTCACTGTTCGCTGCGCCGGTCTCTGAAAAATTCAGTCAGCAGGCTGCCGCATTCATTCGCCAGTATGCCGCCCTCGACTTCGACATAATGATTGAGCTTGCGGGTACCGAGAATATTGAACACGCTGCCGGCGGCGCCGGTCTTCGGATCGGCGGCGCCGTAAACCACCCGTTTCAGACGTGCCTGAATAGCGGCACCGGCACACATGGTGCAGGGTTCCAGCGTGACATATAACGTGCACCCGGGCAGGCGGTAATTGCCGAGCCGGGCCGTGGCAGCACGCAGGGTGACGATCTCGGCATGGGCGCTGGGATCGCAGGTAGCGATCGGCCGGTTCCAGCCCTGGGCGATAAATTCATCATCCCTGACCAGCACCGCGCCAACCGGGACTTCGCCGGCGGCCCGCGCCTCGCGCGCCTGGTCGAGGGCCTTCTGCATCCAGTCTTCATCTGTCATTTTCTTGTGGGCTTGTCGAGCGGTACCGCTATCCAAAATACCCGACAGCGTAGTCTGATTCACGGAGCATATTTTACCATGCAAACAGGTTAGATATTCCGGGATACCTTAACAAACAATCGACTATTCAAAATCCCCGGGCCAGACCGGGGTGAATCGTTCCGGGATTTCCGAAGACCCCGAATCCTTCGAGCGAAGGGGATTCGCTAGTCTGTCCACCTATTCACCGCAAGGATTCCACCACCAGCCGAATTTCACCGTATGAAAAGGCATCTCCCAGGTGGTCCTTGATGACCTTCAGGCTGTCGTTGCCGAGGTCATTGGCGGCCTGTTGGATCACGGCTATCTTGTCCCGGGTCACGAGTTCGCGAACATCCAGTTCCCCCATGCCTACATAATGTGCCAGATGACCCTCGATGGTGGTGACAGCCAGCCCCCGCTCCTCGGCGATTTCCTGAATACTCATGCCCTGGAGAAAAAGTTCGTAGCTGGCGCGTTTGGTGTCCTTTTCCGGTTTCTTTCTGCTTGCCGGATTGCTCCGGCAACTGTTTCGGCTCAACCCCCTGCTCTCGGCAGTAGTCGCGAATAAGTTCGACGCATGTCCTCGCCGCACTTTTCCACGGTCCGTTTCCCCACACCCTGGATTTGCAGCAATGCTTCCAGGGTATCGGGCAGCAGGATAGCGATTCCGGATCAATACGCGCTGGTGCAGGATACGATAATGTTCCACCTGGTTCTTCCCTGGCCTGTTGGGCACGCCAGTCCTTGAGTGCCTGCAATAATTGCGGGTCTTGTACATCCGAAGCGTTAAATTCCATGTTTTGTTTTTTTACCGCTGGCTGCGATTGGAGGTCGAGATGCGCGCGGGCGACGGCGTCAAGATAATCGCAGGTAGCGAAGCCTTCGCGGCAACTGTCCAGGCCGGCGAACTTGACGGCAAGCTCCTGCCTCAGGGTATCCAGAGTTTTATTCGATCTGCCGGCGAATTTCCTTGTTGTCGGTGTCGAAGCTGAAGGCGTCCAGCCAGGAGAGCGGGCCGGTCTGCAGTTTGTCGGTGAAATACACCGCCGCCTTTCGGATCCGTTCCTGAATATGCGCGTCTTCTTCCGGGATCTTCCCCGGCGCAGAACAAGCCCTGCAGTTGATGCCTGAATTTATCGGCGACCACGATGATATCGTCGATGGTTTGTTTTTCCAGGACGTCGAGGTTATCCATGCCGCTGCACTGGATGAGTTTGGCGTGATCGCGCAATTTGCGGGTAAAGTTTCTCAGACTGGAAGCCAGCGGCTGGTAATCGAAGCAATCCAGCAGCAGCTGTTGTTGATACAGGACGCGGGCCCTGCGCAACTGGTCCTCGTCAGGCGGCTGCTGACTGGCCTGGTTGACGAACTGTGACACGGTGCTGTCCGTCTTGACCACGCTGGCGGAGATGGGCGAGGAAAGCACTATGCCGTCAAAAGTTTTGCAGCGACTCAGGGCAACGTATACCTGGCCGTGGGAGAAGGCGGCCTCGGCATCGATGATGGCGCGCTCAAAGGTCAGTCCCTGGCTTTTGTGGATGGTAATGGCCCAGGCCAGCCGCAGCGGGAATTGGATGAAGCGGCCGATCACTTCCGCGCTGATTTCCCTGGTCCTGGCATCCAGGGTGTATTTGATGTTTTCCCAGCTGACCGGCTCGATCAGGATTTCCTCGTCGTCGCCGGGGCATTGTACGGCGATCTGTTCGTCTCCGATGCGGGTAATCCTGCCGATCTTGCCATTAAAGTAACGTTTTTCCGCCGAGCTGTCGTTGCGCACGAACATGACCTGCGCGCCTTCCTTCAGCACCAGTCGTTCGGCGGTCGGATAGGCATGCTCGGGATAATCGCCTTCTATGCCGGCCGGGAAGGTGAAACTTTCTGACTCCAACGCCTCCAGTTGTCGGTTATTGATATTGTCGGCTTTGCGATTGTGGGTGGTGAGGGTGATGTAATCCTCATCCTCGCCTGGATGAAAGCCCGGTACGTAGCGGCTGTTGAGGATTTGCAGCGTGGCATCGTCGAGCTGATTGTCGCGCACCCGGCTCAGCAGCTGGATAAAATCCGCATCGGACTGACGGTAAATGCGTTGCAGTTCGATACTGACCATATCCGTTTGTTTCAGTGCGTTGCTGCTGAAGAAATAACAGGAATCGTAATAGGGAGCGAGCAGGGGCCATTCCTGTTCCCTGATTACCGGTGACAATTGATGCAGATCGCCGATCATCAGCAACTGCACGCCGCCGAACGGCTGTTGCCGCTTCCTGAAACGGCGCAGCACGGCATCCACTCCGTCAAGCAAATCGGCACGCACCATACTGATTTCATCGATTACCAGCAGATTCCAGGCTCTTGATGATATCGATCTTCTCCTCGCTGAAGCGGCGCTGTTGCAGATTGCTGCCCGGCACATAGGGCCCGAATGGCAGCTGAAAAAAGGAATGCAGGGTGACACCACCCGCGTTGATGGCGGCCACGCCGGTGGGAGCGGTGACGATCATGCGCTTAAGGCAATTCTCCTTGAGATAATGCAGAAAGGTGGTCTTGCCCGTGCCGGCCTTGCCCGTCAGGAAGATGTGGTAGCCGGTGTATTGTACGAAATCGTGAGCCAGTTGCAGGTCGCGGTTGGAATTATCTTGTAGGGGAGTATGTATTACCATTTCGTCCTGAAGCATCCTTGCTATCGGTTACCGGCATTTTACCACTGCGTCCTACTCCCATTCGATGGTGGCCGGCGGCTTGCTGGAGATATCGTAGGTCACGCGCGAGATGCCGTCGATCTCGTTGATGATGCGGCGGGCGACATGATCCAGGAACTCCGCCGGCAGGCGGGCCCACTGGGCGGTCATGAAATCGATGGTCTCCACGGCGCGCAGGGCAATCACATAATCGTAACCGCGGCTGTCGCCTTTCACACCGACCGACCGCACCGGCAGAAATACGGCGAATGCCTGGCTGGTCTGGTCATAGAGATCGTGCTTGCGCAGCTCCTCGATGAAGATCGCATCGGCCAGGCGCAGCAAATCAGCGTATTCCTTTCTGACTTCACCAAGAATGCGCACCCCCAGCCCGGGTCCCGGAAACGGATGCCGGTGCACCATGTCCCGTGGCAGGCCGAGGCTGACGCCGAGCTTGCGTACTTCGTCCTTGAACAGTTCACGCAGCGGCTCCAGCAGTTTCAGTTTCATGGTCTCGGGCAGACCGCCGACGTTGTGATGCGACTTGATTATATGCGCCTTGCCGGTCGTGGCGCCGGCGGATTCAATAACGTCCGGGTAGATCGTTCCCTGCGCCAGCCACTGGATGTTTTCTATTTTCTCGGCCTCGTCATCAAACACATCGATAAAGGTGCCGCCGATAATCTTGCGTTTCTGCTCCGGGTCATCGGTACCCTCGAGCGCGGAAAGGAAACGATCCTCGGCATCGACCCGGATGACGCAGATGCCCATGTTTTTCGCAAACGTTGCCATGACCTGGTCGCCTTCATGCAGGCGCAGCAAGCCATTGTCAACAAACACACAGGTCAGCTGATCACCGATCGCCTCGTGCAGCAGGGCGGCGACGACGCTGGAATCGACGCCACCGGACAGGCCCAGCAGAACATTATCGCTGCCGACCGTTTCACGGACACTGTGAATCAGATCCTCGGCGATGTTTTCCGTCGTCCACAGTCCCCGGCAGCCAGCGATGTTATAAAGGAAGCGTTGCAGGATGGCCTTGCCCTGTGTTGTATGCGTGACCTCGGGGTGAAACTGCAGGGCATAGAAGCGGCGGTTTTCATCCGCCATCGCGGCGATCGGCGCGTTGTCCGTGCTGGCAATGACCTTGAAGCCATCCGGGCAGCTGCGTGACGTGATCGCCGTGGCTCATCCACACATCGAGCAGCCCGTGACCCTGTTCATTGACGTGATCCTGAATATCGCGCAGCAGATCGGAATGCCCGCGTGCACGCACCCTGGCAAAACCGAATTCGCGTTTACCGGACGGCTCGACACCGCCGCCGAGCTGTACTGCCATGGTCTGCATGCCGTAACAGATGCCGAGAACCGGCACGCCCAGTTCGAACACGATCTGCGGCGCGCGGATATCGGTACACGCGTGGACGGATTCCGGGCCGCCGGAAAGGATGATGGCAGTGGGCCGAAAGGACTTGATGTCATCTGCTGAAACATCCCAGGCATATATCTCGCAATAGATGCTCGCCTCGCGCACGCGGCGGGCGATGAGCTGAGTGTACTGGGATCCGAAGTCAAGGATTAATACTTTTTCAGCATGAATATCCATGATTGTTCAGCAGAAAGGATCAGCAGTCAGTGTCATTTCGAGCGCAGCGAGAAATCTTTGGTTACGTTCATTTTCCTGAACATCAAAAAGATTTCTCCTGTTGGTCGAAATGACACCCAAGATTTCGAACGGTCTGTCGATCGTGTCCAAGTCAAGTGCTGACTGACGGGACTAATCCAGGCGATAGTTTGGAGCCTCTTTGGTAATCGTCACGTCATGCACATGGCTCTCGCGGATACCGGCATTGGTCAGGCGCACGAACTCGGCCCTGGTGCGCATCTCCTCGAGATTCTGGCAACCGGTATAACCCATCGCCGCGCGCAGCCCGCCGAGCAGCTGATGCACGATCGCGGTCAGCGGACCCTTGTAGGGCACGCGGCCCTCGATGCCTTCCGGCACCAGCTTTTCGATTTCATCGTTTTCCTGGAAATAGCGATCGGATGAACCATGGGTCTGTGACATGGCGCCCAGCGATCCCATGCCGCGGTAGGATTTGTAGGAACGGCCCTGGTACAGCTCGACCTCGCCCGGGGCCTCCTCGGTACCGGCGAACAGTCCGCCGATCATCACGGCATAGGCGCCGGAGACGATGGCCTTGGCAACATCGCCGGAATAACGGATACCACCGTCGGAGATTACCGGTACGCCGGATTTTTTCAGCGCCGCGGCCACGGTGGACACGGCCGTGACCTGCGGCACGCCGATACCGGTGACAATGCGCGTGGTGCAGATCGATCCCGGGCCGATACCGACCTTGACGCCATCCACACCGGCATCGACCAGCGCCTTGCCGCCCTCTGCCGTGGCGACATTGCCGCCGATGATCTGGCTGTCCGGGTATTTCTCCCGTACCCAGCGCACCATGTCCAGCACACCGCGTGAATGACCATGCGCGGTATCGACCACGATGACATCGACGCCGGCGTTCATCAGCGCCTCGACACGCTCGTAACTGCCCTCACCGACGCCGACGGCGGCACCGACGCGCAGGCGTTCGTGCTCGTCCTTGCAGGCGTTGGGGAATTCCTTCGACTTCTGGATATCCTTGACGGTAATCAGGCCGCGCAGCTCGAACTCGTCATTGACCACCAGCACCTTCTCGATGCGATACTGGTGCAGCAGGCCGATGACTTCTTCGTTGCCGGCTTCTTCCGCCACCGTGACCAGCTTGTCCTTCGGCGTCATGATGCGCGATACCGGCGAGTCGTAATGGGTCTCGAAACGCAGGTCGCGGCTGGTCACAATACCGACCAGTTCGCCGTCGTCGACCACCGGCACGCCGGAAATATCGTTGTGGCGGGTCAGTTCCAGGACCTCGCGGATCGTGGTCTTCGGTCCGACCGTGATCGGGTCGCGGATGACACCGCTTTCGAATTTCTTCACCGTGCGTACCTGCAGGGCCTGTTCTTCCGGACTCATGTTCTTGTGGATGACGCCCAGGCCGCCGGCCTGCGCCAGGGTAATGGCGAGCCGGGCCTCGGTCACGGTATCCATGGCCGCCGAGGTGATGGGGATATTGAGGGTGATGTCGCGGGTCAGCGGGGTGGACAGATCAACCGCGCGGGGAAGCACCTCCGAATAGGCGGGTTTCAGGAGAACATCGTCAAAAGTGAGTGCTTCTTCAGGCGCGATCATCGTTCAGTCCAGGGTGCCGGCCGCGGAGGCCGGGGGAGTAAAGAGCCGCACATTATAGAGTCTGGCCCGGTGCCGGTAAACGTGGCGGTACTCGCCGGCCCGGCACCCGCTGCCCCGGCCGGATCGGGTATCCTGTGAACATGGCCGAAGACGCGACCTCTTCCAGCGACAGGCACACCGGCAACGATGACGGCGGGCGCCATATTTACAGTGTCGCCGAGCTGAATCGCGAGGTACGGGGCATACTCGAGGGCAGTTTCCCCAGTATCTGGATCGAGGGCGAAATCTCGAACCTGGCGCGCCCGGCCTCCGGCCACCTGTATTTCAGCCTCAAGGACAGCCAATGCCCAGGTGCGTTGTGCCTTGTTCAAGAACCGCGCGCTGAAGCTCGCCACACAACCGGAAAACGGTATGCAGGTGCTGGTCCGGGCCAATGTCAGCCTGTACGAGGGCCGCGGCGAGTTCCAGCTCATCGTCGAATACCTGGAACCGGCCGGCGCCGGTGCATTGCAGCGCCAGTTCGAGGAACTGAAAAAGAAACTCGACGCCGAGGGCCTGTTCGATCCCGCCGCACAAACAATCGATCCCGGCCATGCCGACGCGTGTCGGCGTCATTACCTCGCCGAGCGGCGCGGCCATCCGTGACATTCTGAGCGTGTTGCGGCGCCGCTGGCCCGGTATCGAAGTCATTATCTATCCAGTGCCGGTCCAGGGTAGCGAGGCCGCCGGGAAAATCCGCGCCATGCTGGAAACCGCCCGGCAGCGCAACGAAGTCGATGTGCTCATACTCACGCGCGGTGGTGGCTCCCTCGAGGACCTGTGGGCATTCAACGACGAACAGCTGGCGCGGGATATTCATGCCTGTTCGCTGCCAACCGTCAGCGCCGTCGGTCACGAAATCGATTTCACCATCGCCGATTTCGTCGCCGACCTGCGCGCCGCCACGCCTTCGGCCGCGGCCGAAAGTGTCAGTCCGAGCCGCGATCATCTGCTCCGGCAACTGGACAAGCACGAAGGACTGCTCACGCGCCAGCTCAACCAGCGCATCAAAAGCCTCAGGGATCGCATCAACAACCTGGAACGCCGCCTGCCACATCCGCAGCGCACGTTGCAGCAGTACAGCCAGCGACTCGATGATTTGTCGCTGCGCAGCCAGCGCACCATCAAGAGCAAAATGCAGCATGACCAATCGCGGCTGAACCGCCTGGTTTCACTGCTCGCCGTGCAAAATCCAAAACGTCAACTCAAGCAGCAGCAGGAGAAATGCGATCAACTCGGCAATCGATTACAGCGGGCGATGATGCATTTACTGGAAAAGAAAAAGGAGCGCTGGTCGCGCGTCAGTCACACCCTGCACACCGTCAGCCCGCTAGCGACACTGGAACGCGGCTATGCAATTGTGCAGAAACAGGACGGGGTGATTGTCAGGGCTGCAGATCAATTAAAGAAGGATGAAACCGTAAACGCCAGATTCGGCAAGGGTGAAGCAAAACTTATTGTCAGCAAATAAAAGCTATAGGAATCTCTGAATAATTCGTTATTTCGAGCGCAGCGAGAAATCCTTGTCTCGACCGTAGGGAGAGACTTTCTTAATATCCCTCGCTACGCTCGGGACGCCTGCGGCGAATTTCTCCCGTTGGTCGAAATGACATCAGAAAATTATTCCGGGTCTCCTTAAATATCACTTTTCGATCTCGGTCAGCGTCAGTCTTGCCAGCCGTCCTATGGATTCCAGGCTGGCATCCGCCTTTTTCATGAATTCCTCGTCATGAAGATTAAACAGCCATTTGATGAGGTGGGAAAAAAGAACTTCCCAGCCTTTCTGGGTAACGGGCATGACTCAAATTCCCTGTAATCAACAGCGGGCCTGTACACCCCCGGCCGACTCCGTGCTCCCGTAAACCATCCGGTAGTAAATCAGCCCCAGCCATTCATGCAGTGCCGTGCGGCTCAGCTGCAATGCCGTCATGCCGGGCAGCCAGGTTTCAACGGCAGTGGCATACTGGAAAGTGTCTTTCAGATAACCGGTCGGTGCCTGCGTCACCCTGAGCCCCGCCTTTCTGAATGCATACAGCGCCCGCGACATGTGCGCGGCATGTGTAACGAGAAATACCCTGTCGATGGCCTGGCCGTCGAGAATGAATTTGCTGCAGACGGCATTCTCGAATGTGTTGCGGCTCTTCTGTTCGGTCCATTTCACGATACCGTCGAAATCCTCTTTAACGGTTCGTTCCGTCAGTTCGGCCTCGGACAGCAGTTCACCATGCGGCCGGCCGCCGGTTGCAAGAATGGGCAACTGCGTCTGCTCACGCAGACGCTCGGCATAGCGCAGGCGCATGAGTGCCATGTGACTGGTCGTATCCCTGGCGCCGAATTCTGGCGCGCTGTGATAGCGACCGGCGCCGAGCACGACAATCGCGCCCTCGTCAGCTGCCTCGACCGGCTCGGATAGTGCCGGCGCGGTCTCAACAGTACCGATAAGCCAGGTGGCAACCGGTGCAATGGCGAGCAGGTACAGGGAAACAATGCCCAGCAGCACCAGCCACCCGGCCAGTTTGCGCGCCACCGGCAGCAGAATGAAGCCCAGCACCAGGATAACCAGATTGATACCGGGTGGTAACAGCAGCGCCTGCGCCAGATCAAGTCATGTCCCCTTTCCCCAAGTCAAATTGGGTAATTATAGACCCTGCCAACCTGAATACCGGCAGGATTCAGTCAGCTACCTGACTTCACCGCCCAGGGCCTGCATGTCGGCGTGATACGAGGATCGCACCATCGGCCCGCTGGCGACGTTGCTAAAGCCAAGACCGCGAGCATAGTCGCCGAGTTCGTCGAACTCTTCCGGTAAGACGAAGCGATCGACCGGCAGATGATGCCGGCTCGGCTGCAGGTACTGGCCCAGCGTCAGCATATCGACATCATGCGCGCGCAGATCGTCCAGCACCAGTTTCACTTCCTCGAAGGTCTCGCCCAGGCCCAGCATCAGGCCGGATTTGGTCGGTACATGCGGCAGGCGTTCGCGAATGCGTTTCAACAGCCGCAGCGAACCCTCATAAACAGCGCCGGGCCGGGCATAACGGTACAGGCGCGGCACGGTTTCGAGGTTATGGTTAAACACGTCCGGTGCCATCTCGCTAAACGCATCAATGGCAGTCTCCTCGCGCTTGCGGAAGTCCGGCGTCAGCACCTCGATCATGATGCCGGGCACGCGCCGACGGATGGCACAAACGCAATCGACAAAGTGCGCCGCCCCCCCGTCCTTCAGATCATCGCGGTCCACCGAGGTGATGACGACGTATTTCAGACCCATCTGTTCAACGGCATCCGCCAGGTGCTCCGGCTCGTGTGGGTCCAGCGGATCCGGCCTGCCATGTGCGACATCACAGAACGGGCAGCGGCGCGTACACAGATCACCCATAATCATGAAGGTTGCAGTGCCATGCGCGAAACACTCACCCAGATTCGGACACGCCGCCTCCTCACAAACCGTGTGCAATTGTTTGTCACGGATCAGTTTTTTCAGCGCCAGGACCTTCGGATCGGTCGGCGCCTTGGCACGAATCCAGTGGGGTTTGCGTGGCAGTGGCGCGCCTTCGACCCGTACCGGTATTTTCAGCGGCCGGGTCTTGGCCTCGCCACGATTGGCCCGGGGTTTGCTCTGCGCTTCAGTCATGAGCAATGGTCTCCATCGTGGTGGGTTGGGAATACATATGTTCAACTTCGCATTCTAACTGGTCGGTCAGATACGTGACCAACTTTTCCGCGACATCGGCCATCGGCGCGGTCACGCCGAGTTCCCTGAGCTGCGTCACGGCCAGTCCCGTATAGCCGCAGGGGTCGATACGGCTGAATGGCTCCAGGTCCATCTCTACGTTCAGCGCCAGGCCGTGATAACTGCAGCCATTCTTCACGCGCAGGCCCAGGGCGGCTATCTTGGCGTCATTGACATACACGCCGGGCTTACCACGGCGGCGAGCAGCCAGCAAACCATAGTCCGAGACTGTTTCAATCAGCGCCTGCTCGATGCGGCTGACGAGATTGCGTACACCGTAACCGCGGCGCCTTAGATCGATAAGTATATAGGCTATCAACTGGCCGGGACCATGATAAGTGACCTGACCACCGCGGTCGGTTTTGACTATCGGTATATCACCCGGGCTATGCACATGACCATCGCGCGCACCCAGGCCAAGCGTGTAAACCGGCGCATGCTGCAATACCCAGATTTCATCTTCGGTGGTATCAGTACGTGCCGCAGTGAAAGCCTGCATGTCCGAATAGGCGGTCTGATAGTCGACCGGTCCAAGATGGCGAATGAGTATTTCCAATGCCCTCACCCTAACCCTCTCCCAAAGAGGGAACTTTATTGAACTCTCGCTCTACAAATTCACGATTCACGATTCACGATTCACGATTCACGATTCACGATTCACGATTCACGATTACAGCGCCATCACCACACGCGACTCGGCAGTCAGTTCCCGGTAGATGGCGTCAAGCTGTTCGCGGCTGGTGGCATCTATAGTGACCGTAACAGACATGTAGCGGCCCCCGTTCGATAGCCGCTTCTGTACAGTGCTGTCGCCCAGATCGGGAACATGCCGGCGCACCAGGCTGCACAACCAGGGCGTCAAAATCTTCCTCCGCCGCGCCAAACGCCTTGATTGGAAATCTGCACGGGAATTCGAGCAGGGATTCTTCGTCATTAAAAGTAGCGTTATTATCGGAATGTCCGGATGACATGGCACAAAACCCGCCTACTGACTTCTTGCCCATTCATTTTAACAGAATGTATGGCTGATCCTCAGGCCGTGCTGAATAACCAGGTGAAGCCAGCTGAGCACAGGCCGGGATTCGGTGCGAGGGGCGGGATCTGCCGCCGGCAGCGGCATCACCACTGATCGCTGCAGCGGCGGCAGGCGCCTACAGATCGGCACCTGCCGGAATTACGTCTATAACGTCGATAAACAGCATGATCCCGCATTGTTGAGGCGCAATTCGTCTGACAGCGGCATTATTAGGCCGGCTCTGGATAATCAGCCCTATTTCGCCAGCAAGGCACTGTTTGTGGGCAGCTGTCTCTATATGCCCTGCCCGCACATGCGGGAAATGTTAGGCTATGACAGCTACATTCGGGAAAATCGCAGTATGACAGCCAGTGCGATGACGAGCACCGTCGTTGCGATCAGCGACCATGCTCAAACCAGCAGCCGGGATTAACCGATGGATTTCAAGGATTACAACAGCAAAAAAACCTATGATGAACTACTGACACCCGGCGGTCGCGCACGCCCGCACGCACGCCAACTCATCAAGCACCTGCGTTCACTGTCGCAGGCGGAATTGCAGGAACGCAAGGAGGCTTCCGATCTTGCCATTACCGTAATGGGCATCACTTACACGGTTTATACTGAAGAAGGCCAGACCGATACCATTTGGCCGTTCGATATTATTCCGCGCATTATTCCGAAAACCGAATGGGACAGAGTAGTCGAGGGACTAAAGCAGCGTGTTCAGGCGCTAAACATGTTTATTGGAGACATTTACGATAAACAGAAAATACTGAAGGATAAAATTGTTCCAAAGGAATTGATCCTCAGTTCACGTAATTTCCGCAAACAAGCGGTCGGCATGAAGCCGCACCTGGGTCTGCGGCGCATATCTGCGGCAGTGATCTGGTTCGTGACAAGGATGGCACGCTTTATGTGCTTGAAGACAACCTGCGGGTGCCTTCCGGCGTGTCCTACATGCTGGAAAACCGCCAGGTAACCAAAAGGATTTTTCCGGAACTGTTCGAGGACTATTCCATCCTGCCGATCGACGATTATCCATCACAGCTATTCGATACGCTGGCGTCAGTGGCACCGGAACCGAAGGAATACCCCGAAGTCGTGGTACTGACGCCAGGTATATACAACTCAGCGTATTTTGAACATGCATATCTGGCGCAGCAGATGGGTGCGGAGCTGGTCGAAGGACGGGATCTTTTCGTTGCTGACGACGACTGCGTTTACATGAAAACCGTATCCGGGCTATCACGCGTGGATGTCATCTACCGCCGTATTGATGACTTGTTCCTGGATCAGGAGGCGTTCAACCCCGACTCTGTCCTGGGCGTGCGCGGCACTGATGCTGCGCCTGGCGCAAGGGGAAGGTGACACTGGCGAATGCACCGGGCTGCGGTGTCGCCGATGACAAAGTAGTCTGCTATTACGTGCCGGAAATGATCCGTTATTACCTCGACCAGGCACCGATACTGAATAATGTCGAGACTTACCTGTGCGAGAACAAAAGCGAGCGTGATTACGTGCTGAAGAATCTCGACAAGCTGGTTGTCAAACCTGCAAATGAAGCCGGTGGTTACGGCATGCTGATCGGGCCGAAATCCACGATCAAGGAACGCCGGGCCATGGCCGCGCGCATCAGAAAAACGCCACGCGAGTATATTGCCCAGCCGACACTGTCATTATCCACGGCACCGACACTGATCGGCAATCATTTTGAGCCCAGACACCTCGACCTCAGGCCGTTTATACTGTCCGGTGAGACGACCTTTGTAACAACCGGCGGTCTTACACGCGTGGCACTGCGCAAGGGTTCGCTGGTGGTGAATTCTTCCCAGGGTGGCGGTAGCAAGGATACCTGGATCGTTGATACGGAGGGCAGCTGATATGCTCTCACGGGTAGCCGAACAGCTTTACTGGTTTGCGCGTTATATCGAACGTGCCGAGGACATGGCACGGATGATTAACGTTCATACCAACCTCTTGCTTGATCTCCCCCGGCAACATGAATTCGGCTGGGATTCACTGCTGGAGATCACGGGTACGGACGAGCTGTTCGACGAACTTTACGAGGAAACCGATGAACGTAATGTTATCCGGTTTCTGGTCAGTGACAAAACCAATCCGGGTTCAATCCAGTCATGCCTGTTCTTCGCCCGCGAAAACCTGCGCACGACGCGCGATATCATCCCGCGTGAGGCCTGGGAGCTGGTAAACGACATGAACCTGTTCCTGAAGAACAATATCAGCAGTGGTCTGTCACGGCGGCGGCGCTGGAGTTTTCTGAAAAATGTCATCGGCGGTTCGCATCAGTTGACCGGCCTGCTGGCAAGCACCATGAATCATGACGAGGGCTATGATTTCTTGCGCATGGGACGCAACCTGGAACGGGCCGATATGACGACGCGTATAGTCGATGTGAGATCGGCCGACCTGCTGCTGGAACATGACGTTCTTTCCCCCTACCAGAACATACAGTGGATGAGTGTTCTGAAATCATTAACCGCATATCAGATGTACCGCCAGCATGTGAAAATGCGTGTACGTGGGCCCCAGGTGCTTAAATTCCGTTACAGACGGATGAATTCCCGAGGTCATTCTCGCATTGCCTGCAACAGGTACAGCTTTGCCTCGAGGCCCTGCCGGAGAACGATTCGCTATTGCGTCATATAATGACCATGCGCCGCAATATCAGGGAAGCGGACATGGACAAATTCGCGAAAGCCGGCAGTGGTTTGCATGAATACATCGATCAGCTGCAGGCACAGCTTGCTGAATTGCATGATGCCATCTCCGCACATTATTTCTCCCTGGATATTCGCGCTCCTGTCAAGCAAAAGACGGGGACATCATGAAAAGTTTCTACTGTGGTAACAACCAGGTCTTCTTCGAAAATACCCGCTGTATTGAGTGTGAACGTGAGCTCGGTTTTGTGCCCGAGCTGCTGGATGTTTGTCCTTTACTGATCACCGGCAGGGACACTTACCGTCTGGCCGATCGACCACGAATGGAAGATCGTGAATTCCGCAAGTGTGTCAATTACAGCCGGAACCATGTCTGTAATTGGATGGTGCCGGTGGAAGACAGCAATCCTTTCTGCCAGGCCTGCCGTCTGAACCAGATGATCCCCGACCTGTCACGGCCTGAAAACAGCAATTACTGGCGCGAGATTGAACAGGCCAAGCGCCGATTGCTGTTTACCCTGTTATCACTGAAACTGCCGATTACCGGCCGTGATCAGGATCTGCAATATGGCCTGGCCTTCGCCTTTCTCGCTGATACAACGTATGGCTCATCCGAATTCACGGATGAATCCAATTACGGCAACCCGATACTGACTGGTCATAATCAGGGTCTGATCACGATCAACATCGCCGAGGCCGATCCGGGTTACCGCGAGCAGATACGCCAGCAAATGAATGAGTCGTACCGTACCCTGCTCGGCCATTTCCGCCACGAGGTCGGCCATTACTACTGGTACCGGCTGATCTTCAACAGTTACTGGCACAGCGATTTCGTGCGTCTGTTCGGTGACGAAAATACGGATTATTCGGCATCACTGGACAGATATTACAGGGAGGGACCGCCGGAAGGCTGGCAGAACCGTTACATCAGTGCCTATGCCACGGCTCACCCGTGGGAGGACTGGGCCGAATGCTGGGCCCATTACATGCATATCATGGATACGCTGGAAACCGCGCAGAGTTCGCGGCTGCTGCCCCGTGATGGCCTGCTCGACAACCTGTCACGGCGCCGGGATCAATCCTGTTGCTGGCCATGCAGACCCTGTCGATCAAGGATATTCTCGGCGTCTGGATCGACCTGAGTGTTGCCATGAACAACATCAACCGCAGCATCGGCCTCGGCGATTTCTACCCGTTCGTAATCAGCAGCGGCGCCATGGAAAAACTGGCTTTCATTCACAAGCTGGTAGGTGCCCAGGTGGGCAGCGGTGACTGGGACACCTCAGTCGTGCCGTTCCCAGTCGAATCGCGGTAACGAATAAAAAGCCGCACGTAGATTCTCTGCCCAGGCCTGGCGCAATTGCTTGTAATAGTTACTGTCCAGATCGTACTTGAAACGATTGTCGATACGCAGGCTATCCTTGCGATACATGATCAATTCAAACGGCGGGCCGACACCGACATTGCTGCGACTCGTTGAATCCAGTGATACCAGTGCACAGCGGGCAGCATCTTCCAGGGAAACCGAGGGCTCTATAATGCGATCGAGAATCGTCTTGCCGTATTTGGATTCGCCAATCTGGAAGAACGGGGTTTCTTCCGTCGCCAGCAGATAATTGCCCTGTGGATAAATCAGTGCCAGTTTTGGCTGTTCGTGCCGAATCTGGCCACCGAGGATGAACGTGGCCTCGACATTGAATCCGGCCTGCTGGTCTTCAAAATCATACTGCTTTTGTACCTTGCGGTTCACTTCACCAACATAATTGCAGGCCTCGGCCATATCCTCAGCCGTGAACAGACTGGTCTTTGCATCGGGATTTTTGAGATCCTTCTTGATTTGATTCACTACCGACTGGCTGGTCGCCAGGTTCCCTGAGGACAGCAGCACCAGCATGACCTCGCCTTCCCTAATGAAGGGGTGTATTTTGCTGTGGATACGGATATTGTCCACACCGGCATTGGTACGGGAATCCGACGCAAATACCAGGCCGGTATTCAGCTGTATGCCAACACAGTAAGTCATAGGCTCATACCGGCAGGCACGGGATGGCACTGGGGGATGTCATGATCGGGGCACATGCGGCGGTCTCGGGCCGGGTCTTTTCATAATTTATCATCGATTGGGTTCCATGCATCAAGTGTTCTTTGCCGGTGCCCGGTAACAGCAATTTTTTTCCATGAAAAAGGATGCTGAACGGCGCGGCTCCTTTTATACTGCCAGTAGCGAATGCATTCCACAGGAGCGGGAGACAGGGTTATGAACGCCAAAGAAAATCTGACAAATATCAATACCTGGCTGCGGGTCGCCTTCATTATCCTTTTCGGCGTCGTCTTTTATATTGCCTACGGCTGGCTGATCTGGCTGCTGGTGCTGTTCCAGGTGGTCACCAAGCTGCTGACCGGCGGTGTAAATCCGCAACTGCTGGAAATGAGCCCCAAGCTCAGTGACTATGCCAACGATATCCTGCGTTACGTCACTTTCCAGACCGACCAGAAGCCCTGGCCGCTGGACAAGAGTCCGTCCACCCAGACAGGCGAGGATGAGGACGAGATACCCAACGCCAACGACAACGACAGCGACGGCGCCTGAACCCCCGTATTGCCGGGATTATCCACAGGGTTCGGCCTGGCATCAGGTCGAACCCTTTTATAATTTTTAATTCTAAAAATATAGATAATAAGTAGTTTTAATTATACACGTGCTCGTTTAGAGTGCGCGCCCGAAAAGTCAGAATCTTCAACCCCGGCCTCATCCTGTAGCGGTCACATATATCTTATGAAGCAGGCTCAGCAACATCACCGGCGGCAAGGCGCCAGCGAGGCGGCACCGCCCCTGAAACTCGGTATCCCCGGCTTTGCATATGCCGATCTGCACGATCCGGCCCGGCTCGGGGAACTGCTCGAGGTTTTTGACCGCGAGGCCGCGGCCAGTCACCCGGAACTGTTTGCCGAATTCCAGGCCTACCGCCAGTCCAGGGGCAAGGATCTGACGCCGGAGCAAATATCCGACCTGCTGGTACGCATGACCCCGCTGGTAGGCGATTTCGTCGCCCGACTGTTCAATGTCACCGAGCTACGGGCCGAGCAGGCCGCCGCCATACGCCGCGAGGTGGATACCATCTTCGGCTTCAAGAACGAGGTTGTAGCCAAGGCCAAGGCCGCCGTCAAAAAGGAAAATCCCGACGACTGGGACAGCGACCGCATCCGCCGTGCCATTGAGCGCCTGACACAACTGCTGGGCGACGACCACGCGGATATCGAGTTCCGGACCACCAGCGCCGGCCTGCGCCTGCACCGGGCCGCCGAGGTGCCGGAGTCGGATGATGCGCAGACAGTCCTCAAGGCGCTGCGCGGCGACGACTGAGGCCGCCGGCACTGTTGGCGGACGAACTGGAGTTGTCCGCGGCCGAGGCGCTCACCGGGATATACCGGATCCTGCAGCGTTGGTGTGTACTTGCTACCACTAATAGCCAGATACAGCAGCTTGTGGCAGGCTGGGCCAGCTTCAAGTCGCCAAAAAAAACCGATTTTGATCACCTGGTGGAGCACGACCGGGCGGATTACGGCGATTATTCGGCCTGGCTCGCGCCGGCGCACGAGCGCCGCCGCCGCGACGGCTTTGCGCTGACGGATCATCGCGCCGACCAGCGCGAGGTGCAGTACGAGGTCGATCACTGCATCTACTGTCACGAACGCGATACCGACTCCTGCTCCAAGGGCATGCGCAACAAGCGTGTGCCGGCCGCACGCCCCGCCGAAGGACCGTTTCAAGGTCAATCCGCTGGGTGTCACCCTGACAGGCTGCCCGCTGGGCGAGAAAATCTCCGAGATGCACGTCATCAAGCGCCAGGGCGACAATATCGGCGCCCTTGCCCTGGTGATTATCGACAATCCCATGTGCCCCGGCACCGGCCATCGCATCTGCAATGACTGCATGAAGGGCTGCATCTACCAGAAGACCGAGCCGGTCAATATCCCGCAGATCGAGACCAATGTACTGACCGACGTGCTGTTCATGCCCTGGGGCTTCGAGATCTACTCGTTCCTGACCCGCTGGAACCCGCTCAACATCGAACGCCCTCATGCCCTGCCCTACAACGGCAAGAACGTCATGGTGGTGGGCATGGGCCCGGCCGGCTATACCCTGGCGCACTACCTGCTGAACGAGGGCTTCGGCGTGGTCGGCGTGGACGCGCTCAAGATCGAGCCGCTGCCGAAGGAGCTGACAGGCGACAAAAATAATCCGCCGCAGCCGATCCACGATTTCAACAGCCTGTACGAGGAACTCGACAAGCGCACCATGATCGGCTTCGGCGGCGTTGCCGAATACGGCATTACCGTGCGCTGGGACAAGAACTTTCTCAAGGTCATCTATCTCGACCTGCTGCGCCGGCATGCCTTCCGCTGCTATGGCGGCGTACGTTTCGGCGGCACCCTGACCATCGAGGAGGCCTGGGATCTGGGTTTCGACCATATCGCCATTGCCAGCGGTGCCGGCAAACCGACCATCATCGGCCTGAAAAACAACCTGATCCGCGGCATCCGCAAGGCCTCGGACTTCCTCATGGCACTGCAGCTGACCGGTGCTGCCAAGGCCGACTCCATGGCCAATCTCCAGGTCCGGCTGCCGGCCCGGGTCATCGGCGGCGGTCTCACAGGCATCGATACCACCACCGAAGTAATGGCTTACTATCAGGTCCAGGTCGAGAAGATGCTGAACCGCTATGAGAAGCTGGTCGCCACCCAGGGTGAGGCGGCGATCCGCAGTGCCTATGATCGTGAAGAACTCGAGATCCTCGACGAATTCCTCGAACACGGCCGCGCCATCCGCGCCGAGCGCGAGCGCGCTGCCAGTGCCGGCGAGGAGCCCGATTTCGCGCCCCTGATTGAGCAATGGGGCGGCGTGACCATGTTCTATCGCAAGGCCATGCACGATTCACCGGCCTACCGCCAGAACCACGAGGAGATTACCAAGGCGCTGGAGGAAGGCATTCGCCTGGCCGAGGGCATGAGCCCGAAGGAGGCCGTACCGGACGAATACGAGGCTCTGAAGGCGGTCAAATTCGATAAATTCGAACAGCAGGACGGCAAATGGGTGAAAACCGACAGCGAGGTCGAGGTCCCGCTACGGAGCCTGTTCATCGCCGCCGGCACCTCGCCGAACACGATCTACGAACAGGAGCACCCCTATACCTTCCGCATGGACGCCAAGTTCTTCCAGCGCTATGAACCGAAATGGGATGACGCCGACCTACCGGAACTGGTGCCCGTCGACGATGAACCCCAGCCGAAAATAGGCCGGCCGGCGCCACTGACCTCATATCACAAGCACGGCAAATTCATATCCTTTTATGGCGACAACCATCCGGTCTACGCTGGTAACGTCGTCAAGGCCATGGCCAGCGCCAAGGACGGGTATCCGTACGTGGTGGATTTATTCAGGCACGAGCTCGCAACCCTTGACCCGGCCGAACAACCGCAACGCGAGGCCGCCCTCGAACAGCTGCATCAGCGGCTGGATGAGGAACTGACCGCCACCGTGGTCGAGGTCAACCGCCTGACGCCGACAATTATCGAGGTCATCGTCAGCGCGCCCATGCAGGCGCGCAAATTCCATCCCGGCCAGTTCTACCGGGTCCAGAACCTCGAGCAGCTGGCACCGGTTGTGGAGGGTACCAGCCTGACGGCCGAGGGCATTGCCCTGACTGGTGCCTGGGTCGACAAGGAGCAGGGCCTGATTTCACTGATTGCGCTGGAAATGGGCGCATCATCGCGACTGTGCGCGCTGTGGCAGCCCGGCGATCCGCTGGTGGTCATGGGGGTCACCGGCGCACCGACCGAAATTGAGAACAATGAAACCGTGATGCTGGTCGGCGGCGGCCTCGGCAATGCCGTGCAGTTTTCCATCGGCAAGGCCTTCCGCAACGCCGGCAGCCGGGTCATCTACTTTCGCCGGCTATAAACACACCGAGGATGTGTTCAAGGTCAAGGACATCGAGGAGGCCTCGGATGTTATCATCTGGTCAGTGGACCCCGATCCCGGCGTCAAACCGATCCCGACGACACGGCCCCAGGACAAGACCTATATCGGCAATATCATCGAGGCGATGGTAGCCTACGGTCATGGCGAACTCGGCGAACAGGAAATCCCCCTGAACGAGGTCGACCGCATGATTGTCATCGGCTCCGACCGGATGATGGCCGCAGTCAAGGAGGCCAGGCACGGCGTGCTGCAGCCGTACCTGAAGCCGGATCACTACGCCATCGGCTCCATTAATTCGCCCATGCAGTGCATGATGAAGGGCGTCTGCGCGCAGTGCCTGTGCAAGCACATCGATCCGAAGACCGGAGAGGAATACTTCGTCTATTCCTGCTACAACCAGGACCAGGAACTGGAGCGGGTCGATTTCCCGAACCTGAATGGCCGGCTGCGCCAGAACAGCGTCCAGGAAAAGCTCTCGAACCAGTGGCTGAATCACCTGTTTGAACTGGAGTACTTTCCCAGGCCCGCCACGAACGGCTGAAAAGCCCTTTGCCGCCGCTCCGGGAGATGAGCTGTGGTTCACATCCCGGGACGATCACATGCTGTTCCGGCTAACATTCTGCTACGATATTCCCCTAGAATACCGACTGGATAACTGGCAGGCAGATTGGGACATTTTCGTTATGATGAGTAAATCCGAAACGGCGGCCATTCTGCGCTCCCTGCGCAAAATACCGCTCTTCAACTCGCTCAATGACGCCGAACTCAGGGCCATTCTTGAGGCGCCGGAAAACGGGATCGAATCATACCCAAGCAAGAAACACATTGTCCGCGAGGCCGAGCTTGGCGACTGCATGTATGTGATTGTCGAGGGCAGCGTCGAAGTCATGATACGGGCCGAGTCAGGCGGACGCGATATTACGATTGCCACCCTTTACGCCGGTGATTTCTTTGGCGAGCAGGCACTGCTGCCAGGCGGGACCGGGCGCCGCAATGCCAGTGTACGCGCAATGCATGACTGCAAGGTATTCCAGATTGCCAAGAAGTATGTGCTGCTCAATATACAGCAGGAAGACTTTGATGAAGTCGATTCCGAAGATGTGACCGTTACCAATTTTGTCGAAACACCGGAAGACAAGGATATCAAGGATCTTCTGAAAAGCATGCGACTGTTCCGCAGCCTGAAGCCGCAGGAGATAGAAACTTTCCGGGAGTGGACGGAAGTGGTCGATGTCGGGCCTGGCGAGTTTGTCATCAAGGAAGACCAACCGGGTGAGCACCTGTTTATCGTACTGGATGGCACGGTTGAAATATTCCTCCTGGACAACGAAGGCAAGGTTGTTATTCTGGCCCAGCATAAACGCGGCAATTATTTCGGTGAGCAGGCGCTGATGCCCGGCAGTGACGGCAAGCGTAACGCCTACGTACGAATGGATCAGAAGGGCCGGCTTCTGAAAGTGCCGAAACAGTATTTCCGCCTGTTACTTGACCGCGATAGCAAACTCGCGGAGACGCTCGGCAAGATCGGCAAGCTGCAAAAAGACGTTAATACCAAGCTGGCGGATTAGAGTAGCTGCTGGCCTGACCGGCCATACACTTCTGCCACAATCTGCTGCCTCCCCCGAGGTGTTCAAAGAACTGATGATGAAAGCTCTGGAGATTCAGGGGCTCAGGAAGACCTATGCAAGCGGTCTGCAGGCCCTGCGCGGGATTGATCTTGATGTTGCGGAGGGTGATTTTTTTGCCCTGCTCGGGCCGAATGGAGCCGGCAAATCAACCACTATTGGTATTATCACTTCCCTGGTGCGCAAAAGCGCCGGCCGCATTACTGTGTTTGACCATGACCTCGATATAGAAATATCCGCCGCCAAGGCCTGCATCGGCATAGTACCCCAGGAAATCAACTTCTCGCAGTTTGAAACGTGCTGGGAGATAGTTGTCAACCAGGCCGGTTATTACGGCATCCCGCGTAATCTTGCAAAGCAGCGCGCGGAAAAGTACCTGAACCAGCTCGGGTTGTGGGAGCGGCGTTTTGCGCGGTCACGCACGCTCTCCGGCGGACTCAAACGCCGACCTGATGATTGCCCGCGCACTGGTGCACGAACCACGCCTGTTAATACTTGACGAACCAACGGCTGGTGTCGACGTTGAATTGCGCCGATCAATGTGGGATTTCCTGACCGGCCTCAACAACAAGGGAACGACCATTGTGCTGACTACACACTATCTGGAAGAAGCGGAAAATCTATGCAAGAAAATCGCTATTATCGACCATGGCATAATCATCGAGAATACCAGCATGAAACAGCTTCTCGCCAAGCTCAATACCGAGACACTAATACTGGATCTGAATACGCGCCTGGACAGTGTACCACAGTTCACTGACTGCCGCACACGGCTTATCGATCCTTACTGTCTGGAAATCGAAATAAATAAAACTGCAGGACTCAATACACTATTCAAGGAACTCGATGCCAGGTCAATTCAGGTACATAGTCTGCGTAATAAAAGTAATCGGCTTGAAGAACTTTTCATGTCTCTGGTCAAGAACAACAAACAAACGAGTAGTGTATCTGCATGAATTTCCATCAGCAATCAGTCGCTTACCAGACCATGGTGGTCAAGGAAGTCGGCCGTTTCATGCGCATATGGATACAGACGCTGCTGCCGCCGGCTATCAGCATGACACTGTATTTCATTATATTCGGGAATCTGATCGGCTCACGAATCGGTGAAATGGGTGGTTTCTCCTACATGCAATATATCGCGCCCGGCATTATCATGATGTCCATCATCAATAATTCATATGCCAATGTGGTTTCTTCATTTTTCGGTGCCAAATTCCAGAAACATATCGAAGAGATGCTGGTCTCACCTATTCCGAATTATCTGATCCTGGCCGGATATATTACAGGCGGAGTTACGCGCGGTTTGCTGGTAGGGCTGATAGTTTCGATTGTAGCTTTATTTTTTACCGACCTGCATGTATACAGCTACACCCTTATGATCGGAGTGGTACTGCTGACTTCTGTCCTGTTTTCGCTGGGTGGTATGATTAATGGCATCTTTGCCAAGAAATTTGATGATATTTCCATTATTCCGACTTTTATTCTGACGCCATTTACCTATCTTGGTGGTGTATTTTATTCAATCGATCTGTTGCCGGAATTCTGGCAGAAAGTATCATTGTTCAATCCAATACTCTACATGGTCAATGCCTTCCGCTATGGCATGCTCGGTGTCTCTGATATTAACGCATTTTATGCCCTTGGAATTATTTGTATTTTTGTTATCGGGCTCAGCCTGTTTTGTTTGTATCTTCTGAACCGCGGCATCGGTGTTAAATCCTGAGTCAGGCGGGGAGATAATCCTGCAACCGTTCCACTATCGCCCGTGTATACTCGGTGTGTACCCAGCCGACCACCAATATCCGCCGTACACTCACCATCTGCAATAGCTGAAAGCAGCGACAAGCGAAGCGCATGGCCGAGTTCATAACGATCAATATGATCCAGCAGCATGCCAAATGCCAGCAATATGCCGGTGGGATTGCACTTATTCTGCCCTGCAATATCCGGTGCCGTACCACCCGAGGGATCGAACATGGCGATATCGACCTCGTCATCCTCAGTAAAACTGAAGTTACCGCTGGCGCCGGTGCCAATACTACCGGCAAGACCACTGGCCATATCCGAAAGAAAATCACCATATTCATTCAGAACAAGCACGACCTCGAATTTCTCGGGGTGTAGTGCTAGCTTGGCCAGCAAAGCATCGAACAATTCCACATGATGCTCAACGTCTGGAAACTCCTTGTGGACTTCCTCGACTACTGACTGGAACAGGCCATCTGTAGCTTTCTGAATGGTATGTTTTGAAGAGGAGGTAACATTAAGTTTTTTATCCCGAGCAAAGCGAAAGGCAAAACGTGCGGCCTGACGGCATGGATCACGCTCAACAATTCGTATGGAAATAGCGGCATCTTTGCCCACCAGGCGGCCAGGATCATCGTAGGTACCACCTGTTGCAATACGTACTATATAAAGAAACAGATCTTCCTTGAAATTTGACGTAATACCTTTGATGGATATCACCGGCCTCAGTATAACACTGAAATTACATAGCCTCCTGATAACTGCATTGGGGCTGATATCCTTTGTAATAGTCGGATATTTCAATGCAATCTTGTTGGTCTGCATTGATTTCTCGACCTGTTTGAATAATTTTCTATCCTGTTTCTCACGGTTCTCAAGCGTCAGGTCGAGTGTCTGAAAATCGAATTCCAGTGGCAATGTATCGGCGACGACATATACAGACTGCTGCAATTCGGCAGCAATACCGTCACCCATCAGTTCTGTTATCGTTACTTTGTCCATGGTTCAAACCATACTAATCATAAGCGACCATCGCGTTCTATATCGCCCGTATAGATACAACCGCTTTGTGGATTTTCCTGTATTACGATTCTACTCAGGCCTGGCAGATCCCCGGCAAGCCGATCCCAGATCCATCTCGCCAGCAGTTCAGTAGTCGGGTTTTCGAGTCCGCCTATATCATTCAGGACCTTGTGATCGAGCTCCTGGCGCACAGCCTGGATCTTGCCATCAAGCTCTGCAAAATCCATTACCCAGCCGGTTCCCTTTTGTACCGGGCCCGTGACATGAACCTGGATGATAAAAGTATGGCCATGCATACGGGCACAGGGGTGTCCCGCTGATATCGCCGACAGATAGCGCCCCGCCTCTATGGTGAATTTGCGGTACAGGGTTGTGGCCATAACCGTCGGGCCGTCAGGCCGGATCCTGTATCTTTCCAGCACAGAAGTCATTCTTGAACTTCCGGTAAGCACGTGTGGCCCGCTGCCAGAGCGGTCCCGGCACCCCTTCACCAACGGGTCTGCCGTCCAATCTTGTCACCGGCACGATTTCCTGTGTTGAACTGGTTATCCAGATTTCATCAGCTGCATATAAATCCTTTTCACTAACTGTGACTTCATCACAGTCCATTCCCTCCTCTCTAAGCAGATCGATAACCAGATCACGGGTAATACCCGGTAATAACCGTTCACTCTTTGGTGGTGTCAGTATATGATTATCATGACAGATAAAAACATTGCTGGCAGCCCCTTCAGTAACCTGCCCGTCGCGTATAAGTATAGCCTCTTTGGCATCGGACATATATGCCTCATAACGGAGTAATACTCCGGGCAATAGCGTAATCGCCTTTATATGGCACCACTGCCAGCGAATATCTTCGCGCACAATTGCTCCAACGCCAACGCGATTATCGGCTTGCAGCAGGGGTTTTGTCATAACAAAAACAGTTGGCATCAGATCAGTAGTAAATAAATGATCGCGAGCGGATACACCCCGGGTTACTTGCAAATAAATTGACTGATCATCGCCCTTGTTATCACTGATGAGTCTTTTAAAAATAGCCTCCCATTCAGGGGCAGTCAGTGGATTGTGCATGTGGATAAGTTTTAGACTTCTTTCCAGGCGCAGCAGATGCTCATGCAACCTGAAAATTCGCCGATTATAAACCGGGATCACCTCATAGACGCCATCACCAAAAGTAAAACCACGATCAAGTGGTGATATCCGCGCCTCTTCCAGTGGCATAAAGTCACCATTCAAGTATACCGTGGACATCCAATCACTCCAGCATCAGCTTGATGCTGTCCAATACACGACTGAATATACCTGCCTGCGATATATCATTCAATGCAACAAGCGGTTTCTGGACCAGGGTTTCATCATGTAATAGTAAAGACAGTGTACCGATAGTCTGCTGCGCATTAACCGGCGCTATAAGCGGATCTGCGATTTCCACCTTCTGCTGCAGTTTACCAGATTCTCTGAGCGGGACTGTCACATAAAGGTCTTCAGCAAGACCATAGTTAACCTCTTCACTCTCACCTTTCCAGATTCTGGCTGTCCCGATTTCATAACCTGCCTTGGCAATTCTGACAGTTTCAAAAAAGCGAAAACCATATTCAAGCAGTGACTGACTGTATGAAGTACGCGCCTGAATACCACTGCTACCCATCACAACGGAAATCAGGCGCATACCGTTGCGTTCTGCCGAGGATACCAGGCAATAGCCGGGATTTTCCGCATGCCCGGTCTTGATGCCATCGACTGAAGGATCACGCCATAACAGATTATTTCGGTTCGGCTGGGTAATATCATTGTAAGTATATTCCTTGATCGCATGCATACCATAAAGTTCTGGATGATCGCGGATCAATGCCCTGGCAAGCAACGCCATATCGTGTGCCGTCGTCACATGTCCGGTTGCAGGCATACCGGTGCTGTTCTCAAAGTGAGTATTGTTCATCCCCAGTCTCGAGACATGCTGATTCATTAATTGAGCAAAAACCTCCTCTGAGCCGGAGATATGTTCCGCCAGGGCCACGCTCGCGTCATTACCTGACTGGATTATTATGCCCTTGAGCAGCTCTTCTACTGATACCCTGGTGTCTACTTCGATGAACATGCGCGAACCACCCATACGCCAGGCCTTCTCACTGATCAATACCTGATCATCGAGACTTATATGACCTTCCTCCAGCTCCTCGCCAGCAACGTACGCTGTCATCATCTTGGTCAGACTTGCAGGCTCAACTTCCCGTTCAGGATCCTTCTGGGCTATAACATGGCCGCTATTATAATCAGTCAGAATATATGAGGTGGCATCGCCCGATGGAGGAGATGGTACTATCTGCGCCCGGGCAAGGGGCGATAACACTAATAGCAGTACAGAGAAAAAAGTAAATATTCGTAGCGACATGATTTAATAACTACTCCTGGGCACTGATAATCAAGGGGGATTAATCACTCTATCACAATCTGATGTTTCATAAATGCCGTATTCCGGCAGACGTGCAACGATGACTATCCTGCTGTTTCAACATCGCTCAGTGGTCCAATACGGACCCTGTAAAGGGTTCTGTTATTGATAACGGTCTGGTAAATACGGGCAAATTTGTCATCGACGCTATCCAACCTCATGCGCAGCTGTTCGGCGTTCTCCAGACTGGAGAAAGCTCCAATCTGTATATAAAACTGATCAGTGTTTGTTACTGGACTGCTTTTATCCATTGCCACATAATGCCGATCACCAGTTTCCTCTTTACCGGGTTTAATTGCACGTACTTTAACCAGGGCAGTACCCTTGGCCAGCATACCGAGTTTGCTGGCGGCCGCATATGACATATCTATAATCCGGTTTTTGTGAAAGGGCCCACGATCATTAACCTTGACGACTACGTCACGTCCATTTTCCAGATTTCGGACGTGAACATAACTCGGCAGTGGCAGGGATTTGTGCGCTGCTGTCATGCCATACATATCATAACTTTCACCGCTGGATGTGCGCCGCCCATGAAACTTCTTGCCATACCATGATGCAATGCCCCGCTCTACATAACCGTCACTGCTGTCCATGACGTGATAACGCTTGCCGAAGACTTCATATGAGCGGGGGTTGCCGTAACGGCTGCGTGGCTCATGTTTCGGTATTGCATCAGGGACATTGCTGACATCACGTGGCGCCACGGGAGGACCGTCACCAGCCGGCTGACAGCAGTCGAACCACCACAACCGTAAATAGCCAACATCAGAAAGATAGGCGGGTACAGACGATATTTTTTAAACCCTTTCAATCGGTTCATAGCTGCGATATCACATATCAGTAGCAGGTTGCTGATAGCGTTCCAGGATTTCCCGCGACAGCAGATACGCAGCAAGCGCATACAGCTGGCTATGATTATACCGTGTAATAACGTAAAAATTCTTCAGGCCCACCCAGTAAACTGGCCCGGATGTTTCTTCGAATTCGAGTAGGGCTACACGGGTATCTGGGGTCAGCGGACGTGCAGACTCTACACCCGCCTGCTGCAAGGATTCATAGGTCGTTTCTGGCTCAAGTTTATCCTGCACGAGTCGGTCTGCATCAACCGGCATTTCAGTAACCGGATAGATAACCGGGGCACCGTTAATCCAGCCATGGCGACTAAAATAATTAGCGACACTGCCAATAGCATCTTCATGGTTATCCCATAGATTCACATAATCATCACCATCGAAGTCGATAGCATAATTGCGGTAACTGCTAGCTATGAACTGCGGTATTCCCATGGCTCCGGCATAGGAACCTTTGATTTCCATGGGATCAACCTGCTGTTCACGCGTCAGCAGCAGGAACTGTTCCAGCTCTGAACGGAAAAAACGGGCACGTTTTGGGTAGTGAAATGCCAGCGTGGATAATGAATCTATTACCCTGTATCCGCCCTTGTTGGAGCCATAACGGGTCTCGATGCCGATAATGGCGACAATAATCTCTGCAGGCACACCAAACTCTTCTTCGACGCGTGATAATATTTCTTGGTGGCGTTGCCAGTAGTCAACACCACCATTGATTCTGTCCTCGGTCAGGAATATCCGTTTGTACCGGTACCAGTCCAGTTTTTCAGCCGGCCGGGTTATGGCGTCAATCACTGACTGTAGATACCGCGCCTGTGAAAAAGTCTTCTCTAGTTCCGAACGATCAAAATCATAGGATTGCACCAGCGTGGTAATGAACCGATCCATGGCATCCTGATCAAGTGTCCCGGCAGAAGCAGTATGAGTGCATGAATTGCACACTAAAATACTGACAGTCAGAAACAGTATACGTTGTATATAAGTGTTCAATGGGATAATAGCCTTCTGTGTGTGTGGATTGACATAATAAGGCCAAAACCTGCCATAATCGTTACTATCGAAGTTCCACCCATGCTTATAAGTGGCAGCGGTATGCCGACCACCGGCATCTGACCGGAAACCATACCAATATTTACGAATACATAAACGAAAAATATTACTACAAGACCGGCAGCCAGCAATTTGCCAAATATCCTGGGCCTGCCCGGCAATATAAAACCGCGGGCGATAACAAACAGATAGATAGCAATCAACACAAGCACACCCATAAGCCCAAATTCTTCGCTGAAAACCGAGAAAATAAAATCGGTGGAACGCTCCGGGATGAAATCCAGATGCGACTGGGTACCGTTCAACCAGCCTTTACCATACAATCCTCCCGAGCCAATTGCGATTGTAGACTGAATAATATGATATCCGGTTCCCAGTGGGTCTGTTTCCGGATCCAGAAAGGCGATGACACGGTTGCGCTGGTATTCATGCATGATGAAAAACCAGAGTACCGGCAATGAAGCCAGCCCGAGAGTTCCGAGACAGAGGATCAGGTCTCCAGCTGAGTCCGGCAATAAACAGGACTGAAAAGCCACTCACAGCGACCATCAGCGCGGTGCCCAGATCCGGCTGCTTGGCGATCAGGGCAACCGGCACCATGATGACTACCGCAGCCAGAATAACGCTGTAAATATTGGGCGGCAGACTACGGCCGGAGAGATATGCAGCCAGCAGAATGGGCACGGCGAGCTTGAGCAATTCCGAAGGCTGAAAGCTGAATGGGCCCAGTTCAAGCCAGCGCTGGGCACCCTTGCCTATCTCCCCCGCCACCAGTACCAGAGCCAGCAGAATCAGGCTGACAAGATAAATCCATACCGACCAGCGCGAGAGGGCCGCCGGTGGTGTCTGTGCCAGGACCACCATAACCACCAGGGCAATCCCCATGCGAACAGCCTGACGCGTTACAACCTCTATATTCTCGCCGCCGGCGCTATACAGCACAACAAGACCAAGTGCGCACAATGCCAATAATGCAGCCACCAGCCAGATGTCAAGATGAAGTTTTTCAGTAATAAATTTATGCATAATCCTCAATTACTGCCCTCTACCAGAACATGATCAAGCAGTTTACGAGCTATAGGAGCTGCGGTGGCTGAACCGCTGCCGCCATTCTCGACAATGATAGATAGTGCAATCCGCGGCGCATCGACCGGCGCATAAGCGACAAACAACGCATGATCACGATGTTCCTTGACCAATAGTTCGCCCTGATAACGCTCGCCCTGGGCAATACCGACAACCTGCGCCGTACCGGTTTTGCCTGCCATCTCGTATTCAGCATTTACACCGCTACGTCGTGCTGTTCCACGCTCCCCGTGAACTACGTCACGCATGGTCTGCTGTATTTTCTGCCAGTGTGTATCCTTACCAATCGCCAACTGGCGCGAGTTATTCTGATAGGCATTAACGACTTTACCGCTTATTGGATCAGAAACCTCCCGCAAAAGATGCGGTGTCATGACAGTGCCATCATTAGCCAGGGTGGCGGTCGCGCTGGCCAGTTGCAGTGGTGTAGTCAGCAGAGCGCCCTGCCCGATACCGGTAATCACAGTTTCCCCGGGATACCAGGGCCGCCCATAGGTTCGCTGCTTCCACTCCCGTGAAGGCACATTGCCACTGGATTCGGGACCGATTTCAATACCTGTTTTACTGCCGAAACCGAATCGCGTTAGAAAATCATGCATCCTGTCAATACCGAGGTCATGAGCCAGCTCATAAAAATACACATCGCAGGACTGCACGATGGCGCTACTGAGATCCATTTGACCATGGCCATGCTCCTTCCAGCAGCGATAGCGGTGACTACTGCCAGGTAATGAGAACCACCCCGGGCACCAGGTTGTATCGCGAACATCGCGCATGCCACTGGCCAAACCGGCAAGACCAATAAATGGCTTGATGGTCGAACCCGGTGGATATCGCCCCATTAACGCACGGTTGAACAGCGGCCGATCCGGTGATTCACGCAATGCATTGTAAATGGCCGGGCGAATACCATCGACAAACATATTTGCATTAAATCCCGGATTGCTGACCAGAGCCATGACCTCGCCATTGCGGGGATCAATGGCGACAATAGCGCCACGTTCACCCTTCAGTGCGTCCATTGCCACTCGCTGCAGGGACACATCCAGTGTCAGCCGCAGGTTCTTCCCCGGTACTGATGCCGTGCGATCGAGCACCCTGAGGATGCGGCCTTCAGCATCGACTTCGACCTGCTCAGTAACCGACTTTGCCATGCAGTTGCTCTTCATAGCTGCGTTCTATACCCGTCTTGCCGATATGACTGGTACCGCTGTAGTTCGCCAGATCTATTCGCCTCTGATCGTTTTCATCGATACGGCCTACATAGCCGAGCACATGGGAAGTCACCTCGGCCAACGGATAATCTCGTTTCAGCCTGGCGTTCACATCAGCACCGGGAAATTCATGTCGCCGTACGGCAAATCTCGCCACTTCCTCGTCAGTCAGATTCAGCCGCAGTGGCACACGCTCGAAACGGCGTATGCGCTTCAGGCTATTGTAAAATCGTTCAATATCCGTCTCATCAATTTCAACGATCTGTGACAGGCGGTCGATTACTTCTTCCAGATTACTGATACGTTCTGGTATCAGTTCCAGGCTATAGGAAGGCTGGTTTTCGGCAAGCAGCACACCGTCGCGAGAATAGATCAGCCCCCGGGTCGGTGTTAACGGCAGGATCTTGACGCGGTTATCCTGTGACAGGGTTGTAAAATGCTCATGCCTGACGATCTGTAAATAGGCTATCCGACTTACCAGGATAGTTATCAGTACAAGAATCACGATGCCGGTAATAATTAGCCGGCGGCGAATCAATCGTGACTCCCAGTCTGTATCCTTGAAGACAAACTCAGGAGGCATCAGGAGACAAAATTGTTATTCTTACGTGACCCGGTATTTTCTGCGCAGGTCGCGCAGCACGATAAACAGCCATGGCCATAACAGCATACTGGTGGCCATTGGCATCCAGTAGGTCCACAGCTGTGGAGGATAGCCAGCCATGGACCGAATCCATAGGGAAATCAACAAGTAGAAAAGCAGAATTGAGGCAACTACCACCGCCTGCTTTACCAATGAACAAACCCGCAGACGTTGATACAGGGCCAGGGTCATAAACGCTATAAGGGTAAAACCGAGCGCATTCTGACCAAGTAGGGTCCCCTGCTGAACATCCAGCAGTAAACCAATAAACCAGGCAATGCCGATACCAACCCGCTCGGGCAATGCCATACACCAGTATATAAGTACTATGGCTGGCCACACTGGCCGCCAGGACTGGGCCCAGTCCGGTAATGGCATTGCCATAAGCATGAAGGCAACGATAAAACTCAGGATGATAATCCAGCTACCATTGTGTCTGACTTCAGTCATAACTGGGCCGCGTATTCCTGTGCTTCGGGTAATATTCTGACCCGGCTTATAGGGCCATATCATCATGACTTCGCGGCTCCGTTCCAGGCGTGCGCTCGGAACGACCGTGATGCTGGAAAATCGAATCACCGGCGTCGAGCTGTATATTCTCAACGCGCCCGACCGGATAGCCAGACGGAAACCGGCCATCCAGACCCGAGGACACCAGCAGATCACCTTCCTGAATATCGGCATTGGTCGGAATATGCTCAAGCCGCAACAGGTTGCTTTCACCAGTACCTATGGCGATCGCACGCAGACCGTTACGATTGACCTCCACGGGCAGGGCATGGCTGGGATCCGTGATCAACAACACGGTGCTGGAAAACGGGCCCGCATGGATAATCTGACCCATAATACCGCGCGCATCGGCAACCGGTTGACGGTTATAGGCCCCCTGACGCTTGCCCTTGTCGATCACGATCTGACGGCGGAAAGGTTCCAGTTCCACCGCCAACAGTTCGGCGACCAGAACCTTCTGGTTGAGTTTCAGGGAAGACTCCAGCAATTCCCGCAGGCGCCGGTTTTCAGCCTCGACCACGGCAAACCGCTGCAGTTTTGATTCGAGCATGAAGCGCTCTTCCCGCAGGCGTTCATTTTCCTTGATCAGGGCCTGGCGAGTTTGCAGGTTTTTCGGATGACCAGGAAGCAACGTTAAGCGGCAGGTCAACCATCAATTGGACCGGATAAACGACCACGGAGAGGGCCAGACCAATGTTATCGAGGTGATTCTGACGATAATCCACCGTCATGAGCACGATGGAACCCACAGCGAATATCACCAGTTTGATGACGATGGGCGTCTTTTTCTGGAACAGCGCTTTAATCTTCAACTCCCGGCCGCTCACAGTAGCGGCCCGCCCTATTCAACAGACAGTATATACTTTCCGTATTCTTCTATCATTTCCAGATATTTACCACCACCCGGGCGACACAGGTCAGCGGTCCTCGGCAAGGATGACCGGCAGGCGGGTTTATTCGTGGCGACATCCGGATCGCGCAGGATAATGCCGCCCACGGTAACCACCATGCCGCGCTCGGCCACATCGGAACCGAGTTGCCATCGGTATTTTCAAGGGCGGTCTTCACAGCGCCGATAATACCGGCCAGTGGTTCCTGCAACGCCTCGAGAATTTCATTACTGTTCAATGTGAAGCTGCGTGGTATGCCTTCGGCCAGGTTACGGCCGCGGACTTCCATTTCCTTCACTTCATTGGCCGGAAATGCGCAACCGATCTCATGTTTGATACGTTCTGCGGTGACTTCTCCGATCATGGTCCCGTAATTGCGTCGAACATTAATTGATAATGGCCTCATCAAAACGATCACCGCCGATACGCACCGACTCCGTAAAGCGATACCATTAAGCGAGA
>JAXHLY010000007.1:0-8736 GCA_034521715.1 Gammaproteobacteria bacterium
ATCAACAATACGTAACTGAACGAAGGTCTGCATTACGATCGCCTGGCTGCCGCCGCGGGCGTGGACTTCATCGGTTTCGGCGGCGTATGTCCGGCGCCCGGCCGTCGAGAGCCGGGCAGCACTCGATTATCCCCACGCCGACCTGTTCGGCCTGCTGTCGTGGCTGCTGACCGCGGATGAGCTGTAACGGCCAGGGGTACCCTTCCTCTGAGGGCGCCGATTACCAGCGGCGATTATCGCCAGACAAAATCGCGGATACAATCCGCTCCCACGAGACCAGGAGACGCTCTGAACCTCTGTGGGAGCCAATCATATCGGCGATTCATCAACTATCGCGATACAATCCGCTCCCACCAGATCAAATCTTCTCTGAACCTCTGTGGAACCCATTACCAGCGGCGATTATTACCAGACAAATCGCGGAATACAATCCGCTCCCACGATACCAGGAGAGGAACTTTAACCTCTCGTGGGACCGATTATCGGCGATTCATCAATCATCGCGATAGATCCGCTTGCACAGTAGAAGGAGAGATCCCGAACTTTGCTGGAAGCCGATTATCATCGGCGATCCATTGACCCGCCTCGCAAAGCCGGCAAGTCAGATGTCGGCATTTTCCCGCCCGGTCCGCTGATAATGGCTGGGTTTTTCCACCGGACAAATCCATCGACCCGGCAACAGTCGTCCTTGCCGCTGGCGGGCAAGGCCCCGCCGTTCCCGCTGGCCCGCATCGGGACTCATCGGCGGCGGCGCAGCTCGGCCCCGCATGATGGATCGAAGGCCACCCAGCTCGGCTTCGCCGCCATTGTCCTCGACCCGACGCCGAACTCGCCCGCCGGCCAGGTCGCCGGCCACCAAATCGTCGGCGACTTCTTCGACCAGGCCAAGCTGCGCGAACTCGCCGAACTGTGCGACGTCACCGCCTTCGACATCGAGACCATCGACGGCCAGCCGAGGCGCTGGAAAAACCGCTCGACGAGGGCTTCTGCATTCTGCCCTCGCCGCACCTGCCGCGCCATCATCAGGAACAAGCTGACCCGGGACGCAGTTACTGGAAGATCGCGGCATCGCCACCGGCAAGTTCATCGAGCTGGAGGAGCCGAGCCCGGAGTCGCTGGCCGATTTCGGCTACCCGCTGGTACAGAAGGCCCAGCGCGGCGGTTATGACGGCCGTGGTGTCGAGATCTTCCAGGACGACAGCAAGCCGGATCGCATCCTGCCGGTGCCGAGTCTGCTGGAAGAATACGTCGACTGCGAAAAGGAACTCGCGGTCATGGTGGCACGCGGCCTGGATGGCGAAACGCGTGTCTACCCGGTCGTGGAAATGGTCTTCGATATCGAGGCGAACATTCCGGATCAATTTGATCGGACTCGGCACGCATCGACAAGGGCCAGGCAAAAGCCGCACAGGAACTGGCCGTCAAGACCGTCGAGGCCATCGAGGGCGTCGGCGTTTTCGGTATTGAACTGTTCCTGGCAAAGGACGGCCGCCTGCTGGTCAATGAAATCGCACCACGCACGCACAATTCCGGTCACTACACCATCGTAGGCCCGCGTGACCGACCTTGCCAAGTTCGGCGCAGCAGATCCGCGCCATCACCGGCCTGCCGCTCGGTTCAACCGAACAGCTGAAACCCGCCGTCATGATCAACCTGCTCGGCGAAAACGGTTACAGTGGCCGCACGATTGTCGAGGGCATGGAGGAAGCGCTTGCCATCGAGGGTGTGGCCGTGCATATCTATGGCAAGGCCGACTCGAGACCCTTCCGCAAGATGGGTCATGTCACGGTCGTCGATGATTCAATCGATGCAGCCGGCAAAAAGGCGGAGCAGGTGCGCCAGGTACTGAAAATCCGCGGGGAACGTTCGCTATGACAGACAACAAACCTCTGGTCGGCATCATCATGGGCAGTGACTCGGACCTGCCCATCATGCAGAAGGCCGCCGACATACTCGATGAACTGAAGGTGCCGTACGAACTGACCATTGTTTCGGCACACCGTACACCGACGCGACTGTACGAATACGCCACCAGTGCCGAGGAACGCGGCCTGCGGGTCATCATCGCCGGCGCCGGCGGTGCCGCTCACCTGCCGGGCATGACCGCGTCCATGACACCCCTGCCCGTGATCGGCGTACCGGTCAATGTCACCGCGCTCAACGGTCAGGATTCACTATTATCCATCGTGCAGATGCCGACGGGCATCCCGGTCGCCACCGTTGCCATTGATAACGCGGCCAACGCCGGATTGCTCGCAGCACAGATGCTGGGCACTCATGACGACAGCCTGCGCGGACGTATCAAAAAGTACCGCAAGGGACTCGAAGACAAGGTCCTGAAGAAGGCCGAGAAAATCGAAAACAAACAGTAGGAGGCCCGACCCCGGGCCGAATATCGCGGCGGGGTCGCCGCTCCTGCTTTTCACCATTCACGTTTCACTATTCACTATTCACGATTCACGTCTTTCTCCGGCACCGGGTCATAACCGCTGCCGCCGCCGAGCCATGTGACCGGATGGCAGCGGCCGATGCGCCGCAGGGCCAGCCAGCCCCCCTTCACGACACCATGCTTTTCCAGCGCCTCCTGCGCGTATTCCGAGCAGGTCGGCAGGTAACGGCAGCGCGGCCCGATGACGGGCGACAGCACATAACGGTAGGCCAGCACCAGTGCGATCAGCAGCTGCTGCGGCCACGTCAAAAGCCGGTTCTCGTGCTGTTTGGCCATTATTTATTTTAACAGCCATGGTGTTCGACCCGTCATTATTGCTATTGATAATGCGTCTCATTACGAGTATCTTGACATATACCGTATCCAGTCTGTTCAATTCAGGGTAAGACCGAAAATGGAACCGGAAGCAGAACAGCCACAGGAGGCACCACTATCCTGCCTGATAGCGGCGCTGACCCGGCTGATGACGCATTATGCCCTGCGGCCGAATGCCGATAACGCCCGGGCTGTGGTACGTATATTACGGGCGCTGAACAGCCACCCGGAAGCCCGGGTCCAGCCGATGTTGCAAAACGCCTGGGGCCGGATGTTGCCCTATTGGCAGGATCTCGCCGCCAACCGCCAGCAGCAAGCGGCATCCCACAGCCTTTACAAGGGACCGTTGCATTAACCGGGGTCCGGCGTGATAATAATTGGTATGTGGAATACTTGTTTTTAAGATGGATCAATTTAACGCGACTTGATTCACATCAGAGTAGTTGCACGGTGCCGGCCACGGCCGGTCATTGTGCGGGCAGGTCTGATTTCAATAACTAGCGGCACCTGCTCAAAACGGTCTGGCTCACATCCCGGCCGCACATGCCTCTGCCCGAAGGCATTTGTCCACAGCATCCGACACCCGGAAACTGTGGGGTATTTTCTTAATTCAATGATCCGGAGGTATTTGTATGAGTGCAGTGGCAGAAAGCATTTCCACGCCGAGTCGGGCTGTTACCGATTTCCTGAAACAACCCAGGCAAATGCTGATCGACGGCAAGTGGGTCAAGGCCGAGTCCGGCAAGACCATTGACGTCATCGACCCCGCTACCACCGATGTTATCGGCAAGGTTGCAGAAGGCGACGCCCCGGATGTCGACAAGGCGGTCAAGGCCGCCCGCAGGGCATTCGAGTCCGGCCCCTGGCCGAACATGTCACCGGCCGATCGCGGCAAGCTGTTACATAAAGTCGGCGACCTGATCCTGGAAAACCTCGACATCCTGGCCGAGCTGGAATCACTCGATAACGGCAAGCCGATCACGGTGGCGCGTGCCGCCGACGTGCCGCTGGCCGCCGACATGTTCCATTACATGTCCGGCTGGTGCACCAAGCGCCACGGCTACACCATTCCGCTGAACGTGCTTTACGATCCGGACGCGCAGTATCACGTCTATACGCGCAAGGAACCGGTCGGTGTGGTCGGCCAGATCATTCCCTGGAACTTCCCGCTGCTGATGGCGGTCTGGAAACTGGCCCCGGCGCTGACCATGGGCTGCACCGTGGTCCTCAAGGTCGCCGAGGAAACCCCGTTATCCGCCATCAGGCTCGGCGAGATCCTGCAGGAAGCCGGTATCCCGGACGGTGTCGTCAACATCATTACCGGTTACGGTCATACCGCCGGTGCGCATCTTGCCAACCATAACGGTATCGACAAGGTCGCCTTCACCGGTTCGACCGAGGTCGGCCGCAAGATCGTCCAGGCGTCCGCCAACGATCTGAAAAAGGTGTCGCTGGAACTGGGCGGCAAGTCGCCGAACATCGTGCTCGCCGACGCGGATCATCGATACCGCCATCGCCGGTGCCGCCAACGCGATCTTCTTCAACCACGGCCAGTGCTGCGCCGCCGGTTCACGCCTGTTCGTGCAGGAAAAGATCTACGACCAGGTCATCGAGGGCGTCGCCGAACAGGCGAAGAAGATAAAGCTGGGCCCGGGTCTCGACCCCAACACGCAGATGGGCCCGGTGGTCTCGCAGGATCAGTTCGAACGCGTCAGCGGCTATCTCGACATCGGTGACCAGGAAGGCGCCCGCAGACTGTCCGCCAATACCCGGCCGCGGGACAGCAAGGGCTACTTCATCGAACCCACCATCCTGGCCGATGCCAAACCCGGCATGCGTGTGGTCGAAGAGGAAATCTTCGGCCCGGTAGTCGCCGCCATGCCGTTCAAGGACATGGATGATGACCTGGTCAAACAGGCCAACAACTCCATCTACGGCCTCGCCGCCGGCATCTGGACCAACGACGTCAGCAAGGCGCACAAACTGGCCTCGCGCCTGCAGGCCGGTTCCGTGTGGATCAACTGCTACAACATCTTCAACTCGGCCCTGCCGTTCGGCGGCTACAAGCAGTCCGGCTGGGGCCGCGAGATGGGCGAAGCGGTACTCGACAACTACACCGAGGAAAAGGCCGTCACCATCCGTCTCGGCTAAAGGAACGGCGTCATTGCGAGAGCGTAGGAGGCCCGACCTCGGGCCGAACGCGTAATCCCGGTAACCTGGGCACAAAGGCCGGCCATGGAAACATGGCCGGCTTTTTTTATGTCCTCGTCATCCTATGCTTGAACCAACTCTGCGGTCATAGGATATTGCCGTGGAGCCAGGAGCGGGGAACAAGGCCGTATTTGTCATCAGTCGTTCGAGACCGTTCGCAATGAAGGTCCCCCCGCTTCGTCCTTACGGATGCCGGACAGTTCATTGGGGCATGGACCCCGTATTCAGGATGGATGGCAGTGTAAGGCATTGGCGTTTTCTGAGTCACGAGCCATGGGAGTCGCCTGATGATAGTGGGTATTGATGTGAGCAAGGCGTCGCTGGATGCGGCGTGGTGGGAAGCGGGTCAGCCGCGGCACCAGTCGTTGCCTTATACGGCCGACGGGGTAGCGCAGTTATTGGCGCTCACACCGGCCGGGTCGCACTACGTCATGGAGGCGACCGGGGTGTATCACAGCCGGCTGGCATTATGGCTGTATGAAGCCGGGCGTCAGGTGACGGTGCTGAACCCGCTGGTGGTCAAGCGCTATGCGCAGATGCAGTTGTCACGGGTCAAGAGCGACAAGGCCGACGCCGACCTGCTGCGCCGTTATGGCGAGCAGCATCCGTTGACGCCGTGGACGCCGGAACCGGCCGAGGTTGTTGAGCTGCAGCAGGCCCATGCCTGGCTGGATGACCTGGTTAAAACCCGGACGCAGCTGGTGAACCGCCAGGAAGCCGCCGCTTATCAGGCGCGGCCGAGTGCGTTCGTGGCTCAGCAGATGACCGCCCAGTTGCAGCAACTCGAGCAACAGATCGGTGATTGCGAGCAACACCTGGAGGCGCTGGTAAAAAAGTCTTTTAGCGCGCTGTATGCGCGCCTGTTGAGTATTCCGTCGGTGGGACCACGGACGGCCATGGAACTGATCATCGTCACGGCCGGCTTCAGCCGCTTCACGGACGTGAAGGCGTTGGGTGCCTATATCGGGGTGACATCAACGACGTCCCAGTCGGGGACATCCGTCCGGGGTCAGGGTGGTATTGCCAAACTGGGCCAGGGCCGTATGCGCCAGTTGCTGTACTTGTGCAGCTGGACGGCGAAAAGCTGCAACCCGGCCTGCCGGGCACTCCATGCGCGATTAAAGGCCGCCGGTAAACCGGCGAAGGTTATTAACGTTGCCATCGCGCATAAACTGTTACGTCAGGCATTTGCCGTCGCCATCAACGAACGGCCGTTTTCGCCTGAATACGCTTGACTTCAAGCACAGTTCATCGCGAGGAGCGTAGCGCCGTGGCGACCTCGCGAATCTTGGCAAAACAGCCCAAAACCTTGATTCTGCCCAATCTTGTTACATACTTACCTAGAGCCACAAATCAGGAAGACGTGATTCAGGGATCACTCAATGCGACAGGATGTTCAGCCTGGAACCGAGCGTTACAGACCACATATCCCCTGCGCAAAACAGTATCAATGCTCCCTTTTATCACGCTGACCGCCTGATATTATTGGATATCAAATTTTATCAGAACCGAAACAAACCGGACATTTCGGTCCGATACATATAGTTAGGGGCTTGTGAACAACGCGTCGAGGTGCTTGTGAGGGGAAACCTAAAAATCTTACTATCGGTGATATCTGCATCAGTTCTCACACCGGTATGCATCTCTCTTAGCCTATCTTCTTTCAATTGACGACTCGCAAATCGCTCTTGAAATATTCAGAAGTTATCCTTGGTTCAAGGTTTCAGTCATTCTAAGCAGTTTTACCTTTCTGTATCCGTTCTTCACGTTGTGGGTAAGCCCGTCGGATCGAGATAAGTACCTTGATCTCGATCGTTCAGCACTGTTTATCGTCGTGTTTCTGCCTATTGCGTTTTTGGTAACGTATCCCGGCCTGAGATACTCTACAGATCAAATTACGATCCGAGCGGTATAACCCAGTTGTTCTTTTGTGGTTACTTCATGGAATACTCGAAAACGTGATTCGGAAGGAGTATCTGGCAGGAATGGGAACGCCGAGGATTTGCGCGGACAACTTGAAAAATTAAATGCCCCTAACAAACACGTAGAGCGGTCGCCATAAGACGGCGCCGCTCACGCGCAACGTTATGTTCCAAGAAGAATATGAATAAATGGAAAGTCTTCGTTTTGACGGTAATTACATGGCTAGTGTTTTCTGCATTGGCCAAAGCTGACGTTTTGGCAATGCAACATAGGTATCCTGAATATTCGATGATTGATGGACAATCCGTGATTTGGTCTTGGATGTCTTTGTTCATGGGCATCTTTATGGCTTTTCGCATTCGCAAATGGCATGAAGTGTTCTGGGGTATCTTGTTTTTCGTTATTTGCTTGTTTCCCGTCATTGGAATTATTGCAGGAATTAGCTACTTCTCATGGTGCTACATAAACTGGAACAACGTAAATTAACGGTGATAACTACAGCATCAGAGGACTCCCCGGGAACCTCAAGACCAGAAAACGATGCTTTGGAGAATGATAAATACCGTTATGAGTTTTTGTACGTAAGCTCAAATGAATAACGAAACATTTGACATAGAAACACCAAAAAGTAAATCCATGTGAGTACTGGATTGAAGGTGTTTTATTATTCGTATCGTTTCTCATGCCAATTATAGCATTGCTGATTTGGCATGATAGTAATATGTTTGCACGTTCTGGAAGTCTGATGGTATTTTTTGCAGCGGCAGCAGAGTTCGTTACTATAAACCGAATGAACAAGAAACATACTCTTAACGCATGCCGCGCAAAAATAATCAGAAACCATGGGGTGCATCAATCTCGGTAAAAGTGATCGGTTGGGTTTCCGTTCATTTTTGCTCTTACAGGCACATTTATATGGGGCTTTGGTGATCTTTTACTTGGAACATAACAAAGCACTTCGGCCGACTGCCAAAGGTACCGGTGAAGTTTTGTCGTTAGGCAACCAAATGCATGTCGATATTGAATCAAAGGGGTCAGTGTCGATAGATTACAATCCACACTGCCCGCTATCTCTCCGATGATAGTTATATATCTGGGATGGCGTCGGGATAAAGAGAGCTGCTGACCCTGCATGCGATAGTCCCTGATAATTTTCTGGCCTTCCTCGCCGGTCACGAAATCGATGTAATCCGTGGCCAAGTCGTATTTCACGTGCGGGTGCCTTTCCGGGTTCACGGCAATGATGTGATACGGGTTGTAGAGTGCCTTGTCGCCCTCCGAGACGATTTCCAGTTCGATCTTGTCGCCATACGGCGATGTCAGGTACCGGTCAGTCAGTGCATAACCCTGCCGATCGTCGGCAATCTGCAGCACGGCGCCCATGCCCTGCCCCACGGCGAGGTACCAGTCACCGCCGGGTTCGATACCGGCCTCGCTCCAGAGCTGCTTTTCCTTCTTGTGGGTGCCGGAGTCGTCGCCGCGGGATACGAAGATGGCCCCGGCCCGGCTGATGGCCTGCAGGGCCTCTGCGGCGGCGGATGTGCCTGCGACATTGGCGGGGTCATCGGCGGGGCCAATGATGACGAAGTCGTCGTGCATGACGGGTTTGCGGTCAACGCCGTAGCCGGCTTGCACGAAATTCTTCCTTCGGCTTCCGGCGCATGGACGAAGACGATGTCGACGTCGCCGTTCTCGCCGAGTTTCAGGGCCTTGCCGGTACCGACGGCGATGACGTCCACGACGGCATCATGTTGCTGTTCGAAGGCCGGGTTGAGGACATTCAGCAGGCCGGAGTTTTCGGTGCTGGTGGTTGTGGCCATGCGGAGGCGTTCTGCGGC
>JAXHLY010000008.1:0-141938 GCA_034521715.1 Gammaproteobacteria bacterium
CTGTAGAGCGAATAATTGTGCAGCGGGCGCTCGCCATAAATATCGGTTAGATCGACGATACAGCCCCGGCGCTACGCAGTCGCGGCGGCGTGTCTGGCCAGAAACAGCGGCGCCTTCAGATTAACATCCATCATCTCGGCCCAGTTGCTGTCACTCAACTGTTCCAGTGGCGTTGCGTAAAACGCCAGGCATTGTTGACCAGGACATCGAGCCGGCCGTTGCAGGCCGCTGGCATCGGCGATCAGTTTCGGCAGGGCCTCTGCATCGCAGAGATTTTGCGCCAGTATCCATGCAGAACCGGGTGATTTCATTCAGTTCGGCAGCGAGCAGGTCTGCGGGCTGGCGCGAGAATTGAGATAATGAACAATGACGTTCATGCCAGCATGATCCCGGGCAATCACTGCCCCTATGCGCACTGCGGCACCCGTAATCAGGACTGTTTTGTCTCTGTCATCGCTCGGCTATGATCCCGTTGTGCTGTAACATTCATAATTAATATTACGGGCCTGAACCCGACGGCATGAGCCAGCCACAATATTTACTGCAATCAGGGCCAATCCAGATGCCACTACAGCAGCTGCCCGAGCCGCAGACCAGGCACTGGATCACTGCCGCCCTCGACTCGATCACATCAGGCAGGTTATCGATACCAGCGGCGGTGTTATTGATTTTGCCCGTTATATGGAACTTGCACTCTATGCGCCGGGGCTTGGTTATTATAGTGCCGGCGCTGCCAAGCTGGGCGCATCCGGCGATTTTATCACGGCACCAGAGATCTCCGCGCTGTTCGGTCGCTGCCTGGCAAGGCAATGTTATGACATTCTTGGCGCCATGGGTTCTGGCGATATCCTTGAACTCGGCGCCGGTAGCGGCAGACTGGCGGTGGATCTGCTGGAAGAGCTGGAAAGACTGGATCTTCTGCCCGGGCGTTATCTGATACTCGAATTGAGCGCCGACCTGCGCGCACGCCAGCAACAACTGATAAATGATCGCATCTCGCACCTATGCGATCGCGTGGAATGGCTGGATCGCCTGCCGGAACAGCCCGTCCACGGTATCGTGATTGCCAACGAGGTCCTGGATGCTTTGCCGGTGCATTGTATTCAGCTTGATGAAAACGGCATGCATGAAATGGTTGTCGCCGGTGAGGGCGACGGCTTTACCTGGCAGCAGCGGCCATTGAACGATCGGCTGGAACAGGCATTCCGGGTTATGCTGGCCGAACTGCCCGGGCCGCTTCCGGCGGGTTACCGTACCGAAATCAACACGGGACTGCATGACTGGTTCGCGGCAATTGCCGTGTACTTGCAACCGGCGTCATGCTGTTCATAATATTACGGTTACCGGCGTGCCGAGTATTACCATCCGCAGCGCGACAGCCGCACACTCATCTGCCATTACCGGCACCGTGCCCACGTTCCGTTTCTCTATCCGGGGCCTGCAGGATATCAGCGCTTCGGTCGATTTTACCCGCCTGGCCGAAGCGGCTGTTGATTGCGGTCTGGACGTGGCCGGCTTTACCACGCAGGCGCATTTTCTGCTTGGCTGCGGCCTGGACACACTGCTGGCCGAAGCGGTATCGGGCGACGAAAACAGTATGCAGCGCTGTCACGCGAGGTGAAGCTGCTGACGTTGCCGAGAGTGAAATGGGCGAACGCTTCAAGGTCATGGCACTGGCCCGTGATTTCGACGGCCGCCTTGCAGGCATGCGGCAAGGTTCCAGGCACCGCCCCCCACGCTACATGCGACCAGACAGTGCAGGCTCGTCATGCTGTCTGGTGCTGATACCGTCTTTGGGCGGCTGGCGGCATGACCGGCGGCGACTGGCTGCGTAGTCGTTCGATGTGAAGTCGGTGGTCAAAACCGATATTGATACCGTTCTCGAATTTCATGTCGAGAACATGCGCGAAATGCTCAGGCAACTGATTGTCAAGCTGTATAAGCGTAATCCACGGGAACTGGCCAAATCCGAATACAAGACCATTGAGTCCAACCTGGAGCGACTGTTCAGCCGTGTAGAGGATTTCAGTTTTCCGGAATTGTATAATCGCACGGGACCAGAAGCGATTCAGTTGGCCATGAACGAAGAACACAAAGGTGACAGGGTATTTGCTTTTGTTGCCGGCATTACCGGCATGGTAATGGCCTCTTATGATTACAAGACCAAGTTCTATCTGTTTGATACAGTTGACCCGCAAAAACTCTATAATAGTGCACGCAATATTGAAATCGCGGTCTGGAAGATAGAACACGATAGGCGAAGCAATGGTGAACTGTTTTTGCTGACCAACTCGCAAGACGGGGAAATCATGAACCTCAGTTATGAACGCCTGTTCGGCAAACTGATTGCGACACAGGACAATATTGCGGAAATCATGGCGGACAGGCAGAATCGCATCATCAAGAAGGTGTTCCAGAATATGGCGACCGCGGTGTTTCTGCCGCTATGATAAATCAGGCTGTCATTTGCAACGCCTTGCGGTTATCCGGAATCCAGTCAAAATTGATGCGCTTGCGACTTGCTTTCCGCCCAAGCGATTAATCGCTTCACTGATCGGGTCAAGCCCGGAATGACAGTAAGATGCGACATTGATAATTTAGGACTGATAACAAACACAGTGATCTAACATTATTTGGTTTTTTATAAAGTCGACATGACATCAAGAAAGCAGACATAATCCATATTCATGGACTTACTCCACGCCTTCATATTGGCCCTGGTCCAGGGCATAACCGAATTCCTGCCGATATCGAGTTCGGCGCATCTTATCCTGATACCGTACCCGTCCGGCTTACAATTTCAGGGCCTTGTTTATGACATCGCCGCCCATGTCGGTACGCTGGCGGCAGTGGTGGTGTATTTTCGCCGCGACCTGAAGCGCATCATTCGTGATGGCCTGGGTTGTATTGTTCATAGGCAGATGAGTCGCGAGAGGCAATTGTTGTGGTTGCTGATTGGTGCAAGCGTACCGGTTGCCATAGGCGGTTACCTGCTGCATGACCTCGCTTCCGGTGCATTTCGCAGTCCGCTGATCATTGCCGGCGCCAATATCGTGTTTGCAGGGCTTTTATGGTGGTCCGATTTCCGTCCGCGCCAGGTCAAATCCCTGCATGGCATCGGCTGGCGTGATGCATTGCTGATCGGCTTCAGCCAGGTACTGGCCATCATCCCCGGCACCTCGCGTTCCGGCGTCACCATGACGGCCGGGCTTCTGCTCGGCATGACGCGCCAGGCGGCGGCACGATTTTCATTCCTGTTATCGATCCCGGTGATTCTTATGGCCGGCAGCTACGAGCTGTATCTCATGGCTGTATACGATATCGTTGCCGACTTGCAGGGGTTTTTTCTCGTAGCCATATTGTCTTTTGGCAGCGCCATTATTGCCATTCATCTCTTCCTGCGGCTGCTGGATCGCTTCGGTATGCTACCGTATGTGATTTACCGGCTGTTACTGGGAGTGGTTCTGCTGGTGGTATTTGTCTTATCGCGGATTGGGATCCGCCCTTTGGTCTGTGTTTTGCGCTTCATTCCTCTGTCATGCCGGGCTTGATCCGGCATCCAGTCAAACGATTAATCACCTTTCATTTCTTTCAGCAGCAGGTTTACGCACCCTTTCTCTATTTTCATGTCTTGAGCCCTCATCCTTCCTTCTCCCAGAGAGGGAGAAGGGACAAAGTGCGCCTTGCGCTATTTTTGTATGTGCGTTCATTCCCGGACCATAATAGCAACGACGAGTTACCGATCAGAATTATTATCCCTGCAATGCCGTCACAGCCTCGCCAATGGCCTGGGTGCGCAGTTTCTTCAATGCTTCGGCAATTTCCTGGCCGCTCATACCCTGTTCTGCCAGTGCGCCGGCATCAACCGTGCAGGCCGCCTGACGCGCGAGCCTGAGCAGCTGTGTCCTGAGGATAGTCGCGTTCCTCCAGGCCGGTGCGGCCGCGGGCATCGGCCTCGCAGGCCTGCAGAAACTGTCGGAAACGTTCCACGCGCCGGAAGGCGTCGACGGCCTCGAGCAGGCTAAGGATTGTACCGGCACGCAGTTCCAGGGCGCGGTGCGCGCGGCCGTGTTCGCGTGCTGTGATCGACGGCCAGTTCGCGGAAATGATTCGCGCGTCCAGGCGGTCGGCAGAAGTTCTCCGATGATTTTTACGCCGCGTTCCTCGTGCCCGAATATGCTGCGGCCATTCCCTTGTCCGGCGTCGCGCCCTTACCGAGGTCGTGAGTCAGGGCAGCGGAACAGGACGGCGGGATCATCACTGAGCCGCACGGACTGATCCAGAACCATCAGGGTATGCACGCCGGTATCGATTTTCCGGATGATGCTGCCCGGGCTGCGGAACGCCGAACAGCCGGTCGATTTCGGGAAACAGGACTTTCAGGGCGTCGCACTCACGCAATACTTCAAAAAAGCGGCGCGGCCGGGGTTCACCGAGCGCCCGTTCCAGTTCCTGCCAGACACGCTCCGATGTCAGGGTCGTGAGTTCATCGCCGCTGCCAAGTTCATGCATGAGCGCGAGCGTTTCATCGGCCACCTGGAAATTGAGCCTGGCGGCGAAGCGCGCCACCCGCAGGACGCGTAACGGGTCTTCGATAAAAGCAGCCGATACATGACGCAGCAGCCCGCGCTCGAGGTCCGCACGGCCGTTAAACGGATCGATTAAATGACCGTCTTCATCCTCGGCCATGGCGTTGATGGTGACATCACGCCGCGCCAGGTCCTGCTCCAGCGTTACATCCGGTGTGGCGTGAAAGCTGAAACCGCGATAGCCCGGACCGGTTTTGCGTTCCGTACGCGCCAGCGCATATTCCTCGTGGGTGTCCGGGCGGCGGAACCCGGAAAATCCCGTCCTACCGCCTTGTAGCCCAGCGCTTCCAGTTCCTCCGGTGTTGCGCCGACAACGACGAAATCACGGTCCTTGACCGTGAAATCCAGCAGCTTGTCGCGAACCGCGCCGCCGACGGTGTAGATTTTCATGGTAATGGTTAACTGGTTGATTGGTTTATTAATTAAGGAAGCTCTGAATAATCCCCGCATGTCATTTCAACCAACGGGAGAAATCCGCCGTAGGCGTCCCGAGCGTAGCGAGGGATCTTCTGGACAGTTCTCTCCCTGCGGTCGAGACAAGGATTTCTCGCTGCGCTCGAAATGACAAATTATTCAGGGCCTCCTTAACTCGTGGACAAGTTAACTGGTGATTGGTACGTGGGCATTGTGTGGGAGCCGATTTAATCGGCGACAGATGCAGGAAGTGATATCGCGGATTGTAATCCGCTCCTACAAATCAACCAATCAACCAGTTAACCAATCAACCAACGAAGCAGTCAACGTCGCCTCGCTTCACGGCGAAACTCCATGTAATGCGAACGCACCGTTTGGTGACTTAAATAGCGCGGCACCACCGCTCTACAACGGCCGTGGGTGTGATACCGAGAATCAGGACAAATACGCCGCTGCCGCTGCAGACACTGTCGACCGTGGCTGACTGATAATTGTCAGTAGAAAACGGCTTGCCCGGTACATAATCGAAAACCGCTGCCTGCAGGCGTGACAGGAAATCATTGAGCGGGAAGATGATGCGTCTGAGGCCGGCACATTGTGCCGTGTACTCCGCCAGCTGTTGCAGCGTGTATTCATGCGGCCCGCACAGATTGTACGATTTCCCGTAGGTGTCGGGATCGGTCAGTGCAAGGGTAAAAGCCTCGGCAACATCTTCAACGTAAACCGGTGCAAAGCGGGCTTTCGGGCAGGCCAGTGGAAACACCGGTGCGATTTTCAGCAGTTTGGCAAAGCGGTTGAAGAAGCTGTCGTCGTTGCCGAATATCACGGATGGGCGAAAGCAGGTGACATGCAGGTCAGGACTTTCCGCCGCCAGCACTCGTTTTTCGGCCTCACCCTTGGTCCTTTGGTAGTGACTCGGGCCGTTCTCGGCATCGGCATTCAGCGCACTCATCTGCAGCAGGCGCCTGACACCTGTTTCCCTGCACATGTCTATCACTGACTGGGTCAGTTCCACATGTGCCTTGCGGAAACCACTGCCATCCCGGCCGCGCTCATTGAGGATGCCGACAAGATTGATGACTGCATCACAATCGGCGAAATTCTCACGCAACTGCGTCGGGTCATGGACATCCGCCTGGACCAGTTCCGTGGTCGGCAACAGGATCAGTTCCTGGCGCCTGCTCTCACGATCCCGTGTCAGTATGCGTAATTCATAGCCATCCCGCGTCAGCCGATTGGCAAGTGTGCGGCCGACGAAACCGGTGCCGCCGAGGATACAGATCTTCCGGATTAACATGTTTTATTCATTCATTGTGACTGCTGCAGTACTGCAACTCATGCCGGTGCCGGCCAGCATGGCATCGGCCTTGCGAAGCGGCTGTACGACTGCCATGCGTGCTGCAAGCGGCTTGCTTTGGCCATTGAGGCGCCAGTCATAAATGCTGGCATAGGACAGGACACGCTTACGTCCCGGGTTTCACGAAACGGGATGTTCTCGATCCACACATCCGGTTCTATACAACCCGACTTCGGCAGCCAGGATTTTACCCTGTGCGGGCCGGCGTTGTAGGCAGCAGTCGCGAGTATCATGTTGCCATTGAAATCATTATACATCATTTTCAGGTACTGGCTGCCGACGGGGCATGTTGCGCTTCGGCCTGCAGTAACTGATTGGTGTTGAAGTTTTTCAGTCCGAGACGACGCGCCGTTTCCTGGCCGGTTCGCGGCATGACCTGCATCAGGCCCAGTGCACCGGCGGGCGAGCGGGCATCCTCCCAGAACGCGCTTTCGGTCCGGATGACACCATACATCCACGCCAGGTGGAGCCCGCGCTTGCCGGCATAATTCTCCAGCATGCCCTGGTGTATGAGCGGGAAGCGCGTTTCCAGATCGTCATAGGCCTTGGCCTTGCCCAGTGCCAGGATAGCGCGATCATGCCAGTTTTTTTCTGCTGCCAGGGAAGCGGCCATCTGCATCTGGTAGCTGGTCATGTTATCGATAGCATGATGCCATTCACGACGCGCGGAATATTCCTCCCCCAGCGCGAGAAATTCGAATGCGCGCTGTATGGCCGGCATGTTTGCAACCTTCTGGCGCTGTTCCTCGCTGATCGGTACCGGGAAGTGGTTCATCTGATAGGGTATCTGTAGCCTGTCAGCGGCCAGAAATCCGTAGAAGTCGACGTTCGGCGGCCAGTTTGTGATACAGCTCGCGGGCTGTGTCATGCTGGCCCATATGCTCCAGTGCCCGTGCATGCCAGTAATGCCATTGTGCGCTGTCAACATCGTCTGGCGGTTCGCTCGCCGTCCAGTCCCGCAGTTTCTGCCAGCTGTCCGTATTCACGGCATACCGCAGCCGGTAAATGAAAACCGTGGCATCGACTTCACTGTTGGCGACGCGATCCAGCAGCTGCATTGCCTCGGGATGGTCCTTGCCGGCAGCCCGCACGGCCAGATCGCGTTCAATACGGTTACGCTCCGCCGGCAGGAAACTGTAGCTGTCCTTCAGTTTGGCCCAGCGGTCCAGCGCCCGATCAATGTTGAAACGCGCCAACCGGTGTATACCGTGCAGAATGATTTCGCGGCCCAGCGGTGTATCGCTGACTTGCGGATTGCGGGTACCGGCAGCGGGGTCCCGGTGCATCCGGATCCAACGCGTGGCCTGCGTGCGGGTCTCACCCTGCAGTTTTTTGCCCAGATAATTCGCCAGGCCGGTTTCATTGTTTTCCAGTGCCAGGCGAAGCCGATCCAGGATCAGTTCCTCGGTCATCAACGGGCTGGCTTCCAGTTTTGCAAATGCCGGATCGCAGGCGTCGTGCTGTGAATAGCCCACCAGCCACATGGTACGAATGTCTTCAAGCAGATATTCGGTCTGCCCGGTTTTCATGCGTGCAATTAAATAAAGGCAGCGCAGCCGGTTATCGTTGGGCTGTTCGTAATGATCGATATAATCCTGCCACCTGCCGCGGCTGGCGAGCAGGTCCAGCCACTTGTTGCGTAGATATCTCGGCTCTCGGGAAATCGGGATACGCCTGAAAAATGCCTCGATGTCATTGTCGGATAACGAGTGCAGATTTCTGCGAATGTATTCGTAGCGCAGGTATGGATAAAGCGGATAGTTCTCAAGACCGGCGGCCAGTGTGCGGAATTTGTCAATCTGGCCGGCAGTGATCGCCTTGCGGGCCTGCAGGAACTGACTGCGCTGCTGCTCGATGTTCGCCGCTGCTGCCGGCGCAACGATCGAAAGCATGGCCAGCAGACAGGACAGCCGGATGCACAGACGATAAAAAGCACCGGTTTGGCCGGTAACCAGCGCCCTCATACAGGTCACCTGAAAAGACATGCTCACTCCCGTAAGATACTACTTGAAGAATACCCGTTATTTGCAACCGTTTCGGTAACTTTTTAAGCTGCCTTGACGGTATTCTCCCGTATCACTATGAGAAACATTGAGGCGCTTGTCCATGCCCGCAGAACTGATTCTGCTGTTTTCCTATGTTGTCCTCGGCCTGGTGGCGGGGGTCATGGCCGGTCTCATGGGCCTCGGCGGCGGCATAGTCATTGTCCCGGCACTGTATTTTCTGTTCGCCTGGCAGGGTTTTTCCGCCTCGCACCTCATGCAGCTGGCGGTGGCGACCTCGCTGGCGACCATTATTTTTACCGCATTTGCCTCGGCCCGGGCCCATCACCGGCGCGGCGCCGTACAGTGGCCGGTCGTTTTCAGTCTGGTGCCCGGTATCGTGCTGGGCGCGGTCGCCGGCGGCTTCCTGGCCCGTTTGATCAGCAGTGACTGGCTGCGGTTTATTTTCGGCATCTTCGAAATCGCGGTTGCCATTCAGATCGGCCTGGGCGCCAAGCCACCCGCCGCCCGCACCATGCCCGGACGGCTCGGCATGAATATCGCCGGTATCGGCATCGGCGGGCTGTCGGCGCTGCTCGGTATCGGCGGCGGTACGCTGACGGTGCCATTCCTGCTCTGGTGTAACGTCACCATCCACAGGGCGGTGGCCATCTCGGCCGCCTGTGGCCTGCCGATAGCCCTGGCCGGGGCACTCGCCATGATGGCCTCCGGCTGGGGCCAGCCCGAACTGCCGGCACTCAGCCTGGGCTATATCTACTGGCCGGCGGCGCTGGCGATCGTGTTCGCCAGTTTTCTGGCCGCGCCGTATGGCGTCAGGCTTGCGCACGCACTGCCGGTGATGGCACTGAAACGTGTCATCGCCGTATTGCTGGCGATAGTCGGTTTGAGGATGGTGTTGTAGACTTCAGATAGTTGTACGTACGGCGCCGGGGTGCGGAGATGACCGCGATGACTTGGCAGTTATTTGATGCTTCCGGTAATGACCTGGAAAAACTGAAGCATCTGGCTGAAGATGATGCCGAGGCCATGCGCCGGGCAGCCCGGCCGCTGGTGTGCAGCCGTTGCCGCCATCGCATCTGCACCGATGCCCAGCGCATCGATATCGCCGGTTCCATTCCACACCTGTACCAACCCGCACGGCATTATCTATCGCATAGGCTGTTTCAGTGCCGCCCCGGGCTGCAGCGAGGTCGGTCCCGCCTTCAGCGAATTCAGCTGGTTTTCCGGCTACCGCTGGCAGGTCGCTATCTGTGGCAACTGCCAGGAACATCTGGGCTGGCATTTTCATGGCGAACAATCGTTCTATGGTTTGATTCATGATCGGCTGAGTGCCGCGGACAACTGACTCAGGCGGGTTTATAGCGCAGCAGCATGATGACGCAAGTGCGAACGTCGCCGCTGAGATCCGAACATCGGGAAGCTCAATAAGTTGCCAAAGCGAGCGCCAGCGAGAAATCCGAGGTGAGAAAGCAATAAGCCAAAAGAGCTGTCAGATACTGCTATTACACTTGTTCAGAAAATGAGCGGGCGTATCTGCCAGCGTATAACCAATCAGCAGGACGGCCCTGCAGACTGTGCGAGCGCGTCTCGATCGGCGGCACCATCTCCCTGCATCTGTGATTGTTGCGTGAATGCCTGCAGATCACGGCGGTAACGCGGCATATAGACTATCGGCAATATCAGCGTGCCGACACCGCCCCAAAGCAGATAGGGTGCAATATCGGTCAGTGGCTGAATGCGTACAAAACCCAGATAGTCATTGATGTACATCAGCAGCGCAAGGATGATCAGGCCGCCGAATACGCCCGCCCACATCAGTTTCAGGCTGGCCGTGGAGATGGATACCCGCAGCTGACTGTCAGGGTTCAACCGGTTCATTCTCGCTGCGCGTGAATTGTTTGACTTTGACTTCATCGTTGATGAACTGAATCGTGATGCGGGTAGTGCCGTCCTCCCATACCGCCGAGGTACCGGACAGGCCGCCCAGCTGCAGACTCGATGTATCCGCCGGTTCACCGAGCAGGGCGATGACATCTTCCCTGGGCATGCCGTTTTCTATCCTGTCGAAGTTTTCCTGGTTGAGTTTCGAGCTCGAGTCACAAGCGGTCAGTGTCAGCAGCGCGATCAGCAGCGGGATATTTCTCAGCATCATTATACTTGTCCGTTGTTCATTATGCGGTGGCCGCTGCAAATTGTCGGATATGACTGCCCAGTTCCGATAGTGATCGGACCTCGGCATCGGCCCGCTCTATATGCGGCCAGCTCTGCAGAGTGCCGGTTCGATCCCAGATGGTTTTCATCCCGGCGGCGCGTGCCGCAATGATGTCGTTATCGGGATCGTCGCCGACATGCACGGCACTGGAGGGATGAACACCCGCCAGCCGGCAGGCCTCCCGGAAGATTTTCGGTGCCGGTTTTGCGGCACCAACCCGTTCAGCCGACAGGTTGTGATGAAAAATATGATGAATGCCGATCTGCATCAGGTCGGCATTGCCGTTGGTCAGTGAACACAGCAGATAATCCCTGCGTAACCGTGTCAGCACCGGCATGACATCGGCATATATCTCGACATCGTTGCGATAAGCCATGAATTTGCCAAACGCGGCATTGGCCAGTCGCATCGCAGAGTTGCTGTCATAGCCGCTGTGTTCGGCGGCGTGTTTCATGGCCAGCCAGCGCACCCGGCCGATATCATGCCGCAGTTCGGGACGTTCCGAGAGCAGGTGCGCCGGCGTTCGCGCAGGGATTCGATCGTGTGCCGGGCGGCGAAGCCCGGGTCAGTGTCCGGCCAGCCAGACATGCAGTTCATTTTCTGCGCGCCGCAGGCAGGACCCGAAGTCCCAGAGCGTGTCGTCGAGGTCAAAACAGATCAGTTTCATCATGCTATGGTTACGGATACATTTGGCGGCCTGAAGTTGCGCCGTTGGTAACAGGATACTACAGGTGCGTATGTGGCTGACCCTTGTACTGGTTATTTTGCTGGCCCCTGCCGCCCTGCTGGCAGGCGCAATACTGCTCAACCGCGTGCCGTTGTTCGAGCCGCCGGGCTTTACAGCACGCCTGCAGACCTATCTTGGCCACAATGTTGCCGAACTGCGGCCCGATGCGGGATTTTCCGGAACTGCGGCCTGCAGTTTACCCGATCGAGCCGGCGCTGCTGTGTCAGCAGGTTACCTCGGCACTGGAATTCGCTGGGCTGGAATGGCAGGCGCTGGCAGGCGACTGCCACTACCATGCGATCGTGACGACCCCATTGCTCGGGTTTAAGGATGATGTACGCATTGGCGTGGAGCCGGTGGGCGATTCAAGTTCGCACCTGACAATACATTCGGGTTCGCGGGTCGGCAGGGGTGACATGGGCGCCAATATCCGCCATGTACTGGATCTGGTCAGGGCGGTAGAGCGGCAATGAGTGCCCGGGTCCCGACAGTATCGGCCTCCGGCCTCGCGCTGTTGGCGGAGATCTGCCGCGGTGACAGCGTCGAGAGCGTGCACTACGGTGCTGTCGCCGTTGCGGATAATAACGGCAGGCTGCATTACCATGCCGGCGATCCGGAACCGGCTATCTTTAGCCGTTCAACACTGAAGCCGTTCCAGGCGTTGCCGCTGATCGCGCATCCACAGTTCGACAGCCTGGAGTTCGGCAGCGCCGATATCGCCATGTCCTGCGCCAGCCATTCGGGTGAATCCTTTCATGTCGATCGGGTGCGCTCGCTGCTCGAACGCTGCGGTTATTCCGAGGCCGATCTGGCCTGCGGCACGCATGCACCTTTTTACCATGAAGCACTCGGGACCTGGCCGTCAGCGGATGCCGTTTTTTCGCCGTTGCAGCACAACTGCTCCGGCAAGCATACCGGCATGCTGGCGCTGGCAAAACTGCTGCAAGCGCCGGCGGCGGGTTATCTCGAGCCCGATCATGCAGTGCAGATCGCGATCCTGTCGGCAGTCGCCCATTGCACCGATGTGGCAGCCGGGCAACTGGCCAGGGGCACGGACGGCTGCAGCGCGCCCAACTACGCCATGCCGCTTGTCAGGCTGGCCCGGGCCTATGCCTGGCTGGCACAGCCGCCGGCAGGCGATCCGTTTGCCGATGCCGTTGATCGGATACGTGCGGCCATGCTGGCCAATCCCGATCTGGTGGCGGGAACGCAGCGCCTGGATACACGTTTAATGAATGCCCTGCCGGGGATCTGCCTGAGCAAGTCCGGTGCCGAGGCGGTGCATTGCCTGGCCCTGCCGGAAGCCGGGCTGGGTGTTGCCATCAAGGTGGCCGACGGCAATGGTCGCGCTCTCGGCTGCATCGTTGCTTCCGTGTTGCAACAGCTCGGCATCAGCGAGGCCGCCAGTCTGGCGGAATTCATCGAGGTGCCACTGCATAATGCCCGCGGCAGGCAGGTCGGGCTGATACGTCCGGCAGTGACGCTGGAGCCGGCATGATCCAACAGGAACAGCTGACTGTTCAGACCCGCGGCCGCGGGACACAGGATATTACCGGTGAAGTGCAGCGCATTGTCGGCGATGCCGGCGTCGAGACCGGACTCTGCAACGTCTTCCTGCATCACACCAGTGCCTCGCTCATTCTGTGTGAAAATGCCGATCCGGATGTGCGTCACGACCTGGAAACCTTCATGCAGCGCCTGGTTCCGGATGGCGATCCGATGTTCATTCATACCACGGAAGGGCCGGATGACATGCCGGCGCATGTACGAGCCGTGCTGACGAGCAACAGTATCAGCGTGCCGATCACGGGCGGCCGCTGTTCACTGGGAACCTGGCAGGGGATTTATATCTGGGAACATCGACACTCGGCACAGCGTCGACGTGTTACGCTGACAGTCTATGGCGAATGATGATGACTATCCGGCTGCGACAGAGTGCAGTCGCCATGGCGAGGGGCCGAATCCGGAAACCCATGGGTTGAAAGATTGCGTAAGAGGTTATGAAGTCACTTTCGGATGTATTGCAGGCGAACCGACGGCAGTATTTCGTCGGCCGTGCGCGGGAACTCGGCTGGGTCGAAAGCATGTTGGCCGAACCCGATACCACTTCGCGTGTGTTGTTCTATTACGGTCCCGGTGGTATCGGCAAGTCGACGCTGGTCGCTGAAATCCACGCTCGTCTCAGAGAGCATAACATTCCGGCCGGCCAGATCGATGCCCGCGATCTGCCGGTAACGCCACAAGCAGTACGCCGGGCCGTTGAGCAAGGGCTAACCGGCCTTGGCGGCGGCGACCAACAGCCGGTCTGGCTGTTGATCGATAATTTTGACCATCTCGCCGCGCTTGAGACCTGGTTTCATGAATCCTTGCTGCCGCACCTGCCTGCCAATGTCCGCACGGTCGTGGCCGGCCGGCAGCCGCCGGATACCCGCTGGCGTGCGGATCCGGCGTGGAACGGGTTGCTGCGCAGTATAGAACTGTCGCCACTGTCAGCCGATGAAGCTTACGACTACCTCGACAAGCGTGGTCTTGGCGCTTCGCACAAAGACGCGGTTCATTGTTTTGCACAGGGTTATCCGCTGGCGCTGGCCATGGCGGCGGATGCCTGCCTGACGAATAATCAGTTTGACTTGCAGGCGGACACGCTGGACGAATTTCTGCAGGCGCTGGCGTTGCAGTTTGTCGAAGAAGCCCGCACGCCGGTGCATGCCACGGCGTTGCAGGCTGCCGCGCTGACGAATTATCTGTCGGAACCGCTGCTCGCGGCCATGCTGCCGGGCGAAAACGCCCATCAACTGTATAACTGGCTTGCCGGCCTGTCCTGTGTCAACACTGCCGGACGCGGCCTGATCGTGCATGACCTGATTGGTGAAATCATTGCCGCCGACCTGCGCCGCCGCGATCCGGACAAGGCCGAACGCCTGATCTATCTCGGCGAGGAATACTTCCTGACGCAGCTCAACAGCAGCACGAAGCTGGCGGCTCACGAGATTGTCGAGGATCTGACTTACCTGGCCCGCCAGGGCGAGCTTTCCGATCAAATGCACCGCGCTGCGCGCGAGCAACCGCTTTACAGTGATGCGCCGGAAGCCGTGGAAGTGGATCTGGTGCGTGACTGGATAGAGAGACATCAGGGTGAGGACCAGCGGTTGATTTTCGACACCTGGTATCGCCGGCAACCGGCGGGACTGGTCGTGTTTCGTGATCGGGAAAACCGCATGCAGGGATTTGCCTGTTTTCTCGAACTCGACGCGGCTACCGAGACCGCCTTTGATCCGGTCGCCCGTGCCGTACAGGCACACGCCGCCGACGCGGGATTGAAGATGGATGGCCCTGTTGAATTATGCCGCTACTGGATGCACCACGATCGGCATATGCAGCTGTCATCAGTGATGAACAAGGCCTTGACCCTGTTGATAGCACGAGCCGCAACCCGAAGCGATCTGCAGGCCAGCACGATAGTCCAGGTAGACGACGAGATGGCCCGCAACATGGCCACACTCGCCGATCACGATTGTCTGGATGATGCCGCTTACCCGGTTGGGACGGATCGGATCATTGTGACCCTGCACGACTGGCGAGACGAGCTGATCGGTAACTGGCTGGTACGGACCAATCGCCGGGTACGCGACATGACGCGCGCTGCCCAGGATATCGACACCAACACGCTGACCCAGGAACAGATCCGCGAGTCCCTGAAACACATACTGCGCCACTATCAGCATAACGACAGCCTCAAACAATCGCCATTGCTGAAAAGCGGACTTTTCCCTAACGACATGACCGGCGATGAACGCGTGGAGCACCTGCGCCGGCTCATCCAGCAGGCCGCCGGGCGGCTGCGCGCAGTCCCCAAAACCCGGCGCTATTACGACATCCTCTGGCATACTTACTTCCATCCCGCCACCAGCCGGCTGAACGCCGCCGGCAAACTCAACATGGCTCCCAGCACCTACTACCGTCACCTGGCCACGGCCGTCGACCTGCTGGCCGGCGAACTCGCAACCCTGCAAAACAAATGCGATTTCGATAACTGAGAGTAATTCGGTATAGAAACCGAGAGTCGGCCCTGCGTAGCCTGATCCTGAATAACGTATTGATTCAGCTATGGGGCTTTGCAGCGCTGAGCCTATTGGATTTCAAGGGGGATAGGCTCGTGCTGCACAGCCTCACCAAACAGGGGGTCGTGCCATGTTGCCCAAGAATCTACAGTTGCACAGCTATATTTCTTTCACCTCAGCGATGCTGTTTAGCATCTCTGTTTCGGCCGGAGCTGGCGGTAGTCTCAGCATCTCTCCAGACCAAGGTAATGAAACGCCGCAGATACAACTGGAGAATGGCGGGGATAATGGAATGAAGGCGAAAACGATGGAGGCTGAAACGCAGCAGGTGATGTCCCAGGCCGAACGCCGGCCTTAACCAGGTATCACCCAACAGCGATTTCATTCTGGAAGTGCCAGTTGAATTCAACGGCACCGGCACATTCAGCTCGGAATATGGGGCCCTAGAGGGACAGCCTTATAATCAAATCGCGGTTTACTGTCAGATGCATTTCCATGACGAAGACTGGGAGACTCCCGACACGGTCAAAATCACTGAAACCAAGGTGATCACTCTGGGGTCGGATAGTTCCTTTAATGGAACCGGTGGCGTTATCTGGTATCGCGTAGTTCGTGGTCTCGTACAGGAACAGCTCGACGGATCTGGAAGATATCGATTGGCGTCCATGGTGCAAGGCCCAGTACGATTGTGCCGCTGATGAGTCTGGTCGTGTGCCACAATGGTCAGCCATGTAGCTGTTGAGGAGAGCCGGCGCTCATCTACTGACTCGTCGAGTACGAGCTTCTGGTGCTGTTGACGCCTGATATATGCATACGATTCGTCGTGGTTGAAGTCCACATAGCGAACCGTGCAAGTATTTGTGCGCGACCTGGCAATCGCTGTTGCTCATCTTTTCGTCTGTGTATAGCGGTGTTCAAGTACTATGGTGCCAATGCTCAAGCAGACTGAACGATGGCCGTTTCCGACATAGCAGGCTGCCGGTAATCGGCAGACGATGCCGACGTCGTTCACTGGCTTTGGTGTGGCAGCAGCACTGGCGATAGTGTACCCACGGTTCAGACGGCGCCGTTGCGCTTCGGTGTCGCGCAGGGACGGTGGCGTACTCGTGCATCGACGGTACAGACGGCGCCGTTACGCTTTGGTGTGGCACCGGACGGTGGCAATGGTGTGCCAACGATAAAGACCTTGCCATTACGCTTCGGCGTCGCGCCCGGATGGCGGCGATGGTGTACCAACGATCACGCACACTGCCCATTGCGCTTATGGCGTTGCGCCGGCAACTGAAGATATACCGACCATTCGCACGCCGCCATTGCGTTACGGTGTTGCGCCGGTGACCGGTGAGGTACCCATCATACGCACACCGTCGTTACGTTATGGCGCTGCGCCAGCGGCGGAGGATGTTCCGACGATCCGTACGCCACCGTTGCGTTACGGCGTCGCGCCGACGGCCGGTGAGGTACCCACCATCCGCACGCCGCCCTTGCGTTATGGCGTTGCGCCGGCCGCGGATGATATACCGACGATCCGTACGCCCCCATTGCGCTATGGCGTAGCCCCGGCCGCCGGCGATATTCCGACCATACGCACACCACCGTTGCGTTACGGTGTCGCCCCGGATACCGGTGAAGTGCCGACGATCCGCACACCGCCGCTGCGCTATGGTGTTGCGCCGGCCGCCGGCGATATTCCGACCATACGCACACCATCGTTGCGTTACGGCGTCGCCCCGGATACCGGTGAGGTGCCGACGATCCGCACACCACCGTTGCGCTATGGTATCGCGCCCGGTACCGGCGATGTGCCGACCATAACAACCGCGCCTCTGCTGTACGAGGTTACACCCACCGGGCAACCGGCGACCGATAACCGTGAAACCGAATTCAGACTGGTTCGCGTCACGCCGCTCGATCCCAATAATGCCATCGATCCCTTCGATTATCGCAATGTCATCGAAGTCATTAATGACGCAAGATCACCTGACAACTGATGATTCAGTCGCGATCAACAGCGCCTGCGGTGTGACGGCAGTCCGACAGCGCTGGTCGTTCACCAATGTGCCATTGATTCCCTTGATATTCGGCAGTATCGGCTTGCAGCCCGATCGGTGGCTGCATCAGCTGGAGCGCCGGATACAGGTTCGAGACCTTTGATAATCCACCGCCATTACCATCAGGTGCTGCGATTGGGTTTTATAGTGGACGTTCTGCTGGCGGTGCTTCGAATTGCGGTTTGTAGCGGGCATCGGGCTGGTCCAGTGCATGACTTGCCGGCGGTTCGTAGTTTGGCGGTCTCAAGTTCCCTGATTACGGTAACGTCGACGATAAGCGGTAGAAGTCGATTCGGAGAGTCGGATGGACGACTGCTTTGAATTGACGTTGACTGCTTCGGCCGGAAATGATGGTGATATCGAGTTACTTGATGCCAGCGGCTTTGACTGCGGCACGGGCGGAGGTGGCTGTCCATGACCCGGCGCGCATCCGAGTTGCTTGTTGTGACGCTTTCGCTGGCCGCGATCGTGGCCGTGCAGCTGGCCGAGCCGCAGGCGCGCACGTTCCGTGAGTTCCGCGCGATTCCCAAGCCCGAGGGGCTGCCGGACAACGCCGAGCGCGTCGACAATATCGAGCCGATTGATCGGGAACTGGTCGAACGTGCGGTGCGCGAGATCCTCGGTGCCTGGAACAGCGGCCGGCTGGAGTCATTATTGGCCGACGCTTTCGTTAACCGGCAGAAACTTGCCGATACGCTCATTACGGTGGTGCCGCGTGACGCGGAATTGAGCCTGTTATCACTGCGCTCGTACTCGACGCTGGAGCAGTACAACACCGAGGACCCGCAAAAGGGCCGTTACCGGGTCAGCAAGGTTTCGGCCGTGTTGCGCATGCAGGTCATCTTCAACGATGCGCAGACGGGCTTTCAGCGTTTGCCCAACACCAGCGAATTCATCATCGAAATCCGTGAGCCGATCTGATGCGACGGTGGGCCAGGGGGTTCCAATTATTGTTGGGGGCGGTCTGTTTGGGCATGACGACCGTGATGGCTACCGTTCACGCGCAGGGCCTGCTGGATCCCTGGCAGATTACAGCCTTCAACCGGCTGCAGTTCGAGCATTACGAGAACCGTGGCAATGAACAGGCCTCGCCCTATCCGTTCGAGGGCGGCCAGACGTTCGACCAGTTCACGGTCAACATGAACCGCCGGGTGTCGAGTTACGAGCGCCTCAATGTCCGCTTCAGCGGCCTGCTCAACGACTCGGAATACCGCAGCGACAAGCAAGGCTTCATTCCCGAACGCGCGCGTTTCTTCTGGGAGAAGGGCGACGGACCGGTGCCGTTACGGCTGGAGGGCGGCGACTTTTTCGCCTTCCAGAGCCTGCGCACGATACAGACGGGACTCAAGGGCTTGCAGGCCGAGTTTCAGCCGGACCTCGGCGGTCCACAGCAACATTCCCTGCAGATATTCGCCGGACAGCAGGCGCAAACCTATCGCGATTTTGACGGTGATGAGCCGCAGTATCTGGGTGCATCATGGTTAATGCAGGAACCGCTGCTGGGAACTTTCGCGTTGAATTACTCGCACGGCAGTATCGAACAGAGCTTCGGCGCCAATAGCGGGCGCCTGTATCAGGACGTGCTGTCGCTGGCGCATGAACTGCCTTTTAATCTGCTCGGCCAGTCGTTGAGGCTGGAAAGCGAAGTGGCTTATCTGAAGGGGGACACGCGCGGTTCCGGCAGTACGGATAACGAAGCGCAAAGCGATCTGGGGCTGTTCTTTGAACTCGCCGGCCGCAGTGAGACATTACCGCTGCAGTATCGCTCGACGTTTCAGGAATACGGCGAGCATTATCAGCCGTTCGGTGCTGCTATTGCCACTGATCAGCGCTCGTTCGAGAACTTTGCCACCTGGCGTTTTGCCGACGGCCGTTTTATACGCGGACGCTACCTGTATTTCCGCGATGCGCTGGAAAGCAATAATCCCGTCGACACCAACTCGGCGGGCCTGACCTACGGCGGTACGTCTGGCGAATGTCGGCGGTTACCGCGTGTTCGGCAATGTCGATGCCTTCGTTTCCGTGCGCCAGGATGACGCCGGCCAGCAGGACAGCCGCAATGCAACCCTGAATGCCAATCTCAGTACGCCGCTGAGCGACGTGCTGACGGCTCAGGCCGAGTCATGCTCGGCCAGGACTGACGAACGAGGTCCCGCCGAGCAGCAAGCGCATCATCCGCCAGGGCACGCTGTCTTTCGACTACGACTTCCAGTTGGCCGGGCTCGACGGCACGATTTCACCCGGCATGAGTGTGCGCGACATCAATGGCGGTGCCGGGGCGACCACGGACTGGCAGCCGGTGGTCAACGCCACGCTTTATGGTCGTGGTCATTCATTGCGCTTTTCCTATAATGGCATTCTGCAGCAACCGCAGGCGGTCACGGGTTTCGATACGCTGACACAGCGCCTCGCGCTGCAATACAACTATCGTTATAAAAAACATCGCTTCGGCGTCGAGGCGAATTACTATGATCGCGATCCCGAGGGTCTGGCGACGACCCAGGCGACGCGGTTCATGGTGTTCTGGGAGTATCAGTACGACAAGCCGCCGCGGCCGCTGTGCGCGCAGCGCCCGGGCGCTGCGACATGGCCGCGATGCCGGTGTCGTTCGACCCGTCTCAGAGCCCGGCGTGTCAGCCGCCATGGTCGAGTCGGTTCTGCAGGATCAGGGCCTGGGTGAGCCGGTCACGCGCAATAACCTGCTTATCTACGAAACGCAGCTGCTTGAGTCCATCCAGCGGCGCCAGCGTCTGGTCTATGAGGTCGAGGCCGGCAGTGTTGTCTCCAGCAACCTGATCATCGACTTCGACGCCATTGGTGACGGCCGCCTCGGCCGAGCGGATATTCAATGAGATGCCGCGCGGTGCTGATCGAGCAATACGGCGCGCCGGAGATACAGATCGAGGAAGGCGAGTTTGGTCCCAACCTGAGTACGCGCCTGACTACCGATCAGTTCCTGCGGGTTTACGAGTGGACGGTCGCGGGTGAACCACTGCGCTTTGGTATCCCGTCCCGGACCGATGGGCTGGTACGCATGGAGATTCGTGACGCCGGATTATCCTCCGCCGCCGGCCGGAGCAGAACGACTGGAGCCTGACGCGGCTGCGCTAGCTTACTTCTTCGTCAGTTTTTAACTACTTCTCCGCGCCCATCGTAATGGCACGCTGTTTTGCAGCCGCACGTTCTTTTGCCGCCGCTTCACGATCCAGGCCTTGATCCAGTTCCGGCCAGCCCTGCGGCGTGTTTGTAAACCAGATCGGCAAGAAATTCGATGTGTGCCGGCTGATCATTCAATGCCGGTATATAAGTAAAGCGATCGCCGCCGGCCTGCATGAACAGTTCGCGGTTCTGAATGTTCATTTCTTCCAGTGTTTCCAGGCAGTCGGCCGAGAAACCGGGACACACGACCTGCACCGACTTCACGTCCTCGCCGGGCAGTGCCGCCAGCACTTCATCGGTGTACGGCCGCAGCCACTCGCGCGGCCCGAAACGCGACTGGAAGGTAACCTGCCACTGTCCCTCCGGCAGACCGAGTTCCTCGGCCAGCAGCCGGGCCGTGACATGGCATTCACAGTGATAGGGATCGCCGGCAGTGAAGTATGTTTTGGGACTGCCGTGGAAAGTGAACAGTATCATGCGATTGGCGCGGCCCTCGTTATCCAGTGGGCGCGGATGCGCTGCGCCAGCGCCTGGATGTAACCCGGCTCGTCATGATAGTGACTGATGAAACGGAAATCGGGCAGCCAGCGCCAGCGCTGCAGTACGCTACTGACTGCATCAAAGGTCGAGGCATTGGTGGCGGCCGAGTACTGCGGATACAGCGGCAGTACCAGCAGCCGCCGGGCACCGGCATTGCGCAGTTCCTCCAGTCCACTCTTAATGGATGGCTCGCCGTAGCGCATGGCCAGTGCCACCTTCACCGGCCCTGACAGCCGGTTTTCCAGTGCGGATTGCAATGCCTGCTGCTGTTTGCAGGAAATGCGCAACAGCGGCGAACCTTCCTCGGTCCAGATCTTGGCGTACAGTTTCGCCGATTTCTGCGGCCGGGTATTGAGAATGATGCCGTTGAGGATGAACCACCATACCGCCTTGGTGTACTTCGATCAGCGGCGCGGTCTGAAAGGAACTGCTCAGGTGCGCGTGCGCAGCGCGCGCGTCGTTGGCGCTGCCGGCGTGCCGAGGTTGGTGAGCAGGACGCCGAGTACCGGTTCACTGCCGTGGGCGAAGTCGGACTGTCCGATATAGCGATTCATGTCAGTATACGATCCGGGCCTGAAGCCAGTTTGCATTTAAATGATGGCCACACCGTATTCTCACTGGCGTAGGAAGTCCCGGATTGCCGGATTCCGCGCCAGGGGATACTCGGCGGCACCAATGAACCAGTTAACCAATAAACCAATCAACCGGAGTAAAGCCGCCCATGTTGATCAAGCGAACCAGCGAATGCAACGAATTCACCGCCAACGACGGCTGCGGCATCCGCGAGGTGCTGCACCCGCGCAACGACGGTATCGACATGCCGCTGTCGCTGGCCATTGCCCGGGTCGAGCCGGGCAAGCAGAGCTACGCTCACTACCTCAAGCAGGTCGAAGTCTACTACATCCTCGAAGGCCGTGGCCTGGTGCACATCGGCGAGGAAACCGCCGGGGTAGGGCCGGCGATGCAGTCTACATTCCCGCCCGGCGCCAGCCAGTGGATCGAGAACACTCGGTGAAGGTGACCTGGTGCTTCTGCCGCCGTGGTCAGCCCGCCTGGTCGACGAAGGCGACGTTCGTGTTACTGAAATGATCTGCAAATGAACGCTAATAAACGCGATATAATGACACAGACAATGGCCAGAACGCCGGGAGCGGCCTGGTAGGAGTTGGTCTATCTGTGCCTTCCGTACGTGATATTATCGTTTGCCGACGCCTCATTGGCGTTCATTCGCGTGCATTCGCGGACTGATAATCCCGTATGCTGCACTGCACTTAAGCGGTATAATGCCGACTTTTGTCCCGTCCCGGTAACCGTCCATGATTCAGAATCTTCGCAACATCGCCATTATTGCCCACGTCGACCACGGCAAGACCACGCTGGTGGATAAACTGTTGCGCCAGTCCGGCACCCTGGACGCGCGCAGCGAGTTCGGCGAGCGCATCATGGATTCCAATGACCTCGAGCGCGAACGCGGTATCACCATTCTGTCGAAGAACACCGCGATTAACTGGACCTCGCCCGCCGGCACGGCCTGGCGCATTAATATTGTCGACACGCCCGGGCATGCCGACTTCGGCGGCGAAGTCGAGCGCGTGCTGTCGATGGTCGACTCGGTGCTGTTGCTGGTCGATGCGGTGGATGGCCCCATGCCGCAGACGCGTTTTGTTACCCAGAAGGCATTTGCCCTGGGCCTGAAGCCCATCGTTGTCATTAACAAGATCGACCGTCCCGGCGCACGGCCGGACTGGGTCATGGACCAGGTGTTCGACCTGTTCGACAAACTCGGCGCGAGCGATGAGCAGCTCGACTTTCCGGTTGTCTATGCCTCGGCGCTGAACGGCTACGCCAGTCTCGATGATAGCGTACGCGAAGGGGATATGACGCCCCTGTTCGAGACGATCGTGGAAAAAGTATCGGCGCCGGATGTTGATCCGGATGGGCCGTTCCAGATGCAGATCACCTCGCTCGATTATTCCAATTACGTCGGCGTGATCGGCACCGGCCGCATCAGAGCGCGGCACGTGTCAAGCCCAATATGCCGATCACCGCGATCGACCGCGAGGGCAATAAACGCAGCGCCAGAGCCTTACAGGTGCTCGGCTTCCTGGGCCTGGCGCGGACCGAGATCGCCGAGGCCCAGGCCGGTGACATTATCGCCGTCAGCGGCATTGAGGATCTCGGTATCTCCGAAACGCTGTGTGATCCGAAGCAGCCCGAGATGCTACCGACGCTGCAGGTCGACGAACCGACCATGAGCATGACATTCGAGGTCAACAAGTCACCGTTCGCCGGCAAGGAGGGCAAGTTCATTACCTCGCGCCAGATCGGCGATCGGCTGGAAAGGGAACTCAAGGTCAATGTTGCATTAAGGGTGGAACCCACCAGTGATCCGGACAAGTTCGAGGTTTCCGGCCGCGGTCTGCTGCATCTGTCCATCCTGCTGGAAAACATGCGCCGTGAAGGCTATGAGGTTGCTGTCTCACGCCCCCAGGTCATAGTCAAGGAGATAGACGGTCAGCTGTGTGAGCCGTTCGAGACACTGACCGCCGATGTCGAGGAAGAACACCAGGGCTCGATCATCCGTGCGCTGAATGAACGCGGCGGCAAGTTCACCAGCATGATGCCGGACGGCAAGGGCCGCGTACGCCTCGACTTCACCATTCCATCCCGCGGCCTGATCGGTTTCCAGACTGAATTCCTGTCGGAAACTTCCGGTACCGGTCTACTGGCGCACAATTTTGATCATTTCGGCCCGAAGGTCGATATGCCGATCGGTAACCGTCACAATGGTGTGCTGATTTCCAATGACCAGGGCAAGGTGCTGGCGTTCGCGATTTTCAACCTGCAGGAACGCGGCCGCATGATGATCGAACCCTCACAGGAAATCTACGAAGGCCAGATCGTCGGTATCCACTCACGTGACAATGATCTCGTCGTCAACGCCCTGAGGGCCAAGAAACTGACCAACATGCGCGCCTCCGGCACCGATGAAAACGTGTTGCTGACTCGCCGCCGGTCAAGCTGTCGCTGGAACAGGCGCTGGAATTCATCAACGACGACGAGCTGGTCGAGATTACGCCGAAGGCCATCCGCATACGCAAGAAATACCTCAGGGAACACGAGCGCAAGTCCGAGTCCCGCAAGGCCGGTTGAATACGGGGACAGTATACGTATTTTCCGGATGTGGTTGCGGAGTCACGCCGTAGACGCGTAGCGGGGCCGAAAATAAGTATACTGTCCCCGGAATTATTCGAATATTTTTTCCAGCTCCTCGGCCGGTAACGGTTTGCCAAGCAGGTAACCCTGCATTTCATGACAGCCGTACGCCTTTAGCAGGCGCTGTTGTGCTTCAGTTTCCACACCTTCCGCCACGACGCTGAGACCGAGGTGCCGTGCCAGTACAATGGTGGTTTGAACAATGGCGATGTCGCTGCTGTCTTCCGGAAGGCCTGCCACGAAGGAGCGGTCGATTTTCAGCCGATCAAGCGGGAATCGTTTCAGGTAACCCAGACTGGAATAGCCCGTGCCGAAATCATCGAGTGAGAGTTTGATACCCATCTCGTGCAAAGCCTGTAACTTGGCGATGACATGATCCGGCCGGTCCATGACGCACGATTCCGTAATTTCCAGCTCGAATATATGCGGGTCGCAGCCGGTTTCATTGAGTATGCGGTGCACGTCATCGGGAAAGTCGTGTTGTGCAAGCTGGCGCTGGGAAATATTGATACAGATACGCATGCTGGAGATACCTGCCTCCTGCCAGGCACGTGCCTGGGCGCCGGCAGTGCGTAACACCCACTCGCCCAGAGGAATGATAAGGCCGGCCGATATCTTCGGCGAGGGGAATGAAATCGCCCGGTGGAATCAGTCCGCGCACGGGATGCTGCCAGCGCAGCAATGCTTCCACGCCCGTCATCACGCCGGTAGCAAGATTGAATTGCGGCTGGTAATGCAACAGGAATTCGTTATTTTTGATTGCCTGCCGCAGATCGTTTTCCATATGCAGCCGGTCATGGATCTTCTGGTCCAGCTCGGGGCTGAAGAATTTGAACGTATTGCGCCCCTGATCCTTGGCCAGATAAAGTGCCGTGTCTGCATATTTCACCAGCGTGTTCACATCACTGGCATCACGGGGATAAAGACTGATGCCGACACTGGCTGTGACATGCAGACTGTAACCCGTTACCTCGAAGGGGGCGATCAAGGCCGCGAGGATTTTTTCGGTAACATGTGCGGCGTCCTGGGCAGAGGATAGCTCCGGTAAAAATATCAGAAATTCGTCCCCGCCCACGCGGCCGATTGTGTCCTGTTCCCGGAGCGTGCCGCTCAGGCGCCCGCCCACTTGTCGCAGCAGTTCATCGCCCACGGGGTGTCCCATTGTATCGTTGATTACCTTGAAGTTATCCAGATCGAGAAACAGTATGGCCAGTGTCTGCCCGTGTCTTTTGGCATATGACATTGCATGACCCAGGCGATCCAGGGACAGGTTGCGGTTGGGCAGATCCGTCAGGGCATCATGATAGGCCAGGTGCTGTATACGGGCTTCCTGCTCCTTGCGGGTGGTGATATCACGCGCCAGTGCCAGGTTATATTCCCTGTCATCATATTCGAAATAGTTGGCACTGATTTCCACGGGGAAAACGTGTCCATCCTTACGCTGATGAGAAGTTTCCAGGCTTATCGCGCCTTTGTTCCTGATCTCGTTCCAGTGGACCTCCCAGAGTTCCATCGAGTATCCGGGATCGATGTCCTCAATACCCATTTGCTGCAGCTCACCGCGGCTGTAACCCAACGCCCGGCAGGCCTCGTCGTTAACGTACAGAAACCGGGCGTGTTCATCGATTAAGTAGGTGGCCTCGTGAACATGGTTGAGGGCGAAAACCAGCAGGGCGAGTTGTTGTTCGGTCTGCTTGCGTTCGGTGATGTCATTGATAAAACCTTCCAGCATCAATAATTCACCTTCCGCATTGAAGACGCCACATCCCTGTTCCCATACCCATTTCTCCTGTCCATCCGCCGTACGGACACGGTATTCGAGTTGATAATATTGCTTTTTTCCGATGGCGCCCTGCACTTGCAGGAAAACATATTCCCGATCATCCGGGTGAATAATATCGTTATACTCGATATGCCCGGCTAGAAGCTGGTCAGGCCGGTATCCCGTCAGATCATGAACGCCGGCACTGATAAACATCATTGTCCAGTCGCCGTCGTTCAGACACCGGTATGCCACTCCCGGATAATTGTCCAGCAGGGCTCTCAGATCCTGATCACCCTGGCCCGGTATTTTCGTGTTATCGGGTTTTTGTGACATTTGCCGCCATTCCTGCCCGCCCGGCGCTTTTGTTATGTTCACCCCATCCAGACGGTATTGCACCGTCTGGCCCTGAGTTTACTGGACAGATTGATTGAGTTCCCTTGACGTGTCACGTGAGGGCACGTCCCTGACTGAATATTACTCTCAGTTGGCCCGAGTTCAAGGGATCAGGGTGCTTGAAAGCGGACAGTGATCGCTTTCTGAAATATCAATATCTTTAAGGGAAGCTCTGAATAATCCCCGCATGTCATTTCGACCAACGGGAGAAATCCTTGTCTCGACCGAAGGGAGAGATCTTTCAGAAGATCCCTCGCTACGCTCGGGACGCCTGCGGCGGATTTCTCGCTGCGCTCGAAATGACAAATTATTCAGAGCCTCCCAAGGTATTTTACCTTCAATTCCTGGCTGCCCGGACTTGTTGTGAGTGTTGTTGCAGTAATTCCACAGGATCCCTTACTGCCATTGTTTGTTCTGTGCAATATCCCAGGCAAACTGGTAATCAACAGACCCTGCATCATCCTCTCCCGGGCTGGAAGCGGCGTGGAAATTGTATTCGAATCTGATTCTGTTAAAGCTCAGAACGATATTCTCATTGAAGTGAGTTTCGCTTGTGTTGCCGCCGGTGATGATGGATTTCACCAGCACATCCTCCATTCGCATAGACAGGTATTTCTGTTTGGCTTCCCGCTTGCCTACAGTTGGTATGATATTCAGATCAGCGTATTGAATGATCTTGCCCTGGGCATAGAGCAGCATAATCGCGGCACTATCCGTGCCAATGTGCTTGGTAATGGATATCTCCCCGAAAGAAGTCTCGCCATTATCGCCAGCCTGCGGCGAACCACGGTTACTGAGCAATTCCCAGTGCCAGGAGAGCACATCCGACCAGCCCTTGTAACTGTAATTTCTTGACTCGCCGGTGACTTCATCCATCTTTAGGTACATTTCAACTGACATAACTGCCTCCTGTCGCCGGCAAACACACCGGCCTGTTGCTGCCTATAGATCCCCCATTTAAGCACGCTGGATGGCTTTTACCCTAGCCGATCGTCAATCCTGAAAGGCTCGATCAGTCCAATGCCGGCTTACCGTTTGACCACCCCTTGCAACAGTATGTTTTACAATGGTTTGTCGTATCCGGTGCAGAAGCGGGAGAGCCGGAATCCGACCCCATAGGGACCGGCGGATGAACGTGAATGCTTGAGACGAGGCATGATGAGGATGTTAGCCTCGCCTGATGCCATTTCCGGCGGGACGGTTTTCGGTCATTATCGCAGTACCGCCAGCGGCGGATGCCGGAGTACTTTCCAGGTGCCGGCAAGGCCCGCGATCAATACCACCAGCACCCCGCCGCCAAGACCGAACAGCCAGATCAGCGGGTTGAATTCATAGGGAATGTTGAAGACATGGTTCGCCAGCAGCCAGCCGGAAAGCGTGGCGGCAATACCCGAAAGTGTTCCCGCAACCAGGCCGATGACGGTAAATTCTGCCGCCAATCCACGCAGGATCTGCGCGCGGCTGGCACCGACCGCGGTGAGCAGCGCGGTTTCATAGCGGCGTTCATCATGTGTGGACTGTATTGCGGCGAGCAATACAACAAGACCCGCCAGCAGGGTAAAGCCGAACACATACTCAACGGTAAGAATCACCTGTTCCATGATTCTGCGGACCTGGGTCAACAACGTGTCGACATCAAGCACCGTGGCGCTCGGAAACTGACGTATCAGATCGTTGAGTGCCGGCCGGTGTTCGGAGGGCAGATAAAAACTGGTGATATAAGTGGCCGGGTAATCGTCGAGTACGCCGGGGTTGGCAACAACGAAGAAGTTTACGTTGAACGAATCCCACTCGACCCAGCGTAAATTGCGCACCCTGGCCGTAACGGTCTGATCGCCGATCTGGTAGGTAAGTGTATCGCCGGTATCGATGCCCAGCGTCTCGGCGATGCCTTCCTCAACCGAAAACCAGTTACCGTCGCTGTTTTGCGGCCACCAGTCACCGGCGACGAGCTTGTTGTCGGCCTGCATGGTCGCGGTCCATGACAGGTTGAACTCGCGTTCAACCAGCCGTCGCGGCCGGCCCTCGGGATAATCCTCCGGACTGATTGCTTCACCGTTAATTTCAATCAGGCGGCCGCGTACCATCGGATAGAGATCGGTGTTAACACCGGCGCGTTCGCGCAGGAAACCGGCCACGTCCCGGGCCTCGTCCGGCTGTACGTTGATAAGAAAGTAATTCGGGGCATCGGCGGGGACGCGGTCACGCCAGCCGTCCAACAGGTCCGTTCTCACCAGCGTCAGCAACAGCATGAGCGTCAGGCCCAGGCCGATACCGAGTACCTGGGCCGCGCTGCCGGCGGCGCGCCGCGACACATTGGCAAGTCCGAAACGCCAGGCAACGCCGACCCGCGCCCGCAGCCGGCCGAGCAGGCGGATCAGCAGCCAGGCGCTGCCGGCCAGCAGTGCCGCGGTACCGAACAACCCCAGCAGGATATAAAAACTCAGTTTTGGATCGCCGCTTTGCCACGGCAGCAGCGCGGCGATGGCAATGACCGCGACACCATAAACCGTGATCGCACCGGCCGGCGTCGGTCCCAGGTCGCGTCGCAATACGCGCCCGGGCGGTACGTTTTTGAGGCTGTAAATCTGCGGCAGGGCGAAACCGAGCAATGTCACCAGGCCGATCGCCAGGCCGGTGAACGCCGGCAACGGGCCGGCGGCGGGCAGCGGTCCGTCGATCAGCGCCGACATTAATATCACCAGGCCATGCTGGGCGAACCAGCCGAGTGCGATGCCGATCAGGCCGGCGATCAGGCCGAGCCAGAGCAACTGCAGGGTGTAAGCGGCAAGGATGAAATTCTGGGTCGCGCCGAAACAGCGCATGATGGCGCAGTGATCCAGGTGGCGGGCGGTGTAGCGGCGCGTGGCGAGTGCCACTGCCAGACCGGCCAGTGCCACGGCGACAATTGCGGCAAGCCCCAGGAACTGCTCGGCGCGATCCAGCGCGGTGCGCAATTCCGGCCGGCCTTCACGCACGTCTTCCACCCGCAGATCATCAGCGGCATTGTTGCGCAGCCAGGTGCGCATCCGGTCGATGGCTTCCGCTTCACCGCCGAGCAGCAGGTGATATTTTACCCGGCTGCCGGGCTGGATCAGATCCGTCGCCGGAATGTCGGCGAGATTGATCATCGCGCGCGGCGCGATATTGAAAAGTTCGCCGCCGCGATCCGGCTCATAAGTCAGTACCCGGCTGACTTCGAGCGTTTTCGCGCCGATGTTGACGGTGTCACCGGTTTCCAGTCCCAGCGACTGCATGAGCCGGGCGTCGAGCCAGGCGCTGTCGCGCGTTGGTACATCCCCGGTTTCATATTCTTCACCGAATAACTTGTCGCTGGTACGCAGCCGGCCGCGCAACGGGTAGGGTGCGGCCACGGCCTTGAGTTCGGCGAGCTGCAGGTCGTCACCGCTGCTGACAGCGCTGCGGAAGGTGAGGGTATCGGCACTGATCAGGCCAAGTGCCTTCACTTGTTGTTTTATGTCTTTGCCAATGGGCTTGCTGGATACCAGCACCAGATCGCCGCCGATGAGTTCACCGGTCTGGGTCGACAGTGTGCGGCCGATGCGATCGGTAAAAAAACCGACGGCGGTGGATGCGGCGACGGCGATGATCAGCGCCAGCGCGATCAGGCGCAGCTCACCGGCACGCCAGTCGCGGCGCAACGCCTGCCAGGACCAGCGTGCGATCATGCCGCGAGCCTGCCGCCGTCAAGCCTGAGTTCGCGATCGCAATCGGCGGAGATGCCCGGGTCGTGCGTGACCAATACGAGAGTGGTACCGCGTTCCGTGTTCAGGTTGAACAGCAGATCCATGACCTGGTGCGCAGTCTGCTGGTCGAGATTGCCGGTTGGCTCGTCAGCAAAAAGCAGGCTCGGACCGCCGGCAAAGGCCCTGGCTATCGCCACACGCTGCTGTTCGCCGCCGGACAGCTGGTTGGGATAGTGGCCGGTACGAGCCGCCAGACCGACACTGTCCAATTCATGCTCCGCCTCAGCCCGCGGGTTCTCATGTCCGGCCAGTTCCAGTGGTAACATGACGTTTTCAAGGGCAGTCAGGCTGGCCAGTAGCTGGAATGACTGGAAAACGAAACCCACCTGCCGGCCGCGCAGGCATGCACGGCCATCCTCATCCAGCGTGTTGAGATCGGTCCCGTTCAGTAGCACGCGGCCATTGGTAGGTGTGTCGAGACCGGCGAGCAGGCCGAGCAGGGTGGACTTGCCGGAACCCGAAACACCGACAACGGCGACGGTCTCACTGCGAGCGATGGTAAGATTGATGTCTTCGAGAATCTGCAGGATGCCAGCCGGCCCCTGGACAGTATTTGCCGAGATTTTCCGCACTGACGATGGTCTCAGTAGTCATGTTGAAACGTCTGCTCCTGTTATTGCTGTTTGTTCCTGTCGTGGCGGCTGCCGCAGGCGCTGACACCAGGCCGTCGATTCTTGTCCTCGGCGACAGCCTCAGCGCCGGCTATGGTATACCAATCGAGCAAAGCTGGGTGGCGTTACTCGAACAGCGGCTGGAGACGTCCGGCTATCGTTACCGTGTTATCAATGCCAGCATCAGCGGTGATACGTCGCGTGGTGCACGGACGCGTCTTGACGACATTCTGCGGCGTGAACATCCGGCGGTTGCAATTATCGAACTGGGCGGCAATGACGGTCTGCGCGGTATCCAGCCCGATGAAATGCGGCACAACCTGGCAACTATTATCGAGAAATTGCAGGGAACCGGTGCGCGGGTAGTGCTCGTGCCGATGAAAATGCCTCCCAACTATGGCCCCGCCTTTACCAAAAAGTTCGAGAACGTCTATACAGAGCTGGCAAATAAGTACGATGTTGTTATGAGCCGCTTTTTACTGGACGATATCGCGGAACACCCCGAACTCATGCAGGACGACGGCATACATCCGACTGCCGAGGCACAGTCAAGAATGCTTGACAATATCTGGCCGGTACTGAAGCCAATCCTGCCGGATCAGACTGAACAGCAATATGAAGTCGAAGCAATATGAAATACTGCACCCAGTGCGGCAACAGCGTTATCCTGAAAACACCGCCTGCCGATAATCGGCCGCGATATATATGTCAGCATTGCGAGACGGTTCACTATCAGAACCCAAAGGTGGTTGCCGGTTGCCTGGTAGAAGCGGGTGATGGCCGTATTCTCCTGTGCCGACGCGCCATCGAACCACGCTACGGTTACTGGACGTTGCCCGCCGGTTTCATGGAACTTGGCGAAACAACACTGGAAGCCGCATTGCGTGAGACTTATGAGGAAGCGCAGGCGAAGGTGGAAATAGACGGCTTGTTTGCCGTTTTCAACCTGCCACATGTCGATCAGGTTTACATGATGTTCCGCTCCCGAATGCTTGGGGGTGAATTTGCCGCCGGTGATGAATCACTGGAAGCCGAACTGTTCGATCAGTGCAGTATCCCCTGGGAAAACCTGGCATTCACGACCATCCACCATACACTGAGGCTTTACTACGAGGACCAGGCCGCCGGCCGCTATCGCGTACATACCGGGGATATTGTCAGGCTTGATGATGGCCGCTTTGATTTGCGTCCCGGTCCTGCCAGCTGATACTGGATTGTGAGTGGAAATATCCCTGCCGCGATGCAGCCTGTGATTATCGCATCGTGAAACAGTAAAGCGTTTCACAATCATTCCGTTGTGCAGTGCAGGAACTCACGCAATGTGATCTGACCAACCGGACGCAATGCATTCAATCATGGAGGTATTAGCCATGAACGCACTGCTAAACAGAGGTGCTATTATCACAGCAATACTGGCCGGATCGACTATTGCGAGCACCCCGGCCCTGGCAAAAATGAGTTCCGCTGTACAGGCCCCGGCAACCGTGCATCAGGCCGAAACCCTGAAGAAGGTGCCGGATCAGGCCGAGGATGCATTTACCAGCAGCAAGAAAAAGGCTGCCGGTGTAACGGAGCAACTCAATCATGACCTGAATGTTCCCGCTACCATTCACCAGGAAGAGGCCATTGCGGGTTATGATGATGCCAGGGAAGATGACACGGAGCGGGTCAATTAATGATTGACTGACCGTATGACGGTCAGGACATCAATGCATCAAACAAGAACCCGGGCCCTGCCCGGGTTTTTTTGTGTCAGGGCAGATGACAGACGATCCGTTCAGCGACCGGTGCCATGTACATCGTATTTATATCAACGTTCACCGGTATCGCTGACGGCGGCGGGTTCGAGCTGTTCCATCACGCTACCGGCTCGAACTGTCATGAAGGTCCGTATGGGTACGCCGGCCAGGCTGAGTATCCTGGCAGTCCAGGTGTTGCAGGTGTTGAGTGCATGAAACCGCCCTGTCGCATCGAAAAACAGGCTCTGTCCGTACAGGCCCTTGCCCGATGTGATCGGTTCGCCGTTGTCGTCGTATTTGAAGTAATCCGCAACAGCCGTGGTCAGGCGTGCAAGGCTTGCTGCGTCGATTCGCAGTTCAATGACCCGGTTCCTGGTGAAGTAGGCATCGGGCCGTTCCGGCAGCGCGGTGACATGCAATACGGCCTCGGTGGGTAACAAACCGGCCCGCAACGCCAGTGCCGCGGTGACCTCGCCGGCCTGATAGAATTGTTTGTCACCCCAGCCGATCTCGTACCACCGGGCGGTATCGAAATGGCCATCCAGGAAAGCCAGTTCAGGTCCCAGGTCCCGGCCGGCGATAACAATACCGGTATGCCAGCCGTGACTGACGACATAAACCTGTTTTTCGCCGGCGGTGTGCGCCGCCTGCTGGTCGGGCGAGCCGGTGCAGCCGATTACAATCAATGTCAGCAGCCAGCCGCTTAGCAATTTCAACATCGACATATCACCGGGCCCTTCAGCAGGTGCCCGCTGATATATGCGGGAACCCTGCCGCAATTAAAGGTTCTCAAGCCTTATAATTCCAGCCAAGAATACGCTTTATGAGCCCGGGGAATTTCTCCGCCGCCCTCAACCGGCGCACCGCCGCTTTACTGCGGCCGCTGATAATCATAGAACCGGACGAGGTGGCGGCCGTCTTCTGGTCGTTCGTGTATTTTTTCTGTCTGCTCGGCGGCTATTACATCCTGCGGCCGGTCCGCGACGAGATGGGCATCATCGGTGGTGTCGAGAACCTGCAGTGGCTGTTCACCGGCACCTTTGTCGCCATGTGTGCGGCGGTGCCATTGTTTGCGTGGATCGCCGCACGTTTCCCGCGCCGCACTTTCGTGCCCCTGGTCTATTATTTTTTCATCGCCAATATCTTGATCTTCTATGCGCTGTTCCGGGCCGATATCGTCGATGTTTATATCGCCCGCGCGTTTTTCATCTGGGCCAGCGTGTTCAACCTGTTCGTGGTATCGGTTTTCTGGAGTTTCATGGCCGATATCTTCAGTGTACCGCAGGCGCGGCGGCTGTTCGGCCTGATCGCCGCCGGCGGCTCGGCCGGCGCCATTACCGGTCCGGCGCTGTCGGGGCTACTGGCGCCGGCACTGGGCCCGGTCAATCTGCTGCCGGTGGCAGCCATGGTTCTGGCTGTTGCACTGATCGCTATCCATCAGCTGCGCCACTGGGATTTGCATGTGGCCCATACGGAGCCGGTTGCGCGTGCGCATGAAAGCCCGATCGGCGGCGGTATTCTGACCGGCATCAAGAAAGTGATCAGCAGTCCGTATCTGCTGGGTATTGTCGGCTTTATCCTGTTGTACACAACGCTGGCCACGTTTCTGTATTTCCAGCAGGCGCATATCGTCGAGGATGCTTTCGCCGATTCGGCACAACGCACCGCAGTTTTTGCGTGGATAGATTTCAGTGTCAATGCAATCACCATTGTCGGTCAGGCACTGGTTACCCACCGACTGGTGCACCGTTTCGGTGTCGGCGCCACCCTCGCCATTGTCCCGGTTGTGCTGCTGGCCGGCTTTGCCGCCATGGCGGCGGCGCCGGTGCTGATCGTGCTGCTGGTCGTACAGGTGCTGCGCCGCGCCGGCAACTATGCCTTGACCAAGCCGGCGCGCGAGATGCTGTTCACGGTTCTGGACCGGGAGGCGAAGTACAAGTCGAAGAATTTCATCGATACCGTCGTCTACCGTGGTGGCGACGCGGTGGCCGGCTGGATTTTTGCGGGCCTGATGGCACTGGGCCTGGGTCTGGGCGGCATTGCCATGGTGGCGGTACCGCTTGCCGCCGTCTGGTTCGGTCTGGCGCTGTGGCTGGGCCGGCGTTATGACGAATATGATAAACAGGATACGAAACGGCCGGCGGACGACATGGCGCCGACGCCGGCAAACCGGGAGGTATAGCCCATGAACGACAATGACATCAGCAACCGTAAACGGCGCGAGGTCCTGAAACTGCTGGGCCTCGGCGGTATCGGCCTGGGCCTGGTCGGCCACGGTATCTACCCGGCCCGCGCGGGCGGTATTGCAGAGCGCGACATTATCATGCGCAGCATTCCCGTATCAGGCGAGCAGATTCCCGCCATCGGTCTCGGCACCGCGCGCACCATGGACGCCGGCAAGGTCGCCTCGTTGTCCGACGACAAGCTGGCCGATCTGCGCGATGTGCTGCGCCTGTTTCATGCCCACGGTGCCCGGCTTGTCGATACCTCACCCATGTACGGGACGGCGGAAGAGATCGTCGGCCACCTGGCCCGGGATTTGGGGATCACGGAAGACCTGTTCATGGCTACCAAGGTCTGGACCCAGGGCCGCGACAGCGGCATCGAGCAGATGCGGCATTCCATGGAATTGCTGCACAGCGAGCCGATGGATCTGATGCAGATCCATAACCTCGTCGACTGGCAAACTCATTACAAGACCCTGCGTGAATGGAAAGACGCGGGCCGTATCCGCTACATCGGCGTGACGCATTACCGCAGCGGTGTGCACGAAGAACTTGAACGGGTGTTGAAGAGTGAAACCTTCGATTTCGTGCAGTTCAATTACAATGTCCTGGATCGCAACGCCGAGAAGCGGTTGCTGCCATTCTGCCGGGACGACGGCATTGCCACGCTCATCAATGAACCGTTCGAGAAAGGCAACCTGTTCCGGTTGACGAAGAACAGGGAGCTGCCGGAGTGGATGCAGGAATTCGATGCCGGTTCATGGGCACAAGTGTTTCTGAAATTCATTCTCGCGCATCCGGCGGTCACCTGTCCGATTCCGGCCACCAGTGATCCGAAACATGTCGTCGATAATGTCATGGCCGCTTACGGCAAACTGCCGGATGAAAGTCAGCGGCAGAAGATAGTGAGTTACATGGAGGATCTGTAATTTGTCTCTGGCAATAGTTGATTCACTATGGACAACTCTCGAAAAAAAGAAAAAGCAGGCTCAGGCCAAAGACTGTATATATGATGATAGCGGTCCTGAAATAATGCGGTGATTCGGTGTGTATGATCGTTTTGCCCCAGACACCGGATTAGGCGAAAACCTTTCCCCCTGAAACCGCCTAGATCGTATACAGCCCGATAAGGATGCCCAGTCCACTGAACAGGCTCACACCCTGCCGGTTCCGCGTCTGTTTTTAATCACGTAAAGAACAAGCCATAGCATGCCGATCAGGCAGCCCAGCAAGCCGGCGAACATGCCAAAGAAGGCGAGCAGCCCGAGACCAATGGGATTGCCGTCCGCCGGCCCAACGAGGATGTAGACAAACAGTGGCAACATCGAGATCAGTGCGATAATCACACTGATAAGCATTATCTTGAGCCCGGTCGGCGTATCACTGCGCAGAAAACGGACGAGTGCGTTCATGCGGATCAGTCGTCCATCTTCACCCAGCAACCGAAACTGCATTCATAAATCGCACCATCGACGCTGACTTTGTCGCCTTTATTGAAGGCTTCGTCATTCCAGTAGCACTGGGCTGATTCCTGCTCGAGCCGCACCGTGGCCTCGGTACCGTCTTCGACGATTTTGGATGTTTTTTTGCCGTCTTCGGCGGCGGTCACGGGCCTGGCTTCACTCATGGTTCTTCCCCGGTGTAGGCGTCCTGTCAGACTGATTTAAGCACAGCCGGCCTGCCGCGCCAATGTTCCGGCGCAGCAAGTACTTGGCAAGGGCCGCGCAGATCGCTATGTTTGTCGCCTTTTGAGCAGCCCTTCGTACCCCGCCAGGTACCTGAACCAGAGAATTTGGGAGAGGAAACAATGATTAAGCCGCATGGCTCGGACGCACTGAAGCCCCTGTATGTCAATGACGCCGACGCCCGGCAGTCCCTGCTGGAGGAAGCAGAGAACCTGCCGTCACTGCGGCTGAATTCAGCCGCCGCCGCCAATGCCGTCATGCTTGGCGCGGGTTATTTCAATCCGCTGCCCGGTTACATGAATCTGAGTGAGGCCCTGAGTGTCGCCACTGACATGGCCACCCGACAGGGCCTGTTCTGGCCGGTGCCGATCATGAATCTGACGGGCGACGCCGATGCCGTGGGCAAGGCCGAGCGGATTGCATTACGTGATCCCAATGTCGCAGGCGAACCGGTACTGGCCGTACAGACCGTTGAGAATGTCGAAAAGGTCAGCGACAGCCAGCTGGAACAGATGGCCGAGCAGATCTTCGGCACCACCGACAGCGGCCATCCCGGTGTGGCGACTTTCATGTCGCTGGGCCGTTACCTGGTGTCCGGCCCGATCGAGGTATTGAATTTCAGTTATTTTGAAAAGGATTTCCCGGAGACTTTCCGTACGGCGCAGCAGATCCGCGACGAGTTCGCCGAGCGTGGCTGGAACAGGGTCGTCGCCTTTCAGACCCGCAACCCGATGCACCGCGCCCATGAGGAACTGTGCAAGATGGCAAGGGATGCCGTGGGCGCCGATGGCGTGCTCATTCACATGCTGCTCGGCAAGCTCAAGCCCGGTGATATCCCCGCCGATGTCCGTGATGCGGCCATCCGCAAGATGGTCGAACTCTATTTTCCGCCGAACAGCGTCATGATCACCGGCTATGGTTTCGATATGCTCTATGCCGGACCGCGCGAGGCGCTGCTGCATGCGGTATTCCGCCAGAATGCCGGCTGCACGCATTTCATCGTCGGCCGCGACCATGCCGGTGTCGGCGATTATTACGGGCCGTTCGACGCCCAGGCCATTTTCGACCGGGTACCGGCAGGCGCCCTCGAGATCGATATCTTCAAGGCAGACCACACGGCATTCTCGAAGAAGCTCGGCCGGGTGGTGATGATGTCCGAGGCGCCGGACCACGGCATGGACGACTTCGTCATCCTGTCCGGTACCAAGGTGCGCGAAATGCTGGGCAAGGGCGAACCGCTGCCGGAGGAATTCGCCCGGCCCGAGGTGGCCAGGGTACTGATGGATTACTACCAGGCACTGGATGGGTCGAAGTAAGACCGCTGCCGGGTGCTGTGAGGCCGCCTGCTGCGCGGGCTGTCAGGAGTGAGGAGAAGCCCGGCTCATAGAAGATTTCTCGCCAGTCCCCTCGCAGGTGCTCGGGATCTGGATCGAAATGACAATACTGTATATGTCATCTCGAACGAATGTGAGAGATCCCTGTCTCGACCGCAGGGAGATCTTTTTGAAGATCCCTCGCTGCGCTCGGGACGCCTGCGGCGGATTTCTTCCTACGGTCGAAATGACATCCTGAACCGGTACATCCCGGTTTCCTCTCACAGCCTGCGTAGCGGGCGGCCTCACGAGCGAATTTCACCTCCACCTCAACCCTCCTTTCCCTCAAGGGGAGGGAAGTTATATTGCACGCCTCACAGCGGAGCGGCCTTACCCCCTCACAGCGCCGTCAGGCGCAGCCCTGTTTAAGCCAGTTTGATTCCCTCATACGCCACGATTCGATAGCTAACCGCAAAAGATCCCTCACTTCGTTCGGGATAACAGGTGCAAATATTTACGCCTGTCATCTTGATTTCCCCGGAAATGGGATTATATTTAGCACTCACTAATAGAGAGTGCTAAACAAAAAGCACTATTTCTTAATAATCAATGACTTATAGGAGGCTATGAAGTCATGAAAATCCGTCCATTACATGATCGCGTGCTTGTGAAGCGCCTGGAGGAGGAGAAAACCACCGCCGGCGGCATCGTCATCCCGGATAGCGCCGCGGAAAAGCCCATCAAGGGAGAGGTCATCGCCGTGGGTAACGGCAAGATTCTGGAAAACGGCGAAGTCCGTGCCCTGGATGTGAAACAGGGTGACAAGGTCCTGTTCGGCAAGTACTCCGGCACCGAGGTAAAAGTCGACGGTGACGAGTTACTGGTATTGCGCGAAGAGGACATCATGGGCGTACTCGACGCCTGAGTGTGTGTCGATTCGGATTTAACCATTTAACCTGAGGTAACAAACAATGACTGCCAAGCAGATTGTTTTTTCCGATGACGCCCGCTCGCGCATGGCGGCCGGCGTCGATATTCTGGCCAATGCCGTAAAAGTCACCCTCGGCCCGCGCGGCCGCAACGTCGTGCTGGAAAAGAGTTTCGGCTCGCCGACGGTGACCAAGGACGGCGTATCCGTGGCCAAGGAAATCGAACTGAAAGACAAGTTCGAGAACATGGGCGCGCAGATGGTGAAGGAGGTGGCTTCGAAGACCTCCGACGTCGCCGGTGACGGCACGACGACTGCGACCGTACTGGCTCAGACGATCGTACGTGAAGGTCTGAAATCAGTCGCTGCCGGCATGAGTCCGATGGAGCTGAAACGCGGTCTGGACAAGGCCGTTAAAGCTGTAGTCGAACAGATCCAGAAACTGTCGAAGCCGTGTGCCGATGCCAAGGGTATCGCCCAGGTCGGTACGATTTCCGCCAACTCCGATGCGGAGATCGGCAAGCTGATCGCTGACGCCATGGACAAGGTGGGCAAGGAAGGCGTGATCACGGTCGAGGAAGGCTCCGGTCTCGAGAATGAACTTGAGGTCGTCGAGGGCATGCAGTTCGACCGCGGCTACCTGAGCCCGTACTTCATCAACAACCAGCAGTCCATGAGCGCGGAACTCGAAGATCCGTATGTATTGTTGTGTGACAAGAAGGTCTCCAACATCCGCGACCTGCTGCCGGTACTGGAAGCGGTTGCCAAGTCCGGCAAGAGCCTGCTGATCGTCTCTGAAGATGTGGAAGGCGAGGCGCTGGCGACGCTGGTGGTCAACAACCTGCGCGGCATCGTCAAGGTGTGTGCGGTCAAGGCGCCGGGCTTCGGTGACCGCCGCAAGGCCATGCTGCAGGACATCGCCGTGCTGACCGGCGGCAAGGTGATCTCGGAAGAGGTCGGCCTGACGCTGGAAAAGGCACAGCTGGACGATCTTGGCCGTGCCAAGAAAGTGCAGATCACCAAGGACGAGACCACCATTATTGACGGTGCCGGCAAGAAAGCTGACATCGAGGCCCGCGTGTCGCAGATCCGCAAGCAGGTCGAGGAGTCGACCTCGGACTACGACAAGGAGAAGCTGCAGGAGCGCGTCGCCAAGCTGTCCGGCGGTGTCGCCGTGATCAAGGTCGGTGCCGCGACCGAGTTCGAGATGAAGGAGAAGAAGGCCCGCGTCGAGGACGCGCTGCACGCAACCCGTGCGGCCGTGGAAGAGGGTATTGTCCCCGGTGGCGGTGTCGCTTTCATACGTGCCCAAAGCGCGATCAAGGATCTCAAGGGCGATAATGACGAGCAGAATACGGGTATTCGCATACTCGAGTCGCGCCATCGAGGAGCCGCTGCGCCAGATCGTCAGGAACGCCGGTGGTGAACCGTCCGTGGTCGTCAACCAGGTGCGCAAGGCCAGGGACGCGCAGGGGTATGACGCCTCGACGGGCGAAATGGGCGACATGCTCGAACTGGGTATTGTCGATCCGGCCAAGGTGACACGGACGGCGCTGCAGAACGCCGCTTCAATTGCCGGGCTGCTGTTGACCACCGAGGCCATGATCGCCGAACTGCCGAAGGAAGAGAAAGCCGGCGCCGGTATGCCTGGTGGTGGCATGGGCGGCATGGAAGACTTTTAAGTCCCACTTGTTGTTTGGCTGTACAAAAACCCCGCCTTCGTGGCGGGGTTTTTTATTCGGTTGGTTGACTGGTTAATTGGTGATTAGTGATTGGTTCCCTGGTTAATTAGTAATAGGTGATTGGAATTTGGTGTCCTTGACAGGCAGCGGCCTCGTGCCTCGCTGATTCAGTCACCAGTCACCAGTCACCAGTCACTACTCAGGCTGCGCGCCCGCCACGATAATCGCCATGCCGAAAATGGCAACGACCGAACCGACGATATCGGTCAGGTTGGGTTCCTGGCCCTGGATCAGCCACAGCCAGAGCATGGCCGTGGCGACGTAGACGCCGCCATAGGCTGCATAGATCCTGCCGGCGGCAAACGGATGCAGCGTCAGCAGCCAGGCAAACAGTGCCAGGCTCAGGGCCGCCGGCAGCAGCAGCCACGCGGGGCCGCTCTTTTTCAGATACAGCCAGGGCAGGTAACAGCCGACAATCTCCGCCAGTGCGGTTACGAAGAATAAACCTGCGGTAGTGATGAGTTGCATAGCATTTTCCCGATGGTTGCAGCTGAACGGTGCTAAGGAAGCTCTGAACAATTTGTCATTTCGAGCGAAGCGAGAAATCCTTGTGCAGATTGTTGCTTGTAACTCAATGAGTTAAAAGATTTCTCCCGTTGGTCGAAATGACACGAGAGAATTATTCAGAGCCTCCCTAAATTATCAGCCACCGGCTGCGAGTGCTAGCTTCACAATGTGCTATTTTGTAATTAACTTGAAAGAGAAATGATTCCAGCCTCAGGAGATTGAGGGGTTTTCACAGGCAGGTTATTCATCTGACAGTGTTCATTACTGGGGGTATGCATCATGTTGTCGAGCCAGAAACACTCACGACTGATTACCGGCATGGATGTCAGGGAGTTCTTTCAGGATAGTGTCCAGACCGCGGTTGTTCGCCAGCAGGTGAATGTCGCAGACGATACTGTTTTCTACGTGGTGAATATGCTGACCGAATTCGCCCGCTCCGATGCTCTCTACGAAGATACGCCCGACGGCCGCATGATCAAACCGCTGGCCAGGTTTTATACCGACGCCGTCGACGCAACCACAATCCAGGAAGCCAATAACGCTCTCAAGCGTCTCGGTGATGTGGCACTGTTTATCGCCGGCCTGTATGCCCATAGCCTGCAGCGCAGTGCCGTCGATATCGACTATTACATCGCCATGGGCGGCAACGCCTATGATTGTCTTGCTGACAGCGTGCGGCGTTCATTCCATGGCCGGACTTTCGGCGAGATCTACCAGGAACTGGCGGAAAAGTTTGCCCAGCTGGTCGACGTGCTCTCGGAAGTGTCGGATGAATTCCAGCCGGGCCACGATCAGGATCTGCTGCGGCTGTATGAAATATGGATGCTGACAGGCAGTGCCCAGGTGGAACGCAAGCTGCGCCAGCATGGCATACAGCCTGACGCCACGGTCAGCCAGTCCCGGCACTGAGAGGCGACATCATGCCAGTTGCAGAACTGCAGTTACGCCTGCAGTCGTGTTACGAGATTGATCTGCCATACCGGGTCGAGGATTTTTTGACCACGGACGAGGCGCTCGCGCGGCTGCTGAACGGCGACCATCCACACCAGCCGCACGAACGCCTGCTGCTGCAGCAGGCCGGGGATGATCTGTCCATGTCGCTGTATCTCGATGCCGGGCTGCTGGACAGACTGAGTGATGTCGAAGCGCTGCATACCGCGGGCAGGGATCAGATGGCCGATCTGAGCCTGGTGCTCGAGGGCGTCAGCCATTTTGTTTACATGGCCTGGAATGCCTCTCATGAAAGACCGGTCAGCCTGCTGGAGCTGGAATTGCAGGCCGAGGTGGACAAGTTCGTGACCCTGCTGTTACTCCAGGGAGAGCAGGGCGTCAAGACCTTCGCGGAACTGCATCAATGGCTGTTCGAGGATGTGAGCTTTGCCGATACCCTGGACGAGGAACAGCTGCAGCGCTACATGACGGCCAATCATTTTGCCGCCCGTTACTGCTGGCAGCTGGGGCGGCGGTATCAGCAGCTGAAAGGCGGCCAGGACTGGTACAACGAACTGCGGCGTTTCTACCGCCTGCAGCATGACGCCAAGCTGCGGCGGATTAGTACGTTGCAGTGATCGTATCTCGTGTTGTTAATGGATCAGTCCGCAAATGAACGCGCATACAAAAATAGCGCAAGGCGCACTTTGTCCCTTTTCCCTCTGGGAGAAGGAAGGATGAGGGTTCAAAACGCGAATAACAAAAGTCGTCATTCCGGAATCGCCGCAGGCGATATCCGGAATCCAGTTAGATTATTAATCTCCTTTGAAAGTTAATCTTTCCATTCTCCCGTTGTGCCGCACCCGGCAGGACGCAGAAAGTGGTATTGATCGGGTTAAGCGAGATTAATTGTTCACTGGATTACCGTTTTCGCGGTAATAACAGCAGTTAACATTCGCGTGTATTCGCGGACAACAAAAGACAAAATTGTAGGAGCCGATTCCATCGGCGATACAGGAGTTAAAAAGATTCGCGGATGTAATCCGCTCCCACAATGCGTTTCACGAGCGATGCGATATCGGGCCTGCTGCCTAAAGGCCGGAATGACAAAAAGAGATTCGCGACGAGGGCGCCGCTCCTACTGCCTCTTCATGGCATCAAAGAACTCGGAATTGTTCTTCGTCGCCTTGAGGCGTTCGAGCAGGAATTCCATCGCCGCGAGTTCTTCCATCGGGTGCAGCAGTTTGCGCAGGATCCACATCTTCTGCAGTTCGTCCGGCGAGGTCAGCAGTTCCTCGCGGCGCGTGCCGGAGCGGTTGATGTTGATAGAGGGATAGATGCGTTTCTCGGAAATCTCCCGGCTCAGGTGGATTTCCATGTTGCCGGTACCCTTGAACTCTTCGTAAATGACATCGTCCATGCGCGAGCCGGTTTCCACCAGCGCGGTAGCGATAATGGTCAGTGAGCCGCCTTCCTCGATATTGCGCGCGGCGCCGAAGAAGCGTTTCGGCCGCTGCAGCGCATTGGCATCGACACCGCCGGTCAGCACCTTGCCCGATGCCGGGACCACGGTGTTGTAGGCACGTGCCAGGCGGGTAATGGAATCGAGCAGGATGACGACATCCTTTTTATGCTCGACCAGGCGCTTGGCGCGTTCGATGACCATGTCGGCGACCTGGACGTGACGGCTCGCAGGTTCGTCGAAGGTCGATGAAATGACCTCGCCGCGTACCGAACGCTGCATTTCGGTAACTTCTTCCGGGCGTTCGTCGATAAGCAGCACGATCAGAAAGCATTCGGGATAATTGTGCGTGATCGACTGGGCGATGCTCTGCAGCAGCATGGTCTTGCCGGCCTTCGGCGGCGAGACGATGAGGCCGCGCTGGCCCTTGCCGATGGGCGCGACCAGGTCGATGATGCGCGGCGTCAGATCCTCGGTACTGCCGTTGCCGCGTTCGAGCTTGAGCCGGTCATGGGCGAACAGCGGCGTCAGGTTCTCGAACAGGATCTTGTTCTTGGCGTTTTCCGGCGGCTCGAAGTTGATCTCGTTGACTTTCAGCAGCGCAAAGTAGCGTTCGCCGTCTTTCGGCGGCCGAATCTTGCCGGAGATATTGTCACCGGTACGCAGATTGAAGCGCCGTATCTGACTGGGCGAGACGTAGATGTCGTCGGGACCGGCGAGGAAAGAGCTGTCGGCAGAGCGCAGAAAGCCAAATCCGTCCTGGAGGATTTCGAGCACGCCGTCGCCATAGATATCTTCACCCTTCTTGGCATGCGCCTTGAGGATTTCGAAAATGACGTCCTGTTTCCGGGAACGGGCGAGGCCTTCGAGTCCGAGCTGCTTGGACAGATCAATCAGGGCCGAAGGTGGTTGTTGCTTAAGTTCTGTTAAGTTCATGGCCTCATGAACGCTAAAGCGAGAAAAGGTTGGATCAAGCGCGCAGACACCCCTGCAGGGCGGGATTACTAGTAATTAATAAGGTTAATATTTACGAGGGATTAAACGTTTTTAAGACAGGTATTACTGTTCTTGATTAGTTTAAATTAGCACGTCATGCAGGGTGCGTCTAGTATTTTGGCAATAAAAACAGCCCTCACACATTACTGTCAATAAAGGCCGAAAGCTGCGATTTGGACATGGCGCCGACCTTGGTGGCGGCCACGTTGCCGCTCTTGAAAATCATCAGGGTCGGGATGCCGCGGACCGCGTATTTTTGCGGGGTTTCCTGGTTTTCGTCAATATTGAGCTTGGCGACGGTGACCTTATCGCCATATTCTTCCGCGATTTCGTCGAGGATGGGGGCGATCATCTTGCAGGGGCCGCACCACTCCGCCCAGTAATCCACCACCACCGGCGTTGTCAGATTTAAGCACCTGATCTTCAAATGTGGAGTCGGTGACGGCTATGATATTTTTACTCATCAGGGAACGTCATTCCTTTGTATATCAAGTATGATGCGTATTTCATAGGAATTACCCAGTGAATGCAAGCTGCCCGCCCCGGCGACTGACCGGGGATCGAGCGACCGCGGGCGGCCCTAACCGATTGAAGTAAATGACCAATACACTATTGACTGACAAGGCATTTCAGGAGCTGCCGCTGCATGAAGACCTGCTGAAGGCGCTGAATGATGCCGGACTGACCCACTGCACCCCGATCCAGGCCGAAACCCTGCCGCTGATGCTCGGCGGGCGGGATATCGCCGGCCAGGCGCAGACCGGTACCGGCAAGACTGCCGCGTTTCTGCTCGCCACCCTGAACCGGCTGCTGAACAGCCCGCCTGCCGATGACCGGCGCCCCAATCAGCCGCGTGCCCTGATGATCGCGCCGACCCGCGAACTCGCCATCCAGATCCACAAGGATGCGCTGCTGCTGAACAAGTACGCCGGGTTCCGCATCAGCCTGGTCTATGGCGGCGTCGACTACGACAAGCAGCGCGATGAGCTGCGGGCCGGTGTCGACATCCTCATCGGCACGCCGGGGCGGCTGATCGATTACTTCAAGCAGAAAGTATACGACCTGCGCGCTGCCGAGATGATGGTGCTCGACGAGGCCGACCGCATGTTCGACCTCGGTTTCATCAAGGACGTGCGCTACCTGCTGCGGCGGCTGCCGCCGGTGGACAGGCGCCAGGGGCTGCTGTTCTCGGCGACGCTCCCCTACAAGGTCACCGAACTCGCCTACGAACACATGAACAATCCGGAACTCATCAAGGTGAACCCGGATCAGGTCACCGCCGATCGCGTCACGCAGGTGCTGTACCACGTGTCCAAGGACGAGAAGATCCGGTTGTTGCTGGGGCTGCTCAAGCAGATGGACCCGAAACGGACCATGATTTTCGTGAATACCAAGCACGTGGCGGAAAAGGTATGGGGTTATCTGGAAAGCAACGGCTTTCATGCCGCCATGCTCTCGGGGGACGTGCCGCAACAGAAACGCCAGAAGATGTTCAAGCAGTTTTCCGATGGCGAGCTGGCGATCCTGGTGGCGACCGACGTCGCTTCCCGCGGCCTGCATATTCCCAATGTCAGTCATGTGTTCAATTACGACCTGCCGCAGAATGCCGAGGACTACGTCCACCGTATCGGCCGTACCGCCCGCGTGGGCGAGGCCGGCGATGCTATCAGCCTGGCCTGCGAGGAGTATGTTTATTCGCTGATGGAGATCGAGGAATACATCGGCTACAAGCTGCCCACCGAATCCGTCACCGACGCCATGCTGGAAAAGAATCCGGCCCCGCCGGTCAGGCGCGAACGCGATCGGAAACCGGGCGGCGGCCGTGGCGGCGGCAAGCGGCGCGGTGGCGGTGGCCGAGGCGGCGGCTCACACCGGCGCAGCGGTGCCAGTTCGGCGCCACACTAAGCGGCTGATTCGTTACCGCTGAATCCGCGTTTCAGGCCAACAGCCGGTCCAGCCACTCCGCAATTTCCGCGATCTCTTCCAGGCATACCGAGTGCGCCATCGGGTATTCGTGCCAGGTGACATCGTAGCCGCTCCTGATTAACTGATCGCGGCTTGCATGACCCTGATGGACGGGAATGATCGGGTCGTTGATACCGTGCATCATCAGGATCGGCGTTTTCGCATTGGCCTCGCTGGCTTCGGCCTCCAGCTTTTCAGCAAGTGGTAGATAACACGACAGCGCCAGTATGCCGCCCAGCGGCTGCGTATAACGCAGACCACCGTAGAGGGCGACGGCGCCGCCCTGGGAAAAACCGGCGGCGACAACCCGGTGGCTTTTGATACCTCGAGCGATCTCGCTGTCGATCCAGCCGTGCAGCAACTGGCCGGAAGCGCGGATACCGTCACTGTCTTCCATCTGCGTCAGGTCGGGGCTTTGTACGTCGTACCAGGCGCGCATGGCCATACCGCCGTTGATGGTGACCGGGCGCATGGGTGCATGCGGGAAAATGAAGCGCACGCCGCGGGCCGGCTCCAGTTGCAGTTCCGGCACAATGGGCCCGAAGTCATGGCCGTCGGCACCCAGGCCGTGCAGCCAGATGACGCTGGCGCGGTGTTCGCCCGCGGCTTCAATAATAACGGCCTGTTCCTGTTCGCTGCTCACGTCGGCTCCCGGTTTGGCAAGGCGCGCTATCGTCGCAGGTGCAGACAGACCTGACAAGATACATGGCAGGCGCTGGCACGTTTGTCATCCCGAACGCACGTGAGGGATTTTCGGGCTATGAAAAGCAAGATTTCTCAACCACTTCGTGGTTTCGAAATGACAGTATCGGCAAGACTGGTTACAACTGGCCCAATACACGCAATAGGTGCCGGTCGCCGAATCTGCTATCCTCGCCAGCCTGTTATTCAACACATGAATCCCGGGGATTAACCAACATGTTCTGCCGCGTAATCGACCGCCGGCTTCCGGTTCGCCTGCTGTTCCTGGCCGGCCTGCTGTTCATGCTGACCGCCTGTGGCCAGAAGGGGCCGCTGTACCTGCCTGACGAGACGGATGAAGACAGGACCGAAGAATCCGAGTCCGGCGATCAATACTGATAGTCTGGTAAAACATGACCGCGACCGTTTAGCTATCGCCGGGCACGCCTGTTTGCCGGAAAAAGTGCCACTGGAAGATATCGCCGAACGTTACGGTACGCCCTGTTACGTCTATTCACGGGCGGACATGGAATCCCGCTGGCGGGCGCTGGACGCGGCCTTCGGTTCACGGCCGCACCTGGTCTGTTATGCGGTCAAGGCCAATTCCAATCTCGCGGTTCTCGATGTCCTCGCACGGCTTGGCTCCGGTTTCGACATTGTGTCGCGTGGGCGAGCTTGAGCGCGTGCTCGCCGCCGGCGGCCGCGCCGATCGTATCGTTTTCTCCGGCGTCGGCAAGCGCGAAGACGAAATGCACCGGGCCCTGGAAGCCGGCATCCGCTGCTTCAATGTCGAATCGGTGGCGGAACTCGATCGCCTCAACGAGGTGGCCGGTGCGCTCGGCCGCAAGGCACCGGTTGCCCTGCGCGTGAACCCCGACGTCGACGCCGGTACGCATCCCTATATCGCCACCGGCCTGAAGGAAAACAAGTTCGGTATCGCCCATCACGAGGCGCCTGGCCGCGTACGAGCGCGCCGCCGGCCTGGCGCATATCAATATCGCCGGCATCGGCTGTCACATCGGTTCGCAGATCACCCGCGCCGAGCCGTTCCATGACGCTGCCCGGCGCATCCTGGGCCTGGTCGAGGAGCTGGCCGCGCGCGGTATCGAGCTGCGTCATATCGACTGCGGCGGTGGTCTGGGAGTGTGCTACCAGGATGAAACCCCGCCGCCACCGGCGGAGTGGATCGGTGCGCTGATTGACGGCCTGGGTGACAGCGATCGGGAAATCATCATCGAACCCGGCCGTTCCGTTGTTGGTGCCGCCGGTGTGCTGCTGACGCGGGTTGAATACCTGAAGATGGGCGACGAGCGTAATTTCGCCGTCGTCGACGCCGCCATGAATGATCTCATGCGCCCGGCGCTCTATGGTGCCTGGCAGCGCATCCTGCCGGTGCATGAACACAATAGTGCCACAGCGGCCGTTTACGATGTGGTCGGACCCGTTTGTGAGAGCAGCGACTGGCTCGGCAGGGACCGCAAACTGTCGATTTTTCCTGGCGACCTGCTGGCGGTAGGCGAGGCCGGCGCCTATGGTTTCGGCATGAGTTCGAATTACAACACCCGGCCGCGCGCCTGCCGAGGTCATGGTCGACGGCGATCGCTGTTACGTCGTGCGCGAACGCGAGACGGTTGCCGGGTTGTTCGCGCATGAGCGCGGCTGGCCGGAGTGATGCTGGTTAATTAGTTGATTAGTTAACTGGTTAATTGGTGATTGTGGGAGCCGATTCCATCGGCGATCACCCTCTCGGCCTCTGGAAGAGGGCTGGTGGTGAGGGCCGTTCAATGATGTTCCATGTGCCCGGCTTACAACATGCCGGGACAGGCTCTGTCCTTCTCCCAGAGGGAGAAGGAATAGTCCGCTCACCTCCAATACAACCATTTAACTAATCAACTAATTAACCAGTGACCAGTTAACCAGTTAACCAGTCAACCAATTAACCAATTAACTGCCAATGGACCGAATTCCCGAACCGGAACTGATGACCGACCCGGAGCAGGCCCGGGCCTACGCGGCGGCGGATTTCAGCGAGCCGCATGATCATTTCATCGAGTTGTTCCGCGAGCACTTTCCCGGCCGCGACATCAGCGGCCTGGTCCTGGACCTGGGCTGCGGCCCGGCCGATATTTCGATCCGGTTTGCCCGTGCTTACCCCGGCTGCCGGGTACTGGGCGTAGACGGTGCCCGCGCCATGCTCGACGAAGGTATGCGCGCCGTGGCGGCCGCCGGCCTGGCGGACCGGGTGCAGCTGATGGAAGGCTACCTGCCGGGCGCGGCCTTGCCGGAGGTGGATTATGCCGCCGTGATCAGCAATAGTTTGCTGCATCATATGCGCGATCCGGCGGATTTCTGGCAGACTGTCGCCGCTGCTGCCGGTCCGGGGACGCCGGTCTGTGTCATGGACCTGATGCGCCCGGCCGGCCTCGCCGAAGCGGAGACGCTGGTTGCCACCCATGCCGCAGATACCCCGGCCGTGCTGAGACGGGATTTTTACCGTTCGCTGCTGGCGGCTTACCGCCCGGAGGAAGTTCAGGACCAGCTGTTGGCGGCAGGGCTGGCGCATTTGAGTGCAGCAGCCATCAGCGATCGGCACTGGCTGGTCGCCGGGCTGCAGTGAGTATGCACTAGTATGGTGCGGATATTATGGGGTATGCACTAAACTGGAGCATGATTTTTCAGGCCCTGGCTCATAAGTTCCTAAATTTCAGTACATTCGTCATCGGCAGCTCATGGCATGCTATATGCACTATTACAGTTCCGAATTGAGTTCAAATTTGCCTGACAGCCACGAGCAGTGATGAAACGAGACTCCTGAGGCGCCATGGGAAAAGCGAATAATCAGGAACGCACATAAGCAAGGGTTTATCGATTGAGGAGATACAAGCAATGTCCAAAGACAAAGTCCTGGAACTGATTAAGAAAAGCGACGCCAAGTTCGTTGATATGCGCTTTGCCGATACCAAGGGCAAGGAGCAGCATGTGACCATCCCGCCGAGCACGATCGATGATGAATTCTTCGAAAACGGCAAGATGTTTGATGGTTCGTCGATTGCCGGCTGGAAGGGCATCAACGAATCCGACATGGTATTGATGCCTGACCCCGAGACCGCGTTCCTGGATCCGTTCTTCGATGACGCCACGGTCAATATCCGTTGTGACGTGCTCGAGCCGACGACCATGCAGGGTTACGAGCGTGACCCGCGGTCGCTGGCGAAACGCGCCGAGGCCTACCTGCAGTCCACCGGCATTGCCGATGCCGCATTCTTTGGCCCGGAGCCGGAATTCTTCGTCTTTGACGACGTTCGCTGGGGCTCGAGTATTCAAACTTCGTTCTATGATATCGATTCCGACGAGGGCAACTGGAACTCCGAACGCGTCTTCGAGGAAGGCAACATCGGTCACCGCCCCGGCATCAAGGGCGGCTACTTCCCGGTGCCGCCGGTCGATTCGCTGCATAACATCCGTGCCGCCATGTGCCAGGCGCTGGAACAGATCGGCATTGCCGGTCGAGGTGCACCACCATGAAGTGGCGACCGCCGGCCAGGGCGAAATCGGCACCCGGTTCAACACGCTGGTGAAAAAGGCCGACGATCTGCTGGCCATGAAGTACGTTGTGCACAATGTCGCCCACGGTTTCGGCAAGACCGCAACCTTCATGCCCAAGCCGCTGGTCGGCGACAACGGCTGCGGCATGCACGTTCACCAGTCGCTGGCGAAGGACGGCAAGAACCTGTTCGCCGGCGAGAAGTACGGCGGCCTGTCGGAAACCGCGTTGCACTACATCGGCGGTATCTTCAAGCACGCCCGTGCCATCTGTGCCTTCGCCAATGCCAGTACCAACAGCTACAAGCGCCTGGTGCCGGGTTTCGAGGCGCCGGTACTGCTGGCCTATTCGGCCCGTAACCGTTCGGCTTCGTGCCGTATTCCGTGGGTGTCCAGCCCCAAGGCGCGCCGTATCGAGATCCGTTTTCCCGACTCCAACGGCAATCCGTACCTGTGCCTTTGCCGCGATGATGATGGCCGGCCTCGACGGTATCCAGAATAAACTCGATCCGGGCGCACCGATGGAAAAGGATCTTTACGATCTGCCGCCGGAAGAAGAGCTGAACATTCCGACCGTGGCCACGTCGCTGGAGATGGCGATCGAGGCCCTGGACAAGGACCGCGAGTTCCTGACCGCCGGCGGCGTGTTCACCGATGACATGATCGACGGTTACATCGAACTCAAGCATGACGAGATCACGCGCCTGCGCATGACCACGCATCCGGTCGAGTTCGACATGTACTACAGCCTGTAAACGTATTACTGCCGCTTAAAAAGCCCCCGCCAGCCGGGGGCTTTTTTATGCCCGCGAGCACACAACCGATAACATCTCTTCTGACAAGAGCGGGTGATAAAGTAGCTGATATCGCCGGGCAGCCATCGTCAGTAACCGGGAAATAGCCATTCGACCACATGCCTTGCTGAACCGCGATCCGTATCCCCGGTCCAAGCTTGTGCACAGGGACACACTGGGATAAGCTCGGATTATGCGTAACTTACTGTTATTTGCCGGTATTCTTGCAGCGGCGTCAATTCCGTTTACGGCTGGTGCCGGCATTTATAAAAGCGTTGACGAGGAAGGCCATGTTACCTTCTCCGATCAGCAGACACCGGGTGCCGAGCGGATCGAGAAAAGGACATTCCGACGATTCCGCTCACGGTGCGCCGACAGGCGGATTTCAGCAGTGATAACGATGAAACCGGTGACGAGAAAGAGGCGACCAGCCGCTACGACAGCATCGCCATCGTTTCACCGGAAGACGATACCGCCATACGCGAAAACAGCGGCCAGGTCAGTGTCAGCGTATCGGTACAGCCGGCGCTGTCGGAAGCCCATCAGATTGTGCTCTATATGGACGGTACCGAAGCCGCGCGCAGCCGTTCGCCGATATTCCAGTTTTCCAATGTCGATCGCGGTACCCATACCCTGGCAGCCGCCATCGTCGGCAGCGACGGTAACGAGATCATCCGTTCCGACAGCATCAGTTTCACCCTGCACCGGCATTCCGTGCAGAACCCGAATAATCCAAACGCCCCGGACTCATCTGGTTCGAGCCCGACCAATCCACCCAGCGGCGGCGTTAACGCCCCGTCGCCCTCAGGCCCGACACCGACCAATCCACCCAGGCCCGCTCCTCAGTACACCCTCGACCATTCCCCTGTCGGTATCATGCCCGGCCGATCCGGTTACATGCGCCGAGGGATATCACCCTTAATTGGTCTGCATCTTGCTGCGTATTTGTGTACAGCGGTACAGCTGTTATCAGTGCAAATACAACTTACTGATTGTAATGGATAATTCTCCGAGCCTGCCGACATGCGTGCAAACCACGTGGCATCGATGCACTAATTCGGTGCAAAATGAGTCAACAATGACCAGTCGCTCCTCTGCGGTACAGACACTGTTCGACAATCTCAGCACGGCCGTGCTGGTGTTTGACGAGAACCTGCGTCTGGCAATCGTGAATACCGCGGCCGAAAGCCTGTTGTCGATGAGTGCGCGCAAGGTGAGCGGCCAGACGCCGGCACAGATACTGCCACTGACACCGCAGTTTGCCGAGGCGGTCAGTCGGGCGCTGGAAACCGGTCACGCCTTTACCGAGTGGGGCATGGAATTACAGTTGCTGGAAGGCAGGCTTGTTGTCGACTGCATGATCGCGCCGGTACTCGATGGGCGAAAAGCCGCTCGCAGTGCATGATCATCGTCGAGCTGATCAGTACCCACATGCATTCGCGCATTGTGCGCGAGGAAAACCTGCAGTCTCTGCATGATGCCGCGCGCGAGTCCATGCGCGCCGTGGCGCACGAGGTCAAGAATCCCCTCGGTGGCCTGCGCGGTGCCGCGCAGTTGCTCGAAGGTGAACTCGACGATGAGAGCCTGAAGGAATATACCCGAATCATCATCAGCGAGGCGGACCGGCTGCGCAATCTGGTCGATCGCATGCTGGGACCGAATGCCAAGCCGGATTTCGAACCCATCAGCATTCATGAAGTGCTCGAGTATGTCTGCAGCCTCATGGATGCCGAGACCGACGGCGCTTTCACCGTTGAACGCGAATACGATCCATCATTGCCGGATATCAACGCCGACCGCGAAAAGCTCATCCAGGCAACGCTCAATATTGTGCGCAACGCCTGGCAGGCCGTCGGGCCCCGGCGGCGAGATCACTCTGCGCACGCGCCCGTGCCGTTTATTCACCATTGGCCAGAAGCTGCACAAGCTGGTGGCAAGAGTCGAGGTGATTGATAACGGCCCCGGCATTCCGCCGGAGATCGGCGACGGTGCATTTTATCCGATGATTACCGGTCGTGCCGAAGGCACCGGCCTGGGGCTGTCGATTGCGCAGTCCCTGATTCATGAACATGGAGGCCTGATTGAATATGAACGTCGTGACGGGAAAACCGTATTCAGCATCTCGATCCCGATGGAATGATCAGCCGATGACTGAAAGCAAGACAATCTGGATTGTTGACGATGATCGTTCCATTCGCTGGGTGCTGGAAAAGGCACTGGCGAAGGAATCACTGGAGACACGCAGTTTTGCCAGTGCCAGGGATGTGCTGAAGGCGCTCGATCAGGAAAGTCCCGATCTGATTATTTCAGACATCCGCATGCCGGAAGGCGACGGCCTGGAACTGATGGAAACGATCAAGGCACGTCTGCCGGATATTCCCGTGATCATCATGACCGCCTATTCGGATCTGGACCGCGCGGTATCGGCATTCCGTGGCGGCGCTTTCGAATATCTTTCCAAGCCGTTCGATGTCGACGAGGTCATCAGCCTGGTGAACCGGGCAATACGCCAGGAACAGGAATCCCGGCCACCAGCGCCGACATGGATGCCAACAGTATCGTGCCCGAGATTATCGGCTCGGCGCCGGCCATGCAGGAGGTGTTCCGCGCCATAGGCCGGTTGTCGCGATCGAACCTGACGGTACTGATTACCGGCGAGTCCGGCACCGGCAAGGAACTGGTCGCCCACGCCCTGCACCGGCACAGCCCGCGTGCCGACAACCATTTCATTGCTCTGAATACCGCCGCCATACCGCGTGAGCTGCTCGAATCCGAACTGTTCGGCCATGAGAAGGGTGCCTTTACCGGCGCCACGGCACAGCGCATCGGCCGCTTCGAGCAGGCCCATGGCGGCACGCTGTTTCTGGATGAAATCGGCGACATGCCGGCCGAACTGCAGACACGCCTGCTGCGTGTACTGGCCGATGGCGAGTTTTACCGTGTCGGCGGCCATGTCCCGATCAAGGTCGACGTGCGCGTGATCGCGGCCACCCACCAGAATCTCGAACAGCGGGTCAGGGAAGGCAGTTTTCGCGACGACCTGCTGCACCGGCTGAATGTCATCCGCGTGCATGTACCGTCACTGCGCGAACGCCGCCAGGATATAACGCTGCTCGCCGAGCATTTCCTGAAAAGCGCCGCGCGTGAACTCGATGTCGAACCCAAACAGCTGCTGCCGGATACCGCCGACTTTCTCAACACGCTTGACTGGCCGGGCAACGTAAGACAGCTGGAAAACTTCTGCCGCTGGGTAACGGTCATGGCCTCGGGCCAGCAGATACACATCGACGATCTGCCGCCGGAGCTGAAGGACAGCGCCGGTACTGAAGCCGCCAATGCCGATTGGGAGAGCCAGCTGCGTTCCTGGGCCGAATCCACCTGCAGCGGGGCGACGATCATCTGCTGGATAACGCCGTGCCGCGTTTCGAACGCATCATGATCGAAACCGCGCTGAAAATGACCGGCGGCCGACGCCAGGACGCCGCCAGGTTGCTCGGCTGGGGCCGCAACACCCTGACGCGCAAGATCAAGGAGCTGGGGCTGGAGCTGTAAAACGGATCCGGGGTTTTAATTCAGCGTGTCGATGGGGCTTTTCACGCCCCGTCCGCCGCGGTTCAGCACATGCGTATAGATCATCGTCGTGTTGACATGCGAGTGCCCCATCAGCTCCTGCACCGTGCGGATGTCATAGCCGTTTTCCAGTAAATGCGTTGCGAAGGAATGCCGGAAAACATGGGCGGTGACGTGCTTGAGTATCCCGGCTTCCCTGACGGCTTTCCGTAGGGCACGTTCAATGGATTTTTTATGGATATGGTGTCGGCCTTTGTTACCGGTTACCGGATCGACCGACAGGTTCTCGCGAAGTAAAACAAACTGCCATTTCAATTCCCTGCCTGCATTCGGATATTTTTTGGCGAGGCGTCTGGCAGCATGAACATGCGTAATGCCAATCATTTGATCTTGGTCATGGTAGCGGCGTGTCTGTTCGATGGCAGCCTGAAGGCCCGGAATTACAAAATCGGGCAGCAGTCGTGATATCCCGATCCTTTCTGCCTTTGCCGGATCTCACCCAGAATTTCCTTTTTATCTGGAAAATCGACCGTCCAGAATTATGCCAGGGAATGGCGTATCTGAAAGACGCGAAGACCGGCGCACGCACGTGTAGCCCTGCCATCGTTTTGTAAGGTTGCCTGAGGCAGTTTAGAATAGCGCCTATCTCTTCGACGTACTGTGTGCCGTACGGGCAGGTGTTTGGGGACGCTTGGCATAAGAGAATGCCGGAATTTGCCCCGGATTCGATTTCCAATATCTGTTTGTAGCCACGGCACGATAGTGGCATAATCCTGACTCTGAAGTGGCACTGCAGCGACGCGTTCCCTTTCAGCCAGAGTAACTCAGGCATTCGCCGACTGCTGCCTCGGGCCCGAGGTGCGTCGTGGATGCTTGTTTGTCATCGAAACAGGATGTAATTCCTGATCCAGTAGATATAGGATTGTTCCGTCTTCGGTGAGTAGTGCAGATAGCGCATGCGGGTGCGAACCTGCTCGAGCAGACGGGGTCTGCGCTTGGCCTCCGTAGCAATGCTTCCTGCCGATACATTGAACAGATAATCCAACATTAAGTGTCATATAAACAAAATCTCGGACAGACACAGCAGCAAACTGGCTGAAATCAGTATAATTATAGGCTGAAATCGGCAGGCAAGGCGTTGGAATGGGGCATTGAATGCCCCATTAAACAGATCAGCAAAGTGGACACCCTGGATAATGCCTGTCTATACTTCAATGATGATTTAAGCCATTGATACATGGAGGTTTCTCTGCATACCCCCGCACAACCCCCTATATAATATTATCGGACAAACTGTCCTCTTAAACATAAGTTAGCGCTTGCATGGGCACTTTCGAATGATTGAGTCGTTTAAAAAAGACCTTGTAAATGACCATCTGTCACTGGTGGTTCAAAAATGGGTTATCGAGAATGCGGACGCGTCTTTGAAGGCGCGTCAATTCGGCACGATGTGGTGTGGAAATCAAAGCTTGCTGAAAAGATTGGGGTTGATGGGCGAGCCGATCACTTTAATTGGGAGATGCGATGTCTGGATTTAGTTTAAGCCCGGAGCAAAATTATCGTGAATTTGATGAACGATCTGATATCGATATTGCTATTGTTTCAGCTCGCCACTTTGAAATGGCATGGCACGCTATTAGGAATCTCGGGTCTGATATTCATCGATTAAATCAGCGTCAGCGTAACTCTTTGGCAGATCATAGGTTGCGCCTAATATACTGGGGGGCTTTTGATACAAAGCACTTACTGCCAAAATTACCCTTTGCAAAAATTTGGTTTGAGGCGTTCGAGGAGATGACCGCCGTAGACCCTACTCGTGATACGCCGACATTGATGCTCGCGCACATATCGCGATATTTGGATCGCCTTCTCCTGTAGTATCACGCTAGCAACTGAAATGCCCTCTAACTTCTGCACTCGAAGCTAAGCAGCGGAAAAAGTCATGAAAAATGCGTTTCTCAATACAACCACCAGGGAATGTTCACTGGCTAAGGAAGCGCGCATGCAGATTGGTGATGAGCTTTCAATGAAACCGCCTTTTCAAAGAAACCCGAGTTTGGGTTTGATCGGCGAAAGAGTTTCCGAATTGGGTGCGATCCTGTCAGGATTGCCAATACCCGAAGTATATATGCAGGATACTATAAGTGCTGACGGCGAGGCGAGGTATATCGTGAGCTGCAACTGCGGCAGCAGCGAATTAGAGCTGTGCTACAAGTTTCTCTGAAGGTCGGAGTTCGGTGCATCGATCGGGAAGGGATGGCGCTCAGTGGGCTGATGTGTCGTTTGTTGATGATCGTTACACCGTCAGATGCTAAAAAGGAGATTTACCAATACGACTTCGTCGTACGCCAGCTTCCCTGAAATGGAAGAGTGTCGAGATTAGAGAGGTTTTTCAAAGACTGAATCGCAACGTTGTCGCACTCAATAAGCAAGAGCTCCGCCAAGCAACATACTGGGGGCCGTTTATCGAACTGATGAACGATATATCAAATTGGGATGAGTGGTCAGATATAAATATATTTTCTCCAAATGATATTCGCCGCATGCTCGATGTCGAATACATTAGTGAGCTATCGATTGCAATACTTAATGGACATCAAAACAAGAAGGCAAGTACTTGATGTTGCTGACGAAGCCTGTACGAGGAGGAGTTCGAAAAGACTCCAAGTATCTCAAAGGGAGTATTCAAAAAGGTATCGGAAGAGGTGATGCAAAATATTGCCGCAGATAGCGAAAACTCGATGGAGCACGACAACCTTGAGTACTCTTTTTCTTGCGTTTTCGAATATCGCGATGCGCTTCCTTTCGTCTTGCGAGATGTCGCGTCGAACCGCGAATCAAGTGCTCACGAATTTCGCTCAAGGAATCAATATGTTTGTTAAATCGGATGAGGAGGATCGGAGAGATATTCCAAGGCTTGTCAAGGATTATGGGGCTGGTATTCGCGCTAGTACGGACTTGGGTAGTCGACGAAGGCGATTTGAAGCGCTTGAGGAAAAGATGGGACGGATGTGTTCTGGAATTGCTGAAGATGATTGATTGCGCTGCAACAATAACGCTTGCGTGCGACGATAACTCCGCTGCGCTGCGTCTTTCGCCGCACAGCTAGGGCGTTAGCGCGCAAAGAGTTTTTGCCGATAAGAATCGAAAACCGGTAACTCGTTTACTATCATTTCTATTTGTGTTTTGAGTTTTGTAACAGTACCGTTGGTTGCTTTATAGGACTCATTTTTGTTAAAGCAGGAACGACGGATCATCAGGGACTAAGTCACACTGAAACGCTGCTTATAACCCTCATGCTAATAGCAGGGCCTGTTTGGCATAGCGCTGCAGGCATGATTGCTCATTGGCTTGGTCGCAGGTGGTTGGTTTGGGTTGGCCTTGCATTTATTGTTCCATTTGCATCATTAGTAATTTTTCCACTAATGCTCCATCACATTAAAATAGAAAGACAATCCGAGACAGAATCTATTGTTTCTACACAATGAAGGCCATACGCGACTATGGGCAAAATTATGCATTGTGCTTCATGCGGGAGATGTGAAAATAATTACTGAAGAAGGATGCTCCCTATCTCTGATAAAGGCCGAAAGATGGTGCCCGATATGTGCTGACAACTTCGGGAAGAACTGAACGGAAGAAAATATATAAAGTTACCAAGCCCAGGTTTAATAATTGAAGGAGAAAGCAATGATGCACACATTGGCAGCTTGGGATGACCTGTTATATAAAAACGCTAAAGAAGAAGTAACTTGAAAAAGAAAGCAAAGATAGAAATTCAAAGAGCATGGTCAATTTGGGAAGAAGACAAAAATAGCGATATGGCTATGTTTTTGTTTTTTGCATAATTAACTCGATATCGGCTAATAGTTCCTCAAGCATTTTCCGATGTAAAGGTGATCCTTAGCAAACAGTTCATTCATGGTTAATTCAATATGAAAGTAATCCAAAAACATAATTGCGCTAACAATGCACTCGAGAGGGACCGCCCAAAAAGCGGGCGGCCCCTCGGCTGGTTCGGTACAGCGGCAATATGGAAAATACGAAATACAGACTAGGGTGGGTGATTTTTAGCTTATTTGTTTGGCTTCATCTCGCTCAAAATATATTACCCTTACCATTACAAAGAGCTGATGATATTGAAATGCAGGCATCGGAAGCAGTTGCGAACTCTAATGCTTTAGCCGAGAAAGGTGTTGAGCGAGATGAATATATGCAAATGTCAAAGGGAGGATGGGAGGCAGAATTGACAGCATCTTATTGGTCAATTTGGATAATAAATTTTTTGTTCTTTCTGTTTGGTTTGGTTTCGACATTCTTCCTTGATAAAAATCTGAAAATATGGCCTGTCTTTTTAGGAGTGGTGTCAGTTTTATGTTTTGTTTATTTCTTATTGCCATATGTACGTATAGAATCTCCATTTATTGAGTGGACGAATTTCATGAAATTTGCGTTAGAAAAATCGCACTATTCATTGGCTTATATTCGTCTTTATGGCCGTTATATTTAATAATTCTGTTTATTTTTTCGATATGGGTGCCATTGACCAATGGTAGGAAGCATTCCGCTTAACCAATCACTCCACACGGACGCGCAAAAAGCGCGCGCCCGTGAGTTCAATCGTTAGATGGCAAAATTAACATGAATAACGATACTGACAATCGCTCCCCGTCCTCTACTGAAGCTGATGGACAGGCAGAAAAACTTATGGAACAAAGAGAGCATGTTCTATGGTTTTTTGTTGCAATTCTTATAGTAGCGGAGATCGTTGTATATTACTTTAAACAGCCAGGCTGGATTGGAATAGTTGTGGCAATAGGCTGGTTGGGTATATTGCTAGCAAATGAACTAAAACTTATTTATCACGAACTAATCGAATTGAACGATCAAATTTCAGGACGTAAGGAAGAATTCAAAAAGATAGTAAAAAAATGAACGAAGAAGGAAGCATCATTGAGAAAGCAACTGCCGAAGGATTTCTTCATCTATATAACAGACACTTCCGTACTACTTTTGAGATTAAAGAATTGTCTGATACTCCCGATGTTAGATGTGGTGATACAGAAGGAAACGAATTAAATATTGAAGTCACACTGACACAAGATAGAGACAAAGATATACAGGCACTTTTAGGTAGATCCGAACACAAAAGCATAAAATCTCTTGAAGAACATAATCAACGCGTGGCAGAAGGAAAGGAAACGCCGATGTTTAGCAGCCTATTTGGAAATGTCTGTGAAAATGCTGCTACAAAAATAAACAATAAATTACTAATGCGCTATGGACAAAATACCGCTCTAGTTGCTCGTGACAGTTCTGGATGTGACTGGGAATGGAACGAAGTCACTGAAGAACTCAAAGGCAAACTGAAATTGAATAGCAATCCTTTTGATAAAGGAATTTGGATATTAAATTTCTCAAAGTCTAAATTATATCAGATAGTATGATTTGCCATCTAACCAAACACTTCAGCCGACCGCTAAAGCGGCGGCTGGGTTTTATCGTTAAATGTCTATGATGGATCACGATAAATTCAGGCGCTTGGTTACGGAGTTGTACGCCACAGTCAATGAGCTAGAGGCAATGTTCCCTGGAAGGCACTTCACGCCGGATGGCCATATGGTTGGCAGCTTAGGTGAATGTCTGGTTGCAGATGCGTATGACCTTGAGCTCAAAACGGCTTCGAATAAAGGCTATGACGCTGTCACCGAAAGTGGACTGGAAGTTGAAATTAAGGCCACACAATCCAACTCCGTCGCGTTCCGCAGTGAGCCGGAGCATACAATCATTATCAAGATATTGAATGACGGAACCTTCGAGGAAGTTTACAACGGACCTGGCGCCCCTGTATGGCAGCTCTTTGAAGGTAAACGGCTACCGAGCAATGGCCAATTTCAGGTGTCTCTCAACAAGCTCCGGAAACTCAATCAAACAGTGGCTCAGGCAGACCGTGTGCCAAGGGCCATTTAACAATCCAAGGCAGCGGGACATATTTTTGCTTCGCTGCGCTCAAAACGCAAAAATATGCCCCTGCTTGGGGGCGTTGGGCATGCAACTCCAAAGTGTTGGCCATTGAGGATCACGAGAAGTTGCGGTCGCAATCGTCCGACCCAAACGCCGGTTCGTCGATCGCGGCGCTCTCGGCATGAGGTGCTTCCTATAGCCAGATGCAGTGACCTGATGAAACGAGGGATATAGAGATGGGTGACATCACCAGGCGAACAGTTTTACTTAGCGTTGCCGCCGTGACGGCAGGCAGTCTACTGCTCATGCAACACTACACCAATCAGGAGGTCCAGCCGTGGCTGATCCCAACCTGCAGCAGAAGCTCGATGCTATCTTCAACGCTCATATGGACGCCGAACTCTCCGGCAACCTCGACGAGACATTGGCGACGATGGCGCCCAATCCGCATCTCGTGAACGTGCCGACGATGGTCGGAAGGTCAGGGCCCGGAGAGCGTGCGAACGTTCTACGCGAAGCGGTTGATCAGGCCAGTTCTTCCCGCCCGACGTAGAGTTCTAGACGATCTCGCGGACCTACGGTAAAGAACGGCTTGTCGATGAACTTATCATTTCCTTTACGCACACCACCAAGATCGATTGGATGCTCCCAGGCATCGATCCCACCGGCAAGCGTGTCGAAGTGGTCTTTGTCGTGATCGTCGGTATAGAAGGCGACAAGGTGGCCTACGAGCACGTTCTCTGGGACCAGGCGAACGTCCTCGTGCAACTCGGCCTACTCTGAATCCGACCGGTCTCCCGGTCACCGGAGCCGGTGCGGCAGCGAAGCTCAGAAATCCTTCTTTGCCCGATTCGTTTTTCGGCGAAGGGTAGAGGGGCATGGAAGTCAGTCGAAGAAACAGGCACCAGCATGTTCCGGCCCAACAACAGCATGCAGCGGACGGCGCTGCGCGCCGCCGCTGATGCTGAGCGTTACGTGCCACGGAGTTCACGATGAAAAGTATTATAGCGTTGTTAGCCCTATCATCATTGGTCGCGTGTGCAAGCCAAATAATGAGAGCTGCATAGAAAGAGATGTACGGGAGTGGTGTTGGATTACGGACCGCCAGCTAACGCATTTGATATGGGGGGTGGCCGTCGAGCATTCCAATGGGTAATGGACAGTTCATACACTACCCCGACATACGCCACCACAACCGGCACAGCCACAACTATCGGTTACCAAACTTGGGTTAATTCAAATACCACTATACACGGTGGTCAAACGATTAAGTCTAACTGTGTTTATACGCTCTTTGCAGCATGAGATGAACAAAGGCAGGGTTGGGTAGTTAAGGACTTCAAAAAACCAAAATTAATGTGCGAGTAATGGCACCTAACCAGGCAGTTAACCGGACGCCAAAAGCGTGGCGCTTTTGGTTCCCTCCGCTGCGCTCCGGCGCCGGTTACTTTTGCGTTCAGAGGGCAACATGATTAATAAAGTTATTCCAATGCTGATTTGCATGCTGTTGATCGGTTACGTTCCACAATCATATGCGCAGGCTGACTTCCAAAGAGCATTAGATCTTTATCGGCAAGTCATTACAGGACAAAAGGAATTTGAAGAACTAAGCCCGGAAGAACAAAGAATGGTTATCATCATTCACCAATCGCTTTCAGCCTCCGATGAAAACATCGAAGGATATGGATTTTTCACTACGCGATATAGAGAAGAAGTGCGAAGTCTATAAATACTCTGACTCATACGGGGATGTTGAATGTAGTGGCTCGTCACTTCGAGTCATCGAGAGGAAGTGTGAAGCTTATTTTTTCGACCCTCAGAACGGTGAACTTGAGTGCCGTGGCAGTGACTTAAGGGTAGTAGAGAGAAAGTGCTCAGTAAGCATGTACAGTGAAAGTTATGGCGATATTGATTGCTAAAGGCTCTCTAACAATGGGCTCCAAGGGACGCTCCGCTTCGCTGCGCGCCCTTGAGCCTGGGCGTTAGGGGCTAGTACGACCACGCCAGTAGCCAGGCTTTCGAGAATGATGAGCAAACGCCACAACGATCAATTCATCGTCGCGTTGGACGACGACGATGTCGTATGGAAACCGGCGAAGAATGAGGCGCTTTGCGCCCTTACCGGCCGGAGCTTCCGGGCATAGGGGAAAGGGGAAGGAAACCGTCTTCTATAACATCAATGGCAGCCTCAATCGCTTCAGCAAACTCGGTGCCGAGGCCCTGTCGCTCCTTCTCATACCAATTCGCCGCTGCTTCAACCTCCTCGGCGGCTTGCCGCAGAATTCTTACTTTAGGCACTACCGGCGCTCTAGTTTCGCGCCAATTCGCCTCCGAAATTCGGCCCGGTCCACCAATTCCGCCTGTCCGGCATCAATTTCCCCTATTCGGCGCGAAATCTCTTGGTCCCAGGCTTCTTCAGCCCCATTGTCGCGGGGCGCGTCGAGACTTTGGATCAAATCATGGGCCAATTCCGCCCGTTCGGCCTCCGAGAGCGCCAGAATCTGGGAGCGTAGGCTTTGTAGGGGTTCAGCAGTCATGAGGCCACCAAGAATCGGATTCCCAGACGTTTTATCGCCCCTCACCGCCCCAACAATGGGTTCAACCGGACGCCGATAAGCCACCGGGCGGCAAGAGCGGTTGGGTTCGGTGGCGGCGCCGGTTAACCCAGGCGTTATGCAGCATGATAGTCGTTCAGCATCGGATGTAATGAATGCCTAAATACAGATACACAGATTATTTCGAAAATGAAGTTCTGAGAAAGCGCCCCTACCTAAAGAAGGAATGGTGCGAATTCGTACTAGAAAATGCTGTGAAATCGGAGCCGCAAGAGCACGATAGATATCGGTTCTGGGCACAAATTCCGGAGATTGAGGGCCGATACTTGAGGATAGACTGACAATACATAATGCTTTTCCAGATCGAGGATTTAAGCCATGAAGCTTAATTACTATCCTGACACAGACTCGCTATATATCGATTTATCCGAACACACCAGTACAGAAAGTAAAGAAATTTCAGAGGGTGTTGTCCTGGATTATGACGCAGAGGGAAAGCTAGTCGGAATTGATATAGATAATGCAAGTAACAAAGTCGAACTAAAAAAGCTCATCCTCAGCAAGCTTCCCAGCAAAGTTGAAACAGCTGCTGCATAACACCGCGCTCCAGGGGACGCGCAAAAGTCTCGCGCCCCTGAACCAGACCGTTATAGGTCAACTATTGCTTGTATCAATTTGAAGAGTTAAATTTACAACATGAGCAGTATCAATTTCTCAGAATTAGTTGAACTGCCGGTTCAGGAGCGGATTCGCTTGGTAGAGGCCTTATGGGATACTATTGCGGAACAGCCTGAATCGATTGAACTTACTCCGGCAGAACGCCGAGAGCTTGACCGACGCATGGAGGCCTATTTGAAAAATCCATCCGAGGGCACTCCCTGGCCAGAAGTTAAGTCTGGCCTCCTCGCCCGCTGATGACGCACCGCATCATTGTTCGGCCGGAAGCCGAAGATGACCTGTATGCGGCATTCGATTGGTATGAATCCTAGCGTCTTGGATTAGGGCGGGATTTTGCACGGGAAATATCCCATTGCATCGATACTATCGCTGAATCACCCTTTCTTTATGCCCCAATAGACGGGATTATTCGTCGTGCTCTTGCTAGAAAATTCCCTTTTGCAGTTTATTATTTGACTAATGAGGAAGACACTGTGGTTATTGCAGTGTTGCACTGTGCACGAGATCCGAAAACTTGGAAAGGAAGAAAGTGAGATGTTGACCTATAACAAATCACTCCAGCCGACCGCAAAAAGAGCGGCCGGCTGAATGCCAACGTTATACGACCCTTTACATATACATATAATATACATATACTAATCACATGGACGTGATCTGGGATCCGGCCAAGGCTCGGGCCAACTGGAAGAAGCACGGAGTCAGCTTCCCTGATGCAGAAGCGGTCCTTTGGGATCCATAGGCACTTACGCGCGAGGACCCTAAGACAGAAAACGAATTTAGATTTGTCACTCTTGGCCTGGATTCCCTGAGTCGCGTTCCTGTGGTGGTGTATGCCTATGAAGGAGACAACATACGCCTTATTTCAGCGAGAAAGGCAAGTACCGGAGAGCGACGACATTATGAAAAGTGAGTACGATTTTTCCAAGGCCAAGCGTGGGGCTGTGATTTCCAATGGTGGTAAAGAACGGATTACGATATTTCTGGATAAGGAAGTCGTAGCTGAGTTTCGTGAGCGCGCCGCTGAAGAGGGCCGTGGATATCAAACAATGATTAATGAAGCGCTACGTGAATATTTAACATCCGAACGACATCCGCTGGATGAAGAGACGCTTCGTAAAGTTTTACGTGAGGAACTCAAAGAACGTCGTCTAACAAAGCGCTCAAAAAGGACGCCACAAAGCGGCGCCTCTTAGCGCGATCGTTAGGAGTTCATTATGAAGGCACCATCGGAGCGCATTATATTTGACACGGACAACCCTCTGTTCAAGCGCGCGCATCCGGTGCTGTTGACCCTGTTCTGTAAGGGTGTGCAGGAAACGACCTCAAAGCAGCTGGTGTTGGCTGCAGGTTTAGCGATTTTGATTAGCCCTATGAGATGGATCATCTACATCTTCCGTCGTGGGGTTCACATTGTCATTGTACTCGCTGTATGGTGGCTATTGCGTGATGAACTCGCTGGGCTCGGTGTCTCAGATTATGTTTTTCTGGGTGTCGCACTCGTGGTCGTCCTATACAAGGAGATATATCAGGAGCTGGTGGATGTAATGCTATACCTGCTTATTGTAGTAACCGCTGGTGTATTTCTGCGTTGGATGTGCGCTGGCTATCTGTCGGGCACGGGATTTCGTCAGTATGCGTTGACTCAAGATCCGATGTCGAGAGTAATTGGAACCATGGTCAACGCTATATCGCAGCGATACAGAGTTAAATATGAAGAAATTATGAACCTCTACCTGGATTACGAATAGCCCACAGAATGAGAGCGTTTGGATACACTGTTGGATGCGTATTCTGAAGGGGTATACAGTAATGACACCTAACCACAGCTTCAACACAAACCGGCTTTTCCGCAGCGCTCCAAAGCCGGCCGGTTAAGCTGATTGCGTTATGTGCTTTTTGCCAAGTTCTGAATCTGAGAGTATGATTTCCAATGAGTGTGAATATTAAAGACCTCCCAATTTCTGAGAAAGTCCGTCTTGTAGAGGATTTGTGGGATAGTATTGCCTCCGATCAGGAATCCCTGCCTTTAACTCAAGAGCAGAAAATTGAACTGGATAGGCGGTTAGTCGCTTATGAAGCAGATGGTGATCTTGGCCGCCCCGCGGGCGAGGCTGTGAAGGATATACGTTCCCGGCTATGACCTTTGAAATTCGCCTCAGGGAAGAAGCGACGGAAGATCTGGCTGAAGCTGCCAATTGGTATGAGCGGCAATTATCTGGCTTGGGCAACGAGTTTTTGGATACAGTTCTTTCATTTTTTGACTCTATCTCAGAAAATCCTCATCAGTATCCCATCATCCATAAAGATGTAAGACGAGCTTTGATGCCTCGGTTTCCATTTGGTGTCTACTACCGGCTTGAGGCTGAATTCGTCTTGGTTTACGGAGTAATGCATGGTAGCCGGAATCCAAGGCGTTGGCAGGGCCGCACATAACAATCTCAAGCAAACGGACGCTCACTGCGTTCTCGCCGTTGTTGAAGGGCGTTATGTTGCAAGGGGGATTCAGTGCTAACCCTTCATGCGCCAAGAAAGTTCAAGACTTTCTCAAATTGAAGGCAGATGATCTTGCTGAGCCTGTAGAAAGTGAGGAGGGGTTTGGTGCCTGGTACGTGAATCACTTCCAGGTGGACCGCAGGAAATGTCTAATTTTCATGAATGAGAAGAGCCTTCTCTCATTCATCCTGTTTGGAGTGAAGAAAAGTAATACGAAGAAAGAAACATTTCATGAGCTTTGTCTAAACGGAGTATTTCAGCTGTTCGAAATTGAGGGCTTTCCCATAGATTATATCAACGTAATTCTCGACAACTCAAAGCAGTCTCGTTACATGAAGACCACTGATAGGAAGACATTGGGCAATCTGAATGACCTGATTTTCTTGTATGAACATAGGATCTTATCGGATGGCGGTCTTGAATATTGCGACTTGACTGAAATAATAATGAAGATTAATAGAACACCCCAAAGAAACATTGGCTGGGGTTACTCAGTTGATAAAGCAAAAGAGATCTTGAGTGAAATTGCAACATAACAATCACAAGCAGGCTGACGGCTACTTCGGAGCCGCATCTGTTGTGAAGCGTTATGCGGCATAGAGCAACCCAATGGACGTATCTAAATGAAGGTCAAGGAACTGATCAAACGAATCGAGGGCGACGGGTGGGTTATGTCTCGACAGCGTGGAAGTCATCGGCAGTTCAAACACCCCACCAAACCGGGAACTGTTACGGTCTCGGGCAAGCCCAATATTGATGTCCCGCCGGGCACTTTGAATAATGTGCTGAAACAGGCCGGGCTCAAGAAGTAGGAGAATCTGATGCGTTATACCGTCATTGTAGAGGAAGGTGCTACGAGCTGGGGAGCCTATGTGCCGGATTTGCCGGGATGTGTAGCCGCTGGTGAGAGTCGGGAAGAGGCGCTTCGGCTAATCCGCGAGGCGATCGAGTTCCATTTGGAAGGGCTCAAGGAGGAAGGGCAACCGGCTCCGGAGCCCCATTCGTATGGTGAGGTGGTCGAAGTCCATGCCGCATAATACGGCGCTCAACCGGACGCTCGTACCTCGCGCCGGTTAGCTCTGCGGTACAGAAGGATCAAGTGCTCGTAGAGGTTGAGCAAGAATCAGCCGCATAACCAGGCGGTCAACCGGACGCCAAAAGCGTACCGCTTTTGGTTCCCTCCGCTAGCGCTCCGGCGCCGGTTACCTCTGCGTTAGATCAAGTATATGAGAACATTCAGTCGTAAGAGCTTCACTACGGGTTTGGGAGCGTGCGCTGCGGTTTCATCGGTTCCGGGACTGATATTTGCTTATGGGTTAAATGGTTGGCTCAGCGTGGCCGTTTTCGGCGCAGGAGTGATCTGCTCCAGTTTGGTCGCGGCTCAACTTGCGTATCGGGGAGCGTGCAGAAGAATTCAGGCCGGCAGACCTCCCTGGGTACCATGTGTGGGTGCCCTTATGGCTGCTTATATCCTGTTCGGGCTACTCATATCGCTCGCCTTCATACTGACGGACAAGAAAATCGACCTGGGATGGGCTCTGATGCGCACCCTGTTACAATTGTGGGCATTGACAGCGACCATGGGAATAATATTAACGGTCTGGTTGGCATTGCCAGCGGTTATCTTTTTGGCTTTCTGGCTAGATCGCTCTAACAAAGGGCTACAGGCTACGCAGCAAAGCTGCCGGCCTGAGCGCTAGCGTTTGGCCTCTGATCAGGGCAGAACCCTTGGCATGCTTATGACTTACATTGCTTTCCCGGCTCCGGCGATTTGGCTATTGTTGAATTATCCGGGTTAATAGATGCATGCCGGTCAAGGTATGAAGATAAAAGACATGAAGCCAGGTTTCAGCCGCCTGTTAGCCTATGGGTTTTACTGGCAGCATCCGGCGGTGGGCGTGTTGTCTGCCGTGGTGTTGTCCGGCTTCGCAATCTGGGTGATCAGTGAGCTCAGTTCCCTGAACGATCTGCTGCCCAACAATAACCTTGCCGCCGCCCGCGGCATCCTCGTCATGGGCGGTATTGCCCTGATCTACATCGCCTGGCGTTTGGCGCGGTATGCCTGGGCGCGTGTACGTTACGGACTTGCCCAGGGTGCGCCGGGCTGGTCCACGGCCCTGGTTGATGTCGTACATTATATCGTGCTGACACTTTTGGGGGAGTTGCTGTTGCTGGCGCCGGTACTGGGTAAAGAGGGTTACCCGTTGGTGTATCTCGGTTATGCGTCACCCGGACTGTACTTCGTGCTGGGCATCCTGGCCGGTATCGCCACGCTCGCCTTGCTCTGGCCAGCCTGGATGCTGTCGTCACCGCCCCACCGCATCATGCCCTACGTACCGACGCATCCGCACCTGGGGAAGCGCTGAACGACAGGCACCCGATCCGTTCTGCACCGTTTGGGTGAGGACAGTTCTTTGCCTGCTGGGCCGTGGCGATAGCAAAAATACCGCCTGCCTGCCGCAGACGTTCACGTTCACTGGCTTTGCTGATCGACTGTTTCGCGGCGCTGCCGATCGGTTTCCGCCATCAATCCGTTTTCCTGACGAGCAGGCCTTTGAGATAGGCACCCTCGGGAAAGCTCAGGCGCACGGGATGGTCGGCTGCCTGGCTGTAATGCCTGAGAATGACGCCAGTGCAGCCGGCATCCAGGGCGGCGTCGGCGACGATTTTCTGGAACAACTCCGGCGCCAGCAGACCGGAACAGGAAAAGGTCAGCAGGTAACCGCCGGGGCGCAGCAGTTTGAACGCCAGCCGGTTGATGTCCTTGTAACCGCGGCTGGCCCGCATCAGGCCGGCCTTGCTGTCAACGAACTTCGGCGGATCGAGGACGATGACATCAAAGTGCCGGTCGTCGCGATCCAGCCGGCGCAGGCAGTTAAAGACATCCTCGTGCAGGTTGTCGACACGGCCGGCGTCGAGCCCGTTCAGGGCGACATTGTCATCAAGTATTTTCAGCGCCTGTTCCGAACTGTCGATATTCACTACCCGGCGGGCGCCGCCCTGCAGTGCCCGCAGGCCGAAACCGCCGGTGTAGGAAAAGGCGTTCAGGACTTCCGCCTCGTTGCACAAGGGCGCGAGCTGAATGCGGTTGTCGCGCTGGTCCAGGTAGAACCCGGTCTTGTGTCCGTGCCGGATATCGACTTTGTAATACAGGCCGGCTTCATGGATGGTGATGTATTCGGGAACGTCTTCACCGGCCAGGGTGCCGCAGCGTGATTCCAGGCCTTCGCGATTGCGGCTGTCGGCATCGGAGCGCTCGTATATGCCACGGCAGGGCAGCAGCGACTGCAGCATGTCGACGATCGTGTCGCGCCAGTATTCCGTGCCGGTGGCGAGGAACTGGCAGACCAGGTAACCGGCATAACGATCGACAATCAGTCCCGGCAGCCCATCGGATTCGGCATTGACCAGACGGCAGCCGCCGTCCGGATCGCTCAGAAGGTCGCGGCGCAGTTGCAGGGCCTGTTCAATACGCTGGCGGAAAAAGCCCTGATCGATAACGCTGTCCGGGTCGAAAGCCCAGACCCGTGCCCGTATCTGCGACTGCGGGGACCATGCCCCGACAGCCAATACTTCACCCTTGCTGTTGCAGATGCCGACGGTTTCGCCGGCCGCCGCATCCGGCCCGGCGGCGATCGCGCCGGAGAAAATCCACGGGTGATGCCTGAGCAGAGACTTTTCGCGACCGGCCTTGAGGCGTAGCTGTTTCATGATTTTCCGCCAAACAGTGGGCGCGCATTATAACGGACAAACCGGTTGCCGGGATCCTGTAACAGCTCTGAATTTCCGGTAATATGATGGTCAAAACATTCAACAACAACATTCATTGATCCCTTGACTGACCGGCCACACAAATTTCCCCTGATCGCACTGTTGGCTTTAGCTGTTGCCGGGCCGGCCACTGCCGATGACACCGGTGTCCCTGAGGATAGTCCCCGCCGCGCCGAGGCCCTGGCGTTCAACTGTTTTACCTGCCACGGTACCGACGGCGAAAGCCCGGGGCGCATGAAATCACTGAATGAACTGTCCGCCACCGAGATACGCGACAAGCTCATGGCGTTCAGGCGCGATGAAAACAATCCCACGATCATGAACCGGATCGCCAGGGGCTACAGCGATGACGAGATCGCGATCATTGCCGACTATATCGCCAACCTGGAATAGTTTATGGACAGCCGCCGCCGACAGATACTGAAAGCCATGGCAGCGGCCGGCATGGGCGTAGCCGCGGCACCGCTCAGTGGCGGATTGCAAATGTCTCGGTGGCGGCCGGGTCGTGATCGTCGGCGGCGGTTTCGGTGGCGCGACGTGTGCCAGATACCTGCGCCGTCTGAATCCGCAGATCGAGGTATTGCTGGTGGAACCGAACCGGCAGTATGCAACCTGTCCGTTCAGTAACCTGGTACTGGGCGGGCTCGAATCAATGGATACACTGGTTTACGGCTACGGGACCCTGGAGCGCGATCACGGTGTCCGCGTGATTCACGATTCTGCAACCGGCGTCGATACGGACATCCAGGTGATCAAACTGGCGAGCGGTTCCTGGCTGACTTACGATCGTGCGGTTTTTTCGCCGGGAGTTTCCTTCATGTGGAATGCCCCGGAAGGCTATACGCCGGAAACGGCTGAACGCATGCCGCATGCCTGGAAGGCCGGGCGCCAGACGGAAATCCTGCGCGATCAATTGCACGCCATGGCGGATGGCGGCGTGGTCGGGATTTCAGTCCCGCCGCAACCTTTTCGCTGCCCGCCCGGCCCTTATGAACGCGCGTGCATGATTGCCCATTACCTGAAACAGCATAAGCCGCGTTCCAAGATCCTCGTTCTCGATGGCAATGAAACGTTTTCCAAACAGGACGTGTTTGAAGAAGCGTGGGCGAAACTCTATCCCGGCATGATCGAACGTCTAGGCGTATCCGGCTACGGAGGCGTGACGCGGGTGGATGCCGGCAGTAATACCCTGTTTACCGAGACGGACAGTCACCACGTCGATGTCGCCAACGTGATTCCGTCGCAGCAGGCCGGGCAGATCGCCGTGGATGTCGGCCTGGCCGACAGGAACGGCTGGTGCCCGATCGATCCGGCGACATTCGAATCGGCGTTAATCCCGAAGCTGCACGTGATTGGCGATGCCACTATCGCGCATCCAATCCCGAAATCGGCCTCGGCCGCCAACAGCGAGGCCAAGCTGTGCGCACTGGCGATTGTCGCGCTGCTGGCCGGTGAAGAACCGCCGCCGGCGTCGTTTCACAACACCTGTTACAGCATCGTTGCACCCGACTACGGCTTTTCAGTGAACGGGATTTACGATGTCAGGGACGGCCGGATTCATGCCATTGAGCGGGCCGGTGGTGTCAGCCCGTTGAATGCACCCCTGTCAGTCCGCAAGAAGGAAGCCGAATACGCTCATGGCTGGTATGCCAGCATTACCCGCGAGGCCTTCGGCTGATCCCGGCCGTATCTCGGTCGCTGACGCTGGCGAACAGTTCCGGCAGACCCTGCAGGTCGGGTAATGTACAGGCGGCCCGGCCGGCAGCTGTTCCGCGATGGTATTGTTGCGGTTGATCCAGATGCAGCTGAAGCCGAAGTGCGCCGCACCGGCGATGTCCCAGGCATTGGCCGAATGAAAGGCGATGCCCGGCACCGGCGGGCCGTAACGATCCACTGCCAGTTCGTAAACCCGGGGTGAGGGTTTGTAGATCCTGGCACTGTCAACAGTAAGTATCTCATCAATAAGCTTATCCAGTCCCGCATGCCTGACACAGGATTCGACCATTGAGCGGGTGCCGTTGCTCAGAATGGCTGTACCAAAACCACTCGACTGCAGTGACTCCAGTACTGCCGGGACTTCCGGGAAACAATCCAGCTTTTGATAGGCATCAAGCAGTTCGTCGCGCAGGGACGGATCCTCAATGCCGGCTTGCCCGAGTGCATATTGCAGGGAGTCGGCCACGACCCGTTCGAAATCCGCGTATTCCCCCATCAGGCTGCGCAACCAGGTATATTCGAGCTGCTTCTGACGCCATACGGCCGATATGTTATCGGCCTGGTTGCCGACGCGTTTTTCAGTTTATGGACTGCGGAATGGACATCGAACAGTGTGCCGTAGGCATCAAAAATACAGGCATGCGGGGCATGTTCAAGCATGAATAATTCAGCTGCCGTTGGCCGTCAGCCAGTCATCCAGTTTTATCGCGGTAATGCGGGCCAGGTAGACAAGCAGCTCGAGTTCGGGACCGCGGCGGTAGCGGTCGCGCTGATGGCTGCCGACGACAAGCAGGCCGTCCCAGTTCTGGCCGATAAGCGGCATCAGGATCGTTGAATGTATTTGATTGCGCGTGTCGCCAAACATGAGTGACAGGTGTTCCGACTGCAGACTGTCGAGCAGCGGCTGCTTGCGGTTGAAAAGCTCAGCCAGCAGCAACCTGAGCCTGTCATGACGGTCGCGAATGTCGACGATGGTCGCGGAGGTAAAGGGGTTGTCGTCCAGAAACAGAAACAGTGTTGCCTGATCGGCTTCATAATCGTTGTGGACGAAGTCGTACAAAATGTCGCAGGCCGTCTCGGCCTCGGGTGATTGCAGAATTCTGAGTGACAGCTGATGCGCCAGATCAATGAGGGCGCGGATATCTTCCTGCGTCTTGTGCAGGTTCTTCACCTGCTGGCGGTAGCGCCTGTTTTCCGTGCGCAGGGCACTGACCTGTTTTTCTATCAGTGAACTGACGCCGGGCGGCATGTCGTGGGACAGGCTCAGTGTGGATAGCAGATCCGGTCTCTCGTCCAGGAATTCCGGATGCTCGCGCAGGTACTCGGCTACCCGTTCGGCGTTTAGCTGGCCGGCTGCCGATCTTTCTGTATTGGCCATAGCACCTCTCCGTCCGTCTCTCCTGCCATCACCAGTATCACGAGCACGTCGACAGTATAAGTGCCGATAGTATCCGAATCAGTCGAGAATTTCCCGCCTGCGGCGGCATGGTCTGATCCGGCCGCTGATCGACAGCAGATTCTTTTCGATCAGCCTGCTAGAATCCCCGCTTTTTTCAACCCAGACCCGCAGGAGAGCTGTTTCATGTCAGATTCCCCAGTATTCCGTACCGGCGAAGCCACGGTTTTTGCCGCCGAGGGCCAGTATACGGACGCCATGCCGGAAATCGCCATCGGCCGTGTTGATGGGCCGGTCGGCAACGCCTTCGCAAACCTGATGGGCCAGACCGAGGGCCATACCCGCATGTTCGCCATCCGCGCGACCAACCAGCAGGTCAGGCCGGCCACCTTGATGGTGCCGAAAGTCACCATAAAATCAACCGAGTACGTCAATCTTCTGGGCGGTCCGGTACAGTCGGCAGTGGCGGACGCGGTGCTCGACTGCGTCATCGACGGCACCCTGCCGCGTGATCAGGTCAATGACCTGTGCATTATTGCCATGCTCTGGATCGACCCCGAGTGCGTGGGGCACAGTGATCTGGATCGCAAGGATCTTTATCGTACCAATTACGAGGCGATGAAACTGGCCGTCAAGCGGGCCATGGATAACAGCCCGTCGATCGATGAGCTGATCGCCAACCGGGATAAAATTCATCATGAAATGTATAACCCGGAAACCGGTGAATCGATCTGGTAAACTGGTTGACTGGTTAATTGGTTAATTGGTTAATTGGTTGATTGGAAGAGGCCGGCTCTGCCGGCCTTTTTTATGCCTGTTCTAGTTGTCCGAGTTGTCGGTCATGCCAGCGGCTGCATAACAATAATGCCAGGATTGCACCGCCCAGTGCCCAGGCCATGTCCGACTGGGTATCCCAGATATAGCCCTGGGTGCCGAGGAAGCTTTCGGCCGCCTGTTCGCTGAGCAGGGCCACCCACCATTCAATCAGTTCATAAAAGGCACTGATCGCCAGACAGATGGAGACAATGATTATCCCCAGCCAGACGCGGCCGTTGATCACACTGAACCGTATCAGGATCTCGCGTGCCACGATCGCGGGCACGAATCCCTGGGCGAAATGCCCGAGCTTGTCATAGTTGTTGCGCTCCCATCCCATTAGCGGTTGCAGCCACTCGAACAGCGGCACGCGTGCATAGGTGTAATGACCGCCGACCATGAGAATAACGGCATGGATCAGGATCAACCAGTAGAGCAGGGGTGTCAGTGGAAAGCGCTTGCGGGTCAACACCAGTATCATCAGTGCGATAATCGCCGGCAGGACTTCCAGAAACCAGGTGGGATAATCGTGCGGCCGGATCGCCGACCAGATGAAAACCCCCAGATAAATGCCTAACCAGACTGCAACGGCATACATTCACTGGCTCTCCAGCTTGAAGACACCGGCCAGTGCCGCGCGAATCGCCTTCAGGCGTATCTCGGAATAGACGTCTGAGGTTTCCGGCTGTCCCCAGACCACACCCGGCCAGTACGGATCATCACGTCGCCTGCCAATCACGTGTATATGCAGTTGCGGTACCTGGTTGCCGATCGCGGCGATATTGATTTTATCGGCCTCGAACTGGTGTTTTACAAAGCCGGCGAGGGTGTGCATGGCCATCATGACCCGCTGATAAAGCTGTGGATCCAGTTCGTGCAGTTCCGTCAGCCTGGTGGCCGGTACCAGGATAAACCAGGGTAGCGTGGCGTTCTGATGCAGCAGCAGTGACCCGCAGTCAATATCGCCGAGCACATGACAGTCCGCCGCCAGGCGTGGATGGAGTGGTTGTCTGTTCATGCAATAGCCGGTTCGCTGTTATACAGTATGTTGTATGTATGCCCGATGAAAATCCTTTTCCGGGTATCCCGGGGGTCGGCAACCGGACATACGATGCCTGATCACGTACGGTACATCCTGTATATCATATAGGAAATACGATGAAACTGCCGGTGTATGACGCATGACGGAATATCTCGTCCACGTCGGTTACTCCCTCATGTTCTGGGCGCTGCTGGTGCGCGATATCGTCTGGCTGCGGGGCCTGCTCATTGCCGCCCAGGCCAGTCTGGCGCTGTATGCCATGATGCTCGGGCTGTTCGGTATCTCGCTGTGGAACTGGCTTTTTGTCCTGGTGAATGCGGCGTGGATCATGCGCATCCGGCGCGAGCGCGAGCAGGCGGTAATCCCGCCGCTGCTGCAGCCCTTGTACGAGCAGCATTTCGCCATTTTGCCCCCGCATGAATTCCTGCGTTTCTGGTGCCGCGGCAAGCAACGCAGTGGCCATGATATCCAGTGGGTGCGCCGCGGCGAGCAGCCGAAGGCACTGCATTTTCTGCTGAATGGCAGCGCGGTCGTCAGCCGTGACAATGCACCGATCGCTGTATTACAGCCCGGCTCGTTTATCGGTGAAATGAGCCTGCTGAGCGGTGAGCCGACAACGGCAGATGTCAGGGCCGATGGTGAAGTGGAATACATCAGTTGGTCGGCACGGCAGCTGGAGCGGATCAAGCGCCGCGATCCAAAATTCTGGACGCGGATTCAGAGTGTCATCGGTCTCGACCTGGTACGCAAAATCAGCCACGGGACGGTAACAAACACCGAATAACTTAATGCTTTCAACTGAAGGAAACTTGCATGAACGACAATGTTGCAGCGATCCCCCTGGTTAATCTTGCGCTGGGTTTCATCCCGGTGGTTATTGTCTGGCTGATCGTGCGCAGCTGGAGCCTGCCGGACAGACAGGTGATACTGGCCAATGCCCGCATGCTGCTGCAGTTGCTGCTGGTCGGCTATGTACTGAATTTCATATTCGACGCCGATCGCGGTCTGATAGTCGTGGCGGTGCTGGCAATCATGCTGCTGGCTGCCAGCTGGATAGCCCTGCGGCCGCTGGCCCGCCAGGATATGCGCATTTACGGATTCATACTTGTGTCGATCATCGCTGGTGGCGTAACAACGCTGGTGCTGGTAACACAGGGCGTGCTGAGCCTGACCCACTGGTATGAACCGCATTACATGATTCCGCTGGCGGGCATGATCTTTTCGAATTGCATGAACGCGATCAGCCTGGGTGCGGAACGCTTTGAATCTGAACGCCGCAACAATGTGGATACCGATCAGGCCTGCCGCGTGGCACTGAACGCCGCGCTGATCCCCCAGATCAATTCGCTGCTGGCAGTCGGGATCGTGGCGCTGCCCGGCATGATGACCGGTCAGATTCTTTCGGGTGTATCACCGTTGATAGCAGCGCAGTACCAGATCGTCGTGATGTGCATGATATTCGGTTCGGCGGGGATATCCACTGCCTGTTACCTGACATTGATGCGGCGCCAGCAGTCGGTGAATGCCGGCTGAAGGAAGCTATTGCACTATCGGCTCTGTTCGATCCGCCGGCACTCGGTTTCTGTTCCGCCGGCACGCTGCACTATGGCCGTATCCCCCTTGTTCCTGAAAACAATACCATCGGCCTCGAATTTCGCTCCGGAAGCCGATGGCACCGGTTCGAGTTGTACGGCACGATCGGTCATGTACAGTACCATCCGGTCATGCCGTGGTTCATGCTGTGACTGAATACGGCTGCCGTCCTCGCACTTATAATCTACAGGCTCCGACGGCGCCGCTTGCGCCAGCAGTTCGGTGGTGGCTTTCAGGTCGGCAGGCGGCTGCTGCTCATCGCAGGCGGTTAACAGCAACAGTGATGCCAGGATAAGCGTTATTTTTCCTGTCGCAGCCATTCCGCCGTCTGCCGGGCATAGTAAGTGAGGATGGCGTCGGCGCCGGCACGCTTGCATGCCGTCAGCGCTTCCATGACACAGGCCTTTTCATCCAGCCAGCCGTTGGCGGCCGCGGCCTTGAGCATGGCGTATTCGCCGGAGACGTGATAGACAAAGGTCGGCATGCCATAGGCGTCTTTGACACGGCGGACGATATCCAGGTAAGGCAGTCCCGGTTTGACCATCACCATGTCGGCGCCTTCGTCGATATCCATGCCGACTTCGCGCAGGGCCTCGTCACTGTTGGCCGGGTCCATCTGGTAACTGAATTTGTCCGCCTTGCCGAGACTGGCCGCCGAGCCGACGGCATCGCGGAACGGCCCGTAAAATGCCGAGGCATATTTGGCCGAATAGGCGAGTATGCGCGTGTTCGTATGACCGGCCTGCTCCAGCGCCATGCGGATGCGGCCGACGCGACCGTCCATCATGTCCGACGGTGCCACCACGTCGGCACCGGCAGCGGCATGACTCAGTGCCTGCTTTACGAGCACTTCGACGGTTTCATCATTGAGCACATAACCGCCGGCGTCGATCAAGCCGTCCTGGCCGTGACTGGTATAGGGATCCAGGGCGACATCGGTGATAATGCCGAGTGCCGGCCGGGCCTGCTTCAGCGCCCTGACGACACGCGGTATCAGGCCGTCGGCATTGAAGGCCTCGGCGGCATCCTCGCTTTTGCGGGACGCGTCCACGACCGGGAACAGGGCCAGCGCCGGTATGCCCAGCGCGGCAGCCTCGGCGGCCTCCTGCACCAGTTGATCAATGGTGAGCCGCTCGATACCGGGCATGGATGCAACCGGTTCGCGCCGACTGTCACCCTCGATGACGAATACCGGGTAGATCAGGTCATCGGCAGTAAGCCGGTTCTCGCGCATCAGCCGGCGGGAAAAATCGTCGCGGCGCATGCGGCGCGGGCGGCTGGCGGGGTAACGGTCTGCTGGGTCCGTAATCGGTTTTTTCATGATGCCGGCCATCCCGGTTTAACTATCAGCATATTCACGGGTCCTAGTGAGTGATTGGCCCGAGCGGGTCCATATCCAAAACATGATTATAACGTTTTCACCACGGCTGACATGAATCCGGAAATCATTATTCGACTCGGCGTATTCGCCGGCCTGTTGCTGCTGCTGCTCGGCTGGGAGCAGCTGGCGCCGCGGCGGTCGGCCGACGGCCCCCGCGGTTATGCCCGGTTGCATAATCTGCTGCTGGTCGGCGTCGATACCCTCTGTGTGCGCCTGCTGGTGCCGCTGGCTGCCGCCGGCACGGCGGAAGTCATGGCCGCGCGTGGCTGGGGACTGTTTAACCAGATGCAGCGTACCGTTGTGGCTGGCCGTCGTCGTCAGCTTTCTGGCGCTGGATCTGCTGATTTACGGGCAGCATATTGCTTTTCATAAAATTCCCTGGCTGTGGCGGCTGCACCGTGTTCACCATACCGACACCGCCATCGATGCCACCACCGGCGTGCGTTTTCATCCGATCGAGATCGTGCTGTCCATGCTGCTGAAAATGCTGGGTGTCGCCCTGCTCGGCGCGCCGGTCCTGGCGGTGATTCTTTTTGAAGTGGTGCTGAACGCGACATCACTGTTCAATCATGCCAATATCAATCTTCCGTTGGATATCGACCGCTGGCTGCGGCGCGTGGTGGTGACGCCGGACATGCATCGCGTGCATCATTCGGTGGTGCGCCGGGAGACGGACAGTAACTTCGGCTTCAACCTGCCCTGGTGGGACCGGCTCTTCGGTACCTACCGGGCACAGCCGCAGGCCGGTCATCTGCAAATGCGCATCGGCCTGGATATATTCCGCGACCGGCGTTCGCGCTGGCTGCACTGGCTGTTACTGCAGCCGTTCATGAAAACGGATCAGGATCAAGATGAACAGAATTCAATGGAATAATTTGCAATCCACGTGGAATATTGTCATTTCGAAACCACGAAGTGGTTGAGAAATCCTGCTCAAGATCCCTCACGTTCGTTCGGGATGACAGGCAGGATCATCTGCAGGGAAATACCGTTCCCGGAGGAACCTCAATGACAGCACAGATTATTGACGGCAAGGCGATTGCCGAGGAAGTCAGGCATGAGTGGAAAGCCCGCGCGGATGCACTCAAGGCGCAGGGAGTTCTGCCAGGACTGGCGGTGATTATCGTCGGTGATAATCCGGCATCGAAGGTGTATGTGCGTAACAAGGTGCAGGCCTGTCACGATGTCGGCCTGCATTCCGAGGTACATGAGCTACCGGCAGATATCACCGAGGCCATGTTGCTCAAACGCATTCAGGATCTGAATGCCAATCCGGATATCCACGGTATCCTGGTGCAGCTACCGTTACCTGCACATATTGATAATGGCAAGATAGTGGAGGCCATATCGGCGGAAAAGGATGTCGATGGTTTCCATCTGTATAATCTGGGTGCGCTGGTGGTCGGCAACACGGTATTCCCGCCGTGTACACCGTATGGCGTGCAATGTCTGATCGAACACACCTCAATCCCTATCGAGGGTCAGAACGCCGTCGTCGTCGGTCGCAGCAATATCGTCGGCAAGCCGATGGCGTTGATGCTGCTGCACAAGGGCGCAACGGTCAGTATCTGTACTTCCAAGACCCGTGACCTGGCCTTCTACACGCGCATGGCGGATATTCTGGTGGTGGCAGTGGGCAGGCCCGGCATTATCACCGGCGACATGGTCAAGGAAGGTGCCGCGGTGATTGATGTCGGCATCAATCGCCTGCCGGAAGGCGGCCTGGTGGGTGACGTCGATTTTGATGCCGTGAAAGAGAAAGCCGGTTACATCACCCCGGTACCGGGCGGCGTCGGCCCGATGACCATTACCATGCTGGTGGCAAATACGGTGCTGGCAGCGGAACGCCTGAGCGGGCTGGGTTCGGGAAAACTTGAAAATGGTTAACTTGTTAATTGGTTAACTGGTTAATTAGTGATTGGTGAATGGTTAACTAGTTGATTGGTTGATTGGTTGATTAGTGATTGGTGCCTTGACAAGCTATGGTTCCGGGCACACTTATCCAGTCGACTCTGTAAATAACTGTCTGTGTAAGTGCCTACTGTTCAAGAGGATACTGAGTCACACGTTCACCGTATTCGATGGATAAAGACGATTGAAGGCGCCGCCTTCGCAGTTGGCTGATGGGGCGTGACCAGACGGCTGGAAGCGACCTGGATGGCCAGATAAATCACTTTCAGGGCCGACGTCATCATGACGGGTGGATGCTGGCGCTTTTTGGTGAGCTGGCGATGACGCTGTTCATGAGCTACGATGGCATTGGTGGTATAAATTGCCTTGCGTATATCAGGCGGATAATCGAACAGCGTGCCGCAGGTTCGGCCAGTGATGCCGCCAAATTCGCCGATCTGGACATAGCGCGTCATCCCAGCGCTCGGCGAACTGTCGCAATGCCAGTTCCGACCTCGGCCTCGGTGCCTGGCCCGGATTACGGCGCTTCGATGGTCAGGTCCGTGACCGCCTTGTAGTCCTTCCAGCTGACGTATTTCAGCGAGTTGCGGACCAGATGCACAATGCACAGCTGGATGCGGGTGTTCGGGTACACGGCCTCGATGGCGTCGGGGAAGCCACTGAGGCCATCTGACACAGGCAATCAGGATGTCCTGAACCCCGCGGTTCTGCAGCTCGGTCAGCACCGACAGCCAGAACTTCGCCCCTTCGGTCTCGGCCAGCCACAGGCCCAGCAACTCCTTGCGGCCTTCCAGGTTGATGCCCAGCGGCCACGTAGACGGACTTGTTGATGACCTGGCGGTTGTGGGCGCACCTCTCACCACGATGCAGTCCAGGTAAACGATGGGATTCAGAACGATCGACTAAGGGCCGGCTCCTGGAACTCGACCACCTGGTCCGAGCACCGCGTCGGTGTACCTTCGAGCACCAGCGATCCAGCCGTGCATCGTGCATCGCCCGCGCCGTACATCTCCTGGAACGACGCCAAGATCGCGGTGGCCGATGCCTTTAGCGCATCTATCGGGCACAGGATCCGATTATCGAAGGCGGTAATCCGGCATCTGGCCCGTTGGCCGACCAGCTGCGGCTCAAAGCGGCCATGTGCAGGTCACGCGGGGTCTGGATCTGACTTCGCCGTGGCTGACCCTGTGCACGACTCTTCGGTCGTGCTGCCTGATATACGCAGGGTGCTTACTGCCGCCGCGGCCTTCGAGGCGTCGAACAGCTTGTCATACCGCCAGGTGGTCGTCCAGCGCAGGTGTTTAGCCGCGGCTGATCGACCGTCAGCTTCGATTCAGCCGCGCCGATCCAAATCGCTTCCAGGTCCTGCTGCGTCTTGACCTCTTTCAGCCAGCTCCGCCGCCAGCGCCTTCAGTTTGTCTTCATCCATTGAATACGCTGCCATCGATGGGCTCCTGTACAGTAGGCATCAATGGGCAGTTACACAGATTTAATTTACAGGCTCATCCAGTCACCAGTCACCAGTCACCAGTCACCAGTCACCAGTCACCAGTCACCAGTCACCAGTCACCAGTCACCAGTCAACCCGGACTATTTCTCCAGCACGTAGGTGCCCGGTGCGTCTTCAAGCGCGGGGTAAGTCTTGTTGCCCAGCGGGGGCGGGCTGACGAGTTCGCCGCACTGATCGTCAAGCCAGTTGACCCAGTCTTCCCACCACGAGCCGGGTATTTTGTCGATACCGTTGCGCCAGCTCTCCGGATAGGTCTGGCCGGTGGCTTCGCCGGTCCAGTAACGGCGCTTGGGCGGGTCCACCGGCGGGCTGATGATGCCGAGAATGTGTCCGGAGGTGGCCAGCGTGTAGCGCACCGGGCCGGATACCTGGCTGCAGATCTTGAAGGTTTCCTTCCAAGGCGCGATGTGATCCTGCTCCGTACCCACGGCATAAAGCGGCTGGCTGATGCGGCCGAGATCGATGGGCCGGCCGCCCATGGTCAGGGCGTCGGCTTTGACGAGATTGTTTTCGACATAAAACTCACGCAGATAGAACGAATGCATGGCTGCCGGCAGGCGCGTGCAGTCGGTGTTCCAGTACAGCACATCGAACGGCGGCGGCTCCTCGCCATAGAGATAATTATTGGCGACATAGCGCCAGATCAGACTGTTGGGCCGCAAGACACGGAATGAACGGGCCATGTCCTCGCCGTCCAGGTACCCGGTCGTGGCCATGCGCTGTTCCAGGTAGTCAATACTGTATTCATCGATGAATACGTCAATGTCACCGGGATCGGAGAAATCGACCATGCCGGTAAGCAGCGTCCAGCTGCCGACTGGCTGTTCGGATTCGGTCTCCGCCCGGTTCATCCATGCCATCAGTATGGACAGCAAAGTACCGCCGATGCAGTAACCAACGGCATGTATCTGCTGCGAATCCGTGATTGCGCGTGCGGCTTCGACGGCCGGCAGTACACCCCGGAGCATGTAATCCTCGAAGGTGGTGTCACACATACCGGCATCGGGATTCTTCCAGCTGGTGATGAAGACTGTAAAGCCCTGCGATACCAGGTGATTGATGAGGCTTTTGTGCGGTTTCAGATCGAGGATGTAATACTTGTTAATCCAGGGTGCGACGATCAGAATCGGCACACTGTGAACCTGCTCCGTGGCCGGTTTGTACTGGATCAATTCGAGTAATTCATTCCGGAACACAACGGTGCCGGGTGTTGTAGCAAGGTCTTCACCGACCTGGAAAGCGTCCTTGCCAACCATGCTGATATCGCCTTTAGCAGCATCCTCCAGCAGATGGGCGGTGCCGTGGATCAGGCTGTGGCCGCCGCTGGTCAGTGATGTCCACACCGCAAGCGGGTTGGTCCAGAAAAAGTTGGTCGGCGAGATGGCGTCCAGCCATTGACGTACCCAGAAGGCTGCCCGCCTGGCGGTCTTGTCGTCTGTATCCGGGGTCTGGAATATGGCGTCTTCCAGCCAGTGGGTATACAGCAGGTAATGTTCCTTGAGCGCGTCATAAAAGGGTGACTCCTGCCAGATGGGTTCCTGGAAACGCTCGTCATAATGCTTGGGCGGGATGCAGTCCCCGCTCTGCAGGCCGCAGGCACATTTCGTCATGTGTAACTGAACGTCGAGCAGATCCCTGCCGAGTTGCTGCATCTGTTCGGTCAGTTCAGCCGGATGCTGCAGCCAGGCCCGCTGGACCGCCATGCATGAAGTCATGATGCCGAAAGGGTCGATGGTCTGCCGCAGGGCGGTCTCGAGCGATGTGGAATCTGTGCCGTTCATGAGGCTCCGGTTCTATGGGTGGTCATCCGTGGTGCAGGATTATTGTGCTGTGCAGTATCGGCTAAATGACCGCCTTTCACAATTCCACCGGCACCCGAATTGCACCGGTTTTGATGCAGATCAGTTACTTGGGATCAAGCTGCCGTCGATTCGTCTTTCAGTAATTGCCGGCTGGCCGGCTCGATCCAGTCGGCCGCCGCCCGGGTAATTTCCTTGGCGGTTTTACCACGGCTGTCGATAGGCGGGCCGATGGCCACCCGGATTGTGCCCGGGTGTTTCACAAAGCTGCTTTTCGGCCAGTAACGGCCGGCATTGTGGGCGAGCGGCACCACCGGGCATCCGGCCGCCTCGGCCAGCATGCCGCCGCCGGGCAGGTAGCGGCCGGTTTCGCCCGGCGGCATGCGCGTGCCTTCCGGGTAGACGACCACCCAACAGCCCTGGCGCAGCCGTTCAAGTCCCTGTTCGACGATCTGCCTGGCGGCCCGCAGGCCGTTCTTGCGGTCGATGGCGATGGGTCTGAGCGAGGCCAGCCCCCAGCCGAACAGGGGAATCCACAAGAGTTCGCGTTTGAGAATGAAAATCAAAGGGGCATTGAAGATCAGCTGTACTGCCATGGTCTCCCAGGCCGACTGGTGCTTGCACAGGATGATGGCCGGTCCCGGCGGTATGTGTTCCCGGCCGCTGACGGAAAAATCGATGCCGCAGGTAATGCGCAGCCACCAGAGTGCAAAGTGGGTCCACTGGGTGACTATGCGATAGCGCAGATGATGGGGCAGCGGCAGGAGCAGCAGACTGAGCGGTGCATAGATCAGCAGGGCGAGGATTATGCCGGCATAAAACAGCAGTGCACGCAGGGTTGCCATGATCAGCACCGCCTGGTTGTGTTGATATCAGTATGCGGCATTCCGGTGTTTGTCGAGCAGGACATCCACATAGGCAGCCAGATTGTCGTAGACGGGCACATCCTTCGGCACCTTGTTTTCATGCACGAGTTTTTCGCCCTTGCCGGTCTTCACCAGGACGGGTTTGGCACCGGCGGCGCGTGCAGCCTGCAGGTCGCTCAGGCGGTCACCGACGCATGGCACTTCAGCCAGATCGATACGTAAACGGTTGCCGATATCCTTCAGCATATCCGGCCGCGGCTTGCGGCAGTTACAGTCACGGTCACGTGAATTGCAGGGACAGAAGAAAATGGCTTCAATCATGCCGCCGAACTGGGCCAGATGGGTGAACATCTTCTGGTTAATGGCATTGAAATCTTCAATGGTGAAATTCCGTCCCGCGAGTTCACCCTGGTTGATGGCCAGGACAACGCGGTATCCATTCTGTGACAGGCGCGCCATGGCCTGCAGGCTGTCGGGTATCGCCCGCCAGGCTGCTGCTGAACGAACTTCATCTTCGTTAATGACACCGTCGCGATCGAGAATAATGGTCGGCATGATCACTGTAATCTTGATATGTCGGCCGTGCGCCGGAACAGATCACTGAGGCTGGACAGCAGCGCGATACGGTTGTTGCGCAGGGAGTCGTCATCACACATGACCATGACATTATCAAAGAAGGCATCGACACTGTCACGCAGTCCGGCGAGTGCCGTCAGTGCCTGTTCGTACTGGTTATTCGCCAGTAACGGCTCGACCCTGGCGCGCAGGGCCTCCAGGTCCGAGGCGAGCTGTTTCTCGGCCGGGTCCTGCAGCAGTTCCGGCTGCAGGCTGCCGTTCACGCTGCCGGCCTGCTTGAGGATGTTGCTGATGCGCTTGTTGGCGGCGGCCAGGCTCTCGGCCTCGGCCAGCCGGCGGAAGGCCTGCACGGCCAGCAGGCGGCGGTGAAAGTCCAGTGGTCGTGTCGGTTTGCAGGCCAGTACCGCTTCGAAGATGTTACTGCCGATGCCGCTGTCCAGGTAGTGCCGGCGCAGCCGTTCCATCATGAAATCGAATACCGTATCGATACTGTTCCCGGCACCCACCGTTTGCGGGAACCGGCCGGCTGCCTGTTGCAGACTGTCCTTTAAATCCAGATCCAGTTCGCACTCGATCATGATGCGCAAGGCACCCAGCGCGGCGCGGCGCAGGGCGAAGGGATCCTTTTCACCGGTCGGCGCCTGGCCGATGGCGAAAATGCCCACCAGGGTGTCGAGTCTGTCGGCGACGGCGAGTGCCCGGCCGGTGGCGGTCTGCGGTAATGCGTCGCCGGCAAAGCGCGGCCGGTAATGTTCACCGATGGCACGGGCCACCTCGGCATCCTCGCCGTCATGGCTTGCCAGGTAGGCGCCGGCGGTACCCTGGAGTTCGGGAAATTCACCAACCAGCTGGCTAAGCAGGTCACACTTGGCCAGCTGTGCGGCGCGCTCCGCCCTGTCGCTGCTGCCACCGGTTGCCGCGGCAATCTCTGCGGCCAGTGCGGCGACCCGGCGCATTTTGTCGCCGAGACTGCCGAGCTTTTTCTGGAAAGTGATGCCGTCCAGTGCCGCTATGCGATCGGCCAGGGGCTGTGAACGGTCGGTTTCCCAGAAGAACATGGCATCCGACAGGCGTGGCACGATAACGCGTTCGTTACCGGCGCGGACCTGGTCCGGGTCGCGGCTTTCGATATTGGCGACGGTAATGAAATACGGCAGCAGCTTGTCGGTACCTTCCTCGCGTATCGGGAAATAGCGTTGCTGATCCTCGAGCGTGGCGATCAGCACTTCTTCAGGCAGTTCGAGGAATTTCTGATCGAACTGGCCGCGCAGCGGCACCGGCCATTCGACCAGCGCGGCAACTTCCGCGACCAGCTCGCTGTCGGGCTCGCTGTTCAGGGCATAGCCATTAACCTGTTCGGCAAGAATCGCGACTTCTTCGCTGATGCGCTGGTTCAGCTGTTGCTCGACATCATTGAGCCAGACCCTGGCCTGGTACAACGCGTCGGCGTAATCGGCGGCCGACTCCAATTTAATCGGTTCGGGATGATGATAACGGTGGCCGCGGGTGTGGCGGCCGGACTGCACACCGAGGATCTCGCAGTCGATGACGTCCGTGCCGAACAGGACCACCGCCCAGTGTATGGGACGGACAAATTCGGCGCTGGCATCACCCCAGCGCATGCGTTTGGGGATCGGCAGATTGGCCAGGGCCTCATTGACAGCCGCCTGGATCAAATCCGCTGCCGGCTTGCCGCTTTCGGTAGCGCTGAAGAACAGCTTGCCGTCCTTTTGCTGCAATTTGTCTACACTGGCATTGCAGGATTTGGCGAAACCCTTCCGCGGCCTTGGTCGGCTTGCCGCTATCGTCATAGGCGATCTTCAGTGCCGGTCCGTACTTTTCCATCAGTCTTTCCGGCTGCTGGATGCGCAGATCGTCGATGACAACCGCGAGCCGGCGTGGTGAATAGTAATAACGGCTTTTGGTAATGCCTGGTTCATGAAGATCCAGTTGTTCATTCATGATTGCCTGCAGGCGATCGTGGAAATCCTCGGCCAGGGTTGCCAGCGCTTTCGGCGGCAACTCCTCGGTGCCGATCTCGATCAACAGGTCGCGGGTACTGTTTTTCATGCAGTCCGGGCGCCGTCTTTCATGAGGGGGAAGCCGAGTGCCTCGCGGCGGTTGTAATAGGCCTCGGCAACGGCCCGGGCCATGGCGCGGACGCGCAGAATATAGCGCTGGCGCTCGGTGACCGAGATCGCGCGCCGGGCGTCCAGCAGGTTGAATGTATGCGAGGCCTTGAGCATCTGTTCGTAGGCGGGCAGCGGCAGATCGTGCTCCAGCAGCCGCCGGCATTCCTTCTCGCAGTTGTCGAACCAGGGAAACAGGCTTTCCGTGTCGGCCTGCTCGAAGTTGTATTTCGACTGTTCCACCTCGTTCTGGTGATAAATGTCACCGTAGGTGACCTTGCCTGCCGGTGTTTCGCACCAGACGAGATCGAACACGCTGTCGACTTCCTGCAGGTACATGGCAATGCGTTCCAGACCATAGGTGATCTCACCGGCCACGGGTTTGCAGTCGAGACCGCCGACCTGCTGGAAGTAAGTGAACTGGCTGATCTCCATGCCGTTCAGCCAGACTTCCCAGCCGAGGCCCCAGGCGCCGAGGGTGGGTGATTCCCAGTCGTCCTCGACAAAGCGGATATCATGGACCAGCGTATCGACACCGAGCGAGCGCAGTGAATCCAGGTATTGATCCTGCATATCCTCGGGTGAGGGTTTCAGCAATACCTGGAGCTGGTAATAATGCTGCAGGCGGTTCGGGTTGTCACCGTAACGGCCATCGGTGGGCCGGCGCGATGGCTGTATGTAAGCCGCGTGCCATGGCTCCGGGCCGATGGCGCGCAGAAAAGTGGCGACGTGGAACGTGCCGGCGCCCATTTCCATATCATAGGGCTGCTGGATAACGCAGCCGCGATCGGCCCAGTACTGCTGGAGGCGCAGGATAAGCGTCTGAAAATCCTGTGGGGGTGCTGCCACTTCGTCCGGCATGTTCGATCCAGCAAATGATTGAAGTCGGGCAGTATAGCCGAGCGCAGCGCAGAGTTAAAAAGCCGCCGTTGGCGCAGTTTGTCATCCCGAACGAACGTGAGGGATCTTGAGACACTGAAAAGACAGGATTTCTCAACCACTTCGTGGTTTCGAAATGACAATACCGGCTATACGGACTCGGGGTTAATCCACCAGCGGAAAGCCGTGCCTCCTGACCATCCTTTACTCGGTTGTCGATATCCGCCGCGTATAGTCGTCCATGGTGGCGGTCAGGACCTCGAACTTGAAGGCCGGTATCTGATAGACCCAGTTGCCCAGGCGTTCCTGCAATTCCTGCGCTTCCGCCCCGATGGCAATCCGTTCGCCGGCGTCATCGTTAGCCGGTTTTGTCGCCTTGTTTTCCATGTCTGCATCGAAACTAAAGCGGAAATTGACGTAATGCCTGTCGTCTTTCCGGGTACTGCGGATATCGATAATCATGCCGCCGAAAGTGCGGACCGTGGTTTCGACCGCCTGATCGAAAGAAAAGGTTTCCAGGGCACGGATATCACGCGCACTGATCTCCTGGAGCACGGAGCCAAAACGGTTCAGTGCCGTCCGTGACTGTACCCTGCGGTCGGACGGCAGATCGGCCAGCTGGAAGCCGGCCTCCGGGGATTCGCGATAGGCATGGACGATACCGCCGTCCGGATGCCGGATGATCACTTCGCGCACCCGTTCCGAGGTTATGTTGACAATGTCCGGATTGAACCAGGCCGTCTTTTCCGCCGACGCCGGCGCCCGGCCCTCGACCAGCAGGGCATGCGCGGCATCGGGCTTGCGCACGTAAAGCCCGGTCTGGAGATTGGTCACCTTGCTGTTGCGCGACTTGCCGATAATGACGTCGGCGAGCACGTTGGCGTCTTCATCGGCAACCGTTACCTGAACCGAGTTACTGTCCGGCTGTGATGGATCCTGTACGTCAAGATAATGATAGAGATCCGGATTATCGGTTTTGCGTTCTTTTGTTTGCAGTTCCGTCAGGTTGATCAGCAGTGAGCGGACCTTGTCGAATAGCGCCGGGTAATCATCACTGTTGGCAATACGCCAGGTTTCACCGTCGCGTTCCAGAATGGTCTTGTGCCGGTTGCTGACCAGTGTAATGGAGGCGGCTTCATTGATGTTTTCCGACAGCGCCGGCAGCAATGATTCCTTGCTTATGTAGGTGGGTGAACGATCCTTGCCGACAACAACGGCAGCGATGATCACTACCGTCAGCGTGATGGCAGCAAATGCGATCAGATTATTACGATTCATGTGTCGCCCCGTTAACCCGTTGCTTCATGTGCGTTTTCGAGAATAGACTCGATAGAGGCCGATACCGACAGCAACAAGTGCGATCAGCAACGGTATCAGGCCGATGTTGATAAAACGCAGTCGTGACGCCAGCTGTTCGATATCCTTTTTCAGGTTATGCTGCACTTCACGCAGTTCCTTGCGGACTTCCATCTGTTCGCGACGTGTCTTTTCGATCTTCTCGGCCTGTTCCTTACTCATGATCAGACCGGACATGCCGCTTTCCTGCTGCAGCTCCTCTATGTCCGCCTGGGCCTGTTGCAGTTTGTTTTGCAGCTGCTGCTCGCGTTCCCGGTAATCGGCCTCGGCGGCACGGCGAATACGCTCCACAACTTCAAATGGCCGGTCGAAGGTGCCACGGCTGCGCAGGCTGATCAGATCGGTGTTGCCCGCCAGGTTATCCAGGGCATTGGTAATGAAGTCCCCATTGTCGGCGATCGGTTGCGGCACCTTCATGCCGTAATAATCCTGTTCGCGTACCCAGAAGCGGTCATTAATGATATCCGTATCGGCAACGACGACGGCATTGATATTGCCCTCACTGACGTAATCCGGGTCTTCCTCGCGCCCGTGCCTGCCTTCCTGCAATGGTTTGCCATCGGGGAATGCGGTTTTGACGGGTCCGCTGATGCGCGCGGCGAGGGTGTAACGTTCCCCGCTCGGCTCGAAATTGTCGATGATGATGGTCGGGTCGCGCTGCAGAATGATGAGATCACGTTCCAGGATGGTTGACCGGGTCGATGTCTGCAGCAGAGGCTCAATGGTCAATTCGCTGTCGGGCAGTTTCTCGATATAACTGCTGGTGCCGAGCTGAACCTGGTTGAGTTCACTGGTAATGAAATCGTCCTGGTTGAGGTTATCCTGAGTCAACTGCAGCCAGGGCAGGTAGGGTATTTCCTGGGCACCGCGCTGGCCGCGATGCTGAACCCGTATGGCGGCCTGCATGTCGCCGACAATCTTCTCCTGCGGGATATTGATGCCCCAGGGCTCAAACAGCCTGGTAAAATCCGAATCGCGGTCCGGCATGGCCAGCGGGTTGTCCTTGCTGGGTGGTGTCTGATCGGCCTCTGCAAATGGATCGACCAGTACCATCAGCTTGCCGCCTTTCAGTACAAACTGGTCGATGGCATAGAGTGTGGTGTCGTCCAGCGTTTTGGGGTGCACCACCATCAGGACTTCAATATCGTTACTGATAAAGGAAGCATCCGTTTCCAGCTCACGGACCTCGAAGAACTCGCGCATCACGCGGATAATGGAGGTGGCCACCGCCCCGCGTTCACCCCCGCCCTTGAACAGGGGCAGATCGCCGATGACACCGACAACCTGGCGTTCCGGATTGGCGAGTTTGTAAACCATTTTCGAGAGTTCATATTCAAGCGCGCTTTCCCGGTTCGGGGCAAAGAACGGAATAACCTCTGTGTCGTCGATGGAGTTGCTGCCGACCAGGCCGAAATAGGCCTGCTCACCGGCGTTGCCGACCTGCATGCTTCGCAGGCCTTCGGCCACGGCCGCATCTTCGGCATCAGTAAAGGGTTTGGGATCGATGACCTCCAGGTGCAGCATGCCGTCCGAGTTGGCGACATATTCCCGCAGCATATCGCGAACACGCACGCCGTAATTGACCAGTTGCGGGTAACCCAGCAACTGCTCGCGCGAAAAGTACATGCGCAGGGTGATGGGCTCGTCAATATCGTCGAGAATATTCAGTGTACCTTCCGACAGCGTATAGAGACTGTCTTCGGTCAGATCGAGGCGCCAGTTGGTGACCAGCGTATTGACAATAATATTGATCGAAATGAACAGGCAGGCCGCCAGTACAAGACCGGTCCCGGATGTGAGTTGCTTGCTGCGCATGGTCGTAATCAGCTCGCCTTCTTTGCTTCAATGGTCACGATATTGGCATACAGCCAGAAGGCAATCAGTGTGGTGAAGAAAATCAGGTCGCGCGCATCGATCACGCCCTTCTTGATGGAATCGAAGTGCGTGAAGAAACTGAATGACGCAATCACGTCGACGATTGCCTGCGGCGCCCAGCCCTTGAAGAAATCCAGTACGAGCGGAAAGCCGCTGAGCAGGAACAGGAAGCAGATAACGACGCTGACGACAAAGGCGATGACCTGGCTCTTGGTTAGTGCCGAGATGCACGAACCGATCGACAGGAAACCACCGGCCATCAGCAGACTGCCGATATAGCCGGCCACGATCACGGTATTGTCCGGATTACCGAGATAATTGACTGTCAACCACATGGGGAAGGTCAGTGCCAGTGCGACAGCGCTGAACGCCCATGCGGCGAGAAACTTGCCGATGACCGCCTCGGTAACGGAAACCGGCAGAGTCATCAGCAGTTCGATCGTGCCGCTCTTGCGTTCTTCCGACCACAGGCGCATGGCGATTGCCGGTATCAGGAACAGGTACAGCCACGGATGAAAATTGAAAAACGGCTGCAGGTCGGCCTGGTTGCGTTCAAAAAACGAACCCAGGTAAAACGTGAAAATGCCGGTGAGGAATAAGAAGATAACAATAAAAACATAGGCCACCGGCGTGGCGAAATAACCGATAAATTCACGTTTGAATATTGCCAGGATATTACGCATTCAGGCCGCCCTGTTGCTGAATTCGCGTTGGCTTTCCTGGCCGTGCGGCAGAGTGATCTGGCGGAATACGTCGTCCAGTCGGCCGGCTTCCACCTGCAGTGACTGTACGGCCCAGTTATGACTGTGCAGGGTTTTGCTGATTGCGGTAATGATCTCGCGACCGCCGTGCGGCACCGTCAGCAGCGTGACCCGATCGCCACGTTCGGCGATACGCTCAACACGTTCGACATCGTCCAGGCTGCCGATAACGGATTCGGCCTCGGTAGCGGTGGCCTTGTCGATCACCAGCGTTACGGCGTTGTGCATGTCGGAACGCGCCTGCAATTCGACAGGGGTCCCGTCGAACAGTATCCGGCCGGCCGCGATAATCACCGCACGTGAACAGACTGCGTCGACCTCTTCGAGAATGTGTGTGGAAATAACGATTGCCTTGTGGGCGGCCATTTCGCTGATCAGCATGCGCACTTCATGCTTCTGATTCGGATCGAGGCCGTCGGTCGGTTCGTCCATGATCAGGATTTCCGGATCATGCACCAGGGCCTGTGCCAGGCCGACGCGGCGCTTGTAGCCCTTGGACAGGGTTTCAATGGTTTGATCGACCACGCTTTCCAGATGAATCTTGTCGATAACATCCCTGATGCGTGACTGGCGCTGGGCGCTCGGTATGCCGCGCACCTCGGCAATGAACTCCAGGAAATTCGTGACTGGCATCTCGCCGTAGCAGGGAGCGCCCTCGGGAAGGTAACCGATACGCTGCTTGACCTGAATGGGATCGGTGAGGACGTCGTAACCGGCGACGCGAATGCCGCCGCTGGTTGGCTCAAGAAAGCCCGTGATCATTTTCATGGTGGTCGACTTGCCGGCGCCGTTGGGGCCGAGAAAGCCAAGTACTTCGCCGCGCTGCACGTTGAACGATACATTATTTACGGCATGTAACAGGCCGAAGCGTTTGTGCAGTCCGCTGACTTCGATCAGGGTATCCATGATGACTCTGCCGACCGGTGGTCCGGTCTTTGTCGTTAGAAGTTATTAACCGCTGTCCGGGGATACTGAAAACATACGCCCCGTGGCCGGAGTGCGCTTATTCTCCATACTGCGCGCAAACCGTCAAACCATAATGGGGCTGAGCGGTGAATCAGTCTGAACCAGTAAACTCAACCCTGTCATTTCGAAACCACGAAGTGGTTGAGAAATCTTGTCTTTTGGAGTCCAGATTCCCTCACGTTCGTTCGGGATGACAACCACACTATGCTATGGACCTGCCGTGGCCGGCCGGGTTCAGCGGGGCGAATCTTCTCTGGTTATTTCGGGCCTTCCCGATGCAAACGCTGCTTGAGGCGGTACAGCGCGGAAATATCCTCATCGCCATGGCCTTCTTCCATCAGCTTCCGGTAATGAATCAGCGTCATCTCCACCAGCGGCAGGCTGATGCCGGTTTTTTCCAGCGCCATCGAACGGCAGATTTCCAGGTCCTTGTGATGCAGGCCGAGCTTGAAGCCGGGATCAAAAACACCCTTGAGCATGGTTTTGCCGCGATGCTGGACGAACCAGTTGCCGGCGGCACCGGCGGAAACGACGTCGACGACCTTGTCCATGTCCAGGCCGAGACTCTCGCCGAAGGCCAGCGCCTCGGTGACGGCCTGGTTAATGCCGGCGGCCATCAATTGATTGACCGCCTTGGTGGCCTGGCCGGCCCCGGATTCACCCATGTGAATGACGTTGCCGGCAATGGCCTCCAGTGCCGGCCGCGCAATTTCCAGGCCCTCGGCATCACCGCCCACCATGGTTACCAGCGTGCCCTGGCGCGCGCCCTCGACGCCGCCGGAAACCGGACAGTCGAGGAAGAAGGCGCCTTCTCCCCGGAGTCGGGCAGCGGCCGCCCGGGCGGTACCGGCATTGACGGTGGAGGTATCCGCGACCACGGCACCGGACTGGATGCCGCCCAGCAGCTGATCCACCACATCGAGGACGTCCTCGTCGCGTGACACGCAGGTGATGATGACATCGCACAGGCCGGCGAGCTGTGCCGGGTTGTCCGCCACCTGGCAGCCGGTTTCGGCGGCGAGCGTTTCCGCCTTGTCCGGACTGCGGTTCCAGACGCCGGCCAGCAGGCCGTGCTTGTGCAGGTTACGGGCCATATGGGCGCCCATGGCGCCCAGGCCGATGACCCCGGTTTTGATCATGGTTTACTGGTTGACTGGTTGATTGGTTGACTGGTTAATTGGTTAATTAGTCGTTAGGTTATCAGGCTGCTTTCCAATCAACCAGTTAACTAATGAACCAATTAACCATCATTCTTCCAGATAACTATACCCATCCAGTCCCTGCATTAAATATCCCAGGCATTGTTCACGGCTGCCGGCATCAAGGCCGGATTCGTTAATGCGCCGGGTAAATGTCTGCTGCAGGTTGGCGACATCCATCTGTACGTAACGCAGCAGGTCGGCAACGGTGTCGCCGCCGTGTGCACCGGCGAGGCTGTAGCCACCGTCATCCCCGAGTTCAACGTTGACCGATCCGGTGTCTCCAAACAGGTTGTGTATGTCACCCAGTATTTCCTGGTAGGCACCCAGCAGGAAGATACCGAGCAGGTAGGATTCATCCGCATCGGGCTTGTGCAGCGGCAGGCTGGTTTCGATGCCTTCACCGTCGACATACATGTCCACACGACCGTCGGAATCGCAGGTCAGGTCCTCGATCAGCGCGCGGCGTGACGGCCATTCCTGCAGCCGGTGCAGCGGCACGATCGGAAACACCTGTTCGATGGCCCAGCTGTCGGGCAGGCTCTGGAACAGGGAAAAGTTGCAGAAATACTTGTCGGCCAGGCGTTCGTTCAGTTCATCCAGGACTTCGCGCTGGGCGGCATCATCGTAACGCAGCCACTGCCGCACCTGGCGGGCAATGGCATAGAAGATGGCCTCGGCATGGGCACGGTCTTGCAGGCTGATGACGCCATAGGTAAACATTTCGCGGGCGCGGTCCAGATCGTTTAAGGCTGCGTAATAGCTGAGCAGGGCAGTGCGTTCCTCCAGGGTCGTCAGTATCTGCCACAGGTCGTGCAGTACCAGCGGCTCGTCCCCGGTCGGTGGTTGCGGACGGCTGCTGCCGGGTGCCGGATCCACATCAATAACATTGGTAATCAGCAGGGCATGATGCGCGGTCAGGGCGCGGCCCGATTCCGTAATGATATCCGGCGCCGGCAGGCCGCGTTCATTGGCGATCTCGCCCAGGGCCCGGACCACGGCATCGGCATAGGCGCCGATGGTGTAGTTCATGGAACAGGCGTTGCGCGAGCCGGTGCCCTCGTAATCCACGCCCAGGCCGCCACCGACATCGACTGTCGTCAATGGCGCCCCGAGGCCGCGCAGTTCGGCGTAATAGCGCGCGCCTTCACGGATGGCGCGCTGGATCTGCTGGATATCAGTGACCTGGGAGCCGATGTGGAAATGCAGCAGCTGCAGGCAGTCACCCAGCTGCGCCTGCTGCAGGCGTTCATAGGCTTGCAGGACCTGGCCGGCCGCGAGGCCGAATTTCGACTTCTCGCCGCCGGAGTTCTGCCACTTGCCGGCGCCGACCGAGGCCAGCCGCAGTCGCATGCCCAGCAGCGGCCGGATGTTCATCTCTCTGCTGCAGTCGATGACCAGTTCCAGCTCGGACAGCTTCTCGATGACGATATGGACCCTGAGTCCCATCTGCTGGCCGATCAGTGCCAGGCGGATGTATTCATGGTCCTTGTAGCCGTTGCAGATGATGGTGCTGCCGGTATCGGCCAGCGCCAGCAGGCACAGCAGTTCCGGCTTGCTGCCGGCCTCAAGCCCGATGCATTTGCCACCGTGGTCGATGATCTGTTCCACGACCCGGCGCTGCTGATTCACCTTGATCGGGTAAACCAGCGTGTAACGGCCGGCGTAACCATGCTGGTTGATGGCCTCGTTGAAGGCGCCGCAGATGGTATCGATGCGGTGTGAAAGAATATCCGGAAACCGCACCAGCACCGGCAGGGGCAGGCCGCTGGCCGTGATCTCGCCGGCGAGCCGGTACAGGTCAATGGCCGCACCGTGCTTGCCGTGCGGCTGGACCTGCAGGTGGCCGTTACCGGCGATATCAAAATAGCCGCCGGTCCATGCGGGGATGTGATACAGCGCGCGCGAGCGTTCAATGCTCCAGCGGACCGTTCCCGCCTGCTGCTGCGTCGGCTGTGGTGTGTTCATTGACGGCGGGCCTTCATGACTCCCGGCCTTCCAGGTAGTGCGTGGAGAGAATTTCGGCGACACAGCAGGTGAGTTTCATGGCGGTGGGTATATGCAGGAATTCGTTGGGCCCGTGGGCGTTCGATTGCGGACCGAGTACCCCGGTGACGAGAAACTGGGCATGGGGGAATCGCTCGGCGAGCATGCCCATGAACGGGATCGAACCGCCTTCGCCCATGTGCACGGCCGGTTTGCCAAAGAAATGCCGCGAAGACTGATCGATGGCGCGGTCCAGCCAGTCCGGCATGAGTGGCGCATGCCAGCCGCCGGCGCACCATTCGGGCGAAAACCGTACCCGTGCCTGCTGTGGCGGGTCCTGTTCCAGCGTTTCGCGGATGGCCGTGGTGGCGGCATTGGTATCACAGGTTGGCGGCAGGCGCAGCGACAGTTTCAGTATCGTCCGCGGCCGCAGGACATTGCCGGCATCTGCCAGCGGCGGGATACCGGCGGCACCGGTGACCTCGAGTGCCGGCCGCCAGGAGCGGTTCAGGATCAGTTCGGCCGGGTCGGTGCTGTCGGGTTGCGTGCCATTGCTGAACGGAAACCGCTGATAGCAACTGTCACCGAGTACCGCGGCCGCCTGTTCGGCCTGTTGCCGGCGGGTTTCGGGGATATCCACGTGACAGGCCTCGACGCGGATACGGCCGTCAGCCGCGTCCTCGAGGCGGTCCAGCAGCTGCCGGACTATGCGGAAACTCGACGGTACGATGCCGCCGGCATCGCCCGAATGCACCCCCTCGTTCAGGACCTCCACGTTCAGGTCACCGCCGACCAGCCCCCTTAACGAGGTCGTACACCACAGCTGGTCGTAATTGCCACAGCCGGAATCCAGGCAGATGACCAGTGACGGCGTGCCGATGCGACCGCTGAGGTGACCGATATAGGCGGGCAGATCCGGGCTGCCGCTTTCCTCCGACGCCTCGATGAGGATCACGCAGCGGGCGTGCGGCAGGCCATGCTCGGCGAGCATGCGTATGGCCAGCAGCGAGGCGAAGGTGGCATAGCCGTCATCGGCACCGCCGCGGCCGTAGAGTTTTTCACCCTCGAGCACCGGCTGCCAGGGGCCGAGGCCGCTGCGCCAGCCGGTCATTTCCGGCTGCTTGTCGAGATGCCCGTAGAGCAACACGGTGTCATCGCCGGTGCTGGCATCGGTGGCCGGTATCTCGATGTACAGCATGGGCGTGCGCCCGGGCAGCCGGAGCACTTCCAGTAGCATATCGGCCGGGCCTTCGCGCCGGCACCAGGCGGCGAACTGGTCGACCACCGTATCCATGTAACCGTGTTCGGCCCAGTCGGGGTCGAACAGTGGTGATTTGTTCGGCACCTTGATGTACTGGACAAGTTCGGGCAGGGCGCTGTCCTGCCAGCGCTGTTCAATAGCCTGTTTCAGTGCCGTGGTATCCATGTCGGGTGAGTCTAACCTTGCACTGTATCAGTCGCAAAGCGGAACGTATGACTGGTATTCTGTTCCAAACTCGCAAGCCGCATTTCATGTTTTGCCCTGTCTGCTCTGCTGGTAACAGGTCAGGTAATGGCAGGTATATGGATTTACGGAACCCTTAAACACTCGAGGAAGTATAGATGACATTGATCAATAACCCGATTAAACAGTGGCTGTTCAAACCGCTTCTCATTGCCGCATTGCTGGGCCTGCTTGGTGCCTGTGGTGATAACGGACAGGATTCTTCATCCGCTGATAGTGCGGCCGCCACGGATAGTGCCGCGACCGAACAGGCCGCACCGGCGGACAGTGGTTCATCCACGGCCAGAGAACCGGAGGTGGCTACCGATTCAGGTACAAGTGACAGCGAGATGGCTGCGGCAGATAGTGAGCCGGCGGCATCAGACGACAATGGTTCTGCAGACAGTGGTGCCGCCAGCGGTGGTGAGCGACATACTGTTCAAGCGCGTGCGACTTCCTATGATCCGGTGGTATTGAAAATCAATCCGGGTGACAGCGTCAGTTGGACAAACATGAGCGGTCATAATGTTCATTTTGAAGCCGGTAATATTCCCGAAGGTGCAGAAACCTGGCAGAGCCCTCTGGGCAATGATGTCAACCGCACTTTCGACAAGGAAGGCCTGTATCTTTACAAGTGCGATCCGCATTTTGCCCTGGGCATGGTCGGCGCGCTGATTGTGGGTACGCCGGACAATGTGGCCGAGGTCGAGCAAAACGCCAAGGGCATGTACAAGCGTGCGCTGGCCAAGGCCAAGGCCGAACTTTAAAAACAGCCCTTGCTTTCCCAAGGCCGTACGGGGAAGCGCATCGGGCATATACAGAGGCGGTGATCGGGGCCGGGCAGGCCCCGATTGCTTATGTGGTGGTTTTTTCAGGAAAAGTTTCCGGTCGGCTGTGCCCCCAATACAGGGAACCCCTGCCTTCTCGGCAGTTCTAATGGTTCGAACACAGCAAATACCGAGGACAGTCATGTATATACATATACAGAATTGCCTGAAGTTCATTCCCGCAGGGATATTAGCTGTGCTGCTGATCATGCCGGCTGCCCAGGCCGGCGAGAGCCATACCATCAGCGCTAGATCCACCGCGTATGATCCCATGGTGCTGAAGATCGAGCCGGGAGACGAGGTCAAGTGGGTCAACATGGGCGGCCACTTCAACCAGTTCGAAGCGGGTCTGATCCCCGAGGGTGCAGAAACATGGACGACCCAGATGGGCAAGGACGTGAGCCGCACTTTCGACGTTGAAGGCGTGTATGTCTATAAATGCCCGCCGCATTTTGCCCTGGGCATGGTCGGCGCCATTATCGTTGGCGAGCCGGTTAACATGGCCGAAGTCGAGGAAAACGCCACGGGCATGTACAAGCGTGCCGTAGCCAAGGCCAAGGCAGAGATTAACTGATTTACTGCCGTAAAGTACTGACTGCCGCCCGCAAGGGCGGCAGTTGATTCTGTGAAAGGAGTTTAACCGGTCCCCCCGTAACCATTCCCGCCTGGTTGCATATACGTTCCGGTAACAATTGTTGTCGATCGTGACAGGATAATTCCCCGCTACTCCAGCCGTTGGGGGCGGCCCGCGTCCAGAACGCCGTCCGCTCGTGCTTTCAGGTACATATACAGGTTCGGTATATGTTCCATGACGGCCTTGTTTTCGTTCCATGCCGGCATGACGCCCATCTGGCCCCGGTAGCCATTCGTTATCACATCGACAAAGCGTGGATAGTCAACCCGCTGGTTGAGCCGATCCAGCAGGTTGGGGCCGATCGTGGTGCCCTGGGCATCCTGGCCATGACATTGGGTGCACTGGCTGCGGTACATGCGCCAGCCAATGTAGGTGTCCATGCCGACACGGCAATTCGATCCATCGGCATCGCATTCGACCTGGTATTCGGGCGTATCCCCCGTATCTGCATCGGCGACATTATTGCTGTCGCCCTGGGCGGTTTCCGGTTGCTGAACATTACCGTCAGCGGAATCGCCTGCGGTAGTGGCAGTCTTCGTCGCAGGTCCGGCTTCCGCGGTCCGGGGCTCTGGCGCGGCGGGTTGGGAGTCATTCATGGTGACTGATTCATCGGCTGTTGCCGTATTATTGCCTTGCTTCGATGACAACTGATCATTACCGCAGCCATTCAGCAGCAGCGGAAGCAGGATGAAAAGCGACATCTTTAGTGAATACAATCTGTAGGGCATGACGAATATCTCCGCTTGATTGATGCTTATTCGGGGCCTCCCTTCAGAGAAGTGGGGCTTGAAACGCGTAGTCACATGATCGGACATGCTGCCCGGGAAACATTGATCGTTGTCAATCATTTGACTGATGGCAGGTGACTGACAGTGCGGACGGAATCTTTTATTATCACCGGCAGTCAGGAAAGGCGGTTTATAATCAATGGCTTTACGATCCTATCAAGGCAAATTGCCGGAACTCGCCAGCGGCGCCTATGTCGATGATTCGGCGCTGGTGATCGGTGACGTCAAGCTGGGCGAGGACAGCTCGGTCTGGCCCATGACGGTGGTGCGGGGTGACGTGAACAGCATCCGTATTGGCGCCCGCACCAATATCCAGGACAACTCGGTCCTGCACGTGACCCATGACGGCAAATACACGCCGGGCGGTTATGCGCTGAGTGTCGGGAATGATGTCACCGTGGGGCATCGCGTCGATCCTCCATGCCTGTACGGTCGGTGACCTGTGCCTGATCGGTATGGGCTCGATCATCATGGACGGTGCCACTATCGAATCGAAAGTGATGCTGGCGGCCGGCAGTCTCGTGCCGGGCGGCAAGCACCTGGAAAGCGGCTATCTGTACATGGGTAGTCCGGTCAGGCAGGTGCGCGAACTGACGGAGGAGGAGATCGAATCCCTCCAGTACTCGGCGGATCACTACGTCGAAGTGAAAAACAGCCACAATCAGAACTGAACAGCCGGCTGTTCCTCGTTTTTATCACCTAAAGCCGTTATCATGCGCCGCCTTACCGAGCTACAGTTCTGCAATATTTGTCCCACCCGGGGGTAATCAGGAGATGACACTGGATCACAACTGGTTTGTCGAGACGAGTGACGGCTTTGCCCTGGCGCTGAAGATCAAATCGAAACTGCATGAAGAGCAGTCGGATTATCAGCGTATCGAGGTCTACGAGACCGAGGATTTCGGCAATCTCCTGACGCTGGATGGGCTGGTTATGCTGACCAGCCGCGACAACTTTGTCTATCACGAAATGATGAGTCATCCGGCCCTGTTTCGTCACCCCGGTCCCAAAAACGTTGTGGTGGTTGGTGGTGGTGATTGCGGGACCCTAAGGGAGGTTCTGCGTCACGATGCCGTACAGACCGCCACCCAGATAGAACTGGATGAACGGGTAACCCGTGTCTGCGAGCAGTATTTTCCGGAACTGTGCGAGGCCAATGACGATCCGCGGGCGACCTTATTGTTCGAGGACGCCATCGCCTGGATGCGCGAATGCGGAAGCCGGTTCCGCCGACGTTATCCTGCTGGATACGACCGATCCGGTCGGGCAGGCCAGCCGGCTGTTCGGTGAGGCATTTTACAGCGATTGCCACCGGGTACTGCGTGACGGCGGCATACTCGTCGCGCAGAGTGAATCACCTTTATTCGATATGGAACTGCTGCAGGATATTCACAGGGGCATGCGTGCCGCCGGCTTCGGCAGTATCCAGGCACTGCCATTCCCGCAGTGTACCTACCCATCAGGCTGGTGGTCGGCGACCATGGCCGGCAAGGGCATCGTTGTCACGCAATTTGATGCCGCCGGTGCCAGACCGTGCAGGTTTCAGCCCCGCTATTATAATGCCGAACTCCACCAGGGTATCCTGGCCCTGCCGGCGTTCATGCATCAGGCGCTTGGCGCCTGATGCGCGTATCTCGTCACTCGTTCCTCGTATCTCGAATCAGATAGAGGGGGTTAAAAGTTCCGATGAGCTCTGTGGGAGCGGACTGCGTCCGCGATGCCTTGAACCGCTGAATCGCCGATGAAATCGGCTCCCACAATGTGCGGAACACAATCTGGCGAGGCACGAGTTACAGCGACGAGATTCAGTGTTTCTTCTGCTGGCCCGGCGCGTCTTCCGAGTGACCCGGGCCGTCAATGTGTTTCAGGTGACCGTGGCAGCCGGCGAGTAGCAGGCTGATAAACACGGCGGCAGTGACGCGTTTGAGCAGGGGGGTGTTTGGTATATGTGTAATCATAATAGACCTATCGGGCAGTAACACCCTTTAGTTATCATTGACTTGCAGTTTCAGCATAGCACCTGCCAGTGGGTGGGCAGCATTTGATCTGGCGACATTGTGATGCCTGTCACGCGGCCGCGTCTGGAATACACCCATGACCGGGGGGCGCAGGTCGTTGTTTACAAGCGTATAATCCGTATTTTCCTGAGGCTTCATTTAAGCATATTGCAGATCATGACGAGTACGGCCCAACAATTCGATGTCATCGTGGTCGGTGGCGGGCACGCCGGCTGTGAGGCCGCGCTGGCCGCCGCGCGTACGGGCGCGCGCGCACTGCTGCTGACGCACAGCATCGATACGCTCGGGCAGATGTCCTGCAATCCGGCGATCGGCGGTATCGGCAAGGGCCATCTGGTCAGGGAAATCGACGCCCTCGGCGGCATGATGGCGCGCGCCGCCGACAGCAGCGGCATCCATTTCCGTCGCCTGAACGCCAGCAAGGGCCCCGCCGTGCGTGCCACCCGGGCCCAGATCGACCGGGCACTGTACAGGGTCAATGTACGGGCAACGCTGGAAACGCAGCCGAATCTGTTCATTTTCCAGCAGGCGGTCGACGACCTGATCGTCAACGGCGAGCGCATCAGCGGTGTCGTGACCCAGATGGGACTGCAGTTTCGTGCCCCGGCCGTGGTGCTGACCGTCGGCACTTTTCTCGGCGGCCGCATTCACATGGGCGAGACCCATTATCAGGGCGGCCGTGCCGGTGATCCGCCGAGCAATGCCCTGGCGCAGCGATTGCGCGAGCTGCCGTTTCGGGTCGGCCGGCTGAAGACCGGTACACCGCCGCGTATCGACGGCCGCTCGATAGACTACGACAGGCTCGAGATCCAGCCCGGTGACGAGCCACGACCGGTTTTTTCGTTTACCGGCAGTGCGGCTGATCATCCCGAACAGACGGTTTGTCATATCACCGCCACCAATGAACGCACGCACGATATTATCCGGTCGGCCCTGCACCGCTCGCCGATGTTCAGCGGCGAGATAGAGGGTGCCGGACCGCGTTACTGTCCGTCGGTCGAGGACAAGGTGGTGCGGTTTGCCGACAAGACCGCCCACCAGATTTTCGTCGAACCGGAGGGACTGCACGCCACCGAGGTCTATCCGAACGGCATTTCCACCAGCCTGCCGTATGACGTGCAATATGATCTTGTGCGCAGCATCGCCGGCTTTGAGCAGGCCCACATCACCCGGCCGGGTTATGCCATCGAGTACGACTATTTCGATCCGCGCGACCTGTATCCGTGGCTGGAGACGCGGTTTATTGATGGACTGTTCTTTGCCGGTCAGATCAACGGCACCACCGGTTATGAAGAGGCCGCCGCCCAGGGGCTTGTCGCCGGTCTCAATGCCGCCCGCCGGGTCAGCGAACTCGAACCCTGGAGCCCCGGCCGTGACCAGGCCTATATCGGTGTGCTGATCGACGACCTGATCACACGCGGCACCAGCGAGCCGTATCGCATGTTTACCAGCCGCGCCGAATACCGGCTGCAGTTGCGCGAGGATAACGCCGATCTGCGGTTGACGGCCGTCGGCCGCAGCATGGGCCTCGTCGGCGATGATCACTGGCAGCGGTTTGAAAGTCGACGCACGGCCATCGACAGTGCCTGGAACCGGCTCGAATCCACCTGGCTGAGCCCGGCCCGGGTGTCCGCCGGCATTGCCGAAAGGGTGCTCGGCCAGCCGCTGAAAAAAGAGGCATCACTGTTGCAATTGTTGAGCCGTCCCGGCGTGACACTGGCGGGACTGGCGGAACTGGCGGAACGCGGCGGCGGACGTGCCGGCGGTGACCGCCGATGTCGCCGAGCAGCTGGAAATCCAGGCCAGGTACCGGGGTTATATCGAGCGCCAGGACGAGGAAATTGAACGCAACCGGCGCAACGAGACTACCCGGCTGCCCGAGGATCTCGACTATGACCAGGTGCGTGGCCTGTCGGCGGAGGTGCTGCAGAAGCTGAAGGCACACCGGCCGCTCAATCTGGGGCAGGCCGCCCGTATCCCCGGTGTAACGCCGGCAGCGATTTCACTGTTACGTGTGCATCTGAAGAAACGGGCGGCGCCGGCACTGGCGCGGAGCGCCTGATCATCGCCGCGTCAGCACTTGACCGGACGGCCCTCCTCAGCCAACTGGAGCACGGTCTGGATGCGCTCGGCATCGACAGCAGCAGCCTGCCACTGGTCCGGCTGATCGATTACCTGGAACTGCTGGCGCACTGGAACAGCGCCTACAATCTGACCTCGGTCCGGGATCCCGCCGCCATGGTTCCCTACCATCTGCTCGACAGCCTCAGCCTGCTGCCTTACCTGGACGGGCAGCGCTGCCTGGATATGGGCACCGGCGCCGGTTTGCCGGGCATTATCCTGGCGCTGGCGCGACCGGACCAGCACTGGGTCCTGCTTGACAGCAATTCCAAGAAAACCCGGTTCCTGCAGCAGGTGCGCATGCAACTCGATATCGGTAATGTCGAGATCGTACGCGACCGTATCAGCGAATTTTCCCCCGCTACGCCATTTGACATCATTACCGCCCGGGCCCTGGCGGGCCTCGACAAGCTCTGCCGCTGGTCGCAGCCGCTGCTGGCGCCGGGCGGCCGCCTGCTGGCAATGAAATCGACACCGGATGAAACCGAACTGGCCGCTATTGCCGGCCTGTCCGTCGATTACCGCGCTCATAATCTGGATATTCCCGGCGTCGATGGTCCGCGCTCTTTGATAGAGCTGTGGTTTAATACCTGACAATGAAATGCCAGGCATGAGGTTTTCCCCCGCCGGAAGGCTCATGCAATAATAAGCCTTGCCCTCCCGGGATTCAGATCAGCTCTATCATGGCCAAGATCATAGCGGTAACCAACCAGAAAGGCGGGGTCGGCAAGACCACGACCAGCGTCAATCTTGCCGCCTCGCTGGCAGCGACAAAACGCCGCGTGTTGCTTGTCGATCTGGATCCGCAGGGCAACGCCACCATGGGCAGCGGCGTTGATAAATATGTCCTCGAGCGCAGCAGTTATGACGTGCTCATGGATGACGTCCCACTGCGCGAGACCATTATCCAGTCGCCGCAGGGCGGATTCGATCTGTTGCCGGCCAATTCGGATCTGACCGGCGCCGAGGTCGCGTTACTCGAGGAGATGGCGCGTGAGATCCGGTTGCGCAAGGCACTCGAACCGGTCAGCAACGATTATCATTACATATTTATTGACTGTCCGCCGGCACTGAACATGCTCACGATCAATGCGCTGGTGGCCGCGCATACGGTCATGATACCCATGCAGTGCGAGTACTATGCACTTGAAGGCCTGACTGCGCTGATAGAAACGATCGAAAAAATACGCAAGTACCTGAATCCGGATCTGCAGATCGAAGGCCTGCTTCGCACGATGTATGATCCGCGCAACAATCTTGCGAGCCAGGTATCGGCCCAGCTGATGGAGCACTTCGGCGACAAGGTGTATCACACGATTATCCCGCGCAACGTGCGCCTCGCCGAGGCGCCGAGTCACGGCCTGCCGGCGCTGATTTACGATCGTACCTCGCGCGGCGCGCTGGCCTATCTGGCGCTGGCCGGTGAAATGCTGCGGCGGGAAAGGAATGCGGCGTGAAGTAAGTGAATAGTGAATAGTGAATAGTGAATAGTGAATAGTGAATAGTGAATAGTGAATAGTGAATAGTGAATAGTGAATAGTGAATAGTGAATAGTGAATAGTGAATAGTGAATAGTGAATAGTGAATAGTGAATAGTGAATAGTGAATAGTGAATAGTGAATAATTGGATAGAGGGAACCAGAAAGTTCCCCGATTACAGTCTTTCTATCTTCTATTAGCTATCATCTATCATCTCAACCAATAAACCAGTTAACTAATTAACTAGTTACCCAGTGAACAGCTTAAACTGATTTCAATGATGCTGAATGTTGGCAGGTAAAGAATGGCAGCCAAGAAGAGAGGACTAGGCCGGGGACTCGATGCCCTCATCGCTGGCCGCAACCCGGAAGAATTGCTGAGCGAACGCCAGCAAAGCGGTGACGCTCTCCGTAATCTGCCGGTTGATCTGATTCAGCGCGGCCGTTATCAGCCGCGTATCGAGATCAATGCCGAGCGTCTGCAGGAACTGGCCGACTCGATCAGGGCCCAGGGTGTGGTGCAGCCCATTGTCGTCCGGCCGATTGAAGGCGGCCGCTACGAGATCATTGCCGGCGAGCGCCGCTGGCGGGCATCGCAGCAGGCCGGCCTGCACGATATACCGGCAGTGGTCCGTGACGTGCCGGACCAGGCAGCGATGTGCCTGGGCCTTATCGAGAATATCCAGCGCGAGAATCTGAATCCGATCGAGGAAGCCCGGGCACTTGAAAGATTGTTGCAGGAATTCGAGATGACCCATGAAGGCGTCGCCGACGCAGTTGGCCGTTCCCGTGCCGCGGTCAGCAATCTGCTGCGGTTGCTGGAGCTGCGCCCGGAAGTCCGCGAAATGGTGGAGAAAGGCGACCTGGAGATGGGTCATGCCCGGGCCCTGCTGGGGCTGGGCAAGGACCGGCAGCTGGAGGCGGCGCGCAAGGTCGTCAGCCGCGGCCTGTCGGTACGCGCGACCGAGCAACTGGTGCGCCAGGGCAACAGCGGTTCCGGACCGTCGGCCAAAAAGACCGCAGGCAAACGCCGTGATCCCAATATCACCAACCTGGAGCAGGATTTGTCCGAACGACTGGGGGCGGCGGTCAGCATCAAGCACGAGAAGAACGGCAGGGGCGCACTCAGTATCCGCTACAGCTCACTGGATGAACTTGACGGAATTATTTCGAGAATCAAGTAACCGTATGTCATTACTTGGCTTTTCCGGCGATCACCGGGAAGCGATTGATTCACCACGCCGACCTAATTATACTCTCGCACCTTAACTGGCCCATGACCGCCGGCACAGTATGGCTGTGTCTGCGGTTTTGTAACGCCGGAACTGGCGGCCGGCTGCCGAGACATCGGTGATTGAACAACAGAATGATTATTCCAAGAGCCGGGCCGCCGCTTACAGGATGTTGGCTGTCGAGGCCGGGGTTACTGCAGCGCTTGCACTGGTACTGTTTCTGACAGTCGGCGGCGTGACAGCCCGCTCTTCGTTACTGGGCGGTTTGACCTTTATCCTGCCTAACGCACTGTTCGTCAGGTATGTATTCAGGCAATCCGCAGCGGTTTCAGCGTCAACCGCGGTACGCTGGTTGTATGTGGGTGAAGCGATAAAGCTTGCAACGACCATATTGATGTTCGCGGCCTGCTTCATGTGGATCAAGCCACTTTCCGTCGGGGTGTATCTGGGTACCTTTGCAGGGATGATTGTGGTGAACATGGCGGGCAATGCGTATTTGACCAAGTCGTAAGAAAAAACGACGGACAGGAAAGAATTGCATGGCATCTGAAGGCATAACATCAACAGGTTATATTCAGCACCATATTCAGAATCTGGTCTACGGCAAACTGCCCGAAGGCTATGAACGCTATGATGGTCATGTCCTTGAAGAGGCAACCTGGACCTTCGCTCGTACTGCCAATGAAGCCAAGGAGATGGGTTTCATGGCCGTCAATGTCGACACCATGGGCTGGTCCGTTGTTACGGGATTAGTATTTATCGGCATTTTTTACTGGGGCGTGAAGCATACCCATGCCGGTATTCCGCGCGGTGCTCTCAACTTTATCGAAATGCTGGTCGAGTTTGTCGATAACTCGGTCAAGGAATCCTTCCATTCACACAGCAAGCTCATCGCCCCATTGGCGCTGACCATTTTCTGCTGGATCTTTTTGATGAATCTGATGGATCTGGTTCCGATCGACTGGTTGCCATACAGCGCCCAGTTGATTGGCGAACATGCCCTGGGCATGGATCCGCATCATGTCTATTTCAAGGTTGTGCCGACGACTGATCCGAATATCACCTTTGGCCTGTCTCTTTCGGTTTTTGCACTGATCATTTTTTACAGTATCAAGATGAAGGGTATTACCGGCTTCATAGGTGAACTGGCATTACAGCCGTTTTCAGCAAAAAACAAGTTTGTACAGGCGCTTTTCGTGCCCTTCAATCTGATTCTGGAGGGTGTGAGTCTGCTGGCCAAGCCCGTTTCACTGGCGCTGCGACTCTTCGGTAATCTGTATGCTGCGGAACTGATATTCATTCTGATCGCAATGCTGGGTTTATGGCAGCTACCTGCGCATTTTGTCTGGGCAGTATTTCATATACTGGTGATACCGCTGCAGGCATATATCTTCATGATGTTGACGATTGTCTATCTGGCGATGGCAGCCGAACATCACTAAACAGTTTGTTTAAGTTAACGTAATTTACGTCGGAGGAAACAATGGAAAGCATCTTGGCATTCACTGCACTGGGCGTTCTGCTTATCCTGGGCATGGGCGCGTTCGGTACCGCCATAGGGTTTGGTGTACTTGGCGGGAAATTTCTTGAAGGTGCTGCACGTCAGCCCGAACTGGCCGGCATGCTACAGGGGAAGATGTTCCTGGTGGCTGGTCTGGTCGACGCCGTGACCATGATCGGTATTGGCATTGGTATGTGGTTTACCTTTGCCAATCCCTACATCGAGGCGCTTAAAGCGGCTACGGGCTAATCAACGGTTAATAACTTGTCACCGACAAATATCATCCGAGGGATATTGCCGTGAATTTCAATTTGACCCTGATCGGACAGAGCATCGCTTTCGCCATATTCGTATGGTTCACGATGAAATTCGTGTGGCCCATGTTGATGAACAAGATGGCGGAGCGCGAAAAGAAGATTGCCGATGGACTTGCTGCCGCTGAAGAAGGCCAGCAGAAATTCGAACAGGCAGAGAAGCGTTATGAAGAGCTGGTCGCCGAGGGTAAACAGCAGGCTTCCGATATTATCGCCCAGGCCGGTAAACGGGGCGATGAACTGGTCGAGGAGTCCAAGCAGACCGCCAAGGATGAAGCAGAACGTATCAAACATGCAGCTCAGGCTGATATCGAGCATGAATTTACCCAGGCCCGTGAGCAGCTCAAGCATGAGGTGTCCAAGCTGGCGATTATCGGGGCCGAGCAGATTCTGATGCGTGAAGTGGATCAGAAGGCTCACAACGACATTCTTGACAAGATCTGCGCCAAACTCTGAGGGACGCTGAGGTATGCTGGAAAAAACCACTATTGCACGTCCCTATGCCGAAGCGGCGTTTGAGCAGGCACAGGACGAGGGTACGCTCAAGGCATGGTCGGAATTTCTGTCCGTCCTCGCCGCCGTGGTATCAGATGAACAGGTGGAAGTCCTGCTTGATAATCCCCATGTCACTGGTGAGCAGCTCATGCAGATCATCACCAGTGTCACGAGTGGCAATGACCTGAGCAAAACCCAGTCCAATTTCCTGCACATTCTTGTTGATGCCGAGCGGCTGCAGTTTGCGCCGCAGATGGCAGAGCTGTTCGAGATGCGGCGCCTGGATGTTGAGGGGCTGGCAAACGTGGAAGTGGTCTCGGCCTACCCGCTGGATGATACACAGCGCCAGCGAATCACGGAGATTATGGCCAAGCGCCTCAATCGCAAGATTGAACTGAACGAGTCTACCAATAAAGACTTGATCGGCGGCGCTATCATCCGTAACGGTGATTCCGTTATTGATGCCTCTCTCCGCGGCCAACTGGAAGAGCTGCGTAGCGAGCTCGCATGAGGATGGATACAAGCGCAGGCCGGAATGAATTCATAAGCGGTCCAACCGCCGTTAGAGTCGACGAGGAATAACGATGCAAATCAGTGCAACCGAGATCAGCGATCTGATCAAAAAGAAGATCCAGCAACTGGATCTGGAAACAGAGGCGCGTACCGAAGGCACGGTGGTCAGCCTGAGTGACGGCATCGCCCGTCTGCATGGACTGAGTGACGCCATGCAGGGCGAGATGATCGAATTCCCCGGCAATACTTACGGACTCGCGCTGAACCTGGAACGCGATTCAGTCGGTGCCGTTATTCTGGGCACGTATGACCATATCAGTGAGGGAGATACGGTCAAATGCACCAAACGTATTCTGGAAGTACCGGTTGGTGAAGGCCTGCTGGGACGGGTTGTGAATGCGCTGGGTGAGCCGATAGATGGCCGGGGTCCGATCGAGTCAGAGGAAAGCTCTCCGATCGAGAAGATCGCGCCGGGCGTTATCTGGCGCCAGTCCGTTGACCAGCCCGTGCAGAGTGGTCTTAAGTCCATTGACTCCATGGTGCCGGTCGGCCGCGGTCAGCGTGAGCTGATCATCGGCGATCGTCAGACCGGTAAGTCTGCAGTGGCGATTGATACGATCATTAACCAGAAAGGCACCGGCATTAAATGTATCTACGTTGCCATCGGCCAGAAGGCCTCTTCCATTAATAACGTGGTCCGCAAGCTGGAAGAGCATGGTGCGCTGGAACACACCATCGTAGTGGCTGCCAGTGCCTCCCAGTCGGCTGCCATGCAGTATATTTCCGCCTATTCCGGCTGCGCCATGGGCGAGTATTTCCGGGACCGGGGCGAGGATGCCCTGATTATTTATGATGACCTCACCAAGCAGGCATGGGCCTATCGCCAGGTTTCCCTGCTGCTACGCCGGCCACCGGGCCGCGAGGCCTATCCGGGTGACGTGTTCTATCTGCATTCGCGCCTGCTGGAACGGGCCGCGCGGGTCAGTGCCGAGTATGTTGAAAGAGAAACCGATGGCAAGGTCAAGGGCAAGACCGGTTCACTGACGGCGTTGCCGATCATCGAAACCCAGGCCGGTGACGTGTCCGCCTTCGTGCCGACCAACGTGATTTCCATTACCGACGGCCAGATTTACCTGGAAACAGATCTGTTCAACTCCGGCTTCCGTCCAGCCATTAATGCCGGCCTGTCGGTCTCCCGTGTCGGCGGCGCCGCCCAGACCAAGATCATCAAGAAGCTCGGTGGCGGTGTGCGCCTGGCGCTGGCCCAGTACCGCGAACTGGCGGCCTTTGCCCAGTTTGCCTCCGACCTTGATGAGACGACCCGCAAGCAGCTCGAGCGTGGCCAGCGTGTCATGGAACTGATGAAACAGAATCAGTACTCGCCGCTCAGCGTGGCCGAAATGGCGGTCAGTCTGTATTCAGCGGAGAAGGGTTATCTGGACGAAATCGAGCTGAACAAGATCGGTGATTTCGAAGCTGCACTGCATGGTTACATGAAGAGCGAGCAGGCCGATCTCATGAAAGAGATCAATGAAAACGGCGATTACGACGACGATATTGACGCGAAACTCAAGGAATGCCTTGAAGACTTCAAGAAGAACAATACCTGGTAATTCGTGAATCGTTGTTCGTGAAACGTGAATCGACGTTAATTTTTTGCTTTAAATGAACAAGCTGACAGGAAACTGAAATGGCGGCAGGAAAAGAAATCCGGACCAAGATCTCCAGCGTCAAGAATACGCAAAAGATCACCAAGGCCATGGAAATGGTCGCTGCCAGCAAGATGCGCAAGGCGCAGGAGCGCATGCAGGCGGCCCGCCCCTATGCAGAGAAGATTCGTAACGTCATTGCGCACCTGGCCCAGGCAAATCCGGAATATCAGCATACCTATCTGAATGAGCGTGAAGAGATCAAGCGGGTGGGTTTGATAATCATTACAACCGATCGCGGCCTTTGCGGTGGTCTGAATGCCAACCTGTTCCGTGAAGTCCTGCGACAGATGCGGGCCTGGCAGAAGGAAGAAGGCAAGGAACTTGATCTGTCGATTATCGGCAACAAGGGTATAGCCTACTTCAAGCGTATCGGTGGCAACATCGTGGCACAAACCAGTGGTTTGGGAGATGCGCCGGCGCTGGATGACCTGATCGGAACTGTCAGGGTAATGCTGAATGCCTATGAAGAAGGCACGATTGATGAGCTGCATCTGGTTTATAACGAGTTTGTAAATTCGATGACCCAGAGAGCGAAGCTCGAAAAACTGCTACCGGTCGATGCCGCCGTCGATGAGCAGGATGAGCAGAAGGAATTGCAGCATCACTGGGATTATATCTACGAACCCGATGCCGAAGAGGTCCTTGACGAACTGCTGATGCGCTATATCGAATCCCTGGTTTATCAAAGCATGGTGGAAAATATTGCCTGCGAACAGGCAGCGCGCATGGTGGCCATGAAGAGCGCTTCTGATAATGCCGGCAAGCTCATTGATGATCTCGAGCTTATTTATAACAAGGCACGGCAGGCGGCGATCACCCAGGAGTTGTCGGAGATCGTCAGCGGGGCCGCGGCAACCTGATGGGATTGAGAACACTCACTTTGTGTGAAAGTGGGGGACGAAGACGATTTAACAGTTCATGCTTGGCGCTTTGCAGGAGTATTCGGGCTCATGTCCTGAAGGTGAATATAAAGCATGAACAAATACGAAATTTGACTTTGCATTGAGGATAGGCACATGAGTTCTGGACAAGTGGTACAAATCATCGGCGCCGTTGTCGACGTCGAATTTCCGCTGGAAACGCTGCCCAAGATATATGACGCGCTCCTTATCGAGGATCGCAATCTGACGCTGGAAGTCCAGCAGCAGCTGGGCGACGGCGTCGTTCGTACGATTGCCCTGGGCTCTACCGACGGTCTGCAGCGCGGTGTTGGACGTCAAGCAACACCGGCGCGCCGATTTCCGTCCCGGTTGGTACCAAGACCCTGGGCCGCATCATGAACGTACTGGGTGAGCCCATCGATGAAGCCGGCCCGGTGGAAACCGAGGAAAAGTGGAGTATCCACCGCGAGTCCCCCGAATTCACCGAACTGTCGGCAGAGCAGGAACTGCTGGAAACCGGCATCAAGGTTATCGATTTGATCTGCCCGTTCGCCAAGGGCGGCAAGGTCGGCCTGTTCGGCGGTGCCGGCGTCGGCAAGACCGTGAACATGATGGAACTCATCCGTAACATTGCCGCCGAGCACAGCGGCTATTCCGTGTTTACCGGTGTCGGTGAGCGTACCCGTGAAGGCAACGACTTCTATCACGAGATGAAGGAGTCGAACGTGCTCGACAAGGTGTCACTGGTTTACGGCCAGATGAACGAGCCGCCGGGCAACCGCCTGCGCGTCGGCCTGACCGGCCTGACCCTGGCCGAGAAATTCCGCGATGAAGGCCGCGACGTATTGTTGTTCATCGACAACATCTACCGTTTCACGCTGGCCGGCGTTGAGGTGTCGGCGCTGCTCGGCCGCATGCCGTCGGCGGTGGGCTATCAGCCGACCCTGGCCGAGGAAATGGGCAAGCTGCAGGAGCGCATTACCTCGACCAAGACCGGTTCCATTACCTCCGTGCAGGCCGTATACGTGCCGGCGGACGACCTGACCGACCCGTCACCGGCCACCACCTTCGCGCACCTGGATGCCACCGTCGTGCTGTCGCGCCAGATCGCCGAGCTGGGTATTTACCCGGCCGTGGACCCGCTGGACTCCACCAGCCGCCAGCTGGACCCGCTGGTCGTCGGCCAGGAGCATTACGATGTCGCCCGCTGCGGTGCAGCAGACCCTGCAGCGCTACAAGGAACTGCGCGACATCATCGCCATTCTCGGCATGGACGAGCTGTCCGAGGAAGACAAGCTGACCGTGGCCCGGGCGCGCAAGATCCAGCGCTTCCTGTCGCAGCCGTTCTTCGTGGCCGAGGTCTTTACCGGCAGCCCGGGCAAGTACGTGTCCCTGAAAGAAACCATCAAGGGCTTCAAGGGTATCATCGACGGCGAATATGACAGTCTGCCCGAGCAGGCCTTCTACATGGTCGGTTCCATCGAGGAAGCCCAGGAAAAGGCCAAGAGCCTCTAACCGCACAGGACGAGAACAGTGGCCGAAACCATCAAAGTCGATATCGTCAGCGCCGAAAAGTCGATTTATTCCGGCGAAGCCGCCATGGTCTTCGCTCCTGCCAGCCAGGGCGAAGTCGGTATTGCACCCGGCCACTCGGCCCTGTTGACCAAGCTGGGGCCGGGTGAAGTGCGTTTGCGACTGCCGGACGGCAAGGAAGACGCCTATTACGTCTCCGGCGGCATTCTTGAAGTCCAGCCCTATATCATCACCGTATTGTCGGATACGGCGCTGCGCGCTCACGATATTGATGAAGCTGCTGCGCTCAAGGCCAAGGAGGAAGCCGAGAAGGCACTGCATGACAAGGAAAGCGAGATTGACTATGGTGCTGCCCAGGCGGCGCTTGCCGAGGCCGTCGCCCAGATTGAAACCCTTCGCAGAATGCGCAATCGCGCCGGCCGCGGTTAAACTGGCCTGAGATTTTCCTGTGATGACATGCCATGCCCGGAGTCTCCGGCTGTGGTACTGTCCGAATCAGTTACGCTGTCTCCCGGATCGGGCCCAGACATGGATTCCGTAACCGTTCCCGCCGATAATGGTATCCGCCGTCACGTTTGCTGGTTTCCCGGCGGTCTGTCATTACGCCAGCGGACCATTTTTGATATCCGGCCGGAGATTACTGCATGGGCTTGAGCATCGTCATACTTGCCGCGGGCCAGGGTACACGCATGCGTTCGCGCTGGCCCAAGGTCCTGCACAGGGTCGCCGGCCGTACCCTGCTGGAACATGTTTACCAGACCGCATCCTCCCTGCAGCATGATTCGCTGATTATCATCTATGGCCATGGTGGCAGTCAGGTGCCGGAGGCGCTCGCGCATGTGGATGCCGAATGGATCGAGCAGACCGAGCAGCTGGGCACCGGTCATGCCGTTGCCCAGGCTTTGCCACGAATAGACGATAACGACGATGTCCTGCTTCTCAATGGTGATGTCCCGCTGGTCTGTGCCGGAACGCTGGAGCGGCTGACAGCGGCAGCCCGTGACAGCGGTTTTGCCCTGCTGACGGCAATACTGGACGACCCGGGCGGATACGGGCGTATTGTTCGCGACGGCTCTGGAAAAGTTGTGCGCATTGTCGAGGAAAAGGATGCCTCCATGGATGAACGCGCCATCCGGGAGATCAATACCGGCATGATGGTTGTGCGCGGTGCATTACTGAAGCGCTGGATCGAAGCGCTGGATAAGGGTAACAGGCAGGGTGAATACTATCTGACCGATATTGTCGCCATGGCTGTCCGCGAGCACGTAAACATCGAATGTATCCAGCCGCACAGCCTGAACGAGATCATGGGCATTAATGATCGCGTCCAGCTTGCCCGGGTCGAGAATACCTACCGGCAGATGCAGGCCGAGCAGCTTATGCAGGACGGCGTCACCCTGGTGGATCCCGCCCGTTTCGATCTGCGCGGCACATTAAAAGCAGGGATGGATACGGTTATCGATGTCAATGTCATTATCGAAGGCGAGGTCAGTCTCGGTGATGATGTACGCATTGGCGCCAACTGTGTGTTGCGCGATGTAGCTGTCGGGGATAATGCAGAAATTCAGCCGAACTGCGTGATAGAGCATGCCACTATTGGCAGACAGTGCAGGATTGGCCCCTTTGCGCGTATCCGGCCGGATACAGTGCTTGCCGATGGTGTGCATATCGGCAATTTCGTGGAGGTGAAAAAGTCCGAAATCGGTCCCGGCTCGAAAGTCAATCACCTGAGCTATATCGGCGATACCGAGATTGGCCGCGGTGTCAATGTCGGTGCCGGCACCATCACCTGCAATTATGACGGCGCCAGCAAACATAAAACGATCATCGAGGATGATGTCTTCATCGGCTCGGATACCCAGCTGGTGGCCCCCGTGCGTGTCGCCGCCGGCGCGACAATTGGTGCCGGCACCACGGTGACCCGGGATGTCGAGGCCGGCACTCTTGCCATCGGCCGTGCCGAACAGCGTACGGTGAAAGGCTGGAAGCGGCCGAAGAAGGGTGGTTGAGTGGTTAATTAGTTAACTGGTTGATTAGTGGCACATACTGTCGGCAGTCGCACCACGCTTGATTAACATTGCACCAATTAACCAATTAACCAATTAACTAATTAACCAGTTAACTGGTCGCATATAGGCCGGAAATAATGAGACTGCCATAACGTCATGAAAGTGGGCTTTTACCAATACCGGCCGGTGTTCGGTCGCATCAGGACCAATCTCAACAAGGTGTTGAAAAAACTCGAGGGTGTCGAGGCCGATGTGATTGTGCTGCCGGAGCTGGCCTTCACGGGTTATTATTTTACGGATCGTGCTGAAACCCTGAAGCTGGCAGAGGACCCGAAGGATTCCGCGACGGTCAATGCACTGACGGAACTCTGCAGCCGTAATGACTTCCACCTCGTTACCGGATTCACCGAGCGTGATGGTGACCGGGTGTATAACAGCGGGTTACTGATTGGTCCGGATGGTGTCGAGCATACCTATCGCAAGCTGCATCTCTTTAATGAAGAAAAGTTCTGGTTCGACCCCGGCGATATCCCTTTGTCAGTACAGACCGTTCGTGGTGCCAGGATCGGCATCATGGTGTGTTTCGACTGGGTGTTCCCGGAGGTCGCGCGGACACTGGCATTGCTCGGTGCCGAGATCATATGCCAGCCGGCCAACCTGGTGCTGGCCTACTGCCAGCAGACCATGCTGGCGCGCAGCCTGGAGAATCGGGTATTCAGCGTGACCTGCAACCGTTTCGGTGCCGACAGACGACCCCAGGGGGAACTGCGGTTTACCGGCCGCAGCCAGATCGTTGCACCCAATGGTGATCGCCTTGAAAGCGCCGCGGCACAGCGCGAGGCGCTGGTGATCGCTGATATCGATCCGGCACTGGCGCATGAAAAGCACATTACCCGATATAATGATGTCCTTGCCGATCGGCGGCCGGAATTCTATCACCGCCTGACAGAGTTATCAGGAGACGATCAATGAGTGAATCCCACACTTTTGCCACCGCCGATCTTTACGATGCCAATGAAGACAGGGTCCAGGTTGCATTGCCGATGTTCGCCGATTACGGTGGCCGGCTGGCATTCTGCGGCCCGGTTTCCACGGTCAAGGTGCACGAGGACAATACGCTGGTGCGCAAGGCACTGGAGGAAAAAGGTGAGGGCCGCGTGCTGGTCGTCGATGGTGGTGAGTCACTGCGCTGTGCGCTGGTCGGTGACATGCTGGCCGAACTTGGCCGTGACAATGGCTGGGCGGGCATTATCGTTTCCGGCTGCATCCGCGATTCGTCGGTGATTGCCACGGTCGATATTGGCGTCAAGGCCATCGGCACCAATCCGCGCAAAAGCCTCAAGCTGGGTGCCGGCCAGCGCGACATCCCGGTCAGCTTTGCCGGTGTGACATTCATCCCTGGTGAGTATGTCTATGCGGACGAAGACGGGATTCTGCTGTCTAAAGAGCCGTTAATCTGACACCCGGAGACATGCCATGCCGCGAACACTGACTGCTGTCGTATTATTGTTGCTGGCCCCGCTTCTTCAGGCCCATGACAATGAGACCCTGTTCAACAAGGTCACGTTACAGGCCGAGGCCCGGCGCGAAGTCCCCAATGATGAAATGACCGTTATGCTGACGGCCGAGCATCAGGGATCCGATCCCTCGGAACTGGCCGAACGCGTCAATCAGGACATGGCCTGGGCACTGGATCTGGCCAAAAAGGAATCCGCAATTGATGTCGAGACGCGTGGTTACACGACTTCGCCGATATACGGCAAGGCCACCGATAGCGGCAACAGGATCATTAGCGGCTGGCGCGTGAGTCAACAATTGCAGCTAAAAACGCTGGAATTTCCAGTACTTACGGAATTACTGGGAACCCTGCAGCAGCGCCTGCAGATCACGCGGATGGGTTTCAGCCCGACTTCCGATACCCGGAAAAAGCACCAGAACGAACTGATCAGTGAAGCCATGGAGGCATTCAAGGAACGTGTTGCCATTGTCCAGAAGGGCATGGACGGCCGCGACTATCGCATTGTCGAACTGAACGTGAGCACCGGCGGTTTCGGTTACCGGCCGATGGCGATGGCGGACATGGCGGTGTCCAGAATGGAAAGCGCCGCACCGGCCGTGGAAGGTGGAACGACTGAGGTGACGGTGACGGTGTCCGGCTCCGTACAATTTTATTGAACCGAGCAGGTCCGACACGCTGATCTTATTTATCGCATCGGTTGCAGATACAGTCCGCAAATGAACGCGAACACACGCGAATAAAGATTCCTCACATTCGTTCGGAATGACAGGAATCAATTTCCGATGATTCCGACCGAAGAGTATGCTGAAAAACGGTGGGAGCGCAGCTTGTTGCGCGAATTGTCCTTGACCGTCATTCCGCAGTCATCACTGATGATTTCTGTTACCGTCATACTGGCCCTGGCTTACTACATGCCAGGGCAGGCTCCAGCCAGTATCTTAAGGCAGGTTACGGCTGACGCCTAACGCGCCCAACGGCATTCCATTCGCGTGCTTTAACCCTCATCCTTCCTTCTCCCAGAGGGAGAAGGGACAATGTACGCTTCGCGTTGTTTTTTTATGCGCGTTCATTCGCGGACTGTTCACAATCTATCCATTCGCGCAGCGAAGCTGCGCTCCCACTACCGCACGAGATACGAGGAACGAGCGACGCGTCTATTCTATGGTAATTGTCCCGGTCATACCGGCCTCGGCGTGGCCGTCGACAGTGCAGATCAGGTCATCAAATTTTCCGGTCTGGATTGGTACGAACCACCACTCGGCGGTGTGCCCCGGGAAAACCTCGACCTCGCGGATATGACCCTTGATCTCGGCGGTTTCCTCGCCGTCCGGCGTATAGGTCTGTACCTTGCGCGTGAATATCGACTGGACGAATTTATCGGAAGAGAAGTAATGTTTATGCGGGCTGTTGTTGACCAGGACCATCCGGTACAGCTTGCCGGTTTCGAAATTCAGATCCGAGGGTGTGAATTGCATCTTGCCATCTTCGGTCCCGAGTTCAACAGTGACCGTGAGCGGTTCCTGGCGGCTCAGATCGCCGGCCGCATGGGCTGTAACTGAATAGACCAGGCTCGTGAGTAACAGGATTACAAATCTGGTTAACATGCGTTCTCCGGAACAAGTTTTGGTTTTTGCTATATGGATATGGCGGGGGTACAGCGTGGAGTATTTGCCAATGTTTGCCAGAGCGTATAATTTGACAAACAGCTTGGACTTATAGTTAAATTAAATAGGCAAACCATATACCAATTATTATTGTGGGAGATGAGCGATGAAACTGTCATACTGGATTTTCGCCCTGACGGGCGCACTCGGTGCAGCGGCGGTCATTGCCGGTGGGCGCATGGATTTTATCAAGTACCCGGACAACTACAAGGAAGATTTTTCGCGTTACATGACCGCGAATCGTGCTAATGACAAGCCGCAGATGGTCCATATATACGCCAATGACAGGGCGTTGCAGAGCGCTACGGATGGCGATCTGGCTTACGGCTCGAGCCTGGTGATGGAAGTCTACAAGGCCGCTACCGATGAAAAGGGCGAACCCCTCAAGCAGGCCGACGGTGTCTACAAACCGGGCAAGCTGGCCGCGGTCGCGGTCATGGAAAAACGTTACTGGGGCGTGGAGTATCCCGCCGAGAAACGGGCCGGCGACTGGGGATTCGCCTTCTATGATGCCAATGGCCAGCCCAAGGCGAATGATCTGCAGTGTGCCAGTTGCCACAAGCCCAAGGCCGACCAGGATTTTCTATTTACGTTACCGCAGTTGAGCGAGTACGCCCGTACACATCAGATGTAGTATCCGGCGGGTCACAGGTTGCGAATGACCTTGCGTGCCGCCTCGAGCGTCTGGTCGATGACGGCATCATCATGCGCGGCGGAGACGAAACCCGCCTCGAATGCCGCCGGTGCCATATAAATGCCGCCGGCAAGCATGCCGGTGAAGAATTTCCGGAAATGTTCCATGTTTGAATTAACGACCTGTTCGTAACGCGTCACCTGCGGCACATCGGTAAAGAACAGCCCGAACATGCCGCCGAGTTCGTTCGCGGTCATGGGGATCCCGGCTTCCTTCGCAATTTCAGTAATGCCGAACGCCAGCCTGTGGGTCATGGCACTCAGCCTGACGAAAAATTCCTCCTCGGCAATCAGGTTCAGTGTCGTCAGTCCGGCGGTCATGGCAATCGGATTACCGGACAGTGTACCGGCATGATAAACGGGACCATCGGGTGACAGCTGATCCATGATATCCGCGCGGCCGCCGAAGGCACCGACCGGCATGCCGCCGCCGATGACCTTGCCGAGCATGGTCAGGTCCGGTGTGACCTGATAGATGGACTGCGCGCCGCCCAGCGCGACCCGGAAGCCGGTCATGACCTCGTCGAAGATCAGCAGCGAGCGGTAACGGTTGCAGATATCACGCAGGCCTTCCAGGAAACCCGGTTCCGGCAGTATGCAGTTCATGTTGCCGGTGACCGGCTCGACGATCAGGGCAGCGATGTTTTCACCCTGATCGGCGAATACGCGTTCGACTTCATCAAGATCATTGTAAGTAACCGTCAGCGTGTGCCTGGCCAGATCGGCCGGCACGCCCGGCGAACTCGGGGTGCCGAAGGTCAGGGCGCCGGAACCGGCCTTGACCAGCAGTGAGTCGGCATGGCCGTGATAGCAGCCCTCGAATTTGACGATGCCGTTGCGGCCAGTGTAACCGCGTGCCAGGCGGATCGCGCCCAGGCCTGCTTCGGTACCGGAATTGGTCATGCGCACCTTTTCGATGCCGGGCACGAATTCACAGATGCGTTTTGCCATCTGCGTTTCTATCTCCGTCGGTGCGCCAGTAACTCAGGCCTTTCGCAGCTGCTTTCTGTACCGCGGCGATCACGGCGGGATGGGCATGGCCGAGGATCATCGGCCCCCAGGAGCCGACGTAGTCGATGTACCGGTTGCCGTCGACATCGAATAACCAGGCACCTTCGGCGCGTTCGATGAACGGAGGCGTGCCGCCGACAGCCCTGAAGGCACGCACGGGCGAGTTAACGCCACCGGCGATGTATTTCCGGGCTTCATCGTAAAGTTGTTCCGAACGCGACATCTGAATGTCCTTATGAAGATTGTTGAAAGATGTTCCGGTAGGCGGCCGCCGCAGCCCGGCTGTCGGGTTGATCGAAGATACCGGCGATCACGGCCAGCAGGTCGGCGCCGGCGGCCAGCAGCAGCGCGCCATTGTCCGGCGTGATCCCGCCAATCGCAACAATGGGCACATCCACTGACGCGCGGGCCTGACCGAGTATGCCGATATCCGCTGCCGGTGCATCGGGTTTGGTCAGTGACGGAAAGAAGCGGCCAAATGCCACGTAATCGGCACCCCGGCTGACGGCTGCGTGGGCGCTGTCGATATCATCATGGCACGATACGCCGATAATGGCGTCAGGCCCCAGGCGCTTTCTGATCGCGGCAATGTCGCCGTCCGTCTGGCCGACATGAACGCCGTCCGCGCCTATATGCACCGCCAGTTCAGTGTCGTCATTAATAATAAACGGTACCCCGTTTTCATGGCAGGTTTCGACCAGTGACAACAGGCAGTCTTTATGGCTGCTGATATGGCCGCGCTTGTCGCGCAGCTGGATCATGGCCGCACCGCCGGCAATGGCGCCTGCGATCGCGGCAACAATGCGTTCAGGGCCGACCCAGGCGGTATCGGCGATGGCATAAAGGCCGCGTGCCGGCAGTGGGATCATGTTTGATACAGCCGGTTGGGGTGTTTCTGGGCCTGGCCGAATTCATGGGCCTCGCGCAGGCAGTGCCAGGTATAGTCCAGGCCGTTCATGACGGCGGACTCGAGTGATTCGCCACCGGCCAGATCGGCGGCAATGGCGGACGACAGCGTACAGCCGGAACCATGGAAGCGCCCGGGCAGGCGCTCATAGTGATAGGCCTGCGGTTCCGATCCCTGTTGATACAGGGTATTGACGACCGCTTCATTGGGTTCATCGCCGCCGGTGATCAGCACGGCCTGAGCGCCCATGGCCAGCAGCGCCGCCGCCGCCGCGGGCAGGTGCATCTGATTGCCGACCTGGCGCGCCTCGCGGGTATTCGGAGTGATGACACTGGCTAGTGGGATCAGGCGTTCGCGCAGGGCCGCAAGTGCCTCGTCCTCGAGAAATTCGCCACCGCCTGCCGGCAACCAGTACCGGGTCCAATACCACCGGCAGCTCGTGGCGCGTCTCCAGGAAACCGGCTATGGTCTCGATGATCGCGACGCTCGGGCAGACGCCGATTTTGCAGGCGGCAAGCGCCATATCCTCGCTGACCAGTTCCAGCTGCTCGGCAAAATGACTCGGGGACTGCGGCAGGATACGGCCGAGGCGGACGGTATTCTGCGCGGTCAGCGCGGTAATGACGGTCGCGGCATGGCAGCCGCGCCGGCCGATGGCCTCGATATCGGCGTGGATACCGGCGCCGCCGGTAGGGTCGTGGCCGGCCAGCACCAGGACGACGGGGATATGATTATGTTGAGAGGCCATGCCTGTATTCTAACCGTGCCGCCATCCATGCGAGAATTACATTAAACATAAAGACATCCAGTCAAGGGAGTTGTCTGTCCATGAAGAAGTACATGTGCGTGATCTGCGGTTTTATTTATGATGAGGAACAGGGCTGGCCGGATGACGGCATCGAGCCCGGCACCAAATGGGAGGATGTGCCGCCGAACTGGGTCTGTCCCGAATGCGGGGCGCGCAAGGAAGATTTCGAGATGATCGAGGTGTGAACGAACTGCATTTACCCGTAAAGCTATTCCACTCATACATTGGATTAAGCGGTATAACCCTGCCAATTGCTGATAGCTTCTAGTTCATAGCTGATAGGTCAGTTTCTATGAGCTATCGGCTATAAGCCATGAGCTAGAATGGTTTTACGATCGCCAGGATCACGATACCAATCAGCAACAGGACCGGAATCTCGTTGAACACCCGGTACCAGACATGCCCGTGGCTGTTGCGATCATGTTTGAAATCATTCAGCAGCTTGCCGCAGTAAAGGTGGTAGCCGATAACCACCAGCACCAGCGCCAGCTTGATATGCAGCCACGTGGCGTCCATGCCGGTATAGACCAGCATCAGCCACAGCCCGAAGACGATCGTCAGTAACGCCCCCGGCATCATGATGCCGTAATACAGCTTGCGTTCCATGATCTTGAAGCGGTCGATGCTGGTTTGATCGTCTGCCAGCGCGTGGTAGACAAATAATCTGGGGAGGTAAAAGAGTCCGGCAAACCAGGTCACCATGAAGATAATGTGGAAGGCTTTTACCCAGAGCATCAGCCGGCCTGCCGTTTGGCGAGCATGGTTTCTACCAGGGACCGTACTTTGCCGGTATCGAACAGGCCGATCTTGTGCATGACGATACGGCCGTCGGGCGCGATCAGGAAGGTCGTCGGCGTCAGCATGACATCATCGAAGGCCCTGGCTACGTCACCCTCGACGTCCAGGGCGATGCGATAGGGCAGGCCGTGTGTCTCGGTGAACTCGATCACCTGGTCCGGCGGGTCATAGGACATGGCGACCCCGATTATGGACAGGCCGCGATCGTGGTATGTCTCATGCAGTTCGATCAGGTGCGGGATCTCCTTCATGCAGCTCTGGCAGGTCGTGGCCCAGAATGTGACCAGTACCGGCCTGCCGCGCAGCTCGCCGAGCTCGACGGCCTCGCCGTCAATGGTTTTGAGAGTGACGGCGGGTGCCTGGCCGAGACCGGCCGGCGCCAGCCACAGTGCGGCGGCTGCGGCCATGATGATGATGGCGCCGAAAAGCGCATAGCGATCGCGTCGGGTCATGATGCTGAACGAACAGTCGGGAAATGGTTATGCAACCGGGTCCTTGCCGGGGCCCGGTCGCCGGTGATCCGCCGGTGGCGGCAGTAACGGCTCCGGGCGCTGGAACAGGTTGCGCAGTTTAGCAAACACTGCCCGCAGGCCGCGCCAGATTTTCGGCAGCAGCCAGATCATCAGGGCGACGAATATCACCAGCCCCACCAGGAATACCACGGGATGGTAAAGCGCCGCCCACAGGCCGCCGATGACCAGGGCGTCCTCACCCAGCGAGGTGGCCCAGTTGCTGAACGGTTCCGGCGAGGTGTTGATGAGGACGCGGGCACCGGCCTTGGTGGCGTGGGCCCCGGCGGCCAGGCCGCCGCCGAGCAGGAATGCCATAAGCTCCGCAGCCTGGCTGGTCTCGCCGACTGCGCCCATGGCCAGCACCGCGCCGGCGGGTATGCGGATAAAGGTGTGGATGGTGTCCCAGCCGCTGTCGACCCCCGGCGTCTTGTCGGCGAAGAATTCAACACAATACATAAGCCCCGCGGCAAACATGACCAGCGGGTCAGTCAGCACCTCAAGCCCCGGCGGCAGCACAATATGGCCGGTTGAGCCCAGCAGTCCGAGCATGAAGACCGTTGCATAAAGATTGATACCGCTGGCCCAGGCGACGCCCATTGTCAGGGCGATAATCTGGATGGCTTCCATCGTCAAGTCCTCTGGTACTGCCGGTGTCAGGGCCTCTGGTACACCCCGTTACCTCTACATTGGTAGATGGTAACTGATTTCACGGGATTTTTTCCTTGACGCTCCCCGTATGCCCCGGTAAGTTATCTGCCGTTTCATTTCCACCACGTGTGGTATGAAGCGCAATAACAATAAAAAATATCGAGTTACCATTCAAAAGCGGCTTCGGCCGCTTTTTTATTCAGGCATCACCGACTTTAACATTTCGGGCCTGCCACTTATCATGCGTGCCCTTGTAATTTGTGCGCCTGTTAACTTAGTACCCTGAACTGGGGTCCGGTTTCCGTCATGACTGACAAAACGATTTCCGCCGGTATCGTCGGTGCCACTGGCTATACCGGTGTCGAGCTGCTGCGTCTGCTGGCAACCCACCCCCATGTCGAGTTGCGGCAGGTCACCTCGCGCACCATGGCCGGGCAACCGCTGGCGGCGGTCTTTCCACACCTGGAAGGCGTACTGGACCTGGCTTTTTCGGCCCCGGAGCCGGCGACGCTGGCGGAATGCGATCTGGTGTTTTTTACCACCCCGAATGCCACGGCCATGCATATGGTGCCGGAACTGCTTGAGGCCGGCTGCCGGGTCATCGACCTGTCCGCTGATTTTCGCCTCCGGGACGCCGCCGTCTGGTCACAGTGGTATGGCGGCGACCATGCCTGTCCGGCGCTCCTGGACGAGGCGGTCTACGGCCTGCCGGAAATCAACCGGGACAGGCTGAAGGGAGCGCGTCTGGTGGCCAATCCGGGCTGCTATCCAACGGCCGTCACCCTGGCCCTGCTGCCGCTGCTCGAGGCTGGTGTGGTCGTTACAGAACGGCTGATAGCCGATGCCAAATCCGGCGTCAGCGGCGCCGGCCGCAAGGCCGAGCCAGAACACCCAGTTCGGCGAAACCGCGGAGAATTTCCGTGCCTACGGGGTATCCGGACACCGGCATCTGCCCGAGATTCACCAGACACTGGCCGTGGTCAGTGGCACAGCGCCCGGCCTGACCTTCGTGCCACACCTGGTGCCGATGATCCGCGGCATCCATGCCACGGTTTATGCGGAATTGACCGCCCACGGCAGCGACGTCCAGGCGCTGTTCGAGGGCCGCTATGAAAACGAGCCGTTCGTACAGGTTCTGGCACCTGGCAGCCATCCGGAGACCCCGGTCAGTGCGCGGCTCGGAACCTGTGCCGGCTGGCCGTGCACCGGCCCGGTGACGGCTGGCGGGTCGTGGTGCTGGCGGTTATCGATAACCTGGTCAAGGGCGCGGCCGGCCAGGCCGTCCAGAATATGAATCTGATGTACGACTGGCCGGAAACCACCGGGCTGGCCGGCCACCTGCCGCTGGTACCGTGAAGCGGTTCATCGTGCCCTGTCACTGCGCGGGGTATGCTGTCGGCATGCCGTCAACCTGTTTACTCCCGGGTCAGCCGTGAAGCGCCATGTGGTCAAGCCGCACCGGCCTATGCGCCTGCTTCTGCTCGTGCTTGTAACCGCCGGCATTATTGGCGGCGGCGCCTGGCTGGTGGCCGAGTACAGCCACTGGCATCTCATTCGCGGACAGATGGAACAGAACCAGGATCTGAAGCGCCTGTGGCAGACCAACCGCGAACTGGAACAGGAAAATGAACAGCTGCAGCGCCGGGTCGCCATGCTGCAGACCAACAACCAGATCGACCAGCAGGCGACAACCGAGCTGCAGGATCAGCTGGTTGAACTCCAGAATGAGGTGTATCAGCTGACCCGGGAGCTGGAGTTTTACCGCGGCATAGTTTCCTCGACCCGGGACGCGGACGGCCTGACGGTGCAGGCCATGATGCTCGAGCCGACACGGACCCCGGAACAGTACCGCTTCAAGCTCGTATTAACCCATCTCGCGAAAAGTGATAAGGTTGTCGAAGGTACCGTTGCGATCGCCCTGGAAGGCACGGATAACGGTAAGCCGCAGACCCTGGCATTGAAAGATATTGTTAGCGACAAGACCGTTTCGCTTGATTACCGTTTCAAGCACTTCAAGCGTTTCGAAGGCATCGTTGATCTGCCGTCCGCATTCAAACCGCGCCGGGTGCGTGTCCAGTTGCTGCCCAAAGACAGCAGTCATGCCAGGATAGAACGGGTCTTCGAATGGCCCGAGGTAACCGGTTAGGAGGAATTACCAATGTGGGGCAAACCCAGAAAACGCCGAACGACCCGGATCGATACCCTCATCGGGCAGCATTCCCAGGTACTCGGGGACGTGCGTTTTAATGGCGGCCTGCATGTCGACGGCACCATCAAGGGCAACGTCTATGCCGAGCAGGATGATAATTCCATGTTGTCGCTCAGCAATCACGGTACGATTGAGGGCGAGGTACGTGTGCCTTATGTGGTACTGAATGGCGTGGTGGTCGGCGACGTCTATGCCGGCGAGCACGTGGAACTGGCCTCGAATGCACGCGTCACAGGCAATGTGTATTACAGCCTGATCGAAATGGCGATCGGCGCCGAGGTCAACGGCAAACTGGTCCATCACGACGAGCCGGTCAGGGCCGATGTGCCGCTGGGCGAGGAAAACGGCGCCCTCAAGGCGACCGAGTGATATACTTGACTAAAATGCTTGGTTTTGCCGGCCCGCAGTAATATAATAGGCATTATTCCCACAATGATTGAGTCTCTCTATGAGCGAAGTACAGGAAGCAATCCCGCAATCCGGACAGTCAGATGATCCGCTGGTTTTCACGGCCTCGGCTGCTGAAAAAGTCAGTGAACTGATTGCCGAAGAGAATAACGACGCCCTGATGCTGCGTGTATTCATCAGTGGTGGCGGCTGTTCCGGTTTCCAGTATGGTTTCACTTTCGACGAGAATATCGGCGAGGGTGACACGGTTGTCGAAACAGCCAGTATAATTGCTCATGACCCGATGAGCGTCGCCTACCTGGAGGGCGCCGAGATTGATTACAGCGAAGGGCTGGAAGGCGCGCAGTTCGTGATCCGTAATCCGAACGCCTCGACCACCTGTGGCTGCGGCTCATCGTTTTCTGTCTGATCCGTGTTCGTTTTCCGGTTTTTCAAGAACCCGCCACCCGGCGGGTTTTTTGTTTTTATCAATGACAAAGCCGCGGCCGATGCATACATTTAGATCAACAATGCTGATGCAGGGAAGGCGCTGATGTGGCTCCGGGCGACATGTAGTCTTTCTTTTCAGATGCAGGATTCAACGCCGCTGATCCTCATGTTGCGGCCGCGTAGCGGTACACGCCAGTGGATAGCGCGGGAATCCTATACCCTGTCGCAGGATGTTCTCGTAAAAGAGTTTACGGATATCTTCGGTAATCTGTGCCAGCGGCTGGTGGCCCCGCCCGGTGATTTCTCGATAAATACTTCCGCGGACGTGATGATTCCGGATGTGCCGGACGAGGTACCCTGGACCTATTTCGTGGATATATCGGGGCTCCCGGATGCAGTATTGATGTATTTGTTGCCCAGCCGTTTTTGCGAATCGGACAGATTCGGTCAGATGGCAGGAGAGATCGTGGCCACGGCACAGCCAGGCTACGATCAGGTTGCGGGAATCGAGGACTGGATTAGAAAGTCCATACAGTACCAGCCAGGCTCCAGCCAGTACCCGGAATCCGCTGTCGAGGTCAATATGAAGGGCTACGGCGTTTGCCGTGATCTGGCCCACCTGGGCATTGCCCTATGCCGGAGCATCAGTATCCCCGCGCGTCTGGTGGTGGGGTATCTGCATGAACTGGAGCCCATGGATCTGCACGCCTGGTTCGAAGCCTATGTCGGCGGCCGCTGGCATACATTCGATCCCACGCAAAAGGATGTGACCGGCAATCGGGTCGCCATCGCGTACGGGCGCGATGCAGCAGACGTGGCGGTATACAATCAGTTTGGCCCGCCGGCCATTTATACCAGTATAGATGTCAGTGTAGAACTATTGGGCAATGCAGCCGGGGAGTATTAAGGAGGCTCTGAATAATTCTCTCGTGTCATTTCGACCAACGGGGAAAACCCCTGTCTCGACCGTAGGGAAAGACGCCTTCGAAGGTCCCTCGTTATACTCGGGACGCCTCGGCGATTTCTCGCTTCGCTCGAAATGACAAATTATTCAGAGCCTTCTTAAAAATTATAATCAGTTCTGCTCAATATGTAAGTTAGATATCCCCATTCTGCAGCATGAATCATGTCAATACGGAAACCGTTCTCGCAGGCGTGTGAAAATAACAAGGCGCCTATTCTGAATGTGCTGCGGCAGGTGTTTGCCGAGCCGGTGGATATTCTCGAAATCGGCAGCGGAACAGGCCAGCATGCTGTTTACCTGGGCGCACATTTGCCGCATCTGAACTGGCAGCCCAGCGATCAGAAACAGTATCTGGGTGGTTGCAGTCTGTGGATCAGGGAAGCGGCACTGGCGAACGTGCGCGAACCGGTAGAACTGGATGTGCTGCACACGCCCTGGCCAGTGTCCGTCTGTGGCGGTGCGTTCGCCGCAAACACTGCCCATATCATGCACTGGCCTGCCGTTGAGGCCATGTTTACCGGCATCTCGAAAATCTTGCGCGTAATGGACGGTTCTGTCTCTACGGTCCCTTCAAATATGGTGGTCAGCATACGAGTGAAAGCAATACCTGTTTTGATGAGGATCTGCGGTGCCGGGATGCCGGTATGGGTATAAGAGACCTGGATGATCTTTGTTGGCTGGCGAAAGACAATCAGCTGGAACTCGAAGCCGATCATCCCATGCCGGCCAATAACCGCACCCTGGTCTGGCGCCGTATCTGACATGCTGATAAAAGCTCAACGCGGAGATTTTTTATGAAACTCGAAGGTTCCTGTCATTGCGGCAAGGTGTGCTTCAGCTGCGAATCAAGGGCGCCGTATCCGTACAATTACTGCTATTGCAGTATTTGCCGGAAGACTGCGGGCGGCGGTGGTTATGCCATCAACCTGCATGCCGATCGCGACAGCCTTGACGTCGAGGGCGAGGAACACATCACGGTCTATCATGCGTTTGTGGATCATCCGGATCGCAAACAGCGCAGCCAGGCAGAACGGCGTTTCTGCAAGCACTGCGGCAGTGCGCTGTGGGTGTGGGACCCGGACTGGCCGGAACTCATGCACCCGTTCGCCTCGGTTATTGATACACCACTGCCGGTACCTCCGGAGCGCTGCCATATTCTGCTCGACTCCCGGGCCAACTGGGTGCCCGTACCGGAAGGCGGCAACGAACACCACTTCCGCCAATACCCCGGTGAATCCTTGATGGCCTGGCACGAACGTCACGGTCTTGTGACCGACTGACCGGCTATGAGTCTCAATTTCGAGGAACTCGATTACCGGCAGACACGGCTTGGTGAATTGAGCCTGCGCCGGCGGCGATTGCCGGCGGCGGGTGATCGGGATATATACGAGGTCAAGCTGGGCGACGAATTTCTCATGTCCAGTCTGTTTACCGAGGCCGAAGTCGCGTTGTCGCGTCTGGGTCTGGAGGCGTTAGCGGACAGCGATGCCGAAGTCGTGGTCGGTGGCCTGGGACTGGGATATACGGCGGCGGCCGCGCTGGAATTTCCCGATGTCGGTTCGGTCCTGGTTGTCGAGGCCATGGCACCGGTCATCGACTGGCACGAGCGCGGGCTGTTGCCGATGAGTGCGAAACTGACGTCGGATTCGCGCTGCCGGTTGCTCGGGAGATTTTTGAAATGGCAGCCAACCAGGGATTTGACCCGGCGCAGCCCTCCCGGCGGTTTCACGCAATCCTCCTGGATATCGATCATTCACCCGCCCATGTATTGCATGCGACGCACCAGCCGTACTACGAATCCGAGGGGTTGCAGCGGCTGAGCCGCCATCTGCTGCCTGGTGGTGTTTATGCGCTGTGGTCCAATGATCCGCCTGACGAAACTTTCATGACCAGCCTGCGAACGGTGTTCGCAACGGTCACGCATCATATTGTCAGTTTCGAAAATCCGTTGCAGGGCGATGTTTCGAACAATACGGTTTATGTCGCGCAAAAAGCCGGGGCCTGATCTCCGGCCAGCATGATTGCCGCAGGTATCCTGCGAGCGGCTTCTAGTCAATCCGTTCCAGTACCAGTATCGCCTCGCCAGGGTTTAGCTCGCGGCTGTCGGCAGATTCCCTGCGTTCGCTTTTTATCAGCCCGACCCCGGGCGCATACCATTGCGTCATCTCTACGTGTATGACGGTCTGCTCGTGGATATTGCCGTATTCAATCGTTTCGCTGGCGCTGATATTGATACGGGCAACATTGTTGAAAGTACCGGCCGGTGTTTCGACCCTGTCACCAAGCGTTTCACAGTGATAATCCGCCATCAGTGTATGCCGGAACCGGCGCCCGGCATTCTCCAGTACATGCTTGCGCCACTCCAGCAGGCGAGTGGTTACCGGGACCCGCCAGCGGCTGCCGGCCTGCAGTGGCCGCGGCAATACCATGACGGCATCATCGTGATAGACCGGATCGGCTGACTGGTAATACGGCGATTTCGACAATGCCGTCGCATTTTCCTGCCGAGTAGCCGCTGCGGCCCGACGGCAGTGAACTGCTGATAGACCTTTTTATCGTCAATAGTCAGCGGTCCGCGGATGGTGGTCAGTTGTTTCTGCCGGCGGGTATTGCCACTGGTGGTTTCGGTTAACGCATAAGTGAGGGTTGCGGTCGTGGGCAACGGCAGGTAGTCACCGTCAGTATCACCGCAGGCGGTTACCGCAGGAGGCCGAGAAACAGTAATTGCAAAATACGCATGCGCGGAGGAACAACGATCGTTTAATCGGGTGAATAAATAGCGCCCAGTATGACCGGTCGTACTGCACCGGTAACAGCGGGGATATTGCCGGGCCGGCCGGCGAGCCGCTCGCGAGCCAGCCACGCAAGGCACAGGGCCTCGATCCTGTCCGGCACCAGACCGTAATCGGCTGTCGTGGTCAGGGTAACCGGTGCCAGGCATTCGGCGAGTGCCGCCATGAGCACCGGATTGTGGATGCCACCGCCACAGGCGATCACTTCACGGGCACCGGCGGCATGATCGCGTACAGCGGCGGCAACGGTTTCCGCCGTCAGGCGCACCAGCGTCGCCTGCACATCGGCCGGGGCATGGTCTTCTTCAAGGCTGGTACCGAGCCAGCCGAGGCTGAAATATTCCGGGCCGGTGCTTTTCGGCGGCGGCTGGCGGAAATACGGGTCGGCAAGCAGCTTTTTCAGCAGTGCCGGGATCACACTGCCGCCCGCGGCCCAGGCGCCGCCCCGGTCGCAGGGCGTCTGCAGATAGCGCCAGGCCCAGGCGTCGAGCAGCGTGTTGGCGGGCCCGGTATCGAAGCCGCTCACCGGCTGCGCGGCGTTGCCCGGCAGGACGGTGATATTGGCGATACCGCCGAGGTTCAACACCACGCGGGTGTGTTCGCCCCGGAACATGGCGGCATGGAAGATCGGCGCCAGCGGTGCGCCCTGGCCACCGGCGGCCATGTCCATGCGACGCAAATCGGCGACGGTCGTGATACCGGTCTGCAGTGCGATCCGGTTCGGATCACCGATTTGCAGCGTCCAGGGCGGTTCGCTCACCGGTGAATGCCAGACTGTCTGGCCGTGGCTGCCGATGGCGGCCACATCGCCGGCGCTGATGCCGGCTGCATGGATCAGCGAGCCGGCGGCCGCGGCAAAAATGTCGGCGATGCGGCTGTCGAGTTCCATGACCGCTGCCAGTGACGTGGCAGAGTTGATTTGTTTCAGTTGCTGGCGGAGCGCTTCCGGGAGGGTCTGAGAACAGGCGGCGGCTATGGTTGGTCACGTGGTGTCGAAATCTGCCAGCACACCCTCGACCGCATCCATGCTGGTGCCGGAGATAAGGCCGATGTAGTACACGGTAGCGCGCGCGATCAGCGCGTAGAATCCTCGCCGGTATCTCCCCCCAGGGCCATGAGGACTTCGCTGCCGACGTCATGATCAGCGACTTCGAGCCGGCCGTCGTAGCGATCGAGCCTGTCGAGTTCCGCCAGCAGCGGCCGCGTATTCTGCTTGAAATCCGCAAGCAGTTTTTCCGGGATACCGTCGGCCCTGGGCAATTCGACGGTCACCGGGTTCAGGTCGGCATCACGTCCACGCGGAATTCATAATGGCAGATGCGGGCCGGTGGCGAGCCCCGAGCTGCCGACGTAGCCGATGATCTGCCCCTGCTTGACGCGGCTGCCCGTGCGCATGCCGCCGGCATAGCGGGACATGTGCGCATAGAGGGTGCTGTAGCGGCTGCCATGCCGGATGATGACGGTATTGCCATAACCGCCCTTGCGACCGATATGTACAACACGGCCATCGCCGGTGGCTTTAACCGGTGTACCCGTGGGCGCCGCGTAGTCGGTGCCCTGATGCGGCGCGGATACGGTTCAGTACCGGGTGTTTGCGGTTGGGATTGAAGTGTGAACTGATACGGTAATACATCCAGCGGTGTACGGATAAACGCCTTGCGCATGTTGTCACCGTTCTCCGCGTAATATTCAATCTTGCCGTCGGGATGGACATAACGTACTGCACGAATAGTGCGATCCTGATTAATGAATTCCGCCGCGATGATTGGACCATCCTTGATCTTGGCCCCGTCGCGGTAGGTTTCCTCGAAGATTACGCTGAACTGATCACCCTTGCGGATATCGAGTACGAAATCGATATCCCAGCCGTAGATAGCGACCAGCTGCATGATCAGATTGTCGCTCATGCCGACGGCCTGGCCGGCAAGAAACAGTGATGAATCAATGGTGGCGGATGCGGCGCGCACGCGTGTTGTCAGTTCAGCCTCTGCAAGCTCGGCTTCATAGCCGTCATCCGTACGCTGAACCGTCAGTTGATGCAGGCTGTCCGGGTCATACTGCAGTGCCTTGAGCATGGTCTGCTCGCCGCTGTCGTCGATATCGAACAGCAGTTCCTGGCCCGGCCGCAGCTTCTTGAGTGCCTGGGTAACCTCACCCAGTTGCATGATCTCGTAGAGTTGGCGCGGGCTCAGGCCCAGGCGCTTGAAAATCAGCGCCATGCTGTCGCCGCTTTTCACGGAGACCGTCTGCCAGTCGGTATCCAGGTCGGTTGCGGTGATGCGGCTTGGCCTGATTCGCGGTCCAGGATCTCGATTCGGCATCATCGGCCAGACTGTTGGCGCCGCTGTTATCATTGTCAGCTGGCCGCGGCGATGGTGGTGTCAGTGTTGCCACCCGGAAATCCCCGGCCTCACTGTCGGCGGTGGTTGCTGTTGCCTGCGTGAGATTGATCGGTGTGGTTCGCGGTGCTACTGCTGGAACGCGATTCTTCAAGGACGGGGTAGGCAGCCATGGCGCCCCCGGGGATTGACCAGCTGGGCTCGGTCTCGGTCTGCTGGTTGCTGCTGAATTTGGTATAACCGGCAAAAGTCACTACGGCGCAGATCGCCATGGCGAGGAAATGCCAGCGTACCCCGGCGCGTCGGCGTTCCCTGATTGTCCAGTTGTTCCCTGAGTTTTATAGTCCAGCTTCACATTGACCCCAGTAAGTCACGGTTTTTTGTGGAGTTATTTTGACTAACAATAGCCGGATGAGGAAAGCCCGTCAATGTGGTGTTTCCCACTTTTGCGGGGTCCGTCTATCATACACGCCGCCGTTGATAAGCCGAACAACAAAGATAAGGCACTGCGTCACATGAATTTACCAAAGCCCACCCCGGAATCCGACCTCGAGCTGCTGCGTCGCGGTGCCGATGAAATCCTGCTGGAAGAGGAGCTTCTCGCCAGGCTGAAAGAGGGCCGGCCGCTGCGCATCAAGGCCGGTTTCGACCCCACCGCGCCGGATCTTCATATCGGCCACACGGTGCTGATTGAACAAGATGCGCCAGTTCCAGGACCTGGGCCACCAGGTGCTTTTCCTGATCGGCGACTTCACCGGCATGATCGGCGACCCCACGGGCAAGAACGCCACCCGCCCCCCGCTGACCCGGGAGGAGGTGGCCGCCAATGCGCGCACCTACCAGGACCAGGTTTTCAAGCATCCTGGACCCGGAGCGGACCCGATCATGTTCAATTCCGACTGGATGAACAAGATGAACGCCGCCGACATGATCCGGCTGGCCGGCCAGCAGACCGTGGCGCGCATGCTCGAGCGCGAGGACTTCGGCAACCGCTACGAGAACAACCAGCCGATTGCCATCCACGAGTTCCTCTATCCGCTGGTGCAGGGCTACGACTCCGTGGCGCTGAAGGCCGACGTCGAACTCGGCGGCACGGATCAGAAATTCAACCTGCTCGATGGCCGGAACCCTGCAGAAGCACTATGGCCAGCAATCCCAGGTCTGCCTCATGCTGCCCCTGCTGGAGGGGCTCGACGGCGTGGACAAGATGTCCAAGTCCAAGGGCAATTACGTGGCCCTGGAGGACAGCCCCGGCGAGATGTACCGCAAGCTGCTGTCCGTGCCGGATGAGCTCCTGTGGCGCTACTTCGAGCTGCTGAGCGGCATTCCGCTGGAGCGCGTGGAGCAGCTGCGCGCCCGGCTCGAGGCGGGCGCGCCGGCGCCATCCGGCGAATTCGACTGGGCCGACATCGTCGCCGCTCATGGCCAGGCGGTCCGCCGAGGGCGACCATGGGCCGTTCGCCGGAGCTGTGTCAGGCCATTTTCGACCAGGTCGACCAGATCAGTCCGAGGCGCATGGCCGCGGAGATGATCGCCGTTCCACGATGACCGCGGCAGCTGAGGCCGCCGCTGTCGCGGCAGATCCCTGCATGGCGGCGAGGCATGCCCGCAGGATACTTGCCGGAGGTACCATCCGCATGGATGTCCCGAGGGTGATCCGTCGTGGGTTCGCTGAGCGACTGCCTGCCCGACTACCGGCCGGTGCCTGCCGCCGCGGTGTATGCCGGACTGGCCAGGAATGCCTCCGCGGCCCGGGACATGCTGGGCAATGGCGCCGTCTATATCGACGGCAGTCAGGCCCCCGCCGATCTCAGGCTCGAGCGGGGTGCACAGCCGGTGATTCAGGCCGGCAAGAGGAGGATCGCCCGGGTGTTGCTTCAGTAGCTTCCGGGGCGGCTTGATCAGCGGGAAATTGATTGACAGGCTCAGGGCAGCGGTGTAGAATGTGCGCTCTCTAGCCGGGACAGGCCCGCGAGGCGGTTCCGGCGCTCTTTCACAATTCAGACAGACAAACGTGTGGGCGCTGTTGGGTGTAGCTGTTTTAGTAGACAGAGACGCCTGACGGCACTCGACTCGTCGTAATTTCGAGTTTTAGGTCACAGGTGTCTGAGCGATTGGTGGGTTCTTCTCTCAATTGGAGGGCCTGCACAAGCTTTTTGTAACCAAAGAGTTTGATCCTGGCTCAGATTGAACGCTGGCGGCATGCCTAACACATGCAAGTCGAACGGCAGCAGCAGAGAGCTTGCTCTCTGGCTGGCGAGTGGCGGACGGGTGAGTAACGCGTAGGAATCTGCCCAGTAGTGGGGGATAGCCTGGGGAAACTCAGGACTAATACCGCATACGCCCTACGGGGGAAAGCGGGGCTCTTCGGCCTCGCGCTATTGGATGAGCCTGTGTCGGATTAGCTTGTTGGTGGGGTAAAGGCTTACCAAGGCGACGATCCGTAGCTGGTCTGAGAGGACGATCAGCCACACTGGGACTGAGACACGGCCCGAACTCCTACGGGAGGCAGCAGTGGGGAATATTGGACAATGGGGGCAACCCTGATCCAGCAATGCCGCGTGTGTGAAGAAGGCCTGCGGGTTGTAAAGCACTTTCAGCAGCCAAGAAAAGCTTACGGTTAATAACCGTCAGTCTTGACGTTAACTGCAGAAGAAGCACCGGCTAACTCCGTGCCAGCAGCCGCGGTAATACGGAGGGTGCAAGCGTTAATCGGAATTACTGGGCGTAAAGCGCGCGTAGGCGGTTTGTTAAGTCGGATGTGAAAGCCCCGGGCTCAACCTGGGAATTGCATTCGATACTGGCAGGCTAGAGTATGGTAGAGGGAAGTGGAATTCCGGGTGTAGCGGTGAAATGCGTAGATATCCGGAGGAACACCAGTGGCGAAGGCGGCTTCCTGGACCAATACTGACACTGAGGTGCGAAAGCGTGGGTAGCAAACAGGATTAGATACCCTGGTAGTCCACGCCGTAAACGATGTCAACTAGCCGTTGGGGATATTAAAATCTTTAGTGGCGCAGCTAACGCGATAAGTTGACCGCCTGGGGAGTACGGCCGCAAGGTTAAAACTCAAAGGAATTGACGGGGGCCCGCACAAGCGGTGGAGCATGTGGTTTAATTCGATGCAACGCGAAGAACCTTACCTAGCCCTTGACATCCTCGGAACTTGTCAGAGATGACTTGGTGCCTTCGGGAACTGAGTGACAGGTGCTGCATGGCTGTCGTCAGCTCGTGTCGTGAGATGTTGGGTTAAGTCCCGTAACGAGCGCAACCCTTGTCCCTAGTTGCCAGCACGTAATGGTGGGAACTCTAGGGAGACTGCCGGTGACAAACCGGAGGAAGGTGGGGATGACGTCAAGTCATCATGGCCCTTACGGGTAGGGCTACACACGTGCTACAATGGGCGGTACAGAGGGCAGCAAACCCGCGAGGGGGAGCAAATCTCATAAAACCGTTCGTAGTCCGGATTGGAGTCTGCAACTCGACTCCATGAAGTCGGAATCGCTAGTAATCGCGAATCAGAATGTCGCGGTGAATACGTTCCCGGGCCTTGTACACACCGCCCGTCACACCATGGGAGTGGGTTGCACCAGAAGTGGATAGTCTAACCTTCGGGAGGACGTTCACCACGGTGTGATTCATGACTGGGGTGAAGTCGTAACAAGGTAGCCGTAGGGGAACCTGCGGCTGGATCACCTCCTTTAAGCGATGCAAAGTGGATTCACGCAAGCGCTCACACAAATTACCTGATCAACTGCAGCACGATTTGGGTCTGTAGCTCAGTTGGTTAGAGCGCACCCCTGATAAGGGTGAGGTCGGTGGTTCAAATCCACCCAGACCCACCAAATCTCGGTGCCAGGTTCTAGCCGCCCGGGCAGGCAACTGTTTCGGGGCCATAGCTCAGCTGGGAGAGCGCCTGCCTTGCACGCAGGAGGTCGGCGGTTCGATCCCGCCTGGCTCCACCAAGATTCGGAATGGTTCGAGCTCAGAAGCAAGCATTCATATCGAGTGTTTACTTCTGGCTTTGAGTCAGAGCGAGAAGGCAAAGTACCTGATCGACGTGCTCTTTAAAAATTTGGATAGGTAGAAGTCTAGGTAATGCTGCGAAACACGAGTTTTATATGTACGAGTGTTTCTCAAGAATTACGTAATGTTACGATTGTATGCAATATTTGTTGGTGACCAGCTAACTAAAATCTAAATCTTAGTCGTCATTTACTTCGAAGATTTTGGCGTAAGCCAGAAAATTTGGGGTTATATGGTCAAGTGACTAAGCGCATACGGTGGATGCCTAGGCGGTAGGAGGCGATGAAGGACGTAGTAGCCTGCGATAAGCTTCGGGGAGCCGGCAAACAGGCTTTGATCCGGAGATTTCCGAATGGGGAAACCCGGCCACTTCTGGTGGTCATCGTACACTGAATACATAGGTGTGCGAGGCGAACCCGGGGAACTGAAACATCTAAGTACCCGGAGGAAAAGAAATCAACCGAGATTCCCTTAGTAGCGGCGAGCGAACGGGGACTAGCCCTAAAGTGCCTATAGTTCTAGTGGAACAGTCTGGAAAGTCTGGCCATAGACGGTGATAGCCCCGTACGCGAAAGGGCTATAGGTATGAAACGAGTAGGACGGGACACGTGTTATCTTGTCTGAATATGGGGGGCCCACCCTCCAAGGCTAAATACTCCCTACCGACCGATAGTGAACTAGTACCGTGAGGGAAAGGTTAAAAGAACCCCGGTGAGGGGAGTGAAATAGAACCTGAAACCGTATGCGTACAAGCAGTGGGAGCAGACTTGTTCTGTGACTGCGTACCTTTTGTATAATGGGTCAGCGACTTACTTCTCAGTGGCAAGGTTAACCGTATAGGGGAGCCGTAGGGAAACCGAGTCTTAATAGGGCGTCTTAGTCGCTGGGAGTAGACCCGAAACCGGGCGATCTATCCATGGCCAGGGTGAAGGAGAGGTAACACTCTCTGGAGGCCCGAACCCACTTATGTTGAAAAATGAGGGGATGAGCTGTGGATCGGAGTGAAAGGCTAATCAAGCCCGGAGATAGCTGGTTCTCCCCGAAAGCTATTTAGGTAGCGCCTCATGTCTCACTCCTGGGGGTAGAGCACTGTTTCGGCTAGGGGGCCATCCCGGCTTACCAACCCGATGCAAACTCCGAATACCAGGAAGTGCAATCATGGGAGACACACGGCGGGTGCTAACGTCCGTCGTGAAGAGGGAAACAACCCAGACCGCCAGCTAAGGTCCCAAAATTACAGCTCAGTGGGAAACGATGTGGGAAGGCCCAGACAGCCAGGAGGTTGGCTTAGAAGCAGCCATCCTTTAAAGAAAGCGTAATAGCTCACTGGTCGAGTCGGCCTGCGCGGAAGATTTAACGGGGCTCAAGCTGTATACCGAAGCTGCGGATGCCGCAAGGCATGGTAGGGGAGCGTTCTGTAGGCCTGCGAAGGTGTCCTGTAAGGGATGCTGGAGGTATCAGAAGTGCGAATGCTGACATGAGTAACGATAATGGGGGTGAAAAACCCCCACGCCGAAAACCCAAGGTTTCCTACGCAACGTTAATCGGCGTAGGGTGAGTCGGCCCCTAAGACGAGGCGAGAGTGCGTAGTCGATGGGAAACAGGTTAATATTCCTGTACCACTTATAACTGCGATGGGGGGACGGAGAAGGCTAGGCCAGCCGGGTGTTGGATATCCCGGTTTAAGCAAGTAGGTAGGCCCTTTAGGTAAATCCGGGGGTTATTACTGAGATGCGATGACGAGCCCTCTTTTGGGCGAAGTGGTTGATGCCATACTTCCAGGAAAAGCCTCTAAGCTTCAGGTTATAAGTGACCGTACCCCAAACCGACACAGGTGGGTGAGGAGAGAATCCTAAGGCGCTTGAGAGAACTCGGGTGAAGGAACTAGGCAAAATAGCACCGTAACTTCGGGAGAAGGTGTGCCTCTGTTAGGTGAAGCGACTTGCTCGTGGAGCTGAAGGAGGTTGCAGTGACCAGGTGGCTGCGACTGTTTACTAAAAACACAGCACTCTGCTAACACGAAAGTGGACGTATAGGGTGTGACGCCTGCCCGGTGCCGGAAGGTTAATTGATGGGGTTAGTCCTCGGACGAAGCTCTTGATCGAAGCCCCGGTAAACGGCGGCCGTAACTATAACGGTCCTAAGGTAGCGAAATTCCTTGTCGGGTAAGTTCCGACCTGCACGAATGGCGTAACGATGGCCACGCTGTCTCCACCCGAGACTCAGTGAAATTGAATTCGCTGTTAAGATGCAGCGTACCCGCGGCTAGACGGAAAGACCCCGTGAACCTTTACTATAGCTTCACACTGAACTTTGAGCCTACTTGTGTAGGATAGCTGGGAGGCTTTGAAACTGCGACGCCAGTTGCAGTGGAGCCATCCTTGAAATACCAGCCTGGTATGTTTGAGGTTCTAACCCAGGCCCGTTATCCGGGTCGGGGACAGTGTGTGGTGGGTAGTTTGACTGGGGCGGTCTCCTCCCAAAAGGTAACGGAGGAGCACGAAGGTACCCTCAGCACGGTCGGACATCGTGCATTGAGTGCAAAGGCATAAGGGTGCTTGACTGCGAGACAGACATGTCGAGCAGGTACGAAAGTAGGTCTTAGTGATCCGGTGGCTCTTAGTGGTAGGGCCATCGCTCAACGGATAAAAGGTACTCCGGGGATAACAGGCTGATTCTCCCCAAGAGTTCACATCGACGGGAGAGTTTGGCACCTCGATGTCGGCTCATCACATCCTGGGGCTGTAGCCGGTCCCAAGGGTATGGCTGTTCGCCATTTAAAGTGGTACGCGAGCTGGGTTTAGAACGTCGTGAGACAGTTCGGTCCCTATCTGCCGTGGGCGTTTGAGACTTGAGAGGAGCTGCTCCTAGTACGAGAGGACCGGAGTGGACGAACCTCTGGTGTTCCGGTTGTCACGCCAGTGGCACTGCCGGGTAGCTAAGTTCGGAAGGGATAACCGCTGAAAGCATCTAAGCGGGAAGCCCCCCTCAAGATGAGGTCTCACCAGTGACTTGATCACTCTAAAGGGCCGTTGAAGACTACAACGTTGATAGGCTGGGTGTGGAAGTGCAGTAATGTATGAAGCTAACCAGTACTAATTGCCCGTGAGGCTTGACCATATAACACCCAAGTTTTTTGGGTCAGTAAGGTCACCAACAAGTAATACAATCAAAAAGCATTACCTTCTACCTAATCCAAATTCGGGAGGAAAAATGGGGTCAGAGACGAACTTTTCTCTAACCTCTTTTTCCATATAAACGGGATCATCAGGAAATTCATCTCTGACCCCGTTTTTCCCAACCAGTTTGCCTGGCGGCAATGGCGAGGTGGAACCACCTGATCCCATCCCGAACTCAGAAGTGAAACGCCTCAGCGCCGATGATAGTGTGGGGTCTCCCCATGTGAAAGTAGGTCACCGCCAGGCTTTAATACCAAAGCCCCGTTCTCGAAAGAGGACGGGGCTTTTTTTTATCTGTTCGGTACTTCGCCGCTCTCAGGCTGTCTCATAGAATCCCTCATGAAAACCTTCCCTGGTTTTCACCCATCGGGCCCACCATCGTCGGTTTAATTTCGTTCAATATGAGTCCCCCCTAACTACTCATAGAACCCTGCGGGTTCATCAGCCGGTTGGTATTTTAGAGCCATTCCCGTAGCGTATAAGCGTCGGCTAAACTAATTAAAATTCGCAATATTAGTAACTTAGCGTATATTTATAGGGCAGTTTGGCAAATCCACGCTTCGGGCTGTTAACCTGTCATAATTACGCCGATCATGTCAGGATATGGCTAGAAGACCCAGAATGAGCGTGAATATAATATAAAACATAGATTAAATCGGGATTTTCCAGATACGGCCACCTGCAGAGAAATGATGGCAGTTCACTCGAAGACAGCACCATTCCAGAGTCGATTAGCCGGGCAACCCTGGTTGCCGGCCCGTCGCCTCCAGTACCTCTATTTTATGCTCGGTGCCCTGGTTGTATTTGTTTACAGTCGTGGGCATGTCACTGCCATGGATACGTCGGGCAAGGCCCTGATCAGCGTGACTCTGTTGTCGTTTCTTCTGGTTGTGGTGATACGTTATATCATTGATAAATGGTTCTTTATCCAGGATCCTAACCTGGAGATAGTTAATAAAGAGTTTCTGATCAGTTTGGGACTCTATCTGCTTGCCGGTCTTGTTGGGTATTTTCTCATTGTTGGTTATTTTTTACCTGAAGAGCAAATTCCGGCAACAAAGTTTCTGATCGGCTGTCTGGTCTATGGCTATTTTGTGGCCGTAGATAATGCATTAAATACTGAACGGCGTTGTTATTATGAACGCCGTTATATTTATGCTAAGAGCATGTCGACTACGTCAAGTTCCGGCAGATTACGTCTGTTTATCCTGACGACCATACTGATAACCGTGGTTGCCATGTATTTTTCCGCGCATTCGGTCGTCTACTATCTACTGGCCGAGGTGCGGGCCCAGGGAAGGTGATATCCAGATCGTGGAAGGCGGACGGG
>JAXHLY010000009.1:0-200541 GCA_034521715.1 Gammaproteobacteria bacterium
CGAAAGCTACGCCTACGGCTGGCATGTCGCAATCGTGTTCCTGCCACTGTACCGCTGGTTTTCGATGCGCGCCTCGAGATCCACGGACTGAAAGGACTCCTGATTATGACTCAACACCCAAAACCTAGATCAGGTCACACTTCTGCTGGACACGCCGGTCATCTGCCTTCCAGCGGACGCGGCATGGCGATATCGGCATGGTTGACCGGCATCTATTTTTTCATCGAGATGACGATCGGCCTTTGGACCGGTTCGATCGCCGTCATCTCCGATGCGTTTCACACGTTCTCTGCGGTTGGCGGCGTGCTGGTAGCCATTGTCGCCGCCAGAATGGCGCGTCGTCCGGCCGACGAGCAACGCAGTTTTGGCTGGTATCGCGCCGAGATCATCGGCGCGCTGGTCAATGGTGGTTTTTTGCTTGGCATGGCGCTGGTCGTCATCGTGATGGGCGCCATGCGTCTTGCCGAGCCCATCGATCTGCCGACAACACCCATGCTGCTCGCCGCTGCCGGCGGCCTGGTCACCGAGATCATTTCGCTGGGCCTGATCTGGAAGCAGAGCCGCAGCGACCTGAATGTCAAAGGGGCCCTCTGGCACATCATCCAGACCTTCATCGGCAGCCTGTTGATCATCGTCACGGCGGTCGTGATCAAGTTTACCGGTTTTCTGCTGATCGACCCGATCCTGGGCATGGCATTCGGCTTCGTACTGCTGTGGGCCAGCTGGGGCATTCTGAAGGAATCGATGCACCTGCTGATGGAAGGAACACCCAGCGACGTAGATCTGGCCGAGATCACAGAGGCCCTGGAGAAGATGGAAGGCGTCAATGACGCACACCATGTACACGCCTGGGCCTTGACCAGCGGCCGCTATATCTTTTCGGCTCATTTGCGCGCTCGTGAAGAAGCCGATCCGCAGTCCGTGCTCAAGGCCGCTCATCGCGTGCTCAAATCGGACTATGGATTTTTCTTCTCGACCCTGCAGGTCGAGCAGAGATGCCTGGATGAATCCGGCGCCGAAGACATCGACATCACCGCATCGGAAACGACCGGAGAATCGTCCTGAAGACCTTTCTGCTGCTGGTGCTGATCACGGTCTCCGAGGCGACCATCGGCGTATTCGTCAAACTCACCGACGGGCAGATACCTGTTCATACGCTGACCTTCTACGCCATGAGCTTTGCGGCGGTCTTTCTTTTCACAGCGCGCTGGCTGGCGACTCGGCAGCCGCCCCGCTTCCCGGCCGGCAATGTAAAGGACACGGTCATCATCGGGGTGCTGATCGCAGCCCAGGGCGGTTTTTTCAATTACGCCATGTCATTGGTTCCCATCGCCAACGCCGTCATCTTCTGGAGCATCGCGCCATTTTTCGTGTTCATCTTCTCCTGGGCCTTCCTGGGCGAAAAGGCGAAACCCTCCTACATGCTCATCTTCGGCCTGGCCATGGTGGGCGTCATATTGGCCAACCCGCTGGGCGACGGCTACATGCTGGGTAATCTGGTCGCGCTGTCGACCGGCGCCATCTATGCCGCGATGGTCACCTACATGCGCCACGAGGGCATGACCGAAACGGGCAATGATATCGCCTGGTCCCTGCTGACCGCCGCTATAGTGCTGTCACCGTCAGTTTTTCTCTTCGGGCCGGGCGCGCCGTTCGAAACCATTCATTATCCGGACCTGGGCGGTATTGACCTGCCCGTCCTGGCCTGGGCGTTTGGCCTGGGCGTGGTCTCCACCGGTTTCGCCTACTTCGGAATCTCGATCGTTCTCAAGTCGATCAGCGCCAACGTCTATTCGTTGGTCGACATCATCGTTTCTCCCGTGGTCGCCGCGACCTTCGGCTGGCTGATCTTCTCCGAGGTTCCTGGAAGCCGCACGATCTTCGGCGGGGCATTGCTGCTTGCCGCCGGTTTCTGGCTGACACGGGAGATGAACAGGGGCAAGGAACAGGCACCCGTCCACCCCTGCCATACCCAACAGGGCGCTTACCAATGCTGAGGCAACCAAGCCGGCATTATCCAACTCACGCTCCAATCAAAAGGAGAGCAACCATGAAAAAGCTGATCACCCTCACCATCCTAGCAATGATCCTCGCTCCGCCTCTTGCCATGGCCGATGAACAACATCACGAAGGCAAGGGCGAAAAATCGCATGAAATGGGCATGCAGGAAGGGATGATGGATAAAGGCGGCATGATGAACCACGACGCCATGCAGGAGCGCATGCAAACCATGCGCGAAACGATGCAGGAGATCCGCAACACCCAGGACCCCGCCGAACGGCAACGCCTGATGCAGGCGCACATGCAACAGATGCGCGATGTCATGGGAAAAATGAAGGGCATGAGCGAACATCACGAGGGCCGCCACGAACAAATGATGGAGATGGACGGTGAGCGCTGTAAAAAAATGATGGAGATGCATTCGAAGATGATGCAAGGCATGATGGAGCAGATGGACGCCCGAATGCAGATGCAGAGCGGCGAGGCCAAAGGCAACGACTAAACAATTGACCGGATTGGGCCGTGCATCACGCATGAGCGGATGCACGGCCCGACTCTGCAACTTTCGTGACACCCGGCATACTTAATCTATAGGAGACTGAACTAATGGACTGGGCGGGATCACATCGGCTGGATGGGATTTGGCTGGATTTTGATGGTGCTCTTCTGGGGACTGGTGATCGTCGGCATCGTCGCGATCATTCGATGGGCATCGGCAAGCGGCAGTCAGAACCGCAAAGAACCTGAGCACACCCCATTGGAGGTACTCAAGCAACGATATGCACGGGGTGGATCGATACACGATGAATATGAGCAGATACGACGTTGATCTGGAACGGTAAAAAAAGCACAATGCGGAAAAGTACGGCTTCCCGCTTACGGTTATGACTCATGATGCTGTATCTGGATCTGAGCTGGAAAAAGTTCATGGCGGGCGAAAGGCCGCCTGGATACGCCTGAAGGCAGACTCGCCGCTATCGAGGAAGGCGCGGCACTGCGACTGCGGCCCAAGTTCATGACCGGCATGGCGCTGATCGCGGGACTGTTACCGATCATGTATTCGACCGGCACCGGCGCCGACGTCATGCAGCGCATCGCCGCGCCCATGGTGGGCGGCGTGGTCTCGGCCCTGCTGCTGGTGCTGCTGGTGTTCCCGGCGATCTTTTCCATCTGGCGGGAAGGACTGCACCGTTAACACAGATAAATCTATAAGCCAACGGCGAAACTGGATTGGCTATATGGATCAGCACATGATGGAAGGCCCGAATATGTTCATTATTGTGAAGCAGCACGCAAATAATAACGCTCACCGACAAAGATGATGATCAACCCGACCAGGGATGCGTAGAATTACCATCATATCGCTCTGTGCCTTGATTGCCAGCAGAGCACAGAGCACGATTACATCCAGCACAATCGTAACAATCAGGATGCCGCCATGCGCATGAATGTCGTGACGCAGATGGCGGTAGATTCCCCACTGAACCGCTATATCCATGATGATATAGAAAATCGCACCCAGCGATGCAATCCGGCCGAGATCGAAGAAAACTGTCAACAGCATGGCAATGACAATTGTGTAGACCAGTGTATGTTTCTGAATACTGCCGGGCATGCCGAAGTGGCGATGCGGAACCAGTTCCATGTCCGTGAGCATGGCCAGCATTCTTGACACGGCAAACACACTGGCGATTACACCGGAAACCGTCGCGACTATCGCAAACAGTACAGTAAACCACAGGCCGTATTGGCCAAAGGCCGGGCGGGCCGCCTCGGCCAGCGAATAGTCCCTGGCCCTGACTATTTCCGCGATCGTCAGATTGCCGCCGATAGCAAAGGTAACCAGCAGGTACAGAACAAGGCACAGACCTATGGATATGACGATCGCCCGTCCCACGTTCCTGTGGGGATTGACGATCTCGCCACCGCTATTGGTGATAGTTGTAAAACCCTTGTAGGCCAGGATTGCCAGCGCTACGGCGCCGAGGAATCCGCCTGTACTGCATATCCTCCGGTGTCACGGATATACTCTCGAAAGACAACCCCGAGACCCATAACCCCCCGACCGCAAAAACCGTGATTCCCCCGATCTTGACAAAAGCCATCAGAAAGGAAAAAGCCTGGATAAAACGGTTACTCATGATATTCACAAGAAATGCGAAAAACAGCAGACCAACGCCCAGCGCAGGTATCAACCAGCTGTTCTTGCCGAAACATCGAACAACTGCATCGTGTAAGTACCAAAGGTGCGTGCAACCAGGCTTTCGTTGATCACCATGGAAAAGTACATCAGCAACGCACAGGCGCCTGTCATGGCCGATTTGCCATAGGCCTTTTGCAGGAACATGGCGATGCCGCCGGCGGAAGGGTAGGCATTCGACATCTTGACATAGCCGTAGGCACTGAATACCGTGATTATTGCCGCTACCAGAAAGGCAACCGGGAAACCATTCCCTGGCCAGTTCCGCAACCTGTCCGGTCAAGGCAAAAATTCCGGCGCCTATCATGACACCGGTCCCCATAGCCACGGCACCTGTCAGGGTCAGGCTGTTTTTCGCATAAGCCGGGGATTTGTGGTTGTTCATTGATTTCCCCGAATATCGTTGACCGTTTTGTGGTTATGAATTACAGCGGTGCAACAATGATATCCATGCCAGTTGAACATCTTCAGTCAAACTGAATCCTCAAACTGAAATTTCCTGCTGTGGTCGCTATATTCATTAACAGTAACTGATTCCTACCCCTATCAAAGTGGTGGGAGATTTGTGAAGCGCGGGAACAACTCACAGGCTCCTGCGATAAGGGCATGTGCAATCATGCCCCAAGCACCCATGTGCTTAAAGGATCAAAAAAATCAGACCGATGGTGTTGCGCGGAAAATTCCGGACAGCCTTGATTCAGGACTTGCTTGAATATCAAATTGAATCCCGTCCTATGCCTGCCTCCTGTAAAGTGTCCTTGTCGGGACCACGATCCTCGCAGCAGCCGGCCAGTTTGCCGTCAACGGCGACGGCCGGAACCGAACGGATACCGAGCTCACGCGCCCTGGAAACCACTTCGGGATCGTGCATGTCCAGCACGGTTACATCACAGGAATCGCAGGCGATTTCATTGACCAGCCGCACCGTATCCTCACAGACCGAGCAGCCGGCACTGAAAATTTCAACTTGTCGTTTCGGGTTTGTCATGACGACCTCCTCTATTCAGGCTCGGATGGCTTGCAATCGGAACAGCCCGCTGTCCGCCGGCGACTTACCGGCCAGCTGTTCCAGAGACAGGCGACCAGCAACAGGCCGGCGCCGGCATAGGCAACCGGATTGCTCTGATAAAAGAATTTACCGATCACGATCGCGGTACTGCTGGCGAAGCCCCAGCCAGGACGGTCCAGTAGCCAATGGCCGGGCCGGCGCCCGCCGGGAGAGCCAGCAGGCCCAGGATCAGGCGCCGGCGCCGGCAGTTGTAATCGGCAGGAGATACTGCGACTGCAGCAGGAAAGACAGGCCCAGCGAATTGACCACCGCGGCATAGGCCGGCCAGCAGGCCGGGCAGACCAGTTTGGGTAGAAACGCGACCCCCATGGCCGGGCCCCATATGCCGCTGGCACGCCAGTCGAAGTGCCGGCCATGCTGCCAGCCCCGGCAGGTCGCCAGCCTGTCCAGGTCGCCGCCGCCGGTACCGGCCCGTGGCCGCCACCCGGCAGTGCATAAATCCGGCAGTTGTCACCGCCCGCTTCGACGGGCTGGATATCCCGGCCGTCGATAAGCACGGTGGGCGAGCCGTAATGCCTGACATAGTCCGGCGAATCGGGATCATCGCGGCGCCACTCGCGCCAGCGGGCGGGCATTCCCCCGGCCTCGGCAAAGGCGCGCAGCAACTGCCCCCGTGCCGGACCGACGTTCGGGCAGTCACGATCGTAGATCAGCTCAACTTTCGGCATCGTCGTTCAGGGCGGCCAGTATGGGGCAAGCCTCCGTGGAGCCTTCGCCCGGACACTGCGCCATGAGTTGTTCCAGCGCGACTTGCATGCGCTGCAGGCGTTCGATTCGGGTTTCGACGGCAACAATCTTTGGCGGCGGCCTTTTGCCGGATCGCTTCGCAATCCGCGTCGGGACTGCCATTCAGTGAAAGCAGTTCGGCGACCTCCGCCAGGGAAAAGCCGAGATCCTTTGCCCGCTGGATGAACCTCAATCGGTCCACGGTGGCCGCGGGATAGCGGCGATAACCGGCAGCGGTGCGGGTTGGCTCGGGCAGCAGACCGCGCCGTTCGTAAAAACGGATCGTGGTGAGCCGGACCCCCGCTTTCCGTGCCACTTCGCCGATGAGGAAATTTCCACCAACCATGCTCATGTCCTGATTTTGGACCCTGTACCCTGGTATAAGGTCAAGCCGCCATGATTGACCCTGTAGCTGCCTACGGGGCTACACTCTTTCAAACTCCGGCACCAGCCAATCCAACTATCGTCCCGGGAGAAACGATGAAGAACATCGAGCAATCCAGTGAGCTATCAGCAGGCAACGCCGCTACTGCAGAACTGATTGTGCCCGGCATGGGCTCCGATCACTGCGCCGGCATCGTCAGCACTACGCTCAAACGCCTGTCAGGCGTCAATGAAGTCAGAACCAGTATCGCCGCCCACAAGGTCACGGTTCAGTACGACGCCAAGCAAACCGATCCAGCTGCATTGCGCAGAGCCGTGGAAAAAGCCGGTTACGATGTCGCCGGCGTTTCCGGCACAGACAATACGAAGGAGGTGCGGCTCGTTGTCCCCGGAATGGGTTCCGATCACTGCGCCGGTATCGTCAGTGATTCGCTGAAGCGGCTCGACGGTATCAACAGTGTCAGCACGAATATCTCCAATCACCGGGTGACGGTAAGCCTCGCGGCAAATGGCCCCTCCCCCGACGCAATACGCAGTGCCGTGGAAAAGGCGGGTTACGACGTCGCCTCGATAGAAACCGGCGATGAGACTGGTACCGAAACGGAATCCGAAGCCGACCAGGCCTACCTCGACCAGGCCTGGAAACGACTCTGGATAGCGGCGATACCCACCACGGTCATCATGGTGCTGATGATGCTGCACATGTTCTGGCAGCCGATTCCGGGCTACCTGGCGATCATCGCCCTGCTTGCCCTGCCGGTGGTGTTTCTGTACGGCGGCTGGGCCACGCACAAGTCGGCCTGGCGCTCGCTGACCAACCGCACCGCCAACATGGATGTACTCATCAGCATGGGCAGCCTGCCGCCGTATCTCATCGGCCTGGTCGGTTTCATCTATCCCATGACCTCGTTCATCGAGATGGCCTCCACCATCATGACCTTTCACCTGCTCGGCCGGTATCTGGAGAACAAGGCCAAGGGCCGTGCATCGCAGGCGATCAAGAAACTGCTGACCCTGAGTGCCAAGACGGCGCGGGTCGAACGCGACGGCGCGGAAGTGGAAGTGCCCATCAAGGAGCTGACCATCGGCGATGTGATGATCGTGCGTCCCGGCGACAAGATCCCCACCGATGGAGAAATTGTCGAAGGCGAAAGCCACGTGGATGAATCCATCGCCACCGGCGAGTCCATCCCGGTGGAAAAATCCCCCGGTGCCCAGGTGCTCGGGGCCACCATCAACAAGGAAGGCCGCCTCAAGGTCAAGGCGACCCGGGTCGGCACGGATACCTTTCTTTCCCAGGTCATTCGACTGGTCGAGGAGGCCCAGAGCTCCAAGGTCCCGATCCAGGAATTTGCTGATGGCGTGACAGCCAAATTCGTACCGGTGGTCATCGTCATCGCGTTTGCCAGTCTGGCCGCCTGGTTGCTGTTTCCTGACCCATTGCGCCCGATCCTGGAGTGGGGCGAGACCTTCCTGCCCTGGGTGAACCCGACCGCAACGCCGGTCATCCTGGCCATCCTGGCCACCATCTCGGTGCTGGTGATCGCCTGCCCCTGTGCCCTGGGCCTGGCGACGCCGACCGCCCTGATGGTTGGTTCCGGTATGGGAGCCGAGCGCGGTGTGCTGATCCGTTCCGGCGAGGCCATTCAGACGCTCAAGGACATCAGGATGGTGGTACTCGACAAGACCGGCACGATTACCAAGGGGGAACCGGAACTGACCGACGTCGTCGCCGCTGGCGAACAGGACGAAAATACCGTGCTGGCGCTGGCCGCCGCGGTAGAGAACGCCTCCGAGCATCCCCTTGCCCAGGCAATCGTCAAGGGCGCCAGGGACCGCGCTGTCAATTTCGGGAATGTCGAGGCATTCAAGTCGGTGACCGCCCGCGGTGTCCAGGGCCGGGTCGAAGGTAGCGAGATCCTGATCGGCAACCGGCACCTGCTGGGTGAATCCGGGATCAAGGGCCTGGAAGAACTTGATGGCGACCTGGCAGAGCTGGAAGCCAGGGGTCGGACCGCGGTGCTGGTCGCACGCGACGGCCAGGCCATCGGGATCGTCTCCGTCGCAGACGCCATCAAACCGGATTCAAGGGCCGCGATCAGCGCCATGCACGACCTGGGACTGACCGTCGCCATGGTCACCGGTGACAACGAACGCGCGGCCAGGGCCGTGGCCGATGAAGTTGGAATTGACGAGATCCTGGCCGGCGTGCTCCCGGAAGGCAAGGTTGATGAGATCCGCAAACTGCAGGACCGCTACGGTCAACACGTGGCCATGGTCGGTGACGGCATCAACGATGCCCCGCTGAAGCAGGCCAATGTCGGCATCGCCATCGGCGCCGGCGCCGATGTCGCCATCGAGGCCGCCGACGTCACGCTGGTCTCCGGCGAACTGACCAGGGTCGTCGAGGCCATTCGACTGTCGAAGGCGACATTCGACGAGATCGTACAGAACCTGTTCTGGGCTTTCTTCTACAATGTGGTTGCCATCCCTATCGCTGCCGTCGGCCTGCTGCATCCGATGATCGGCGTGATCGCCATGACCATCAGTTCCCTGTCGGTCATCGGTAATTCGCTGTTGCTCAAACGGCTTCCCGCATCAACACCATGAATCACGACCACAGAGCCATAAGAACCCGGCGACCAGCAGGCCGCCGCGGTTTGTGTACAGATATTACCGCTTCAGTTACAGGACCGTTACTTGGCCTTCTGGAACTGGGCGTCCTCGGTCGAGCCCTTGAGCGCGGTGACCGAGGAGTTTTCGCCGGAGATGGTCTGGGTGACGGCATCGAAGTAGCCGGTACCGACCTCGCGCTGATGCTTGGTCGCGGTGTAGCCGTCCTTCTCGGCGGCGAACTCTTTCTCCTGCAGTTCGACGTAGGCCGACATCTGCCGCTCGGCGTAGCCCTTGGCCAGGCTGAACATGCTGTAGTTCAGGGCATGGAAGCCGGCCAGGGTGATGAACTGGAACTTGTAGCCCATGGCACCCAGCTCGCGCTGGAACTTGGCGATGGTGGCATCGTCCAGGTTCTTCTTCCAGTTGAACGACGGCGAGCAGTTGTAGGCGAGCAGCTGTTCCGGATACTCCTCGCGGATGGCCTCGGCGAACTTTCTTCGCGTCGTCCAGGTCCGGTGTGCCGGTCTCACACCAGATCAGGTCGGCATACGGGGCATAGGCCATGCCGCGGGCAATGGCCTGCTCTATACCCGGCTTGGTGCGGTAGAAGCCCTCGGCGGTACGTTCGCCGGTGAGGAACTCCTTGTCGCGATCATCGATATCAGAGGTGATCAGGTTGGCGGCCTCGGCGTCGGTACGCGCCAGTACCAGGGTCGGCACCCCGCAGACATCAGCCGCCAGGCGCGCGGCGGTCAGCTTCTGCACGGCCTCCTGGGTCGGGACCAGGACCTTGCCGCCCATGTGGCCGCACTTCTTGGCGGAAGCCAGCTGGTCCTCAAAGTGAACGCCGGCGGCGCCGGCCTCGATCATGTGCTTCATCAGCTCGAAGGCGTTCAGCACGCCGCCGAAACCGGCCTCGGCGTCGGCGACGATCGGCGCGAACCAGTCAATGCTGTCATCGCCCTCGGCATGGCGGATCTGGTCGGAACGCACCAGCGCGTTGTTGATGCGCCTGACCACGGTGGGCACGGAGTCGACCGGATACAGCGACTGGTCGGGATACATGTCAAAGGCACTGTTGGCGTCACCGGCGACCTGCCAGCCGGACAGATAGATGGCCTTGAGGCCGGCCTTGACCTGCTGCACGGCCATGTTGCCGGTCAGGGCGCCGAGGGAATTGACGAAGGCCTCTTCGTTGACCAGCTTCCAGAGCTTCTCGGCGCCATTGCGGGCCAGCGTATGCTCGATCTGCAGGCTGCCGCACAAACGAACGACATCGGCGGCACCATAGTCACGCTTGACGTTTTTCCAGCGCGGGTTTTCCGCCCATCCCTTCTCCAGTTGCTTGATTTCAGCGTCAGCACCCATCGGGTTCCTCCTGTGTTAAGTGAATTCAGGCTCAAAAATTATTGTGTTATTGCTGCAGGGGACGCCCTGTGGCAAAACGACTGCCCGCACTAATCCCTGGCTGTGGACCGTCGTCACTGGCGTCCATGGCCTTGCTACCGGACTGTGATAGGCGCCCCAGCGGAGAAGGCACCCTGATATGACAGAAAGGTTAAGACCGTGAGGGCAGTTTAGATGCGATGCACCATTTGACAAGCGGATTTTGTCAATATTGACTATTAATATTGTTAATGTATATTGGGTCTGTTATGTCCCGAGACTACTATAAACAGAACAGACTCAAGCAGTTACGTGCATTCTGCCACACCGCGCTGGGCGGCAGCATGTCCCGGGCGGCGGAAAAAATGGACCTCAGCCAGCCGTCGATCTCGCTGCTCATCCGCGCCCTGGAAAAGGATATGGGCCATCAGCTGTTCGGCCGCCAGGGGCCGCGTATCTTCCTGACCGCCGAGGGCAAGAGCCTGCTGGATATGGCCCTGCCACTGGTCGAGGGCATCGACAACCTGCCGGTGGCCTTCGACGAGCAGGTCAACAAGCATATCAGCGGTGAACTGCATATCGCCGCCAGCGAAGTCATACTTTTGCAGATGCTGTCACACACCCTGCGCCGCTATCATTCGGCCTATCCACAGATCCGCGTTTGCCTGCATAATGTCACCAGCCCGGACGGGCTGACACAGCTGCAGGCCGGCGATATCGATCTGGCGATCAGCGCCCTGATCAAGGTACCGCGGGACATGCTGTTTACGCCGCTGTGCGACTATGATCCGGTTCTGATCATGCCGAATGACCACCCGCTCGCGGGCCGGACGGTTATCAGGCTGGAGGAAATCAGCCCCTACGGACTGATTCTGCCGCCGCGACAGCTGACGACCGCGCAGATGGTTGAAATGGTATTCAGCCAGCATAATATTAACTACAGCGTTGTCATGGAGGCGCGCGGCTGGCAGGTCATCAAGAAATACGTCGAGCGCGATATCGGCATTGCGGTGGTACCGCGGATTTGTCTGACACAACATGATGATCTGGCGACAATTCCGCTTACGTCATACTTTCCGAAGTGCAGCTACGGTCTGGTCATGCGGCGGGAGCAGATACTATCCCCGGCGGCCAGACGGTTTGTGGAGATGCTGGCACCCGTGGCGCTGAAAAACTGGCACCCGGCGGCTTCGCCGCGCTCGGCACGCGCCGTGTCAAGTCATGCATAATACACCCTATATGCCTCTGGCGGGAACTCTGGCGACAGTATTTTCGCGAGTTATAATTAGAGTATATCCCTTGAGCGAATCATCGTCCCGATTCAAGGTCAGAGTTAGAGGTATGAGTGAAAAAACTGGCCAAAACCAACAGCAAGACCAAGATGAAGGACTGGCCCTGCAGGAGGCCAAACCGAAACTTAAGCGTCCTCCTTTATACAAGGTCATCCTCATTAATGACGACTATACGCCGATGGATTTTGTGGTCCATGTGCTCGAACAGTTCTTCGCTTTGGATCGCGAAAGCGCGACGCGTATCATGCTGGAAGTCCATACACGCGGCAAAGGTATATGTGGTGTCTTCACTCACGAGATTGCAGAAACCAAAGTCTCGCAGGTCAACAGTTATTCCCGTGAGAATAATCATCCCCTTTTATGTACGATGGAAAAAGCGTGAGGGCTTGAGCCATGCTCGATAAAGATCTTGAAATGACATTGAATAACGCGTTCCGCGATGCGCGCGAACAGCGTCACGAATTCATGACAGTCGAGCATCTGCTGCTGGCACTGCTGGACAATCCATCCGCGGCAAGGGTACTGCGGGCCTGCGGCGCCAATCTCAACGCCCTGCACAACGACCTGCGTAATTTCATCCGTGAAAACGCGCCGGTGCTGCCGGAAGGCGACGAGCGCGACACGCAGCCGACACTGGGTTTTCAGCGCGTCCTGCAGCGTGCCGTATTTCATGTGCAGTCTTCCGGCAAGAAGGAAGTCAGCGGCGCCAACGTGCTGGTCGCAATCTTCGGTGAACGCGAATCCCACGCCGTTTTCTTCCTGTCACAACAGGAGATCAAGCGCCTTGATGTCGTGAATTACATATCCCACGGCATTTCCAAGGTGCCGCAGGAAGAAGCCGGTGAGGAATCCGAGGCCGCGGCCGAGGAAGAAACGCGCACGGAAGAGGCCGGCAGCAACCCGCTCGAGGCCTATACCGTCAATCTCAACGAACAGGCGCAACGTGGCAAGATCGATCCCCTGATCGGCCGCCAGCATGAAATCCAGCGTACGATTCAGATCCTGTGCCGGCGACGCAAGAACAACCCGCTTTACGTCGGTGAGGCCGGTGTCGGCAAGACTGCGATTGCCGAGGGCCTGGCAAAGCTGATCGTCGATGAAGAAGTGCCGGACGTTCTGGCCGACAGCACGATATACGCCCTCGACCTGGGCGCCCTGCTGGCCGGCACCAAGTATCGTGGTGATTTCGAAAAACGCCTCAAGGGCGTCATGGCGGCACTGAAGAAGAAATCCGGGTCGATACTGTTTATCGACGAGATTCATACGATCATCGGCGCCGGTGCCGCGTCCGGCGGTGTCATGGACGCCTCGAACATCATCAAGCCGGCGCTGGCCTCGGGTGATCTGAAGTGCATCGGTTCGACGACCTATCAGGAATACCGCGGTATTTTCGAGAAGGATCGTGCGCTGGCGCGCCGGTTCCAGAAGATCGATGTCACCGAGCCCTCGGTCGATGAAACCGTGAAAATCCTGGAAGGACTGAAGAGCCGCTTTGAAACGCATCACCAGATCCGCTACACGCACCAGGCACTGCGCGCAGCGGCAGAACTGACCGATCGCTACCTTACCGACCGGCACCTGCCGGACAAGGCCATCGATATCATTGACGAGGCCGGTGCCTCCCAGCATCTGGTGGCACCCTCCAAGCGCAAGAAGACGGTCAATGTCGCCGATATCGAAAACATCGTCGCCCGTATCGCGCGCATTCCGCCAAAATCCGTCAGTACCTCCGACAAGGATGTGCTGCGCAACCTGGACCGCGACCTGAAAATGACGGTGTTCGGTCAGGACAAGGCCATCGATACGCTCGCGACCGCCATTAAAATGTCCCGCTCCGGCCTGGCCAATCCACAGAAACCCATCGGCAATTTCCTGTTCGCCGGGCCGACCGGCGTCGGCAAGACCGAGGTGACGCGTCAGCTGGCCAAGATCATGGGTATCGAACTGATCCGTTTTGACATGTCCGAGTACATGGAGCGGCACACGGTGTCACGTCTGATCGGTGCGCCGCCGGGCTACGTCGGTTACGATCAGGGCGGTCTGCTGACCGACGCGATCAACAAGCAGCCGCATGCAGTGCTGTTGCTGGACGAAATCGAGAAGGCACATCCGGATGTCTTCAATCTGTTGCTGCAGGTCATGGACCACGGCACGCTGACCGACGCCAATGGCCGTCAGACCGATTTCCGCAACGTGATCATAGTCATGACCACGAACGCCGGTGCCGAACGCATCAGCCGTTCATCGATCGGTTTTACGCCCCAGGATCACACGCACGATGCGACGGAAGTCATCCAGAAAACTTTCAGTCCGGAATTCCGTAACCGCCTGGATGCGATTGTCGAGTTTGATCCGCTGTCGCCCGATACCATCACCCACGTGGTCGACAAGTTCCTGGTCGAACTCGAGACACAACTCGATGCCCGCAAGGTCAGCATGGAAGTCGATGACAGTGCGCGTGAATGGCTGGCGAAGCACGGCCATGACAAGATCATGGGTGCCCGGCCGATGGCCCGCCTCATCCAGGACAGGATCAAGAAACCGCTGGCCGAGCAGTTACTGTTCGGCAAACTCGAACATGGCGGTCATATCCGCATCACGGAAGAGAACGATGAGATCAAGGTCGAGGTGATCGAGGAAGAGACGGAAGGCGCTGTATAGTTGACTGGTTGATTGGTTAACTGGTGATTAGTCAAGGGAAGCCGGGAAATCAGCTTCCCTTTTTATTGCCCGCTGTCAGTCTGGCCAAAATAACGGCAGGCCGGTTCGGATAATAATAAATATAGATACACGCCATAAAATAAAAGATGTGCCGATGTCATCAACCAGGCCGATGATCGGATATAAGGACTGGTGAGTACATACAAAACAATTTGGAACAGTAACAGGGCGATAACCAGCATCCAGGCCCAGCGCCTGCCCTTGAGCATGAAGATGCCGGTAACCAGAAATATACTACCGGCGATGACATCCAGCATCAGCTGAATCCAGGCCGGCAGTTTCCAGCTTTCCAGCATGCTGCGATAGAACGCATCGTCACTGTATAGCCAGTACATGCCTGCGAGCGAACTCACAAGCGTAAACAGTCCCACTACAATACCGAGCCATGCAACAAATGTAATCCGCTTTGGGCGCATGAGGTTTTATGCTTCCATGTTCAACAGCCCCGTTTGCCAAGCGGGAAATCAAAGTTGCTTGATTAATACCTTCGAATTCCGCTGGATGTTGTAGAGCTCTTTCCGCTTCACCGGCAAGTCGTCGAGTTTCCCCTCTTTAAATCCCCGTTCCAGGAACCAGTGCGGTGCATGGGTGGTTAACACGAATACCCGTTCCAGTCCCCGCCGCCGCGCCTCCCGCTCCAGGCTGGCAAACAGTTGATCGCCCCGCCCCTGTTTCTGATAATCGCCGTGAATGGCGAGACAGGCGATCTCGGCGACCTTTTCCCCGTCAAACGGATACAGGGCGGCACAACCGATGATGACACCATCCCGCAGCAGAATGGTGAAATGATCGATCTCCAGTTCGAGTTTTTCGCGTGACCGGTGCGCGAGCACGCCGGCTTTTTCCAGCGGCTCGATCAGTTCGAGAATACCGGCGACATCCTCGATGCAGGCCTTGCGGATATCATCGTACGGCGCGGCACTGATCATCGTGCCAACACCGTCACGGCTGAACAATTCCAGCAACAGTGCCCCGTCCCGGCAGCGGTTGATGATATGCGTGCGCACGACGCCCTGTTTGCAGGCATAAATCGCATGCGCGGCCTGATCGGTCACGGCGTCATTACCGGCATGGCCCTCGGCAAACAGTGCCTCGGCTTCTTTTTCGGACAGCTGGCGGATGAGATTGCCATCGCTATTGCGCAGACCATCGCTTTCAGTCAGATAAATCAGCTTGGCCGCCTGCAGGCTGGCCGCCACCTCGGCGGCGACATCGCGCGCGCTCAGGTTGAAGGCCTCACCGGTCGGTGAATACCCCATCGGCGGCACAAGCACGATTTCATGCCGATCGAGTTTTGTCCTGATGGCTTCCGCATCGATGCGCCGTACTTCGCCGGTATGCTCGAAATCGATACCGTCGTGAATACCGAGCGGCTGTGCGATGATAAAATTACCGGAAGACACCTGCAGCCGGGTTTCCCGCATCGGTGTGTTGCCCGGCCCCATCGACAGCAGGGCCTCAATATCGACCCGGATCCTGCCGATCGCCTCTTTTACATGCTCCAGCGCCGGGGCATCCGTCACCCGCATGCCCTTGTGAAAATTCGATTCAACACCGGCGATTTCCAGGCGCCTGTCAATCTGCGGCCGGGCACCGTATACCAGTACCAACCGGATACCGAGGCTGTTCAGTAACGCCAGGTCATGAATCAGCTGCGGGAAATGACTGTCGGCCACCGCCTCGCCGTCGAACTGAACCACGAAAGTCTGGCCGCGATGCACATGAATATAGGGCGAGGCCAGCCGGAACCAGTCCACGAATGCCTGATTGTCACCATTCATCGCCTTCCTGTTTTTGTCGTCACTCATGCCGCTTGTCCCATACAGAAATGCCGAATCATTCCCTCAACAATCCGCTGCATCGGTTCTATCCGATCCAGCGGCAGATACTCGTTACTCTGATGCGCCACGGAGATATCACCCGGTCCCAGGATAACGGTTTGCATACCCAGCGCATTCAGGTAAGGGCCCTCGGTACCGAAGGCCACGCTGCCAGCCTCCCTATCGGCCAGTTCCTCGGCCTTGCGCACGATCTCGGCGTCGCGGGGTGTATGCATGGCATCGATGCCATCAAACATGTCGCAGAACTCCAGTTTCAGATCGCGATCCTCGACCGCCGCCCTGACCCGCTGCTGCAGTTCGGTTTTCAGTTCACTGACTTCCATGCCCGGCAGCGGCCGCAGATCCAGACCAAGTTCACAGGACGCACAGATCCGGTTCGGGTTGTCACCGCCCTGGATATGGCCGAGATTCATTGTCGGCACCGGCACCCTGAAATCCGAGTTGCGGTGATCGGCCTGCAGCTCATCACGCCAGTCAAGCAGCGCCTTGATGACTTCATGCATGCCTTCAAGTGCGCTTTCGCCCAGCGACGGATCGCTGGAATGGCCGGAACGGCCGGTGAGCCGGATCTTTATCAACATCACACCCTTGTGCATGTACACCGGCTGCAGTCCGGTCGGCTCACCGATCAGTGCCTGTGAACCCAATGACACGCCCGCCTCCAGCAATGCCCGTGCACCGTGCATATTGCTCTCTTCATCGGCCGTCGCCAGGATCGTCAGCGGACGCGTGATACTGCTCCTGTCCAGACCCTGCAGCACCTCGGTAATGATCGGAAAGAAACACTTCATGTCCGAAGTACCGAGACCGTAGACCCGGCCGTTCTTCTCGGTCAGTGTAAACGGATCGCTGCCCCAGCCGGTCTCGTCGTACGGCACGGTATCGGTATGGCCGGACAGCACCAGACCGCCATCAGCACCCGATCCGGTCCGGGCAATCAGATTGACCTTGCCGTGCTGCCCCGGCACGTCGGTGATCTCGATACCGAATCCCAGATCGGCAAACCAGCCGGCGAGCAGATCCACCACCGGCCGGTTGCTCATGTCGAGCCTGGGGTCGACACTGCTTACCGACGGCGTTTCGATCAGCCGCGCAAAAGCGTCCATCAATGCGGGTACCCGGGCCACTGGGATTCCTTGTTCTTTTTCAGGTGTTTGTTCCTGGATTCCTGTTTCCAGGCCGCCAGGCGGCCATGACCGGCCTGACCGGCCTGACAGGCCTGCGATGCTGGTGTATTCTAACGCACCTTTTTCCTTCAATTCGCTGATTTGCTACTGAATTTAGAGATTTTCCGCCCATGGCCAAACAACTGAACCGTATCAGTTCGCGCATTACCCAGCCGGCTTCGCAGGGCGCGTCCCAGGCAATGCTTTACGGCACCGGCCTGACGCCGGACGACATGAACAAGCCGCAGGTCGGCATCGCCAGCGTCTGGTACGAGGGCAATACCTGCAACATGCATCTGCTAACGAGCTGGCCGAGAAAGTCCGCGAAGGCGTGGTTGCGGCCGGCCTGGTGGGCATGCGCTTCAATACCATCGGCGTTTCCGACGGCATTTCCATGGGCACCGAGGGCATGAGCTATTCGCTGCAGTCGCGCGATCTGATCGCCGATTCCATCGAAACGATCATGGGCGCGCAGTGGTACGACGCCAACATCGCCCTGCCCGGCTGCGACAAGAACATGCCCGGCACGGTCATGGCCATGGGCCGGCTGAACCGTCCGTCGATCATGGTCTACGGCGGCACCATCAAGCCCGGCCATCCGAGATCGACGGCCACGAAAAGAAACTCGACATCATCTCGGCGTTCCAGAGCTACGGCGAGTACATCGCCGGCCGTATCAACGATGACGAGCGCCAGCAGATCGTGCGCAACGCCTGTCCCGGCGCCGGCGCCTGCGGCGGCATGTACACCGCCAACACCATGGCCGCGGCCATCGAGGCGATGGGCATGTCACTGCCCTATTCTTCGTCCACGCCGGCCGATCGATCCCCATGAAGCTCGAGGAATGCTTCAACGCCGGCGCCGCGATCCGGAACCTGCTGGAACTGGATCTGAAACCGCGCGATATCATGACGCGCGAGGCATTCGAAAACGCCATGGTGCTGGTGATCGTGCTCGGCGGTTCCACCAATGCCGTGCTGCACCTGATCGCCATGGCCCGTTCGGTCGGCATCAACCTGACGGTCGACGATTTCCAGGCTGTAAGCAACCGCACGCCGTATCTCGCCGATCTCAAGCCCAGCGGCCAGTACGTGATGGAAGACCTGCACAAGATCGGCGGCACACCGGCGGTGCTGAAGATGCTGCTGGATAACGGCATGATCAATGGTGACTGCATGACCGTCACCGGCAAGACGCTGGCGGAAAACCTGAAGGACCTGCCGGGGCTGCCGGCGGATCAGCCCATCCTGCGGCCGCTGGATAACCCGCACAAGAAGACCGGCCACATCCAGATACTGAAAGGCAATCTTGCGCCCGGCGGGTCGGTCGCCAAGATCACCGGCAAGGAAGGCCTGGCGTTCACCGGCCCGGCGCGCGTGTTCGACGCCGAGGAAAACATGCTCAAGGCGCTGGAGGACGACAGGATTCAGAAGGGCGACGTCATCATCATCCGCTACGAGGGCCCCAAGGGCGGGCCCGGCATGCCGGAAATGCTGACGCCGACCTCGGCGATCATGGGCGCCGGGCTCGGCAGTGATGTCGCCATGGTCACCGACGGTCGTTTCTCCGGCGGTTCACACGGCTTCATTATCGGTCACGTGGTACCCGAGGCCCAGGAAGGCGGTCCGATTGCGCTGGTGCAGGACGGTGACATCGTGACGATTGATGTCGAGAACAATCGCATCGATGTCGATATCAGTGACGAGGAATTCGACAAGCGCCGCAGGAACTGGACCATGCCGCCCTACAAGGCAGAACGCGGCACGCTCGCGCGCTACATCAAGACCGTGCGCAATGCGTCGGAAGGATGTGTGACGGATGAGTGATAGTTGATTGGTTGATTGGTTGATTGGTTGATTGGTTGATTGGTTGATTGGTTGATTGGTTGATTGGTTGATTGGTTGATTAAAACAGCATGGCTAAAATCCATGGCCCGTCAAGATCACTAATCACCAGTAAACTAATTAACTAGTAAACCAGTTAACTAATTCCCCGCCACCTGAATGCCGTTCTCGCGGTACTGGCGGTAGTACTTGAGTACCTTGCGGACGTAATTCTGTGTCTCGGGAAACGGCGGTATCTCGTTGCCGTAGCGGATAACGGCGTTCTCGCCGGCGTTGTAGGCGGCGACCGCCAGCTGCACATCGTTGCCGAACATGCCCAGCAGTTCCTTCAGGTACCTCGTGCCGGCAAAAACATTGGCGCGCGGGTTCTTGCGATCGGAGACACCAAAGCGTTTCGCGGTCGCCGGCATGAGCTGCATGAGTCCCAGGGCGCCGGCACTGGACAGTGCATTCGGGTCATAGGCCGACTCGGCCGTGACCACTGCATGAACCAGTGAATCCGGTAACAGGTACTCGCGTGCCGCCTCGGTGATCAGCGGCGCGTAACGCTTCTGGTTCTGCTTGAACCGGCCCGGGTCATAGCTGGGTTCCTGCCAGCCCTTCCAGGTCTTGACCAGCCGCTTGTAGCCGGAGTGCTTGGGCTTGTCCGTCAGGGTGATGCGGCCGTGCTTGTCGACATATTTGTAAATGTCGGCGTACGCAGCCGGCACGGCAAGCATGCCCGCCACGAGGGCGCAAAGCGGTATCAGCCGCAGCCGGCGCATTCTGCAAATCCTGGTCAGTGGCACCCCATTTCCCCGGTTTTTATTTTCCTTGTCAGGGACCTTAGCTAAGTCTATAAAAAAAGGGAAGTTATTTGCAGCAGAAACGCGGCATAGATCGCAGCCAGCAGGTCGTCGATCATGATGCCGAAACCCCCGGTAACATACCGATCGAGCCAGCGGATGGGCCAGGGCTTCCAGATATCGAACAGCCTGAACAGGACAAAACCGGCCAGCACCCAGCCCCAGCCCGCCGGCGCCGCGGTCATGGTGACCATGTAGCCGACGATTTCGTCCCAGACGATGGCGGGGTGATCATGGACCCCGAGCGCGCGGGCAGTATGCCGACACAGCCAGATACCCACGGCAAACAGCAAAATAGTCAGGCCGATATACTGGAACAGTGACATGGCCGGCAGACAGAGATAGATGACGACACCCACCAGGCTGCCTGCCGTACCGGGCATCCACGGACTCAGTCCGGCACCACCGCCCCATGACAGCCAGTTCAGCGGATCCCTGAACGCACATCCCGGCACGGGGCGATGCGTATTGCCTGTTACAGTATTACCCAATGTATACACCGGACTGTTATGAGCCGCACTAACCATAACCGAGTATCATGGTCCTGACTACAGGATGAAAATAATGCAATATCGTTCCTTGCCTGTCTTTATCGCGCTTGTCTGCCTGATCGCCGTAACCGGCATCCAGTTCGAACCCGGACTCTGGTACGCGGCGCTCGACAAACCACCGCTGACACCACCCAACCGGGTATTTCCTATTGCCTGGACATTGCTGTACCTGATGATAGCAGTATCCGGCTGGCTGGCATGGCAAAGCCCGGCCATTACGCCGAAGCGTTACGCTTTCGCCTGTTATGGTATTCAGCTGTTACTGAATGCCAGCTGGTCGTGGGTGTTCTTCGGCCAGCACTGGATCGGCATCGGCATGGTCAATATCCTGCTGCTGTTACCGGCCGTGGCGGTTAACATCAGACTGTTTCTGCCTCTGAGTCGTCTGGCAGCGATGCTGTTGATACCCTATCTTGTATGGGTCGGCTTCGCACTGTATCTCAATACAGGAATTCTCTGGCTGAATTAAGGAGGCTCTGAATAATTTGTCATTTCGAGCACAGCGAGGGACTTTCGAAGGCGTCCCGAGCGCAGCGAGGGATCTCATTAAGATCTCTCCCTATGGTCGAGACAGGGATTTCTCCCGTTGGTCGAAATGACATGCGGGGATTATTCAGAGCTTGCTTAAGTTATGGAAAAAGGAATCGGTATGCCCGCAGAATCCGTAAACGTATTCGGCGAACCACTCCAGTCCTGCTCCTACCAGCCGATCACCGGTTTTTACCGTGACGGCTGCTGCAACACCGGCAGTGAAGATGCCGGCGACCACGTTGTCTGCGCCCGCATGACCCGTGAGTTTCTCGAATTTGAACTTGAACAGGGCAATGACCTGGTAACGCCACACCCCGAAGCCGGTTTCCCGGGACTGAAGCCGGGCGACCGCTGGTGTCTCTGCGCATTGCGCTGGTACGAGGCTTACGAGGCGGGTGTGGCACCGCCCGTCTACCTCATGGCAACCCACCGGCGCGTGCTCGACATGATCAATATCGAGGAGCTGAAACAGCATGCGCTAGACCTGGAGTGATCCGGAAACGCGCCGGGTTTAGGGACGAAACCTGACAGACTCTGTGCAACGGATTTCTCCAACGGTATCCGTCCCGGCGCTGAACGCCAGGTCATGGCTGGCCCCACTGTAAAATTCCGAAATGTAACCCATCCCACCAAACCGGCTTTATCCCTCTGATGTGTTTGGTGCCTGAACGGCCAGTCAATAGACTGGCCGTTTTTTATATGTGTAAACTGGCAGGTTATTGACGCACTCGCCCTGTTCCGGAAACGAACAGGGATCAAATGCAGGCCGGTACCTACTATCATGGTAAAGCACCGGCAACGCCGGAAACGTGTATAGCCACAGCATGTTCTCGCGGAGATGAAATTGGCAACGCCTGCTCGCGGGCCTTGATTTTTATCAACAAACACAATGAGATGCAGAATAATGCGAGTCTATGATCCCGTGGGGCCGGATGACGGATTCCGGGTACTGGTAGACAGAATCTGGCCCCGCGGGCTGAAAAAAGCGGATGCCGCGATCGATCTATGGCTCAAAGAGATTGCCCCCAGCACGGAACTGAGAAAGTGGTTCAATCATGATCCGGATAAATGGAAAACTTTCAGAAGCCGCTACATCAGTGAACTAAAACATAAAAACGAACTTGTGGAAAGGCTGTTTGCCGAGGCCGGGAACCGTCAAATTACACTGTTGTTTTCAGCACGCGATACGGAACATAATCAGGCTGCCGCAATCAAGGAATATATAGAAAAGTATTACCAATGAAGGATTCCGGCGACAATGCACTCAAGAGCCCCTGGCGCTGGCTGCTCTATGGCATACTTTTGCTGGCCGGTATCGCCATAGGCGCCGCTTCTTCTGTATATTTTCAGCCTTCCAAACCGGACAAGATTGATTTCAGTCAGACCCAAATACCAACATTGATGATGCACCCCCTTGGCCGTGATGGTGCATATGAACATACCATCGGGAACTGGGGATTGCTGACATCATTAAGCAGTGGCAATGACAGTATTGCGCTCAAATACAACGACCAGTTCATAGCGTCGATTACTTCAGCCTCTGATCATACACTGGAATCAATGGTCATCAATCATCCACGACATGATACAGTACTCTTGATTCTTGAAAATCTTAATAAAAATGATCATCCCGGCAAGTTAACAACCGACATCCTGTCACCCGGCGGCAACAAAGTCGGTTTTGTGATTGACGAAAATATGGATGGTCAGCCGGATCTGCGTTTTGAATATGCGGGACCCTATTTATATGTCTGGCTAGACGAAAGTTGGCATCGAGTGATGCGTACAAAGCCAAGACAGTCAGGGGAAGGTTTCAGGCACACTGTGATGTATAAAGAAATATCCACCAGATATACCTCGGGCAATATCCTTATTTGCTGGAGCCGCTGACATTCGGAAAATAAATAATATCGCCCTGCAAAACCGGGCGCAAGGCCGGTTTTCGCCTGCTCATATCAGGCTGTTCGGAGTCGAAAACAGGCACCCGGCTCTTGATCACAGAATCAATCTGTAATACTACTGAACAGGTAATCCAAACATTTTGCGGAACGACAGTGAAGGATGCACTGAAGCGTAAACTCGACAGTATAGGCCACAGCACGAGCATCTGTTTCCGTGTTGTATTTCCGGACGGCAGCCAGTATCAGAACCATCACGACAGCGAACCCGCAATCACTATCCATATTCGCAGTCGGACTGCCATCCTGAAGATCCTCTTCATGGGTCATATTGGCATGCTGGAATCCTATTTCGACCAGAGCCTGGATATCGAAGGCGATCTGAAACTGGTCTTCCGCGCCGGCATGGAGACCAATTTCAGCAGCAACCCGCCGTTGCTGGTACGGCTGCGCAACTGGTGGCACGAATTCCGTTACAGCAACAAGTCCATTGCCCAGGCACGAGAGAATGCCTGTTTTCACTACGCAACAGGCACGGATTTTTATCGCTACTGGCTTGATGATCCCTACATGATGTACACCTGTGCCTACTGGAAAGAAGGCACCCGGACGTTGGAAGAAGCCCAGCAGAACAAGATGGAACATGTCTGCCGCAAGGTCCGCCTGCAGCCGGGCGAGACTTTTGTGGATATCGGCTGCGGCTGGGGCGGATTCATGCGTTACGCCTGGGAAAAGCATGGCGCTGTCGGCACGGGCATCAATATCACGCCGGAGCAGGTTGAAAACGGCAATGCCATGTTCGAGCAGGCAGGGCTGGCGGACAAACTGAAAATCCATGATGCCGATTTCCGGGAAGTCAATGGTGAATACGACAAGAGTATTTCCATCGGCGTGCTGGAACACGCCGGTCGCGACCAGCTGGAGAATGTCATCCGTGCCCATGCCCGTACCATGAAGCCCGGCGGTCTGGGCATGATCCATTTCATCGGTCATGTCGGCCACCATGAAACCGAGTTTTTCATCCGCCGGCATATTTTCCCCGGCGGCTGGATACCCTCGCTAACCGAGGCGATTAACGCCATGGAACGCTGCGGCCTGGAAATCCTCGACATCGAAAACCTGCGCCGCCACTATGTCCTCACCCTGGATGCCTGGGCCGAGCGTTTTGACCGTCACTGGGAGGATATCCAGGCGCTGAATCCACAGAAGTTCGATGAAACCTTCAGGCGCAAATGGCGAACCTACCTGTATTCCTGCGCCGAGATGTTTCGTGCCCGCAACAGCTATACCCACCTGTTCCAGGTACTCGTATCCCGCGGCAACGTGGATTACGACCATCCGATGAGCCGCACCTATATCTACCGGGATTAAGCTGCTTGAATGACCATGCCGGCAAGATAGCCGCCCTGCAGGCCGAATTGTCCCGGGAACCGGCAGGGGCAGTCGGGCTCGACAAAGCAACATCCAATCTTTTTCGCGACCGGCACAAACAACGCCGGCCCGGTGTCAACCTGCGGCATTTCAACGAGGTAATCAGTGTCAACCCGGAACAGGGCTGGGTCGACGCCGAGGGGATGACCACCTATGCCGAACTGGTCACTGCCTGTCTGCAACAGGGTGTCATGCCCGCGGTGGTGCCCGAACTGCAGTCGATCACGATCGGCGGGGCCGCCACCGGTGTCGGCATTGAATCGACGTCATTCCGCCATGGTCTGGTACATCACAATCTCCAGGAAATCGACATACTCACCGCCGGGCAGGAGTTCGTGCACTGCACGCCCGATAACGAACACAGCGATCTCTTCTTCGGCTTTCCCAACTCGTATGGCACGCTGGGTTATGCCCTGCGGCTGCGCACCAGCACCCTGCCGGTCAAGCCCTACGTACATCTGCGCCATATCCGCTTTGACAATGCCGGTGATTATTTCCGTTCACTAGAGGAGCACTGCCGGGGCGATGCCGATTTTGTCGACGGCACCGTATTCAGTCGCAATGAACTTTACATTACGCTGGGGCACTTCACGGACCAGGCACCTTTTGTCAGCGATTACACTTATAAAAACATTTATTACCGCTCGCTGCAGGAACGCGATGAGGACTACCTGACCATCCATGATTATATCTGGCGCTGGGATACCGACTGGTTCTGGTGTTCGAAGAACGTGTTTGCGCAGCGCCCCCTGATACGCCGCCTGTACGGCCGCAAGCGCCTGAACTCGGTGACGTATACACGCATTATGCACTGGAACAGCCGCTGGGGCCTGACCCGATTCATCAACCGCTTACGCGGCATCCACCCCGAATCAGTTATCCAGGATGTTGATATACCGATCGACCGTGCATCCGAATTTCTCGATTTCCTGTTGCGCGAGATAGGAATTCTGCCGATCTGGATCTGCCCGATCGGCACAAGAGGCCTGCCGGGACCATTTCCGCTTTATCCCCTCCGGGATAATACGCTTTATATAAATTTCGGCTTCTGGGATGTTATCCACGATCGACAGCCACGGCCGGAAGGCTATTACAACCACATGATAGAAAAAAAAGTGTCGGAACTGGGCGGAATCAAATCCCTTTACTCCAGTTCCTATTATGAAGAGTCGGAGTTCTGGTCCATCTACAATGGGGCCGAATACCGGCGCCTGAAGCAGCACTATGACCCGGATAACCGCTTTCCGGACCTTTACCGGAAATGCGTGTTGCGCCGGCACTGATCGCCGCCAGGGCGGGCGGCACCGGGCCGGGGGTATTGCCCGGGTGTTACAGCTTGAAACTCCGGCCGCTAACCGCCAATATTGTCGATATATCAACAGCATTCATCCCGGAAACCCATGCCCGCCTACGATTACTACTGCAACGAAAACCGGACCACGGTGGAGGTCGTACATCCGGTGAACACCACCCTGAAGACCTGGGGTGAAGTCTGTTTTGTCGCCCAGATATCACTCGGTGATACGGACCCCCTGGCGCCGGTCAGGAAACTCATTCGCGCCCCCTATCTGGCCAGGCGCATCGGTAACAGCCAGCTGCGTGAAACCGGCTTCACCAAGCTGGTCCGTCGCGACAAGGGACTCTATGAGAATGTCACCGCGGCCGAGGGCGAGGCCCGCTTCCTGCAGGACCAGGACGGTCCGGTGCCGGCGTTCACCGATAAAATCCGCGACTGACATCTGCCCCGGGACGCGCTTGCCCTGCCAGGACGGGCCCGGCAAAATTTCCTTCTCTGAACAAGCCATTCCCCGGCCATTCATAAATGAAATTCCCATAACGGAAATACAACATGAAAATTCTTCAGTACCTGGCTGTTTCACTGTTGACAGTCTGCACTTCCACCGGAACAGCGGCCGAATCCACCGCTGACCTGCTTGACCGGGCACTCGCCGGCGATCACCGCAGTACCGACAACAGGGCCCGCGATCAATACCGGCATCCGAAGGAAACCCTGCAGTTCTTCGGACTGGAACCGGATATGACGGTTGTGGAAATCACGCCGGGCGGCGGCTGGTATACCGAAGTACTGGCACCCGTATTAAAAGAGCGGGGCCGGCTCATCGTCGCCGGTTTCGGCTCCGATCATCCAGTCGAGTACCTTGCCAACATTCATGTTCGCTACATCGAAAAGCTCGATGCCGATCCAGGTACCTACGGCGAAGTCCGGCGTATTGTGTTCCAGGCGCCGGGCTATCTGCAGGAACTGGAAGACGAATCCGCAGACATGATGCTGACCTTCCGCAACACCCATAACTGGATCAAGTTCGGTACCGCGGAAGACATTTATCGTGATATGTACCGGGTGCTGAAATCCTGCGGCACCCTTGGCGTGGTCCAGCACCGTGCGGAAGCAGACGCCGATCCGGGGACTGCTGCGAAACAGGGCTACGTGCCCGAGCCTTACCTGATCGACATGATCGAATCGATCGGCTTTCGACTGATCGACCGCAGCGAAATCAACGCCAATCCGCACGATACCAAGGATCACCCAGAGGGTGTCTGGACACTGCCACCCACCTACCGCATGGGCGATCAGGACCGGGAACAATACGCAGCCATTGGTGAGAGCGATCGCATGACGCTGCGATTCGCCAAACCCATGCACCTCGCCGACGGTAACTGCCCGGCACAATGAGCGCCAAAATCATCCTCCTGGTCGGTGCCGTGAACGGCGGCCTGTGTGTCATCCTGGGCGCTTTCGGCAGCCATGCCCTGCAGTCCCGGTTGACGCCCGAAATGAGTGGCATCTGGAGTACCGCGGTTCAATACCATTTTTATCACGCGCTGGGACTGTTGCTGCTGGGCACGCTCGCGCTGCACTGGCCCGCTTCCGGCCTGCTGCGCACCAGCGCCTGGCTGATGCTGGCGGGCATTGTCCTGTTTTCCGGCAGTCTCTACCTGCTGGCCCTGACCGGCAGCCGCTGGCTCGGGGCGATCACGCCGCTGGGCGGGGCGGCACTGATTGCCGCCTGGGTGGTACTATGTTTGTCCATCCTGCGCAGCTGAAGCAGAGGGGATATTGAATGGGCACGAACAACACCACTGGCCGCCAGCTTGCCGAACTACATCTCGGCAAGGCCGGCCTCGAAAACCTCGATGAGTTTTCCAGCGAACTGGGCGAGTATGTCATCAGGCACGGTTTCAGCGACATGTATACGAACGAGGCGCTGGATCAGCGGGCCCGCAGATCGCGACAATCGCCTCGCTGGTCACATCCGGCAACCAGCCGCAACTGGCCTGGCACATCCGCGGTGCCCTGGAGAATGATCTGCTTAACGAAAAGGAAATCCGTGAAATCATAATCCAGATGACGATCTATATCGGCTACCCGGCGGCTTTCAATGCCATGCGCACCATGAATGAAACCCTCGAGACGATGAAGGATTCATGAAAATATTACGCGACACAGCCTTTCTGGCCGCGCTCGTGCTGTTCAGCGGCAGTGGCCTGGCCGCCCCACCGGACCATTGCCTTGCGCAGGCACAGGAACTGGCAATGAGCGCCGATAATGATATCTTCCCGGACATGAACGCCGAACAGCGCGGCCGTCTGCAGCAGCTTGCCGCCGAAGTCTGCGCGAAACACCCCGCTGACACGGTGGCAGCCGATAAAGCGTGGACGCAAGCCGATGATGACGATCGCGACTGGTTTACCGAATACGTACTCGAAGGCAAACCAGCCGATAAACCCGGCAACCACCGTCTGCAACGCAGGTCACGTTACTAGGAATCACGTCCCGGCATGATCGTCTCGCCCGAATTTGCCAAAAAACTGCACCGCGGCGATACCCTGATCGGCACGCTGGTAAGCCTGCATAACACCGATGTTATTGAACTGCTGGCGGCGTGCGGTTATGGCTGGCTGTTCATTGATGCCGAGCACGGCCCGTTCATGCCTGGCGATACCGGCCCGCTGCTGCAGGCCGCGGGCACATGTCCCTGCCTGGTGCGCATTCCGGCGGCCGAACCGGCCTGGATCAAGAAGGCACTGGACGTCGGTGCGGCCGGCATTATCGTGCCCCAGGTCAACGATGCCGCACAGGCACGGGAAATGGTCGCGGCAGCAAAATACTCGCCTTTGGGCCGACGTGGTGTCGGACTCGGCCGGGCACACTGTTACGGCCGTGAATTCGAGAGTTATCTCGGCCGTGCCAATACCGATACCGTGGTGGTACTACAGGCGGAAAGCCACGAGGCCATCGATAACATCGACGCGATTGCCGCCATCGAAGGTGTCGACGCCATTCTTGATCGGCCCGTATGACCTGTCCGCGAGCCTCGGCCATATCGGCGAAGTCACGCATCCGGAAGTCCGTTCGGCGATTGATGCAGTTGCCGCCAGCTGTCATGCCGCAGGTGTCAGACTCGGCATATTCGGGATCAGTGCGGATGCCGTCAGGCCCTACATGGAAAACGGCTTTACCCTGATTACCGTCGGCGTCGACAGCCTGTTTCTCGGTCAGGCAGCGGCCGGCGCCCTGACCGAACTTCGCGAAGATTCCTAGGGTGGCCATCATGACGCCGGGAACATTAACCACCATTCTGAATACCGCCCAGCTTATTGTTCAAAATGCCGACAAGCTGACTGCCCTGATCCGCCGGCGCGGGCCGGAAAGTACCGAAAGCAATGAAACACCGGCCACGCTTGAAGGCGTACGCAGCGAACTGCAGCGGCTGCACCAGCGGCTCGATGAAAATGACGATGCCAATGTCGAACAGCTGCGCTTCATTGAACAGCTCGCCAGGCAGCATGAACTACTCGCCGAAACCATCCAGAAAAACAACCGCCGCAGCCAGTGGGCGCTGATCATTGCGGCAGTCGCCGCCTGTTCCAGCCTCGTACTGGCGCTGGTACTGGTTCCTGCAACGAAGTCCATACCGACCGAAAACCGGATGATGGCCGGTTATGTCAAGGGCATACTGGAATCGCACGGCATTCAGTGTTTCATGAAAAACGACGTGCTTACCGGCGGTGTCGGTGAACTGCCACCGCATGAAATCTGGCCCGAGGTCTGGGTTACGCACGACCATGAGCAGGAACGCGCCGAGGGCATCATCAAGGACCTGCTGGTAGACCTGGAAGGCGTGAGCGACTGGCGCTGCCCGAACTGCCGTGAACTGATCGAAGGCCAGTTCGGCAAGTGCTGGAACTGCGGTACCGAGGCGCCGACCTGACGGAAAACGGGCCTGCGCATGTACCAGACCTGCCCCAAATGCCAGTACGAACGTACCGACAAGGATGATGCCGATGCGGATACCTGCCCGGCCTGCGGGCTGATATTCAGCAAGTGGCTGAAACAGCAATACCGCGATCCCGCCAATCAGCCACGTGCCACCAGCTTTAACCCCGATGACAACAGTGAAGGCCGTCTTGGCGCCACTTTCGCTGAACTCCGGCAGTTGATCCTGCATGCCGAACCGGCAAGCGATTCATTGACCTTTTATGCCCGCCTGGCTTTGCTTGCCGGCTTCAGCGTATGGGGTCTGTATTTCATTGCGCTTGATTTCGAGACCAATGCCATCGGCCAGTCCTTCATGCATGCGATCAACCTGGTGTTTCATGAAGCCGGGCACGTGATCTTCGCCATGTTCGGCAGTCACTTTATCTCTACACTCGGGCACGCTGGGCCAGTCTCCATGCCGCTGCGTGGTAATACTCGTGCTGCTGTTTACCAACCGCGATCCGTTCGGCGCCGCATTCGGCCTGTGGTGGCTGGGCCAGAGTTTCATGGACTGCGCACCCTATATCAACGATGCGCGGGCACTGGAACTGCAGTTGCTCGGTGGCGGCACCGGTGCCGACAGGCCGGGGATGCATGACTGGGAAAACATCCTGCTGGATCTGGACATGATCGAATACGATCACCAGATCGCCACTTTGTTCGATACGATCGGCGCCTTTCTTGTCCTGCTCGCCATTGCCTGGGCCGGCTACATTCTCTACCGCCAGTACCAATTAACCAATTAACTATTCAACCATTCAACCAGTTAAGGAAGCTCCGAATATTTTTCTCGTGTCATTTCGAGACTGTTAATTCCTGTCATTTCGGAACCACGTTAGTGGTCGAGAAATCTCCCATCTTAAGATTTCTCCCTTCGTTCAAAATAACAAATTATTCAGCTCTTCCTTAACTTCATTATTCATGCAGGCTGATACCAACCTTGGCAATCCGGCCGGCTTCCATTTTTCTGACCACGAACTGCACTCTATCAAGACGCACGCGATCACCCACTACCGGCCGGTTACGTACGCTTCTGGACAGGTGCTCGGACAGTGTTCGTTCCTGTAATTCGGCCGGGATCTTCAGTCCAGCACATCATGGCGACATCACGGAGCATGACCTCGCCATCGAGTATGAATTCGCCGAAAGAAACCGCGCTCGTCCAGTTTTGGCCGGTGCCGGTTCGGCGGCAAACAGGTTATTCGATCTGGTTCCAGAACCTGCTCGTGACAGATGATATACACCCCGTCATTGCTCTGCAGGGTCAGTTCGGTATCGCCTTCCAGAAAGGTCTCGTCACGCAACACGCCCACCAGCCGCGTATGCGGCGGCAGTCTCATTTGCTTCAGTGTCTTGCCCAATACCGGCGTCACCGGGGTCAGATGATAGGTCACGAGTTCGTAGCCGGAGGCCTTGGGTATGTCCAGTTCCACACGCTGTACCGGCGCCGGCTGTGGCGGTACCTGCAGCTTGAGGATTCGTGACAGCGGCGCCAGCGTCCAGCCCTGCAGGATCAGCGAGGTAACGACGACGAAAAAGGCAATATTGAAATACAGCTGTGCGCCGTCGAGACCAGCCAGCAACGGGAACGTGGCCAGGATGATCGGCACGGCGCCACGCAGGCCGGTCCAGGCAATAAACGTAATTTCGCGCCACGGCAAGCGGAACGGCAACAGGCATAATCCCGTCGCCAGTGGCCGGGCGATAAACATCAGCACGCCGGCTACGGCAATGGCAACCCAGGCATCATCGAGAATCGCGGCGGGGCTGGCCAGCAACCCTAACAGTACGAACAGCACAATCTGGCTGAGCCAGGCCATGCCGTCATGCACGCGCATGATATTCTGGCGCGAATGCATGGGCCGGTTGCCGACCAACAGCCCGGTCAGGTAAATCGCCAGGTAGCCGCTGCCGCCCAGCACCAGCGTGACTCCATACACGACCAGACCGCCGGACAATACCAGCAACGGATACATGCCCAGCGCCAGCGTCAGGCGGTTAACGACCCACTGCAGTCCGTAACCGCCGGCGGCACCCAGTACCGCCCCCAGTCCCATCTGCCAGACAAAATCGCCCAGTATCCACCAGCCGGGATCAGTATCGGCGGTGCTAATGACCCCGATCAGCATGATGGTCAGAAATACCGCCATCGGATCATTAATGCCGGACTCGATTTCCAGCGTCGCGCCGACGCGCTCCTTGAGCTGCAGGCCGTGACTGTGCAGCAGGGAGAATACCGCCGCGGCATCGGTGGAACCGATGATGGCACCGAGCAGCAGACCCTGGGTCCAGTGCAGCTGCAACAGGTAAGTGGCGAAAACGCCGATAATCACGGCAGTAACCAGCACACCGACCGTGGCGAGTGACAGTGCCGGCCACAGACCGACGCGGAAACTGCTGACGGGGGTGCGCATGCCACCGTCAAACAGAATCACGGCGAGCGCCAGCGTGCTGATCAGGTAGGCGGTTTCGTAATTATCAAAAACAATCCCACCGGGGCCGTCCTCGCCGGCCAGCATGCCGAGCACCAGGAACACGAGCAGCAACGGCACGCCGAAACGCGAGGCCGCGGAACTGGCGACGATACTGCTGAATACCAGCACGGCGCCGATAAGCAGAAGTTGATTGAGCGGATCCATTCAGCCGATTTCTGATGTGCTTTCGCACCAGTGTACCTGATGGCCGGCCTTTGGCGTGCTATCGAACGGCTATGATAATCTCCTGGAGGGAAACGCCGGGGAACCGGGACAGCGATTTTCTACGCGCCGGTAACCGCACCGTCATACAAAGCATTGCGGCGATGACGGATACGTTCCCACAGCCGCTCGTGGAAAAAATAGGCCACGGTATTGCACAGCGGTTCGATCAGGGCCACGGCCCCGCCGAGCGCCATGCTGCCCGTGGTCAGGTACACCACGGTGAAGGCCACGCTCATGTGCACGGCGGCGAATGTCAGGGTCTTGATCATTTCCGGCATCTCCAGTTCATACCGTAATGATAGTCATTCTCATTTATAGCGCCAGTTAATTGTTTTCATGGTCATGATTGGCAGTCGCTATCGACCATTCCGCCCCCCACACAGCCCATCCCCACAATGCCATGCCCGATGCCGTATCCGCCGGACAGTTGAATGCATTGATAAAGTACTGTCATAGTATGAAAAAACCCTGAACCGGGGCGTACCGGCAAGGGGACATAAGGAGCGTGCACTGTCATGACCGCCGATAATGAAGTCCAGTTGAACGCTCTGCGCGACCAGTCGGACATCGACGCCGAAGAAACCCGTGAATGGATTGAATCGATTGACGCGGTCATGGAAGTCGAAAGCGTCGAGCGCGCACATTTCCTGCTCGACCAGCTCATCGAACGTCTGCGTCGCAGCGGCGCTTACCTGCCGTTTTTTGCCAACACCGCGTATCTGAACACCATCCCGCCGTCGCGCGAGGAAAAATCACCCGGCGACCCGGCGATCGAATGGCGCATTCGTTCACTGGTGCGCTGGAACGCGCTGGCCATGGTCGTGCAGGCCAATCGCAAGAACGCCGAGCTCGGCGGCCACATCGCCAGCTTTGCCTCGTCGGCCACGCTTTACGATGTCCTGCTGAATCATTTCCTGCACGCACCCGACGACGGATCGCGGCGGCGACCTGGCTTTCATCCAGGGCCATTCAGCGCCGGGCATTTACGCACGTTCCTATCTGGCCGGTGAGCTCGAGCGAGGACAAACTGCATCACTTCCGCGAGGAGGTCGACGGTAACGGCCTGTCGTCGTATCCCCACCCGTGGCTGATGCCGGACTACTGGCAGTTCCCGACCGTGTCCATGGGCCTCGGGCCGATCATGGCCATTTACCAGGCGCGCTTCATGCGCTACCTGGAAAACCGCGAACTGATCGAACACCAGAACCGCAAGGTCTGGGCGTTCATGGGCGACGGCGAAATGGACGAACCGGAATCGCTGGGCGCCATCGGCCTGGCCGCGCGCGAGAAACTCGACAACCTGATCTTCGTCATCAACTGCAACCTGCAGCGCCTCGACGGCCCGGTGCGCGGCAACGGCAAGATCATCCAGGAGCTGGAGAGCGAGTTTCTCGGTGCCGGCTGGAATGTCATCAAGGTGATCTGGGGTTCGTACTGGGACCCGTTGCTGGCGCGCGACACGAACGGCCTGCTGCAGCCAGCGCATGGAGGAATGCGTCGACGGTGAATACCAGACCTACAAGGCGCACGGCGGCGATTACGTGCGCGAACACTTCTTCGGCAAGTATCCCGAACTCAAGGCCATGGTCTCGAACATGACCGACGATGACATCTGGCGCCTGAACCGCGGCGGCCATGACCCGCACAAGGTCTACGCCGCCTATGCCGCCGCCGTCCAGCATACCGGCCAGCCGACCGTGATCCTGGCCAAGACGGTGAAAGGTTACGGCATGGGCGAGGCCGGCGAGGGCCAGAACATCACCCATCAGCAGAAGAAGATGGGCGAGGAATCGCTGAAGAAATTCCGCGATCGTTTCAATATCCCGATCCGCGATGAAGCGATCGCCGATGCGCCGTTTTACCGGCCGGCCGACGACAGCGAGGAAATCCGTTACCTGAAAGAACGGCGCGAAGCACTGGGCGGCTACTGCTCCGCCGCTGGCCGCAAGCACGAGCCGCTGCCAATACCGGAACTGTCGGCCTTCGGCAAGCTGCTGGAAGGCACGGGCGATCGCGAGATCTCCACCACCATGGCCTTCGTGCGCATCCTGAACATTCTCGTCAAGGACAAGAACATCGGCAAGAACATCGTGCCGATCGTACCGGACGAGGCACGCACCTTCGGCATGGAAGGCATGTTCCGCCAGCTCGGCATCTATTCCTCCATCGGCCAGCTTTACGAACCGGTCGATCATGACCAGGTGATGTATTACCGCGAGGACGTCAAGGGTCAGATTCTGGAAGAAGGTATCAACGAAGCCGGTGCCCTGATGTCTCATGGATCGCCGCGGCAACGTCATACCGCAATCATGGCCTGCAGATGATCCCATTCTACATCTTCTATTCCATGTTCGGCTTCCAGCGGGTCGGCGATCTGTGCTGGGCCTCCGGCGACATCCGCGCGCGTGGTTTTCTGCTCGGCGGCACCGCCGGCCGCACCACGCTGGCCGGCGAGGGCCTGCAGCACCAGGACGGCCACAGCCACGTGCTCGCCTCGACCGTGCCGAACTGCGTCAGTTACGACCCGACCTTCGCCTACGAACTGGCCGGTGATCATCCAGGACGGCATGCGCCGCATGGTTGCCGACTGCGAGAGCGTGTATCTACTACATCACCGTCATGAACGAGAACTACGAGCATCCGCCGATGCCGGAAGGCGTCCAGGAAGGGATCATAAAAGGCATGTATTGCTTCCGCACCGGTGGTGACGGCAAGCACAAAGTCCAGCTGCTCGGTTCCGGCACCATCCTGCGCGAGGTGATTGCCGCGGCCGAACTGCTGAAGGAGGATTTTGCCGTTGATGCCGACATCTGGAGCGTGACCAGCTTCAACGAACTGCGCCGTGACGGGCTCGACTGCGAGCGCTGGAACCGCCTGCATCCCGATCAGAAACCGCGTGCAAGCTATGTCGAACAGCAACTGAAGGATACGCAGGGCCCGGTCATCGCCGCCAGCGATTACATGAAGGTCCATGCCGATCAGATCCGGCAGTTCATCCCGCGCCGTTACAGCGTACTCGGCACCGACGGCTTCGGCCGCAGTGATTCGCGTGCAAAGCTGCGTGAATTCTTCGAGGTCAACCGCTACTACATTGCTATCGCGGCACTGAAGGCGCTGGCCGACGAGGGACAGATCGATGCCAAAAAGGTCAGTGAAGCGATAGCAAAATACGAAATTGATCCGGATAAACCGAATCCGGCGCGGGCGTGAATCGTGAAACGTGAAATGTGAATCGTAGCTTCCCATGAAGAAAACGATTCACGTTTCACGAACAACGATTCACCGCTAACCACTGGCACGCGAACAAACAGGCCAACAACGTTCAATGCCGAATACAGAAACCATCAAGGTACCCGACATCGGCGACTTCAAGGACGTCGAAGTCATCGATGTGCTGGTCAAGGCCGGTGACACGATCAAGCCGGAGCAGTCGCTGATATCGCTGGAAAGCGACAAGGCCACCATGGACATTCCCTCGCCGGCTGCCGGCACGGTAACCGAGGTACTGGTCAAGACAGGTGACAGGGTCTCCGAAGGTTCGGATATTCTCAGGATCGAGGCCGCGGAGCAGGCTGCCGCACCGGCAAGGCAAGAAAACACAAAAACCGACACCGACAAACGGAAACAGCAGTCCGTCCCTGAAGACAAGCCCGCGAAAGACGAAATCGCGGCCGCGGAAACAAAACCGGCAGGTACGACACCGGATCCGCGGGCGCCGGCACATGCCGCCGGCCGGCCTGCCCAGTGGCAGCGAAACCACCGGAGAGCCGTTCATCGCAGCGCCCACGCCAGCCCGTCGGTGCGCCGTTTTGCGCGCGAACTCGGCGTCGACCTGGGACTGGTACGCGGCAGCGGCCGCAAGGGGCGTATAACAAAAGACGATGTGAAATCCTTTACCAAGGCGGTCATGTCCGGCAATCGCGTGCTCGGCGATACCGGCGGTTTCGCCATGCCGGAGATCCCGGCGGTGGATTTCTCGAAATTCGGCCCCACTGAAACGCAACCACTCAGCCGGCTGAAACGCCTCGCCGGCCAGCAGCTGCAGCGCAGCTGGCTGACGGCGCCAGCAGGTGACGCAGTTCAACGAGGCCGATATAACCGACCTGGAGGAATTCCGGCATTCAAAAATGAAGGCGGCGGAAAAACACGGTGTCAAGCTGACGCTGATCAGTTTCCTGCTGAAAGCGGTCGTAGTCGTGCTGGAAAAGTACCCCGAGTTCAACGCGTCACTGGCAGCGGGCGGGGAGGAACTGATCTACAAGCAGTATTACCACATAGGTGTTGCAGTCAACACGGACGAGGGACTCGTCGTACCCGTCATCCGCGATGTCGATCAGAAAGGCCTGTACGATCTTGCCGGGGAGATCAGCGAACTCAGTGATCGCGCCCGGAACAACCGGCTCAAGCGCGAGGAAATGCAGGGTGGCTGCTTCAGCATCTCCAGTCTCGGCGGTATCGGCGGCTCGTTTTTCACGCCGATCGTCAACGCGCCCGAGGTCGCAATTCTCGGCGTCTCGCGCGCCGGCATGAAACCGGTCTATGACAACGGTGAATTCACTGCCCGTCTGATGCTGCCGTTTGCACTGTCCTATGATCACCGCGTGATTGACGGCGTTGCCGGCGCGCGTTTCAGCGAGGAACTGCGCACGGTGTTGTCGGATATACGGGATATACCGCTATGACGTGAATGGTGAAACGTGAATCGTGAATTGCTGGCATGTTATGGAGCAACGCGATTCACGTTTCACGAACAACGATTCACTGCTGGCCAGAAGCACGTAAATAAACAGACCAAAAAACATTCAATGGCTAAAACGGTCAAAGTCAAAGTACCCGACATCGGCGACTTCAAGGACGTCGAAATCATCGACGTACTGGTCAAGCCCGGTGATACCATTGAAAAGGAACAGTCGCTAATCTCGCTGGAAAGCGACAAGGCCACCATGGACATCCCCTCGCCTGCTGCCGGTATTGTCGGTGAACTGAAAATAAAAACCGGTGACCGGGTATCGGAAGGCGATGTCATCCTGACGCTCGAGACAACGAAACCGGAGTCGAACACCGAACAGCCCGCCGATAAAAACGAAGAACAAGGGGAAAAGAAAAATAAACAGGAGCCACAAAAGAAGCAGGCTGCAGCCTCCACGGATACAGCATCACAGCCGGCCGCTCCCGTTCACAGTGGCGCCGATACCGAAATCCTCGTGCTCGGTGCCGGTCCCGGCGGCTATACCGCCGCCTTCCGCGCCGCCGATCTCGGCAAAAAGGTCACGCTGGTCGAACGCTACCCCGTGCTCGGCGGTGTCTGTCTCAACGTCGGCTGTATTCCGTCCAAGGCCCTGCTGCATGTCGCCGGCGTGCTTTCTGAAATCGATGAACTCGGCACCCATGGCATCGACCTCGGCAAGCCGCGGCCCGATCCCGCTGCCATCCGCCGGTTCAGCGAAGACGTCGTCGGCAAGCTCAACAGCGGTCTCGCAAAAATGGCTGAACAGCGCGGAGTCGAGGTCGTCCAGGGCAGCGGCGTATTCAGTTCACCCTATTCGATCACCGTCACGCACGAGGGCAAGGACCGCGAGATCAGTTTCGAGCAGGCGATTATTGCCGCCGGCTCGCAGGCCGCCGCCCTGCCCGGCAGCGTATTGAATAAAAACGACCCGCGCATCATGGATTCGACCACGGCGCTGCAACTCGATCCGGTACCGGAAAGACTGCTGGTGATCGGCGGCGGCATTATCGGCCTGGAAATGGCAACGATCTACGCGGCGCTGGGATCAAGCATCACCGTCGTCGAGTTAATGAACAGCCTGATGCCGGGCACCGATGCCGACCTGGTCCGGCCGCTGTCGAAACGCATCGGCAAACGCTACGACAGCATCTATCTGAAAACGAAGGTGACATCGGTCAAACCGGAGACAAAATCCATCAAGGTGCAATTCGACGGCGACAAGGCACCGAAAGAGGCCGAGTTCGACGGCATTCTCGTTGCCATCGGCCGCCGGCCCAACGGCGATCGCATCCAGGCCGATCGTGCCGGCGTGCGTGTCGACGATCGCGGTTTCATCCCGGTCGATGATCAGATGCGCACCAATGTTCCGCATATCTTCGCCATTGGCGACATCAACGGTCCGCCCATGCTTGCGCACAAAGCCACACACGAGGGCAAGGTCGCCGCGGAAGTCGCCGCCGGCGAGAAAAGCGGGTTCGAGGATCGCGTGATCCCGTCGGTGGCCTATACCGACCCCGAAGTGGCCTGGGCAGGTCTGACCGAAACCGAGGCGAAAGCACAGGGTATTGATTACGGCAAGGGCCAGTTCCCCTGGGCGGCCAGCGGCCGCGCGCTGGGCCTCGGCCGCGACGACGGCATGACCAGGATATTATTCGATAAAGAGACACAGCGCGTGCTCGGCGTCGGCATCGTCGGCGTGCATGCCGGTGATCTGATCGCCGAGGGCGTGCTGGCGATCGAAATGGGCGCCGACGCCCGCGATCTCGGCCTGACCATCCATCCGCACCCGACCCTGTCGGAAACCATCGGCTTTGCCGCCGAGGCCTTCGAAGGCACGATTACGGACCTGTACCTGCCACGCAAAAACAGGAATTAACAGCGCACCGGTGAAACGCCTGCAGACTTTACACGCGCATCAATCCAGACGATAAAACCGTTCCGCGTTCGTTCTTAACACCTTTTCAGCACCCTCCGCACCGAGTGTCGATTCGATCAGTTCGATATCTGCCGGATCGAACGGCCGCCGCGCCCGCGTGGACGGCAAATCGCTGCCGAACATGAGTGCATCCGGATTGGCCCGGTACAGCTCGGCCAGCGCTTCTGCCACCGGAAAATCCAGACGGCCGAAGCCGGATGCCTTGACATGCACACCTTTTTTCACCAGCCGTTTGAACAGCGACAGCCCCCGGGCGGACAGGCCCAGGTGATCGATGCTCACCGCCGGCAGGCTTTCGATCATCTCCATCAGGCTGTCGATTTTTCCCGTATCCGCATACAGTTCCACATGCCAGCCGGCCAGCTCGTGTACCCGCCTGGCAAAGTCCGCCAGCCTGTCGACATCTGTAATTCCAAGCCGCACCAGGTTAAACCTCACTGCGCGGATGTTATGCTTGTCGAGCCACAGGATTTCGGTATCGGTGGCCACGAAAGGCAGCTGCGTGACACCGACGAAGCGTGGCCCCAGCCGGCCGAGTGCATCCAGCAGATAGCTCTGGTCAAAAGCCTGGAACGAGCCCGACACTACGGCGCCGGCATCAACACCCAGTGGCGAGGCCTGTTCCATGTAATCGCTGACCGTGAACGGATCCGGCAGGAAACCCTGATTCTCGATCAGCGGGAAGTCCGGACTGATGATATGAAAGTGGGCGTCAAAGAGTCTTCTGGACATGTTCGCAGTATTACACAGCAGCCAGAATTTGACTGCATGCATCCGGCACGGCTGAATGATCAGGGACAACAGATTACCATCGGCTCCATTATTCAGCTTTCTTTGCCATCATGCCGCCAGAACCCGAAACGCGCTATGCCATCTGTGTCGTACAAAACAGCAACAAGGAGCTGTTACTTGTGCAGCGCAGTGCGCACCGCGACCTCGGTGCGGAGCTGTGGGGATTTCCCGGCGGTCATATCGAGGCGCATGAATCGCCGATCGAATGCGCCTGGCGCGAGCTGCACGAGGAAATCGGTCCCGGCAACCAGGTCCACCTGCTGAAAGTCGCCGGACCGTTCCGCGACCGGCATTACGGCGGACGTTTCGAGGCCTACCTGTTTCTGTTTCACTGGTTGAGTGGCGTGATTGCGCTGGATCAAGAACACATCACCTATGAATGGGTCCCGATCAACAAGCTGGAGTACTATTCACTCATGCCCGGCATCGCCGGCGATCTCGAACACCTGGGTCTGATTAACCATGACTGAAGCCCTATGAATGAAGCTATTGAACTCGCCTGCACGGAAACCGGCAACGGCCCGGCGGTAGTCCTGCTGCACGGACTGCTCGGCAACGGCCGCAATCTTGCGCCGATGGCCAGGGTGCTGGCGGATGAATACCGCGTGCTGACACCGGACCTGCGCAACCACGGCCAGTCACCGCATACCGAAACCATGGACTACCCGGAACTGGCCGCCGATCTGATCGCCCTGCTCGATAAAAACCGCATCGACAGGGCCGCGCTCGCCGGTCACAGCCTCGGTGGCAAGATCGTGATGACCACCGCCCTGCTGTATCCGGATCGGGTGACCAAACTCGTATCACTGGACATGGCACCGGTGCCCTATGCCCAGACTCTGGGCGATCTGCTGGAGACGCTGCAGCGACTGCCGCTGGATACCATCCGCAACCGCAAGGATGCCGACGAATGGCTGCGCTGCGAGGGCGTAGAAGAGAAACGGCTGCGGGGCTTTCTACTGCAGAACCTGGTCCGCGACAAGGACGGTTACTGCTGGCGCGTGAACCTCGAGACACTGCGCAGCCAGCGCCAGACCATGACCGGCTTTCCCGACACCGCCGAGCCCTGGCCGGGTCCGGCGCTGTTTCTTTATGGCGAGAACTCGGATTACGTCCTGCCCGAACATCACGCCGAGATCCGGCGGCTGTTTCCGGCGGCGGAGATCGAGGAAGTGCCCAATACCGGCCACTGGCTGCACGCCGAACGGCCCCAGCCGATTGCCGATCGCCTGAAAAAATTCCTGGCCGGCTAGATAGCCCTGCTGCCGGGATAACACTTCGTCGTCCCGGACTTGACCCTCTGCCCCCACCTAGACCTTTTATGTGCAACGCGTCAAAATAACGCCCTTTCTGCACAACCCCCGAGCAGGAGCATTACCCGCATGAGCGCAGCCAAGTCCAAGAAGGGCAAACTGAACAAGGTCGTACTCGCCTATTCCGGCGGCCTGGATACCTCCGTCATCCTCAAATGGCTGCAGGAGGAATACGGCTGCGAGGTCGTCACCTTCACCGCCGACATCGGCCAGGGCGAGGAAGTCGAGCCGGCCCGCACCAAGGCCAAGAAACTCGGCGTCAGGGAAATCTACATCGAGGACCTGAACGAGGAATTCGTCCGTGACTACGTGTTTCCGATGTTCCGCGCCAATGCCCAGCTACGAGGGCGAATATCTGCTCGGCACCTCGATCGCGCGACCGCTCATTGCCAAGCGACTGGTCGAGATCGCCGCGGAAACCGGCGCCGAGGCCATCGCCCACGGTGCCACCGGCAAGGGCAACGACCAGGTGCGGTTCGAACTCGGCGCCTATGCACTGAAACCGGACATCAGGATCATCGCGCCCTGGCGCGAATGGGATCTGCATTCGCGTGAAGACATGCTCGCCTATGCCGACAAGAACGGCATCGAGGTCGAGGGCAAGAAGCGCAAGGGCGGCGCACCCTATTCCATGGACGCCAACCTGCTGCATATCTCCTACGAGGGCGGCGAGCTGGAAGATCCCTGGTCCGAGCCCGAAGCCGACATGTGGCGACGGACCGTGGATCCGGAATTCGCCCCGGACGTGCCGCAGTACCTCGAGGTCACCTTCAAGAAAGGCGATCCGGTCGCCGTCGACGGCAAGAAACTGTCGCCTGCCAAAATGCTGCGCAAGCTGAACGAGGTTGCGGGCATGCACGGTGTCGGTCGTGCCGACATTGTCGAGAACCGCTACGTCGGCATGAAGTCACGCGGCTGTTACGAAACCCCCGGCGGCACCTTGCTGCTGAAAGCGCACCGGGCCATGGAATCCATCACGCTGGACCGGGAAGTCGCGCACCTGAAAGATGATTTAATGCCGCGATACGCCGCGCTGATCTACAACGGCTACTGGTGGAGCCCGGAAAGAGAGGCCATGCAGAAGCTCATCGACGAGACCCAGGAACGGGTCAACGGCGTCGTGCGGCTGAAACTGTTCAAGGGCAACCTGATGGTCGTCGGCCGCAAGTCTGAAACCCACAGCCTGTTCGATCAGAGCATATCGACTTTCGAGGACGACAAGGGCGCCTACGACCAGAAGGACGCGGAAGGGTTTATCCGGCTGAATGCGTTACGGCTGAGGATTCTGAACAAGAACAAGTAAGCACGGGAATTCTGTCAGCACAGCAGTCCCCAGGGCAGCATTTTCACTAGGCCACTCTCAGCAGTGCCTCGGGATCACGTTCGGCAATAAGCAGTAATGTGCGTGCCGCACCCGACGGCGCGCGCCGGCCCTGCTCCCAGTCCTGAAGGGTACGGACCGATACGCCAAGAAGTTCCGCAAAACGTGCCTGCGACAGGCTGGTCTTCTTCCGAATACTGGCCACATCGGGAACATTGACCACACGCCCGTGTTCACCGCGCTTGAGTTCACGCAGGCCGTCGAGAATCTCCCTACCGATTCTTCTTCAGCCCTGGTCATCTTCGATTTCCTCACGAATCTTCTTCAGTACTGCGGCAGGGATCGAGTCAGTGACGTTCTTCGGATAGATCGTCAACATCCAGATAACGCCCTGGCTTTTCCGCAAATAATAAATGATCCGGTAACCTCCTCGCTTGCCGCGACCCTGTGCCGCCCAGCGCAACTTGCGCACCCCGCCCGAACCCGGAATCACAGGGCCAGTTTCAGGGTTATCAATCAGCACAGTCTGCAGAGCACGGTACTCCTCATCTGACAGGTACTCCTGCACGAGTCGCGAGAACATCCTTGTCTCGATGAAGCTGTACACACGCCTAATATACGGCATTGCCGTATAGTTGTCAATCCGTGACTAAGCTGCCGATCGTCACCAGCGCTCACCTCCCATGGCACGCACCGTTCACTCGATGCAGGTAATACCGTTCTCGGCACACCAGTCGCGCAGGACCTGCTTCCGGCTTTCCTCCTCGAACTGGTACCAGCGTTCCAGCAGACCCTGACGATCGAGCAGGTCCTTGAACCGGCCATACGCGCCCTTGCGCCGAAAAAAGCCTTTCACCTTTTCAAACTCCTCCGGAATCAGCTCCTCGACAAACCTCATGGCAAGCTGTCTGCCCAGATCCAGCTCATGCTTGTTAGGGATTGGAATATATTTCTTGGGGTCGTCGACATCATCGGGAAGCGGTTCCTCGATATCCGCGTATTCGTCTGTGTGACAATGGATTTTCCCTGTCTCAATGCAAAGATACGCCTGCGCGTCGAGAAACTCGCCGATACTGACGTAGTCCATCGCTTCTACAAGATCATCAAGCCTGACGGAGCCACGCGTCATCTCGATCATCCCGACGGTGGAGCCTGTATGGTTCCCCATTTTTCTTTCAGCAACCACGATGCCCGATCCGCAGGAAAGATCGCGTCCCCGAAGCGAGCGGCCAGCCGGCATGGAGTTTCCTCCAGCCTGGATTCCAGAAGACGAAGGTCTTCGTTGTCCCAGCCGTCCAGAGGCAAGTGATATGGTGCCGTCTTGGCGAAGTCGACCATCTGACCCAATACCGATCGGTCCCGGGTCTGGCCCACGAGAACGGGCGTCATTGCATCAATCTCGCGTTCGATAAATCCCATATCGACGCCAAGACGCCGCAGTCGTTCATACACCATGTCTATAAGTCGTGCCGGCAGTTCCCGGACATTCCGGGCCGGCTCCAGTATCGAAAGCAGCGACCCGGAGCTGACGAGCAACAAAAGTGGCCTGCGGTCCACAACAATACGGTTGACATACCAGTCGCCAAGCGCAGTATCCGATTCAGCATCGCCGGCATTCACCGGTGGGAGGCGTTTCAGTACCTTCCGGGTTGCCCTTAGAACAACCATTTCTATCCCGGTATCATGGTGATTAAGGCCAGTATGGCATGACAGGTGTTTATACTACCTTAATTCCGCTCATAAGCCGTGTGGGAAAGGTCGACAAGTCTATTATTTGTCTTCTTACCAGATAACTTGTAAATAAATCTGTCACCCTTTTCCGGTGGGAACTACATTTTCCGCACTGAAATATTTGTTAGGTTAATTTGCTTGTTAGCTGCTATTGAGTCATGACTTCTTAACTATACTGATTACATATAACAAAATAACGGCGCCAATAGTGGCCATAATTATAGCGCCTAATAACCCGCCTGTTGTTATGCCGAGCAAACCGAATACAAAGCCACCCAATACAGCACCAACAATTCCCACAATAATATTGCCTATGGCGCCAAACCCTCTTCCCTTCATTATGTTGCCGGCAAGCCATCCGGCCAGCGCACCAACGGCTAGAAATATTATTAAGCTAATGATATCCATGCTGCCTCCAATGTTAATTTTTAGCGAAAAGGTATATGCCAACAACAAAACTGACAGCACCAGTAATGTATAATGTCATTACCTTGTCCGTATCCGAACCTGTAAGAGTCTGTGTTATTTGCGAACCGACAGAGCCAGATAATTGATAACCCCATAATGCAAGACCAAGCCCTGTAACCATGAGGATAATGCCGATTATTTTCATTGTACTCCCTGTATCCATTGCCATATTAAGCTCCTGTCGTCTAATAAAATGTAAATGTTTATAGTATTACAGCTAACTCAAATTGTATGGCGATATTTTCGACTTATAACACGACAGATCCGCCGTATAATCTGTCGCGGATTTTATAAATTGCTGATTTCATGATGCTGCGATCTGCAAACCGGGTGATAACCCAGGGAGGGAACATTGCGGAATTGTTGTATGGCGGTTGGAGACACCACACCTGATGCGCACCGAAGGCCGCCTGCCTTGCCGAAGAAAATCACGCCTCGCTCCCCTCTCCATGGCATTCGGAAAATATAGACCAATTTCCGCGGGATTTCCCATTACATGCCGAAGTGCCTGTCTCTCGTTGACACCGGCCCGGTTGTGGAGAAGCATGGCCGGTATGCTTTCCCTTAAGGAAGCTCTGAATAATTCCCCTATGTCATTTCGACCAACGGGAGAAATCCCTGTCTCGACCGCAGGGAGAGATCTTTCGATAAAGGTCCCTCGCTTCGCTTCGGGACGCCTGCGGCGATTTCTCGCTTCACTCGAAATGACAAATTATTCAGAGCTTCCTTAACTAACCAATCGGATTAATCACGTGAATCAGCAAAGCACCACGGTATCGCTGGTACTGGGTTCGGGCGGCGCACGCGGGCTGGCGCATATCGGCGTCATCCGCGAGCTGGAGTCCCGGGGTTACGAGATCCGCGCCATAGCGGGTTGTTCCATGGGAGCGCTTATCGGCGGCATCCATGCCATCGGCGAGCTTGAAACCTATGCTGACTGGGTCAGCGGACTGACACAGGCCGATATTTTCAGGCTGCTTGACTGGAGTTTTTCCGGCGGCGGCCTGATCCGCGGCACCAAGCTCATCAACAAGCTCAAGGGCCTCGTCGGCGATCGTAATATCGAGGATCTGCCCCTGGACTATACCGCCGTGGCCGTGGACATCGAGAAGGGTAGGGAGATCTGGCTGGATGAAGGCCCGCTGTTCGACGCCATCCGGGCATCCATCGCCATACCCGCGCTGGTCACGCCACATCAGTACCGCGGCCACACGCTGGTGGACGGCGGTCTGCTGAATCCGGTACCCGTGGAGCCGACACTGCGTACATTGACGGACATGACCATTATCGTCGATGTCAACGGCAAGGCGGCCAGGTCCCGGCCGCTGGGACGGGTGGATGACGACGAGGAAACAGGGCGGGGATTGCTGCAACGCATGCGTAATTATTTCGGTTCGACAGACAGCAGGTTCATGTCCACCGAAGGCGGCATGCCGTTATCGGAAGTCATGATGCACTCCCTGGACATCATGCAGGGCGCCATTACCCGCCAGCACCTGGCGGTGTCCCAGCCGGATTTGATCATCAGCATTCCCAAGAACACGTGCATGATCCATGAGTTTCACCTGGCCGAGCCGGTGATCAACCTCGGCCGGAAACTTGCCCGCGAGGCGCTTGAGGGCCGGGATGCCGACCAGCAGGGGGAGAGTAAATGAATGGCGGCCGCGCTCAAAATGACAAATGTTTCACCCCATCCTTGCCCTTCCCTCAATGAGGAAAGAAATTACATTTTTTCAGTGAGTTAGCCACCCGGAAAATGTTCTCTTTTCAGAGAACTTTTTCCGGGCTACAGTCCGGCCATGTCCCTGCGGTCCTTTTTCGTCGACTTCAATTCCTACTTCGCCTCGGTCGAGCAGCAGCTGCGCCCGGAGCTGCGCGGGCTGCCGGTAGGCGTGGTGCCGGTCATGGCCGAGACCACCTGCTGCATCGCCGCCAGCTACGAGGCCAAGGCGTACGGGATAAAAACCGGGACGCAGGTCGCCGAGGCGCGGCGGCTGTGCCCGGACATCCGCATCGTCCAGGCCCGGCCACCGGTGTATGTCGACTTTCATCACCGGCTGGTCGATGCCGTCTGGCAGTGCCTGCCGGTCGACAGGGTGCTGTCGATTGATGAAATGATAGGCACGCTCGGGCGCAGCCAGCAGCAGCGCGATGTCGCCATCGAACTGGCGCATCAGGTCAAGCAGACCATTTATGACGCCGTCGGCAGCGAGATGCGCTGTTCCATCGGCATCGCACCGAATTTCTTTCTCGCCAAGACCGCGTCGAAGATGCAGAAACCGGACGGCTGCGTCGTGATCGAGGATCACGACCTGCCGCAGTGCCTGTACGCACTGGAACTCGGCGATCTTTACGGTATAGGAAGACGCATGCTGGGACGTTTGAACAAGCAGCAAATCTACACGGTCGAGGATCTCTGCAACGCCGATAAACAGACACTGCGCGTTGTCTGGAACGGCATCGAGGGCGAGCGCATGTATGCTCGCCTGCGCGGCGAGCACGTTTACACGCCGCCGACGAAACAGGGCAGTATCGGTCATTCGCATGTGCTGTCGCCGGACAACCGCTCGCCGGACGCGGCCTTTGCCATTTTGCAGAAACTGCTGCAGAAGGCGGCCAATCGCCTGCGGCACGGCGGCCTGGTCAGCGGCCGGCTGCAGCTGCGGGTTGATTACCTGAATGATCAAACCTGGCGTGACAAACTCAGGTTCGATCCCACCGACGACACGCTGGCCCTGCTGCATGGATTAAAACAGATGTGGCAGCGGCGGCCCATGGACATGCCGGCGTTACTGCGGGTCTCGGTTGTATTGACCAATCTGTTCGCGAAACAGGCCCACAGCCTGTCTCTGTTCGATGAACCGCGGATCCGCGAACAGCTGAACGGTGCCATCGACAGCATCAATAACCGCTTCGGTCGCAACAGTGTCTACTTTGCCGGCGCCCACCGGGCGATGGACAGCGCGCCGATGCGGATTGCCTTTACCCATATTCCAGATCCCTCTGTTGAGGGAGATAACTGAAAAAACGCCATAACCCGCTGTTTTTTGTGATCCCGATCACGAATATCCCGAAAATCGTGATGAATATGTGAATGAAATCACACTTGATTTGGGCGACTATAGCGTAGTCTTATATAAGGTCACGTGAGGGTCTCAGCCAGCTGTTCCTTCCCCGATGTCTACGAGCGGCCAGGAGGTCGCGCAGGGCTAATGGCAGAAACCAGCGACAGTGCAGTCCGGCAGCAGGAGAGTACCTCCGCGGGCGAGGCGCTCGGGCTGGATTTTGCCGACTATCCGCTGAGCCCTGAGGTCAGCGAACAGCGCCAGCAACTGCGTGCGCTATTCCGGCAGGCCCCGCTCGGTATCAGTACGGTGGTGCTGCTGGCCGTGGGCCTGACGGCCGTGCTCTGGGGTCACGTTCCCGATTATATTCTGTTGCCGTGGCTGGCATTCATCGGCCTCAATAACGCCCTGCATGTCGTTACCCTGCACGAATATTCCCGCCAGGAAAAACGTCTGACGGCAATCACTTCGTGGACGCGCTACCAGACGCTGCTGGCCGGCGCCAGCGCGCTGGGATGGGGTGCCGGTTTCATCCTCATGGCACCACACATGGCGATGGAGCAGCAGATCTTCTATCTCATGCTGCTGTGTCTGCTGGGCACGGTACACCTGCCGGTACTGGCACCGGTTTTCCAGAGTTACGTTGCCTTCGTACTGCTGTCCGCATTGCCAGCACTGGCCGGCCTGCTCTTCGCCACCGAAACCGTATCGCCGTACTGGATTACCGGAACCATACTGGTATCCGCAGGCCTGCTGCTCGCAGCCAGGAATTACAGCGCCGTCTTGCAGCATGCCTTCGGCCTTGCCAGCAACGCCCGGCAGCAGGCCGAGTCGCTTTACGAAACCAATGAACGAAACCGCCTGGCCAACATGCAGCTGAAAAAGGCCGTCCATGACCAGGAACAGAACGGACGGCGCCTGTCAGCGGAAAAGCTCTCTACCGAACTGACACTGGGTTCGATCAAGGAAGCAGTAATTACTGTCGATCTGAACGACAATATCGTTTACATGAATACGCTGGCTGAAAAATACACCGGCTGGCACGCATCGGCAGCAAACGGTCGGCCGGTCACCGACGTCATCCGGATCATTGACGAACAGAACCGCATCCGAATCGATGATCCGGTCAACCGCTGCCTGCAGGGCCGCACGACCATCACCGGCGACGATCATTCCATCCTCGTGCGTCGCGATGGCCTGGAATACGGTATCGAGTTTGACACCAGCCCGCTGCGGGATCCCCAGGGCCAGATGCACGGGGCAGTACTGGTATTCCGCGATGTTACCCAGAGCCGTAACCAGGTCAGGACGCTGTCCTGGCAGGCAAGTCACGATCCCCTGACCGGCCTCATCAACCGGCGCGAATTCGAACAGCGCATGGATAAACTGCTGGAAACCTCTCCGACCAACAGCCGTCAACATGCCCTGTGCTTTATCGATCTCGATAATTTCAAGCTGATTAATGATACCTGCGGCCATAACGCCGGGGACAAACTACTAAAAACCATCGCCGCGCAGTTACGCGACAAAATCCGTGACACCGATACGTTGGCCCGCATCGGCGGCGACGAGTTCGGGTTGATCCTCTACAGCTGCGATCTTGAGCGTGCCAATATCATCGGCGAGACACTGCGCAAGGTCCTGGTTGATATTCATTTCCAATGGGAAGGATACGAGTTCGGCATCAGCGGCAGTATCGGCATTGTCGCCGTTAACAGCCAAACGACAGAGCTTGAAAGCGCCATGCGCAACGCGGATCTGGCTTGCTATCGTGCCAAGGAGAAGGGTGGCGATGCCGTAGTTATACATGAGGCCGACAGCAGCGAGGTCATGGGCGGTCAGGCCGAGATGCGTTATATCGAATCCGTGATGGAATCCATCAATAACCGCCATTTTAAACTTTATTCACAGCCAATACAGCCGCTGGATGATTTTAATCCGATCAACATGAGTGAAGTCTTGCTGCGTGTGTGTGACACCGAGGACCGTGTCATCATGCCACGGCGGTTCCTGAATATCGCCCAGCGTTACCACCTCCTGCCGCAGATTGACCTCGCTGTGCTGGAAAATGTTTTTGGATATCTGCAGAACGATCACTCGTCGCTGCAGAGCAGCGCCCGGATAACTATCAATATCTCGGCACAGACCGCCAATGATCCGCGCAGCGTCAACCGGATCGCTGATCTGCTCCAGGATAATCAGGGACTGGCAGAACGCATCTGTTTTGAACTCGGTGAAAGAGCGCTGGTCAGCGAACCGGGGCACAGCAAGCAACTACTTGAACTGCTGCGCCGTTACGGCAGCCGGATTGCCATCGATGACTTCAGCTTCAGCCTCGGGGTATTTCGCTATCTCAACACCCTCAATCTGGATTACATCAAGATCGACGCGCGGCAGATGCAGGACCCCGATCCCCGTTCTCTTGATTACACACTGATCGAAGCCATCAATCTGCTTAGCCACCGTATCGGCGCGCAGACCATCGTCAAGAGTGTCAGTGACCAGGAAATACTCGATGCTCTCGATGAAATCGGTGTCGATTACGTACAGGGTTACATCGTCGGTCGTCCGGAATTGGTGTCCGAAAAGATTGAGACACAAAAACACCAGGCGGATGCCGGCTGATCCCCTTATACCCACAGCGCGCAGCGCACCCTGTCCCTTCTCCCCCTGGGAGAAGCAAGGATGAGGGCAGTATACCCACAGCGCGCAGCGCACCCTGTCGCTTCTCCCCCTGGGAGAAGCAAGGATGAGGGCAGTATACCCACAGCGCGCAGCGCACCCTGACAGGGGTCAGGCAGCTGCCGGCCGGTAGCGCCGTGCTATCCAGTAATCCACGCTCATATAACGACCGCCACCGATAAAGAACAGCGCCAGCAGCATGATGAAAGCAGGTCGCGGCAAATCCAATGCCATTGTTCAAGACGACAAAACTGCCCTCTTCCGTCAGCCACTGGTAATTGCCGTGTTCCTTGAGGATCTCCTTGGCCTTGTCCAGGCGGGTGATAGCCGCATTGGCGGCCTCGCAATTGAAAAGGCACATGGTCGGATCGGCGATCGCCTGCCAGCCGTTCTTCCAGTGTACGGCAAAGGTGGCAACCAGCATGGTCGCCATCAAAGGAATCGAAAACCAGCGCACAGCAAGACCCAGCAGCAGCGCGATGGAGCTGAGCACCTCGGAATACGAGGCGAGCAATGTCATCAGCCATGGAAACGGCAGGCCGAGTCCCCAGTCCGGATTGCCGAACCAGGCGACTGTGTTCGGGTCGGGTGCCAGACCGCTCAGCTTGTTGGTACCAGCGACGAAGAAGATCGGCGCCAGGTACAGCCGCAGCAACAGCGGTGCAGCAAAGTCCATGGCACGGGTCGCGTCAAGGATATCCTGTAAACGGCTCAGTAAACGCAGCATGCATTCCTCCCTTCGCACCATGCCGGTGCGGTGGATGATCGCTGTATGAAATCTCCGAACCAGTCCCGGAGCCGTCATTTCGGGCGTAGCGAGAAAGCTCCTTCGATTGGCTTCGGCGCCGATTCAACGAGAACCCCACGGCGCCTGCGGCGTCTCGTGATGACGCTACGCGGCCAATAGCCCTTTGTTCAGAGATTATTTAGATGCGGGTACCGAGAAGAATGTTACGTTCCTGCAGTATACGGAGTGTCCCGGTTCCGCCCCTGATGACGACTTCGGGGTCAGGATGATTCAGTTCGGCGGCGATCCGTGTAAGCAGATTCCGGCCGGTATCCGGTTCCGAGAGGATGAGTTCCAGCAGCCGCGCACTGACCGGATTAAGCTCCATGAATCCGACCCTGTCATCGGCGTCCCGGTAGATGACGAGGTAGGTAGGCTGTTCAGGGGGAGCCGAGGGCATGTAATCCGGACTGATCTTATGCACCGGCCACTGATAAACCAGTGGATTGGCCAACGGATTGAGTGCGGGAACACCCTCAAGCAGATCCCCTGACGGGTCGATTCCCTGCCAGTCGATCTCGCGCGGATCGATGGCGGTAGCGGTTTCCATCCATTCATAGTGTGCAAGTTCCCGCAGCCAGGGAGGATCATCCGCGACATCGCGTTCATGCTCGAGATATTCAAGAAATTCCTGCGGCATGCGCGGGAACAGCGGCGTCCTGGCCTGATGGTGCATGAAGTAATCACGCGCCATTGCCTCCCAGCGCGCATCAGGAATGACTTTTCGCAGTACGGGGAAACTGCCGGCAAGGAAATTCGCGATGTTCTTGAACAGCAGGCGCCGGTAAATGGCCATGCGCCGGTCTTCAATGTCGACCGGTGCCGGTTCATGCTCGGGATCCCGAATGTGCCGGGTAAAGGCGTACTGCAGTTCCTGGAAGTTATCGGGCATCGGCATGATTCACTGGTTCCCCCTGCTTTTGATTGCCACTGCCGCCGTTATGACGCTGCTGAATCGTGTTGATGGTCTCGACTTCCTGCAGCAGGTCACCCAACGGCGGGATATTGAAATCCCGTTCCAGCAGTGTCGGGAAAACACCGAATTTCGTATAGGCCTTGTCCAGCAGACCCCAGACCGGATCGATCACGTCGGCACCGTGGGTATCAACTCGCAGGTCTTCCGCTTCTTCATCATGACCGGCAATATGGGAATAGGCGATGCGCTCGGCTGGCAACGAATACAGGAACTCGACCGGATCGTAGCGATGATTGATACTGTTGACATAGATGTTGTTCACGTCCAGCAGCAGCAGACAGTCAGCACGTTCCAGCACTGCGTTAATGAATTCTATCTCGGTCATTTCCTGGCCGGGTGCGGCGTAATAGGACACATTCTCCACCGCCAGCCGGCGGCCGATAATATCCTGCGCGCGCTGAATGCGTTCGGACACGTAGTTGACTGCCTCTTCCGTGAACGGAATCGGCATCAAATCATAGAGATGGGCATCGTCACCACAGTAACTCAGGTGTTCACTGTAGCAACGGATATTGTGTTGATCGAGAAAATGCCTGACACGGTGCAGGAAGGCTTCATCCAGCGGCGCGGGGCCACCGAGATTCAGTGACAGACCATGGCAGACAAACGGATAGCGCTCGGTGAACTGGCGGAACAGCCGGCCGTTACGGCCGCCGATATCGATCCAGTTCTCCGGTGCGACCTCATAGAAATCGACCCTAGAAGTCGGCCGGTCTGCAAGCGGGCCGATAAAAGCCCGCCGCAGACCCAGGCCGGAACCCTGTACAGGGTAATTTGCTGACATGATGAAAACTCGGCTCAGCGAGGCTTAGTTACCGCACTTTCCTTCGCCGCACTTGCCTTCACCTTCACCTTTTTCACCGCACTTGCCTTCACCTTCACCTTTTTCACCGCACTTGCCTTCACCTTCACCTTTTTCACCACACTTGCCTTCACCTTCACCTTTTTCACCACAGTTGCCTTCGGCAACCATATAACCACTGGCATAGTCAGTCAGCTCAAAAGGGTTGTCGGCAGCGCTGGCCAGGGGGCTGGCGGCCAGGGAAACTGCGAACGTGGTACCGATGGCGGTCAGTGACAAATTGGACTTCTTAGACATAGGGAAAACCCTCCACATTACTGTTGTTGGATCCCTTGAGGGATGGAGTTTGTTCCGGCCGAGGCCCGAGATACAGGGACCGTACTGGCCCATTGTACATCGGGTTAGATGCAGACTCCTGACTGGATGTTACAGGCAACCACACGGCAGGATCAACCGGCGGCCGCTCGTCAATAGACTACGATAGGGGTTGACTCCCATGGATGCAGGAAAAGTTCTGGAAAACGCGTACAATGCGGGGCCTCGGACAGGAAAATATGCCTGGATGCACTAATCCGGATCACGCCGGGGCCGAAGCTGCGGAAACAGGATAACGTCGCGAATGGTGGTGGTATCGGTCAGCAGCATGACCAGGCGATCAACGCCGATGCCTTCACCGGCCGTGGGCGGCAGTCCGTATTCCAGGGCGGTGATGTAATCCTGGTCGAAGTGCATGGCCTCGTCGTCGCCGGCCTGTTTGCGCGCGGCCTGTTCACGGAAACGCTCGGCCTGGTCTTCCGGGTCATTGAGTTCAGAGAAACCGTTGGCAATCTCGCGCCCGGTTATGAACAGTTCGAAGCGGTCGGTGACATCCGGATTGGCTTCATTCCGGCGTGCCAGCGGTGAAACCTCGGTCGGAAACCCGGTAATGAAAATCGGTTGCTGCAGCTTGTCCTCGACGGTTTCCTCGAAGATCCCGAATTCGATAGCGCCAATACCGGGTTCACCATCAATCGATACACCCAGGCGCTTCGCCAAGGTCCGCGCCGATTCAACGGAATCGAAATCCGCGTCCGTCACGCCATCATTGTACTGCTTCACCGCCTCGCGCACCGTCAGGCGTGGATACGGTCCCTGCATATCGTACTTCTGGCCCTGGTATTCGATGACCGTGGTATTGAACAGGCTCCGCGCCAGTCCGCTGAGCATGTCTTCGGTCAGCCGCATGAGATCTTCATAATACGCATAGGCCTGGTAGAACTCGAGCATAGTGAACTCGGGATTATGCCGCGGAGACAGACCCTCGTTACGGAAACTGCGGTTGATCTCGAACACACGCTCCAGTCCACCCACCACCAGCCGCTTGAGATACAGCTCCGGGCAATACGCAGATACAGATCCATATCCAGGGTGTTGTGATGTGTAATAAACGGTCTTGCCGCCGCACCGCCCGGTATCGGGTGCATCATTGGCGTTTCGACCTCGGTGAAATCCGCATTGCGCAGATAACTCCGCAGGTAATCCAGCGTACGACTGCGAATATCAAAAACATGACGGCTGTCGGCATTCATGATCAGATCCAGATAACGCTGGCGGTAACGCGTTTCCTGATCGGCAAGACCGTGAAATTTTTCCGGTAACGGCCGCAGTGATTTCACCAGCAGCCGCAGCTCATCAACATGCACCGACAGTTCACCGGTCTTGGTTTTAAACACCCGGCCGCGGGCGGCAACAATATCGCCCAGGTCCCAGTCCTTGAACGACTGATAGACACCTTCCGGTAGATCATCACGGCGGACGTAAAGCTGGATGCGGCCGCTGCGATCCTGGATATGGGCGAAGGCAGCCTTGCCCATCACCCGGCGCGTCAGCATGCGGCCGGTAATGGCTACTCTGGCACCCGCCTCTTCCAGCGCCTCGGCGGACAGGTGTTCATAGCTGGCATGGATTTCAGCGGCCGAGGTATCCGGCTTGAAGTCATTCGGATAGGCATTACCGCCCTCACGCAGCGCTTCCAGCTTGGCATGGCGCTGGGCGAGAAGATCGTTTTGTTCGTCTTGGCTCATTATTCTGGATTTATAGTGTTTATCCGGTCTTCTAGTTAATCATACAGTACCTCGTTCCTCGGCCTCGTGCCTCGAATACAAAATCCTGCCCATCGAGGAACGAGCGACGAGGAGCGAGTGACGCAATTACAGCCCCGCTTTAAGGCTCGCCTCGATGAAATCGTCCAGATCGCCGTCCAGCACCGCCTGGGTGTTGCCGGTTTCAACGCCGGTGCGCAAATCCTTGATGCGCGACTGGTCCAGTACATAGGAACGGATCTGGCTGCCCCAGCCGATATCGGCCTTGCTGTCTTCCTGGGCCTGCTTTGCTTCATTGCGCTTCTGCATTTCCAGCTCATAGAGCTTGGCACGCAGCTGCTTCATGGCCTGATCACGATTCTGATGCTGCGAGCGCCCGCTCTGGCACTGCACGACAATACCGCTGGGTTCATGCGTCAGGCGAATGGCTGAGTCGGTCTTGTTGACGTGCTGACCGCCGGCGCCGCTGGCACGGTAGGTATCGACCCGCACTTCCGACATGTTGATTTCGATATCGATGTTTTCGTCTACCTCGGGCGACACGAATACCGACGCAAACGAGGTATGGCGGCGGTTACCGGAATCAAACGGTGACTTGCGCACCAGCCTGTGAACGCCGGTTTCGGTTCGCAGCCAACCATAAGCATAGTCGCCCCTGAAATACACGGTGGTGCTCTTGATGCCCGCGACCTCACCCTCGGAGACTTCAGTGATCTCGGTATCGAAACCGCGGCGTTCGGCCCAGCGCAGGTACATGCGCAACAGCATTTCGGCCCAATCCTGGGCCTCGGTACCGCCGGACCCGGCCTGAATATCAACAAATGCGTTGGCGCTGTCCATCTCGCCGCCGAACATGCGCTGGAATTCCAGCTTTGCCAGTTCCTTTTCATACTGAACGAGATCCCTGTCGATATCTTTCAGCATGCCCTCGTCCTTCTCCTCACGCGCCATCTCCAGCAGTTCCTCGGTATCATTGATACCGTGCTGCAGACGCTTCAGGGTACCGACAATATTCTCCAGCGAGGCACGTTCCCGGTTCAGTGCCTGCGCATTCTCCGGGTCGTTCCAGACATCGGGCTCGGCGAGTTCGCGCTCGACCTCGGTCAGTCGTTCCGCCTTGCGATCGTAGTCAAAGATACCCCCTGAGCGCGTTGCTACGCCCGCGCATGTCCTTAATCTGGTGAACAAGCTGATTAACTTCGACCATTGGCGGATACCTTAAGGAATAAAACCGGTTGCTAAAAAGGTGGTTATTGTATCGGCGCCGCGTTCACCGTTAAAGCTGCAGATGCAGGCATTGGCACTGTTTGTCATCCCGAACAAACGTGAGGGATCCCTTAAACCGGCAAAAAACAAGATTTCTCAACCACTTCGTGGTTTCGAAATGACAGTCATAGCGGCTGGGCTCCGGCTTGTCTATTACGTTGCCATACCTCACAACGGCGTGAGGTGATCGACCATCAACTGTAGCTGGCGGCGGCCCTGAAAGGTATCGACCTCAAGCCGGTAGGCCACGGCGACCCGATTCACGCGTTGTGGCCAGTCGCTGTCATCGGTGCCAAAGGCGATGGCCTTTATCGGGCGATTCACCCCTGGCGGTGCCAGTTTCATGCTGAGATGGCGGCCGCCGACAATACGGCGCTCGACTACCTCGAATTCACCATCGAACACCGGCTCCGGAAAACCCTGGCCCCAGGGCCCGGCCTCGGCGATCAGTTCCGCCGTGCGCAATGACAGCTCGGCGGGCTCCAGACCGCCGTCACTGAGGATCGTGCCCACCGGCGATTTACCACCGAGCTGACGGTCGACTTCCTTGGCAAAGGCCTCGGCAAAGGCCGCATAGCATTCACTGGCCAGGCTCAGGCCCGCCGCCATGGCGTGGCCGCCGAATTTCGTCACCAGCTGCGGATGCCTTGTGGCCACCGCGTCGAGGACATCGCGGATATGCACGCCCGGGATGGAGCGCGCCGAGCCCTTCAGCGAGCCGTTGCCGTCCGGTGCAAAGGCAATCACCGGCCGGTGCACCTGCTCCTTGACCCGGGAAGCCACCAGCCCGACCAGGCCTTGGTGCCAATCCTCGCGAAACAGGCACAGGCCGGGCGGCAACTCGCCATCGGCCGGCATCAGATCCCTGAGCTCGGCCAGATGCTTTTCGGCATCGTCGTGCATGGTGTTCTGCAGTTCACGCCGTTCCCGGTTCAGCGTATCCAGTTGCTTCGCCATGGCCCTGGCGGATTCGTCGCTGTTTGTCAGCAGGCATTCAATCCCGACCGTCATGTCGGTCAGGCGGCCGGCGGCATTCAGCCGCGGTGCCACAAAGAAGCCCAGGTCCATGGCATTGACCTGCCCGGCCTGGCGGCCGGCTACCGCCAACAGTGCGCGGATGCCGGCGCAGCTCGAGCCGCTGCGGATGCGCTTGAGCCCCTGGGCTACCAGCACGCGGTTGTTGTGATCCAGCGGCACGACATCGGCGACGGTGCCGAGCGCGACCAGATCCAGCCACTGCGCCAGGTTCGGTTCGCCTATGTCCTGCCGGCTGAACCAGCCGCTGTCACGCAGGCGAGTCCTTAATGCAATCAGAACATAAAACATGACACCGACACCGGCGAGATGCTTGCTCGGAAACGGATCCTCCGGCAGATTCGGATTGACGATGGCTTCGGCCGCCGGTAACTCGGCCGGCGGCAGATGATGATCGGTGATCAGCACCGGAATACCGCGTTCGCCCGCCGCGGCGACGCCGTCGGTGCTGGCGATGCCGTTATCGACCGTGATGATCAGGTCCGGCTGCTGTTCGGCGGCGACGGCGACGATCTCCGGCGACAGGCCATAACCGTATTCGAACCGGTTCGGTACCACGTAACGCACGTCTTTTGCGCCCATCGCGGTCAGGCCGCGAACGGCCAACGCGCAGGCGGTCGCGCCGTCGGCATCAAAGTCGGCGACAATCAGGATGCGCCGGCCGGCGGTGAGCGTACGCGCCAGCAGATCCACGGCCTCTTCAATACCATGCAGTTCACTGCAGGGCAGCAATGCGTTCAATGAATAATCGAGCTCGGCGGGGCCGCGTATATCGCGGGCCGCATAGAGCCGTTTCAGCAGGGGATGCAAATCGTCGGGCAGGTGATCGATGTCGGGACAGGGACGGCGGATGATCTGCATATCGGCATTCTAACGAATTCACATCGCCTTGGGTGTGCCGCATCAGTGTTTCGTTGCGTTTTCTTTGTATATGCAGGCTGATTGATTCCGAACTCCAAATTCCGGATTTGACAATCCGTCATTAAACGAGAATAATTCTCATTAACGAATAAAACAACTGACAGGAAAGCAAAATGAAACATTTGGTACTTATAATCACCGCCGTAACGAGCCTGGGTCTGACGCCACTGGCTGTGGCGGACGAAAGGCCGGAACACTTTGAAGGCAAATCGGCGGAAACCCTGGAGCAGGCGGTGGCCAACTTCTCCGAATACAATAACAAGCTGGAAGGGTTGCTGGCACGGGATGAGCTGGGTGCGGCGGAACTGCATGAGGTACACCAGCTCACCTACACCCTGGAAAACGCGCTGGGCAGGATCAATAAGGAACTCGAGGAACTGGAGGATACGCTCGAGGACGTACATCTGGCCTCGGAACGCGCTGATGCGGAGACGGTACAAAGGCAGGGCAGGATTTACCTGGATACCGCCCGTACCGTGATCGAATAGCCGGCCTCATGATGCGGGATCAATGATTATGCAGGTGCAGTAATGATTCGCGCCGCCACAGGCGCCATTGGTGCCGGCGCCGGTAACTGAACATCATGCCGCCAGTTGACAATTCTAGCCGGTTGAGGCGGCCACGGCGGAGAGCACTGTCCAGCGGCTGTAGCCAGTCACTTTCAAGCGCCATAACATAACCCAACCAGCCGGGAGCATCGCCGTAACTCTGATACTGCCGGGCACGATCATCACTAACCAGAATGTGCTCGGCGGCCCCCGCCTGTTCCCGCAATTCAGCAGCCGAGACCGGCAGCGGCGCGGCCGGTATATCGTGCAGGACGGCCAGACCGCGGACGAACGGGTCATCGCTGAAACAGGCATCAAATTCAGCATGACCTTTGGGCGGCAACGTCCCCAGGCCCCAGAACCAGAGGCTGTTGACCGCCAGCATGCCGCGTTTCTCCCGTTTCTCATTCACGGCGGATGTATGCAGCACCATCTGCAGTTCGTTGAACAGCTGCCGCCAGCGGGTCCGGTCCGGGCCGGCGGGCAGGGCCGTACTGACATCCCGGCCCAGCACCTGCGGCAGGGGCGTGGTCTGTATCCGCGGCGGTTCCGCGAAGGTGATATACCAGCGGCCCGGGTGCGGCGTATACAGCCGTCCCCCCACCTCATCAAGATAGGGCTGCAGATCGACTGCAATGTCCCCGGCTTCCTGTGCCTGCAACCCGATCATGAAATTGTCCAGCAGCACGACGCCTTCACCACTCGCGGACAGGTGTACCGGATCGGCGCGCAGGCAGTATTCAGTACCGGCACCGGATTCGGCGAAATAGCCCAGGGGAGCGATCGGCTGATCAGCATCATCGGCGATGTTCATGCCGAACAGATCGAACAACAGCTGATAATAATCCCGGCTACAGGTTTTGCGATCGGCACGTGCCAGCAATCGCACCAGCGTCTGGCAGTCGGGCAAATCGTTTTCCGTAATGGCTGCCGGTGACGGCAGAAGATCGGGAATGATAAAGGTGATGCTCTGCATCAGGTATCTCGCGGGAGCCGATTGCTTCGGTGATCAATCAGGCATATCCATCGGGGATTACAGTGCTAGTGAATCGTGAAACGAAAATTGGAAGGACCGGGAACTTTTTGGTTCCCTCTATCTAAAATTCACGATTCACGATTCACGATTCACGATTCACGATTCACGATTCACGATTCACGATTCACGATTCACGATTCACGATTCACGATTCACGATTCACGATTCACGATTCACGATTCACGATTCACGATTCACGATTCACGATTCACGATTCACGATTCACGATTCACGATTCACGATTCACGATTCACGATTCACGAAATATTATCAAGTATCGCCTGTTTGACGGCATCCAGCTCGGCCCTGATCTTGATCATCGGGCCTGTGCTCTGCTTGACGGCAATATCGGGATCCTTCAGGCCATGACCGGTCAGTGTACAGACGACACAACTGTTCGGCGGAATCTTGCCGCTCTTGATATCACGCATGGCACCGGCGACCGAGATTGCCGAGGCGGGTTCGCAGAACACGCCCTCTTTCTCCGCCAGCAGTTTCTGCGTGGCGAGGATTTCTTCGTCGGTGCATTCATCAAACCAGCCGCCGGATTCTTCGCGTACCTTCCAGGCATGATCCCAGGACTGCGGATGGCCAATGCGGATGGCCGTGGCAACGGTATCCGGATTGTCCACCATTTTGCCGCGCAGAAACGGCGCCGCACCCGATGCCTGATACCCTACCATGACGGGACGGGATCCCACGACCGCACCGGCAAAACGGCAGTGACCCTCGCAGTAGGTACAAGCTGCAGTTACCTGTTTGCCGTCTTTTGACGAATATTCACTGTAGCCGATCCAGTGCGCGGTGATATTGCCGGCATTGCCGACCGGCAGGTAATGGTAATCCGGCGCCCGGCCCAGTTCCTCTATAATCTCGAAGGCGGCGGTTTTCTGGCCCTGCAGGCGATAGGGATTGATGGAATTGACGATAGTCACCGGCGCACTCTCGGCAACCTCGCGCACCAGCCGCATGCCGTCATCAAAATTGCCCTCGATCTGAATGACTACTGCACCCTCCACTATCGCCTGCGCCAGCTTGCCCATGGCAATCTTGCCTTCCGGGATCAGTACGAACGCACTAATACCGGCACGGGCGGCGTACGCTGCGGCCGACGCCGAAGTGTTGCCGGTGGAGGCACATATGATGGCACGCGAACCGGCCTCGACCGCCTTGGTCACGGCCATGGTCATGCCACGATCCTTGAACGAACCGGTCGGGTTGAGCCCTTCGTACTTGACGTAAATATCGATATCGACGCCAAGCTCGCGCGGGATATTGTTCAGCCGGATCAAGGGCGTATTGCCCTCGCCGAGGCTGATCACCCGGGTATCGTCATGGACCGGCAGCAGATCGCGGTAACGTTCAATCAGACCCGTATATCGGGGGCGAAATGTCATTTAATTATCTCGTAGCGCAAAGTCATGAATTGTGGGAGCGAATTATCATTCGCGATACTCTTCCTGGGGTTATCGCCGATTCTAATCGGCTCCCACAGCATATTGCCATTTAATACAGGCTGACCGATATAGTCCTGATAAAAACTAAGGAAGCTCTGAATAATCCCCGCATGTCATTTCGACCAACGGGAGAAATCCTTGTCTCGACCGAAGGGAGAGATCTTTCAGAAGATCCCTCGCTACGCTCGGGACGCCTGCGGCGGATTGCTCGCTGCGCTCGAAATGACAAATTATTCAGAGCCTCCCTAATTAACTGATTAACCAGTTAACCAATCAACTATCACGCCAGCGTCTCAACCCGCATGCGCATGATAGGTCCGCTGACCACGTCCAGCTTCTCGATGGCCTGAATGGCCGCATTCATGTTGCCTTCCAGCACCTTTTGTGTCAGCAGGATGATCGGCACATGTGTAGCGCCCGGCTCGGGTTCCTTCTGCAGGAAGGCCTCAATGCTGATCTCGCGCTCACCCAGTATACGGGTAATTTCGGCCAGCACGCCCGGCTTGTCGATAGCCTGCATGCGCAGGTAGTAAGCCGTTTCGACTTTATCGATGGGCAGGATACCGCCTTCATTCAGGGCATCGGGCTGGAAAGCCAGGTGCGGGACACGGTTCTCCGGATCCGAGGTCAGGGCGCGGGTGACATCAACCAGGTCGGCGACCACGGCCGAGGCGGTCGGTTCGGCGCCGGCGCCGGCACCATAGTAAATGGTCTGGCCGACCGCATCGCCCTTGACCAGCACAGCGTTCATCACGCCCTCGACATTCGCCATCAGCCGCCGGCGCGGTATCAGTGTCGGATGCACGCGCATCTCTATACCGCGCTCGGTCTGACGGGCAATGCCCAGATGCTTGATGCGGTAACCGAGTTCGTCAGCATAACTGACATCGGCAGGGGTGATCTTCGTAATGCCTTCCGTATAAACCTTGTCGTACTGTAGCGGAATGCCAAAAGCGATCGCCGCGAGAATCGTCAGTTTGTGCGCGGCATCGGTGCCTTCGATATCGAAGCCCGGATCAGCCTCGGCATAGCCGCGTTTCTTGGCCTCGTCAAGCACCGTCTCGAACTCGTGGCCGCGTTCGCGCATCTCGCTGAGAATGAAATTCGAGGTACCGTTAATAATGCCGGCAACCTGCTCTATATGATTACCGGACAGGCCCTCGCGAATCGCCTTGATGATCGGTATGCCGCCGGCGACTGCCGCCTCGAATGCAACAACAACGCCCTTGTCCTGGGCGGCGCGAAAGATTTCATTGCCATGCAGGGCGATCAATGCCTTGTTGGCGGTCACGACATGCTTGCCGTTGGCAATAGCGCGCAATATCAGTTCCCTGGCCGGCTCGATGCCGCCAATGAGTTCGGCCACGATATCGATGTCCGGGTTGTCGATCAGTTCGAACGGATCCTCGCACAGCGTTATGTCGCTGGTGGAAAATTCGCGAGGCTTGTCCAGATCGCGTGCGCTGGCATGCGTGACGCGGATACCGCGTCCCGCTCGGCGGGTGATTTCTTCCGCATTGCGATTGAGCACGTTGATGGTGCCGCCACCGACAGTCCCCAATCCAAGCAAGCCGACATTGACCGGTTTCAAGGCATTAACTCCCAAGCAACAAAGTAAATCCGACAGAATCGAGGGCCAGCAAGCCAGTTAATTGGTTAACTAGTTAACTGGTCAACCAATTAACCAGTCAACCATTATTCATTCATCCTCTTCCAGCAACCCGTCGGCACGAAACATGTCACGTATGCCGCGGATGGCCTGGCGCGTACGCTGCCTGTTCTCGATCAGGGCAAAACGCAGGTAGTCGTCACCATAACTGCCAAAACCGATGCCCGGTGACACCGCCACCTTGGCCTCCATCAGCAGTTTCTTCGAAAACTCCAGCGATCCCATCTCCCTGTACGGTTCGGGAATCGGGGCCCAGACGAACATTGTTCCCCGCGGCCGTTCCACTTCCCAGCCGATGCCCTCAAAACCATCGCATAATGCATTACGGCGCCGGCGATACATCTCACTGATTTCCCTGACGCACTCCTGTGGGCCCTCCAGGGCAGTAATCGCGGCAACCTGGATCGGCGTGAACATGCCGTAATCCAGGTACGACTTCATGCGTGTCAGCGCGCCGACCAGCGTCTGGTTGCCGACCATGAAGCCGACACGCCAGCCCGGCATATTGTAGCTCTTCGATAATGAGAAGAACTCGACCGCGACATCCTTGGCGCCCGGCACTTGCAGGATTGATGGCGCCTTGTAGCCGTCAAAAACGATATCGGCATAGGCCAGGTCCTGCACAATCCAGATACCGTGTTCGCGGGCGATATCGACAACCTTCTCAAAAAACTCAAGATCGACGCACTGCGAAGTCGGGTTGCTGGGAAAATTCAGTAACAGGATCTTCGGCCGCGGCCAGCAGTCGCGGATCGCCTTCTGCAATTCGGCAAAAAAATCCACCTCGGGGCCGATCGGCACATGCCGGACATCGGCACCGGCAATCACAAATCCGAACGGATGGATCGGATAGGCCGGATTGGGTACCAGTACCGCATCACCCTTGTCGACAGTGGCCAGGGCCAGATGCGCCAGTCCTTCTTTCGAACCGATGGTAATAATGGCTTCGCTGTCCGGATCGAGATCGAACATCGTAACGGTTCTTGTACCAGTTGCAGATCGCCCGTCGCAGGCGCGGGATACCGCGTGATACCGAATAGCGATGGGTATCATTGCGCCGCGCCGCCTCAACCAGCTTGTCGACAATATGTTGCGGAGTCGGCTGATCCGGGTTACCCATGCCGAAGTCGACGATGTCCTCGCCGGCGCGGCGCGCCTGCATTTTCAAATCATTGACGATATTGAAAACGTAGGGCGGCAAACGTTTGATTCTGGGAAAATCTTCGTTCAATTGGAAAACTTTCAGGGAATTTTGGTTGAATCCACACGATAATCGCGGGACAGCAGACAATTATCGGCGTGATTTTTTTGCACTGCAATGTACCGTGAACGGCCCGTGACTTGCAAGAAATCCTTGCCCAAACCGCGATTATAACTGCAGGCCAGCCGGGCAATTTGTTACTATAAACCATGCAGTTGCATGAATCCGACCCGCCGGACAACTGCCGCTTCCTGAACCCGTTCTTTTCACCCGACAGCGAGACATTTGAATGGTACGTGCTGCAGTCATACAGATGGTGTCGTCCGCCGATGTCGACGACAACCTGGTCCAGGCTGGTGAACTGCTGGCCGAGGCCGCCGAAGACGGCGCCCGGCTGGCTGTCCTGCCCGAAAACTTTCCGTTTATGGGTATGCACGAGCAGGACAAGGTCGCCCTGCGTGAAACCGACGGTGATGGCCCGATCCAGGCGTTCCTGGAGGAAACAGCCAGAAAGCACCGGATGTGGATAGTCGGCGGCACCATTCCGCTCGAGGCCGATTCACCCGATCACGTCCGTGCCGCCAGCCTGCTGTATGACGATCAGGGCCGGCGCATGGCCCGCTATGACAAGATCCACCTGTTCGATGTCGAGATCGACGGCGACGAGCGTTACTGCGAATCCGACAGCCTGGAGGCCGGCGGCGAAATCGTTGTCGTTGAAACCCCCATCGCCCGAATCGGTCTCAGTGTATGCTACGACGTCCGTTTCCCGGAACTTTACCGGAACATGCACCACCGGGGCGTCGAACTCATTACAGTGCCCTCGGCCTTCACCGCCACAACCGGCCGCGCCCACTGGGAAGTGCTGTTGCGTGCCCGCGCCGTCGAGAACCTGTGTTACGTCATTGCGCCCAACCAGGGCGGGACCCACGCCAACGGCCGTGAAACCTGGGGCCACAGCATGATTATCGATCCCTGGGGCCAGGTACTGGCCGACGTGGACTATGGTGCCGGCTTCGCCTGTGCCGACCTGGATTTCGAACAGCTGGGACAGCTGCGGCAGCGTTTCCCGGCACTCAGTCACCGCCGCCTGGATTACTCAACCAAATAATGAGCTCTGGAGAGCACACACAACCATGAGCAGTATCAACACGAATACGAACCTGGACATCGCCCGGGAACACCTGCTGGAACCGGTGGGTCTGGACGACACCAGCATCGAAACGACCCTTGGCCGCGCCATGGGCCCGAAAATCGATAATGCGGACCTGTATTTCGAGTACAGCCGTGCCGAGTCGTGGGTGCTGGAAGACGGTATCGTCAAGGACGGCAGTTTTCAGCTTGACCAGGGCGTCGGCGTTCGTGCCGTCAGCGGTGACAAGACCGGCTTTGCCTATTCCGATGACCTGGTCCTGCCGGCACTGACCCAGGCCGCTACCGCCGCCCGTGCCATCGCCGGCCAGGGCAGCGAGGGACGCATCCAGGCCTGGCAGCGCCAGACCGCGCCGGTGCTGTACCGGCCGGCGGACCCGCTGGCGAGCCTTGCCGACACCGACAAGGTCGCGCTACTGGAGCGCATCGATGCGAAGGCCCGGGCCATGGATCCGCGCATCAATCAGGTAATCGTCGGCCTGACCGGTTCCTACAAGGTCGTACTGGTCGCCGGCAGCGACGGTACTCATGTCGCCGACGTGCGCCCGCTGGTACGGCTGAATGTCAGCGTCATTGCCGAACAGGATGGCCGTCGCGAACGCGGCGGTTCCGGCGGCGGCGGCCGTTTCGGCTACCGAATACTTCACCAACCCGGAACTGACCGATAAATATATCAATGAGGCGGTACAGCAGGCGCTGATCAATCTCGAGGCCGGCGAGGCGCCGGCCGGCACCATGACCGTGGTGCTCGGCCCCGGCTGGCCCGGCATCCTGCTGCACGAGGCCATCGGTCACGGCCTCGAAGGCGATTTCAACCGCAAGGGCAGTTCGGCGTTTTCCGGTCGCATCGGCGAGAAGGTCGCCTCGGAACTCTGCACCGTGGTCGACGACGGCACGATCGCCGACCGCCGCGGTTCGCTGAACGTCGATGACGAGGGCACGCCGACAACCTGCACCACGCTGATCGAGAACGGCATCCTCAAGGGCTACATGCAGGACAAGATGAATGCCCGCCTGATGGGGATGGTGCCGACCGGCAACGGCCGGCGCGAATCCTATGCCCACCTGCCGATGCCGCGCATGACCAACACCTACATGCTCAACGGGCCGCATGACCCGGGCGAAATCATCGGCTCGGTGAAAAAGGGCCTGTATGCCGCCCAGTTCGGCGGTGGCCAGGTGGATATTACCAATGGAAAATTCGTGTTCAGTGCCAGCGAGGCGTGGCTGATCGAGGACGGCAAACTGACGAAACCGGTCAAGGGCGCTACGCTTATAGGTAACGGTCCGGATGTGCTGACCCGCGTCAGCATGGTGGGGAATGATCTGGCACTGGATTCGGGTATCGGTACCTGTGGCAAGGACGGCCAGTCCGTGCCGGTCGGTGTCGGTCAGCCGACCATTCGTATTGATGGTCTCACTGTCGGCGGTACGGCGACGTGATGGTACTGGTTCATTGGTTGATTGGTTAACTGGTTTCTTGTTTAACTGGCTGATTGGTTGATTGGTCAATTTGTCGATCACCAGCAAAACTTTCTTCACTGCCCGACCTGGCCCCGACCAATTAACCAATCACTAATTAACCATTTAACTTTATTTTATGAGTCGAGCCTTTGTAAAAGAACCGGAAGGCGATCAGGCCGAAGATGATCTGCCCGAACGCCCGCAAAGCGACCTGCCGAATTACATTACGCCGGCAGGCGTAGCGACGTTGCGCGCAAAATGGTCCGAACTGCAGGCCGAGCAAGAACAACTGAAAAGTGAATCCGAGGCATTGGCCAGCCGCAATCGTAAAAAAATGCTGGAACAGGAACTCAACTACCTGGAACAGCGCATTCAATCGGCCATCGTGATCACACCCGCCGAACAGACCCGCCGATGCCATCCGCTTCGGGGCCACTGTCGAACTGCAGGATGAAAATGACAAGAGCTGGACCTTCACCATCGTCGGCGAAGACGAGGCCGATCCTGCCAATAACCTGATCAGCTGGGCATCACCCCTGGCGAAAGAACTGATGGGCAAACAGGTTGACGATGTCGTTGTGTGGGAACGCCCGGCCGGCAAGCTGGAGCTGGAAGTGACCGGTTTTCGTTACGACAAATAATCAGTCCGCGCAATACACGCAGAATAAACGCAAATGTGACAACCTGCTTCCTTTATCATTTGCGTACATTCGCGTTCATTTGCGGATAATCATAATATTCAGTCCGGCGCGCTAATCCAGTACCAGGCAATAATAACAGCCAGCAAACTGATCCTCGTCGCCATGTAGAATGTCGCCAACGGACTTATCTGTTTCCCACAGTCAGACCGCTGATCCAGCTGCCGATGGCAAGTCCCGCACCGAAACTGACACTGCTGTAAAGCGCCTGGCCCCTGCCCTGCAGGCGACCGGTAAAGTAGCGGTGAAACAGCTGTATGCCGACTGCATGATAAAGCCCGAAACTGGCGGCATGCAGTAGCTGTGCAAGAACCAGTATCCAGAGGGAATCGACGAACTCGCCAATCAGCCACCAGCGCAGGGCTGTCAGCACAAGACTCGCGATCAGCAATATCCTCAGACCATAACGCTTCAGCAGACCGTGCATGAACATGAACAGCACGACTTCGGCCATCACGCCGAGCGCCCACAGCTCACCGATGCGATCGACACCGTAGCCGGTGTCTTCCAGGTAGATTGAATAAAACGTGTAATACGGTCCATGGCTCGCCTGCATCAGGAAACACACGACGAGCACGGCAATCACCTCCGGGCGCCGCAGCACATCCCGCAGGCGGCCACCGGCGTTTGCTTCATGCTGCGACGGCTGGCCCGGCAATGACAATGTCAGGAATGCGTTCAGCAGGGTCAGCCCGAGTATCATCCAGGGCACCAGTCTTAATGGCTGTGTCTCAAGCGCACGTCCTACCACCCACACGGCGAGAATGAAGCCGATCGATCCCCAGATGCGGATCTTCGGATACACATGCGGCCGGTCCTGCAGGTGATTCATGGTCGTCGCCTCGATCTGCGGCAACGCAGCGTTCCAGCAGAAACCGAATGCGATCAGGACAATGGCCAGGCCGAGATAGCTCTCGGTCAGCAGTGCACCACTGAAGGCCACGGCAGATAAAAAGACGCCGACCCGTATTACCGTCAGGCGGTGGCCGGTATGGTCCGCGACCCAGCCCCAGAGATTTGGTGACACTATCTTGGTGGCTACCAGCAGTGCGGCGAGTGTGCCAATGGCACCGGCACTGAAATCCAGCGACTTCAGATACAGCGACCAGTACGGCAGAAAAATGCCCAGTACGCCGAAATGAAAGAAATAAAAACCGGACAGGCGCCAGTAGGGGATCATAAATACGTGAATCGTTATTCGTGAATCGTGAAACGTAAAAGTTTAATTGCAGACAAAGTACTTATGGCAAACGACGATTCACTATTCACGTTTCACGTTTTTCGCAGGAATCACCGGCGTTACCGACTCGACATCACCACACTGGGCACGGTGACGCATGGCATGATCCATTAAAACCAGGGCCAGCATGGCCTCGGCTATCGGTGTCGCGCGAATGCCGACACAGGGATCGTGGCGGCCCTTGGTACGGACCTCGGCCGCCTTGCCATTGATGTCCACTGTTTTACCGGCCAGGTGAATGCTCGAGGTCGGCTTCAGTGCCATGCTCACGAGGATATCCTGGCCGGTGGAAATGCCGCCAAGCACACCGCCGGCATGATTGCTGAGGAAACCCTCCGGCATGATCTCGTCGCGGTGTTCGGTACCCTTTTGTTCCACACACTGGAAACCGGCGCCGATTTCCACGCCCTTGACGGCATTGATGCTCATCATGGCCCTGGCGATATCGGCATCCAGGCGATCGAAAACCGGTTCGCCCCAGCCCGGCGGCAGACCCTCGGCATGCACGTTGATGCGCGCGCCGACGGAATCACCGGCCTTGCGCAGCGCCGTCATGTATTCTTCCAGTTCCGGCAGCCTGGCCGGGTCCGGACAGAAGAAATCATTCTGCTCGACGGCCGTCCAGTCCCTGAGCTCGACAGCATACCGGGCCGAGCTGCGCCAGGTAGCCGCGGATGACGACACCATATTTTTCGCGCAGATATTTGCGTGCAATACCGGCCGCCGCGACACGCATGGCGGTCTCGCGCGCCGAGGCCCGGCCGCCGCCGCGATAGTCGCGCAGGCCGTATTTCTGCTGATAGGTGTAATCGGCATGCCCCGGCCGGAATACATCCCTGATTTCGGAATAATCCCTGGACTTCTGATCGGTATTCTCGATCAGCAGCCCGATCGGTGTACCGGTGGTGATGCCGTCCAGAACACCGGACAGAATGCGCACGGCATCATCCTCCCGGCGCTGGGTCACATGCCGCGACTTGCCCGGCTTGCGCCGATCCAGGTCATGCTGGAGATCGGCCTCGCTCAGCGGCAGTCCCGGCGGACAGCCGTCGACCACGCAGCCGTATGCCGGCCCGTGACTCTCGCCAAAGGTCGAGATGGTGAACAGTTTTCCGAAAGTATTGCCGGACATGGGCGGGTATTCTAACAGCAAATGGATCAAGTCGGACGCCCCTGCCGCATTCCGGCCCGGATAGCTGACTGCGAACTTGCATCCCTGCGGGGTGACTAACAACAACAGGCACTGAAGCGCTGCAGAATCCAATGCCCCAGCCACGTTTCCACCGATTGATTATCATGGCCCTGCTTTCCTGCCTGGCTGCAGGTCATGCCATGGCCAGACCACCGGCTGTGTCACTCGAACGTCTCGATGGCAAACAGCAAGCCATGTCCGACTATATCGGCAATGGCCAGTGGGTGGTCGTCAATGTCTGGAGTCCGACCTGCTCTTCCTGTGTCGAGGAACTGCCGGATGTCATTCAGTTTCACGAGAATCACCCCGACATCCCCGTCATCGGTGTCACTATCGATTTTCCGAGTTTTGAATACGGCAAGCGCGACATTATTAAAGGCTTTCTCGAGCAGCAGCCGCTGGACTATCCCCTGTTCCTGGCAGACAGGGAACTTGCCTCCGAGCTGATAGGCAAGGAGCTGATTGCCATTCCCCTGATTGCCATTTTCCATCCCGATGGCCATGCCGTGGCCCGCTGGCCGGGCCGTATCAATCCGGGCGAAATCGATGAGTTCATCAATAACTACGACTCGTATAAGCTGGACGACAGTGAACTGGGTGATTTCTGAAGCAGCACCTCATACATAACGTCAAGGGTCATGAAAAAGGATATCGACAAGCAGCCCACCGCCGATGAACTGCAACCGGTCGCCGGCAACGGTCTGCTCGATCGCCGCCTGCTGCTGAAATACGGCCTCGGTTTCGGTGCCAGTGGTGCACTGGCCACACTCCTGCCCGATGCAATGGCCGCAGAGGAAACGGCAACGGGCACACCACCCGTCCGTTACCCCTGGATGAACAAGCCTGGCGAACCGTTCTCGAATTACGGTCAGCCGTCCGAATATGAAAGCGAGGTCATCCGCTGGATTTCGAATAACGCCGATGTCGAGGGTAACGGCGTGTCGTGGACACCCCTGCATAGGCTGGAAGGCACACTGGTACCCAACGGCCTGCACTTCGAGCGTCATCACAACGGTGTGCCCATCATCGATCCCGCCGAACACCGATTGCTGATACACGGTCTGGTCAACAGGGAACTCACTTTCACGGTCAATGATCTGTTGCGTTATCCGATGCAGTCACGCACCTGCTTCATCGAGTGCGGCGGCAATTCCAATGCCGCCTGGAATGAAAAGCCGCCCCAGGCAGCGGTCGGCTATTTCAACGGCCTGGTCTCGAACAGCGAATGGAGCGGTATTCCACTGAGCGTCTTGTTCAAGGAAGCCGGTATGAAAGATGGCGCAAAATGGATAATAGCCGAGGGTGCCGATGCCTTTGCCATGCAGAACAGCATTCCGCTGGAACCGGCACTGGAAGAAGGCATGCTCGCGCTGTACCAGAATGGTGAACGCCTGCGGCCGGAAAACGGTTACCCGATGCGCATTGTGGTACCCGGTCTCGAGGGCGTGCGGAACGTCAAGTGGGTACGGCGCCTGATGCTGGCCGCGGAACCGGTGATGGCACGCAATGAAACAGCGCGTTATACCGATCTGCTGCCTTCAGGCAAGGCGCGCCAGTTTGCATTCATCATCAATGCCCGCGCCCTGCTCACCTTCCCGGCCACGGGACATAAACTGCCGGGACCGGGTTATTACCAGATCAGGGGACTTGCCTGGAGCGGTCGCGGCCGTGTTACGAAGGTGGAAGTGTCAGCGGATGACGGCAAGAGCTGGGCCGAGGCGGCACTGGATGAGCCGGTATTGCCCAAGGCCTTCACCCGCTTTCCGCCTGCCCTGGCACTGGGACGGCAAAACCACACGCCTGAAGGCACGCGCCACCGATGAAACCGGTTATGTACAACCGGAACGATCCGAACTGATTGCCGAGCGCGGCAATCACGCCTTTTATCACTTCAACGGCATTCTCGCCTTCGAGATTGCCGCCGACGGGACGATCGAGCATGTTCTACTGATCAGGATAAGCACACTGGCGCTGGTGATGACACTAGCGGCATCGACGCCGGCTGGTTCTGAAGAATCTACCGGCGTAACAGAACCGGCACTCGGTCAGCCGGCGCCGGATGAACTTGTTGCACGGTGGAACATCAGCGTGTTTCCGGATGGCCGCAGCCTGCCCGAGGGCGCCGGCAGTGTGGCCGAAGGGAAAAAGATTTACGAACAGCAGTGCATTGCCTGCCATGCGCGATGCAGGTGCCGGCGGCAGCGGCGACCGGCTGGCCCGTGCCGAGATGGGACTGACCGAACGAATTTCCCGCAGAAGACGATTGCCAATTACTGGCCTCATGCCACACAACACTGTTCGATTTCATCCGCCGTTCGATGCCGATGCACAATCCCGGCTCACTCGAGCGATGATGAAACCTATGCCTGTCGCCGTCCCTGACGGCATGTTGATAACACCGTTCTGGACGTCAATGTCAGCAAGATAAAAATGCCAAACGAGGATGGCTTTATCAGGGTCTGGCAGGATGACAACAACAAGTAGATAATATTCGCGTGCACGAAAGTCAGCCATAGGGGCCAAATCAGCGCGAATGGCTTCTATTGATCATCATGGCAAGCGATGATAACCGTATGACCAGTTACCGCCAACGGTAAATAAACTGCCAGACACATCGGCATTATGCAGGGCCGCAGATACAGAATTTTAACAAGCACACAATCAAAAAAAAGCCCGTCCGAGGACGGGCTTTTTTAGTGATTCGCTTATCGCATTATCAGCTATTCACCATTCACGATCACATCATCCGACCGGGATGGTTTCCTCCCAGGTTTGATCCTTGGTGTCGGTGGCCGTGATCCTGAATTCACCCTCGCCTTCCGGGATAAAGAAGAAGCGGAACGTCGGGTCGAGGCTGATGGCGAATGTCAGGTCGGCCGTCAGCACTTTTTCACCTTCATACTCGACTTCCATGTGCTTGACGAAGTGTGCCGGCGGGCGCACACGAGTGCGCTGGTCAATCGCCATGCCGGTGATATTCGGATGGCGCACCCGCAATTGGGCCAGGTTCGGTTCACCGGGCTTGAATTCGCCGATCGTCTTCAACGCAATCTCGCCCATGTGCTTGGCAGATTCCTCGGCCGCTTCGCCCGGCGGCGCGGAGCAGCCACCCAGCGAACGGACGAAATTCTCATCCATATACAGTTCGCCATCGTTTGTTTCCGCCACCACGCGGATATAAGTGAAATCATCCACACGCACACGCATGGCCAGGTCGGCCTTGCCGCTTTTCTGCGTCAGATTGAAGCGGCCGACCAGCGGCAGCGGATTCTTGTCAAGAAAAACGTGCATCTGTTTGATATAACGATCCGAATTTTCACTCAGCCTGGAGTGAATCGTGACCGGCACATTGGTCGGGTCGTCGGCACGGAACGGCGCCTTGATTTCGATGACATCGTTGGCGGCGCCTTCATTGATTTCCCGATCGCCAAAATTCGCCGGCTTGAGTTGATCATCCCAGACCTTGCGCGAGGCCTCCTTGCGGGCGTCCGGGCCGGCCACAACCGGCGTTGCAACGGTAGCCGCCACCACCCCCAGCAGCAGCACGGAAATTAATTTATTGATATTCAGGGACATTTCTCATCTCTCCGGTAATTATCCTCCCAATTGTACTTTTAAGACAGTCCCGCCGGGTGGTTTGTTCAATTTCAGGGGATTATCCCGCCTGTAGCAGGTCCCGGCCCTCGATCAGGCAGACACCCTCGCCGCCGTGCTCGAATTCCAGCCACAGCATCGGCAGGTCCGGCCGCGCCGCTTCCAGCGCCGCCCGCGAATTCCCCACCTCCAGTACCAGGATGCCGTCTGCCGTCAGGTGCCCGCCCGCTTCCGCCAGCAGGCGGCATACGATATCCAGACCATCCTCACCCGCGGCCAGCGCAGGTACCGGTTCATGCCGGTACTCCGCCGGCAGATCCGCCATGTCCTCCGCGTCCACGTATGGCGGATTGGCGATGATCAGATCATAACGCCGGCCACCGAGTCCACTGAACAGATCGGATTCAATCGCGGTCACCCGGTTGCCGAGATTGTATTCGTCAATATTATGCTGCGCCACGGCGAGTGCGGCACGATCGTTGTCAACGGCATCGACGTGCACATCGGGAAAGGCACGGGCACAGGCAATGGCAATACAGCCGCTGCCGGTACCGATGTCCAGCACGCGCTTGACGCTGCCACCTTTAAGCCAGGGACTGAAACCCGACTCGATAAGCTCGGCGGTCGGCGAGCGCGGAATGAGCACGCGCTCGTCGACATAAAAGGAACAGCCGACAGAACCAGGCACAATTGACCAGGTACGCCGCTGGCCGGCGCAGCTCGATCGCGCTGCCGGACCAGGTCTGCTATTTTTTCTTCCTCGACAGCAGTCAGCGGCTCATCGAGTGCCGTCTCTGGGCAGTCGAAGGGCAGATCGAGTGCGGCAAATACCAGGTACACAGCCTCGTCACGGGCATTATCGGTACCATGACCATAATGAAGGTCAGCGGCGGCAAAACGCGCGGCAGTATCCTCGACACAGGAACGGATGGTAGTAGACAAGGACGCAGGCTTCAGAAATGGATTGTTTTCGTTCAGGCAGCGGGCGGCACATAACCGGGAATGGCTGTTCAGGTCGACCGAGTCGAGCTGTTCCGGTTCAAGATACTCGCGGGCATACTTCATATACACCCCGTCCCAGATGAAGGCATCGAACAGATCCGGGTCAACGTGATGATCGAGTTTCATCTGCCCCAGAATCCGCAGCGCCTGGGACAGGGGCATGGCTTTCTTATAAGGTCGGTCCTTGGCGGTCAAGGCTTCGAATACATCGGCTATTGCCACCATTCTGGCGGGTATCGACATCTGTTCGCGCTTCAGACCGTTGGGATAACCGCTGCCGTCCATTTTTTCGTGATGGCCGCCGGCGTATTCGGGCACCCGCCGAAGATGTTTCGGATAAGGCAGTGACTCCAGCATCTTGATGGTAACCGAGACATGATTATTGATGATCTCGCGCTCGCGCACTGTCAGCGTGCCGCGACCGATCTGCAGATTCTTGACCTCATCGTCGGACAGCAGCTTGACGGTTTCGCCGTCGGCATTACGCCAGGTCTGCCTGGCGATCCGTTCAATATACCTGCAATCGGCATCGCTGATGGATTCAGCACCGATGTTGCTGCGGCGGACGAATTCCATTTCCTCGCGCAGCGCATCGAGTTCCGACTGGTACTCGGGATCATTTTCGAGATCCAGATCCTCGATACCCGCCGCCAGCAATCTGCGTTTAAGGGCACGGATCTCGGCCTCGCGCTGCATCACCGCAAAACGCGTGTTCACCACATTGATGCGATCAAATATCGTTTCCAGCTTGGTGGATTTATCGACCACGAATTCCGGTGTCGTGATCTTGCCGCAGTCGTGCAGCCAGGCCGCGACCTCGAGTTCATATTTTTCCTTGTCGGTCATGGTGAAAGACGCCAGTGGACCGTGATTGATCCGGCAGGCGGCCTCCGCCAGCAGACTGGTCAGCACCGGGACACGGCGGCAATGGCCGGCCGTGTATGGTGACTTCTCATCGATGGCACTGGCGATGAGCTGAATCAGGGAGTCGAACAGTTTGCGCTGTGCCCGGATCAGCGACTGATTGGTAATGGCGACGGCAGCCTGGGATGCCAGGGCCTCGACGATCTGTTGATCCAGCGCCGAGAACGGACGGATTTCGCCGGCCTCCGCGTCGATCGCATTGATGAGCTGCAGGACGCCGATATTCTCGTTTTCATGATTGGTCATCGGCACGGTCAGAAACGACTTCGAACGGTAACCCGTTATCTCATCGAATTGCCGCGTCCCGGAGAAATCGAATTGTTCACTGGTGTAGGCATCCTCGATGTTGATCGTTTGATCGCTGAGCGCCGCCCATGCGGCCACGGCATGACTGTTGGGCGTGCCGTCGGCGGCGTACAGCGGCAACGGCGGCAGATCGATGGGCTCGCCGCTGGTACCGCCCCTGAATATGCCCAGGGAACTGGTCAGCATGATCTCGAATTGCAGGGTGTTATCTTCGGTACGCGAATACAACGTGCCGCCGTCGGCACCGGTCATTTCCCGGGCCCGCGTCAGGATCAGCTCCAGCAAGCGGCCGTGATCGCGTTCCGCCGACAGGGCGATGCCGATCTTGCTGAGTTCGCTCAGCAATTGGGAAAAGTTTAGCTGTACAGGATCCATTTAGGGCAAGAATACCGGTTTGTCGCCCTGATCTTAATCCACGCGGGAGAAATCTTCGCCGCCGTTATTTTCACGTTGCTGCATTCCCATATTGCACTGCAGCATCAATGGACCGGATTGCCAACTTTGTGACGCAGTGTGGATTTTCGTGCCCCGTTACGAGCATACTGCCGTCCCTGGTTGGCTACAGTTATCAAATCCAGGCAGACCCTGTTGGGGCATTGCGCAGATCATCATTTGTGGCAATAATTTCCACAGGTCCCGGAGCCGGTCCACGACGGCACGAGGCACTTCAACGCTCAGTGGAGACTAACACCTTATTGGGGGGTACAACATGAAGTCATTTATCAGACAGCTCGGCCAGGGCATGACCGAATACATTATTATCGTCGCCCTGATCGCGATTGCCGCCATTGCGGCTTATGGTTTCTTCGGTGATACGCTGCGCAGCCAGGTTGGCGGCATGGCGCAGGAACTGGCAGGCGGCGATGGTACAGCCTCCCGCGATACTGCCCAGACATCAGCCGACGGTGCGGTCACTGAAGGTGATGAAGAGAAACGGCTGGACAGTTATACCGGCGGTAACCAGTAAGCCTCCAGACTTTTGGCAGGCTCCTAAGTAAAGCATCTGCTATCCGTACATTATCGCGGCATCCCCAGTGGTGCCGGGAGTTGACTCAGGAATAGTCAGATAGCTGTCTATGTATAGGCATGTACGGATCCGTCCGGGTCCGTACATGTTTTGCAGGGCAAGGGCATGCGCTTCGGGGGATTGTGTTCAGGTCATTATCAACGGGGGCAATCCTCGGTGTTCGTCGTGATCTTTCTCGGCGTCATGCTGTTCTCCCTGATTACGCTGTATAACGCCGGCAAACTGACCAGCGAAAAAATGCAGTTGCAAAACGCCGCCGACGCGGCGGCGTACAGCGTCTCCGTCATCGAGGCCCGCGACCTCAATTTCATGTCCTATATCAACCGGGCCATGGTTGCCAACGAGGTCGCTGTAGGCCAGATGGTCAGCATGGTGTCATGGATCCGCTACCTCGGGTCCGTGCCCTCCTACATGCGGTTTTACGACAAGACCTTTCTGGCCGGACCGACGCTCGGCATATCCACCTCGATCATCGAGCCCATCGCCGGTGTCTGGCAGTCGGTCGCCAAAGCCGTCGAAAGCGGCCTCCGCGCCCTGGCCAGTGCGGCGACCAAGATCCTGCACGTTATCAACAAGATTTACAGCGTCGCCCAGACCGGCTATCACGCCATGACGGTGGTATTCGCGGTGGCCACCATGGACGAGATGATCCGCAACAACTCGCCTCCACGCTTTGATGCCGAGGGCAACAAGGTTGCCGAGGGCGGCAAGCTGTCGGATTTTGGCTATCTGTCGCTGATCGGCCACCTGCTCAGCTACGGTGCCATCCCGAAGCTGCAGTTGCCGAGTATCAGCTTTACGCGCACCTACTTCCCCAATGCGCCCGCGGATTACTCCGGGTTCGAACGCTTTGCCTCCATCACCCAGGCGGCGCGCGATCCGTTCACGCGCGAGCGCGGCAAAACCTATTCGCTCAATGTATTCAACGCGACGAGGACCTGGTCTCCGGCTGGGAACTGCCGCTGCTGGCCTTCGGCGACAGCCGCACAATCAACTTTTTCATTTTCGAGCTGTATTACAACTTCCAGTTTGCGATCAACCTGGCGCGCAAGGGCGGTACCGAACTGCGCAATGCCGGCAAGCCCAAGGGCGGCAAGACCCACAAGCGCAAAAACTCCAAGAAAAAAACCGGCCCGGTGGGGGCCGGCTTCAACTGGTCGGCCGGTGATTCCATCGGCCTGGAGATGATCCTCGAATTCGCCGCCCGCCTGACGCTTGATACCGGGCTGTTCGGCGAGGTGGATATCTTCGATCTGGAATTCGATCTCGACCCCCTGACCTGCCGCGTGGAAATCCTGAAAATCGCCGGCGAGAGCCTGATGTCGCTTTCCCAACTCGAAGACCTAATCGGCTTCAAGATCTGTCCGGATGACATTTCCATCCGCCCGGGCGTACCGTTCGGCACCGGCGGCGCCCAGGCCGGCGCGGCCGCATACAGCAAGAGCCCGATGAGTTTCCGCAAGCTGACGCCCCCTCTGCTGCCGCCGGTGACCCTGCTGGATCAGGAAACCTATGGCGGCGCGCCGAGAGTATCATCACCTGGATGTGGCCGCCGGGCGTGGCGCCGGGCGCCCAGGGGCCGGCATTCGAGATCGCCGACCGACGCAACAACATCAACCCGGCCTACCGCGGGCTGCCGATGTACAGCGACGTCAATCCCGCCCAGGCGGCGACACCGGGATTTGTCGCGCCCTACTTCCTGATCGGCCTGGTCAAGGACATGAGCGAATACAAGAAGACCGAGCCGGATTACGATGACAGCAACCTGAAAGTCTTGCGTACCGAACACGGCTCCGCCGACGATGAACTTGCGGTGGTCGCCAAGTCGGAAGTCTATTTCAGCCGGCCGCTGGACCTGAGCTATTTCCGGCGCATCGACGGCCAGGGGGAAATCGGCAGTGCCTTCAATCCCTTCTGGCAGGCGCGCCTGGTCGACACCACCTGGAGCGATCGCGTCGTATCGCTGCTGATACAGCAGAAACAGGAATTCACCGGCCTCAACCAGGTTTTCAATATCTCCAGCCCGGACGATCTGCTGGACCTGATACTCTAAAAACTGATGAACGGGACTGACAGACAATCCAATACCGCCGGCCTGAACCACCGCAGTGTCCGCGGTCAGGCAATGGTTGAGCTGGCCATTATCGCGGCGGCCATACTGGTACCGTTACTGTTGCTGATCCCGCTGCTCGGCAAGCAGATCGACCTGAAACACCAGACCATCCAGGCAGCGCGCTATCAGGCCTGGGAATACACAGTATGGTATACCGACAGCGGCCGGCTGCCCGACGGTTTCAGCGACGCAACCCAGCCCATCAAGAGCACTACGGTCACGGAGCGGGAGGCACGGCGCCGCTTTTTCTCCGACAACACCCGTGCCGATTGAATACGGCGATCGTGGCGGCTGGGAATCCGACGACGAGAATCCACTGTGGCGGACGCATGTCGGCGGCAGGTTGTATGACGGTGATGACGGTCCGGACAGCTATTTCACGGCCAATGACGATACGCCGGATCCGACGTTCATTTTCAGCGGCATTCTCGATGCCCTGGATACTGTATTCGAGCTGATGGCCGACATCGCCAGTTTCCTGAATATCGATGTCGGCTTCCAGCGATCAATACCGACGGCTACTTCCACACCAAGGTGGATACCCCGACCCAGGCCGTACAGGGCGCCCGGAATGTGACCCACGATTTCGAGGATATGACGCCGCTGTTCCCGGAGACCAATATCGTTGCACAGGCAGCGGTGCTGGGCGAGGGCTGGAATGCCGGCGGGCGCAAACATGCCGAATTCCAGGTCGGCGGCATAGTCCCCACCAAGGTACTCGGGGAGATCCTGGAAAAAGAGCCGTTCAAGACGACCCTCGATGTTATCAGCATATTCATACCGGAATTCTCCCCCTGCAATACCCGCAACCCGATGCTGCCGGATTCGGGCAGCTTCTGGCTCGGCTTTATTGATTTCGATACCGTGCACCCGGACCGACTGGACGGCAGTGATACCGACGGCCATGCCTGCGATGCCGGCGGCAATTGCCAGTTCACCGGCGTCGCCGAGCGCATTCCGACCGTGATCGACCGTCAGGACAACATCTGTGGTTACCGTCCCGATGTGTAAGCCCTGCCTGACATCCATTCTCGCCTGCTGGGCCCTGCTCATGGCTGCGCCGGCCACTGCCGACAGCCCGGATTTCCCGGCCCCGCCACGCGCCCAGGTCAGCTGGGTGTCCAGCAACATGGTGTATAACGGCCGGGTCATGCAGGTACGGACCTTCAACAGCCGCCTGCCGGCCGAGCGCGTATTGCAGTATTACCGCAACCTGTGGCAGCACGGCACCAAGGACCGGCCCGGTTACATGGAAAGCGATGCCATGCAGCCGTGGCGCATCATCAGCCGCATTGACAAGGATTACATGATGACCGTTCAGGTCATGTCCAAAGGCAATGACTCCACCGGTCATCCGGCCGCGAGCCCGCTCGACGACGTATTCCAGGAAACGCCGGAACTCGGCGGCGGCTTTCCCATGATGCAGGCAGCACGGATGCCGTCAATGACATCCAGACGCCCGACATGGGCAGGAAAGGGCGGACGCTGTTTATCACCAACGAATTCTCTGTCAACGGCAACGCCAACTATTACCGCGATCACTATGACCTGCGCGGCTGGCGTGTCGACATGGACAAAACATCCAGCCCGGGTCTCCAGCATGTACTGGCATTCAGCAAAGGCCGCGAAAAAGTCAATATCGTCATTTCCAGGAACCAGGACCGCTCATTTGTGGTGGCAAATTCGGTTGAGTAGAACTCAGGATGAGCATGAGGGGGAACGCAAGAGACATAACTATGACGGGCTCACAGCGGAGTCAGTGTAGCCGCCGTCTCGGCCGCCAGGCCGGCCAGTCCATGGTCGAGTTTACGGTGGTGGTCGTATTCTTCTGTCTTGCCGTCACTTCCGATCCCGCCCAGAACGCAATGGCGAACCTCATGGACGTGCTGGATCAGGCGTTACCAGCATTATTCCTACACCGTGTCGCTGTCGGATTATCCGGACACCACGGCTATTGATGAATTCAAAAACCTGCTGGTTGAGCAGTTGCGGGAGCAGGGTTACAGCAACGAGGAAATTGCTGCAATTCTTGAAGAAAAAAGCGGCATGCCGGTCGGGGAATGGGCGGACATGATCAGCGAATACACGGGCAGGTCATTCCCGGAGGCCGGGGATCTGCCTGACATGGCGTTCAGTGCTCTCGAAAGCGGTGATCCGGCAGAGTTGTTCCAGTAATTGATGCTGTTCCAGTAATTAATAAGAAAATTAGGGAGACTCTGAACAATTTGTCATTTCGAGCGAAGCGAGAAATCGCCGAAGGCGTCCCGAAGCGAAGCGAGGGACCTTTATCGAAAGATTTCTCCCTGAGGTCGAGACAGGGATTTCTCCCGTTGGTCGAAATGACACGAGAGAATTATTCAGAGCCTCCTTAATTATAAAGTCTGGCTGCACCTCCAGAGGCGCATACAAATAATCTGAGATCCGGCGTTCAGGCGCAGGGGCAGCAGTACGGTTTGCAGGTGTTGTGCGGGAAATACTAATGACAACCCCCGCATTTAACAGGGGGATAAATTCAAGGGGTTACCTATGGCGATTGGAAGCGGAAGCGGAAACGGCAGCCGGACCTGGCTGCTACTGCTGGGGGCCATCGGCTTTGGCATTGCAGCGGCGGTTTTGTCCGTCGTCTATCTCAAGGCACGCGAGGCAGCACTGATCGAACGGCTGGGCGCCGACGAACAGCAGACGGTCGCTGTTGTCGTTGCCAACCAGGATCTGCCCAAGGGCGCGCAGGTTACGACCGCGGTGGCGGCCGTACGCGAAATCCCGGTTGAATTTGTCCATCCCGACGCCATTACACCGAATAACTTTTCATCATTTGATGGCAAGGTACTGGTCGAAAACGTTGCCAGCGGCAAGCCCATACTGGCGAGCTTCATCGACGATGAATTCCCGGTGGATTTTTCCGACACCATTTCAGTCGGACGCCGCGCCATGACCATCAGCGTTGATGAAATCAATTCGCAGGCCAACCTGACGCGGCCCGGCAATCACATCGACCTCTATATCAATATCCCCGCCGATGCTACCGGCTTCAAGCTGCCGGGTACCGAGAACGAGTCGCTGCAGCAGACCGCTATCAATCGCCTCACCGGTCCGCGGGTGTCCGATGTCGTCATGCCGGTCCTGCAGGATGTCCGCGTGCTGGCCACCGGCCGCGAGGGTTATGACGATTTTCAGGAACAGCTGCTGCGCGGCCAGTTTCGCACACAGGCCTATACCACCATGACCATCGATGTGACACCGGAACAGGCGGCTCTGCTGACGGCGGCCCAGGATAACGGTGACCTGCTGGCGCTGCTGCGCAACCGCAAGGATCGCGGTGCGGCCAAATTCACCGGCATTACCACCGCCGATCTGCTGGAGAATTCCCAGAGCATGCGCAAGGCCGCACTGCTGCAGGAATCACAGCGATCCGCCGACGGCCTGGTGGTCGGCCCCGACGGCCAGATCATGACCAAGGATGGCGTGGTGCTGAAAAACCAGAATCTCGAGGTCGGTGAAGACGGCGTTATCCGCACCAAGGGCGAGACCCATACCGACTTCGTCAAGAACGAAGACGGCAGTGTCACGCTGGCCGACGGCACCGTGCTCCAGGAAGGCGAATACACCGTCAACGAGGACGGTTCGATCACCACCAAGGGCAAGGATATCTCCGGCCTCGGCCTTACTGTCAATGAAAACGGCGAGCTGGTCGATGCCGACGGTAATGTCGTCGACCCGGATGACATCATCACTACAGAAGACGGCATCGTCATGACCAAGGACGGCCGCGTTTTGAAGGGCGCCCAGAATGCCCGCATGACCAAGGATGGCTTCATCGTCACCGAGGACGGCAAGGTCATGACCAAGGACGGCGTGGTCCTCGACGGCGTTACCGTCAATGAAAACGGGGAAGTGGTCACCGCCGATGGTACGGTACTCAAGGCCGATGATGTCCAGCTCAATGCCGACGGTACCGTCACGGCCAATGGCAAGACCCTGGACGGTGTCACTGGCAGCCGCGATGCTGATCGCGCCCGTACCCTGCAGGCGGCACTGGGCGTCGACACCGCCACCGGGGCTGCCCCGGCCGAGGTTCAGCAGCCCGGTCTGAACTACATAGGTTACATTCGCGGCGGGGCATCTGAAGAAGGCGTAGCTGTCCCCGGTGTGCTGCCAATCCTGCCGGTTAAACAGACTGAACTCAGTCTTGATTTGCAACTGCAGCAATCACAACAATCAGAACCACAGATACCGGGGCGCCACAATGAAGAACCAGGGACTACAAGAAAAAACATTGGGCGAATACAAAATGAACCAACATCTGTTCACAGCAATGTTGTTATTGTCGCTTGGCACAACAGTATCTGTACAGGCTGAGACAAACCGCGATCTGCTCCACGATCTATAACGGCGAAGTCAAGATCCTGCAAATGGAAAGCGAGGTGGATCGTGTTGCCGTAGGCAACGGTGACCTGCTGAGTACTTCACTGCTGGACAACGGTCAACTGCTGTTACTGGCCGAGGGCGAAGGTGAGACCAATGTCCATATCTGGTACAGCAACGGCCGGGAGCGGGATATCAAGGTTCAAATTGAACCCAAAGACAGCAATCGGGTAATAACGGAGTTGAAAACCCTGCTGGCTGATCTCAAGGGTGTCGATGTCAGGCAGGTGGGTGAAAGATTTTTCTCACCGGCACGATCTAAGGCGGAAAAACCGATCCTCGATACGGTGATCAATGACTACGAAGGCGTGATGAACCTGACCCGCATATCGGCACCGGCACCGCAGATCCTGCCACGCGACAAGATGATCTATATGGACGTCCGCATCACCGAATTCAGCACCAACAAGCTGGAAGATCTCGGTATCGACTGGTCCAACCCCATTGCCGGCCCCTCGGCGGGCTTGGTAGCCAACGCCGAGCAGAATCGCGACTTCAGCGTGGCCCTGAGCAACAGTGATGCACCCTCGTTCGCCGGCGCCCTGGCCCCCTGAGTGGACCGGCCGGCTTTTTCGGTATCGCCACGGAAATCACCTCGCGCCTGAACTTCCTGGTCAATACCGGTGATGCCGTGATCCTGGCGCAGCCGAAACTGTCGGCGCGCAGCGGTGGCGAGGCCGAATTCCTCGCCGGTGGTGAAGTCCCGATTCCGGTCACCGGCTCCCTTGGATCGGCCAATGTCGAGTTCAAGGAATTCGGTATCTCACTGAATATCAGCCCGGTGGTCGATCATCCTGAACAACATCGTCGCCAAAGTATCGACGGAGGTCAGCGCCATCGACCAGAGTAATGCGGTCCAGGGCATTCCGGGCTTCCTGACGCGGAAAACATCCACCGATGTCAGCATGCGCGACGGCCAGACACTGGTAATGTCCGGTCTCGTCAGTCAGGAACTGGGCAAGGACGTGAACAAACTGGTCTTTCCTGGGCGATATCCCCATACTCGGTGCCTTGTTCCTGCTCCAACAGCTGGCGTAACCGCGAAACCGAACTGGTGATTTTCGTGACACCGACGGTGTATGACACTGAATCGGAAATCAACAAACAGGCTGTCGATCGTAGCCAGCAACTCAAGAACAAATTTAACGACCGGGTTAAACGCGAGGGTTTCCGGATCCTCGACTGATAATCCAAGAGGTAATCGACGATGTTTGATGTAGTTGTTTCCAATGACAAGGGCAAGAAACTACAGGGACTGCGTGTCCCCATCAGTGAATGCGGTATCGGCAAGGCCCGTGACAATCTGATCCAGTTACGAGGCTGGCGTATAGCCGGTCATCACGCCGAACTGCAGCAGAATGGCCAGGGTGTTTTTATAGAAGACAAAAGCGGTAATGGCAGCACGCTGGTCAACGGTCAGCCGGTTGATCGCTACGGACCATTACGATCCGCGGACAAGATCCAGATCGGCAGTTTCGTGATCCAGGTCGGCTGGGATGAAGACGTTGAAGATGAGGATATGACCGAGGATATCGATGAGGTAAAAACCATCATCGGTGTGCCGCGTCATGAAAATATCAAGGAAGACGCGACACTGCTCAAGAAAGACCGCTTCATGTGGCGTAACCGCGTTCATCAGGGAAGCTGTCGGATGCCATGGATCTGCGGCGCACGGATATCGCCAGCATGGATGATGCGCAGTTACGCAAACACGTCAGTAAGCTGATTAATGAAATCATTGAGCAAATGGGCAGCAAGCTGCCCGCCGAGGTGGATCGCAAACAGCTTGCAACGGATGTACTGAATGAAGCCGTTGGCCTGGGACCGCTGGAAGAACTGCTGGATGACGATGATGTAACGGAAATCATGGTCAACAAGTACGACGAGATTTACATTGAAAGGAAGGGCCGGCTGACCAAGTCCGAGGTCGTATTCAGCAGTGACGATGCCGTGCTTTCGGCGATAGAACGTATTGTCTCGCCACTGGGCCGGCGTATTGATGAAAGCTCACCCATGGTGGACGCGCGCCTGAAAGACGGTTCGCGCGTCAATGCCATTATTCCGCCACTGGCGCTGCGTGCGTGCCTGCGTCACCATCCGCATATTCTCCAAGGAAAAGCTGACTGATCAGGACATCATCAAATTCGGTGCCGCCAATGAGGCAATGATGAATTTCCTCAAAATGGCCGTCGAGCAGCGCATGAACATCGTTATTTCCGGCGGTACCGGCAGCGGCAAGACGACGCTCCTGAACGTGCTGTCGAATTACATTCCCGAGGATGAACGCATTGTCACGGTCGAGGACGCCGCCGAACTGAAGCTGGGCCAGCCGCATGTCGTCGGCCTGGAGGCGCGCCCCGCCAACATGGAAGGCAAGGGCATGGTGCCCATTCGCGATCTGGTCAAGAACTGCCTGCGCATGCGTCCCGATCGTATCGTCGTCGGCGAATGCCGTGGCGGTGAGGCACTCGACATGCTGCAGGCCATGAACACCGGCCATGACGGGTCGCTGACCACGGCGCACGCGAACACGCCACGCGACCTGATTGCCCGTCTTGAAGTTATGGTGATGATGGCCGGCATGGATCTGCCCAGCCGCGCAATCCGCGATCAGGTCGCCTCCGCGGTGGATATCATCGTCCAGCAGACGCGTTATTCCGACGGCAGCCGCAAGATCGTCAACATTACCGAGGTGACCGGTACCGAAGGTGATATGGTCCAGATGCAGGATATCTTCAAGTTCAAACAACAGGGTTTCGATGCCGACGGCAAGATCAAGGGTGAGTACGTCAGTACCGGCAACGTCCCGCATTTCTACGAAGATCTGCGTGATCGCGGCCTGAATCCCGACATGAGCATCTTCCAGTAACAATCATGCTAAACGCCCTGCTCAGCAATTCCACCTTCGCGCTGACGGTCGCCTGTGTCTTTGTTGGCGCCACTTTGCTCGGCTTTGCTGTAATACTCAAGTTCAAGCAGTTCTGGCGCCAGTACAAGGAGACCTTTACGCAGAGTGCATCAGCCAACATGGGAAGATATGTTCATGTTCATTGACCCGAACGTATTATTCACGGCCAATATGTTTGCCGTCATCATGATTCCGTTGCTGCTGTGGCTGGCGACCGGCGGATTCCTCATTGCACTGGGCGGTGTTCGTGGCGCTTATCGTTATTCCGACCACCATCTACGGTGTTATGCGCCGCAAGCGCCTGAAACGTTTCGAGGAACAGCTGCCGGATGGCCTGGGGATGTTATCGGGTGCCATGCGTGCCGGCGCCAGCCTCAACATTGCCATGGAAGGTCTGGTCAAGGAGCAGTCACCGCCGCTGAGCCAGGAATTCGAATTGTTCATGCGTGAGCAGCGCATTGGCGTTGACTTCGAGGACTCGCTCGAACACATGGAAAAACGCCTGCCTATACAGGACTTTATGATGGTTTGCGCGGCCTGCGCATTAACCGCGAGGTCGGTGGCAACCTGGCGGAGATCCTGGAAACCCTGGCCGAAACCCTGCGCAAGAAACAGGCCATGGAAAGCAAGATCGACAGCCTGACCGCCCAGGGGCGGCTGCAGGGTATCGTCATGACCGGCCTGCCGGTCCTGCTCGGGCTCCTGCTGAACTGGCTGGAGCCCGAGGCCATGGGACGCATGTTCGACACCACGATTGGCTGGATCGTCTTCGGTGTCAGCGCCACAATGCTGGCCATGGGCTTTATCTGGATCAAGAAAATCACGAGTATCGACGTATGATCGAGAACATCATCAGCGGCGGTCTGCTGACCGTGGTCTTCGCCTGTGTGGCTGTCAGCGTATTCCTGTTGATCCTTCTCGGTTATCACGTCAGCAGCATGGTGGAAGAGGAGAACCGGGAATTCATGGATCCCCTGCCACCGCTGTTGAAACTCATCTGGCCGATCGTGCAGATATTTGCCTATTTCGTAACGCCTCTGTATCCCTGCGCATACCCGGACCTGGGTGGAACGACAACTGGAAACCAGCGGCGTCGGCTACCTCATGAACGCGGAACAATTCTGCGCGCTGCGCCTTGTCAGTGCCATTCTGTTACCGATTATTACCCTGCTGTGCATGGCGGCGCTGAACAATGACAATATGATCTGGGTCGTCGCCAGCATCTTTCTCGGCTACTTCTTTCCGGTTATCTGGCTGGCGGACACCCGCAAGAAACGCCGCATCGCCGTTATCAAAACACTGCCGGTGTATCTTGATTTCATCACCATGTCAGTCGAGGCCGGCCTGAACCTGCAGGGCGCACTCGGCCAGGCGATAGAGAAAGCGCCGCCGGGACCGCTGCGTAATGAATTCAGAATCGTTATCAGGGATCTGCGCTCGGGTCTGCCGCGTTCCGAGGCGCTGCGGCGGATGGCCAACCGGCTCGATATTACCGAAATCACCAGTTTTGTCGGTGCCATGGACCGCAGGTCCGAGAAAATGGGTTCCAGTCTCGCCGCCGTACTGCGCATCCAGTCGGAACAGCGCCGCAGCGAACGTTTCCTGCGGGTAGAGAAAATTGCCATGGAAGCGCCGGTGAAACTGGTGGCGCCACTGGTCATATTCATTTTTCCGGTGACCTTTATCATTCTGGGTTTCCCGATCGCGATGAAATTCCTGAATGAAGGCTCGCTCCAGTCTCCAGCGTATCGAACGGCCGTCTGGTTTCAAGCGAACACAATCACTGCATCGTGCCGCAGGCGATGCGTGCAACAACCATGCTCGAACGCATGCGAGGACTGCTATGGCGCCCGGTACTGTCACCACAGCAGGCGCTGCTGATCGCTCCCTGCAGTTCGGTGCATACCTTCGGCATGTCATACGGACTGGACCTGATCTACCTCAACCGGGACTGGACGATTCGCAAACTGGTTAGCGAATTACCCCCGCGGCGGATGTCCGCCTGCATCGGGGCTGCTATGGTGGTGGAAATGCACCCGGGCCGGATACGGGAACTCGGCCTGCACACCGGTCAGCAACTGCGCTGGGAGAATTGACGCATGCATAACGAGCTATCCGCCTGGACCCTGGTTGTCGGCCTGTTGCTTACAGGCGGCTGGTCAGCACAGCCGCCCTGGTTGAGCCCGAGAGTAGCGGACGCAGCGGTAACGCTGTCGAACTGCAGCAGCGGGCCTATGAAGCCTACAACGAGGGCAACTGGGCCGAGGCCGAGAAGGCCTACGTCGCCCTGATGCGTGGAAGTGCCCCAGGAGGCCGATCCCTGGTTCCGGCTGGGCAACATCTACGCCCGACTCGAGCAGCCTGGGAAGGCCGTGGCGGCCTACCAGGAAGCCCTTGTGCGCAAGCCTGAAAACGGCAAGGCCTGGCACAACATGGGTATCGTCCAGCTGCGCCAGGCGATGAACAGTTTTATGCACCTGGAAGCTGCCACGGAGCCGGGTGATCCGCTTCATGACCGGGCCAGGATCATGCTCGATACAGTCAGTCAGGTACTGGAAAGTGATTTTGACGCTGCCCCCGGTGAACCGGTGCGCTAGAATTACATTAACCGAGGCCTGTTAATACACCATGCGCTCAGTCATACCTCCAGCTGGCCAGAGTATGGTCGAATTCATCATCGTCACACCGGTGATGTTTCTGCTTGTCTTCGGGCCATTCAGATTCGCCCTGCTTTACCAGGCCGAAACCACGCTCAACTACGCGGCGTTCGAGGCGGCCTGGCGCAGGCGCCCTCAACAATGCCAGCGAGGCGGCCATGAACGCCTTTGCGCGGGCTATGGCGGCGCTCTACTACCTGGAAGAGGTGGATGATGTCAGCGGGATTTACGGGACCGACAGCGACGATTTCAACAGTATTATAGAAATCAACACGAATGCGGACCGGGCCATGGCCGGGCGTATTCTTGCATACACGGATATTACCAGTGACGGCAGCAAACCGGCCTTCGCCGAATTCGATATCATCAATCCGAGCATGGACTCGTTTGCCGATCACGGCCTCGATATCGACGGCACCTGCCAGATCCCCAGCGACAACCTGATGTACCGCTCGGCCGCCGTCAAGGGCGCATCCAGCCAGAGCGTCCAGGACGCCAACCTGCTCAAACTGCGGGTGGTCTACTGCTATCCCCTGCACGTGCCGTTCGTCAACCGCATACTGACCACCATTATGACCCAGTTACCGGACGCGGACTGCCCGTATTGTGCCGGTGTCAATGCCGGTATCGAGCGCACCTGCCTGGACAATAACCGTTTCCCGGTCAACGCCCAGGCGATCGTCCGCATGCAGTCGCCCGCCACCATCCAGGGTACCTGTCCCTGATTACACGGCCGTGGCACACTGACATTCCATGACGGTTACCCGCGGCAGCAGCAAACCCGCCCCTGATACCAGCCACACGCCGGTGATGCAGCAGTACCTGCGGCTGAAGGCACAGTACCCGGATAAACTGCTGTTTTTTCACATGGGCGATTTCTATGAGCTGTTTTACGACGACGCCCGCCGGGTCGCGCGCCTGCTCGACATCACCCTGACCAGCCGCGGCAATTCAGCCGGCGAACCCATTCCCATGGCCGGTGTGCCCGTTCACGCCGTGGAAAGCTACCTGGCACGCCTGGTCCGTGCCGGCGAGTCGGTGGTCATCTGCGATCAAATCGGCGATCCGGCGACCAGCAAGGGACCGGTCGAGCGCCAGGTGACCCGCATCGTCACCCCCGGCACCCTCACCGACGAGGCCCTGCTGGAGGCCCGCCGCGACAACCTGCTGGCGGCGGTTTACGGTACTGACCAGGGCTGCGGCCTGGCCGCGGTCGAAGTCTCCAGTGGCCGCTTTACCCTGATCGAGCCGGATGACGGCAGCGCGCTGCTGGCCGAACTCGAGCGCCTGCAGCCGGCCGAGGTGCTGATTGCGGACACGGGTGCTGCCCTGTTGCCCGGCACAGGTGACCCCGCCAGCCTGTGTGAACGCCCGGCCTGGCATTTCGACAGCGCCAGCGCGACCACGCGCTTATGTCGTCAGTATGGCGTCCAGAGCCTGGCCGGCTTCGGCTGTGAAGGCGCGGTGTCGGCGCTGGCCGCCGCCGGTGCCCTGCTCAATTATCTCGAGGAAACCCAGCGTGCGGCATTGCCACATCTGCTGCCACCACGGCTGGAACCGCCGGCAGAGAGCGTGGTGCTGGACGCGACATGCCGCCGTAACCTCGAGATTGAACGCGACCTGTCCGGTCGCCGCGATCACAGCCTGTTGCGGGTCATGGATACCACATTAACCAGCATGGGCGGGCGCTGCCTGCGGCGCTGGCTGTCACGGCCACTGCGCGACCACGAGCACCTGCGCAGCCGCCATCACGCCGTCGGCAGCCTGCTCGACAACCAGGCTTACCAGGGACTGCGTGAACTGTTACGGGATCTGGGTGACATGGAGCGGATCCTGGCCCGGATCGCGCTGGCCAGTGCCCGGCCGCGTGACCTGGTCCAGTTGCGCGAGGCACTCGGACGGTTGCCCGGAATACGGGCGTATCTGGATGAACTCGACAGCCCCCTGCTCAGTGAACTGCACCGCCGGCTGGACACCGATCCGGGCCTGCACGCACTCCTGCAACGGGCCATTGCCGAGGATCCGGCACCGCTGTTGCGCGACGGCGGTGTCATTGCCGAAGGTTACGATAGCGAACTCGACGAACTGCGCCGGCTGACGCAGGGATGCCGGCCATTTCATGCACGAACTGGAACAGCGCGAGCGCGAGGCAACCGGTATCGGCACCCTGAAGGTCGGCTATAACCGCGTCCACGGCTACTACATCGAGGTCAGCCGTGCCCAGAGCGCCTCGGTACCCGGGCATTACCAGCGACGCCAGACCCTGAAGGCGGCCGAGCGCTTCATCACGCCGGAACTGAAACAGCATGAAGACCGCGTCCTCAGCGCCCGGGAACGGGCCCTGGCACGCGAACGACAGCTTTATGCGGCGCTGCTCGGGGAACTGTCGCGGTCCCTGCAGGGGCTGCAGGCCGCCGCGGCGGCACTGGCGGAAACGGATGTCCTGGCGGCCTTCGCCGAGCGGGCCGAGACGCTGAACCTGACCTGCCCGACATTCACCGCCGAGACCGGCATCGACATCCGTGGCGGCCGTCATCCGGTGGTGGAACAGCTGCAGCCGGAAGCGTTTGTCCCCAATGACCTGCTGCTCACCGACAAGGATCGCATGCTGGTGATAACAGGGGCGAATATGGGCGGAAAATCTACCTATATGCGTCAAACTGCACTGATCGTGTTACTTGCCCATGTCGGCAGCTTGGTCCCGGCCGAAGCCTGCCAGCTGGGCCCGGTCGACCGTATTTTCACCCGTATCGGCGCCGCCGACGACCTGGCCGGCGGGCGTTCGACTTTTATGGTCGAGATGACGGAAACGGCCACTATCCTCAATAACGCCACGCCGCAGAGCCTGGTGTTGCTGGACGAGATCGGCCGCGGCACGAGCACTTTCGACGGCCTGGCGCTGGCCTGGGCCTGCGCCGCCCGGCTTGCCGGCCAGATCCGCGCCCTGACGCTGTTCGCTACGCATTACATGGAACTCACGGCACTGCCGCGCGACTACAGCGGTGTCAGCAATGTGCATCTCGAGGCGGTCGAACATGGCGATCGCATCGTCTTCCTGCACAGTGTCGAGGAAGGGCCGGCTGACCGCAGTTACGGGCTGCAGGTGGCGCTGCTGGCCGGGGTACCGGCGGAAGTGGTACGAGCAGGCACGCGAGCGGCTGGCGCAACTGGAAGTGAACGCGGCACAACAGCAGCCGCCGGCCGACCGATCAGCCAGACCTGTTCAACGCCGGCGGCGAGCCCACGGCTGGTCAAGGCATTGCGTGAAATCGATCCCGACGATCTCAGTCCGCGCGAGGCTCTGGAAACGCTGTATCACCTGCGGAAGCTGCTTGATTAAGACGCGGCCCGGGGGTGAAATCCACAGCCAATATGCAGTATTTAACTGAGGTTATACGTATTTATTCTTTTTTAAAATAACCGTGCGCGGTATTATTACGTATTCAATTACTACCTATTAAGCCATCAGGAATTCAGGATACGCACATGACTTTCGTCGTCACCGAACCCTGCATCAAATGCAAATATACCGACTGTGTCGAGGTCTGCCCGGTGGATTGCTTCCACGAGGGCCCCAATATGCTGGTTATCGATCCGGATGAGTGCATCGACTGCACCCTGTGCGAGCCGGAGTGTCCGGTGGACGCCATCATGTCAGAGGATGACGTTCCCGAGGGCCAGCAGAAATTCCTGGAGCTGAATGCCGAACTGGCCCAGCAGTGGCCGGTGCTGAACGAAATGAAGGACCCGCCCGATGATGCCGACGACTGGAAGGACGTCAAGGACAAGCTGCAGTATCTGGAGCGCTGAACAAACAACAGGCCCCGCTGCATAGCGGGCTATTCCTCGAATAGTGACCATGGAAGGTCGTCATGAAACATCTACCTCTGCTAAGCTGTTTTCATCCTGCCCGGTAGGCCGGAGACAGCATGAAACATCCGTGGCTGACATTTATCCTCCCGCCACTGCTGCTGATATCAACATCGATATCAATCCAGGCGGCAGATGTCTATAAATGGGTCGATGAGCAAGGTCGTACCCATTACGGCGACAAGCCTGCCGACGATTCTGCACTGTCCGTGGAAGTCGAACCCGAGACACCCGCTGTTGATCCGGAAGAGGAGAAACGTCGCCGCAAGCGTGACAAACTGCTGGAACAGTTTGCCGATGAACGCCGCCAACAGGCCGAGAAGGCGCAGCAGCTGGCCGCTGAAAAAGCGGAACGGCAGCGCGAATGCGAGCGTACGCGCAAGCGACTATGGCAATATGAGCATTCGCCCTATTTATACGATACCAATGCCGACGGTGAACGCCGTATCCTCGATGATGCCGAGCGCGCGGCCGAAGAGGATAAACTGCGCCGGTTCCTGAAAAAAAACTGTCCTTAATCCCCGCCCAAATGGACACTTCCAAAGCAGCCAGTATAGTATGAGAGCCTGGCAGGCTGGAGACTGTCTGTTTCAGAATCTGATCTTAATATTCTGCGTGAAGTGCGTTAGGGCCGAAACGGGTGGATGCCAGGGAGTGCTGCGGAGCACCGCAATCACGGTCACGAAGAATATCAAGATAGGTTCTAATAACAACAGCGAAGTGACCGCATGAAATTCAGGTTCTGGCGACATGACTGGTTTCTGGCCCTGGTCATTGTTCTCGTCTTTCTGTTTCTGTCGCAGTCGGGATTCATTCAGGGACTGGAGCGCAGTGCCTACGACCTTGGCGTCCGCCTGTCCGATCGCGCGCCCGGCGATCAGGTCGCCGTCATCGCCATCGACGACGAGAGCATCAGCAACCTTGGCCGCTGGCCGTGGCCGCGCGATCGCCTGGCCCGGATGATGGAACGCCTGGCCGCCGGTGGCGCCGATGTCATCGGCAATACCATTCTGTTGTCGGAGCCGGGATTCGATCCCGGTCTGCAGCACCTCAATGACCTGGTCGATATTTATAATAACTGGAACCTCGGCGAATATACCCTGCCCGGCCTGAATGAGCTGGAGCAGCGGCTGCTGGATGCCCGCCGGGATCTGAACACCGACGCCCAGCTAGCCGACAGCATGGCCGCTGCCGGCAATGTCGTGCTCGGCATGCAATTCAACCTGTCGCGCAGCGGTGTCGTCCTGAGCCGGCCGGAATCGGGACTGCCGGACTACATTACCCGCAACCAGGTCGCTGCCGAGGGCAGTCCGGATGATGGTACGCCGTGGCCGGCCGAGTCAGCGGTGCCGCCGATCCCGGTGCTGGCGCAGCAGGCAACGGCGATCGGCCATATGAACACCTGGTGGGATGTTGACGGTGCCGTTCGCTCGGAACTGCTGCTGGTGGATTACGACGGTACCTATTATCCGTCGCTGGCATTGCAGATCGCCGCCCGCAGCCTGAACCTCAAGCCCGAGGATATCAGCGTGCGCCTGGGCGAAGCGGTCAATGTCGGCAACCTGGAGATCCTGACCGATCCGGTCAGCCGCATGTACCCGTTTTTCTATCAGGGTAACGGCGACCGTTCCGCATTCAGCATCGACTCCTTTTTCGACGTTGCCGAGGGCAAAATCCCGGTCGACAAGTATCGCGACAAGATCGTGCTCATCGGCGCCACGGCCTTTGGCGTCGGCACGCCGTTCCAGACGCCCATTGCCGAGGGCATGCCGCCGGTACTGGTGCTGGCCAATGTCGTCGCCAGCATTCTCAACCAGGATTTCTTCACCCGGCCGCCGTGGGCGGACATGGCCAGTCTCGGCGCCTTCGCACTGGTTGCATTGTTCCTGGTACTGGCCCTGCCGCGGCTGCCCGCCGGCCTGGCTGCCCTGACCAGCATCATCCTGCTGCTGGCGCTGTTCGGGAGCAGCCAGTACCTGCTGATAGAAAAGGCGATGTGGGTCCAGTTGATGTGGCCGGCCGCCCTGCTCGCCTGCGGCTATCTGCTTGTCATCAGTAAGCGCTTCCTGGTGACCGAATGGGGCAAGCGCCGTGCCGACGAGTCATCGGCCGAGAGCAACCGCATGCTCGGCCTGGCCTTCCAGCAGCAGGGCCAGCTCGACATGGCATTCGAGAAGTTCCGCAAGTGCCCGCTGGACGAACATATCATGGAGCCGCTGTACAACCTGGCACTGGATTACGAGCGCAAGCGCCAGTTCAACAAGGCGGCGTCGGTGTACGAATACATCACCAAGGGCGATGCCAAATACAAGGACGTTCAGGACCGGCTCAAGCGCAGCCGCAATATGCAGGATACCTTCATGAGCGGCGCCGGCGGCCCCAGTGGCACGCTGATGCTGCAGGCCGACGGCATGTCGAAACCGATGCTGGGCCGCTACGAGGTCGAGAAGGAACTCGGCAAGGGCGCCATGGGCGTGGTCTACCAGGGCCGCGATCCGAAGATCAACCGGGTCGTCGCCATCAAGACCCTGGCGCTGTCGGAGGAGTTCGAGGGCGACGAACTGGAAGAAGCCAAGTCGCGTTTCTTCCGCGAGGCGGAGACGGCCGGCCGCCTGACACACCCCAATATTGTCACCATTTATGATGCCGGCGAGGAGCACGACCTGGCCTATATCGCCATGGAATTTCTCAAGGGCCACGACATGACCCGCTACACCAAGGACGGCGGTCTGCTGCCGACCCGCAAGGTCCTCGAGATCATCGCTGCGGCCGCCGAGGCACTCGATTACGCCCACGGCAACCAGGTTGTCCACCGTGATATCAAGCCGGCCAACGTCATGTACGAACCCGACAGCGGCCAGATTAAACTGACCGACTTCGGTATCGCCCGCATTACCGATTCCAGCAAGACCAAGACCGGCCTGGTCCTGGGGACGCCCTCCTACATGTCTCCCGAACAGCTGGCAGGCAAGAAGGTGGATGGCCGCTCGGATTTGTTCTCGCTGGGCGTGATGCTTTACCAGCTGCTGTCCGGCAAACTGCCGTTCCATGGCGATTCCATGGCGACCCTGATGTACATGATTGCCAACGACCCCTATCCGCCCATCACCGATGTCAGGCCGGAGCTGACCACCGAGGTCCCGTGTGTCATGACCATTATCGACCGGTCTTTGATCAAGAACCCGGACGAGCGCTACCAGCGCGGTGCCAAGATGGCCAGCGATCTCCGTAACTGCCTGAACAGCATGAGTTAATTCCATGGATATGACAGGCCGGGTCGAGATTGCCAACTGCTCGAACGTTGGCCAGAAGCGTCCGCATAACGAAGACAGCACGGCCAGCGACGAGTCTCTCGGGCTGGCCGTACTGGCCGACGGCATGGGCGGCTACAAGGCCGGCGAGGTCGCCAGCGCCATCGCCGTGACGACGATCATGCATGAGGTCAAAAACGGCCTGCGCCGGTTCCGGCACGGCCAGCTCGACAGTGACAGCGGTTACCGCAACGAATCCCTGTTGCTCAGAAATGCGGTTGCCAGGGCCAATGAAAGCATTTTCAGGGTCGCCCAGTCGGAAACCGTCTGCCGGGGCATGGGCACCACCGTGGTCGTTGTGCTGTTTTACAATGACCGCGTCAGCATCGCTCATGTCGGTGATTCGCGGCTGTACCGCCTGCGCGGCGAGACGCTCCGGCAGATGACCTCGGACCATTCCCTGATCCAGGAACTGGTCAACCGGGGCCTGTATTCCCGCGCCGAGGCCACGGCCAACACCCCGAAAAACCTCGTCACCCGGGCGCTGGGCATAGAATCCACGGTCGAGATCGATATACTTGAGGATAACGTTCAGGAGGACGATATCTACCTGCTCTGCTCGGACGGGCTCAATGATATGGTAGATGATGAAGAAATTCGCTTAACCCTAAGAAAATATAGTGCTAATCTTGTACAGGCAGCTCAGGAGTTGGTGCGGCTGGCCAACAAAAAAGGGGGCAAGGACAACATCTCCGTGATTCTGGCCCGCAAATCAGGACCCACGGCACAGGACGGGGGGATTACCCGGAAACTGCTGGATTTTTTCAGTTAACATTCTTCGAGCAGGCTGGGGTAAACAGGATATTGCTATGTCAAAGCTGGTCTTGAGCATGAATGGTGCCGTTCAGGGCGAGTACGAACTCGACAAGGAACGCGTCACTATCGGCCGTAAACCCGAGAACGATATCCAGATCGACAATCTGGCCGTCAGTGGCAAGCATGCCCTGATCATTACCATTCTGGACGACTCCTTCCTGGAGGACCTGGGCAGCACCAACGGCACCTATGTCAATGGCAAGCTGATCAAGAAGCACGCCCTGAAGGATGGCGACGTCATCGCCATCGGCAAGCATGAACTCAAGTACGTTAACGAGGATGCCAGCGCCGATGACGACGAATTCGAAAAAACCATGATTATCAAGCCCGGCTCGGCCAGCGCCGCCGTCGCCGCGGCACAGGCGGCGGAGAAGGCCGGCGCCGCTGCCGCTGCCAGCGAAGAGGCAGCCGCCAAGGGCAACACCGGTCCGGGCGGCATGCCCCTGGGCCGCTTGACCGTCCTCAACGGCCCCATCGCCGGCAAGGAACTCGACCTGACCAAGGCGCTGATTACCCTGGGCAAGCCCGGCACCCAGGTGGCCGTAATCTCACGGCGACCACAGGGTTATTTCCTTACCCATATCGAGAGTGACGGCGATGGCAAGCGCTACCCGCTGGTCAATGGCGAACCGATCGGTCCCAAGGCCTATGCCCTGAAAGACAACGACATGATCGAGCTCGCCGGCATCAAGATGGAGTTCTCATCAGCCCAGTAGGAGGCCCGCCTTCGGGCCGAATAGTTCGCGGCGAGGGCGCCGCTCCTGCATGCCGGTTCATGGTTAACCCTGGTTGACTGGTTAACTGGTTCACTCTAGTTGATTGGTTAACTGGGGAAATCTGTCGGCAGGCTGCTATTTCACCAATTAACCAGTTAACCAATTAACTACTTACTGGTATGCGTAAACACCCCGTCCCAGTCCGCTCCCGGCGGATTGGCACGAAAGTGCTGAATGCGCTCGATGTAGATCCCGTAAATCGTCCTGTCTGACTGGCGCCGCAGATTCAGAAACTGCATCTCGGCCAGATCCCACTCCTGCGCCCGGTAATGGCGCAGGCCCTCCTGATACAGCCTGAGTTCGTCGTGTAGCGCTTTGTCGAAATCGTCCTTCGGCCCCAGTGGCTCGTAAATCACCACCGGTTCATCACGGCCCTTCACCCGGACACGATCGATTTCGCGGAAGGCATGATCGGGCAGGACCGCGCGGGTAAATTCACTGACAAGCATATCGACGCCATACACCCGGGTCAGCGCCTCGAGGCGTGCGCCCAGGTTGACGGCATCACCCAGTACCGTATAGGCACGACGGAATTCAGACCCCATATTGCCGACATTCATATCGCCGGTATTGATACCGACGCCGATGCGTACTGTCGGCCAGCCGCGGGCCTGGAATGCCGGCTGCAGCTCATCGAGGCGGCGGATCATGTCGAGTCCCGCCTCCACCGCATGTCGGGCATGCTCATCATCGCGCAGGGGCGCGCCCCAGAAAGCCATGATGGCGTCACCCATATACTTGTCGATGGTACCGCGGTAACCATGAATTACACGGGTCAACGGTGTCAGCAGCTCATTCATCAGTTCAGACAGCTGGCCGGGGTCCATGGATTCAGAGATGGAAGTGAACCCCCGCACATCCGAGAACAGCACCGTCATCTCCCGGTTTTCGGCCTCCAGTGAATAGGTCTGCGGATTCTCGCTCATCTCGTCGACGAGTTCCGGCGGAATATACTGGCCGAAGAGACTGCTGAGCTGGCGTTTATTACGCTGTTCAAAGAAAAAGCCCCAGGTCATATTCAGAATGAACATCACCAGCACCAGTGACAGTACCGAGGCGATGGGCAGGACGAGACCTCCCGCGGTCCATACCCACAGATTCAGCAGAACCGAGACCGCGGCCAGTACAACAAACCCCGCTGTCGCCAGTAGCGGAGACAGCAATGGCAACAGCAGCATGACAATGCCGGCGAACAGGACATGCACAAACTCGGCACCCAGCGTGTAGGCCGGCCTTTCCAGGATGTTATTGTCCAGAATGCCGGCGATCAGGTTGGCGTGGATCTCCACTCCCGGATATTCGCTCTGTACCGGGGTGGAACGCAGATCGAACAGGCCCGGCGCCGATGTACCGACCAGCACGATGCGGCCTTCAAATATTTCCGCAGGCGCCTCGCCCGAGAGGATATCTGCGGCGGAAACATAGGGAAAACTGCCAAAGCGACCACGGTAAGGCACCAGCGCCCGCATGCGGTCATCAATGGGTATGTGGCGGCTGCCGGCCTGTAACCACTCGAGGCCGCTGTAATCGTGATAGCCGATCGGACCCGGTTCGACATAGCCGGGCTCGACGCTCACCCCGCCGAGAAGATGGCGTACCACCGCCAGCGACAGTGACTCGTAATACCCGCCCTCGAACTCGAACAGCATGGGCACGCGACGGACTACGCCGTCACTGTCGATCTCCGGGTTGAAATGACCGCCGCCACTGGCGGCCTGTTGAAACATGGCGAGATTGGCACCGTAACCATTGGCCAGCAGGGCGTTGGCAGTACCGGGGCGAAAATCGCGTGCGGTCAGTACCGGTGGCGGCAACATGCCGCTACGGCCGCTGCCATCCTCCCCCTTGGTCAGGCGGAAGTAATAACCCAGGATCACATCGCGGCCACTGAGACTGTCGGCAAAACGCTGATCATAATCCAGCTGCTGTCGCAACTCCGCAACCTGTTCTCGATAGGCCCCGACATCCGCCAGTGCTTCAGCCGCCAGTTCCTCAAGTATCTTGAGACCGGAGCTTTCGTCCGGCTCCGCAAAGACCACGTCGAAGGCCACGAGCCGGGCACCGTAATGCTCGAACAGGCGGTCTGTCATGCAGCGCCATCTTGTCACGCCCCCAGGGCCAGCGGCCTATCCGGCTGAGGCTTTCCTCGTCGATATCGACTATAACGATACGTTCGTCACGATCACCCGGCATGGTCAGCTTTATCCGGGCGTCATAGGCAAGATTTTCCATCCGATCAAGTAATCGCCAGTGCAATCTGTCACCGGGGCTCGATGCAACGTGTACAAGCATCGCTATCAGAATCGCCAGATTGACTATCAGCAGCGGCAACAGCCTTCTTAATCGAGCGGACATGATCGTTGTGCTTGTTCTGCCAGAAACGGCCAGGGAGAAATGATCGGCCTGTTTAATGAACGGAGTTACGAGCGGCTGGCGGCGGCAAACTCATTATATATCCGGTTCAGTGCCCGGCTGAAGGCCGCTATGACATCGGCCATACTTTTGCCATCAACAGGCTCGTATTCGGTATATATTTTCTGAATAACGGGTTTGGCACTGTCCGCATGCTGCAGCCGAAGTTCCATACTGACCATAACCCGGCCGTTGCCGACATCGTGAATCTGCATGAACTGGTGCAAATCACCGGTAATAACCATATCGGCCGGCAGTGAATGGGCTGTGGTGACAGTTTCCGCGAAACCGGAACGACGCAGGTAGTTAGCCAGATGCCTTTGCAGCATGTAACCGGGGGATTCATGCCAGAGGTGATAGTGGTAGCGTTCCAGTTCAACACTGTCTTCGGAGACAATATAAACGATAGATCTTTCGCGTATCAGGCCACTGACCTTCAGGGGCTCAACCAGAAGCACCCCGCCTGCAACTGCGCTGCCGGGCTGGGCAGTAGCTGCAGGCAGCCTGTAGAAATGATCCTGCGGCGCCGGTGCCGGTGAACTACAGGCCGACAGCACTAACACCAGTAAAATAACCCCGTATCTCATTGCCGCGACTCCTGTGTTTCCATTTCCTCGGCGGGTGGCGTGCCACCACGTATCAGGGCACTCGGATTCTCACGCAGATAACGGCTGAACTCATGCATGTTCCGGCTGGTGCCTTCCATGTGATAGGTAATGGCGTCAATATTGGCGGAAATTGTTTCCAGCGCTGTGCGAAGCTTGCGCACGGATATTTGCAGGTCCTGCTTGTTGCTGCTCACCAGCTCATCAACGTTATCGAGGACCTGGTCCAGAGTGCTTCTGGTCGTGTCGATATTATTCAACAGGGCATTGAGATTGGCAGAGGCCTGATTGCAGATTGTCCACGGTTGATGACACATGCTCCTGATTGCCCTCATTAAGCATATTCTGCAGGCCCTCGGCTGCAACATTCAGCTTGGCGACCAGCTGGTTGGTCTGCTCGACGAACTCGGCCTGATTGATTTTACGATCCAGGTTGTTGAATACCGGCCTGATGTCCTCACGCGCCAGCTGAATCAGTTCATCTGTCAGTTTTTCAATGTTTACTGCCAGCGTGTTGAGTAACGGCCGCACACTGTCATCGGACAATTCCCTGAAATTGGCGGCGACATCATTGATCGCCGCAAAGATATTAACAGCTTCACTCCCCTTGATCTCACTTCCCGGTTCCAGCATACGTTCGCTTTCACCTTCCTTGATTTCGATAGTCATGGCTGAAAGCAGACCGGAAGCAACAACCTGGGCCACGCTGTCGGATGGTATGCGCCAGTCCTTGGTAACACTGAGCTCGAGTTTATACCTCATACCTTCATCGGCGTGCACCGGCTGTATCGATTCAACCTGACCTACCTGATAACCTTCATACAGAACCGGTGTGCCGAATTTAATACCGGCAACGTTATTATAAATTACAGTATAAATATCGCTCGGCCCTCCCCTGCCGGTCAGCTGATAAAGAAACACCATCAGCACGGCAAAAACCACCAGCACAAAAGTGCCGACGACAAGATAATTGATATTGTCTCGTTTCATAAAGGTCAACCTGCCGTCAATCGGTCCAGATAGGCTTCTGCCTCGAGCCTCTCGCTGCCTGGCATCCGGTTTAGTAATGACTGGACGCGTGGATTATCACATGCACGCACGCCCTCCACTGTGTCGGTAATCAGAATATTGCCCCGGTCCAGGACCGTAATTCGATCAGCGATTTTGAAAGCGCTATCCAGTTCGTGGGTTACAACAACAATGCTCATGCCCATGGCATCACGCAAGCGTAGTATCAGTTCATCCAGTTCGGCGGCAACCACTGGATCCAGGCCGGCGGAGGGTTCATCAAAAAACAGAAGTTTCGGATCCATGACAATGGCGCGCGCGAGAGCGGCGCGTTTTACCATGCCACCTGACAATTCAGCCGGCATTAAATCCTCATAGCCACCCAGATTGACAACCTCGAGTTTCATCCGGGCCATAATCCGCATGGTTTTCTCGTCCAGCCGGGTATGTTCACGTAGCGGTAGCATGACATTCTCGCCAACCGTCAGCGATGACAGTAATGCGCCACCCTGGAAGGCTACGCCCATGTTCTTGCGCAATTCATAAACCTCGTCGGCACTGACACGAGTGATATCCTTGCCCAATAGCCGGATACTGCCACTCGTCGGAACGCCCAGTCCAAGCAAATAACGCAGCAACGTACTTTTCCCGAACCGCTGCCACCCATAATGATCATGATCTCACCTTCATATACGATCAGATTAATATCGTGCAGGATCGCTGTTGTACCGTAGTGGGTGACGAGATTTTCGACCTCAATTACAGGCTGGCGCGTCGCGGTATTCATCGATTTATCGATTCAGAAAATAAGTGAAGATCATGTCGGCAATCACTATGTAGGAAATTGACAGTACCACCGCCCTTGTTGTCACCCGGCCGACACCCTCGGCGCCGCCACTGACCTGAAAGCCGTTGGTAACGCCAACAAGCGCGATAATCGTCGCAAATACCAGGCTTTTCAGCAGGCCCTGAAACACATCCTCCGTCACCAGCGCTTCCAGACTGCGGTCCAGGTAGGCGTGATAACTCAACCCGAGGTCAACCGCGGTATACACTGCACCGCCCAGCATACCCGCCATATCGGCCAGGACTGTCAGTGTAGGCACCATAATCAGCATGGCCACCAATGCCGGTGCCACAAGATAACGTACGGGGTTGATACCCATGACGCGCAGGGCGTCAATTTCCTGGGATACCTGCATGGTACCTATCCGCGCTGCCAGCGCCGAGCCGGACCGACCGGCAACCAGGATGCCTGTAATGAGAGGCCCGAATTCCCGTGTCACTGACAGTGCAATTCCCACAACCACCTGGGATTCGGCACCAAAGGTCTTGAGTGAATGAATACCCTGTATCGCCAGCATGACGCCTATGGCAAATGACAGGATAAAAACAATGGGGGCGGCGGCGATACCTATGGCCATCATCTGGGCAAATACAGCCGTTACGCGTACGGGCTGACGTTTAAAAGGGCCTATGATGATCCAGTAGATACTTTCGGCAAACAGTGCTGCTATATAGCCGAATTCCTCAATCCCGCGAACCGTAACCTGGCCAAGCTGCTCGATTGATACCAGCGATTTGGTCAACACCTCACTCATTCGCAGCCAGCCGTGCCTCAACGCTTTCGTGTATCGGGAAGACCTTGTCGAGACGCGCCAGACTGAGTACGCTCATGGCCGAACTGCTGACCGCCACGAGTCCGAATTCCAGTGTTTTCTTACGGGCCGCCTGATAACCCTCCACCAGGCTGGCAATACCGGAGCTGTCTATATAGGTCACCCCGGACATCTCAATAAGCACGTTTTGACCCGCCTCGATTGCACCGAGGATCTGCTGGCGTGCGTCGGGTGAACAGGAAAGGTCCACCTCGCCGTTTAATTCGATCACGGTAAAATCGCCCTGCTGTCGCTGGTTGTACGGCATAATGAAGAATACCCCCTTCAGATTATCCTTTTCGACATCTCCAGGTAGTTGCCCCGATTCCCCTCCAGATGTCCCATTTTGCACTCATCCATGATTTCACTGATAAAATGCGTTCCCAGTCCGCCCGGCCTGACCTCACCGAGTTCCCGCGGTTTAATCTTGTTCAGGTCCACCGGTGCTGCAAAATCCTGCAACCGGAACCGGATCGTGTCAGCATTATTGAAAATTTCAAGAACGATTTCGCCCGGCGAATCATCACCATAAGCATGCTGGATTATATTCATGCACGCTTCATTGACGGCAATCACAAGCTGCTCGGCAAGTGCCGCGTCACAACCGACAAACTCGGCCACTCGCTTGACCAATGCACGTACGATACACAGCCGGTCAGCCTGTGACGGGAAGCGCAGCTCCACTACACGTTGATTCAGCGCGGCGGACATCCGATCAGCATAAGAGTGGTGTCATCATGAGGGGCCTGATCCCGCATGATATCGTTAATCAGATTGATCAGACGCTGGGGCAGAGATTTATCAATATGATCGCGAATAAGCTGTTTGAATCCCTTGACGCCCAGCTCGCTGCCGAATACATCACGGCTTTCCGTAACACCGTCGGTGTACAGATACAGACAACCACCGGCCAGCGGCAGTGTCTGGGTCGGGAACTCGCAGTCCGGCATGACCCCGAGCGGCGGGACTTCGGCTTCATATTCATGGAAATGCCCACTGGTATCCTGGAACAATGGCGGCATATGTCCGGCATTGGCAAAGATGACACTGCCGTTGTGCGGATTCAGGAAACCACTGACAATACTGACAAACATGCCGTGTGTTGTTGTCTCGCAGATGGCTTCATTTACCAGCGCCAGCAGGTGGCCGGGATCGGTTTCGCTCTTGGCCAGGTGATGCAGCAGACTGCTGGCCTTGGCCATTAACAGTGCAGCATTCATCCCCTTACCGGACACATCGGCAAGATTGAAATAGATACGGCCATCAGGAAGCTGAAAATAATCATAAAAATCACCTGAAACCGCCTGCACCGGCAGGTTTACTGCCTGCACGGGAAAATGCTTGTCGGCCGGCGGTGGCAGCAGGCTCTCCTGGATTTCACGCGCCAGTTCCAGCTCTTTCTGCAGACGCTGCTGCTCAACCAGCTGATCGGCCATACGGGCATTACGAATCGCCAGAGCCGCCGCCGAGGCCAGTGCCGTCATCAGATGCTGATCGCGTTCCTCGAACAGGCCATCGCCACCCAGCTTGTTAATCAGTTCCAGTGCACCGAGGCATTCACCCCGGACCATCAGCGGTGCACAGAGGATCGAGCGAGTCCTGAAATCATTTTCCTCATCGGCCTTGTTGAAGAAATCCGGATCCTGGCTGGTATCGCGCACCATCTGGCTGGCATGCTGGGTAACCGAGCGGCCGACAATGCCCTGGTTCGGTTTCAGGCGCAGGCCGGTAATATCGACCGGGCCGACACATCCACGGCACACCAGATCACCGTCGGCCTCAAGCAGAAATATGGCCGCGGCTTCAGCATTGAGGTACTTGAGAAACTGGGTGAGCGCAGTCTGCAACGCCTCGTCGATATCCAGCGAACTGGCGAAAGACTGTGTGATCTCCGACAAAAAGGCGAGTTGCTGCTCGATCGAATGATCGTCATCACTATCGAATAGATTGAATACCGTTGCCGCCATATTTTCAAACCCACCGGAGGCTGTGCCGACCAAGGCTTGTGCCGGGTCAGCAAACAGCCGGCCAGATTCGCCCCGGTCAGCCCCCAGCCCGGCTGACTCCCCCTCGTCATTATTATGGTTCCAGTGTAACTGAAACCGGACCGGAGGTGGGATATTCAACCGATCCGCCGGCGCCCCCCGCTGCCCCCGCCGTGCTCCATGAATAGCCGCTTGTCCGGCCATTCACACAGATCGTTAATCACGCACTCACCGCATGCCGGAGCGCGGGCCTTGCAGACGTAGCGCCCGTGCAGTATCAGCCAGTGATGGGCATGCTGCATGAATTCTGTGGGAACGATCTCGACCAGGCCTTTCTCGACTTCCAGCGGCGTCTTGCCCGGCGCCAGGCCGGTGCGGTTGGCCACCCGGAAGATATGGGTATCGACGGCAATCGTCGGCTGGCCGAAGGCGGTATTGAGAACGACATTCGCCGTCTTGCGGCCAACACCGGGCAAGGCTTCAAGAGCCGCACGATCGGCCGGCACCTTGCCGCCATGCTTTTCAACAAGCTGTTGGCAGGTAGCCATGATATTTTTGGCCTTGCTGTTATACAGGCCGATCGTCCTGATGTATTTCTTGAGACCGCCGAGGCCCAGTTTCAGAATGGCCTCGGGCGTATTGGCGACCTTGAAGAGTTTCGCCGTGGCCTTGTTGACGCCGACATCGGTCGCCTGCGCCGAAAGTATGACCGCTATCAACAGTTCAAATGCCGAATCGTAGCGCAGTTCGCTCCCGGGTTCCGGGTTCACCTTGCGCAGGCGCGTGAATATCTGCCGGCAACGGCGCCGGTTCATTCCCCGGCTCCCGCATAGCAACCGGCCACGGGCGCCATTAATACCGGTAACGGCATCAATCCCGGCAGGCAGTACAGCCGGTACCGTAAAGCAGCTTTCAGCATGGCAATCGTATTATCATGACTGTCCTGAGAATCCGGAAGGCCCCGCGTTACCGGAAGTTGCATTATGTACAATGGCGGAAAAATAATACCCGCCTGTACAGGTAACGGAAAATGAAGCTTATTACATTCAGTGATGGTGATACCAGACGTATTGGTGCAGTCGATGGAGACAGTGTAGTGGTCGCAGATGGGGGTCTGCCCGACTGCATGGAAGACTTCCTGGCAGCAGGCGAACAGGCCCGCGTGGCGCTGCAGGGATTGATCGACAACGGTGACAACCGCCGCCCGTTAGCGGAAATTTCAATGCTGGCGCCCCTGCTCGGGCCACAGAAATTTTTTGGTGTGAGTCTGAACTACGAGGATCACATCCAGGAAACCGGGCTCGAACGGCCGGAATACCCGACCGTATTCAATAAACAGACGAGCTGCATCATCGGCCCGGGGGCCGCCATTCACCGCCCGAAGATTTCCGAAAAGCTCGACTACGAGGGTGAGCTCGGCGTCGTTATCGGCAAGCGCTGCCGGCAGGTGCCGCGTGACTGGGCAGCCGATGTTATCGGTGGTTATCTGATCGTCAATGACGTGTCAGTACGCGACTGGCAGATGCGCTCACACACATGGACACTGGGCAAGTCCTTCGATACCCACGGGCCTATCGGCCCCTGGCTGGTAACAGCAGATGAAATCGGTGATCCGCACCACCTGGATCTGAAGACCTGGGTCAATGACGAACAGCGTCAGTCGACCAACACCCGGCATCTCATCTTCGACTGCTACGCCCTGATCGAGTACCTGTCGACTGTCATGACCCTGATGCCCGGCGACATTATCGCCACCGGCACCAGCAGCGGCGTCGGCGTGAAAATGACACCGCGCGGTTATCTGAAACCGGGTGATACGGTGACTGTGGAAATTGAGAATATTGGCCGATTGAGTAATCCGGTGATCGAAGAACCGGATGATATTGCGGTTTATTGATTAAGCGTATCTCGGTGTTTGGGATCAGTCCGCAAATGAACGCAAATACACGCGAATGTTACTTATTGTCATTCCTGCGAAAGCAGGAATCCAGTAGACAATTAATCTCTTTGCCAAACAGGATTCCATATCCTATTGGATACGGTTCCTTTCTCCTGGACACGCAAGAGAAAGAGGCTCGCCCACCAGGGCGAAACCTGTTTTCAAAATGAGTTAAGGAGCTTAACTGGTCTGACTGGATGCCGTCCTTTGACTCGCAAACGGTACATCCCTGTACCGCTCCTCCGGATAACCGCTGCGCGGTTTCCGGAATGACGAAGTCATTCTATTGGCGTGTATTTGCGTTCATTTGCGGACTGCTCACAAACACGAGATACGATCTTCACCCACCCCGTTGATCCATCGCCTGCACCACCGCCGCCAGTGCCTGCAGCCGCACCACCGGGTCATCCTGGGCCAGCAGCGCCTGGCTCTGCTCGGCCTGCAGCGGCAGACACTCCGCCAGTCGGTAACCCACCCAGGCGGCATCACTGAAGCGCTCACCCTCGCTGGCGCGTTCGGGTTCCACCTGCTGCAACAATTGCCAGAGCAGCTCGGCGAGCGGCGTGTATTCGGCCGGTAACGGCACGATGTCGTCGGCCAGCCAGCTGACCTCGGCCAGCAACAGGTTATCGGGCTGCACCTGCGTGGTCTCGGCCCGGAAGCGGCGTCCGCCATGTACCGTCAATCCCAGCAGGCCGTCATCATTACGATCCCAGTCGATAATCCGTGCCTCTGTGCCGATCTCGTACGGCTGCGCCGCCGATCCGACTTCACGGCCATCCCGGATCAGGCAGATGCCGAAACTACCGTCCTCGCGCAGGCAATCGCTGACCATGTCCAGGTAACGCGGCTCGAACACACGCAGACCCAGGCGGCCTTCGGGAAACAGCACCGCGCCGAGCGGAAACAACGGCAGTTCGTGCACAGCGGATTCACTCATGCCGACTCCAGGCGGCCGGCGAGGCGGCCGTGCAGCCCCTCGAAGCCGCCGTTGCTCATTATCAGTACATGGTCGCCGGCCCGGGCCGTTGTGGCCAGGGCCTCGATCAGGGTTTCCGTACTGGTAAATACCCGGCAACGATCATCCAGCTGCGTGGTCGCCGCCGCCAGATCCCAGCCGAGATCGGCGGGCTGAAACAGATACATGAGATCGGCACCGGCCAGTGAATCGGCGAGCTCGTCCCTGTGTACACCCATGCGCATGGTGTTCGAGCGCGGCTCGAGCACGGCGATCAGCCGCTTGTTCCCAATGCGGTTACGCAGCGCGGCAATCGTGGCCCGGATGGCCGTGGGATGGTGGGCAAAATCATCGTACAGGGTGATACCGCCGGCACTGGCGTACTGTTCCAGGCGCCGTCGCACCCCGCGAAACCGGCTTACGGCCCCACAGGCTGTCTCAGGCTCGATCCCGGCGTGGGCGGCCGCGGCGATGGCCGCCAGGGCATTGTCGACGTTGTGTGCGCCCGCCATATCCCAGCTGACCTTGCCCTGCACCTGTCCGTCGCGGCTGACACTGAAGCGGCAGCCGTCGGCACTCAGCAGGCTGGCTTCCCAGTCCGGACCCCCGCAGACCTCGCCGTCCTGCACCCCGAAAAACTCGACCGGGGTCCAGCAGCCGCGTTCAAGCACGGCCTCGATATTGGCATCGCCGCGGCGGCACAGGAGCCTGCCGGAAGCGGGCACAATACGGACCAAATGATGAAATTGGCGCTTGATATCCTCAAGATCCCGGAAGATATCGGCATGATCGAACTCGATATTGTTGATGACCAGGGTCTGCGGCGCATAGTGGATAAATTTTGAGCTCTTGTCGAAAAAGGCCGTATCGTATTCATCCGCCTCGATAACGAAATGCCTGCCGCCGCCAAGCCGCGCCGAGCAACCAAAATCCACGGGCACCCCGCCGATCAGGAAACCGGGCTCCAGCCCGGCCGCCTCCAGTATCCAGACGAGGATGCTGCTGGCCGTGGTCTTGCCATGGGTGCCGGCGACGGCGAGTACATGGCGATCACGCAGCACGGTCTGCGCCAGCCACTGCGGGCCGGAGACATAATCCAGACCGTGGTCGAGGATATATTCCACGGCCGGATTGCCGCGCGACAGCGCATTGCCGATTACCACCTGATCGGGTTCGGGCTGCAGATGCCCCGGATCGTAACCCTCTTTCAGCCTGATGCCGGCGGCCTCGAGCTGGGTGCTCATCGGCGGATAGACATGGGCATCGCTGCCCTCGACCTCGAAGCCGAGTTCGCGAGCCAGCAGCGCCAGACCGCCCATGAATGTACCGCAGATGCCGAGGATGTGAATGCGCATCAGCCGGACACCGGTGCTGGAGCCAGCCAGTTCAGCAGCATAATTGACAGCGAGTAATAGCCCAGCGCGACGACTACACCCAGCGGGAAATAGGTGGACAGGGCATGCCGGAAAATATGGCCAAGGATCATGACATTCCAGATAATGAGACCCAGGAACAGCAGGGCCGGCAACGTGGCGTCCATCTCCCCGGCCTGGGCCGACAACAGCCACAACAGCAGCGGCAGCGAAATGATCACCAGCACCGCGTTGGTACCGGCAACCGCGGTCAACGTCTGCAGCCAGCGCGCCGTCCGGTCCTGCAGTTTCAGAATGAGATAGATGGCGCCGGCCATGAACACGGTCTCGGTCAGCGCCGATTGTACAGCACCTGGCCAGGGCAGGCTGCTGCGGGCGAGAATCAGGCTGCCGGTGGCCGAAGCCAGCAATGTCACCAGCAGCAAGCTACCGGAGGCCGGCAGATCCTGTGGTGCTTTCCTGAACAGACAGATATCCAGAAACTCCCGGAACAGCGTGGTCAAAAGATTCAGCATCAATGCTTTTGCGGGTTCGGCTTCCAGTGGCAGGCGCATGGGCCGGCGATAGCATACCGGAGCGCAATGTGGCTTGCATGTGTTTGCATCAGCCACCAGCCGCCCGGCTACGCACACTGCCAGCCAGGAAAGATTAATTTATTAAAACTATTAATCCAGTTAAAATAATCACGTAGATTCAATTCTGAAGTGCAACGTTTATGTTGAAGAACACTTCATGTGGTGTTCTGTAACCTAGAGTCTTTCTGGGCCGATGGTTGAGTTTATTCATGACCCGGTTGACCTGTTTCTTCGTGATGGTACTGAAGTTCATCTTTTTCGGGAAGTACTGGCGTATGAGGCCATTGATGTTTTCGTTGAGTCCGCGCTCCCAGGAGGCATAGGGATGGGCAAAGTAAAAGCCGGCTTTCAGTTCGCGGGCAATGGCCTCATGCTCGCCGAACTCCTTGCCATTGTCCGAGGTGATCGTATGAACCGGTCGTCTCAGCGACTGCAGCAGATGGATAATCGCTTTGCGTACGGCCGAGGCAGTCCGTCTTCCGACATGGGCGATCAGGGTATACATGGATTTGCGCTCGGTCAGCGTGACCAGTGCCTGCTGGTGTCCTTTGCCGATGACGGTGTCGACTTCCCAATCGCCGATACGGATCTTGCGGTCGACAATTGCCGGGCGCTGGTCGATGGAAACCGTATTTTTCAGCTGACCACGGCGGCTGTAGCAGCCATAGCGCTTCTTGCGCTGGCGCTGGCAGCGCAGGTGCCGGTACAGGTCGCCGCCTGAGGCCTTGTCATGCAGCACATACTGGTAAATCCACTCGTGACTCAGGCGGATACCCTGCCGGCAACGCAGGGCGTCACTGACTTGCTCGGGACTCCACTCATCCCGCAGCCAGCGCTCCACCTGGCGCCAGACACGGGCGGGGACACGCGGCTGATGACTGTTCTGGCGGCGCAACCAGGACAATTGCTGGGCCTGGCGCGGCCGGTAACCTCGCAGGCCGCGATTGCGGCGCAGCTCACGGCTGACGGTCGATTTATGAACCCCGACTACCTCGGCGATCTCTGTTTGATTATGACCAGCTTTCATCAATGCTTGAATCTGGTAACGTTGGTGCTCGGTGAGCTGCGTGTAGTGTCTCATCTGTGCCTCTCATTCTTGGCGGAACGAAAGGCTCCGATGCTACCGCAGCTCGCCTCCTATTCCGACTCGATGAGTTGCACTTAGAAATTGAATTCACGTCACTTATTTATATATATGATCCGGTTTTATAATTCAGACATCAATAAAGCAGTTCAAGGAGAACGGCCATGAAAATTGATATTGGTATCCCCGAAAAGAGTCGCCAGGCCATTGCAGAGGGTCTGTCCCGGTTACTTGCCGATTCCTATACGCTGTACCTCAAGACACACAACTATCACTGGAACGTCACCGGGCCGATGTTCAGCACCCTGCATAACCTGTTCGAGCAAGAATACACCGAGCTGGCGACAGCGGTTGACGAAATTGCCGAGCGCATCCGGGCACTGGGCGTACCCGCGCCGGGTTCGTACAAGGACTTCTCCAGGCTGTCATCGATCAGCGAGGAGACCGGGGAGCCGCCGGCAGCCAAGGAAATGATCAAACAGTTGGTCAAGGGCCAGGAACAGGTCGTCAAGACCGCGCGTGAAGTCTTTCCGCTGGCCGAAGAGGCCAATGATGAACCGACGGCCGATCTGCTGACCCAGCGCATGCAGGTGCATGAAAAGAACGCCTGGATGCTGCGCAGCATGCTCGACTGAGCAAAGTTCGGCCGGTTACCATTTGCACCCCGCAAGGCATCGCATGCCCTGACCCGGCATGTGATGCTTTTTTCCATTCGCGTCCGCAGGATATGCAACTATAGGGCCGCTGCAGGGTCTCAATAAAGAGGTATGTTAAGGTAATAACATTATGAAAAAATTATTGATCAGTCTCTTGTTTTTACCACTGGGCTTTCCGGCCCTGGCTGCTGGCGGATCGGCCGGTGCCGATGACAGTCCAACCGGTTATCTGGAGATCTACAAGGAATTTGATGGCCGCTGTCAGGGGCTGCGTCGTGGTGATATACGCATGCTGCGCAACACACACCCCGAGAAGTCCATTGAATACCGCCTCATACGCCTGCTGGGCGACAAGCGTCAGGCCAGTATTATCCGGGACACGATTGCACCCGGTGACGAGGGGCAGAAGCTGGGCTGCGAGATGCTTGAGGATCGGGAACAGACGTGGGAAATCGTGCGCGCCCAGTTCACAGATTAATTACGCAAGGCATGCATCTGCCGCGAACAACAAAGCTAAAGCTCACATGAAATTTGCCCGAAAGCTGTCATGCGGCACTATCCTGATCCTGCTCAGTGGTATGGTTGCCGCAGAGGAATACAAGACACCGGCCAACATGACCAATGAAGACCGGCAAACACTGATGGCCGGCAGCAACGAATACGAGCAGTGTGTCACGTCCTCGGTGCGGGAGCTGGCACCCAGGATCGGCGATCCCCGGGCGCTCGCCGATGCGGCGATGGCATCGTGCAGTAACACGCTGACGGCTTTTGCGGAAGGGATGGCAACGGACAACTATCACCCGGACTTCAGTAATTACTATATCGGCAGGGTCAAGAATCGCGTCGCCAATACAGCGGTACAACAGGCAATGATCATCGTCTCGCAGAAACAGTCACAATCGTTCGGGAAGGATCAGCCGGACAAACCGGCAGTTTCAGAATAGGCGCCGGCTGTCACCGGTATGCAGCCACGGCATCATGAAAGGTGCCAGTTCTTCCAGTGCCTTGCGATAGACATCGCGCTTGAAAGACACCACTTCATATACCGGTTTCCAGTAATTGACCCAGACCCAGTGATCAAATTCCGGCCTGTTTGAGTAAGCAAGGTTGACCTTGCTGTCGTCGGCCATCAGCAACAGCATATACCAGATCTGTTTCTGGCCGATGCACACAGGCTCGGAGTTGTGCCGGATATAGCGCTTCGGTAACTGATAGCGCAGCCAGCTCCTGGTACTGGCCATGACCTTGACGTCATCGGATACCAGGCCGAGTTCCTCTTCCAGTTCCCGGTACATGGCGGTCTCCGGGCTTTCATTGCGCTGGATACCGCCCTGGGGGAACTGCCATGCATCCATGCCAACGCGTTTAGCCCAGAGTACCTGGCCAAACACATTGCTGAGCACAATACCCACGTTATGCCGGTAACCTTCGGCGTCGATCATGGCTGCTTAAACTCTGTCTTTATAGCGATGCCAGCCCGCCTTAAAGCGGGCACCGGCCTGCATTCATGTTGTAGAGATTTTTCCATACACTTTATAGACCGGCAAACTGGCCGGCCGTTTTACCGCCGGCTGGCGGCATTGTGCCTGCAAAACCGTGTAAGTAGCTGATATAGCATGCCTGCGCCGATATCCCGGATGGCCGCCGGCCCGTTGCCGGCGTCAACCCACAACGCTACCCCGAATGACATTTGCTAGACTACGCGCTTTTAGGCTAACGGAACAGACGGCATGCAACTGGCCATATTTGACCTGGATAATACCCTGATCGGCGGGGATAGTGATTACCTGTGGGGGGAATATCTCTGCGAACAAGGGATTATTAACAGCGACGGTCACCGTCATGCCCACCGTCAGTACTATGAGGATTATCACGCCGGGCGGCTGGATATCCAGGCCTTCCTGCGCTTCCAGCTGAAGCCACTGGCCGATAATCCGCTGGACGATCTTGAACGCTGGCGGCGGGATTATATCGAGTCCAAGATTAAACCGATCTTACTGCCCAGAGCCCGGCAATTGATCGAAGATCACCGCCGGCGTGGCCATCAACTGCTGATCATCACCGCCACCAATCGCTTTATTACCGAACCCATTGCCGCGGAACTGGGGATCGAGAATCTGGTCGCCACCGAACCGGAATTCCGGAACGGCCGGTTCACCGGCGAGGTCAGGGGCTTACCTTCCTACCGCGAGGGTAAGGTACAGCGCATGCATGAATGGCTGCGGGAACGTGGTGAAACGTCATGCGAACAGTGGTTCTACAGTGATTCCCACAACGACATTCCGCTGTTGAAAGAGGTGGATCATCCGATGGCCGTCGACCCGGATGATCAGCTACGCGAATTCGCGGAAAAAATGGACTGGCCGGTTATCAGTTTGAGATAGAACACGCCGGCAGCCGGATCAACCGCCGGTGCCCTGGTTGAGTAATCGGACCTCACGCTGCGGGAAGGGTATTTCAATACCATTGTCCTTGAGTGCCTGCCATATCATCATCAACAGATCCGCACCGACACGATTCTTGCCGTCGTCGATACCGTCCATCCAGAATTCAACCAGAATATCCACACCGGAATCACCAAAACCGCTGATTTCGGCGTCGGCCAGTTCCTCGATTGGCGTATCGGGTTCATTAATTACCTGCGGATGCGAGCGCACCGTCTGTTTAACGATCTCCAGCATTTTCGGCAGATCCGTGCTATAGGCTACCTGAAATTCCAGTGAGTAGCGCTGTTTCTCGTTATTCTGCGTCCAGTTGATAAAACGTGTTGGTGATGAAGTGTTCATTGGGGACCACGACATCCTTGCCGTCGAATGTCTCCAGGAAGGCCGAACGCATATTCAGCTTGCGAATCCTGCCCTTGTTGCCGTCGTCGAGTTCAACGTAATCACCCACTTTCAGCGAACGATCCAGCAGAATGATCATCCCCGAAATGAAGTTGGATGCAATTGCCTGCAGGCCAAATCCCAGGCCCACACCAAGTGCACCACCGAATACAGCCAGGGCGGTGAGGTTAATGCCCATGATTTGCAATAGCAGAATGAAGATGACGATAACCAGGACAACTTCAAACAGTTTCGCGAAAACTTCACGCGTGCCGATATCGATATCTTCCTGCTTACGTATAATCTCCTGGCCCAGATTATTGGACACACGACCGAGCCAGAACAGTATCGAGCCGAAGATGATGACCCGCGCAAGCCCGTAGGCCGAGACCCTGATATTCCCGACCTCGATATCCGCGGCTTCCAGATAGGCAATAACATCGGGCAAGACACCAAAGATATGCAGGATTGCAATGGGTATGACGAACCATTTGAAAATCAGTCCGATGAAAACACTCGCGACAAAGCGGGTAATTAGCGAGTAGAAGAGAAAGACGATTGCCAGGCTCTGGCAGATGCGTACAAACCAGCTTTTGCCGATCAGGGACAGGCTGACTTCCGCGGCGACAGCCAGGGCAAGCAAGGCCAGCAGAGGAAACAGCAGCTCACCCAGCTGGTAAATGACCTTTTTCAGTGGCAACCAGGAACCGGAAACCGGTACCTGGCGCAGTATCGGCGAATGTTTCTTAAGGAGATAGGAAAGCCAGTAAGCCAGGATAAGCGATAACAGAACCAGTCCGAACTGGGAGTACAGTGCGGGACTGCTGACCGACTCTACGATAGATGCCAGTAGCTCATTGAGTTGCGCTGTGAGACCGGCAATGTCCATGTTTACTATCCATAAAAAGGGATTGCCCTATCAGGCAGGGCTAAAGCGAATCCCCGCTGCCGTCAATCTGCCGGCAATAAGCCCTATTTCAGCATCGGTTCCACCGCCGCCTTTTCCTCTTCCAGTTCCTTCAGCGTCGCCTGCATCCGTGCGCGGCTGAAGTCATCGATGGAAATGTTCTGGGCAATGGTGTAATGCCCACCACCGACATGTACGGGAAATGAATAAACAATACCTTCCGGAATGCCATAGCTGCCATCCGAAGGTACGGCCATGCTCAGCCAGTCCTCCGTTTTGCCGACGGCCCAGTCACGCATGTGTTCCAGCGCGGCGTTGGCCGCCGAGGCGGCACTGGAGGCGCCGCGGGCCTCGATAATGGCCGCACCGCGCTTGGCTACCGTGGGTATGAACTCATTTTCGACCCAGCTCTGTTCCACCATGTCACGAAACGGCTTGCCATTGACAGTAGCGTGCGTGATATCAGGATACTGAGTGGTGGAGTGGTTCCCCCAGATACAGAAGTTATTGATGGTGGTAATCGGCACTTCTGCCTTATTGGCAATCTGTGCCAGCGCCCGGTTATGGTCAAGCCGGGTCATCGCCGTAATCCGTACGGGATCGACGTTCGGTGCGCTTTGTATAGTGATCCAGGCATTGGTATTAGCCGGATTACCGACGACCAGCACCCGGATATTCTTGCCGGCGACTTCGTTAAGGGCCCGGCCCTGCTCAATAAAAATGCTGGCATTACCCTGGAGTAGGTCCTTGCGTTCCATGCCCGGCCCCCGGGGTTTGGCGCCGACCATGAACACGAATTCGGCACCCTCAAAGGCCTCCCTGGCATCGGAACTGACCTTGACACCTGCCAGGGTTGGAAAGGCACAGTCCTCGAGCTCCATCACCACTCCTTCGACCGCCTTGATGGCCTGGGGTATTTCGAGTAACTGCAGAACAACCGGCTGCTTCGGTCCCAGCATTTCACCGGCGGCAATACGGAATAACAGGGCATAACCGATCTGGCCGGCGGCACCTGTAACAGCGATACGAACGGGCTGCTTCATCGCTCCTCCACTTGAACTGTATAGCTACTGGATTTGTGAGAATAAAACCGGCACACGGACACTATCGCGCCCGCGTGTTCCGATGTAATGGCCGCTCTCCCTATCCACGTTTATCGATCGGCACGTATTCACGTTCCTCGGGACCGACATACAATTGCCTCGGACGGCCGATACGGAAATCCGCATCTTCCATCATTTCCAGCCACTGGGAAATCCACCCGGCCGAACGCCCGACTGCAAACATTACGGTAAACATCGACAGTGGAATGCCGAGTGCCTGCAGGATAATGCCGGAATAGAAATCGACATTCGGATACAACTTGCGCTCGATAAAGTACTCATCCTCAAGCGCGATTTCCTCCAGTCTCATCGCCGTTTCGAACATCGGCTGATTCACCGTGTCCATTTCCTGCAGCAGGTCGTGGCAGGTTTTGCGGATAATCTTCGCGCGCGGGTCGTAGTTCTTGTAAACGCGATGACCGAAACCCATCAGCCTGAACGGATCATCCTTGTCCTTGGCCTTGGCAATATACTTGTCGATGTTTTTCGGATCGCCAATCTCTTTCAGCATGTGAATGACCGCTTCGTTGGCACCGCCATGCGCACGTCCCCAGAGTGTGGCAATACCGGCGGAAATGCAGGCAAACGGGTTGGCCTCGGCACTGCCGGCCAGACGCACGGTCGAGGTACTGGCATTCTGCTCATGATCGGCATGCAGGATCAGCATCTGGTCCAGGGCCCGCACGGCCACCGGGCTGGGTGAATACGGACGGTGCGGTACTGCGAAAATCATGTTGAGCAGGTTTTCGACATAACCGAGCTCATAGCGCGGATGCACGAACGGATGGCCCATGGCGTACTTGTAACAGTGCGCCGCGAGAATCGGCATCTTGGCGATAACACGATGCGCAGTAAGGATCCGGTCTTCCGGATCGCCGATATCCATGGCCTCGTGATAGTACGACGACAGTGCCCCGGTTACACCCACCATGATCGACATGGGATGGGCATCATAACGATAACCCGTGTAGAAACGATCCAGATGTTCGTGCACCAGTGAACGCCGGTTCAGGTTGTCCCTGAAGGTATCCATCTCCTCCTGGGTCGGCAATTCGCCATTGAGCAGCAGATAGCAGACTTCGAGATAGGTGCTGTGCTCGGCCAGCTGTTCGATGGGATAGCCCCGGTGCATCAATACACCCTTTTCCCCATCCAGATAGGTGATGGCACTGCGGCAGGCAGCGGTATTCACATAACCGGGGTCCAGCGTGAACATGCCCAGTTCTTTATACAGCTCTTTGGTGTCGATAACGGGGGGGCCGTATACCCCGCGGACAATAGGACATTCGACCTTGTTGCCCGTGTTGTTATCGATGATCGTGACTGTATCGGTCATCGAGTGGTTCTCCCTGAGTCGGGTTGGGTTGAAATGATCTGAAATCAGACTTGATATTGTTATTTTCTTTAGAATACATTTGTCTGGTGCAGTGCGGCAAGACACTTGAAGGGCCCGTTTCGGGGTTCTGGCCGTAAGTCCATGACAAACGGAGAGAAATGTCTAAACTTGAACTAGTGGGATCGCCCAATGCCACCGCCGATCCGAGAGTGAGCAAGCCGCCACTAGCGCTCGCCGCACGGCCAAAATAACCAAGGGATAACAACATGAAAATCCATGCGCAACCCAACGAGCCAAGCCGCTCTGATGGATAACCAGCCCCCATCCTGGCACAGCGCGAATGCCGGCTTTATCGAGGCACTGTACGAATCCTATCTGAATGATCCCGGCAGCGTTGGCAGTGACTGGCGCGAATATTTCGATTCCCTCCCCGACGGTGCCGGGGATGCGGAAACAGCCCACGGACCTGTACGCGACAAATTCCTCGAGCTGGCCAGAAACCGCGGTGCGGTAACGCCAGCCGCAGGCGACATCTCGGCCCTGACCCACAAGCAGGTCGCCGTCCTGCAGCTCATCAATGCCTACCGCTTCCGTGGCCACCGCCAGGCGGATCTGGATCCGTTACGGCAATACCAGCGCCCCAATGTCCCGGAGCTGGAACCGGCCTACCATGATCTGACCGACGCAGACCTCGATACCAAATTCTACACCGGTTCCCTGGTTGCCCCCGACCAGTTGCCGTTACGCGAGATACTGGAAATCGTCCGCACCACCTATTGCAGCCGGATTGGCGCGGAATACATGCATATCAACGAAACCGAGCAGAAACGCTGGATCCAGCAGCGTCTGGAAGACTGCCGTGCCCATCCGTACTACAGCCGTGACCAGAAGCGCCATATCCTCGAGCGCCTGACGGCAGCCAATTTGCTCGAGGAATACCTGCATAACAAATATGTCGGCCAGAAACGTTTCTCGATCGAGGGCGGTGAAAGCCTGATACCACTGCTCGACAATATAGTCAGGCGCGGCGGTCAGGCCAGCGCGGAGGAAATCATTATCGGTATGGCGCACCGCGGCCGTCTGAATGTACTGGTAAATATCCTCGGCAAAATGCCCAGGGATCTGTTCGGTGAATTCGAAGGCAAGCAGATACAGAACAATAACGGTTCCGGGGACGTGAAATATCACCTCGGCTATTCATCGGATATCGCCACCGAGAACGGATCGCTGCACCTGACCCTGGCCTTCAATCCATCACATCTGGAGATCATCGATCCGGTGGTTGAGGGTTCGGTGCGGGCACGCCAGGACCGCCGTCATGATGTGCACCGGGAACAGGTACTGCCGGTATTGATCCACGGTGACGCCGCCTTTGCCGGCCAGGGCGTGGTAATGGAAACCTTCAACCTGTCCCAGACCCGCGGCTACTCCACCGGCGGCACGATACATATCATCATCAACAATCAGATCGGCTTTACAACCTCCGATCCACTGGATTCACGGTCGACCCTCTACTGTACCGACGTCGCCAAGATGATCCAGGCACCAATCCTGCATGTAAACGGGGACGACCCGGAAGCGGTTGTCTTAGCCGCCCAATTTGCCTTCGATTACCGTAACGAATTCAACAAGGATGTCGTTATTGACCTGGTCTGTTACCGGCGCCATGGTCACAGTGAAGCCGATGAGCCGGCGGCTACACAGCCAGTCATGTACAAGAAGATCCGCAATCATCACGATGTACAAAAGATTTACAGCGACAAACTAATCAAGGAAGGCATGCTGACACAGGACGAAATCAGCACTATGGAAACAGATTACATCAATGCGCTGGAGGCCAATCAGCCCGTCTCGGCGCCGCTGGCCACGGAGATCAACAGCAAATATCTGACCAATTTCGAGCCGTACAAGGATACACACTGGTATGACCCGGCGGATACGACCCTGGATCGCGATACCATTGCCAGGCTGACCGAGCGTTTCACGCATGTACCGGGAGATTTTCATCTGCATAAAACCGTGCAACGGATCATCGACAGCCGCCGTAAAATGGGTGCGGACGAAGAACCGTTCGATTGGGGTTATGCAGAAATGCTGGCCTATGCCAGCCTGCTGGACAGCGGTTACCCTGTACGCATATCGGGTCAGGACAGTGCCCGCGGAACTTTTTTCCACCGGCACAGCGTGATCCATAACCAGGAAAACGGCGATACATTTCTGCCGCTACAGCACATCAGTGATGATCAGGGAAGCTTCCTGATCATTAATTCGATCCTGTCCGAGGAAGCCGTACTGGCATTCGAATTCGGCTATTCCAGTTCCGAGCCGGGCGCGCTGGTGATATGGGAAGCACAATTCGGTGATTTCGCCAACGGTGCACAAGTTGTGGTCGATCAGTTCATCAGTTCTTCCGAGGCCAAGTGGGGCCGGTTTTCCGGCCTGGTCATGCTGTTACCGCATGGCTACGACGGCCAGGGTCCGGAACACTCTTCCGCACGTCTCGAGCGTTACCTGCAGCTTTGCGCCGAGGACAACATGCAGGTGTGCTTTCCCAGCACTGCCGCGCAGATGTTTCATATGCTGCGTCGGCAGATGCTGCGGCCCTATCGCAAGCCACTGATCGTCATGAGCCCGAAGAGCCTGCTACGGCACAAGCTGTCGACCTCAAGGCTTGAAGACATAACGGATCACGGTTTTCAACTTGGTCATCGATGAAATCGACGATCTGCAAAAAAACCGTCAGGCGCCTGCTCATCTGTTCCGGGAAGGTCTATTACGATCTGCCTCGACGCGCCGCCGCGAGCATGATATTGATAACATCGCCATCGCCCGCATCGAACAACTGTATCCGTTCCCGAAACAGCAGCTCAGCAAGCTGGTTGACGGCTATCCGAATGTCGAGGATGTCGTCTGGGTGCAGGAGGAGCCACGCAACCAGGGAGCCTGTGCCTACCTGCTGGAAAGCCTGAATCTGTTCGGCTCGCTGAATGAAGAACCAGCAGTTCCTGATCGTTGCCCGGCCCTATTCCGCCTCACCGGCGGTGGGAACGCCGTCACGGCACATGGAACAACAACGGCAACTGGCGAGGGAGGCACTGCTGCTGGAAGACATCAGTGAAACAGACAAGAAGGAACGCAAGTCCGCCTGAACCACAGCCGGCTAATACCTGACAGCCAACAACACGGATCATAGATCTGACAGCCATGATTATTGACATCAAAGTACCGCAACTGGCCGAATCGATAGCAGAAGCCACCCTGCTCGCCTGGCAAAAACAGGCCGGCGACAGCGTCAGTCGCGGTGACAATCTCATTGATATCGAGACCGATAAAGTCACGCTGGAAGTCACAGCCGCCGAGGATGGCGTGCTCGCAGGAAATCGTCAAGGAGGAAGGTGTCCAGGTCGGCAGCAACGAGGTCATTGCCCGTCTGGATACCGAGGCTGCCGGCGCCTGAAACCAGTGCTGTAGACGGCCGGCGCCCGCAGCCGCAGAGGAGCAGGAGCCGACTACAGACACTGCGGCCCAAAAAGGCAATGGTGGCGACGGTGAGACAGCGACGGAGACTGAGACTGCAGAACCAAAACAGAGCCCGGCGGTACGCAGACTGCTCGAGGAACATCACCTCGATGCCAGTGTTATTCCGCCCAGCCGCGAGGACGGCCGCCTGACGAAGCAGGATGTACTGAGCTACCTCGAATTGCGTGACAGGGAACAACCGTCTGACTCGATCAACCAGGCCAAATCTGCCGGCAAGCAAGCCTGCTGCCAAACCTGAAAGCCAACCGCAGACTGCAGCGGTTACCGGCAGCCGGCCCGAAGAACGCGTACCGATGACGCGGCTGCGCAAGCGTACTGCCGAGCGATTACTGTCGGCCCAGCACGACAACGCCATTCTGACGACATTCAATGAAATCAACATGGCGCCGCTGCAGGCACTGCGTGAACGTTATAAAAAGGATTTCGAACAGGCCCATGGCGTCAAACTCGGTTTCATGTCGTTTTTCACCAAGGCCGCTGTCGAGGCATTAAAACGTTTCCCGGTTATCAATGCCTCGGTGGAGGGCGATGACATCATTTACCACGGTTACTTCGATATCGGTATTGCCGTGAGTTCCGACCGTGGACTGGTGGTACCGATCGTGCGTGATGCCGATCAGATGTCCTTCGCGGAAGTAGAATCGACCATTCGCGATTACGGTGAGCGCGCGCAGAACGGCAAACTCAAGCTGGAAGATCTGACCGGCGGCACGTTCACGATCACCAATGGCGGCGTATTCGGCTCGCTGATGTCGACACCGATACTCAATCCGCCACAGAGCGCCATACTGGGCATGCACAAGATCCAGGAACGACCGGTGGCGGAAAACGGCGATATTGTTATTCGCCCGATGATGTACGTGGCACTGTCCTACGATCATCGTATTATCGACGGCCGTGAGGCCGTACAGTACCTGGTGGCGATCAAGGAAATGATCGAGGACCCGGCACGGTTACTATTACAAGTTTAATAAAAAGTCCGCAAATAAACGCAAATGGACGCAAATAAAAAATCATTAATTAATTTGTTTAAGCTTGTCATGTGATCAAGTTCACTGCTTTGTAACAAATAACGGAAAATACAAAGCAGAAACTTATACGCACGATACTTTTAATTGATTTGCGTTAATTCGCGTTCATTTGCGGACTGGCAAACAAAGAGATTTCCTATGGATAAGTACGATGTCGTTGTCATCGGTGGCGGGCCCGCCGGCTATGTAGCCGCTATCCGCTGTGCCCAGCTGGGGCTCAAGACCGCCTGTGTCGAGGGCTGGCTGGGACCGAATAGCAAGCCTGCGCTCGGCGGGACCTGCCTGAACGTCGGTTGTATCCCGTCGAAGGCGCTGCTGGATTCCTCGCATCATTATAGTCATATCCGTGAACATGCCGGCGATCACGGTATCAAGGTCGGCGATGTCAGTCTGGATGTCGACAAGATGATGGCGCGCAAGGACGAGATCGTGAAGGCCCTTGACCGGCGGTATCGCCTCGCTCTTCAAGAAACACCATATTGATTGGATGCAGGGTCACGGCCACCTCGCCGGCGAGACACCAGGTCACGGTCGACGCCGCCATGATCAGCGAGCGACAAGCAGACCGTCGAGGGCGAGCACATCATCATCGCCAGCGGCTCGGTGCCGGCTGCGCATTCCGCAGGCCGAGGTCGACAACAGCGGGCCGATCATCGACTCCACCGGTGCGCTGGCCCTGACCGAGGTGCCGGAAAAGCTCGGCGTGATCGGCGCCGGCGTCATCGGCCTGGAACTGGGCAGCGTCTGGAGCCGGCTCGGTGCCGAAGTCGCCATGCTTGAGGCGCATGGAGACCATGCTGCCGGCTGTCGACCAGCAGATTGCCACCGAGGCCGGCAAGAGCCTGAAGAAACAGGGGCTGGATATCCGCCTCGGTACCCACGTTACGGCCACCAAGACAACCAAAAATGGTGTCCAGGTGACCTACGAGGACGCCGACGGCGAACAGCAGATCGAATTCGACAAACTGATTGTCGCGGTCGGTCGCAAGCCGAATACCGACAGCCTTGGCGCCGGAGGCCGCCGGCCTGAAGCTGGACCAGCGCGGCTTCATCCAGGTTGACGATCACTGCCGCACGAATATCAACGGGCATCTGGGCCGTCGGTGACGTGGTCCGCGGCCCCATGCTGGCGCACAAGGCCATGGACGAAGGTGTCGCGGTCGCCGAACGCATCGCCGGCCAGGCCGCGCACATGGATTACGACATTATCCCGTGGGTGATCTACACCTGGCCGGAGATCGCCTGGGTCGGTCAGGCCGAGGAAGCGCTAAAGGAGGAAGGCACTGACTACCGCAGCGGCACTTTCCCGTTCATGGCCAGCGGCCGTGCCCGTGGCATGGGCGACACCGAGGGCCTGGTGAAGATACTCGCCGATGCCAATACCGACGAAATCCTCGGTGTGCACATCTTCGGCCCAAGCGCTTCGGAACTGATCATGGAGGCCGTCACGGCCATGGCCTATGACGCCAGCAGCGAGGACATCGCCCGCACGATTCACGCCCATCCGACCCTCAGCGAGGCCATGCACGAGGCAGCCCTGGCGGTCGACCAGCGCACATTGCATCTGTAAGCTGCAAATATGCAGGCTGGCTAAGCGGGAGACACTGGAGTCACGTCTGGTGTTTCTGTTACATATCTTGCAGGATTGTTGCACTGCAACGTAGCCATGTGTCAAGCCTAACCATTGGCGGTACATGATTCCCATAACAATCAAATATCCGGAGAATCACGAATGACGGAGAATGTCGTAATTGTGGCTGCCGGTCGGACTGCCATTGGTAATTTCAACGGCAGTCTGGCAAGCCTCGCGGCCAGCGCCCTCGGTACCAGGGTCATCAGTACCCTGCTTGAGCAATCCGGTGTCAGCCCGGACCAGGTCAACGAAGTCATCATGGGCCATGTGCTCACTGCCGGAGTCGGCATGAATCCGGCCCGCCAGGCATCCATCGGTGCCGGCATACCGGCAACCGTTCCGTCCATGACCATCAACAAGGTCTGTGGCAGCGGTCTCAAGGCCGTGGCCCTGGCGGCGCAGTCCATCCGCGCCGGCGATGCCGACATTATCGTTGCCGGTGGCCAGGAAAGCATGAGCCAGGCCCCGCATGTACTGCCGAATTCCCGCACCGGCCAGAAGATGGGCGAGTGGAAACTGATCGACAGCATGATCTATGACGGCCTGTGGGATGTCTTCAACAACTACCACATGGGCAACACTGCCGAGAACATAGCCAAGAAGTACGGCATCTCGCGCGAGGAACAGGACGAGTTCGCCGCCGCCTCGCAGAACAAGGCCGAGGCCGCCATCAAGGCAGGCAAGTTCACGGACGAAATCATCCCGGTCGAGATCCCGCAGCGCAAGGGCGATCCGATCGTCTTCGATACCGACGAATTCCCGCGCGAAGGCGCCACCGCCGAGGGCCTGGGCAAGCTGCGCCCCGCTTTCGACAAGGACGGTACCGTCACCGCCGGCAATGCCTCCGGTATCAACGACGGCGCCGCCGCCACCATCGTCATGAGCGAAAGCAAGGCGAAGGAGCTCGGCCTGACCCCGATCGCCCGGATTTCCGCCTACGGCACCGCCGGCGTCGATCCGCAGATCATGGGTACCGGCCCGATCCCGGCGAGCCAGCTCTGTCTCAAGCGGGCCGGCTGGTCGGTTGACGATCTCGACCGGATCGAGGCCAACGAGGCCTTTGCCGCCCAGGCCATTGCCGTCAACCGCGACATGGGCTGGGACACCGGCAAGGTCAACGTCAACGGCGGCGCCATTGCCCTGGGCCATCCCATCGGTGCCTCCGGTTGCCGCCTGCTGGTCACGCTGCTGCATGAAATCAAGCGCAACGGCGGTGGCAAGGGCCTGGCCACGCTGTGCATCGGCGGCGGCCAGGGTGTTGCACTGGCAGTGGAGGTGTAATCATGGAAGTCTCGCTGAAAGACAGAGTCGCACTGGTCACCGGCGGTACCCGCGGCATTGGTGCAGCAATCGTGAAACAGTTTGCCGCCTCCGGCGCCAGGGTTGTCACCAATTATCGTAACCAGGAACAGGCCGAGAAGTTCCAGGCCGAGATGAAGAAGGCCGGTTACGATATCCATATCTACCAGGCCGACGTCAGTGACTTCGAGGCCTGCAAGAAACTGATTGCGGATGTCGAAAAGGATGTCGGTCCTCTGGACATCCTGGTCAACAATGCCGGCGTCACCCAGGACACTACGCTGCGCAAGATGACCAAGGAGCAGTGGGATACGGTACTGCGCATCAACCTCGACAGCGTCTACAACGTATCGCGTAACATTATCGAGGGCATGCTGGAACGCGGTTACGGCCGTATCATCAATATCTCCTCGATTAACGGCCAGAAGGGCCAGGTCGGCCAGAGCAACTATGCCGCCGCCAAGGCCGGCATGCACGGCTTTACCATGGCGCTGGCCCAGGAAACGCGCGCGCAAGGGTATTACAGCGAACACGGTTTCACCCGGCTATATTGCCACCGACATGGTCGATGGCAGGTGCCCGAGGACGTGCGCGAGAAAATCATTGCACAGATCCCGGTCGCCCGACTCGGCACGCCGGAAGAAATCGCCGAACTGGTGACCTATGTTGCCTCCGATAAGGCCGGCTTTATCACCGGTGCCGATATCTCCGCCAACGGCGGCCAACACATGATGTAAGGCATAGCCCTTGCTGGTAATACCTGTAAACGGACTTGTACGATGAGCGAAATCCGAATTATTAAAAAATATCCGAACCGCCGCTTGTATGATACTGAAGTCAGTAAATACATCACGCTGGAAGATGTGCGCCAGCTGGTACTGGAGGGCGTTGATTTCTGTGTCAAGGACGTCAAGTCCAATGAAGATCTGACACGGGCGATTCTGCTGCAGATCATCTCCGAACAGGAACACGGCGGGGAACCCATGTTCTCTACCGACATGCTGACCCATATCATCCGGTTTTACGGTGATTCCATGCAGACAGTTGCCTCCGATTATCTGCGCAAAAGCCTGGAAATGTTCGTGCAGCAGCAAAAACACTTTCAGAAGAATCTCACCGATGCGGTAACGACCAATCCGATCAATACCATGACGGAAATGACCGAGCGCAATCTTAAACTATGGCGCGAGGTGCAGGATAACTTCTTCCGGGCCGCCAGTAACAAATCCGGGAATGATTCCGATCAGAGCGACTGATCGCCTCCCCTTCCAACACCTCAATTATTCGACTATTCCAGGAGTATGCCTATGGCCAGGTCAAAACCCACGCGGCAACAATCTGCGTTGAACTGACTCCACCATGCCCTGCAAATCGATACATGAACACCTGGCTGCGATCAATGGCAGCAATCGCTGGATCTGACCCTGAATTCATTTATGCGCGTGAGCGAATTCGCCGGGGAAGCCGTCGAAACAGCAACACGTCAACAGAACGAGGCCATGAGCATGGTTATTGATCCCTACTTCGATCAGATCAACATGGTCACCCGGTTGTTCGGCGAGCCGAATATCCAGCCGCGACTGGGACAGCATGTGGCACTGGTAACCGGTGGAACCGGTGGCATCGGCACGGCCATCTGCTCGGCGCCTGGCCGATGATCATCACTATGTCGTTGCCACCTATATCCCGGCTGGAGGCCGAACTGGCCAAGACGTGGCAGTACGCCAGCAACGCGCCGACGGTTATGACTTCGGCATCATTGAATGTGACGTAGCCGATTATGATGCCTGCGAAACCATGGCTCGACAGATGGAAAAGGAATGCGGTCGCATCGATGTACTGGTCAATGCCGCCGGCATCACCCGCGACGCCACTCTGCGCAAGATGGACCCCGAGAGCTGGCATGCCGTTCTCGATACCAATCTCGACAGCGTCTTCAACGTCACCCGTAATTTCATCGACATGATGGTGGAACGCCAATACGGCCGCGTCATCAACATCTCATCGGTTAACGGCCAGAAGGGACAACTCGGCCAGACCAATTACTCGGCCGCCAAGGCCGGCATGGTCGGATTCACCAAGTCACTGGCCCTGGAACTCGCCGATAGCAAGGTCACGGTGAACACGGTCTCACCGGGCTATGTTGCCACCAGAATGGTCGAGGCCATTCCGGACGAGGTGAAACAGCAGATCATCAGCAAGATCCTGCTGGCCGGCTGGGCAGGCCCGAGGAAATCGCCAGCGCTGTGGCCTACCTGGCCCGCGAGGACAGTGGCTACATCACCGGCGCTGATCTTGTCGAGTCAACGGTGGCCTGTACACTGGTTATAAGTAAGCACTTACTTATAACCAGTCCTTCAGATAAAATATCTTACCCGCCCGCTTGACAGTCATCCTTCCAGGGTCTATGCTGCAAAGCAACAATGTTGCAATGCACAACAGATTCTACAAGGAGCACACCATGAGCACGAATGACTACATCAAGACAGTTACCGAGTACAACAAAAAGTCTTACGAGGGCCTGAAGGAACTGACCGAAATCAACAAGAAGTCGCTGGAACAGATCGCCGAGCAGCAGATGGCCCTGTTCAGCCTGTTTGTTGACAGCAACAGCAAGTTCTTTGAGACCGTAGGCAAGGCCAAGGGTTACAAGGACCTGCTGAGCGCCCAGTCTGAACTGACAGCGGATTTCAGCGGCAAGGCCTTAGGGATAGCCCGTAATACTGCCGATATTATGACCGAGTCCAAGGACGAAGTCAGCGCCTGGGTTGATAAGCAGGCCAAGAATATCCCGGCTTCCAACCCGTTTGTCTCGAAAGCCGCGTAAGACTGTCTGACTGAGGAGCAGGGAAATACGATTTCCTGATACCTCCCGGTCCGAATCAACCCGCCCCGCCCCGTGCCGGGCGGGTTTTTTTGTTTCCTGCTTCCGATAATGGTTTGAATCCCATCACCAGAAACAGGTTTGATGCCAACGGCGATGACTTCACTTCCGATCGCCCGGTACCATAGCAGCCCGGCCATGGGCCGCCATGAACCTGAGGAAAATTCCGCTACCTGATAACATTCTCGAGCGGGCACCATCTCGAATTATGAAGCCTGGCAGTAGTAACCACGATGGTTTTCACTCAAGGTAAAATACCTGCTGATAGCATGCTGATATGGACCTGGAAACACTGATCGCGAACTACGGTTATCTGGCAATCCTGGTAGGGACCCTGTTTCAGGGTGAATCAATCATGATCCTGGGGGGCTTTTTCGCCTCTCTCAGTTACCTGGAACTACCATGGGTTTTTACCTGTGGCTTTCTGGGCACCTATACAAGCGAGACCTTCTTTTACATTTTAGGTAAAACCAAGGGTGCAGATTTTATTGAGCGCAAGCCTCAATGGAAACAGAAATCCAGGCGCGTTTTTGAACTGCTGCACAAGCACAAATACCTGCTTATTCTTGGGCATCGCTTTATCTATGGCATGCGTTCCATCACACCTTTTGCTATCGGTGCCAGCGGCATCAATACAATCACTTTCGCTACCCTGAACGCCATTGGCTCTGCATTATGGACAACAATTATAGGTACAGCCGGTTACTTCTTTGGTCATACGCTCGAGAGATATCTTGAGGAGATTGACCGCTATGAGCATTGGGTACTGCTGGCGATTTTCTGTATTATCTTCGCCATCTGGGCGATTTCTTACTATCTGAGCAAGTATATTACGGCCTCAAAATAATCTGATAACAATAATCCATATGCAATTCGATTCAATAATTAATAGCTGAAAACTGACCGGCCGGCCTATCGGGCCGGGCCGGTTTTGTCGTAATGGGGATCGATTGTTAAATCTTGCCGTCCAGGCCCATCTGGTAATATTTATGGGTAATACTATCCTGGTTTTCCAGCAGCCAGTCGATACTCGGCTCGTTCTTCATGGCCTTGTGAATAGCCTGGGCCATGGCCTTTCTGTGAATATCAAACAGCACCTTGTGATCCAGATCGTCCTGTTCGGCAACAACTGGATTCAGCCAGACAGAACAGATGATGCCGAGATCATTGGCTTTGTCTTTTGGTATGTCACCTGCCCTGACGGCATCGAGTACACCATTGGCGATGGCCGCCTGCACCGTGCCCATGAGGATATTGGTATAGCGGCTGTTATTAACCGTTACCTTACTTACCATCAATGTAACCGGCCGAACCATAATATCGGTATTCAGAATGGCAAATACCTTGCTATGGCCTTTTACCTGATCGCCATTGAGGGTGGCCAAAGCTGTACCTACAGGCCCGTCCAGTTCACCAATGACTACCTCCGGTTCGGCGGCTGTGCCCGGGGGGCCACCCGCGACAAGGGTTTCTCCGGAACGAAAAACAATACGCTCGCCCATAAGATAGAGTCTCCTGTTGTCAAATTAAAAGAGAAAATGGTAACACATTGTCAAGGCAGGTGTTTTCAATCAGAATTTACTGTCCTGATGGTACAGAAGGCAGCTTACAAACGCTAAAATGAGTTTCCGGACGGAACCAAGTACACCAAAGGCCTGATCAGGGGGAAATAAACGTGACTAATAAATTACAGTCAAACAACCACAGCCGCCAGACTTATGGATTTGATTTTTTTCGGGGATTTCTCCGCGATCCGGATGTTGTGGGTTCAATCATTCCCAGTTCCCGTTATCTGGAAAAGAAGATAATCACTGCAGCCTCGCTTAATGATGCCAGTCTGGTGCTGGAACTGGGGCCGGGTACAGGTGGCACAACGCGCACTTTCCTCCGCTCCATGCCGGCAGATGCCACGCTGGTAACAGTCGAAATAAGCATGGCATTTACCGAGCTATTAAATGATATTGATGATCCCCGCCTGATAAACCATTGTGGCAGTGCGCTTGAAATCTCATCGATACTCCGTGAGCACAACCTACCGTCACCGGATGTCATCATTTCCGGTATCCCGTTCTCGACAATTCCCGCCGATGTTGGCAGGGCAAATTCTCGAGAACATCTGGCATAGTATCTCAAACCGGATGGAATATTCATCGCCTACCAGTTCCGCAGCCACGTTGCCCGCCTCGCCAGACCCGTTTTTGGCGATCCGGATATTAGCCAGGAACTACGTAACATTCCGCCTATGCGCATATTCCGCTGGCAGAAACTTACCAACGGTCAGGCCCCATTACAGCGTTGATGCCGGGATTCGATCCGGACACCAGGCCATGAAAAACATAATAGATCGCTGGCCGGTGCGAAACTTGTCCAAACAGAAAAAGTCCCAAATCAGGTTGGCAGGTGCGAGTACCATGCTACTCATTGATAACGGCTATGAAATCCCATGAAAATTTTCTTGCCGGCATATCACGTCACCTGGAGCCGCCTGCTAGTGCTGGCAATGTGCTGTGCCGGCACGTTTACAGCCCGATCGCCAGTGCCGATGACGCGCCTCCGGTTACTGTTGTTACCGTCGAGGAGAAACCACTTGTTGAAACTGTCCCCCTGACCGGAACAATCACATCTGAACGCAGCAGCTCCCTCTCCCCCCGAACCAGCGGATTGGTTACTGCTGTTCACGTGGATGCCGGTGACCGGGTTAAACAGGGCGATACCCTCATTCAGCTGGATACAAAACTGACTGAACTTGCATTGGCACGCGCACCAGGCCTCTGCCGAGGAAGCCCGCGCACAACTGGATGAAGCCATTCGCCTGCGCGACGAAGCCCGTGAACTGGCCGCATCGCGCAATATCCCGGAGACGCGGGTACACGCGACCGAAGCCGAGGTGGCCATCAGCGAGGCTGCCCTGGCGCGATTGCAGGTAGAGGTACGCGAACAACGTACACGCCTCCAGCGCCATGCCGTCGTGGCACCATTCGACGCCGTGGTCAGCCGCAAGCTGACGGAAGCCGGCGCAATGGGTCGATACCGGCACGCCGGTGCTCGAACTTGTCGATACCCGGAACCTGCGGCTTGATATACAGGCGCCCCAGCGCCTGTACCCCGCCATCAACACGGATATGCCGGTACAAATCAGGCTTGAAGCAATCCCAGATCGGGTACTGAGCGGCCGGGTACGTGCCAAGGTGCCAGTTAAAGACGTAACAGCGAGAACATTTCTGGTACGCATCGACATCGATGAACCGGACAATAGCCTCACTGCGGGCATGTCCGCCCAGGCATCGTTCTCCGCATCGATACTGACAAACAGGGGCTGGTACTGCCACGTGACGCGATTGTCAGACTACCGGACGGTACAGCTAATGTCTGGGCAATTGACAGGGATGATGACGGCAATACCAGTGCCATCAAGGCTTCAGATCAAGTTCGGCAAGATCATGTCCGACAGCGTCGAGATAAAATCCGGATTGGCAGCCGGTCAGCAGATTGTGTTGCAAGGCTACGAAGTCCTTAGCGACGGCCAGAACGTGCGGATTATCGAACATAACTGAACAGGACTTTTTGCAGCTGAATTTCGCTAGCGTAGTGATCAACGGCATCATGTTCGAGGCAATACTGAAGCACGGCACGCTGACTACCATAGCGGTATTGATCGTCTGTATATTCGGCGTCCTGGCAACACTCAAAGTACCCATCCAGATGATTCCGGATCTGGATGTGCGTGTTATTACAGTACAGACAATATGGCCCGGCGCTACCCCTCAGGACGTTGAAAAAGAAATCGTCATTGAGCAGGAAGAATACCTGCGCAACATACCCGGCCTTCAGCGCATGGTTTCAATCGCCAACACCGGGCACAGGCCGAAATCGAGCTTGAATTCCCGTTTGGCACAGACATTAATGAAGCCCTGATCCGGGTAAATAATGCCCGCGTCAGGTTCCGTCCTATCCCGAAAACGTTGATGAGCCACGGCTATTCGCCACATCTTTTTCGGAAAATTCCTTCATGTATTTTCGGATCCAGCCACTGTCTGGCAATCCCCGCCAGGTCGACATGGATTTCATGCATGATTTCATTGATGACAACGTCAGAACTCGCATGGAGCGTGTTGAGGGTGTATCCCAGGTTGATGTGCGAAGCGGTGCCGAGCGCCAGATCCAGATTCATGGTCGCATTCTGACAGCCTGGCCACAGCGTGATATTACAATTAATGAGCTGCGCGAAGTACTACGGAGCCGCAATCAGGATATTTCCGGCGGTGACATAGACAGTGGTAAAAGGCGTTATCTTCTTCGGACCACAGGGCGCTTTCGTACCGTGGAAGATATCGAGGACATGATTATAAAGCGGCGCGGCGATTCCATTACCCGTCTGAAAGATGTGGCCGAGGCACGCCTGGATACACTATGAGCTACGCTCTCATGCCTATGTAAACGGCAAGACCATTATTTTCCTGTCGGTAAGGCGGGTTACCGGTTCCAACGTTATCCAGATAAAAAACCGTATCTTGCCGGTAATGGACGCAAATCAACCGGAAAGTACTCGACCGGCCGGCAACTGCGAAATGCGGCTGACCACTGACGATGTACGTTATGTAGAGGCTGCCGTTATCAACGTCTGGAAAAACCTCGCTATCGGTGCGCTGCTTGCCACGTTAATTATGTTTATATTTCTGCGGTCATTCCCGGCAACCATGGTCGGCGTCGTCGGGATACCTATTTGTGCCATAGCCGCTTTCCTGGGTCTGCTGCTTGCAGGGCGTACGATTAACGTAGTGTCCCTGGCCGGTGTAGCCTTTGCTATTGGCATGACGCTCGATAACAGCATCGTCGTACTGGAGAGCATCGAGCGCCAGCGCCGCCTGGGCCTTGACCGGTTTGCGGCTGCCCTGCCAGGGTGTGCGCCGTGTATGGCCGGCCGTGCTGGCCTCCACCCTGACAACCGTCCTGGTCTTCGCCCCCATCCTGTTCATCAGACAGGAAGCCGGACAATTATACTCCGACATAGCAGTAGCAATATCAGCCTCTATCCTGGTATCCATGCTGGTCGCGATTACTGTCATACCGACACTCAGCGCCCGCCTGTCTATTAGTACCAATCCGCCGGAACAGCCCTGTGGCCACTTTATTAAAACGCCTTACGCTGGGGGCCGTTTCCTGGCTGACTCATGGTTCCATTCGACGCCTTGCATGGATCGCTGGGTACCATAGTCGTGACGGCACTCATTATCTACAAACTTACACCCCGGCCGAATACCTGCCGGAAGGCGAGGAAGCCAAAAGTTTTTCCACCATGATTGCGCCTGCCGGATACAGTCTGTCGGAAATGAACGCAGGATTGCTGAAGAAGTGCATGAGGAATTCCTGCCACTTATCGGCGACGATCCGGCTGATTTCGAAAACGGTAAAGCCAAGGTTCCCGCGCTGGACTACTTTGTACTCTGGGTTATGCCCCAGCGCTTACGGGTCATCGCTGAAACTACTGATCCGCGGCACATTCAGGATTTCATGGACATAATAGATGAGCATTTCTCGTCCTATCCGGGCACGCGCGCCTTCTCCGCCCGTGGCTCCGATCATTACCAGTAATGACGGCGGCACACGCAGCGTAAATCTCGATATAACCGGCGCCGAGCTGCCGGAAATTTATCAAACGATCAGAGGCTGCCTACTGGCGCGCATTCGAGGTACTCGACAATCCTTCGGTTAACCCGGATCCGCCGGTACTCAGCCTTGGGCAGCCGCTGCTGGAGATTGAGCCCAATTGGGAACGTGCGGCAGAACTGGGACTAACCACCGAGCAGTTCGGCTATACCATATCCGCGCTCATCGATGGTGCCTTTGTGGATGAATTTTTTCTCGCTGACGACAAGATTGATATGTTCATTTATAGCAACAAGGGCAAAACGCCAGACGGTCGATGAAATCAGCAAACTTAACATCTATACGCCAAGTGGCGCAGTCGTTCCAGTCAGTTCTATCGCAAATATCAGTGAAACCGTTGATACCGAAACTGTCCGGCGTGTCGACGGGCGCCGTACGGTAACACTTAACATCATTCCTCCACGCAAGACCGCGCTGGAAACAGCTGTAGACATTGTGCAGAACGAAGTGATCGAGGTCATCTCAAGTCGAGTGGCCAGATACCGTCTGGCGTATCGCTAAGCATCTCGGGTGCCAGCGACCAGCTCGAGGCGACGCGTAAGGCTCTGTCCGGAAATTTCATTATTTCAGTTATACTATGTTACCTGTTACTGGTCGCGATTTTCACCCACTGGGGCTATCCCATTTTAATCATGATTAACGTACCCCTGGGTATTGCCGGTGGTATCGTGGGTTGTGGCTGATGAATACCGTAGCGGGCAAAACTGACCATTACTGGATCTTGCGGCAATCCAGCAGCCATTCGACATGATTACCATGATGGGTTTTCTGATACTGCTTGGTACAGTGGTCAACAATCCGATCCTGATTGTTCACCAGACCCTGTATAACCTGAGGCAGGAAGGCATGAATAGTGATGGGATGCGGTCAATGCGGCCGTGGAGACAAGACTCCGGCCAATCATGATGTCCATGTTTACAACTGTATTCGGACTGTCACCCCTGGTTTTCCTTCCAGGCGCGGGTTCCGAGCTGTATCGAGGTGTGGGTGCAATTGTACTTTTCGGATTGCTGTTTGCCACCCTCGTTACACTGACTTTTCTGCCGACACTTCTGGTCACCCTGTTAAACTTTAACAGGCGCAATGCAGGCCTGATATCAAGGCCGGCATTTATTCAACCCAAATACCAGGAACTCAAGTTAAGCCTGAGAACGGCATTTTCATGCCCGTCGTGCGATTGCAGAACCATCTAATCAGGCTCTGAATTATTTGTCTTTTCGAGCGCAGCGAGAAATCGCTGAAGGCGTCCCGGTGCAACGAGGGACCTTGTAGAAGATCTCTCCTGCCGGCCGAGACAGGGATTCGTCCCGTTGGTCGAAATGACATAGGGGAATTATTCAGAGCTTCCTTAAGCCTAGACGGCATTTTCATGCCCGTCGAGCAGAACCATCTAATAAGGCTCTGAATTATTTGTCATTTCGAGCGAGGCGAGAAATCCTTGTGCAGATTGTTGCTTGTAACTCAATGAGTTAAAAGATTTCTCCCGTTGGTCGAAATGACACGAGAGAATTATTCAGAGCCTCCCTGAAAATAATTACAGAATCACTGGCAGGCATACCTTATCGCTGGAATTTATCCCATAAAACGGATTTACTGACTGTAGTTTGAACCCTGTGCTAGACTGATTCTACATGACACGCAGACTTTGGAGGTTGAAATGAGCATGAAGGATGCCTATATCGAAAAGCTTCAGGCGCAACTGGATGAATGGGAAGCACAATTGAAACAGCTCAAGGCGCAGGCAGATAAACAGGAAGCCAGTGCAAAGGCTGAGTACCAGAAACAGATCGAACAGCTCAAACAGCGCCAAAAGGAAGCCCAGGAACAGCTTGACGAGTTCAACAAGGCTGGTGAACAAGCCTGGGAAGACACGAAAGAACGTATCGAGAAAAACTGGGATGAACTGGGCAAGGCAATTCGTGACACCATGAATCAGTTCAAGGGCTGAATATTCCCGTCCTTAATAAATTATTATTCATTCATTAAAAAAGCCGGGTACCTACCCGGCTTTTTTATAAACTCACGAAAGATCCGTTGGCTTATCAGCTGCGCTCAGTCAGCCATTCACCAACAGACGGCGGAATCATTTTCTGTGCCTTGCCACTGACATAGATGCCAATATGTCCGCCGGGAAATTCAAGCTCAGTGTAATCATCCGTTCCTACGCAACCGCCCAGTGCCTTGGAAGAATCTGGTGGTACCAGATGATCTGCCACAGCATAGATGTTTAAAACAGGCACATTGATATCCATCAAATCGACTGTGTCGTTACCGATTTTGACCGTGCCCTTTACGAGACCATTCTGTTGATAGAACTGCTTGGTAAACTGGCGGAATGCCTCACCGGCCTGATCCGGGCTATCAAAAATCCATTTCTCCATACGCATGAAATTGCGCGCCTTCTCGGTATCATCCAGCATATCAACAAGATCCACATATTTCTGCCCCATCAACTGGAACGGCTTAAGGCCGAGGTAGGTCCAGTTCAGAAGTTCTCCAGGAATGTTGCCCAGTGTATCAACCAGTAAGTCTACATCGATATGACGCACCAGATGACTCAACTGATCATCCTTGGTCTGAAAATCCACCGGCGTCACTGTCGTTATCAGGTTCTTGATTTTCTCACTATGCAATGCTGTATAGCAAAGACTGAAAGTACCACCCTGGCAAATACCCAGCAGGTTGATTGTCTTCTGATTGTGCCTGTTCCGCACCACATCAACACAGCGATCGATATAGCCGTTTATATAATCGTTTAGATCCAGATAACGATCGGCAGCGTCTGGATAACCCCAGTCTATCAGGTAAACATCCTGACCGGAGTCGAGCAATCCCTGGATCATTGATCGTCCCTCCTGGAGATCCGCTATATAGGGACGGTTAACCAGCGCATAGACAATCAGCAACGGTATCTTGTTCGGATTCTCGACCCGTGGCGTAAAATGATAGAGGACAAGTTTGTCTTCTGTATAAACCGGCTCTTTTTCAGAGACACCGACTTCAATCTCTCCAATATCACTAAGAGTCTGAAATCCCTGTGAGAGCTTGGCGTTAAAATCATTGATCTCACGCGTAATCTCGTCTGGCCTCATCTGAAATGGGAACACTTTAATAACTCCTCGGATATTTAATATTGAAACAGAACATTATCTAGCCTTCTTCTTGCCGGCCTTTTTCTTACCAGTCTTCTTCTTGCCGGTCTTCTTCTTGCCGGCCTTTTTCTTACCAGTCTTCTTCTTGCCGGCCTTTTTCTTGCCGGCCTTTTTCTTTCCGGCGCTTTTTGGGGCAGTATCTGTCTTGACACCCGCACTGGATCCGGCCTCCCTACCCGACCGCATTGCCTTGACCTCGTGCTCAAGTGCTTCAACTTTCTTCAACTCACTCTCAAGCGTTTCTATTCGATTTTTGGAATCAATCAGACTGCGGCGTAACTCCTGCTGGCGTTTCTGCACGGTAGCCATGCCCTTGCGTGTCGGCATGCCCAGCGCGCTCATGGTCTCGTCCATGATACCCTGGCCATGACGTTTCAGCGCCATGAGATCATTCACCAGCTTGCCATACAGGCGGGAATACTCCTCGCTCTTTACATAGTCGGCATAGGCGGATTCATTACAATCCACCCAGAGATCATAAACCTCCCGCAGACTGTTTATCTCCTCACCGTTTTCTGCCATCTCCAGGATACGCTGCTTCATGATGTCCAGCGCATCGATCCCGACCTTCCCCAGCTGCACGTGGTACTCATGGCTACTGCGCTGGTAGTTGGCCAGTAACCTGAGACCGTTCTGTACCTGCTCCTGGGATTCGCGTGAGTATCCGATGCCGGGCACGGAAAGGAATTTGTCCGTGACCTTTTCGACATCCGGTTTGAAACCCTGCAAAAAATCTCCGGGAAATACAGAACCACTGGACATCGTCCGCTGGAGAGTATCCATGGGCAGCTGACAGGCGCCAAACATGCCGCTCAGCATCTGGCCCATGTCGCGTCTGCGACTGCCCCAGATAATTCTTCATTTCCTCGAAATGCTCTTCGAGTTCTTCCTGCCAGTTATCGGTGCTCTTGCCGACTTCTGCCAGCCCGTGCATGAACCGGCTCATCTGGTCGGTCACGAAATAGAATGACCTGAGTCTGGTCGATCAAGCTGGCTGTAAAAATCTTTGGTTTCAACTGGAGCGCTGTCGGCAACCGTTTTCCACCAGTATTCGAGCGCCTTGTTCCAGGGATTTTCGGTAAGTATCACCGCTACCGGAATCAGTCTTGCCCTGCTCGGCCTGGTTGCCACTGAGAGCCGTCCAGGCATCCATGTATTTGCGCTGGGCTTCCAGCCAGTCTGTATTCCAGAAGGGAAACGGATTTTTGGTATCACTCATGGCTTCGAATTCTCTCGGCTTGCGTCCTTCAATAATTATAACAGCCTATCTGGCTGCCACCTCAATAAGACTATAGATCAATCATGCAATTCCGACAGCTGTTCGTAGGCTTCCAGCGTCAGGAATTCGGGCAGCTGCGGTCCCGTAATCATTCGGTCAAGGAGATCCGCGGCAGCTGTATAGTTACGCCGGTAATAATGCTGATCACCATAAAGAATTTTAACGGACTCCAGCTCATGTGCCAGCACCCGCCGGAACAGTTCCACATCAATGGCACGGCCGTCATCAAGAATACCCTTGGGATACTGGATCCACTGCCAGATCTGCGCCCGGGCAATTTCGGCCGTGGCGGCATCCTCCATTAAATTGTAGATAGGTACGGCGCCCAGGCCACCCAGCCAGGCTTCGGTATAGCGTAAAGCCGCACTGACATTGTCCATCAAACCCTGAATTGTGATCGCGCCTTCCGGCAGTTCGAGCAAGTCAACCGCGGTTACATTGACATCATCACGTTGTCTCTCGATCTGGTTGGCTTCTGGCATATACTGATTAAAGACTTCTTCACAGATCGGTACCAGCGCCGGGTGCCCCACCCAGGAACCATCATGGCCATCGCGTGCCTCGCGTTCCTTGTCACGACGCACCTTCATCATCGCTATTTCATTCATATCCGGGTCATCCTTGACCGGCAATTGGGCAGCCATGCCGCCCATGGCGTGAACACCGCGCCGGTGGCAGGTCTTGATAAGCAGCTGTGAATAAGAGCGCAGAAAATGCGTGGTCATGGTCACCCGGCTGCGATCCGGCAGCACGAAATTCGGATGATTGCGGAAACACTTGATGAAGCTGAATATATAATCCCAGCGGCCGCAGTTGAGGCCGGCGGAATGCTCGCGCAGCTCGTAGAGGATTTCGTCCATTTCGAACGCCGCGAGAATCGTTTCAATCAGTACGGTAGCCTTGATCGTGCCACGCGGGATATGCAGTTCATCCTGGGCAAAATTGAACACATTGTTCCACAGGCGGGCTTCAAGATGGGACTGCATCTTGGGCAGATAGAAAAACGGACCCGCGCCCTGATCCAGCAGGGCCCTGGCATTGTGGTAGAAGTACAGGCCAAAATCCCAAAGTCCCGCCGGCACCGGGCGACCGTCGAGTTGGACATGGCTTTCTTCCATATGCCAGCCACGTGGACGCACCAGCAGGGTGGCTACTTCATTATTGAGGCGGTACTGCTTGCCGTTGTCGGCGGTAAAATCGATCTGGCGGCGAATGGCGTCATGAAGATTCACCTGGCCATTGATCATGGTTTCCCAGGTGGGACTGGAAGAGTCCTCGAAATCTGCCATGAACATGCGGGCACCGGAATTGAGTGCATTGATGACCATTTTGCGGTCAACCGGGCCCGTGATCTCGACCCGTCGGTCCTGAAGTACTTCCGGCAACGGCGCCGCTTTCCAGTCTCCCGACCGTATCCCGGCGGTCTCTTCCAGAAAATCCGGCAACTCCCCGGCATCCAGCCGGGCCTGACGCTCGCGCCGCCGTTTTAACAGCGCATCGACTTCCGGCCAAAACTCGCGGACAAGGCGCTCGATGAATGCCAGTGCTTCAGGCGTCAGGAATTTGTCGGCTTGGGGATTTGGCGCTGCGGCAAGAATATCCAACCCAGCCATCTTCTGCGCATGGGATGCATCATTCATGACGTAAACCTCGATTTCTTTATGATGGTTCCGATCAACTCCCCCATTAACCTGAAAACCGCACAACTACAGGTAAGAAAACCCGTATCCCCAAGACGGAGATACGGGTTTATGTACAAGGGAGGCCGAGATAAACCCGCTCGATTAGGCAGCCTTCTTGGTGGCAGCCGCCGTGATGGTCTTCTTCTGTGCCGGCTTGGCGGTATCGGCAAAGCTCTCGGCGGTCTTCTCGAACCAGGAGGCAATTTCTTCGCCGGACTCGTTCAGTACATCGGCGGTCTGCTTGCTGATATCCATGACCTTGCTGCTGTACTGGTTGGCCAGATCGGATTCAGCGGCGACCAGGTCCTTGTAATTCGTGGTGCTGCTCAGCAGCTTGGCCTGCTCGACACTGCCTTCGATGCCGATGGTGGCCAGGGAAAACTGCAGTTCGGTCAGCTTCTGCAGGGCCTTGGTATTAATGGTGCCCAGCTGCTGCAGGTTTTCGTAAGAGGTCTTACCGGCGTTAACAAACTGTTCAAAGATATCGTTTTGCATGGTGTTTATCTCCAGTCATACGTTGTTCGTTGCAATCAATCGGAATTGTGCGTTGCACAATGTTGCATTGCACAATATAACAACACCCCACCTCTGTCACGCGCCTGCAAATGAATTATTTTGATGCTGCTCGAGCACACAGATGGCCCGCTGGCCGAGGCGGCGGGCCATCACAGTATATCCTTTATAAACAAGTAGTTATATCAAAAGAGGGGCTTATCTGGTTCCTGCTGAAAACGCGCCAGCGAGTCGTTGATTTCGGCCCTGGCGGCATCGACACCTTCCCAGCCCTGGAGCTCGACCCACTTGTTCGGCTCGAGGTCCTTGTAGTGCTCGAAGAAATGCGAGATCTGATCAAGCAGGGCCGGCTGCAGGTCCTCGTAGGAGTCCACGTTCCGGTGAAACTTGGAGACCTTGCCGATGGGCACGACCAGCAGCTTGCTGTCGTCGCCGGCCTCGTCGACCATCTTCAGCACGCCGATGGGCCGGCAGCGGATCACCGAACCGTGGATCAGCGGCATCGGCGTAGCAATGATGACATCGACGGGGTCGCCGTCCAGTGACAGCGTCCGCGGGATATAGCCATAGTTGCACGGATAGCGCATGGAGGTATTCAGAAAACGATCCACGAACATGGCGCCCGTTTCCTTGTCCAGCTCGTATTTTACCGGGTCGCTGTAGATCGGGATTTCCACGACCACGTTGACATTTTCGGGCGGATCGTCGCCCGGTCCGACTCTGTCCAGATTCATGAGATATTCAGACTTCTCCCGGGCTTGGCTAGTTGTTGGCTCGTTCGTCGATAAGGTTATCAACCACTGAAGGGTCGGCCAGTGTACTGGTATCGCCGAGGTTGTCCAGTTCGTTGGATGCGATCTTGCGCAGGATCCGCCGCATGATCTTGCCGGAGCGTGTTTTCGGCAGTCCCGGGGCCCACTGGATTACATCCGGCGAGGCAATCGGACCGATCTCGTCGCGGACCAGCTGCACCAGCTCCTTGCGCAATTCATCGCTGGGTTCAACACCTGACATCAGCGTGACATAGGCATAAATGCCCTGCCCCTTGACGTCATGCGGGAAACCGACCACGGCGGCCTCGGCCACCGAATCATGCAGTACCAGGGCACTCTCAACCTCCGCCGTTCCCATACGGTGACCGGAAACATTAAGCACATCGTCGATACGGCCGGTGATCCAGTAATAGCCATCGGCGTCACGACGGGCGCCGTCACCACTGAAATACTTGCCCGGATATATCTTGAAGTAGGTATCGATGAAGCGCTGGTGATCGCCGTATACCGTGCGCATCATGCCCGGCCACGGCCGCTTGATGCACAGCGCGCCCGTGGCCTCACCTTCAAGTTCATTGCCCTTGTCATCCACCAGGCAGGGTTCAACTCCGAAGAATGGCAGCGTTGCTGAACCCGGTTTGAGATCGATCGCGCCGGGCAGCGGCGTAATCATGTGGCCACCGGTTTCGGTCTGCCACCAGGTATCGATGATCGGACAACGCGCATCGCCGACAACATGATAATACCACTCCCAGGCCTCGGGATTGATGGGTTCACCAACAGTGGCAAGAATACGCAGGCTCTTGCGGCTGGTCTTTTTCACCGGTTCATCGCCCTGGCCCATCAGCGAGCGGATGGCCGTCGGTGCCGTGTAGAAAATATTGACTTTGTGCTTGTCGACAACCTGCCAGAAACGGCCGGCATCCGGATAGGTCGGTACGCCCTCGAACATCAGCGAAATCGCGCCGTTGGCCAGCGGACCGTAAACAATATAGGAGTGACCGGTCACCCAGCCGACATCGGCCGTGCACCAGTACACCTCGCCGTCCTGATAATCGAACACATATTTATGCGTCATGGCGCAAAAGAGCAGGTAACCGCCGGTGGTATGCAACACCCCTTTCGGCTTGCCGGTCGAACCCGATGTATAAAGAATGAACAGCGGATCCTCGGCATCCATTTCCTCGGGTTCGCAGTCGGCACTGGCCTCGCTCATCGCGGCTTCGTACCAGACATCACGCTTGTCATTCCAGTCGATATCGCCGCCGGTGCGCTTGACGACAATCACGGTATTCACATCCGGGCAGGATTTCAGCGCCTTGTCGGCATTCGCTTTCAATGCCACCGTGCGTCCGCCACGAACACCCTCGTCAGCCGTGATAACCACGTTACACTGCGAATCGAGCACGCGATCTTTCAGCGCCTCCGGCGAGAAACCGCCGAACACGATCGAGTGGACAGCGCCGATACGGCAACAGGCCAGCATGGCCACTGCCGCTTCCGGAATCATCGGCAGATAAATACAGATGCGGTCGCCCTTCTTCGACGCCGCGGCTTTTCAGGACGTTGGCGAACTTGCAGACCTGCTCGTACAGCTCGCGGTAGCTGATATGCTTGTCATCGGCCGGGTCATCACCCTCCCAGATGATCGCGGTCTGGTCGCCACGCTTGTCCAGGTGCCGGTCCAGGCAGTTGTAGCTGACATTCAGCTTGCCGCCGATAAACCATTTGATGCTGGCCTTGTGGAAATCCCATTCCTGAACCTTGTCCCACATCTTGCTCCAGGTCAGGAACTGATCCGCCTGCTCGCCCCAGAATGCATCGGGATCACTCGATTGAGCGCCGATACATGGTTTCATACTGTTTTTTATTAACATGTGCATTCCTGGCGATATCCTCAGGCACCGGATGCTTCTCGATTTCCCACATAACGACCCTCCTCTTCTACTCCAGGTCTCGACCGTCGACCGTCAGTCCTGGAAGTGTAATCCTGTTATTCAGGTAACGCGCTGTCCCGCAAGGAACATGGTATTTGGCCATCATATCGCAAAGACCCGTCTAAAAAAAAAGCAGGCTGCCAACAGCAGCCTGCCCAGGATATGTCGCTTTGCCCGAACCATTCCCAGTTTCCTGGGGGGCGACATATAGCGTTGCCGGCAATCAACTCGGGGTTCATTGCCCACTACGTAGCCTGACAAGGAGCAGTTTCCATGCCAGATCCGGGCAAATGCGGGGAAACAGCAAATGACTTTACATTCAATGGATTAAAGAACAACCGAATTACGCTCCCGCGCAAGCTGCAGGGGCAGTGCTGTTGCTGCAACATATTGCACAACAGCTGACTGTTGCAAACTGCAACAGTCAGCTGTCGGCTGACCATGCCTGCCGACGGCGGTAAATCGTGCTGCGGTCGATTTCCAGGCGCCGGGCCGCCTCACTGACATTCCCGCCGGTCTGTGCCAGCGTGCGCCGTATCATGTCATCCGTAACCTCGCGTATCGGCACGGCCGGAGCCGGTGTGGCCGCCGGGCGCCCCGGTCCCGGAACACGGGATTCGGGCACATCAGCATCACCGATAACGCTATCGGTTACCGTCAGCAACCAGCGGATACAGAGATTGCGCAGTTCGCGGATATTGCCGGGCCAGTCATGGCCCGACAGGTACCGGCGCGCTGCCCCGCCGAGGGCCGGCGGGCTGCAGCCGGCGGCCAGGCTTTCCTGGGCGAGGAACGACTCGGCCAGTGTAATCACGTCCTCCTCGCGCTCGCGCAACGGCGGCACCGTGATCTCGAGCACGCACAGGCGATGATAGAGATCGAGACGGAAGTGACCACTGTCTATCGCCCGGTGAAGTTCCGGCGACGCGGCGGCGATAATGCGCACATTGACGGACACGGGCCGGCTGCACCCCAGCCGGGTGATTTCCTTGTTGTCGAGGACGCGCAGGAACTTGGCCTGCAGATCCGGATCGATGGAATCGATTTCATCCAGAAACAGCGTGCCGTTGTGGGCGAGTTCGAACTTGCCGGCCATGCCCTGGCGCCGGGCGCCGGTAAAGGCGCCGCCGCTATAGCCGAACAGTTCGCTTTCGATCAGATCCCGCGGCAGGGCGCCACAGTTGACGGCAAGGAAAGGTCCCTTGCTGCGCGCACTTTCGGCGTGAATCGCGTGCGCCAGCAGCTCCTTGCCGGTACCGGTTTCACCAACCAGCAGGACGCTGTTCTCGAGTGGATCGCGGGCAGCGGCATTCGCAAGCTTGCGCGTTTTCTGGATGCCGGCGGAATCGCCAAGTATGTTTTCAAAACGGTAACGCGAAGTCACCGGCAGCTGTCGGGCCGACTCATGCCGGACCGTGGCGTGATTACCGATGATCAACAGGGCACCGATGCAATCATTGGCCAGTGCAATCGGTTCGATGCGACAGCGTACCGGCTGCAGCACACCGGATTGCATGCGCATGCTGATCTCGAGATCACCTTCACAGGCCTCGCTCAGGCTCTGCTGGATGGAATGCCAGACATCCGGCAGAAACTGGCTGACCGCATGATTTAAGAGTTCACTGTATTCGATCCCCAGATAGCGGCCGGCGCGGCCGTTGGCATCGACGATATCGCCATTGATGTCGACAACAATGACACCGTCGTCGGGCCAGCGGCTGCGCCTGTCCCTGGCCAGCCCGCGCAGTATCTCCCGGCGCTGATACAGACCGACCGCCAGAGCGGACTGGACGGTCTGGGCGACCGACACCGCCAGCACCATGGCCTCCCGGGAAATATTGCTGACCGGGCCGGTGATATCGATGGCCCCCAGCGGCTGTTCGCGGTTGAGGGGATTAAAAATCGGCGCGCCATAACAGACCCATGGCTGCCAGCCCTGGCAGTAATGTTCGCTGCCGAGCACCACTTCCGGCTGTTTCAGGGCCAGTGGCGTACCCACCCCGTTGGGCCCGACCACGGATTCCTGCCAGCCGCCGCCAGGGCGAAAATTGATGCGTTCGAGATCATTCTGAATCTGGCGATGGCCGACCGAGTAGAGTATCCGGCCCTCGGCGTCACCCAGGACAATGACATGCTGTGTTTCTTCAACGGTCCGGGCCAGGTCATCGAGCACCGGCCGTGCCGCACGGCCGAGATCCTCGCGCGCCAGCCAGGCTTCTATCTCTTCACTGGACAGTACCGTCGGAGCGCGCTCGGCACGGGGGTCCAGCCCCCGCTCGCGGCTGCACTGCCAGCTGCGGGCGATCACCGCACGCGGTGATTCGCTGCTGAAATCGCCGGTCTCGACAAATTGTTCCCAGGCGCGGGTCAGTTTGCGCTGGGAAACGCTGGGAATGCGGGGGGCGGTGGAGCCCGCCGCAGACAGGTGAGCATTCTCCTCGACCATGTCCGATCTCCGGCAATCTCTCTAAGCAGGGTAATCGATAATAATACGTTTACCGGCCGGTTTCACCGGCTGCCGGCGACGGGCGGGCCGCCCGCAGCCGTCGCTCGACTTCGATCCACAGGGCGACATAGGCACGTGCGGCCTCGCTGCCGGCGGCATAGGCGCCGAGCGGCGCCCGCCTGACCCCCATCTGCTCGACAATGCTGGCATAGGGGATCGCCGTGCCGAGTGCTTCGGGGTGGGCCACGGGAAATTCCTCCAGTATCCTCTGGTGCAGCTGCCGGCGCCGGTCGACCATGGAAAAGAACGGTAGCAGGTTGAGTCCGCCATAATCACTGGTACAGAACGCCTTCACTTGTTCATAGGCCCGCAGTGACAGCGGCGTGGGGATGACCGGTATCAGCAGTGCATCAACGGCGCGAAACACGCTTTCTGAAACCTGCGAAATACTCGGTGCGCAATCCAGCAGCACGACATCATAGTCATCGGCAATCGGCCGGATGATTTTTGCCAGGCGCTTGCCAGGTTTCTTGATCTCGCTCAACAGCACATCCATCTCGCGGTTGGAAAAATCCGCCGGGATGACATCCAGCCCCGGATAGTTACTGGCCTTGATGAAACGCTCCAGGTCGTGCTTCTTGTTCAGGAGCTTTTTACTACCGCCTTTCAGGCTGGGCTCGATACGATAATAAAAGGTCGCCGCCCCCTGTGGATCCAGATCCCACAGCAGCACGCGCCGGCCGGCGCAGATCGCGCAGTAGGCGAGATTGACCGCCGCCGCGGTCTTGCCGACGCCGCCCTTGAGATTATAAGTGGCCAGTATATTCATTGAGCACGCCTGTTAATCAGGATCGTTCTATTCAGCAGGCTTGAAAAGCGCCCTGCAGCGTTTACGGTTTTTCTTCCTGGCAAACTCTGCAAATGCTTCGGTGAAATCCCCAAGCAGGGCTTCATGGCGTTTGTCACAGTAATCGACAAGCTCGCGGACAAGTCCTTCCGTCTGTTCGCTCTTGAAACCGGCGCGCAGATCATCTCGCACATGCTGCAGGGTTTCTCCCTGCACGGCCGCATCAACAATCGCGCCCATGTTGTCCTGCAGGGTCTTCAGCGAGCCTATCACATCACCGATCGCTTCAGGCGGATACAGGGTCTGAAAGGCTTCCAGCAGATAGCGCAGCTTTTTGGCCCGCTTGCGCAGCTCATGCAGGGCGACCGGGTCCGCCGCCGGATCGAGATCGGCCCCTTCTTTCACTATCTTTTTGTAAACCCGCCATATATTTCGATCGGCCACGGCCTTGGCCGGTTCTCCCGAAGCACCCGCGTCACACTCGCCCGCGCAAGCCGCCTGCAGAAAATCATGCCAGTCCTTTTTGAAACGTTCATAGCGCCGCGATCGCAGACCGCGCAACAACCGCGCCCGTGCCGTCCGCCGTTCCTGCTCCAGTACATGATGCAGGTCGGCAATGGCTTCACGTTTACATTCAAGTCCGGCATTGCCGACGAGTTTATCCAGATCGAGTAAAAACACATCCATGTCCCGGTACGGCCCGGTGATCTCGCTCAACCATGCAAATACCGATTTGGCGTGGTCCCTATCCCGCTGTGGAAGCACATCGCGCACCTGGGTAAGCAGTGTCCGGCTGCGCCGGCAGGCAATGCGAAAATCATGCAGAAACTCGGTATCCAGGTCGTCAATAATACCCGTCTCGTTGACTTCCATGATCGACAGCAGATAACCCAGAATGCGTCCCAGTGCCTGATCAGCCCTTTCATCAGGCGATAAAGGCAACTTCAATTTGGTCTGATACAGTCCGGGATGAATATCATGCTGCCGGCAAAGGCAATCGAACGGATCGATCTGCTCGTCGGCCAGCGGTATCCGCGATTCTAGCTTCACCCTGACGGCATCGGCCGCATCGCGATAACCGCGCAGTGGTTCGAAGACCAGCTGTTCATGCACTACATTATTGCGGGAGCCGTCATTATGATGATAGCGCGAGCCGATCAGACGCACGATAGTCTTGCCGCTGTCATCGCGTACATCACTGGATGCGTAATCGTAATACGTGGAAACGACCGGCAGCAGGGCGCGCATCCTGCAGAGTTTCACCAGCCGGTCACGTAAGCGGCCGGGCGGCAGATCAGCCGGAAACCGGGGCATGCTCTCGACCGGCTGGCTGATCACCCCGGTCTCCCTGCCCCGATTGCGCAGGCGCAGCTGGTGCATGGGGCGGGTTTCATCCAGCTCCAGTACGAGATTCCTGTGATACAGGCGCCAGTCGAAAGTATCGAGATACGTGCGCCGGCAACCGCCCGACTCCCGGCCGGACAGGCCGCCCTCCTCCAGCGCCAGCCAGTCACGCAGCCGCTCCGCGTCCGGCCATTCGGCCAGCACATACTGGTATTGTTTATCCTGCAATTCGGTCGTCTGTTTTTTTTAATCAACCGGGGAATAATAATGGGCCATCAAGCCGCCCGCTGATTCTCCCGGTTTCGGTGCCTGAAGGCCAGTCTGGCTGTCATTTCAAGACTACGACAGTGGTCGAGAGATCCTGTCGTCATAACCTAATATAAGGAAGCTCTGAATAATCTCCGCATGTCATTTAGACCAACGGCGTGGTGTCATTCCGACCAACGGGAATCGCTGAGCGTGGTACCGAGGCCTTTCGGACGCCCAACGGTGAGCAGGAATTCGTACTGAATGCAAATATTCAGAGCTTCCTTAAGTTTAACCTCATTTGATTCGCTTACCCCTGCTCGCTTCTTTAACTGCTTCATAAGCTTGGCAAGATTTCTCCTGTCTTTTTCAGGATATATATAGGCAACAATACAGTTCCACGAATCCTGAGTGTCGGTATAAAAATATTCCTGATTCATCGATACTTAATATTCATTGAATATTCAAACTGGCCATTCACGCCAACCACACACTAACGGGAAATACAGTCCCAGTTTGATCGGCCGCTGTTCCAGCGAGCGCATGAACTCGGCGTAGCGTTCGAGCTGCGGCTGGTAGCGTTCCTGTTCGCGGTCGAGAAAGGTTTCGATATCACTGCCGGCATGGCTGCCGGTCTTGTAATCGATGATCCAGCGCGTGCCGTCTTCATCAATGAACGTGCGATCGAGGACGACGCTTTCCAGCCGGCCGTTGGCAACGCGCGCCAGCGCCAGTTCCGAGTCGGCCTGTTCGTGATTGTTGTCGAGTATCCACTGACCGCGCTTGTCATTGAGCATGCCCTGCAGGGCATGCTGCACCTGTTCGCCTGCCTCGCCCCGGCGTTCAGCCGGCAGGCCCTGCTGGCTGAGCAGTGCCTCGATGGTGGGTTGCAGTTTCACGATGCGCGAGTGCGGCCATGCAGCGGCGCCGTCGCGGGCGATGCGCTGTAACAGGCGATGCACGACGATACCGATCACGCGTGCGGTTTCACCGGCCCAGGAAAACTCGATCGGTGCCGGTGTCTCGTCCGATGCCGTCATTGCTGTGGGCAAGGCAATGGATTCCGGCAGTGGCGGCACGGTCCAGTCGGCGGGCAGCCGTCTCGGCGTGTAAACCGTTGCCGCCGGTTCCGGCTGCGCGGCATGGCTGTCGCTGCAATAACCCGCGAACGCCTGTTCATAGGTCGCGGCAAGCTGCGGCCAGAGCAGCGACAGTGCGCTGCCGGCGTGCGGGGTTTTCATCTCGACACTGCCGTCCGGCTGTTCCTTCGCATTCACGTGACCGAGCAGATGCAGCTCCCGGCGGGTGCGGGTACAGGCGACATATAACAACCGGCCGCGTTCGTAAACGGCACGTTCCCTGTCGAGTGACTGCAAGAATTTATAGACCGGATCGTTATCGGCGCCGGCGGCGGTCAGCGGCGCCATCAGCAAATCCGCCGACTGTTCGCGCTGGCGGATCTGCCACAGCAATAACTGCGGATCGTCATGACGCGGCGGCCGTCCCAGCCCCGGCAGGATGACACGATCGAATTCCAGTCCCTTGGCCTTGTGAATGGTCATGATCTGTAATGACTCGCCGGCATCCGGGTCCGGCGGCGCGAACAGCTGTTCCAGTTCGCGCACCAGCGCGGCACCGTTCAGCAGATCGCCGCCGGCTTCCATGCTTTCCAGCAGACGGAAAAAGGCGGTGGCATCATCCAGCGCCGCCGTTGAGCCCACGCAGGCCGGCCCGCCGAGCGCGTACCAGGCCGACTCGACACTGTTGCGCAGCGTCTGCCGGCGGCGATCCTGTAATACCCCGTTCATGACCTCGCGGACACGCGCCAGCCGGCGGCGGCCATCGTCGCTTAATAACGCATCATCGGCGTTGATGAACCCGGCGCCGGTGGCATCCGGCTGCATGGCGGCCAGCGCATGCAGATCCCGGCGCGTCAGGCCGCACCACGGCGCGCGCAATATCGACAGCCAGCTTATACGGTCTGCGGGATGCACCAGCGCCTGGCTCAGCGCCAGCAGATCGAGCACCACCGGCTGATGGCCGAGGCGCTCGATCTCCATGGCGCGGTAGCGAATACCCCGCTGTCTCAACAAGGGCACCAGGCCGGCGAGATGATTGCGCGTCTGCACCAGTACCGCGGTGGTCGCATCGTCAGGCATGTCGTTTTGAAGGATATCGAGTACCTGTTGCGCCTCGGCGGCCTCGTCCTTGCCGAACTGCGGATACACCGACACCGCCCGGCCGTCACCGTCATGCCAGACGGCCGACGGTGCATACGGCACGGCGCCGCTGGCGATATCCGGCTGCTGCGGCAATACCTGCCGGAAACACTCGTTCACCCAGTCGACGATGCCCCGCGCCGAACGGAAATTGGTAGTGAGCTGCAGCGGTGTGAGCGCGATGTCGCCGAGGCCATGCTGCGCGGTTTCCAGAAACAGGCCGACCTCGGCGGCGCGAAAACGGTAGATCGACTGCATCGGGTCGCCGACCAGGAACAGGCTGCGGCCATCGCCGGGCTGCCAGCCCGCGGTCAGCAGCTTGAGCAGTTCGTTCTGTATCACCGATGTATCCTGGAACTCGTCGACAAGGATGTGCTGAATACGATAGTCGAGCCGCAGCCCGAGATCGGTCGGCTCGTCGGCGCTGCCCAGCGCCTGCAGGGCGCGTTCGGCCATTTCGGCAAAATCCACCTGACCATGCGCGCCGAACACGACCTTCAGCTGCGCCACCGCCAGCGGCAACAACTCGTCCAGCGCTTCCAGCAACTGCCACTGGCTGTCGTCATATTGCGGTTCGGGCAAATCGCGTACCGCGTGCAGGCGGCGGCGAAAGTCGTCGGCATCGGCCAGGTCCAGCAGCAATTGTTCGATGCGCGCCTTTTGATCCCTGGCATCTGCAGGCATGCCCTGGTTCTTGTTGAGTTTCTTGCGCCAGTCGCCGTCTTTCCTTGTAAGCAATAACTCGGCAATACCGCGCCACTGCGGCAATGCATCGGTCGTGGCGGCGGGCAATGTTTCCAGATCGCGACAGCTGGCGATGTCACCGTCCTGCAGATTGTTCGCGGCGAATGCGGCCAGCGACACGATTTCGTCGACGGCACCTTCGGGAACGGAGGCACGCAACTGTTTCAGCTGATGCTCGATCTCGTTGGCCAGCGCCCGCTCGGCATCGGCACGCCGGGCGAGCGACTTGATCGGCGCCAGCCACTGCTCGCGTTTGGGCAGCATGGCCATGAGCAGTCCGTGCGTCTTGTGCCAGTCGTTGTCGAGATGACCCAGCAATGCCGCGATGGCGCCGGACCAGTGCTGTTGCGACTCGAGTTCCTCCAGCGTCTTCCTGACCGCTTCTTCATACAGCTCGGCCGGTGTTTCGGTGATCTGCGGCTGGGCGCCGAAGCGGGCGAGCAGCGGCAGCTGGCGGGTCAGTTCGGCATTGAAGGAATCGATGGTCTGGATGCGCAGCCGTGCCGGATTGTCGCCGAGCTGCCAGTTCTGTTCGTGATCGCGGGCGCGCGCCGCCCGCGCCAGTTCGCGCAGGCGGGCCTCGTTATCCGAACCGGCCTCTGCATCGGCGTTGCGCAAGGCATCCAGCACGCGCTGGCGCATTTCGGCCGCCGCCTTGCGCGTGAAGGTAATGGCGAGGATTTCCTCGGGCCGTTCGACAATGGCCAGCAGCCGCAGGTAACGCTTGATCAGCAGATCGGTCTTGCCCGAGCCGGCCGGCGCCTGGACGATGAACGAGCCTGCCGGGTCCAGGGCCTGTTCGCGCACGGCATGGTCGTCGGGTTGACGCGGCTTATCCATTGCCTGGCTCATCACCGTCTCCCAGGTCATGGCCGCCCAGGCTGATTTCATCGATGCGGCACAGTGTGTACTGCGGGCAATAGCGGCAGGTCCGGCGCGGGTCCTTGGGATCGACCTCGCTGTCGCCGTTGCGGAAGGATCGGGCCAGTGCGCCCAGCTGCGCCTGCCAGTAGTCGAGCAGGTCCGGCAGCGTCTCGCAGTCCGGCGGCGCGCCCTTCCAGTCGCCGACTGCCTGAATGCCCCCGGCCACATCGTCGCGGTCGGCGACACCGGCATAGCGCAGATCGCCGATGCGCAACTGGGCGAATGCCACACCGGCCAGGTGATCGCGCTGACCCAGCGCGTACAGGGGCAGCTGCGGATCGTCGGGGCGCTCGTCGACCCAGACGCGGGTATCAACGCGCCCGGTCTTGTAATCGATAATCAACCGGCGATCGTCCGGCCAGCCGGTCGAGGCGATCGATGCGGCCGTTCAGTTCAAGGCCCTCGATGCCGATGGTCTGCCGGCTCTCGCGCGCCTCGACGCGGAACGGTGAGCGCTCGCGGTCGAGCTGCAGCCAGTCATTGGCGAGTGCATGCAGGCGCGCGGCCTCGACCTCGCGGAAACGCGGCGGCAACTGGCCGGCGTTACCGGTTTCCCAGCCGGCCAGCGCGGCTGCCACGCAGCGATGCACGAGCGCCGACTGCGCCGTCGCATCCAGCGCCAGTAATGCGGCCTGATCGCCCAGCTCATTCCAGATCTCGCGCATGACCTCGTGCACCAGGGCGCCGCGACCGGCGGCGTCGAGACCGGGCAGCGGTTCCTCCAGCGGCCGGGCATGCAGGCGGTGTTCGGCGAAGGCGCGGAATGGACAGGCCGCCTGGTTACGCAGCACGGCGGTACCGCCGTGCAGGGGTTCGCCCGGCTGCCGGGCCGGCGGCGGGTCGTCACGAAAGGATTCGAGTGCCGCGGCATTCTGGTAAAGACGCTGCATCAGATCCGCGCGGGGTTCATCATCGGCACCGAACGGCGGCAGTTCCGCCAGCAGGGGTGATGCCCGCAATACGGCGTCGCCGTCCCGTTCCGGCCAGCTGATCACCACCTGCGGCGCGCTCGCCAGCAGGCGCCCGGTGGTGCGGCGGGCGAAATCGAGCTCGCGCTCGGCCGTGGCATGCGGCAGGCCGTGGCGGCGCTGCAGCGGGATCGGCAACAAGGGATGCGGACGCGGGCTGGCCGGCCAGACCTCGTCGTACAGGCCCATGACCCAGAGTCGGTCGAACCGTAGGCCGGCAGCCTCCAACAAGCCCATGATCTGCACCGGTGCGGCGGCCGACTGCGGCTGGAACAGCCTGTTCGTCGCCAGCCGCCGCAGGCGCGTGACCGCCTGCTGCCAGTTGAACCGGCCGGCATAGGCATCCAGTTGCGCGAACTCGCCCAGCAGTTCCCACCAGGCATTGACCGTCTGGTATTCGGCGCTGGACAACGCCCGGCCGCGCGACCAGCCGAGGGCCGCCAGCCACTCACTCACCCAGCCGGCATGCGTGGCCGCGGTCTGCCGGCCGCCTGTCTGCGCCGCCAGTGTTCGGCATTGGTCGATGGCACGCTGCAGGGCCGGGCAACCCGTTTCGCCGGCATGGTAATGCAGGTCGCGCAGACTGACCTGCTCGCGGCCGCGCCGGCGCAGTTCGGCATCCAGCCGCGCGCGATTGTCGGCCTCGGTGTCCGCGCCCGCCAGAAACGGCGAGCGCAACAGGGCGCTGGCCGTCATCCAGCCGACGGTGCCGCCGGCCAGTTCCAGCGCCAGCAGGGCATCGCGTACCAGCGGCGTCTCGGCGAGCGGCCGGCCCAGCGAGATATTGTACGGCCGGGTGTCATCGGCGCCCGGCAGGCGCACCGCCGGGCACAGCTCCTCGTCGAAGACACGGGCGATCGTCTCGCGCCGGCCGGCCAGGTCATGAACGATCACGCCGATGTCGAGATCCGGATCCTGTTCGAGCTGCTGCCTGACCCAGCGTGCGGCTTCGCGGATCTCGGCGGCGCTATCGGCGCAGGGATACTGCGCGTGAACCGTTGCTGCCGGTTCGACCTGTGGCAGCGGGCCGACCCGGCAGCCATGCGCCGCCAGTGTGTCCAGCAGGGCCTGCTGCTGCGGCCGTAATTCATCGAAACCGGCGAGGTAGATACAGGCCGGCGTCACCAGATGCCCGTCGCGCACGGCGGCGGCGATATGATCGGCCAGCCGCGGCAGGTCCAGCCAGCCCTCCTGCCGGCTGCGGGACAGATAAGCCTGCAGCCACCCGGCAAAGGCCTGTACATCGGCCTGGTCGTGCTGTTCGAGTTCGGCCGGCGGCACCCGCCAGCCGCCGATCAGATCCCAGGCCTCACAGGCCGCGGCCGCCGTGGCGCTTGCCTGCAACAAGCCCTTGCCGGCGTCGGAGTGTTCGATGATCTGCTGCCAGATGGCCTCGGCCTGTTGCTGCGTCAGGACAACCGCAGGCTCCGCGCCGGTGTCGATTGCCCGGTCCAGTAAGGCCTCATGGCACTCGCGCAGCCAGGCGGACCAGGACAGGATCGCCGGCCGGGTCCAGGCCTGCTGTCCCGCCGCCTGGCACTGCCGCGCATGCAACAGGCGCAACTGCCGCGACAGCCGGTCATTGGCGGTGATGACAATACCGGTCTTCAGCAGACCGGCCAGATCGGAATAGTTGTCAGACATCTAATTACCCGGCCTGCACGGCCAATCCGTGGTTTGCGTGACAATCAGTGTATCAGTCAGAAAAACCGCATCAGACTATTACAGAACGTCAATAAACAGTCGATTCAGAAAGCCTGGTTTCTTCATGACAATATTCTTCAGTCCCGCTAAAACAGCAGCATTGTAAGCCCGCATACAGGCATGACAAATTCATGACAAATCAGCGGAACTGGCTTCGCTGTCTGGTCAGTAACTGCGGCCGGTGTTAGTCTGCAATATCACTCATGCGCGGTCCGGCGATTGACTGATGGCTCAGGCAATAACAGAAAAACATTCATCCGCCAGGGATAAATCCATTGCCTGCACTGTACTACGGCCCAGCCGCCGTGTCGCGAGCCTGGCGGAAGACGCGCGTAACGGACTGTTACAACCGCCGCGGAGCCTGCCACCGAAATATTTTTATGACGACACCGGCTCGGATCTTTTTGAACGCATCACGGTAACTCGCGAATATTATCCAACCAGGACGGAAGATGCCCTGCTGGCAGAACATGCCGTCGATATCATCCGCAACACAAGGCCCGATCAGATCCTCGAGCTCGGCAGCGGCAGTTCGCGCAAGACGCGGCGGCTGTTCGACGCCTGCCGGGAACTGGACAGGACCTGCAGTTATGCCCCCATGGATGTCTGCGAAGCAATCCTGCTGCAGGCCGCCGATGAACTGCAGCTATTTTATGACTGGTTACAGGTCATGCCCATCGTTGGCGACTATCACGCCGGACTCGACAATCTGCCCGCCTTCAGCGGCAGGCGGCTGTTTGTATTTCTCGGCAGCACCATCGGCAATTTCGAACGTGGCGATGCACGGCATTTTATGGCCGAGCTCAGTCACTGCATGAAGCCGGGTGATGCCCTGTTACTCGGTGCCGATCGGGTAAAAGATCCTGCCGTACTGGAAGCCGCCTACAACGACAGTGACGGTATCACCGCGGCATTCAACCTCAATGTATTAAAGGTACTCAATCGTGAACTCGATGCGGATTTCGTACCCGAACAGTTTGAACACCGGGCTGTTTATAACGAAAGCAAACAGCGCATTGAAATGCAGCTCGTTTCAAAAACGGCGCAACGCGTACGGATCGACGGACTGGATACCGATCTCAAGCTTGAGGCGGGGGAATCCATTCTCACCGAAGTCAGTCACAAGTTCACGCCGGAGGCACTTGATCAACTGATAACAGCCAGCGGCCTGCATTTGCGCCGGCATTACCAGGCCGACAACCAGTATTTCTCCCTGCTGCTTGCCGAAAAACAGTAATCAACAATAACGCTGATACCATTTCGGAACACTCATTCAAAAGCGGTCGACCAGTTCCGGCTCGTCGATAAACGGGTTACGGTTACCCTGTACACGCTCGATAATGTCATTACGGCTGATTTCCTGCTCGCTCGGCGGGTCCACGCGGCTCCAGGCCTTCAGCAGTTCGATATCTTCCTGCAGGGCCAGACCGTATTCGGCATGCATGTATAAAAGCGAGCGGGCAATATTGCCCTTGGCGATGTCACGCGGTTCTATCAGACGGCTGCGGCGTTTGAAACTGCAATCCTGGTAGCGGGATTCGTTGCCGTCGACTTCACTGAAAACAGTATCGCTGCGTGCAACAACCAGTGTGCCCGAGGCCGGATACATGTTATGCAGGTCGGCCTCGATGTGGTTGTATCGGTCGGCCTGTTCCCGCTTGCAACGCAGGCGGCTGCCGCATTGCAGTTGTTGATAGACACGCGGCATTGGATAAATATGGTCGATAGTGACCATCACCCCGTCGCCATTTCCCCCGGCCTCGAAGCGCAGACCACAGTACAGCGTCCAGCCGCCGGCCGGATACACCGCATTCCAGAACAGCCGCCTGGCAGAATCAAAATCGCTCAGGCGATCCTGGGAGAACACCGCGAAAGGGCACAGAACACAAAGCAAGAGCAGGCAGTGTTTCATCGGCAACGAGGGAAAGGAATTCAGGTCAGCGCGGATTATGCCCGAGAGTCACAGCCACGCAAATAGTTCCGACAATCGCTGTCATTCCGCCCGTCAGGAATCAGCCCGGGCATCGATGACCCCGCCAGCCGCCTGAAAAGCCCGGACGGCAGCGGACCTGCCGCAATAGACGGCCGGTACAGTAACACTCCTCATGTATTGATCCTGATGCATCATGCGGGGATTATTCGGAGCTTCCCTAATGGAGAAAAGTCATGATTGCATCCCTGCTTCTCAAGAATATTGACGGCTACATAAATGGAACGTGGGCAGGCGCAACCTCCGGTGACACTTTCCCGGTCACGAATCCGGCCACCGGCGAAGAGCTCGCGGAGGTGCCGCTCATGGGGCGCGATGAGACGACCCGGGCCGTCGAAGCCGCGGCGGCGGCTCAGCATATAGTGACGCCCCTGGAAAAGCGCCGACAGTGGCTGACCGAGATTGCCGACATTCTTCGCGCGAACAAACAAGAACTCGGGCGCATCATCACGCTGGAACAGGGGAAACCCTGGAAAGAGGCACAGATCGAGGTCGAATACGCGGCGGGTTTTTACCAATACTGTGCCGAAAACGGGGACAAGCTCGAGCCTCACACATTGACTGAACAACCGAAGGGATGTGAGTGGACAGTATATTATCGGCCCGCTGGTGTTGCCGGTCTTATTACTCCATGGAATTTTCCCATCGCCATGATGGCAAAGAAGCTCTCGGCGGCGGTGCTTGGCGATTGTGCCTGCATCATGAAACCCGCCGAACATACGCCGCTCAGCCTGATAGCGATGATGAATCTCCTGGACGCGAAGCTTGATCTGCCCGACGGCAAAATCAACCTTGTCATGGGTCCCGCCCGGGAGATCGGCGGCGTCTTGTGCGAACATCCCAAGGTGGAGATGTTGAGTTTCACGGGTTCTACAGAAGTAGGCCGGCTTTTAATCAGACAGACGGCGGATCAGGTCAAGAAGCTCGCCCTCGAGTTGGGCGGTAATGCCCCTTTCTTCGTTTTCGACGATGCTGAACTCGACAAAGCCGCTGACCACCTTATCGCCAACAAGTTTCGTGCGGCGGGGCAAACCTGCGTCTGCGCCAATCGCGTCTACGTCCATAAGAATGTTGTCAAAGAGTTCAGCGAAAAAGTGGCGGAGCGCGTTGCCACGCTGAAAGTCGGCGACGGGATGGAAGAAGGAATAGATATCGGCCCGCTTATCGACCGTCAAGGCTTTGATAAAGTACTCCGTCACGTGCAAGACGCCCTCGATAAAGGGGCCAGGCGCATTACCGGCGAAGACCCTAAAGAGCCCGCGGGCGAAGATTGGGGTTGTTTCTTTCCACCGACCGTCTTGAACAATGTGACGCACGATATGAGTTGTTGCATTGAAGAGACCTTCGGTCCTGTCGTCCCAATCATCGAATTTTCAACTGTGGAAGAGGCCATCGAGTTCGGCAACAATACTGAATTAGGCCTTGCATCCTACGTGTTCACGAACAATGAGGAAGTCGCACGCCAGGTGATCGCCGGCTTGCGTTTTGGTCATGTCGGCTACAACACGGGCACTGGCCCGACGCCCGAGGCGCCCTTCGGCGGCATGAAAAACAGCGGCTTTGGGCGCGAAGGCGGCACAGAAGGTCTCTTCGAATTTGTCGAGCCCCAAACCGTACCGAGGGCGAGGTAGCAAACCGAACCGCGAAAACCCGGAACCGAGAAACCGCCCCGACAACTCTCCGCTGCTGTCCAGAAACGGCTCTCTGAATTCAAACCGTACCGTAATACCACACGAAGACGCGCGCTAACCGCTTTACCTCTTTGCGCAATACCCCGCCTCGATTAGCCCCCATTCTTCGAGACGTTACGGCACATTTCCCTACCCTTATTTTCAGGAAAGAGATAGTCGTCTATCAGGGAACCACCGCCCCATCAACAGCGAATAACAAGGCGGTCTCTAATTCCTAGCGCAACACGGTGATAATAATTCTGCAGTCAGTCTGCTAACGTTTTCTCCGCCTCATCGGAAAGCTGCTTCATGTACTTCACGTTCTCATTCAGCAGATCGTTTGTATGCTGCTGCTCTGTGTATATACGCTTGAGTCTGCCGAGTACACCCCAGATGGCAAATGGCAGCAATATCCAAGACAGGATAAAAATGACCAGCAGAACCCATACAACGACAGGTATTTCCATGATTTCGCCCTCCATATCGCGATAGCCAAGGATAGACCATCGACCGAACCTGAAAGATATAGGCACCGTGGCAATGATACTGTCCTAACACTACCCGGGCCTGAGGCGCCGTGGGTTTTTCTCCCCTTGACCGTAGACGGTCAATGCGCCCCATGCATAGCCTTAATAGCCGTCAGTTCCATGCGCGGGTTGTGACATCGCCCTGTATAATTGAACAGTGTCTCCACCCTGGACCATGCCCCGTGGTCCGGGGTTTTTAATGCCTGTGTTTCCTGCAAAAAAAGCCATATCGGGCGTCAATTAGGCGACTTTGAGCTTACACAGGGGGGGGGGAGCGGGTCGGCACCCTCTCCCTGTATATCCCCTGATTACGTCTAGAAAGGCCAAATATACCCCATATGGGGGACGCGGAAGTGTTGGCACTCTGTTAGGTTGACTTGTTGTGGTCGATATAAACCAGATCATGGGTGGCAGTACTTACTCCATAACATGAGCTGAATCACTTCATGGCCCGCACTGCACAATCCCCCCGCTATGCCGAAGAACTATCCGAAGAGCTAGCCAAGCACACACTGCGTGCTTCATTGGCGATCAGCAAAACGACCGCCATAGTGTTGATTGTCGTTGGACTCTGCGCTTCCTGGCTCATTGTTTATTATGCCGGTGGCGGCGCATACATGGTGCCGCACTGGTATTACATTCCCATACTTTTCGCTGCTGCCCGCTTTGGCATGATAGGTGCCTTTCTGGTGGCGCTCATTGCCGGCATCGTGGCCGGCCCACTCTCGTACCATGTTGTAGCCACTGCCACGCTCCAGGAGACCTCGGAATGGCTTACCCGTGCCGGCTTTTTTATCGGTATAGGCCTGCTAATGGCGTGGCTGGTAAAACCGTCATTACGCCCTCTCGATAAAGAACTGCATCGACTGCGCGAGGAGTTCGCAATCCGCCGAGCATTAAAAAACGGCGAGTTCTTCCTTCAGTATCAGCCGATACTTTCATTCCAGCAAAATGCCTTTATTGGTGTTGAGGCGCTGATCCGGTGGCAGCATCCGGCACGCGGGGAGCTTTCGCCGGCAGCGTTCGTGGGAATTGCAGAACAATCTACGCTGATCTGCGATCTCAGTGATTTCGTAATCGACGAAGCCTGCCGCCAGGCTGCCGAGTGGCAGGCATTGGCCTTGATGCAGAACAAGCCGCCGTGGTATATCGCTATCAACCTGTCAGCGCGTGACTTGGAGTGTACCGATCTAGCACATAAAGTTTCTCAAGCGCTGGAAAGACACGCACTGCCAGCGGAGCTCCTACATATTGAAGTGACTGAAAGCGTGCTGCTATTCGAGGGCGCCGTATTTCGAATGCGGCAACTCAAGAAACTCGGCATTAAGCTCGTGGTGGACGATTTCGGCACCGGATTCTCGTCGCTTTCCTATCTGCACAAATTCCCGGTCGATATGCTCAAGATTGATCGCAGCCTGATAGCCGATCTCAAGCCCGAGAGGCCCAGCCAGGCGCTAGCAAACGGCATGGTGCTATTGTCCAAGTCGCTCGGATTACTCACGATTGCCGAAGGGCTGGAAACTGTCGAACAGCTCAGGATTGGCAAGGCGCTGGATTTCGACTGCGTCCAGGGCTATTACCTGGCCAAGCCGCAGAATGCGGGTGAAATTCCAAAATTGATACTTGCGCCCGTTCCTGCATTCACAGAATCTGATGGCAGCGTACACTCATTGTAGATACACGGAAAAGCGATCAGGCCTAGTGTCAATGGTTCGCCCCGCTGGGTTTTTATTTCACTCTAACTGTCTATCCCTTTTGTAGTCTAGACAATTTTTACAGATCTGGTAGCAATTATGCTCAAGCTTGTTATTTTCTATCTTGTGCTCGCGGCGCTGATCGGCTGGTGGCCGTTTAATGACAGCGTGATCAAAACCATGTCAGGACAATGCAACTATGACGCCGGATATAGAGACGGATGGGATGGCGCGCTATACGCATGTGAGAGTGATGATTATATGGCAGGCTATGATGATGGAAATTTTGAATCAGATTGCCATTGGGCAAAGTGTATAAAAAGATCGAGAGTTATTTGATAGCTATCGATGTGGGTCTTGGTCTTATCAAAAGTGTTAATTTTATTACGATGAACAGTTTATTAAACAAATAAACATTCTCATATTAACGGCTGTTTGGAATACTCCATTATCGGCATTGGGCACGCTTGGAGACAGCCGGAGATGTATATCATTTAGATATTATACCTGCCATATCCCTTGCATTCTCAGAATCGTTCCCTTGTGAATCTACGCAGCGACCTTAAATATTGGGCGCGCGGTAAGCTCCAAAGAAATAAGGGGTCGGAGTGAATAAAATTTATTCACTCCGACCCCTTATTTCTCTTAATTATCTTTCTCATCCTCCAGATTTCGGATAGCCACCAGCAAGGCCCGGTCATAGCGGGCGAACTGTTCCAGACTGACATACTCGCTAACTGAATTTTATTTGCACGTAAAGTTGGAGCTTGCTGTTGCTTGAATCATTACCAACGCATGGTTATGCAACTCTTCAGGATGTTTATCGCCATACTTGATTAACATTTTCGCAAACTGCAAAGGGGTAACGCGTGATGGAACGCAAGAAGCTGGTATATCTGTTGTTCAGTAACTCAGCTTTTCTTACAGATATCTAATGTGCTAAGAGATGCCTGTATGAATCCTAAGCAATAATTTGCTTTTGGTAATAATTTGAGTTGAGGATTTTGTGTATTAACTTGTTCAGTCAAATTAACTAATGCACGACAGTTTTCTATTATTTCATTGCCGCTAATATCATATATTGCTGCTGTAGCTTTATTCTGCTGTAAAGCAATTAGTAGCATAATCAATAACGCAACTATACATAGTAACTTAATGAGATAGTTAGATGTTGTATTGTGCGTTATCATATTTACTGAATCCCCATTTGGGGTAAATTTACACGCCGGTCTGAATATTTATGGTTTCTCTAGGCCAACTCTCCGAGCAATCGTCTGGCTCGGCTGCCGTGCAATCAGACCAATCCCGACCGTAGCGAAACCTGCACGAAGGCTTCGCAGGCTGCAGCTGTTCTGCACACCGGGAACGGTGGCGGCAATCGTCGCAGGGGCGCGGTTCGTTAAGTATGGTGGTGAGTGCCCGATCCGCGCGCCATTTCCGGCGGCTGCCTTGTCATGTTCGAATTGTAGCAGGTGATACAGAAAACCCCGGCAGGGAGCACCGTACTGGCGCAGAAGAGTTAAAGAGTTTTCTTGTCAGGCTTGTTTTCTTCTTCCTGTTTTGTGGCCTCTTCCTTGGCTTTGATTATTTCTTCTGGCGAGGGTGGCAATTCAGCCATCTGGCATTTCTTTTGAATAGCGGCTTTGGGAAGTGCCTGTCTTCGCCCTTTAGCCTTGCATATTCTGCTGCCTGCGGACCATCGCCGCCCTCAAGGAAAAACAAGGCAGGCCAGAACAGAACCAGACCTATACCCATCTGCGCTGCATCGGCGCTGGCCTCGTCGTCCAACTGTCCATATACCTCTGCTGTGCGTTGCCCGACATAATCCATCTCCATGGAAATCTGATCACAATCGTGATTCTGATAGCGCGATTGGAGATACATAGGTGGATTGAATACGTCTGGACTGGAAGCGCAGCCTGTTAGCAATACGAGTAGCGGTAAAGCAATATAATTAGCTTTCATGTCCTCCTCCCGATTTTAATCCCCGAAGAAAACCTTAGATCAGCCGGTGCGTCATGTCACCCAAGCTTGAATATGGTTGATTTCAAAAGAAAACCCCGCCGCGGAGCGGGGCTGGGATGCCTTCCTTGGTATCTGGAGCAAGGACGGACTGACAGGCTACCGCACCAAGATTACCGAATCGTCCCCCATATGGGGTATTTCTATCGCTTCGTACTCACCACCCTTCGATTCGCTGTTCATGCCTGAGCAATCCACCTTTCACCCTCCGTGGCCGCTGGCACGTCTTCCGGCCTTCAATCGCTCAACGACACCGTGACGATATTTGATATAACCCAGCGCGTCAGCGACGGGCGGCTGTACCCTGGACGCCAAATCGTGTGAAATGTACTGCTTCCCAATTGTCTGGCATGACCGCTCCTCCTGTAGAGAGTGAACAGAGAAGCGTTTCAGGGATGGCGGCTAGGTTGTGGGATAGATAGCAGAGTGCGTGATAACTAATTGATTTATAAGCAGGATTGGCGGAGAGGAAGGGATAGACTCGCGCCATCCATGGCGCTCGCCCCTGCGGGGCGCACTGCGTGCGTCCCGATCGGCTGCTCCTGCCGATCGGTCGAACCCGTCATTGTTGATCCGAGGGTTCGAATGCACGTTCAGCAAATACGAACAGGGCCCCTGACGGGGCCCTGTTCGTATTTGGCGGCGTATGAAGGTTCGACCGCTCCGCGTTTTTACCGCCAATCCCTGATCACCAGGGAATATACAGGGAAATTTACGCAAATTTACCCTCTTTGCGCGATGCCCCGCCTCAATTAGCCCCACCCTTCGGGCGTTAACGGCACGTTCCCCTACTCTCATTTTCAGGGAATACGATAGTCGGCTATCAGGGAACCACCACCCCGACAACAGCGAATAGCAATGTAAAGACTTGGCCTGGACCGCTATTTGCCGATACTTTGGCCACAGCTATCGATTGCCGGCTCCAGGGCTTTGATAGATTCAAACAAATTGAAACAGTGTTTCCCTGCAACAAATTCGGCTTAAATCAGCAGGAGGCGCAGCATGAATCAGACAAGAGGCAAATCCGTATCTCAGAGGAGCTCTATCAGCAAGTCTGGCAAACGCCAATGAGCAAACTCGCTGAGCAATATGGGATCTCCGACAACGGCCTGGCCAAAATCTGCCGGAAATTGAAGGACTCCTAGCCCCTGAATTGTTCGAGCAGATTGCCTCCGTGGAGGCGAGCACGTATAAATCAGTAGCGAACCATATCGCCTATAACGCCATTCAGGGAGACTGTCATGGGGATAGTGATACCCACTCAAGGACCCGAGGATTGGAAAGGGTTCCTCGCTGAGCCTGACAAACACTGGCGTAGCGGTTATTCGGCCCGCAGCCTCGCCTGTGCCTGGGAAGAAGCGCAATCCCGGCCGACTGGCATGCCCGCTGAAGTCGAATCAGCATTGGCATTGGAGCCCCGGCTCACCGACACAGAACTTTTACTGGGTATTCCTGAACACCAAGTCCCACTGCCCGGCGGCCGTCGTCCCTCGCAAACAAATCTTATGGGTACTGGGCCGAACACACACCGAACTGGTCTCTATGGCAGTCGAAGGCAAAGTCTCAGAAACCTTCGGGCCCACACTGGACGAATGGCTTGCTGAGGTTTCTCCCGGTAAGCGACGCGGCTGGACTATATCTGTCAGCGTTTAGCGCTAGCGACCCAACCACCTGGGACAATCCGTTACCAGCTTCTCCATCGCACCGCCTCAGCAGTCATCGAGGCTAAACGCTTTCATGCCGGCTGTGCGGTCATGCTGGTCTATTCCTTTAGTCAAAACGAGCGAATGGTTCGAGGACTACCAGAATTTTCTTCAACTGTACGGACTCGAGGCCGTGGAAGGTCAGCCTGTCTGTCTCGCCAAGCCAGATGGCATCATGCTCTATACGGTCTGGGTGAAAGGCGATCCCGAATACTTAAGCCGATAGACTCAGAATTCAAGCATGACCATTCGACCGCACCTCAGGACCATATGGCAACTCAATGAATGCGGGGCAATCGTCGAGCTCACCTTTTTATGCCTGGACGAGAAATCTGAGAACTATTGCAATCTTTTGTTCATTGGACTAGTCCTTCAAAGAGATTCTGTGATCTCGGCCGAGAGCATACTGTATTAATGATATTGTAAGATATTAGCTCATCAGTACCTGTCCCACAGAGCCAGCCTGTTTTTAATTTTCCTGTATAATTCTGCAGCACAAACAGGTTTATATAGCAAGTCATATCCATGATTCGTAATTTGTACTTCCAAATGTCTGCTGACTACACCTGACAAAACAATGCATGGTATATTTCCATACATAGATTTTAAGTTATCAGCCAGTTCAATGCCCGTATGCTCATGGTCAAGCAAATAGTCAAAGATTGCTATATCAGGAATAATCTTGTTATCATTGATAATGTCACAGGCGCTCCCATAGGAGTCTGCAGTAATGAGGTCAAATCCCCAACTCTCCAGAAGAGCATGTAATGCATCCAGCGATGGAATATTATCATCAGCAATGAAGGCTGTATGTCCTGCCATGTCGTATAATTCACGATCCTCTATGCTATTCTGAATAACTGTTAAATTTCCCTGTGAATATCCATATGGCACTTCAATAGTAAACATTGAATATTTGTTTTGTTCTGACTTGAGATCTAATTTATGCCCAAGTAAATTAAGAGTATGCTCTACTATAGATAGACCAAGCCCAAGTCCGACACCCATGACATGATCATTCTCTTGATTTCCGCTATAGTATTCGTCAAATATATATTTGATATCAGTATTTGATATTCCTGTACCAGTATCTAGAATAATAATCTTAACGCAAGAGCTTTGGCGCCTGCACCCAATTACAATTTTTCCTTTATGAGTATACTCAATAGCATTGTAAACTAGGTTGGTAATTACTCTATAGAAGCAGTATTGAATCTGATTTAACTATAATGGATGTATTAATGCATTTTATTTCTAATCCTTTGCTGTTTGCCAACTGTTCATATTCTGCTTTTATACTTGATAAGATAGATTGAATTCTAAATTCTTGTATATCAGGCTTGACGACGCCAAGCTCTAGTCGAGATATATCTAGTATCTTGTCGAATTTCTCCCTTAGATCCTGTATACATGCACTAATTTTATACAACTTGATCTGATTCACTGTTTGAATCAGTATTAGATAATAAAGTATCCAATATCAATCCCATTGCATTAACCGGTTGTCTTAAATCATGACTAGCTGATGCAAGAAATCTTGTTTTAGACATATTCGCATTTTCAGCTGAGATCTTAGCAAGATTCATTTCATTTTCGATGATTTCTCTCATATCTAATTCATGTTGTAATTTACTTGTGCGTTCCTGCACTCTGTTTTCCAGTTCCAGATTAATATATTTTTGCTTGTTGATTGACTGAACTAATTCATCAGTTAACTGATTGAATATTCTACCTAATTTTCCTACCTCATCATCTGAATTAATTTGTGCGCGGGCTGATAAATCACCTGCCACCTGTGTTTCAGCAACACTTGTAAGATACTGAATAGGCTTAACAACCGTTCTAATTAAAAAGACAAAAGTGAATATTACAGAAGCTATACTAGCAATCAATGCGATAAATATAATTTCATACTGAAACCACCAGTTATCTGAAAGCAAGATTTTATCTTTAACTAATAAATCTAACTTATAAGTTTTGTTTATCGCCTAAACTAGATATAGAATCAATATTAATTGACTTGTAGAATGGTAATTGATTTGAATCGAGTGTAGATATTATATTAGTACCTGATTTTCTTAATGATAAGCCCGCATGCCATTCTGGTAATAGGGCATTAAGATACTTTTGGTCAGATTCTATTTCCCAGTATTACAACACCAATTGGGCCATTAATAGATTGAACTATATTCGCCGTGATAAAATATAATTGGTTATCAAAATCAAGAATACCTGATTCTGATATGCCATCATCTATAGTATCTGCCTTAGAAGATTCATCTATTAGGTTGGTAATAAGATTCGTAAATTTATCACGATCACCGAATATGCTAGGTGGCTGCGCTCTGGCAAACGCATAACCATCATGATCATAAATATTTATTAAGTCGACATCAGAATATTGATAATACAGTAGTATTGTATTTAACATTTCATACTGATGACCTAGCAGCAAACCATTCTTAATAATTGGGTGATTCGATAACAAATACAGTGATATTGACTATATAATCCTTAGATTCCTCATATATATCATGCACATGATCTGCATATTCATTCTTTTAGTATCAAGCATCTGTCTTTGGGAATTATATTCATGCACAAGAATTGTTATAATTAGAATGCAACTAACCAATGTAACAAAAATCAGATGGAACAAGCACCTTTGTACTTATCGGGTAATGGTTAACTGCTTGGATCATTTTTTGAAGCAAGATTAAAATACTGCTATAGCAATGATATAGGTATGCATGTTATATATTATTCTTTTCCATCAAGAATATATGCTTGCAGTATCTACGTCACTAATCTGGTCGATAACTTCTCTGACCTTATCGTAATATGCGTCATCCCCAGCTACATATCCGGAAGCAGGCAGTCCCTTTAACAACATAGGATCAATATTGATCAACGCAGACTTAATTTTTTTCTTCACATCATCAGACAGTAATGAATTTGATGCTATACCCAGATTAGGAATAGTTCCGACAGTGGCGATGATGTTAAATATATCCCCATGTTTTTCTATAGCCTTTTTCAGATTGTAATCCCATGTAGCACCTGCATCTACACTACCTGCTACAATTGCGTCTGTAACACGAGGATGACTACCCAAGAAATAAACCTTGTTGAAATAAGTATGATAGTCAATACCTAAGTCAATAAATCTTGCTAGAGGATATGTATACCCACTACTGGATTGCATGCTAACAAAAGCAAATATCTTATTCTCTAGATCATCAATACTACTAATGCCACTATTTTTTCCTTGCAACGAGGTATGATTTATATGTGTCAGTCATATTAGCTCCATCCAGACTCATACTTAATTCAGTCAATATCGTACTTAACCGATGGATTAATACGCTTAGCTAATACAAATGGAACCGGGGATATGGCGGCTAGATGAATTGATTCTGAAGATAGCAACTCAACCATATGATTATAATCCCTTGCCCCTACAATAATAAAATTTGCATCTATTTCATCAGCAAGATAACTCAACATTGGTTTGAATAATCGTCTTATATCATCTATTGACTGACCCTGTTGCCAAGGGGTTACACCGAACTTGTATACAGTTTTAGAATCTATACCACTATCAGTGGAATCGTTTGCTAACACTACTGGCGCTACACATGCAAATAGTAGTGTAACTAGAATTCCTACTACCATTAATCTATTCATTGTAGTCATATCTATAATCAGTCTAGTCACAATCTTCTTGTGGGCTATGTCATTAATAAAATATATTTATAGAAACTATCGCTTAATCAGTGCCATCATAAAAAAGCTTGTTTGCAATTAATGCAGCTTGAGTTCGATTTTTTACACCCAACTGCCTTAATATTGCTGCTACATGTAATTTGACTGTCCCTTCAGTCATAGAGAGTTTCCTGGCTATTATTTTGTTCGATTCACCTTCTTTAATATGGACTAGTACTTGTTTCTGTCTATCTGTAAGCTTTTTATAATTGTATAGTGCTTGTTGCTCCGACGTATCATTGGACGATTCTAAGCTTCAAACGTTTATCCTTGGATGAATTGAGGATTTCACCCTTCATCATAAGGCGAATAGAGGTTATAATTTCTTCTCGACTCAATGATTTTGGTATATATCCGTGAGCACCCGCTTCCATTGCCATACTTTGCGTCGTTCATCGACTCAGAACTTGATATCAGGATTAGCGGAGTATCCGGGATACTTATCAACAAAAACTTTTTATAACCTGCTTCCAATTTCCTCCAGCCATGTATAGATCTAATAGTACTAGATTTATAGATACATCTTCTTCCTTTAAGAATTTATTGAGATAAGTAAATGAATCTACTTCGTATATAGAAACACTATCGCAAATGTCACGAAGTATGTTTGCAAGGGCCTCTCTGTAAAGAGGATGATCATGCTATCAAATTCATCTGTAACCATAATTGGTTATACCCAATAATTTTATTAGGGCTATGTATTAATAAATATAGACTGGTTTTGTCCTATATTTAGGATTTGGGTTAATCGTTGATGCTAATGATTTGATACCCTAATCTGCTTTATCCTCTAACAGAATACTCAATTGTTGCTTTTTCAGGTTTCATATAAGCAGCACGAAGCAGTAGATATAGAATTTGCGCATCAGGATAGTCCCTTCACAATATTGATATACCCGTAGCGGTCGTCTTCCTGAACCTGGTAGATAAAATCTACACCGGGCTAGACGTCCTTCTCGGCGCATGGAGGCACTACGTCGCGTAATATTCCGTGATGAGACATACAGCTCAACAACTGTCAACTTTCTCATATAGCTAATACTCTGATAGTCCATAACTTGCAAGCTAACACCGAGTTATTTCCTCGGTAGGAACTTGCAGTTCTTTTGGGCGTACCAAACGACCAATATAGACTTGCACCTGAGCAAAAACACTATCGACCGCGACAGGCAAGGCTGACCGGATCTGGTGCTGATAGCGGCCTTGCTCCCTAGGTCTACCGTGACCATCAGACATCAATGCAAGTCCTGGTTTTATGACTGTATCCAGGTTACAACGAATTGACATGATTCAAGTTATTCATCGGCCAGCTCAATATAGTTTATTCCTCCTGATATTAACTATACTACCTTACTAATAAGAGTGTGCTTATACTGTCATCAGTCTGTCACTTTAGCTGCCATTTTCGCAAATACAAAACAGGCGATGCTCTGTTGAGCACCGCCTAATCAGTACATAAGGCTATGCTAATCCGCTAGCCAAACATGTAAATATTATTCAAACACTTCCCACCTAATGGGTTCCCGTCCGCACCCGATGGCATACGTACGTTAAGGAATCTTGCCATTGTGGGCACAATGTCACTGACAGCGACAGAACGGTGTACCATCTTATTGCTGATACCTGGCCCAGACATTAGTATCGGGACATGTGTATAGTATGCATATGGTGATCCATGCATTGCCGCAAATTGATCAGGATTTGGATAGAGATACCAGAATTGGTCTTGAATAAGCAGAACATTGCCTGATCTTGTTGGATGAAATGCTCTTACCAATTTATTCATTATAGGTGTATCTGGAACATTCCCAGATTCAATATTCGTCCTTGTAACTGCATAGGCTATTCCTTCATACGACTCCATATAATCTGCTAATGCTTCTTCCACTTTTGCAGTATCTAGGTTATTTTTGTCTATAAGTTTCGGATTCAGATATAGGCTCGGATTCCAGAATGTCATAATAAATCATCAGTAATACTGAACTTACTTTTGAGCATATTATTGGCATCTTCTATAAACTTCTCCGGATAATGCCTTCCAGCGTCTAGACCCTCTTGATTGATACTCCGGCACATCATCTGCACCATGATCTGCTGTAAGTACAATGAGGGTCTTATCGAGACCAACAGTTTCATCTATATACGAGAAGAATTCACCCAATTTTCTGTCTTCACGCAAGAAGTTGTCTCTACATACTCGACACTGAAAGTGCCCCATGCATGGCCAATATAATCCTGCTCCGAGAGACTGAGGGTTAATACATCCGTAGTTCCATTACGGCCTAGATTGTGTGTATCTACAATATGCTTTCCTAGCTCTATTACAAGCTCATGCCCTGCAGGAGTAAACCTAAGTCCTTTATAATAGCTAGCTTCATCATCGTTATCATAACTAATTGGAAATGTGGTTGATAAATCATAATATCCTTTCTCGCCAACCCGGTCATCTGAAAAAGGATATTCTTCTATTGGCAATAGTGTCTCCCAGCTAGTCCCCTTATATGAGATCCTTTGCCCCAGACTTATTAAAGCTAACTAACCAGTCTGGCATTTGATCATAATAATAATCTGACGTGATAAAGTTGCCAGTACCAGGATTATAATAGATTGCTTTACCAAGCCTGCCAGCTGGTATGATCGCGCCTCTGTCCTTGATACCAATACCAAAGACTTTTGGCTTGCCGCCATTCGATAACTTGATTTCATCGGAAATGGTTGTGGCAGTAAGATTTCTAGGAGATGTTCCTTTCAGGCTGGATGACTCAAGATGCTTGCTTGAAGCGTCCATTATGCAATACATCCGTTCACCAGTCACTCTGTCAGCCCAGTCATTACCAGCTAAACCATGTTCAGCTGCCGGAGCACCTGTTGACAATACGGCGTGACCTACAGCTGTAAATGTCGTTGAATGCTGGTAATGAGCATTAGTATATGAAACACCATTATCAAGAAGATACTTATATCCACCTGTGAGCTTATCATAGTATTTAAATGGCATTTCACCTTTTAACATATCACTAGTAATCTGGATTACCAGGTCTATATCTCTATTAACCTCTTTCGCATCACTAGCTAGTGGCGACGTAATTAACATTACTGCTGTTATTATAAGCAATGGTAAATTCAGCATTTTTGACTTCAATGCACTTAATTTTACTATATTACCGGTTCGCATTTTATTGCTCCTCTTATGTTTAAAAAATAGGGAGCCATGAGGAATGGCTCCCAAAAACTACTTACTAGGAGGTTTAACAATTATTACTACCAATGGGAATTACCAGTCTAACTTCGACTCTAGTTCCAATGACATCACCTTCGATATTATTCCCAGCTACAGCAATCGGGCTGTCCTCAGCGTCATAGCTCACCCAATTCAGCATCATTCTTGCGTAGGGGTTGAAATACCAATTAAGACCAACCGTGGTATTTTTCATTTCACCGCCCATGATTGGGCCATCATTCAGATCGAGGTTGCTATAGCGAACAGCAATTTCCCAGGCACCTGTACCACCGTCCAGGTTAAATTTGCTATTCGGTTTAACTCGACTGAAAGTACCCTTTGAGTAAGGGCGTGACTCACCTGTCAAGAAATAACTGCCGTATATGTAATAACCGTCAAAATTCACGTCCTGGTTACCACTGTTACGACTTACGTCGACTTGCCCATATTGCCCCTGGATTGAGAATGGACCATAGACCCCTGCCGCTTCGAATCCATAAAAGTTATAGGAGTCGACATTCCCGATAGTCCCTGTATTAACGACCCTTGCATTGTCTACACGCATCTCTGGCCTATCACCAAATCTGACCTGGTCGTTGGGGGGATTCGTATAACGATAACCGGCCAGACCCAGATGTATGACGCGATCACTTTCATTTACGGGTGCCGCCGTCAGTCGCCCGTGATACGACCAGCCTTCGTCATTATGTCTGCCAGTCGCATCTGCATTGGATGCTCCGACAGAGGCTGCATCTCCAAAGACACCGCCGGCGATGGTGTAATGCTTCTGGGCGTGACTAGCCTGCAAACCGATTACACGAAACCGATCGAATGCATTAATAACTGAACCTCTTTCCATAAATGTGATGAATCGTGAACTGGTCAATGTTTCCAGGTTTGTCGGGGTTAACGCCTGGCCGAATTTGATCGAAACATTGTCAAATCCACTGTACTGCAAATATGCGTCCTGCAAGAAGGCATCGGAGCCACTGGCAAAATCTGCTTCCACCCGCCATTTCCAGTGCTTATATAATCCGCCTTCAAATCCCAGACGAGCTCGTCTTACCTGCGTCCCCGAATTGAAATCACGGCCGCCATCACTAGCATTAAAAAAGGCAGCATCCACTTGGGCACGCCCTCGGAATCCAAACCAGAAATCACCATCCGGATCGAGAAAATCCGGCGATGCGCTGTGCTTGATTTCCTTCTGCTGCTCTAGTTCCTTTTCAAGCTGCTCGACACGCTTTTCTAATGAATACTCACCCTCTGAATAAGCATGTGGAGATACAATTAATGAAGCAAATAGCAGGCCTGCAGCCGTTCTACTACTCATTCCACGGCCTGGTATGTGCTTTTCATGTTTCATCCCCATCCTCCCTTAGTACTAATTACTATGGATCCGAGTTGATTTAATTAGCTACTGAAACTACGGGGGGAATTTATAGGGGATATGAAAAGGTACTTAAAGTCATATAAAGATATAGATATCTATATCTTTCGATAGCTTGGGTATGTCTTTAGATATATTGATTGAAATAAAACTAAGCCTAATTATATATCTAAATTAATTTAGTAGAAATCACAATCAATTACTTGATACCTCAATCGATGAATAGCATATACAAATATTTGTTAATAATTCCGTTGTTATCTAATACATCATGCGATTACCGAGACAGGGATGATAATGCAGTCGATCAAAAAAGCGAGCAATATCTACAAAAGTCAGATGGACAGAATATTTTTCTAGCAAATGAATTTGCTAAAATAGAGTTAGTTGAAATTGAACCTAAGGAGACAAAAGAATATAAATTGCGGGAAAAATGCTTAATTTACTTGATTCAAGGAGATTCTATAGATCTAGTATCTAATAAACGCAATGAAAGTGAAAGATTATTAGCTGAACAAAATCTTGTTATACATAGAGATCATGATTTATCTGCGTTATACAATCCTGGAGATAATAGTTCGTTGTTAGCATTAATTCATTCGTCCGTGTCTCCATATAAACCTGATCCTCCAGGCCTATCCGCTCACGCTATTGACAATGATGATTCTGATATCATCTATGGATCTGATTCGATGGTAATGCTATTAGATAGCGATCATTTCTATATTAAAAATATATATATAAATTCTGATGAGCGTTACACAATTAATACTAACATCAGCGGAATATTACTAACTAAGAATGATAACAACGTAAATGTATATGCGAACTACGTAGACTCTATTGAAAACAATTACATTGGTTTGTGGTGGATCACTCCAGGTAGTTTTGAAATACAAAATCATGAAAATCATCAAGTCCCACTAACATTTATTGGTATTAAGCCGGTATATAGATATGCTAAATACGAACCCTAGAATCGGAACACTGATTACGCAATATTTAAATATAAACGTATATACTTTATACATAGCTATCCTGTATTTTCTATTAATTTTTACTCCCAGTCTGTGCTTATCACATGGCTCTATAAATCCTCCTTCAATTGATCAGTCACAATTGCGAGTAGTTAAAGAGGCTTCTTCTGATATTTATACTCCACCTACGGATGGAAAGCTAACTGAAAATCAAATTATTGATTTCATCGAGCTTTCACAAAATGCAATTGATAAATACGAAGATATGATTGATAAAGCAAATCATGTCAATACTCACACAAATTCAGAATCACAATCAAATTGTAATTACTATCAATATAAATTGGCTACAATTACATCTGTTAAGTCAAATGATTATAACTGGGCCGAGCACGACTGGATTACCAGACAGTTAATCCAAACGATGCACTTATATAAATTAGATACTAAATCATTGGATTCTGCAGCAGCTCACAATGTAAATTTGTTTAAGAAATTAAAAAGTCAATTATTACCAATCATAAATTATTGTTAATATTTTATATTTAACCTAACAAACTGTCTGCGATCGCTTTGAATCAATTTGTGTTCAATTACCGCCACGTTACCCGCCTGCTACTTGTGCTGCTGCTGTTCATGCAGTACGCGACACTGGCACACAGCACCGAACATTACCTGTTGAGTCATGCGGATCACTGCGGCAAGTGCACATTGCATCAACAGTTCGGACAGACCAGTATTGCTGTCATTCACCAGGTCACGCTGCCTACAGCCGTAAATCAGGGTTCTGGCACGACCATTTCATGCCCCGTAGTAAACTTAAATCCCGCATTTAATTCCCGCGCCCCACCACTTTCTCCACTGAACTAACGACACAAGCACTCGTTAATACTACGCCATGCAATCACATGGTGTCAGTTTCAGGACAACAACAATGCAACGCATGTATTACCTGGCAGGTTTACTGCTATTATTGCCGCCAGCTCTTATGGCACAGGATGATGATTCACATACCGAGCTGGATACATTAACCATTACTGCACGACCACCGGGATCGCAAAGCCTGGAACATACTGCGCAACCGATCAGTATCCTCAGCGGCGAGGCGCTGGAACGCCAGCGGGCCAACGCACTGGGTGAAACCCTGAGCCGCCAGCCCGGTGTCACCGGCTCGGCCTTCGGCGCCGGTGCCAGCCGGCCGATATCCGCGGCCTGGCGGGGCCGCGCGTCCGGGTCCTGCAGGACGGTATCGGCACGCTGGACGTCTCGACCATCAGCGCCGATCACCAGGCCACGGTCGAACCGTTCCAGGCCGAGCAGATCGAGATCATGCGCGGACCGGCAACCCTGTTGTATGGCAGTGGCGCCTCCGGCGGCCTCGTCAACGTGGTGACTGGACGCATTCCGGAATACGTGCCGGAGTTCGAGGCCGAGCTGCTCGGTCAGTATGAAACCGTCAATAACGGTCGCACTGCCGGGGTACGTGCCCGTGGCGGCATCGATCAATTCGCTTTCCATTTCGACGGCCTGGAGCGTGATGCCGGCAACTACGAGGCCGCCAGCGGCGAGATCGAAAACAGCTTCGTCGAAACCGGTAATTACAATTTCGGTACCTCCTGGGCCGGCAGCCGCGGTTTCATCGGCATTGCTTATGGCCGTTACGAGACCACCTACGGCATCCCGCCCGAGGAAGAGGACGACCATGGCGGCGGCCATAAGCATGAAGAAGTATTCATCGATCTCGAACAGGACCGCTTCGATATCGCCGGCCGGCTGGAACGGCCGTTCGCCGGTTTGCGCAGCATCGATATCCGCGGCGGTTACAATGATTACACGCATATCGAATTCGAGGGCCCGGGCGAACCCGGCACGCGCTTCGACAACCAAGCCTGGGAAGGCCGCGTAGTTTTCAATCACAATGCCATCGGGCCGTTGCTGGGCAGCGTCGGGATCCAGCTCACGGATCGCGATTTCAGCGCAATCGGTGAGGAGGCATTCGTGCCGCCTTCGAACGAGCGGGCGATCGGCGTGTTCGTGTTCGAGGATGCCGACTGGCATGACTGGCATTTCGAGGCCGGTGCGCGATTCGATCACCAGACCATCGAACCCGGGGGTGGTGGCGATCTGGAGCATGACACCTACAGTCTCTCCGCCGGCGCCCTGTGGAATTTCACCCCGGGATACGCGATCGGCCTGAACACCAGTCGCGCCCAGCGGGCACCGGCACTGGAAGAGTTGCTGGCCAACGGCCCGCATCTCGCCACGGGTACATTCGAGATCGGCGACGCCGGCCTGGACGCGGAAACCGCCAACAACTTCGATTTCAGCCTGCGCAAGACCGACGGCCGTCTGACCTGGCGCACCAATGTCTTTGTCAATTACATCGAGGACTTCATCTTCCTGCAGGAACAGGATCTCGATGGTGATGGTGCTGCCGACGAGGTCGACGACGAGGGCAATCCCGGCGGTGAGTTATTACTGGTCAACTATAGTCAGGCCAATGCCCTGTTCTGACGGCATCGAGGCCGAGGTCCTGTTCAATCTGTTCGACGATGAACGCGGCTCGCTGGATGCACGCCTGTTCGGTGACTGGGTCCGCGGCCGCCTCGACGATGGCGCCGATCTGCCGCGCATCACGCCGGCACGGCTGGGGCTCGGACTCGACTATCACCGCGGACCGTTCCAGGGCGACATCCAGCTCAAACAGGTCTTCGGGCAGGACGATACCGCCAGGCTGGAAACCGATACCGACGGCTATACCCTGCTCGATGCCGGGATCAGCTACACCCTGGCCGGCACGCCGGCCGAAACGCGGCTGTTCCTGCGCGGGTCCAATCTGCTGGACGAGGATGCCCGCCGGCATACTTCGTTTATCAAGGACCGGGCACCGCTGGCCGGGCGTTCGGCACTGGCCGGCATCAATGTCAGTTTCTGAATACCCACTGTCATTCACGCACATCTCGACTAGGGCCGATTCTGTACAAGTAAATCTGTTTGCCTATTTCTTAGAAAAGGCGGTCTCTAATTCCTAGCGCAACACGATGATAATAATGAAGCCATTATTCAGGAGTCGTGTTGCATGTCAAAAGGTTATCAACGCATGAGCCTGGCCGAACGCGAGGAACTCAGCATTCGTTATGCTCAGGGTTGGGGCGTTCGGGCCATTGCCCGCCAACTCGGACGCAGTCCCTCGACCATCAGCCGGGAACTGGCGCGCAATCGCACCGGCTTTTATTACCGCGCGGTCACGGCCCAGAACAAGGCGCACCGGCGCTGTTTTCGCAAACCCCGGCGACTGGCCGTGGACCGCCGCTTGCGTCACACTGTATTCCGTCTGTTGCGCCGGCAGTGGTCGCCGGAACAGATCAGCGGTTATCTGCGTGAGCGACGATCGTACAAGCCTCTGCCAGTGAGTGCCGAGACCATCTACAGTTATCTGTATGTATTGCCGCGTGGCGAGCTGCGCCGTGAGCTGTTGAGTCATTTGCGTCAGCATCGCAAAAACCGCCGGCCGCGCAGTCGCGGGGCCGACCGGCGCGGCCAGACGCCTAAGATGATCAGCATCGAGGAGCGGCCGGCTGACGTGGCTGACCGGACGATCCCGGGGCATTGGGAAGGCGACATCATTCTGGGTCGTGGTCATCAGTCCGCGCTGGGCACGTTGGTTGAACGCACGACGCGTACCGTCCTGTTGGTGCGGCTGCCGGCGCGAGATGCCACCAGTGTTCGCCAGGCGTTTGCCCGCAAGCTCAAGCATGTGCCGAAACAGATGAAGCTGTCGCTGACCTATGACCGTGGCAAGGAGATGACTGAACATCGTCTATTCACCCGGGATACGCAGATGGCCGTTTACTTTGCCCATCCACAGAGTCCATGGGAACGCGGCACCAACGAAAACACCAACGGGCTTATTCGCCAGTACTTTCCCAAAGGGACCGATTTCAATGAAGTCAGTGCGTATCAAATCCGTAAAGCCCAGGACCGGCTCAATGGTAGACCGCGAAAAGTATTAAACTGGCAGACACCATTCGAAGCCTTTGATGAACTGTTGCGTTAGAATCTAGAGACCAACATACTATAAATGTTATGGCGGCACCTTTGGATAATGAAAAAATTCAGAAACGAATTGAATCGCGGATTCGCCTAATAAGTGCAATTTCTTAAGGTAAAGAGCCAGCTGCTATAGTTCGGCTTTTTCCCGACCAAGAGAAATTGCACTTATTAGGCGAATCCGCGCGGAAGTAACCCACATCATCTGGAGGAAACAGCATGAAAGAAGTAAATGAAACCACGCTGCCGATCGTAAAAATGGCAAAGGAAAACGACGAATTTCGTCAGGTCCTATGGACGGGAGACAACACTCAGCTGGTACTGATGGCAATCCCCGCCGGCGGTGAAATTGGCGGTGAAGTTCACGAGGGCCACGATCAACTCCTCTATTTTGTGCAGGGGAATGGCGAAGCCAAAATTGGCGACACCGCCGTGCCTGTGCAGTCAGGCGATGTCAGTATCGTGCCATCCGGTACTTTCCACAACTTTCGTAATACCGGAAGCGCGATGCTTAAACTCTACACTACCTACTGTCCGCCAGAGCATGCTCCCGGCACCGAGCACGAGACAAAGAAACAGGCGGACGCTGACGAATAAAGAAGCGCGGGGTGGCAAGCCCCGCCATGTTTTATTCTGCTCTTGCTCCGTTGCTCTGCCTTGATGAATGTGATCTACCCAAGGATTATTGATGACTGTTGAAATAACGCTTTTGACAGTGTTTATTGCGGCGCTCATTACCGCCCTGGCCACGGGCATCGGTGCATTGCCACTGTCGTTTAATAAAAACATTGATAAAAAATGGCTCAGTATTGGTGCGGCTACAGCTGCGGGTCTGATGCTTGCTGCAAGTCATAGCCTCATACGGGAAGGCGTCGCAAAACAGCAGTGGCTAGCACTCGCTGGCATGGCTTCGGGGCTGGTTCTGGTCTATCTTGCCTATCGATGGATTGAGAAGCAGGGTGCACCTGATGTCAGCGAGTTAAACGGTGCTAATGCGAAAAAAGCGTTGTTGCTTGTCGGGGTCATGACGGCCCACTCATTTGCAGAAGGCATCGGTGTCGGCGTCTCTTATGGAGGGGGCCAGGATCTTGGCATATTTATTACAGTAGCTATAGCCGTGCACAATATTCCGGAGGGATTGGCCATTGCGCTGGTACTCGTGCCCCGCGGTATGTCTGTCTTTAAGGCCGCCGGCTGGAGTATTTTCAGCAGCCTACCCCAGCCACTCATGGCCGTACCAGCTTATATGTTTGTCAGTACCTTTAAACCCATTCTGCCCTTCGGGCTAGGGTTAGCCGCCGGGGCGATGATTTGGATGGTTTTCGCAGAATTGATGCCTGACGCCAACAAAAAGCTGCAACCAGCAACGGTTGGTGTCTTCGTAGTTCTCGCGTTTTTGGCTATGACGGTTTTCCAGCTTGCCATCTATTGAAAATCACTCCTCGGGAGATTGCTTAATTCGCCTTTTGTACGAGATATCAGCTTCAAAACTATTGCCATAGCAAGGTTGGATAAATCATGCAGAACATACAATTTGCCGATTACTTGCGCCGTTTCGATTATCAGGAGCGGGTTGATATGAAAATTCAGATTCCCGAACTACTGGATCTGTATGCCGATAGCAAAGCACTGGTCGTCGACATTCGATTTTCTGAGGAATACGCTGCGTGGCGCATTGGTTTCGGCCAGCATATTCCATTAAACGAGCTGCCCGATCGCCTTAGTGAACTTGACCAGGATAAGACCATTGTCACGATGTGTCCGCATTATGACCGTGCCGAGATCGCCCGACTGTATCTCACTCTGCAGGGTTTCAAGGCCCGCTATCTCACAGATGGCATGCTCGGTATCGCCGACGCGCTGCGCGGTGACAAGGCTCGCGACTACATGCAACGCATTGGAGCAGATCAATGATGCGCGCGTTTGGTGCGTTTGCCCGCAACGTCACCCAGGCCACCGCAGGCGAGCCGCGGATTGACAACATGGGCTCACCGTTGGTGCGAACAATAGACTGAATATTTTCATGACCACGTTGCTGCTTCAAGACGGTCTGTACTTCCTGATCACCTTCGTCCTTGCAACCCTGTTCGCCATGGGTGGTGTCGGGTCTGCCATCGCCCTGGTGCCGACATTCTCGCTGCTTGGCATGCCGCTCAATCTCGCTAAAGCGATCGGTCTGTTCATCAATTCCGCCTCCACGATTACCGCCTCGGTGATGAACTTTCGACGCGGCGTGCTCGAGGTGCGTTTCACGTTACCGCTGGTGATCGCCGTCGTCATTGCCACACCCACAGGTGCATGGCTGAGCCGTTACGTGCCGGAAGAAATCGTGCAGTGGTCGCTGGCCGTTTTTCTGATGGTGAGTGCGGGACTGTTGATCTTTACTCAGCGCGAGGCCAGGGTTGCCTACGACAGGATTTGGATCATGCTGGTGCTTGGGGCGGCGGTGGGGTTGGTTTCGGGGCTGATTGGTGTTGGCGGTGGAACGCCCATCCTCGCCGCACTGACCTTGCTCGGGTTTGATGCGAAGAAGGTCGCCTACGCCGTGAGTTTCGTGATTCCCTTCTCCACGCTGGGCGGCTTTTTTACCTACCTGAGCTTCGTGGAAATGGACTGGTCGCTGCTCGTCGTGGTCAGCATCGCAGCCATTATGGGCGGCTTTTTAGGCGGGCGGATCATGCACTTTCGCCTGAGCGCCGCCCAGGTGAAAAAACTCATTGCTGTGCTGCTATTGCTTCTGGCGGCAAAGATGATCTGGGAGTTGATATGACGCATGGTGAGTTGCCCTCTCGGATAGAGATTTATGAATGTAATGATGGGACATGAAAGTATGGGCGGCGTGCATCTGCTGTGGCTGCCGGCGCGGGAACTGCCTCACGATCATCTTTCCCTGCCCATAAGCAATAGTACGCCGCCAATCGCACTGGATGGATACAGATTGGACGCTGCAAGAGCCAGTGTCGGTACGTCAGCATATACAGCATAGTGCCTGGCATTTTGTTAATTTCTACTCGACAGCTGGCAAGAAAAACTAACTGCGTGCGAAATCGCACGTAATGAGGATGGTTATATGCTAAATTTATAAAAGGGTAAGGATCACTAGTGTCCGGTTAAGAATCGAATAAATTCAATTGGTTATAAAACATGTCATCCTCCAAAGTGTACTTGTCATCAAAAAAGTCCCTGTTTAAAGGCTTGGATTCTACCAATAAGTGCAATTGAGTTATGCAGTCAACAGTTCAGTTGATTGCCCCAGTAATATTTCATTCGGTGTGCGATGGCCACGGGTTTTGCGTGGCCGATTGTTCAGGCGGTTCATGACATGATCAATCTCGGCCTGTGTGACCTGATTGAAATCAGTCCCTTTCGGAAGGGCGAGTCCTATGCCGAAAGAAACCATTACGATCAATTTTCGTTGGCCCGTAAGAGTAATGGGCTTAGAAAACCTGTTAAAGGTTTAAAAAAACATCTACTAAGTGTTCAAATATTCTACTAAGCGCACCATAGCCAAAGTATCATGCGAACAATACCGTCGCAGTGCCGATTCGATTCTTTCGCGTTGTTCCTTTTCCAGCTCACCTGATATCAGCTGCAGATAAGCGCCCTGGGCCGCATTACCATGGCTCACGTCACCGAGGGTCTCATAGGCCAATTCAGGTGCAATAGTGGGCAAGACCGCCTTAATCGACCAGGATCCTCGCATGGCCGGGTGGTAATAATTGGCCCGCACCAGTGGCAGTAGGTCATAGAGCCGTTCGATCAGCGCTTCGAGTGGCCCGGCCCACTCGGGACAATATTTAATCAGCTGATTGAGCATCTGCTTTTCATAACTACTATAGACAAATATCGGGCCGACTGTGCCCGCCGATGCCATAAGGTCCTCAGCTAGGGCCCGAAATGGCGGCTCCCCGCTCGTATCCAGAAATTCATGATGGTCCAGACGGCTATCCGCATGCTCGATATGCAGGGAATACTGAATAGGGACGGCCTCATAAGGGCGCATCCCCAACCAGATAGGAATGGGCACGCCCAGGGACTCAAAATCGAGGTAATAGCGCGGATACGGTAAGGCCTCCAGCTCAGCCTTGGCATCGGGCAGCAACTCAGGCGCACCATTCAGGGTGACGCGATGAACCCGCTGATGATTGGTATTCGTGAGGCGTTCGGCCGGCACCTCGCGCAAATCGAGATAGCCCTCCGCCTGCAGCTCACTTGCGACTCGCCCACCAGCAGGCAGAATCGTGACAGGATATTCGGGCTGCCCACTGGCATCGGCACAGTAATGCATGAAGGGACAATCATAGGGCTGCTTACAATGCGACCCCATCGCAATGTCCGGCTCAGTATCCGCCAGTACCGCCCGGAACTGTTGGATGTAATCGGGTACATGGGGTAAGTACGCTCTGGCTTCCGTTGTCACGTCCTCATAGGCCAACAGTCCCTCATAATTGCCAGGTTCCGTGTACACAAAGGTATTATCGACATGGGCCAGTTCGACACGGGTCACCGGGAGACCCGCTTGCTCCAGCACATAGGTCTGAACAGCTACATCCGGAAGGTGTTCGGGTTTGACACTGGTGCTGGCTTTCACTTCGATGAGTCGATACCCGGTTGCCTCCGGGACCAGAATGTCGACCCGGACCAGCACGCCCTCATAGTCAACAGTCGCCTCGAATAGCGGCCGCTGCTCGCCTGCCTCCAAATACTGGCGTGTCAAATCAAGGGCTTTGCGCAGGTCTTCTCCCTCAATCAAAATACCTTCAGGCCAGAGCGAACGGGCACATTCACCGACCATATGGCCGAATTGAAAGACCAGCTCGGCATCATCCGTCTCCGCCAATTCGCGTTTATAGGTTTCCAGGAACAGTCGTTTGGTGCACTGCAATCCAGACAGTATGCGGGATTTCGATAAGCCTGCGCGGCGAGACTCAGCTGAGGCCATGTTAATCCGCCGCCTTTCGAATTACGGCTAATCGATGCTTGGCCCGCGAACAAGCGACATAGTAATCAGGGCGTTTGAAATAAGGTTTTGTATCGGGTTCAGCAGCATCAATCAAAATAACGGCATCTGCTTCCAGGCCTTTGAAGGACCGAATCGTCGAGAACAAAATACCTTTGTTCTTCTGCCAAGCGCCTACGTCATTGATGATAGGGAACTTGGCTATGTTATCAACACCGTCCAGGGACGATTTTGGTTTTGTAAGTGGCGACAAAATTGCGATCTGCTGATATTGAAGCTGCCCCTGCCCGACCCACTCCTTAAGAATCTCTCCGCAAACTTGAATCTGTTCCCGATTCGTCTGGGCAGTGCGAAATATTGTTTCTGTGCCTTCCGGTGCCAACTCATGGGTCTCTATCAGTTTCTCAATAATCTCGCCGCAGGTTTGTGCAATTCGTCTCGTATTGCGACAATTGCGCTCCAGCACATACGGTTCGCCATCGATATCCGGTAAGTTCCACTCTCGATCGACAAATAAGTTCTGGGCGGGGTCAAAAAATACATAAAGTGGACCCGCTTGCGCCTTGGTATTCAGTGCTTCCAATGGCACCCACCAATCCGGATGAAAATCCTGTCCCTCGTCGACCACGATGGCATCGAAACGTCTCTGGATAATATCCAGGGCATCCATAAGCCTATTAGGGGCAATTTCTCGCCAGAAGGTAGCCGGGTCATGATTATCCGGATCGAAGGGGATCCCCGCCTCCTGGCACCATTCATCGCACAAGCCATGGAAATGACGTACCGTGATCTGCTCACTGTAATCTGCAGGTAGTGTGTCCTGCAGCCAGTGTGCTAAGCCTTTGTTAAAGCAAGTGAATAATACCGACAAGCCTCTATCGGCAAATCGTTGTGCCTGGGCTTGTGCCAGCATCGTTTTACCCGACCCTGCGACACCCTGTATCGCAGCCCGCGGTCGCTGGTCGATGAAAGTCAACATATAGGCCTGCTGATCCGTCAGCCGAACCAACTTTTCCTCTTCCTCATCGACCTGTCGACAGAGAACCGGCATGAGTTGGAAGGCGGGTGAGATGGCCTTTTGAATGGTTGCCTTATCCGCTTGTTGTAGCCGATAGGGTTCTGCCGCTCGCGACCAGCTCCGTAGGGCGTCTCGGATTCTACGATCGAGGTGGGGTAAGTCGTTCGCCGAAAAAGAATTATCGGCTCAGCCCCCGGAGGGGCAGGGCCAGTATAGTTACAGTCCGGGAACACAGCCGCATAGCCGTAGGCAAATGGTGGATCCTGCTTGCCTGGATAGCCACTCTGTTTAATTTGATCAATAAGATAATGGGTATTGCGCCGCGCTTGCTCTAGGGGATCCTGAATAGGCCGGATATCATCTTTGCTGACGATTCGATACCATCCCCGGTTCTCGGCTTCATATTGGATTTGTCCACCCTTGACCTCGAGTACAAGTACGCCGTGTGAGGGCAGTAACCACAACGAAATCGACCTCACCTTCCTTGAGGGTGGTCTTCCGATTCCGATCATGTCGATCGGCCTTGAGCCATGGATAGCTATGATAAACCACACAATCCTGGGGTAATTGATCCCGCAACGCGCGGGCCACATCTCGTTCAGGTTTATTAGCTATCTCATCAATTTCAATATTTGGAACAAATCGTACCATAGCACTATAGATCCGTTTAGAGAATCTATCAGATTCTCCTATTCTAAATCCTGCACTAAAGCAAGGACTAAAAACTGGTCTGTCTCCGCTTCGGCGATTTCAAATGATACCTTCGGATCAGATCCCGCTAACCTGGAATGAAATGATTGTATCCATCTTTGCTGAATCATTTTCGAAGATACTGAAGAGCATAGACTTTTATGGCATAGGACAATTTGTGCTATCCGATGACTGGCTCGGGTGAGTTTCGGTCCATATTGCTGCCATTCTTCCAGTCGTCCTCGATCGAAGGAATGTGGCAATGGATCGATCCAGATTTTACGAGTCTGCTCAACATCTAGTGCCCAAAGCGCTGCTAAATCACGTCCTAGTCCAGCAGCATTATTGATGGCCGTTGCTTTACTCCGGCCGAGATCCTTGAGCTCGATCCAGACAATACTATTAGGCGAATCGAGCTTAGGCTGCGCTAATACTAAGTCGACCCATTTTGTCTTGGTTTTAGACCCCTGCCGGGGTTTCTCAGTATGATAGGGATGCTCATAGTCACCTATATGGCTCCACAACCCTGCCTTTCCTGCCTGAATGGCTCGAAATAATTCCACCTGGAACCAATACTCAATCATCCTCCAGCGCGCGATCTCGTCGATGCCTTTTTGCTCAAGCATATCTGCTGACCACGCAGCAAGTGTCATAGAATCAACAAACGGATCCATGTTCACGTTACGGAAATCTCCCCAATGAGTTTACTTTGCAGTTTTTGTTACGTTTCTTCACAATTAAAGCGTTGTAATTAGATGTCTATTGAGCAATAGCTCAATGAATACTCTCATCAAGTTTGCACTCTTACTTGGACCTGTTCCAGGGCACTAACCTGCTCACTAACACGCATCGTAATACCGATATATAAAATGCCAGAAATATACACTACGTGCTTATTATTGATGTCCCGAATGGGTTCACTCGTGTCATATTACCTCGACTTGGTAATAAGCCAATCGAACAATCCCGCCTGGAGTGCAGCATCTGCTAAACTAGTACCACTCCATAAATGAACCTGCGGTTCATCAGTACCCTTAAGCACACTTTTTCGGAGTATGGCAAACAAAGAACATACGGTCATAGGCCGTGCTTGCTTTGAACCGTGCTAGATAGTCATCGAAAACCGCCTGATTCGCTCGTGATTTCACTTGCACAAATGCTGTCTCGCCTGTGGTTGGGTGTTTCAGCGCTAAATCAATGTCTTTAAGTGTCCCGCCCAGCGAGGAAATCCGTTGCCAGCCGGTCCGGGCAAAGATCAAATCGACCATCACCTCGAAATCTGCCCAATGGAGACCAGCAATCATCGCCATGGCACTCTCGAGCAGGGCTGCTTTTGCCTTACGCGCCTGGGCCACGACAGGTTCCTCTACAGCGTTGATACGACGTACCAAATAATCAGACGCACGGATGCTGCAAATCGTCCCTCGATAACCCGCAACCTGCGTTAATTGGGAACTCAAAGCATCGAGGCGTAAGGGCTCACCCTTGATATCCGTCGAATACCAGCCAGCGATCATCCGCCGGCTGCGATTTACCTGGCCTGCCTCGTTCGTCAACCAGCGCACTTCAGGTTCAGCAAAGCCCCACCAGACATGATCCTCGGCCATCGTGACCCACAGACAATCGTCACCCAAGGTATAAAAGTCCCGGATTTCACGTGCACCGTCTGTGGCTTTAGCGGCGGAACGACCGGTTGCCTCTAGGCATTGCGCCACAGCCTCCCAATCACCCGCCATACACGGATTATGGGGTACAACATGGTAGCCAAAGGGCAGCTCGCCATGCTCGAAGGCCCAGCGGGCCCAACAGCCCCCGGCCCCGAGTTTGATGTAGCGGATCGCTGTCGGTGTGATGGGTCTCACGCCTTCCTCCTGTGGTGAATATGCCCCAGTGATGCCTTACCGGTGCCCGGAAGTCCAGCAAAATGTGGCTCATAGTCTGTAGACCTAAATTATACAAACCCGTCCTATAAGCGTCATGGATATACGGCGCCGTGTGGGCCTCAACGTGAGGAAATTCCGCCAACAGCGGAAGCTGTCGCAGGAGGATTTGGCGTTCGAATGCGGTCTGCATCGCACCTATATCAGCGGTGTCGAGCGTGGCGTACGCAACCCGACCGTCGTGGTCCTGGAAATCATCGCTAAAGCTTTGAAAGTGGCGCCGGCCGAATTACTGCAATGATCCTGTTGCGCAGCAACGTTTGATTTTTCCCTCCAATTTGCTAAGATAATATACAATCTAAGCCGAGAGGCTAGCGTGGTGCCTGTCATGGACAGGCGAAAAAACGGTTAGCAAGGTAGGCTGGGGCAGTAGCGAAGTAACCCTCAAGTGAGGGTCGCCATCATGGGATGGCACTTTAATACTGTCTTGAAAGTGAGGGCGTGACGCCCGATGGGTTCGCCGGACTGGCATGGTCAGTTCGCCGATACAGACAACCATCGATGGAGTCACGCTTTTTTTGTGTCTGATGTGTGGCTCCTTAATGCATGACAGGAGTCACACCATGGCTACAACCGTATCCACTCCGGAATTCGAGGGCCTGGCGGTCATCTATCGGCCTATCACCGCCCTCACCCCTTACACCAACAATCCACGGACGCATTCCAAGCACCAGATCCGCCAGATTGCGGACAGCATCCAGCAATTCGGCTTCACCAACCCCCTGCTGATTGACGGCAATAATGGCGTCATTGCCGGTCATGGCCGGCTCGAAGCGGCGAAACTGCTAGGAATTGAGTCGATCCCCACCATCCGCCTGGATCATATGTCCGAGGCCCAGAAGCGGGCCTATATACTGGCCGACAACAAACTCGCCGAGAATGCCGGTTGGGATAAGGATCTGCTGACGATCGAACTGCAGTATCTGGATGTCCTCGATCTCGACTTCGAAATCACGGTAACCGGTTTCGAGACCGGTGAGATCGATGTCCTGCTTGCGGGAACCGATCCACAGCAGCCGGATGCCGCCGACGCGGTTCAGCCTCCGGATCCGGATACCATCCCGGTCACCCGGCCTGGCGATCTCTGGCAGATCGGCCAACACCGGCTGCTGTGTGGGGATGCTACCCAGACCGATAGTTTTGAACAGCTGATGGACGGTCACCAGGCCCAGCTGGTCTTCATTGATCCACCCTACAATGTACCGATTGATGGACATGTTTGTGGGCTCGGGCAGATCAAGCACCGGGAATTCGCGATGGCCGTCGGTGAGATGAGTTCAGCAGAATTTACAGGCTTTTTGCAATCCGTTTTCAAACAGCTAGTCACCCATGCCATCGATGGCGCCATTCACTATGTGTGTATGGACTGGCGCCATATCGGTGAAGGTATCGGCCGCAGCTGATGACGTTTATAGCGAACTCAAAAATCTCTGTGTCTGGAACAAAAGCAATGCCGGCATGGGCTCGCTCTATCGCTCCAAGCATGAGCTGGTGTTTGTCTTCAAAGCCGGCCAAAAGGCTCATATCAACAATGTGGAGCTCGGCCAGCATGGTCGCTACCGGACCAACGTCTGGGATTATCCCGGCGTCAATGTCGTAGGCACACAGCAAAAGGATTTGGCCCTGCACCCCACCGTCAAACCCATCGCCCTGGTTGCCGATGCCATCCAGGACTGCTCGCGGCGCAACGGACGGGTGCTCGATTGTTTCGCCGGCAGTGGCACCACACTGGTCGCCGCCGAGCGGACCGGCCGGCGGGGTTATGCCATGGAATACGACCCCGCTTACTGTGACGTGATCATCCAACGGCTGAGCGAATTACAGGGCCTCCCAGCCACTCACGTGCCTACCGGCCAGGATTTCGAGACCCTGCGCCAGGCCCGGAAATCAACTAAGCCCACCCCAGAAGACATGGTCGAGGAGAACAGTGATGAGTGATAAACGCGATGATGACAAGGAGAAAAATGAATATAAAGTAGGTTATTGCAACCCGCCTAAGCACACACAGTTTCAGAAGGGTCAATCGGGCAATCCCGAAGGCCGGCCCAAAGGCGCGAAAAATATAGCCACGCTTTTCGATGAGGTTCTGAACGAAAAAGTCACTATCAAAGAGGGCAGCAAGACCAGGAAAGTCAGCAAGTTCGAGGCTATTATACAGCGTGTGATCAATGCTGCTATGCAGGGTGATACACGCTCAATCAATCTCGTGATTAAGATGGACAAGGAACTGAGACGGTTCGAGCCAGAAGAATCTGATAAACGGACCGGAGGTGTACTCGTTGTCCCTGCACAGTTATGAATGGAAGAATGGATGGAGCGGTACGTAAACACGGATGGTGACGGTAAAAAATATATTAATGAGGGTGCATTCGATGATCCCGAACAATGATCTTGATGTGTGAACCTTCGAACCTTGGTGATTAGGCTGCGGGCAAGAAACAGGTTAATTAAAAATCAACCCCATAGCATGGCAATAACCCGTTGATTTAAATACTATGTCGACTTCCGAGCCAAGCACTGAACGTCAATAGTCGTTTGCATGCTGCTTGCGAATTTTGCTATTGATTACATAAATCTAATACACAATGGATACGCATCATGGCTATGACCCGATGCCTAGCAATCACGCTTCTTTGCTTACTGGCCAGTGGCTGTTTCGATATCAAGCAAAGCTTCACTGTCGATAACAGCAATCAGGCACGGTACACGATGGAATTTCACATCGATGCCAGGATTGTCGAGTTTGCGGACACTCCTAATGAGGACATATGCAGAGATATCGACCTTGATGCCTCAGAAGCCCTTAAAAAAACTACAAATAAAAAGCGGAGCCATGGTGACATCATCTGTAAGGTTACGCTAGAAGGACCGATTGAAGAGTTCGATAATTTTTCGTTAACACAAGATAATAATAGAACCATTCTCATTGAAAAAGTTGATGATTCAACCTATAAAATATCGAGCGATTTTTCGACCTTAAGCGATAAGGACAATGAGGCACCTGACGAATTTTCAGCAAATATGGCTAAAGCCATGTTTGGTGGACGCGTTGTCAGCTGGAAAGTCTCAGCACCGGTAATCGTGCGCACGAATGGTCAAATAAGTGATGATGGCCGACACGTGACGTGGGAAATAGCCTTGAGTGATATTTTTAACCAAACCGGAACCGATCATCAATTTCATGCAGTGATCAAAGTACAACCATCATGGTCGGATTGGTTTAAGGATAGTTGGTATTGGCTATTGTCTTTTGTCTATTCAGAGGAGGATATCCAAGCGAATAAGGCGGGTTTTGAGAACGCCGAGGCGCAGAAGGCTTATAATAGGAAACAAGCTGAGATAAGAGAGCGCGAACAGGAAGCTAGAGAAAAGGAACGACAAGCAGCTGAACGCAAGAGACGAAAAATTTCCGAACTCATGGATCAGGCCGAAGCACACCAAGATAATAATGAATTCGCTCAAGCTATAGAAACTTACAAGCAAGTGCTGGAGATTGACTCGCAACACAACAGGGCTTTTAACGAATTAGCCGAGACAAAATCGGAAGAGCATGAGCATGAAGATAAGTTAGATTACATAAACAATAAATTAAAATTATATGATGTGACTGCACGTTATTATAAAACTTACCTAGACGACAGAGTGCCGGGGGTAGTGTTTGAAATTAAAAACGCCGGCGATAAGACGCTTAATAAAGTGGAAGTTACAGTTTATTTTAAGGTATTCACAGGGCAATATCATTGCGGAAGAGGACTATCATCCCGTCTTAATTACTGAATATAATTTTGGCGATGACAAACCCCTAGAGCCTGGCTATATATTCCAAAAATGGATCGCGGCCAATTCTATAAAGCAGAGCGCGTCCCCAATGAATGGCAAGAAAGGCTCTGTTGAGGCCGAGATTTCAAATATCGACTTCGTGAAAGAATTGCTCTGATACAAGCAGATATTTAACCTCCTGCATTGCCAAAAATTATCAAACACCTAGCCTATATAAGCAACCTTAGCTCTACCTGCAATTAATGAGCGTGAATTCAACTCGGAAGTGCAACTCATGAGTCGGAACAGGAGGCGAGCTGCGGTAGCATCGAAGCCTTTCGTTCCGGCAAGAATGAGAGGCACTGATGCGACACTACACGCAGCTCACCGAGTCCCAACGTTACCAGATTCAGGCGCTGATGAAAGCAGGTCATAATCAATCCGAGACCGCCAATATTGTCGGGGTTCACAAGGCCACGATCAGCCGTGAAGTTCGGCGTAACCGCGGTCTGCGCGGTACCGGCCCAGGCAGGCCCAGCAACTGGCTGAGGCCCGCCGTGAACACAGCCAGCAGCCCCGTATTGCCGACAGTACCTGGCGCCAGGTTGAACGCTGGCTGCGGGACGAGTGGAGCCCGGAGCAGATCAGCGATGCGCTGCGTTACCGGCACGGTATCCGCTTGAGTCATGAATGGATTTACCAGTACGTGCTGCATGATAAGGACTCAGGCGGCGATCTCTACCGACACCTGCGGTGTCAGAAGCGACGTCGGAAACGCTATGGTACCTATAATCGCCGTGGTCAGCTGGTAAACACGACGTCTATCGATGAACGGCCGGCGATTGTTGACCGCAAGACCCGCATCGGTGACTGGGAAGTGGATACCGTCATTGGCAGGAACCATCAGCAGGCCCTGGTCACGCTGACTGAACGCCGATCCATGTACACACTGATCGCGCACATACAGCGACGTACGGCTGAGGCAGTGCGCAAGGCGATTGTCCGCTTGATGCGCAAGCTGGAACGGCCCGTCCATACGATCACGTCGGGCAATGGCAAAGAGTTCGCCGATCATTAAGCCATCAGCGATGCGCTGGATGCCGGATTCTATTTTGCCCATCCCTATGCCTCCTGGGAGCGTGGATTGAATGAAAACACCAATGGCCTCATACGCCAGTACTTTCCCAAAAAGATGGACTTCCGTAGTATTACACCGAAGCAGGTTAAGCGGGTCATGAAGAAACTGAACAACTGACCCCGAAAAACCTTAGGTCATAGAACACCCCGATGAAGTGTTCTTCAATAGCAACGTTGCACTTCAGAATTGAATCCGCGGTCTAAATCAGAGGCGGTTAACCGCTAAAACACTTACAACTAGCTGAATTTAAGACATTTAATACTGATATACGTGGATCTAAACTATTGAGGGGGATCGTTTCCGAAGCGTAGGTCGCAGTTCGATATCCCACGCGTCAGCGTGGGTGAACGCCTGAGCGTAGCGAAGGTCGGCGCGCTGGCTTCGCCGTTTGCAAAAGCCAACGGTCTCTGGCTATCAGGAAAAACACATTGATGCTACGGGGAATGTGACTGCGATGCACTTGGCGAGCAGTCCCTGACTTCAGCTGATCCATGCTGCTTCCGCCAGGGTGACGATCAGTAACAGCCATGTGCAGAAGATAATGTGTGTCGCCTTCCATGTAGCAAACCGGTCATGTGATGGTGATGTGTCTTACAGATCCTGAATGATCGGTGTGTCTGTCCTGGACCGACCTTGGCGAATGACCGTTTCAGCCTTCAGGCATTCTCGTCGCCGGTCTTCACGCGTTCCATCCATTCCTCAATGCTGATCTGGCCGCCGCTCTGCTCAACCGCTTCGGCTTCATGCGGCCGCAGGGCATCCTGGACGGCATCGGTGCGTTTCCATTCAGCAATGGGGGCATTCCCGCAGGCCCTGGGCACATATCGCGACTCACTGACTTTCTGATAGCGATGGATATAGCGCGGACAGTTCCATTGCCCGAGCTTCTGAAACGCGTATCCGGATCGCTACATCGGCGCCGGGCCACAGGGCCAGATCGTCGGCCTTGGTACTGACCTCGGCGCGCCCCTGGACCCGGATACGGTGCGGCTTTTCGAAATCGATGAACAGCATACCGATCTCGGGATGAGCCGCCATGTTGCCGACGGAATAATACATGCCATTACCATCGTAATTGGGAAATCCCAGCGTGAACGCATCAAGCACCTTCACCGATCCCGGCTCGCCACCCTTGTAAGACACCGTTGGCCGACCATCCTGATCGACGGTGGACAGGAAGAACATGTCGCGCGCCTCGAGGAAGGCCCGGGTTTCCTCGCTGATTTCGGTGACCACGGCCAGTTCCTCAATACGATCGGCCATGGCCCGGCTATCGAATTGATCCTGGAATTGGCGATGGGCATCGCCGTACAGTCTGCTCATGGGGCTCTCCGGAAGGTAATATTCGTTATTCAGGTTTAAAAGCTGACAACATCAAACAGGTATGTGTTTTGCTAATTACAAAGTACCGTCCGTATCTTGTCAATCTTCTTGCAGCCAACATAACGCAGATTCGATCGAGACGTTGCCCTTGGGCAACCTCTGATAAATCATCACCGCGAGAAACGTTATGACGAAGCGCTCTTGATAACTGCTTGATGCAAAGTAAGGGGATGGCTGCAGCTTCGCTCGCTTGCGGATAACACGATAACGCCAGTGAAGCGAATGATGATCTGCGATCCAATCATTCGCCGACTGAAGTCGGCTCCTGCTGACTGACGCCGGCATTGTCTGTACTGCTGTAGAGGATGTACCCATGCTGCGAAGTGCATGGCTGCGCGGGAGCGGCCATGGTACTCGCTTTCGATATGACAAATTATTCAGAACTGCCCTAATTATTCCGTTCCTTGTATAAACCGCCAGTCAACAGACTGAACATGAAACTCAGCAAAGCCAATGCACCCAGCATAAGCAATGCGGTTGCCAGTTGGTCCTGTTCGCTAATCAGGTAATTGGTGCATAACCGTACGGGCGCCACACTATATAGCCAGCCCATCAGCAACAGCATCGCCGCCGCATTGGTCCACAGAAAATGGCATGCAAGTGAGGGCAAGCGCGGTCCGCCTAGACCCAGGAGTATCCCGGCCATGATGAACAGGCTCATATATTTCAGCCAGGCAAACTGTGGATCACTGACGGCCAGATCGAGATTCCGTGGTAATAACCAGAACGCGAGGGTAAACAACGCTACAAGGAGGGATATCCATCCGAGCGGATCAGCCCTACCGTAAGCATGTTGCCAGGCAGCCGGCAGCGCCCGGCCGGCGCTTGCGCCGGCCAATATCAGCATGGGGATTTGTAGTAGCACATGGGCTATGAGTGAACCTTCCAACAGATTGCGCAGGGGAGGCAGGACGGCCAGTACCGCTGCCAACGAGCAGGCAAGCCCGGCTGGGCGCGTCATGAAGAGTGCTGGAACGAGTCGATGGCTGCCTGTGGCCGGTCGTAATCGAATATACGTGTCAGTTGGCCTTCGGCATCAACCTTGTAAATTGCCGCGTTATGCACGTACTGCGGAGGCTCGCCCAGGACCACAACGCCGAAGCGTTTCAGCAACCGTTCCAAGCCGGCCTCGGAAACCGGGCGGGCGATTCGCCAGCGCTGCGAGTCGGCATCAAAGCGTTTGCCGTAGTGGCGCAACTGCGCAGGCTTGTCGCGCTCGAGATCGAAGCTGATGCTGAGCAGCAGCGGGGCCTTGTCGGTGTCGGAGAGCGGGAGCCTGGCCTGTATTTTCTGGAAGTTCTCGCCCAGGTCAGTACAGGCGTCGGCGCAGCCGGTATAGATGAAGTCCACCAACAGTGGGCGGCCGCGCAGGTCGGCCAGATTGAAGCGACGACCACGGCTGTCCTCGAGTGTGACGGCCGGCACGGGCCGGGGGTTGTTCTGGACTTCAAGCCGGCGGGTGGCTTCCGTGGTATAGGCTTGCCAGCCGCTGGTAGCGAATGTGAGCGCGGTGATGCCCAGCGCCAGTGTCAGGGCGATACTGAGCCCGTATAGGTATCGCTTCAACAAGACCGTGCCGTTCATGGCAGTTTCCGGCCGAGCCGCAGGAAGAAACTTGTCGCTACCAGCAGCGTGCCCAGGATCACTACCGCAGCGGCCACCGAGCCAGCCTGAGCCGTCGCGATCCACTCCGGCATGTATTCGGCGAACCGGCGCGGGATGCTCTGGTAGCCGCTATAGAGAAACACGCCCACGAGGGCCAGTCCGCCGAGCAGGAACAGCCAGAACCCGGCCCGCTCCCAGGTCCCGGTCCGTGCTGTCGCTGTTTCGTACCATGTGGATCATGAAACCGAACAGCATGGCCACCACGCCCAGAAGCAGATAGAAATGGAAATGGCCCGGTACCCAAAGGGTATTGTGCATCACCGAGTTGACGACGATCGTGGCGTCGATAATCGCCGGGATGACGCCGGCCGCCCAGCCAAAGACGCCGAGAAACAGCAAGCCTGAGGCTACATCCCAGCGCACGCCGGCCCGCAGGACATTGGTGATCGCGCCGTGCGCAGTGACCAGCAGCACGGGCAGGCCACTGGTGTAGGAGATCACCTGGCCCGTTACGTGCAGCCAGACGGGCTGGGCGAAGTCCATGAGCAGGTGGTGCGGGTACACGATCAGAACCATGATCGTGGAGGCAACCCAGCCGGCCACGAATACGCGGCTTATTTTCCACGGCCGGCCCGAGTAGACCGGCAGGATCTCGTAGACGCCGATGACCGCCATGTAGATGGTGGCGTTGATAAAGACATGACCGAAGAAATAGATCAGGTTCTTGGCCAGCAGGGGGTCAACCGCGAAGGCCGGCTCGTAGAGATGGATCAGGCTCATCACCAGGATGACCGCCCCGCCGAGGATCCCCAGGGTATTGACGATGAGGACCATCGTGCTGGCGATGACCGCCGCCGGCGGCGGAACGTCTTCCCGGCCGAACAGGTGGGTGCAGCCCAGCTGGCGCGCATCGAGCTGCCGTAGGCCCGTAGGCAGGGCCCGGGCGATATCCAGGTAAAGCACGAGGAAGCCGGTGCCAATCAGCAGCAGGCCCACGAAAAAGGCAGCGGCGGCGCCCTGGCTCCACTGGCCCATCGGGTGTTGCCGGCAGCGGGAAAAGAAAGGTCCAGGCGCCGGCGAACTGACCGAAGAAGACCGCGCCGAGAATGGCGATGGCACCGATCAGGAAAAAGCCCAGGTCGGCGAGGAAAATGCCGGTCGACAGGGCTACGTGCTGGCGCAGGCAGGCCCACATGATGGCGCTGCTTCCTATGGCGGCGACTCCGACCATGCCGGCTCCATGGGCCGTCAATAGCTGGTAAAAGCCGGCCGGACCCACCAGGCCCCAGGCCGGCTTGTTCCAGGCGCATGAGCAGGCCAAAGACCATCATCAGCAGCAGGACCACGATGGCCGTGATCAGATAAGCATTGAGCGATAACTGCGCGCCCCGGGGTAATATGTCCTTGATACCGTAATGCATCGGTTTGTCTCCCGTTGGCTGGTGGTCCTATTCGGTGACCGTGATTTTCGCTTCCATCTTGTGGTGCGCTATCCCGCAATACTCCATGCAAAGGACGCGGTAGGTGCCGGGTTCCTCGAAGGTGTACTCCAGGGTATTGGTGTAGTCGGGCATGGCCTGGGTCTGGGCCAGCAGGGTCAGATCCGCGTCATAAATCCCGAAGCCGTGATTGACGTCCTCGCTGGTTACCCGGAAACGGACGGTCGGCTTCAATCTCAGCCGGGCTCGATGTCCCATTGCCACATGCGCCCGGTTACCTCGACGATCTGCACGTTGCCATCGTCATGGGCGGTTGCGCCGTAAGGCAGCAACGTGAGCGTATAGAGCATGACAGGAGTCACGACTACGACGATGATCCAGAATGCCCAGGTCCGTATGCGATAGGAGCGATTGACGAGTGTCCCGGCATCAGGGCTTTTCTGGTTTCGCAATGCCGTGACCGCGAATACCACGCCGATCAGGCATACACCTCCGATCGTTAGTAACCATGCAGTAGTTTGTATTGTCATGCTCTTCCCCTGATGTATTACCTGTTTTATGCGTTGTGTATCCGGACAGAGCCAGGAACTCAGGGTCTTCTTTGGCCGATACCACAATAGAGGCCATTTATATGGCCGAGGGTAAAGGCCTGTGAAACCCGCAACTTAAATAAGTATCTTACATGCCTGATTTAATCGTAAAGTCATTGGGTCGTGCGCATAAGCGAGGGGATTCACTGTTAACATTGGTTGTCGCGCAAGCGCGCCATCACCGGACGGCATTCACCCCGGCCGTTGTGGTCGACATCCATGGATGGCCGCCGGTAGTCCGGTAATCCGTTAATGATGTCAGCCTGCGAAGCTGTCAGGGAGCGTGCGATCCGCACTGCAGAATAGCAGTGCTATGTTAATCATCTCCTGTTAACCACCAGTTGATCTGGTAACGAATGCATTTATTTATTATGAGTAATAGCCAGCACATGCAATAGGGAGTATTCTTAATACCTTGGCATTACCAGCGTAAGTCAATTGTTTTCAAATCAAATGTTGGTTTTGACGCAGATTGATCCGCGGAGTTTATTTAAATTGCACAAAATACTTATTTATAGAGGATATCTTTAAAATAAAATTACATATAACTGCATGATATAAAAGTTGGTCTCTAGATTCTAACGCAACAGTTCATCAAAGGCTTCGAATGGTGTCTGCGCAGTTCAAGTACTTTCGCGGTCTACCGTTCGAGCCGAGTCCTGGGCCTTACGGATTTGATACGCACTGACTTCATTGAAATCGGTTCCCTTGTGGAAAGTACTGGCGAATAAGGCCGTTGGTATTCTCATTGGTGCCGCGTTCCCAGGGACTTTGTGGATAGGCAAAGTAAACGGCCATCTGTGTATTGCGGGTGAATAAGCGATGTTCGGTCATCTCCTTGCCACGGTCATAGGTCAGCGACAGCTTCATCTGTTCGGCACATGCTTGAGCTTGCGGGCAAACGCCTGGCGAACACTGGTGGCATCTCGCGCCGGCAGCCGCACCAGCAGCACCGGTGCGCGTCGTGCGTTCAACCAGCGTGCCCAGGCGCGGACTGATGACCACGACCCAGGATGATGTCGCCTTCCCAGTGACCCGGTATCGTCCGGTCAGCCACGCCAGCCAGGCCGCTCCTCGATGCCGATCATCTCAGGCGATCTGGCCGCGCCGGTCGGTCCCGGCGACTGCGCGGCAGTCGGTTTTTGCGATGCTGACGCAAATGGCTCAACAGCTCGCGGCGCAGCTCGCCACGCGGCAGTACGTACAGATAACTGTAGATGGTCTCGGCGCTCACCTGCAGACTGGCTCATGCGGATCATCTGCTCGCGCAGTTGACCGTCATGAATCTGTTGCCGGCGACCACTGCCGGCGCAACAGACGGAATGCAGCGTGACGCAGCCGGCGGTCCACGGCCAGTCGCCGGGTTTGCGAAAACAGCGCCGGTGCGCCTTGCTTCTGGGCCGTGACCGCGCGGTAATAAAAGCCGGTGCGATTGCGCGCCAGTTCCCGGCTGATGGTCGAGGGACTGCGTCCCAGTTGGCCGGGCAATCGGCCGGATGCCCCAACCCTGGGCATGACGAATACTGAGTTCCTCGCGTTCGGCCAGGCTACATGCGTTGATAACCTTTTGACATGCAACACGACTCCTGAATAATGGCTTCATTATTATCATCGTGTTGCGCTAGGAGAGACCGCCTTATGAAATGTCGGTGGGTTTTGATGTCGATCTAGACCGCTTTTTCTTTGTATTTTAATCGTATCTTTTCTGCGAAGCGGTAGATGTATATAGGCATTTTGGGACTTAGCCTGTTATAGGGCTTAATAGAGACCTGTAAGCTTGTCACCCTGTTTCCATCGCGGGAAGAACTGGGCAAGGCGTTGGGGGACACTTTGAATCATTATGTTTTATTGAATTATTCAAAAGACGCAGCTCATTCATGGCCCGGTAATGCGGGACTTTTTCTAAATCAACGCCTTTCCGGTTTTGGAGTTCTCGTTTTAATCTGTCGAAATTCCAGGCCCAGCTTTGCGCGGCAGGTCCGAATTCATGGACCAACATCTGTCCTGTTAATGTCTCAATAGCGCGGTAGGCGGCGATAATAAATTCGTCTGCGAGTTCGGAAATTGTCGCCAGCTCCGTGATGTTCATCGGTCAGGATTTGCCTGCTGATCTTCCGGTAATTCATCGGCGCGTTGTTCTATGTGCAGGCTTCGTCTTTGACGGCCGGATTCCACAAGTTCACGAATTGGTCTATATCATCAATAGCAATTCTTGCACGGCGTTGGAAGAGGCCACGGATGCGGGTTTGAGAAGGGAACGTTTCTTTTTTTGTGCCAGAATTTACGCCGTTCAGGAAATGTTTTAAAAAGTGGTGCGGGTGGTCGGAGTCGAACCGACACCTCCTCGCGGAGAATGGCTTTTGAGTCTCGCGCGTCTACCAGTTCCGCCACACCCGCAGCAAGAATGCGTATCTTACAAAGGCAATAGGCCTATTTCTATATTGAATGGGAATGAACCCTGTTCTAGCTACGCATAACCGCAAAGGTTGTACCGGCTGGTTATAGGGCGCTTATACAGCAGGAGAAGTTTCCCAACCTCGTCATTACGATTCACTTGAGCGATGCGTAATGACATGCTCGATCAAAATTCCCCTCATACTGGCTTCGCAAACCGAACCGCGAAAATACCGAACAGAGAAACTGCCCTGACAACGCCCCGATGTTGCTCAGCAACGGCTCTCTGAATGCAAACCGTACCGCGAGTTCGTCCGAAAATGCCCACTAAGCGACTGATAGTAGGCGGGTTTCTACCGGCGGTACGGAAACCCGTTATTTCCTCTATAATCGATTGCTTACGTAGATGGCGGAGAGGGGAGGGATTCGAACCCTCGGTACGCTCGCGCGTACGACGGTTTTCGAGACCGCCACCCCGTTCGACCGCTCCGGCACCTCTCCGAATGACTGCTCTGTTGGTTCAACGCCGCTGCGCGGCGTGTACAACGGTTCTGATTCGGCTACTTGCCTGTAGCCTCGCCCCTGCGGGGCGCACTGCGTGCGTCCAAATCGTCTGTCCTGACGATTTGTCGATTTCGCCGTGACCGCTCCGGCACCTTCCGGTGCTCGTCGTCGCTCGTGAAGCGTATCCCGTAACTGCGAACCCGGTTTTCGAGGGAGCAGTAGCTTACGGGCCCGTCGGGTATCGCAAGGCCGAATTGGTAACCGGACGGGTGCCGTAACCATGTAAAATAGACCGAATGTGTCCGCTTCCACGTCTGCTTCTGACCATCCATCTGTTCCTGTTGTTTCTGACAGGCTGCGCCGAGCAACGCAGCCACCTGGAACAGGTGCAGGAGGATGGCGTATTGCATGTACTCAGCCGTAACAGCCCGACGACCTATTATATCGGTGCCGACGGCCCGGCCGGGGTGGAATATGAACTCGCGGCCGGGTTTGCCGATTACCTCGGGGTGAAACTGGAGATCGTCCTGCCGCTGCCAGATAGCGACGTATTACCCCATGGTCAGACGCAGCCATACCCAGCCTGGCCGCCAGGCCTCGCCGTCACTGACGCGCGCCGCCGCGAGGTACGCTTCAGCGTCCCCTATCTGCAGGTCCGCCAGCAACTGGTTTACCGGCACGGTAGCGACAGGCCGGAGGATATGCAGTCGCTCAATGGCAGTCTCGGTGTCGTCGCTGACGGCGGTCACGAGGAGCTGTTGAGCGAACTGGCCGGGCAGCATGCCAGTCTTGATGGACCGCCTATCCGCACAGAGACGCAGCGCGAACTGCTGGGAGTGATCAGCGCCGGAGAACTGGACTACGCCGTTGTGGATTGAAACAGTTCAGCCACGCCCGGCGTTATTACCCGATACCGCCGTCGCTTTCAAATCCGCCCCGGTGAACTGGATGTTGCCTGGGCATTCAGCAGACAGACCGATATGTCGCTTTACCTGGCCGCTAACCAGAATTTCAACAAGCTGCAGCGCGATGGTGAACTGGAACAGCTGCTCGGACGCTACTATGCCCATGTCCGTAGCGATCG
>JAXHLY010000010.1:0-211274 GCA_034521715.1 Gammaproteobacteria bacterium
CCGACGACCATGAACCCGAGCTGATTGTTCAGGCTGTAGGCGAGCACCCGGCGCAGATCGTTCTCGATGACCGCGTAAAAGATCGGAAACGCGGTCATCAACGCGCCGATCGGAATCAGGATTTCGGTGCCGGCATAGCCGCGCGCCAATGCGTAGATGGCGAGCTTGGTGGTGAAGGCCGACAGCACGACGGTCCCCGAAGGACTGGCGGCCGGATAGGCGTCCTGCAGCCAGTTGTGCAGGAACGGGAAAGCCGCCTTGATGCCGAATCCGAAAATATCAGCCAGCCGCCGGCGGTTTCCAGGCCCAGCAGGTCGAACGCCAGCGAGCCGGTGGCACGGTAATGGGCGATCGCACCGGTCATCAGCAGCAGGCCGGAAATCACCTGGACCACCAGGTAGCGGCGGGCCACGGCAAACGTGCCGGGCCCATTCGCCAGGATGATGAGCACCGACGACAGCGCGGTGAGTTCCCAGTAGACGAGCAGGGTCAGCAGGTCACCGGCCAGCGCGGCGGCAACCGCGGCGCCGGCGTAGACCAGCGATGCCGGCGGTTCCATGCGGCTGTCGACCTGGAGCTGGTACAGCCCGGCCAGAAACGAGGCCAGCAGAAAGATCAGCGCGAACACCCACGACAGACCGTCCAGTCGCATCGGCACCAGGTCGAAGCCAAATACGCTCGCGTTCACGACCGTCGGAACATCGAACTGCAGCAGCCAGGCGGCGGCCAGCACGGGGGCGCCGAGCATCACGATGCCGCGCAGCCGCGTCGGGATGAACGGCAATACAAGGCCCGCCACGATCAGGACCCAGGCCGGATTCTGGATCAGCGCCATCATTCAGGCTTGTCCTTCTGGTCTGACGCCTTGTCCCCGGCATCCGGTTCGCGCGCGGTGTAGTAATCCTCGCGCCGGATCAGGATCAGGCGCAGACCCTTGGCGGCCAGCACCAGGCCGACGCAGGCGATGAAGCCGTACCAGGCATAAAACGCGAACCATCCGGCAAACCCCAGCGTTTCGTGGCGCTCGACGACGAACTCGAGCAGCACGCTGATGCCGCAAAGCGCGTAAAGGGTGTGCACGATCCTGTCGACGTTGCCGGGCCGGTCGAGCCAGTGTTTAGAGTCGTGAGAAGGCGTGTTCATTGGAATCCTCCCGATAGTTCCGATACTGGCAACAGCATTTCGACCAGCGTGAATATCGGCTCCGGCCGGAAGAACAGCACCACGCAGCAGGTCGCGGTGATCAGCATGGCCGCCACCATGGGCCAGGGTGCTTCCTGGATTCGTTCAGGCGCGGATTCATCGCGCGAGGGCAGGAAGAAGGCGCGCGCCGGGATCACCAGCAGATAGGCGATATTGAGCACGGAACTGACCAGCAGCGCGCCGACCAGTACCCACTGGCCGGCGTCGATGCTGCCCGAAAGCAGGTACCACTTGGCCCACATGCCGCCGAACAGCGGCAGGCCGATGATGCTCAGCGTGGCGATGGTGAAGGCGCCAAAAGTCAGCGGCATCGCGCGGCCCAGACCGTCGAGCTGGCTGATCTTCTTCTTGTCATGCGCGGTCTGGATCGCGCCGGCGCCGAAGAACAGCGTGATCTTGGCGAACGCGTGCATCACGATCTGCAGCGTGGCACCTGCGATCGCCAGCGGCGTGGCCACCAGCGCGCCCAGCACGACGTAGCTCAACTGAGCGATCGTCGAATAAGCCAGCCGGGCCTTGAGGTCGTCCAGCGTCAGCGCAATCAGCGAGGCAGCGATGATGGTGAACGCGGCCACCCAGGCCACCCAGATGCCGCTGCCGGTACTGACCAGGAAATCGGTGCCGAACACGAACACCGCGACCTTGACCACACAGAACACGCCGGCCTTGACCACGGCCACCGCGTGCAGCAGTGCGCTGACCGGGGCCGGCGCGACCATGGCCGAAGGCAGCCAGCGATGCACCGGCATCAGGGCCGCCTTGCCGATGCCGAACATGAACAGCGCGACCAGCAGCGGCACCCAGGTCGGGTCGACGTTGCCTTCGATGATGCCGCCGGGGCGAAAATCCAGCGTTCCGGCCGCGTGCCAGGTCCAGATGATGGCGACCAGAAACAGGCCGATGGAGGTCGCCAGCAGGTAGCCGAGATAGACCCGGGCACCGCGCCGGGCGTTCTCCGTGCCGCTGTGGGCCACCAGCGGATAGGTCGACAGGCTCAGCACCTCGTAGAAGATGAACATGGTCAGCAGGTTGGCCGAGAACGCAACCCCGGCCGCGGCGCCGAGCGCAATCGAGTAGCTGGCGAAGAAGCGTCCCAGGTGGCGGTAGCCGCCGGCCTTCATGTAGCTTTGCGCGTACAGCGTGGCCGCCAGCCACAGCGACGAGGCCACCAGCGCGAAGATCATGCCCAGTGGCTCGACGGCAAACGCGATGTCCAGCCCGGGCAGAATTTCGAGCAGTTGCTGTTCCCGGCCCGCGCCGTCGAGCACCGGGCCGAGCTGACCGAGCACGGCCAGGAGAAAGAGATTGCAGTGATCCAGCCGATGCAGTCGCGCAGCCGGTCGCGCTGCCCAGCCAGCGCGATCAGTACGGCGCCGATAAACGGAATCAGGATGACGCCGAACGGGCTCATGGCGCGCCCCCGATCAGCGCCCGTGCCGCCGCTTCAGCGCCGCCGACGTTCAGCCGGGTGTCGAGGCCGAAGTAGAAATTCAGCGCCACCAGTACCCAAAGCGGTACCAGCAGCGACAGCGGCGCCTCGTCGGGCAGTGTCGCGCCTTCCGGCGGTTCGCGGAACCAGGCGGCCTCGACCACGCGCCAGATGTAGTAGATGGCCAGCAGCGAAGTGGCCATGATGACAGCGATCAGCCAGGGCTGGCCGGCATCGAGTGCGGCAATGACCAGATACCACTTGCTGGTAAAGCCGGCGGTCAGCGGCACGCCGATCAGGCTGAGGCCTGCCAGCGCGAAGGCCGTGAACGTCAACGGCATGTAGCGCCCCATGCCGGCGATTTCCGTAAGGCGCACGCTGCCGATCTGGTAGTAAATGGTGCCCATCGCAGCGAACAGGGCTGCCTTCATCAGCGCATGATTGAACAGGTGCAGGATGCCGGCCGCGACCCCGGCCGCGGTGACCAGCGAGATGCCTAGCACCATGTAGCCGACCTGGGCGACCGAGGAATAGGCCAGCATGCGCTTGAGATTGCCCTCGAACATCGCCACCCACGAGCCGGCGACCATGCCGGCGATTGCCAGCGCCATCAGCACCGCGGCAAGCGGAATCGCCGTAAAGCTGAATTCGGGCGAGAACACCGTGAAGATGAAGCGCAGCATCACGTACAGCGCCACCTTGGTCGCGGTCGCCGCCAGGAAAGCGGTGATGAAGTTGGGCGCGAATGCGTAGGCGCTGGGCAGCCACAGGTGCAGCGGAAACAGCGCCAGCTTCAAGCCCAGGCCCACGACTATAAAGGCCAGGGCTGCGTGCACCGCATTGCTGTCGCTGACCTGCGGCAGTCGCTCGGCCAGGTCGGCCATGTTCAGCGTGCCGGTCATCGCGTAGAGAAAGCCGATGCCGATGAGGAAGAACGTCGCGCCGATCGTGCCCATGATCAGATAGCGGAATGCCGCTTTCAGCGCGCGCCGATCACTACCGTGGGCGATCAGGGCATAGGTCGACAGCGACGAGATTTCGAGAAATACGAACACGTTGAACGCGTCGCCGGTCAGCGTGATGCCCATCAGGCCGGAAAGTGCCAGCAGAAACAGGGCGTAGAACGGACCCTGGCGCTCTGGTATTTCATGGTTGACGCTGGTGCGCGCCCACGGCAGCAGCAATAGCGCAATGCCCGAAATCAGCAGCGCGAGCAGTGCGTTGACCGCGTCGACCCGGTACTCGATGCCGAACGGCGGTGGCCAGTCGCCGAAGTGATACGACAATGATGTTGACCAGGCCGCCGAGAGCAGCCATGCCGAAATCGCCGCCGAGACCGCGACGCTCAGGAAGGCGACCAGCCACGGCAAGGTGCGGCCCGGAAGCAGCGCGCACAATGGCGCGACGATCAGCGGTGCAAGAACGCTGAACGGCAGGAAGTCGATGATGTTCATTCAGCCGGATCGTCCTGATCATAAGGGCCGCCGAGTTCGTCGTCGTCAAGCGATCCATAGGCTTCCCGAATCCGGACCGCCAGCGCCAGTGCCACGGCCGTGGTGGCCACCCCGACCACGATCGCGGTCAGAATCAGGACATGCGGCAGGGGATTGGAATACAGTTCCACGCCTTCGCGCCAGACCGGCGTCGACGCGCCGGAGATCTTGCCCAGGGAAACGAACAGGATGAACACCGAGGTCTGGAAGATGTTCAAGCCGATGACTTTCTTGACCAGGTTGCCGCGCGCAATGACGGCGTACAGACCGATCATCATCAGAACGACGACAATGTAGTAGTTGTAATGGCCCAGCAGCTCCATCAGTCATGTTCCTCCGGATGCCAGGCCTGACCCAGTTCGCCTCGGCGACGGACGAACATCGTGAAGATCAGCATCACCACGCAGGCCACGGTAATGCCCACCCCGAGTTCGACTAGGATGATCCCGGCCTGCTGCGCGGCCTTTGGATTTTCCAGCAGCGGATCGAAATCGAGAAAGCGCCCGCCCAGCAGCACGCCGAGCAGGCCAATGAAGCCATACAGCAACGCACCGGCGGCCGAAAGCACGAACATCGCCCGCTCGGGAATGACGGCCAGGCCGGATTCCAGGCCGTAGATCAGCACAAACAGGATCCAGGCGGCCGCAAACAGAACGCCGGCCTGGAAACCGCCGCCGGGCGAGTAGTCGCCGTGGAACTGCACGTAAAGCGCGAACAGCATGATCAGGGGGATCAGGAAGCGCGCGATGATGCGCAGGATGCCGTTTTCCCTCATTCCGAATCCTCCGGCTTGTTCGACTTTCTGGCGGTCGGGCGCACAGAAAGCAGCGAGAAAACGCCCAGCCCGGCGGTGAAGATCACGATGACCTCGCCGAAGGTGTCTATGGACCGGTAGCTGGCCAGCACCGCGGCCACCATGTTGGGCACGCCCAGGTCCTTGTAGGCATGTTCGATGTAATATGGCGCGACATGGGTGTGGACCGGATTGCCCGGCTGGCCGAAGGCCGGCAGGTCGGATACGGCCCAGAGCAGGCAGGCGCCGGTGACCACAACCACGCTGATGGCCGGCCAGTTGATGCCCGGGTGGCGTTTTTCATGACGGGGTGCCAGCGTCAGAACTGCCAGGATCAAAATGGTGGAGATGCCCGCGCCTACCGCGGCTTCGGTCAGCGCCACGTCGCCGGCATCGAGCACCGTGAACAGCGCGGCCGAGAGCAGCGAGTAGATTGCGAACAGCATCGCTGCCGAAAACAGGTCGCGCACCTGCACGACGGCAATCGCCACGACCACCAGGAACGTCAGCAGCGCGATGTCGATCAGGACTTCGATGAGGTCTCTCCCGGTGAATCGAGTGGGGCTACTCGCATGGGTTCGCCTTCCATGGTCTCCGGATCGTCGCCGGCGGCCAGCCCGGCACGCGCCAGGGCATGGCTGGCGGTCGGGGCGGTGAAGACCATGAAGACCAGGATCAGCATCAGCTTGATGCTTACCAGCGCCAGTCCGGCCTGGATCACCAGCCCGACGATGATCAGAAACGCGCACAACGTGTCGGTGATGCCGGCCGCATGCAGCCGGGTGTAAAAGTCCGGGAATCGCAGCAGGCCGATGCCGCCGAGAATGCCGAACACGCCGCCGGAGATCAGGAAGATGCCGGAAATGACGTCGAGCACGGTCTCAGCCATCGGTGATGTCCCCCTCGCCCGAGGCTGCCAGGTCTCGCATTCTCGAAAGCTTGAGCACGGCGACAATCGCGATGAAGTTGATCAGTGCGTAGACCAGCGCCACGTCGATCAGGTCGTCGTTGCCGCTGATGGCGGTGATCAGGGCGACGATCAGCACGGTCTTGGTGCCGAAGACGTTGACGGCCACGATCCGGTCGAACACCGATGGACCTTTGAGCGCGCGAACAAGCGCCAGCGCCATGGTGGCGAAGATCGCCAGGGCGGTCAGCACCAGAACGGTGTTCATTTGTGCTGCTCCAGCCAGGCGATCTTGCGCTCCATGTCGCCCGATTCCAGGCTAGTTGCAGAACTTTCCAGCAGCGCGTGGGCCTCGAGGAAATCATCTTCCAGCAGCAGCGTGACCGTGCCCGGGGTGAGCGTGACCGAGTTTGCGAAGGTCACCTTTCCGACGGCCGAGCCGAGTTTAATGGGGACTTTCACGACCCTCGGGCGTACGCGCTCATGTGGCGACAGTGCGGCAAGCGCAACCGCGACGTTCGACTTGACGATTTCCCACAACAGCCATATCCAGTAAACCGGCAGGCGCCATGAATAGAGGACCGGATTGTGCTCCACGCCCACTACATCCATCCGCCGGGACATCCAGACCACGAACGCGATGGAGCCGGCGCCCAGCACGAAAAGCAGCGGTTTGTATACCCCGGAAATGGCGAGCCACAAGACTGCTAGCGAAATTGCAAGTGAGACCGAGTAGCGCATTTTTTGAATACTACCAAAAGGGGGTTTGGCTGGGGTGGAAACCCGCTTTTGGCCTCCGGTCACGGCGCTTCGAACGCTGTTGACGAAACCGCGACTGTTCTCGTCTAATCTCGCGTTTCAAATGCATACGAGTCACCATGGATTCTCCCACCGACCTGATCTGCCTGTCGTATTGTTCGACCGCCTCTTTCGACCCCGCGCCGAGGGGCTACGGCGTGGATCCGCAAGTCAATCGCATCCTGGTGTTCTCGCGGCGAAACAACCAGCGGCGCCAGATCGGCGGCGTGCTGCATTTCGGCGAAGGCTGTTTTTTCCAGTATCTGGAAGGGCCGGCCGACACCGTCGACGGGCTGTACGCTCGAATCTGCAGGGATGAGCGGCATTACGACGTGCAGCGTCTCACCCGTCGGCCGATCCGTTCCAGGCGCTTCGAGGACTGGTCGATGAAATTCGTCGCCATCGAGCACGTTGTGGGCGAAGTGCTTGCCCGACACGGCATGGCGGAATTCGACCCCTATCAATTCACGCCTGCGCTCATCGACGATCTGGTCGTGTCCTGCATCCAGGCCGACGACGATGCGCCCGGGGCGCGGTCCGATGCTTTCGAGAATGGCATTCGGACTGATCGCATCGGTTTTCTGGGCCGGCTGTTCGGTCGCCGATGACCCCGTTGGTTCAGCCGACGATTGAAACGCCGATCCACTTCGCATGCAGCCAGAACACAAATGCCAGATAAATCCCCAGGCCGCCGACGATCGCGATTACGTCATTGAACGCGCCCTCGGGGGCACGTGGGTTGCTCGTCGCCGGCCGCCGCTTCATCGAGATGCGGTCGACTACAGCCCAGGCGAGGAAGCCGCCAAACAGCAGCACAGCGGCCAGCGTGCCGTTGACCAGCAGATGTGACAGCGCCCAGGCCTTGACCGCGACCAGCATTGGATGGCCGAGCGTCTGACTGATTCGGCCCGGCAGATAGGCGGCCAGCAGGGCTGGAAATGCCGGCAGCATCAGCAGCATGGCGATATGTCGCGTCCACTCCGGCGGTACATACAGCACTGTGGGGTCCAGCCTGGCCTGGCCGTAACCCTGCACGATGAGCACCAGGCCAATGATCGCGATGATGGAATATAGCCCCTTGAACGGCCATTTGCCGATGTTGGCGGCCATCGTGTCACGCGCGGGCAGGGCGACGATGGAAAGCGAATGGATGCCGAGAAAAAGCACAAGTCCGAGAATCAGTAGCGTCATGTTGAATACCTCAGAATTTCGAGTAGCTCACAAGTCGAGTAGCTCACAAGTAGGGCGAAAAGAGCCAGCATAACGAATCGCGCAGCCGGGCCGGCAGGCTGCGACCATCCACTTCCTCCAGTGTAACGCGCCGGCCGCCGGCCGCTGCGCGTCGAACGATGCTGCCCATTGCCAGTGCGAACTCGGCGCCGAAGACTTCTACCTGAAGCTCGAAGTTCAGTCTCAGCGAGCGCGAATCCCAGTTCGAAGAGCCGATCAGGACGTACTTGTCGTCGATGACGAACAGCTTGGTGTGGACAAACGGCGGCGGCTGATAATGCACCTCGATGTCCTGGTACAGCAATTCCCACAACATGTTGCGCATGGCCCAGTGGACGTAGGGCAGGTTGTTCTTTTCCGGCAGCACCAGCGTGACCTTGACGCCGCGGAGGCTGGCGGCCTGCAGGGCGGCGACCAGCTCGCGCGGCGGCAGGAAATAGGGCGTCATGATGAGAATGGAGTGACGCGCCTCGGCGATCGTCGCGCCAAGCAGCCGGGTGATCTGGTCCAGGTCGTCGTCCGGGCCGTCGGAAAGCGCACGGCAAGGTAACCGGCCCTGCGGGCATGCCGCGATGGGTAACGGCGCCTCTCGCCGGCCGGTGACGAATTCCCAGGTTCGCACAAATTGCGTTTCGAGCTGCAGCGCCCGGGGCCGGCGAGCCTGAAATGCATGTCGGCCACGGCCTTGCGGTTCGGCTGGGTGCCGAGCACATGGCGCTGGCCGATATTCAGACCGCCGGTAAACGCGGTGTGGCCGTCGACGACCAGGATCTTGTGGTGATTGCGCAGGTTGAGCGAAAGGCGTGGCGGCAACAGCCGCGGCGGCAGGAACAGCGCGCTGCGAACGCCGGCGCGGCGGAGCAGCTTGTGCGCCCGGGGTCTGCTGTAGAACTGCCCGATCCCGTCGATGATCACGCGCACATCGACGCCGCGCCGATGTGCGGCACTCAGTGCTGCGATGAACGCCTTGCCGACGACATCGGCGTCGAATATATAGGTAGACAGAAAAACCGAGCGCCGTGCGCTGTCGATCGCCTCGAGCATGGCCGGATAGGCCTGATCGCCGTCGTGCAGGGGGATTACCGCGTTGCCTGTGGCCAGTTCATGAACACTCAGTCGGGCGCCGATTTGCTCGATCTGGCGCAGCGATTCCTCGAGCCCGGGCGGGGCGTGCCGTTCAGCCCCGCGGGTGCGCCCGCGCTCGAAGCCGACGCGCAGCCCCGGCAGTTCCAGCCTTCTGGCCCGACGCTGGATGCGATTGATGCCGAGCAGCGTGTAAAGCACCGGGCCGGCGATCGGCAGCAGCAGGCACAGCGCGATCCAGCCGAAGGCGGCACGCGAGTCTCGCTTGAACATCAGCGCGTGCAAGGCGGCAATCGGCGAGATGACCACGTGAAAGAGTGCGGCGATCAGGCTGGCGTCCAGTAGCGTCTGCAGCTCCGGCATGCGCGGCGGCGGGCTCGGTGGAAACTTCCCGGCATGATAGCGCCGGCGGCAGTCGGAGGTCGGAGGTCGGAGGTCGGAGGTCGGAAAAACCTTTCCGCTGATGGGGACGGGTCGTTCGGTGGCGTGCTTATTCGGGCCGCAGAGGGCTGAAACCCTTCGGGCCGCGGAGGGCCCTCCCACAGCGGGTTCTGGTTGTCTGTAGGAGGCCGCTCCGCCGGCCGATTTCCGAATTCAAAGGCACCAGATCGGCCTCCCGCCAAAACCACCACCGACCACCGACCACCGCTTTCCCAGAAATCGGGGGCAATTCAGTGCGCGATGCGTTAGACTGATATCTTTCTATTCGAATCAAGAGATAAACAAAAGGAACCGACAAGTCAATGAGCGAATATCTGTTTACTTCCGAATCCGTCTCAGAAGGCCACCCGGACAAAATGGCCGACCAGATTTCAGATGCCATTCTCGATGAAATACTGGCTCAGGATCCGAATGCCCGCGTGGCGTGCGAGACTTCCTCAAGACCGGCGCCGTGATCGTCGGCGGGAGATATCGACCACAGCCTACGTCGAGCTCGAAGATCTGATCCGCGATGTCGTCACAGACATTGGTTACAACTCCTCCGACGTCGGCTTCGACGGTCAGACCTGTTCGGTGATCAACATGATCGGCAAGCAGTCGCCAGACATTGCCCAGGGCGTTGATCGCGCAGCACCTGAAGAGCAGGGGGCGGGAGACCAGGGCTTGATGTTCGGTTATGCGTCCAATGAAACCGATGCGCTGATGCCGGCGCCGATTTTTTATGCACACCGCCTGGTCGAGCGTCATGCACGGGTGCGCAAGCACTCCGACAATCCGCTGCCGTGGTTACGGCCGGATGCCAAAAGCCAGGTGACCTTGCGCTACGTCGACGGCAAGCCGGTGGCAATCGACGCGGTGGTGCTGTCGACCCAGCACGACGAAGGCGTGGAGCTCGACGAGATCCGCGAAGGCGTGCGCGAGCACATCATCAAGCCGGTGCTGCCCGAAGAGTGGCTGCACAACGATACGCTTTACCACATCAACCCGACCGGCAAGTTCGTGATCGGCGGGCCGGTCGGCGACGCCGGCCTGACCGGGCGCAAGATCATCGTCGATACCTACGGTGGCATGGCGCGGCACGGCGGAGGCGCCTTTTCAGGCAAGGACCCGTCCAAGGTTGACCGCTCGGCAACCTATGCCGGGCGATATGTCGCCAAGAACGTCGTCGCTGCGGGCCTGGCTGACAAATGTGAAATACAGGTCAGCTATGCTATTGGTGTCGCAGAGCCGACTTCAATCTCGGTTACGACCTTCGGCACCGGCAAGATTCCCGAGGAGCAGATCGAAAAGCTGGTGCGCGAAAATTTCGATTTGCGGCCGTTCGGCATTCTGAAAATGCTCGATCTGCTGCATCCGATGTATCGCCAGACCGCGACCAACGGCCATTTCGGCCGGCCACCGGAACAAACTTCGGCCAAAGTCATCCGCGATGGCAGGCAGGTCGAAGAGCACTTCACGACGTTCAGCTGGGAGAAGACCGATCGCGCCGAGGCGCTGAAGAAGGCAGCTGGACTCTGATAACTACAATCCGGGCCAATGAATGGCTGGTCGAGATCCTGATGATCTGCCCAGTCGTCCGGAGCCCGATACGTACCAACTCGAACCCAAATACTGAATACTGAGGCTTTATTAATGAGTGCTAAACCAGAAGATGTAACCAAAGGCGTGCTGTTTGATTCAAGCATCGCCTCCACCGAAAACGACTATCTGATCGCCGATCCCTCGCTTGCCGCCTATGGCCGCAAGGAAATCACGATCGCCGAAACCGAAATGCCCGGGCTGGTGCAGACGCGCGAGGAATATTCCGCCGACAAGCCGCTGAAAGGCGCGCGCATCGCCGGTTCGCTGCACATGACCATCCAGACCGCTGTTTTGATCGAAACGCTGGTCGAGCTTGGCGCGGAAGTGCGCTGGGCATCATGCAACATCTATTCGACCCAGGATCATGCTGCGGCTGCCATGGTAGAGAAGAACGTTCCGGTATTCGCCTACAAGGGTGAAAGCCTGACCGAATACTGGGAATTTGCCCACAGGATTTTCCAGTGGCCCGATGGTGGCACCGCGGACATCGGGATCCAGCGGCGGCAAAATCGCCGTGGCTGATCGGCATAGTACTGGATCTGATACTGGAGCGTCCGGGGAAACGCGGGGCCAGAATCGAACAGGCCGAACTGAATACGGCAGCTGCTCGGCTGGAAATCGATCAGGCTGCCTGGGACATTCGCAGTGAGGTACACACCACAGTGGCCGATCTGATGGCGGCACAACAGAAGCAGCAGTCACTGGAGAGGCGACTGGATGTCGTTACGGATATTCTTGATTTGCTTCAGCGACGTGAGGAACTGGGACAGATCGCGGCGTTCGAGTTAAGCAGCAGCCGACTGGAATTGCAGCGCCTGCAGCTTGAGCTGACAGCCCAGGAGGCACGTATCAAGACTGCTCGCGGCCAGCTGGCCGCTGCCATCGGTGTTCCGCCTGCTGCAGTACGGGATATCAGCATAAATATGCCGGCCATAGAATCACTACCTGTCAGGCAACGGGTCCCGGCGGCTGATATCCGCGGTCTGGCCCTGCAGCATCGGTATGATATACGTCAGTCACTGGCTGCCTATGCAGCACAGGAAGCCGCCCTGAGGCTGGAAATAGAAAAACAGTATCCCGATATTAATCTGTCGCCGGGATTCGTGTTTGATCAGAGCGATAATGTATGGCAACTGGGAGCCGCGTGGATACTGCCGCTATTTCACCGGCATGAAGGCGAAATCGCCGAGGCCATGGCACGACGTTCGGTTTTACAGGAACGCTTTCTGCAACTTCAGGCATCGATCATTGACAGGGTTTATCAGGCGCGGACCGATTTTATCGGTAAACTGGATACCTATCAGCAGGCTGTGGCCCTGGCAAGGGACGCGACAGATTACAGTGAACGCATTGAACAGCAATTAAATGCGGGTTATGCCGATCGTCTACAGTTTTTGCGCGCCCTGCAGGCTGTCAGCGAAGCGGATCAGGCGGCCAGTAACAGCCGCGCCGAGCTGCTGCACAGCTACGCGACCCTGGAGAATGTGCTGCAATATCCAATCCAGGGTGAGGACTGGATAGACAGCGTTACGGCGAGCTTGCTTGAGAATGAGGCGGCGCACGAGGGGGATGAAGAATAATGAGATGGTTGCTACCGGTCGCGGTGTCAGTTCTTATTGTGTTGTTGTACGTCACTCCACAGGGCGCTTATCTGCGTAGTCTTATTGTGCCAACTGAAGAAGTGTCAGACAACAGACCGACGGATGGCAAATCAGATACGGGTGATGACGACGATGATGACCACCCATCACGCCTGCGTATGCAGGACGGTGTGCTGGGCATAGAACTGACGCAGGAAACACAGGTAATCAGCGGTATCCGGGTGCAGCCGGCAGAAGCCATGCAGTATCGTCAGGAAATGCAGGCCTTGGCCGAAGTTGTTTCTATTGGGCCACTACTTGAATTACGTACAAGCAGTGACAGACTGCGCGCGGAAATCCGTATTACTGAAGTTGAATTGCAGCGCTCACGTGAAGCTTATGAACGGCTGTCGCTGCTGCATGAGGATAATGCGAATATATCCACACGTCAGCTGGAAGAAGCACGTGCACAAATGCAGGCCAGCCTTGCAAGGCTGGCGGCCCAGAAACAGCAACTACGCAGTCTGTATGATGAAGCCATTCAGGGCTGGGGTGAGGTACTGGCGGAATGGGCACTGAATGCCAATGGTGAGGGGCTGTTTCAGCAATTACTAAAAAGACATGAAGTACTTCTGAACCTGACGCTGGGCAGAAACCAGTCATTGCCGGAAACATCACGAATTATCTTCATCAATCGTGATGACACTAGAATCAATGCACGCAAGGCCTATCTGATATCACCGGCACCACGGACAGAACCCAGTCTGCAGGGCGAAACCCATTTCTTCCATGCTCATGCAGACAAGTTGCGGGTTGGTATGCGGGTCCATGCCTGGATACCCACATCCGGGGAAACCATCGACGGTGTCTATGCGCCTGCCGATGCAGTTGTCTGGCAGGCCGGTCAGCCCTGGATATATCTTCATGACGGGGATGATTTTTTTTACCGCCGCGTACTTGATAATCCGTCACGGCTGAGTGACGGCTGGTTCAATTCCGTCACCTCAAGTCAGGGAAGGTGAGCTTATCGTCACCACGGGCGCCCAGATGCTGCTGTCTGAAGAGTATCGCTGGCAGATACCGGATGAAGATGATGACCCGTAAAACAGGATGCAAAATTGAAAGGACAGCGACCATGAGCTTTTTGAACGGTTGCCAGATACCGGAAGCGACTGGATATAACGCACAGGCGCATACGAGCCCGTTACAGGCTGCTATTGCCTTCCCGATTGTTACACGGTTCGCAATTCCACATTTCGCGCCTTTCGCATAAATGCTTGCAGCACTGGTCAATTTTTCCATCCGCTTTCGCGGCGTCGTGTTGATGCTGGCTGTGGTCCTGATGGGCTACGGCATATACAAGATATTCCATGCCGGACTGGATATCTTTCCGGAATTCGCGCCCAAACTGGTAACAATTCAGACCGAGGCACCGGGGCTGTCATCGGAACAGGTCGAGATTCTGGTAACACAACCAATCGAACAATCTTTGGCAGGCATTATCGATCTGGATTATGTGCGCTCTGAATCGATTCAGGGATTGTCGATTATTACGGCTATATTCGATGAGCATACCGATGTATACCGTAATCGCCAGCTTGTCAGTGAACGCCTGGCAGGTGTGATCAAGGATTTGCCTCCGGGCGTGGAGGCACCCGTGCCTGTGCCACTAGCCTCATCATCTGCCACTGTGCTGACCATCGGTCTGACCTCCGATGAATACAGCCTAATGGAGATGCGCGATCTGGTGGACTGGACACTGGTGCCTGGCATACTCAGTGTTGAAGGTGTGGCCGATGTTAATGTGTTCGGGGGTGATATCCGGCAGCTGCAGATTCAGCTGTTGCCGGATCAGATGAAACAGTATGGCATCAGTATTCAGCAGATTGTTGATGCTGCCAGGCAATCAACCGGTATTTATGGCGCCGGTTTCGTCGAGAGTGAAAGCCAGCGTATAACTTTACGGGTTCAGGGGCAGCCCGTCAGTGGCGAAGAACTCGGCAGTGTGGTACTCCAGCGTAAGCAGGGAAGAAACATACTGTTACGTGATGTAGCCGATGTCAAAATGGCACCGGCACCACCTATCAGCGCGGCTTCTATTATGGGTGAGCCGGGCATCGTAATGATGGTTATCGGCCAGTATGGTGCCAATACACTGACTGTTTCCCGGAGCGTCGAGAAAGCACTGAGTGGGTTCGAACCCATCTTTTCTGAACGTGGCATAAAGCTACATTCGGAACTGTTCCGTCCGGCAAACTATATCGAGGATTCGCTGAAGAATATAACCGGCCATCTCATGGTCGGTGGTATGTTTGTCATCGTAATATTACTGCTGTTTCTGTTCAATCTACGGACGGCCATGATCTCTGCCATGGCGATTCCCCTGTCCCTGCTGAGTGCTGCCATACTTCTGCTGGAACTGGGAGTCAATCTCAATATTATGGTACTGGGAGGTCTGGCGATTGCACTTGGCGAGGTAGTCGATGATGCCATTATCGATACCGAGAATATATTTCGGCGTCTGCGACAAAACCGCTCACTGGCAAATCCACAATCACCGCTGGAGGTTGTGTTTAATGCCTCCATGGAGGTGCGAGGTTCCGTTGTCTATGCAAGCTTTATAGTAGCGATTGTTTTTGTTCCCCTGTTGACACTTGGCGGTGTTGCCGGACGATTGTTCTCACCACTTGGTTTTTCATACATTCTGGCCATTCTGATGTCGCTGTTGGTGGCCCTCACGATCACGCCGGCACTATGCTATCTGTTTCTGGTCCGCAGCCGATTGCGTGACAAGGATCCGCCGCTGATTGCCATGATCAAGCCCTGGTATGGATCTCTTCTGCGTGTACTAGGCAGGGTACCGTCCGTGTCTATTATGGCATCCTTGTTATTTTGCGCAGTCGGACTGGCAATCCTGCCACGACTTGGCGGACAGTTTCTGCCCGATCTGCGGGAAGGTCATTACATAGTCCATACTACGCTGTTGCCGGGTACATCGCTGGTGGAATCCATACGGGTAGGCAATCGGCTGACGGAACAGTTCATGGATATATCCAGTGTACGATCCGTATCACAATGGGCCGGTCGTGCAGAACGGGGTGCAGATACCTACGGCAGCCACTACAGTGAATTCGAGATCGACCTGAAAAGGGGGCTTTCAGGCAGAGAACAACAGGCCGTGCTGAATGAATTAAGGGAAATTCTGGGTGAGTTTCCGGGATTGCTTTACGAAGCCAATACATTTCTTATTGAGCGGGTGGATGAGACCATTTCAGGTTATTCGTCACCCGTTGTCATCAACGTATATGGCAATGATCTCGATTATCTGGATCGTAAGGCAACAGAGATTTCTGCCCTGGTTCGGGATATAGAAGGTGCAACCGATGTCCAGGTGCGTTCGCCGCCGGCTACGCCAATGCTGGATATCAGGGCCCAACTTGATAAACTGGCCTTCTGGGGACTGCGGCCGGTGGATGTATTGTCAGCGGTACAGACTGCTTATGAGGGCAATATTGTAAGCCGCATTAGCCAGGGAAACCGTTTATATGATGTTGCAGTGGTTTTACATGCAAATCAGCGCCGCGATCTGCACGAAGTTGGTGACCTGCCACTCAGGAACAGCGATAATGAGCTGGTTCCCTTGAGGAACGTTGCAGATATACGGCAGACGGATGGTCGTTATAATGTCCTTCATCAGGGCGGCCAGCGCGTGCAGACTATTACAGCAAATGCCGAAGGCCGGGATATTGTCGGTTTCCTGGACGAAATCCGGACACGCCTGCATCAGGAAGTGAGCTTTCAGGCAGATACATTCCCGGAATTTACCGGCGCCGCCATAGGCAGGCACAGGCACGACAGGAGCTTATACTCCATTCTATTCTGGTGGGCATCATTGTCCTGATGCTTATATACATTGCCATAGGCAGCCTGAGGCACATGTTGCTAACGCTGGTTAACGTTCCGTTTTCGCTGGTGGGCGGGGTTGTTGCGGTTCTCCTTTACGGGTGGTACCCTTTCAGTAGGTTCACTGGTCGGATTTGTCACCTTGTTCGGTATTACTGTACGTAATTCAATTATGCTGGTTTCGCATTACGATCATCTGGTTACCACTGAAGGTAAGAACTGGGATATTAATACTGCCATACAGGGTGCGCAGGAACGCCTGCCGTCCATATTAATGACAGCCCTTGTTACCGCGCTGGCCATGTTACCGATAGCCGTGGACAGTGATAATCCGGGTCGGGAAATCATGGGCCCGATGGCAGCTATCATTATCGGTGGCCTGGCCTCATCAACAGTACTGAATCTGTTGATACTGCCTGTTATCATGCTGAATTTCGGTAGGTTCGACAGGACAAAGGATAGTCCGACCTGATCATGGGTACATCGCCCTTCATTCTTATATTGGCACTGCGTGCACCGAATAAGTGCAATAATTGCCACGACGGATATTTTTAAGGAGACTCTGAATAATTTGTCATTTCGAGTGCAGCGAGAAATCCGCCACAGGCGTCTTTCCCTACGGTCGAGACAGGGATTTCTCCCGTTGGTCGAAATGACATGCGGGGTATTCAGAGCTTCCCTAACTATAAAGACTAGTTAATGCGTGTATTAATCATTGATGATTCACCCGACTTCGTGTCCCTTCTCAGGCTCTATCTGGGCAAGGAAGGGGATAAATACGATATCGTTGATTATGATTTCCTGAAAAACGGCAGGCCTAAGGAAAACTTTGACTGGTCTCCGTACGATATCCTGTTGCTGGATTACAAACTGGGAGATTCAGAAGATGGTCTGGAATGGCTTCAGCATTTTGGCAGGCGTGTTGATTTTCCGCCGACCATTATTCTGACGTCCGAAGGTGATGAGTATATAGCTGCCCGAGCCATCAAGCTCGGTGCTTCCGACTATATCAATAAAAAAGATATTTCACCGAAGCGTCTGTCCAGGCTTATACAGGAGGCCATGGACATTGATGCGGAACGTACAGCGGAACAGAAAGCGCAGCTGGCAGAAGATGAAAAAATTGTCGATCAGCTTCGCAAGGGGCAGAAATTCGAAGCCAAGGCTACTGCTGGCGATTACAAGCTGGTACGTCTTATTGGCAAGGGGGCAATGTCGCATGTTTATCTTGCTGAACGAGCTGAGGACGGTTTGTCACTGGTTCTTAAAGTGCTTGATATCAGCCATACAGATAGACATTTGCTAAGGCGTTTTATCCAGGAAGCCGAGTTAATCGCTGATATTAACAGCCCCTTTATAGTCAAGGTTTATGAACATGGTGTCACCCAGAAGTACGGCTATATAGCCATGGAATTTTTTTCGCGTGGCGATCTCAAGCAACGGCTTGAACACGGCATTAATCCGGAAGTTGCGCATGCTTACATGACTCATATCGCCTATGGCCTGGATGTTATTCATAGTGCAGGTATCGTACATCGTGATCTGAAGCCGGCAAATATCATGTTCAGGGGTGACGACAGTCTGGCCATAGCCGATTTCGGTATTTCAAAAAGATTGAATGCAGGCAGTGATCTGACCACGATCGGCAAGGTGCTAGGTACACCACATTATATGAGCCCTGAACAAGGGCAGGGACTCGAGATCGATTCCCGTTCAGATATCTACAGCGCCGGCGTTTTGTTTTATGAACTGCTAACTTCGAAGAAACCTTATCAGGCCGACTCACCCTCGGCACTGATATATCAACATATCCATACAGACCCGCCAAAATTGAAACATCAATTAAGCCAGTACCAGGATGTTATCAATCAATGTCTGGCCAAGAAGCCCGGAGACCGCTACCAGAATGCCTCCGATCTGATCAGGGAACTGGAAGCACTGTAGCGGTCAGTATCGGTCTGATATGAGCCCGATGCTGATTCAGCTGCGTTCCCTGATTTTTTGAAGCCAGTATTCAGCCTGCTCTCTTGTGCCCTGGCTCTGACTGGCATGGCGCAGTGATTCACTGGCGATCTCGTCATTGTTGAGATTGTAGCGGCAATACCAGCAGCAACTGGGCCTGGGCGCGTTGTTTCAGTGTCCCCAGCTCCAGCGCTTTTTGAAGGGCTGCCTGGGCCAGCGTCCAGCGTTGCCTGTTGAACAGTAACTGGCCCTGGCGGAAATAAAGTTCTCCGTCTCCAGTCAGATTTGCCGCTTCTCCATAAGCCTCGATGGCCTTGTCAGTTTCGCGCGCCAGGTGGTAGCTTTCTGCCAGCAGTTTGAGATTCTCTTTTGTCTTGTCGAGGCCACCTTTTTCCATTTCCGATTGCAGAAACCGGGCTGCGCGATAGGGTGCCTGCAGATGCAGGTAGAGGCGGGCCAGTTGCTCTTTTTCATCCTTATTAAGGAATCCACGACGGTAAGCCAGCTCATATACTGCCAGCGCCCGTTTATCCTTGTTCAGCAACTGGTAGGTAGAATACAGTTGTTTCCAGTAGCTCTCATTGGCAGGAAACAGTTGCAGCATATTTTCAAGCAAGTCAGCAGCATTATTGTAGTCTTTGGTTTCAAAATAGCTTGCCAGCAGTAATTGGTAAAGATTTTCGTCGGGTTTGTCGCTTTTTGATATTGCTGTTCGCGCATATTTTATGACCTGGGCATGATCGCCATTTTCATAGTACAGGCCTGCTGCAAGTCTATAGGCATCAATGCCTGGGTCAGTTTCTTCACTAAACCATTTCTCGAGATAGTGGATAGCACGATCATAATTTCTGGTCTGGGCAAGAAGCTGGGCTATGAAATATTCCAGCCTGTGGCTGACATCCGCTGGTAATGCGTTGCTGTCAACGGCACGTATAAAGGCGTCGGCAGCCAGGTCGAACCGTTCAAGCGCATTATAGGCATAGCCCATGGTTTGCTGTACAACGGCTTGCTCGTATTCATTACCTTGTACATCCTGTTGCAGTGATCGCAGTTTGTTAAGCGCTTCTGTATGTCTTTCTGTCTCGAGCAATTCATTGATTTCACTTAGAGCATTATAAGTATTCTCGGACAGCAGGTATTCACCGTCTCTATTTTGTGACATAGCCTGAAATGGTGTTATCAGGAGGATAACAAAAAGGGGTATCATCCAGCGGCAGCTGGTAACAGAAGTTAATGCAGGTGAGGGGGCCATGTTATTAATCATTGCAGCTTGAATCGTACGACCTGGCGTGCACGACGTTCGACAATCTTGCCATCAATCTTTTCCGGCTCGAATTTCCAGCGCCGGATCGCACGCAGCACGGCGTCATTGAATATATTTTCCGGATCGGCTGATATGATTTCAGGTTCCTTGACAGAACCATCTGTGGCGATTGTAAATTCCACTGTCACGCTGCCCTCGATACCGGCACGTAGTGCCCGCGGCGGATACTGTGGCGGTATTCTGACCGTCGGTTCAATATCAGTGAGTATTCCCGAAGTATGCGGCTGGGGTGACTGCGGCTGCCGGGCCGGGGCAGATTTCATGAAATCCCCGACATAAGGCACACCATCAATCCCGAGCGGGATGTCTATACTGGGTCGCGGTACATCGGGCTGTGCCGGCTTGGGTTCCGGTGTTTCCGGCTCGGTAATCTCGGGTGGCGGCTGATCGGGTTCCTCCGGCGGCGGATCCGGCGGTTCTTCTTCTTCTTCGCGCTGCTGTTCCGGTCTGGTTTCCTCCTCACGCAACCGTACAAAGTCAACGAACTGAATATCCTCGTAATCACTGATACCGGCCGGATCACTGCTGACCATTTGCTGAATGAAATAAAACAGCAGTAAGTTCAGCACAATGGCCGCCAGTATGAATAGAGGTAAACGCCAGACCATATAAGATCAGTCTTTAACGTGAAACGGACAATGAGCTAATAATCATGTTAATGATCAACTGCCGCCCGACTTACGCTGTGCCGCTATGGCGATATTTGTGACACCGGCCAGTCTGACCTGATCCATGACGTCTACCAGAAGACCACTACGGGACTGCTTGTCAGCTGTAATGATGACAGTGCCTTCAGGATTCTGTGCATGCAGTCGCTGGACATGTGCCCGAACAGCACGGACATCCACCTGCTGATTGTCGATCCAGACTTCACCATTCTGGTTGATAGCAATCACAAGATTGCCACGTTCCTGACGGACGGCAGTCTGGGCAGATGGACGATCGACATCAATGCCGGCTTCTTTGGTAAAGGACGCTGTCACCAGAAAGAAAATCAGCAGAATAAATACCATATCGATAAGGGGTGTCAGATTGACCCCAATATCGGTTCTTTCATGTTCTGTATGTGTTGTTCTCATGTCAGCCGCTGATATGAAGCTGATCGCGTGCACGTTGTTGTTCAGTATGAGCGCGATGCTCGAGGTGTACACTAAAATAAAGACCGGCAATGGCTGTGGTCAGGCCGGCGGTAGTAGTAATCAATGCTCTGGAAATTCCATCAGCCATACCACGAGTATTGCCGGTTCCAAATACAGTGATGACGTCAAATATCGTGATCATGCCCGTGACAGTTCCCAACAACCCCAGCAATGGTAAAACCTGGATGATGATCTTGATTGGCGATAGATAGGCCTGTAATGTCAATGAAACTTCTGCCGACAAGCCCTCGCGCAGCCGCAGGGCATGCCATGTATTGTGATCCGAACGCTGCTCCCATTGTTTGACTATAGAGTCCAGCTTTTGGGGATAAATGAACAACAGGAACCAGTAGCGTTCTATAATCAGTGATCCACAGTATTGTGGATACCATGAGTATGACGACGAGTACTGGTCCGCCGCGTTCAAACAGGATCTGAAGCTGCTCCAGTTTATTCAGCATTGCCTTTATGTTCGCCTTCAGCAAGCATTGCAATGAAAGAAGCACTTTGCTGATCCAGTATCTGGATAACGGCATTACTCTTCGGATGAGAGGAAGCTGTGAATGAGTAGTAATGGTATTGCAGCTGTTAATCCAAGTACTGTAGTTACCAATGCCTCGGGAGATACCGGCAGACATCAGTTTTGGGTCACCGGTGCCGAATAGAGTGATGGATTGAAAGGTTTCGATAATACCGGTGACCGTACCAAGCAGACCCAGCAGTGGCGTGACGGCTGCCAGTATGGCGATACTGCTTAGCCCCCGCTTCAGAGGGTTTCACCTCATGCAATATGGCCTCGTCCAGTTTGTGTCCCAGCGTCTCGGTATCAACATGCTTGTTGTCATAGTAAATCTGCATGATCCGACCCAGCGGATTCTCACCGGCGTTTTGTCCCGTCAGCTGCTTGCGAACCTTGCCGTAAAGCCGGGACAGCGACAATAAAGCGCTCGATGGCGACAAGCAGACCAATCAGTCCCAGACCGATGATAATATAGCCGACTAAACCACCCTGCTTGATGCGACTCACGAGATCCGGTTCCTGTACCAGCAGGGCCAGCAGGTTGCCGCGGGTAGGATCGATGGCAACGGGATGAATGCCGCTGCGCGCGTTTTCCAGCTCTTTTACCAGGCTCAGATAACGATTGCTGGGTTGGCGCTGAGGTTCAACGAGTTTGCCGGCTGCTTTCCAGGTAACGCAGGTAATGACCATCAGCCAGAACGATAAAATTGCCGATGCGCGTGACCTCACGCTGATTTTCCTGGCCCTGTTGATTTACTACCGGTGCAGTAAAGCGTACCACCTTGCCTGAGGCAGCCGCCTCATCCAATATCAGTTGCCACAGTCCGCGGATTTAATCGATTGATGGCAGTTCCTGGCTGGTTGCAAGCTTTTCGGCAAATGTCAACGCGGTCGGGTATTCTGAGCGGAGACCATTGAGTTTTCGAGCGATGCCTGGATGTCACTGGCAATCTGGCGAATGACTCCGTGCAGTTCATCCAGATAGCCCATGCGCTGTTTGAGCTGACTTTGCTGTTCATCAATGCTGCCGGCATTTTCCTCGTAGCTGCTGCGCAGAGTATCACTGCGTTGCTGCAATTCTTCTAGCTGCGCCTTTGCTTCCTGCAACAGGCGCTGTTGCTGATCGCGTTCATTTTTGAAACGCTCGACCCGTTCACTGAATTCGCGTTTTTCCTTGGCGCTTTCCTTGCGTACCTGCTCAATGAGCTGTTCCAGGGTATCGGCCGCGGCAGACGTGCAAGGAAACCAGCCGACAGTAACTGCCGTCATGATCAGTATGATTCTTTTCATTCTGCTGCTTCCGGAGCTTGAACGGGAATTCTGAAGAAGTCAGGCGGCGCTTCCTTGCGGGCGATCTTCAGACCCTTGGCAATCGACTGGTTGTATTCGGCAGGCAGCACCTGCCAGCTGTTATTCTCCTTATCCCAGTAACCGGACTCACTGCCATTCAAGGTCTGGTAGTAAAGCCCCAGCCGGCCTATACGCAGGAACTCTACTGTCAGGGTCTCACTGTCATCACGTTGCAGTTCACCTTCATAGGCCTCGATGTTGCGGCCGTAATCCATCTCGATCTGATATGCTTCCATTATGCGACGAAACTTGTCCGGTAATGTGACATCTGGGCGATGCATCATTTCCTGCAGTGCAGTCAGACGTGCTTCGCGTTCCCGGGCAGAAACGGCGTGTCCACGCTGATCATCTCATCAAGTACTTCCAGCATTCGTGACATCAGCGGCACGATGTTGCGCTGGGTTTCCTCTATATCCTCAAGCTGGCGTTCAAACGAGGCGAGCTCCTCTTCCTGGCGCTGAACCTGCTTTTCCAGTTGCTCGTTATAGGACTGAATATTCTCGATTTTACGCAGGGTGTCACGGTACTCCTGAACCATGTCCTCGGTTTCATTGGCGAGTTCATCGATCTGTTGCTGTGAACGCTGGGCCTGTTCCTGGACCTCGACCCGCTCATCGACAGCATCATTCACTGCTCCTGCAAGCAGCAGGGGAGAGCAGAGAAGACATAGTATGGATAGGCCTCCCTGTAAGCCGTGTTGAGCATATAGGCGCCGCATTAGGAAAAACTTCCTTAAATTGATTGCGAGATTAGGTGATAGTAATTATCAAATGCTATATATTATCAAATATAGACCCGTCAGAACAGTTTCTAAGATTAATGAATCAGCTGCCGTGACATTGCCTGATGAGTGCACTGCCCGCATAATCCGACAGCCAATCCCTTCCTGATCAAGTATGCCCGTCCATGAGTCTGCGTACCCGATTGAATCTGCTGATCACGCTCTGTCTAGGTCTGATTCTGCTATTGGGCACCCTGTTCGTCATCCAGCAGGCACGCAATGCCGTGCAGGAAGAGGTGAGTTCCACTGCCAATCTGAGCCTGCGGCTTATAGAGATAGCCCTGTCGAATACATCGGGCGAAGATGCCGCCGGCCTGCAGCAGAAAGTCATCGGGCAGCTGGCCCGGCTGCGGGGAGACACGACACTTGCATATCGAGATTCGCAAACAGGGCATGCCCGTTCTCGACACCCTGGGCCCGATGCGCAGCCGTGATGCCGCCCGAGGCACCGGCCTGGTTCATCGATTTGATCGGGCCGGCGCCGATGGAGTTCCGCCGCATACTTCCGTCCCAGGACATGCCGGAAACGGAGATCATTATCCGCGCCGACGCAACTGATGAAATCGCCGAAGTCTGGAGCGAAGCGCGCGTGGTCCTTGGCCTGCTGGTTCTGGCGGTGGTAATCACGAATCTGCTGGTGTATTTCACCATCGGCCGCGGTCTGTCACCCATTGATACGATTCTCAAGGCTCTGGACGGTATCGAGCAGGGCGATTACCGTCTGCGCCTGCCGCATTTCAGATTACCTGAATTCAGCCGGATATCGGAAAAATTCAACCATATGGCCGAAGTGCTGCAAAGCAGCCGCGAAGAGAATCGCGAGTTGACCCAGCGTTCCCTGGCTATCCAGGAACGCGAAAGGCGCAATCTGGCCCATGAACTGCATGATGAGCTGGGGCAGTCAATCAGCGCCATCAAGGCTGTAGCGGTGTCCATCAGCCAGCAGGACGTCACTGATCGGGACCAAATCAGTAACAGCGCGGATACCATCGTGGATATATCGAATAACATGTATGGAGTGGCCCGGCAGATGATGCGCCGTGCTGCGACCGGTGGTCCTTGATGAACTTGGTCTGATGGTGGCACTACAGGAAATGGTGGATGACTGGAACAGCCGTCATGAAGATATGTTCTGTCATTTCAGATTCTGATGGCGAATTTCGGGGCTTGGCGAAGATATCAACATCAGTGTCTACCGCATTGTGCAGGAGGGCCTGACCAATATCAGCAAGCATTCCGATGCCAATGAAATTCATATCAGTCTCAGCCGCAAATACCTGAATAACGGAGATGGTGTAGAACTGGTACTGACGGATGACGGGCTGGGTTTTAATGCCGACAAAACCCGCTGGGGACTGGGATTGCTGGGCATGCGTGAACGCTGTGAAGCGCTGGGCGGGAATTTTTCCCTAGCCAGAGGTGCCGGGCAGAGGGGTATCTATATGCATTACCATTCCACTGTCAGACAGAGGCGGTAGTCCGAATGACGAATAAAACCGATCCCATACGGGTCGTGCTGGTGGATGACCATGCCGTCGTTCGCGCCGGTTACCGCATGTTGCTGAAAAACAGCAGGGATATCGAGGTAGTAGCCGAGGCAGACAACGGCGAGCAGGCCTGTAAACACTACGCCGACCTGCAACCTGATGTGGTAATTATGGATTTGTCATTACCCGGTATCGGCGGCCTGGAGGCAATCCGCCGGATTATCGCCCGCGATCCTGATGCCCGGGTCCTGGTTTTCAGCATGCATGAAGACACAATCTTCGTGGAACAGGCACTGCAGGCAGGGGCGCGCGGCTACATGACCAAAAGCGGTGCACCCGAGGTCCTTATCGAGGCGGTCCGTACACTAATGACCGGCAAGACGTACCTGGATAAAAATATTGCCGAGCGCCTGGCCTTTCAGAAAATGCGCGGCAAGGATACCCCGTTTTCAGGGTTATCGACCCGGGAGTTCGAAATATTCTGTCTGCTGGCCGAAGGACATAACACGAACGAGATCGCCAAGCGTCTGTCATTGAGCTATAAAACCGTGGCCAATTACAGCACCCAGATCAAGAACAAGCTCGAAGTGACCAGTATTGCCGAGATTGCCCGTCTTGCCATCCGTCATCAGATCGTCAGCGTTTGAGCGACAATCCAGGAAAATTTCCTGGTTAACGGGGAGTGTAATTCCCTTTTACTTCCCTTTTACTTAAGGAAGCTTGAATAATCCCCGCATGTCATTTCGACCAACGGAGAAATCTTTTAACTCATTGATTTACAAAAAGCTATTTGCACAAGGATTTCTCGCTGCGCTCGAAATGACAAATTATTTAGAGCTTCCTTAAGTAATTATTAATCCCCGGTTCATGCGGGTTCATTAAATCTTCGCACCGGATTGTCATCTGCACGACAATCCGTTAATTTCGTCTGGAATGATTCCAAACTCAAAAGTCACATAGGTGCTGCATGGCAACATTATCTCACTCTACGACAGGTTCATCCGCTTTCGGGCCGGCCTGGGCCAGCAGCCTGGGCGTGATTGTTATCGTGCTTGGCGTGTTTCTGACTGCAATGCATGGTACCGAGTGGATGAAGCAATATGTCATGGTCAACAACATGCCAGCCAAAGAAATGCCGGCAGCCGACTGTCCCGAGGAAGAGCTGGAGGAAGAGGGGATCAGCCTGGCCGAGTGTGAATACATGGTCGAGCACGTCTGGGGCCTGGGGCTGTCGACGCCGGACTGGTTCCCCGGCGTGCAGATGGGACTGAGCCTCATAGGCACCCTGCTGGCTTTTCTGTCGATCATTATCGGCGGCGCCCTGGTGAACTACAAATCATGGGCATTACCCGCAGCCGTGGCAGTATTCGGCGGGCTGATTGCGATCGATGCGCTGCAATTCATGGCCGTGGTGAATGCCGGGCCGATCATCCGGGGTATGTATCTCTGGAGTATTCTGCTGTGGCTCATTATTCATCTGCTGATGATGACCGGTGTCTTCGCCGGACGTCATGCTGAAAGCGGTGACTAGTGGCCGCGCCGCAAGATTATCTGCAATCCCTGTGAGTCAACATCATTACAAAAAGCGGAATTTGTTATGCAAAGACAAGGTTACAGTAGAAGCGCCGTAATCATACACTGGATACTGGCGGTATCGATTTTCTTTCTCTTCATTTCCAGCTGGTGGATGATGGGCCTGCCGCTGCCGTCCGAGGAACTGCGGTTCCGTGAATTACCGTTTCAGCTGCACAAGAATATCGGCATCACGCTGGTCCTGCTTCTGTTCGTACTGCTGTATGTGAGGTTCAAGCACCGGCCTGCACCGGTCACTGACACCTCGATGAAGCCGTGGATGCACAAAGTGGCATTGCTTGATCATATCCTGCTGTATGCATTGATCCTGGCCACCTGCATCACTGGCTATCTGTCATCGGCCCATACGCGCTGGGATACGGTTTTCTGGTGGTTGATCGAATTCCCGCGTATCGCCGAGGCCAACGAGGACCTGAACGAATTCTGGGGCGAGTTGACATCTGGACGGCCTGGGCCCTGCTGGCATTCGTCGCTGTACACATCAGTGGCGCGGTGTACCATGCCTTTCTCAACGACGGCATCGTGCGGCGCATGCTGCGCTGGTGAATGGTGAGATAAGGAGAACAGAAAAATTCCCGGCCAATTCCGATTTCCGTTCACTGTTCACCGGCTATCGGCAACCTTGCTGCAGCTTTGCACTGTTCCCGGATTGCTGCGCTGCAGCAAATACTTTGTCGCCGGTTTATCGGCCCGCCTTCCTAAATGCTTGTCCACAGCGGCCCAGTTCAGTAATCTAGGCAACAAGCTGTCCTCATTAAAGAATGGCATCAAAGCCATCATGCCCAGCCCGAACCGCAGATAAAAATTTGTCATCCTGAGACTGCCGGAGGGGTACCCCTTATGTTGAAAGCGCTACAGATAGAGCCGGAGAAATGCACGGGCTGTCTGCAATGCGAGATGGCCTGTTCCTACCAGGCCGAAGGCGTATTCAATCCCGCCAAATCCCGCATCAAGATATTCACCTTCCACGAGGAAGGACGTTTTGTCCCCTATACCTGTACCCAGTGTACGGAAGCCTGGTGCATGCATGCGTGTCCCGTCGAGGCCATCGTCTATAACGAGGCTACGGGTTCCAAGGATGTGCTGGCCGACAAGTGTGTCGGCTGCAAGGTCTGCACGATTGCCTGTCCGTTCGGTACCGTGAACTATGACCAGGACAGCGGTATCGCTTACAAGTGCGACCTGTGCCAGGGCGATCCCGAGTGCGCGAAGGCCTGCCCGACCGAGGCCATTACCTATGTCGATGCCGATCACACCGGACTGGACAGGATGCGCGCCCATGCCGCCAAGAGCGCCGGCCTTGGCGCGCAACAGCATTGAGGGGAGGTAATCATGGCTTGGACTCAAAAAGTATTACGCATCAATCTGACCAATGGTTCGATACAGGAGGAACCGTTGAACATGGAATGGGCGCGCGACTATCTCGGTCAGCGCGGTCTCGCCACCAGGTACCTGGCCGAGGAAATCGATCCGAAATGCGATGCGCTCGGTCCGGACAACAAGTTCATCATGACCACCGGTCCACTGACCGGCACCATGTCATCCACCGGCGGTCGCTATTCGGTCGTGACCAAAAGCCCGCTGACCGGTTGTGTTGCCTGTTCCAACTCGGGTGGTTTTCTCGGTGCCGAAATGAAGGCCGCCGGCTGGGACATGATTATTTTCGAAGGCAAGTCACCCGGCCCGGTGTATTTGTACCTGGAAAACGACAAGGCCGAATTGCTGCCGGCCGATAACATCTGGGGCTCTTCCGTATGGGTCGCCGATGAATGGATTCATAAGGAACACCAGGATCCGCTGATCCGGGTTGCCACCATCGGCCGCGCCGCTGAAAAAGGCTGTCTCTATGCCGGGGTTATCAATGACCTGCATCGTGCTGCCGGCCGTTCGGGTGTCGGTACGGTCATGGCGTCGAAGAACCTCAAGGCGGTAGCCATTCGCGGTACACGTGGTGTCGGCAACATCAAGGATCCGGCGCGTTTCATGCAGGCGGTTAATGATGGCAAGAAGGTGCTGCATGACAATGCCGTTACCGGCCAGGGCTTGCCGAAGTACGGTACCCAGGTGCTGATGAACGTGATCAACGAGGTCGGCGCGATGCCGACGCGTAACATGCGCGAGGTCCAGTTCGAGGGCGCCAGCAAGATATCCGGCGAGGCCATGCACGAGCCGCGCGAGTCCGACGGCAAGCCCAATCTGGTGACTAACGCTGCCTGTTTTGGCTGCACGATTGCCTGTGGCCGCATTTCCACTATCGACAGGGGCCATTTCTCGGTGGAGAACAGTCCCCAGTACTGGGGTGCATCGGGTGGTCTGGAATATGAAGCCGCCTGGGCGCTGGGCTCGGATACCGGTATCGACGATCTCGATGCGCTGACCTATGTGCAGTTCCTGACCAACGAGGATGGTATTGATCCCATCTCCTTTGGTGCCACGGTAGCGGCGGCGATGGAATTGTATGAAATGGGGGTGATAGACAAGCAAACCACCGGCGGCATCGACCTGCGCTTTGGCAATGCCGAGGCGCTGTGCCGCATCACGGAGTTGACCTGCCGCGGCGAGGGTTTCGGGCTGGAGATCGGCCAGGGTTCCAGGCGCCTGTGCGATAAATACGGCCATCCTGAACTGTCGATGACCGTGAAAAGCCAGGAATTCCCGGCCTACGATCCCCGCGGTGTCCAGGGTATGGGCCTGACCTACGCCACATCGAACAGGGGCGCCTGCCATTTACGCGGCTATACGGTGGCATCCGAGATCATGGGTATCCCGGAAAAAACCGATCCCCTGACCACTGACGGCAAGCCGGAGCTGGTCAAGGCGTTCCAGGATATGGGTGCGGCCGTCGACGCTTCCGGTCTGTGCGCCTTTACCACTTTTGCCTGGACGCTGGAGGATATCGCACCGCAGATCGATGCCGCCTGCGAGGGTGAATGGACGCCGGAGAAATTGCTCGAAGTGGGCGAGCGTATCTGGAATCTGGAGCGTGACTTCAATCTCGCCGCCGGCATCACCGGCAAGGATGACAACCTGCCGAAACGGCTGCTCAAGGACGCCGCCAAGACTGGCCCGGCGACCGGCAAGGTCAACGAGCTCGACAAGATGCTGCCGAAATACTACGAGGTACGCGGCTGGACGCCGGATGGCGTGCCGACATCCGAAACGCGCAAACGGCTGGGTCTGTCAACGTGAATGGTGAATGGTGAATGGTGAATGGTGAATGGTGAATGGTGAATGGTGAATGGTTTGATCGAGTTTAAAAAGTTCCCCGGCATATCAATTGTCTATTCTCCATCCTGTAGGAGCCCGGTTTACCGGGCGAACGGGATCCAGCGATTCGCGCAGTGAAGCTGCGCTCCTACCGTAATCGAAGCATTCACGATCGATGCACGATTCACGAGATACGAGGTACGAATAATGAAACACGTCATTGTTGGAGCCGGCCCCGCCGGCGTCATCGCCGCCGAAACCCTGCGCAAGGTGCAGCCGGACGCTGATATCCGGATTATCGGCGATGAACCGGAACCGCCCTATTCACGCATGGCGTTACCGTATTATCTCATCGAAAAAATCGATGAAGCCGGTACACATTTGCGTCATAAGCCGAGGTTATTTCGAGGACAAGCGCATCGAGATCGTTCGCGATCGTGTCACCGCGCTCGACAGCGGCAATAAAACACTGAAAGTGGATAAAGGCGGCAGCATGGATTATGACAGGCTGCTGCTGGCCACCGGTTCACATCCCATACGGCCACCTATTCCCGGTATGGACCTGGATGGTATTCATGCCTGCTGGACACTCGAGGATGGCCGCAATATCGCCAGAAAAGCGAAAAAAGGTTCGAAGGTAGTTCTCATGGGCGCTGGATTTATCGGCTGTATCATTCTTGAATCGCTGGCCAGGCGCGGTGTCGATTTGACAGTGATCGAAATGGAAGACCGCATGGTGCCGCGGATGATGAACCAGACTTCCGGAGGGCTGATTAAACAATGGTGCCAGGAACATGGCGTCAAGGTACATACCTCAACCAAGGTCGAATCCATTGAAAAGGCCGGGCTTCTGGGCAAGGGCCTGCGTGTGAATCTGGATAACGGTGAAACCCTCAAGGCCGATGTGGTGATCTCGGCAACCGGAGTCAAATCTAATATCCAGTTTCTGGAAGGCAGCGGTATCGAGACCGACGAGGGGCATTCTGGTCGATGATCATTTGCAGAGCAGTGTGGCCGATATCTGACGCGGCCGGTGATGTCTGTCAGGGACGCGATTTCTCCACCGGCGAATATACAGTGCAGGCTATACAGCCGACTGCTGCCGATCATGGCCAGATTGCCGCGTTGAACATGGCCGGACGCGATGTTGCACATCAGGGCAGTGTCAACATGAACGTCCTCGATACCATGGGCCTCATCTCCAGTTCCTATGGCCTGTGGATGGGTGTTGACGGCGGCGACAGCGCAGAACTCAATGATCCGGATCGCTATCGCTATATCAGTCTGCAGTTCCAGGACGACGTGCTGGTCGGCGCCCAGGCGCTGGGCCTGACCGAACATGTGGGCGTACTGCGCGGTCTAATCCAGACCAGGCTGCCATTGGGTAAATGGAAACATCACCTGATGAAAGACCCGACCCGCATCATGGAGGCCTGCCTGGGCAGCACGCAGGCCAGTTGGCCATAACGCGGATGTCATGCTGAAGGCTTGATTGGTTGATTGGTTGATTGGTTGATTGGTTGATCGGTCGATTGGTTGATTGGTTGATTGGTTGATTGGTTGATTTGGGTAGGACAAGTTCCTTCTCCCTTTGGGGGAAAGGACAGGATGAGGGTATCATTGGATTACCGCCCTGAGCCCAACCCTCTCCCAGCGGGGGAGGGTGTTAATTCTGATGTCATGAGCGAGCCTGTAAACCAGTAAACTTTTACTCATGACTATTCACATTCACTTCAAGCTGTATGCCTCGCTTGCCGATTATCTCCCCCCTGATGCCAATGGCAATCAGGTGGATCTGCAGTTTCCGGACGACGTAACCCCGTACCGAGATCATCGACCGGTTCAGGGTCCCGCGGCAGGATGCCCGTCTGATGACCTGGCGTAACGGGGTTTATGTCAAACCGGAAGCACCGCGACCAGCCGCTATTCAGCGACGGCGATACACTGGCCATATGGCCGCCGGTTGCCGGCGGCTGAGTCACTTATTCTGTTCTTTCCATGAAGCGCACCCGGACCATGGCCTATACCCATGCGGGATTCAAGCGCCTGTTACCCCATGCCCTGGAAGATTACAACTATTCGGAAGCAGGTGATGTGATTGACAGCGAATAGTGGTGATCGGTCGATCCGGATTCAGATTGGTCCTGAATATGAACGGCGCATAGCCTCGCTCTCCATGCCGGTCTGCGATGTCACGATCGAGCTTGAGGGTTTCGGGAAGATCAGGCGAGGACATTCCTGAATAAATTCGATCGCACCTATCAACGGGGTGGGGGGTGATTGGGTCAATGCGTGAATCGTGAATCGTGAATCGTGAATCGTGAATCGTGAATCGTGAATCGTGAATCGTGAATCGTGAATCGTGAATTCTTACGATAGAGTGAACCAAAAAGTTCCGCGATGACAGTTTTTCTGTCATCTATTGTCTATCTTCCATTATCCTGTGGGAGCGGATTTCATCCGCGATTCATTTTCTGATTTTATCGCCGATTAAAATCGGCCCCCAGATTACTCGCTAATTAACCAGTGAACCAATAAACCAATCAACTACCTGCCCGCCAGGCATGAAAGCGCTGTATCAGCTTTAACAGTTTCTCGGGCGCATGGGCGACGCTTCCATTCCCCGGCGGCGAATTTGTTTGCTTCCATCATGGTCGGATAGGCATGGATGGTGCCGAGAATCTTGTTCAGACCCAGGCCGTGACGCATGGCCAGTACATACTCCGCTATCAGCTCACCAGCCTGGGCGTTGACAATAGTTGCCCCGAGAATCCGATCCGAGCCCGGGGCGGTCAGCACCTTGACAAAGCCCTGGTCGATACCTTCGGTGATGGCCCGGTCCAGCTCACTGATGTCGTAGCGCGTGACTTCGTATTCGACATCCTGCTGCCTGCGCTTCCTGTTCATTCAGGCCGACGCGGGCGACTTCCGGTTCCGTGAAGGTAGCCGCCGGGACGACGCGGTAATCGGCCGGGAATTTCCTGGCGAAGCCGAACAGGGCATTGACTGCCGCAAACCAGGCCTGGTGCGCGGCGACATGCGTGAACTGATAGGGGCCGGCCACGTCGCCGCAGGCGTAGATGTTCGGATATCGGGTCTGCAGATAGTCGTTCAGTACCAGTGTACCGTTGCGTTGTGTCTCGATACCCAGCTTATCCAGTCCCAGACCATCAGTATTGCCCTGCCGGCCGACGGCAACCAGGACTTGATCAAAGTCGATACGCTGGCCGCCTTCCTCCGCCTCGGTATACAATACTCGTTCACTGTTTTGCCGGGCGAAACGCGCTCGCCTTGTGGCCCAGCAGCAGCTTGACGCCGTCTTGCTTCCAGAGACTCTGCCGAACCATGCCGGCGGCCTCGCCGTCTTCTCGCGGTAACAGCTGCGGCATCATTTCGACCAGCGTGACATTCGATACCCAGACGCGCGAAGCTCTGTGCCAGCTCACAGCCGATCGGGCCGCCGCCCAGCACCAGCAGGCGCCGCGGTTGTTCCTGTAGTTGCCAGAGGTTGTCCGAGGTCAGGTAATCGATAGAATCAAGCCCCGGGATAGGCGGTACCGCCGGCTTGCCGCCACTGGCAATGACAATGCTTTTCGCGCTCAGGCGTTCGCTCCGGCCACCGTCGGTGATTTCGACTTCCCATGGGGAAATCAGCCGGGCCTCGCCGCTGCGGCAGTCGACACCCAGTTCGGTGTAACGCTCGACCGAGTCATGGGGTGCGATTCTGGCTATTACATTCGTGTATCCGTTGCATGACTGCGGGGAAATCGACCTGTATTTCGCCGCTGCCGGTTAGGCCATACTTGTCGGCCTGTTGCAGTTCATGTGCCTGCCGGGCGCTGCGTATAAGCGTTTTTGACGGGACACAGCCGGTGTTCAGGCAGTCGCCACCCATTTTCTCCCTTTCGATCAGGGTGACACTGGCCTTGACCGCTCGCGGCAATATAGGCCGTGACCAGACCGGCCGAACCGGCACCGATGACGATCAGATTGCGATCGAAGTGAGCGGGTTTGTGCCAGCCATGGTACGCGCGTCGTGCCTGGACGAAATTCGTGATCGCCCGCGCAATCCACGGGAACAGACCCAGCAGAACGAATGCGCCGATCAGTTCGATCGACAGCAGATCGCCGGTGCTTTCGATTTGCGCAACCTGCGTACCGGCATTGACGTAAACGATGGTGCCGGCCAGCATGCCGACCTGGCTGACCCAGTAAAAAGTCCAGGTCTTGATCGGCGTCAGCGCCATGACGATGTTGATAACGAAAAACGGGAATGCCGGTACCAGGCGCAGCGTGAACAGGTACATGGCACCGTCTCTCTCAACGCCTTCATTAATTTTTTTCAGCCGCTGGCCGAATTTTTTCTGCACACTGTCACGCAGCAGGTAACGCGCGATCAGAAACGCCAGTGTCGCACCGATGCTGGAAGCGAACGATACAAGCACTACACCGATCAACAGTCCGAATAACGCGCCGGCGGCAATGGTCATGATCGCCGCACCGGGCAGCGAGACAGCGGTAACGATGACATACCGAGGAAGAAACCGCCGAACACCAGTACCGGCCGGGCTTCGGCGTAAGCCCGGAATTGATCGATACCGGATTTCAGGTAATCCAGCGTCAGATATTGACCGAGGTCAAAATAGAAATAGGTGATGACAATCAGGGCGATAATGCCCAGTAACAGCAGTTTCCTGGTTTTCATATTTTAAACCTGTGGGAGTCGTATATTACGACGATTGGGTAGAAATTATTTGCTTCTGATAACTGATCGTTCAATGACGCTCACTGCATGAAGCGCCATACTTGAAGCAGCTGTAACAGCGGTGGTGTCGAAGCATCACGGTCTCATCAAGGCTGTCGGCCAAATTATCGCCGAGATCATAGTCGGGATCGTCGTCAACCAGCGTACAGGCATAAACACGCATGCGGCCATTCTGTTTGACTACCATTCTGCTATATGCGCACATGAAATCGTCGCACGTATCTGTCGTGTGATAAGCGGTCATGCAATGCTCGGTGATAGCCGGTGTCTCGGTCTGTTCACCGGGCAGGCCGAAGTCCGGAAACCAGATAACACTGAGTTCCTCCGGCAGGCCGTGTTCGCGGAATACGCAACGGAATGCAGCGGCAACCGCATCACTGTCTTCATCCGGATGCCATTGCCGGGCAACCGAGATATTGAAGCCCATGTTGTGTAGCATGGCCATACCACGTAGGGCGCTGACAAAGTTGCCCTGGCCACGGCCGGCGTCGTGACGCCTGGCATCGGGATAATCGAGACTGATGCGGAAATCGACCGGATGCCGGGCCTGTAGAAGCGGTTCAAGCTGGTGCATGCGATGCTGCAGCGGTCTGGTGCCGTTGGTGAGGACCAGGCAGGGTGCACGTTCGGCGGCATATTCCAGGATTCGGTGAAATTCACGGGCCAGAAACGGTTCGCCGCCGGTGAAGGACAATTGCGCCGCGCCGAGCGCGCTAGCCTCGTCGATATACGGCTGTACGTCGGCAAATTTCACCAGCTGCAGACGATTGTCGCCGGGTTTCGAACCCTCCAGGCAGAATGGGCAGGCGAGGTTGCAGGCCGTGCCGGTATGTATCCACAGTTCGTCGAGCCGCCTGGTCTTGATATAGCCGCGTGGCTCACCGGTCGGCGTACGCCACCAGCTTACGGGTTTGTCGATGACGGCGGCCATGGTCAGCAGCAACCGGACTGGTCTTGTTCCGGGTCATTGGTTGCCTTAAATGGCAGCGTGGTACCACAACCCGGAAAGATTCCGTAATGGGTGGAGAAATCGCCGATAAACTCAAAATAAGATGCGAACCGGCTTTCGGATAATATGCGGTAGGTATTGCCGCAGACAGGAAACACCCGGCCACGCTCGATGAAGTGATGATTGTCGAGCACAAAGGCATGCGGACAATTTTTTATACCGCCGCGGTAAATAACCGCCTGGCCATAATCCTCGCAGGCCGGTTCCAGGCCGTCGATCCTGAATAACCGATACGTCGCCGAGTAGAAGCGGGCCGGGGCCAGCCGCACGGCAATCTCCGGATTGTCGATGGTGATCGGCCGGTCCTCGACCAGTCGCGGATCGGCAAAACCGGCTTTCTTTGCCAGATTCAGGAAATCGTTCCAGTACAGCGCGCCGCCGAGGCATTCTCCATACAATACCGGATCCCGGCGCAACTCCGGATCGATTCGCCGATCGGCATAGACATCGGAAAAATAGAACTCGCCGCCGGGTTTCAGTACCCGGTAGACTTCGCGCAGGACCTTCTCCTTGTCCGGGCTCAGGTTGATCACGCAGTTGGAGACGACGATATCGAAACTGTTGTCGGCGAGATTCAATTGATCGAGTTGCTCGATGTAGCCTTCCAGAAACTCTACATTGCTTTCCCGGTAACCGAACTGGCGGGCGTGATAGTCCTGATGCCGTCTGGCGATCGCCAATTGTTCCGGTGTCATGTCGACGCCGACCACGCGTCCGGACTCGCCGGCCAGCCAGGCGAGCAGGTAGCAGTCGCGGCCGCTGCCGCAGCCGAGATCGAGAATGGTGGCGCCGTCCAGCAAGGGCGGTGCCACCAGGCCGCAGCCGTAATAATGACTGACAACTTCCTCATGCAGCAGTGACAGACCGGGTTTGAGCCAGCTCTGGTGGCGCCTGGTCACAACAGGCATTGGTCTGCAGATCATCACTGCCGGTGAGGGTCCTGCCGTAGTACTCCCGGACTTCGTTGTGCATGGCCACACTCCAGGTATGTCCCATCAATACTGACTTTAAGGAAGCTCTGAATAATCCCCGCATGTTATTTCGACCAACGGGAGAAATCCCTGTCTCGACCGCAGGGAGAGATCTTTCCATAAAGGTCCCTCGCTGCGCTCGGGACACCTTCGGTGATTTCTCGCTGCGCTCGAAAAGACAAATTTATTCAGAGCCTCCTTAGATGAAAAGCAGGGGATTATGTTACACGCAGTAGTCACTCCCCCCTGTGGTGTACTGTACCCGGATGGAGGGCCGCGGGCAGCCCACAACCGTTGTAAGGGGCGGAGGGGAACGGTTGGGGGGTAAGGGCTGCCCGCGGGTGATCACGCTGAATCAGGAAAAATGCTTTTTCAGGGCATCCAGCAGGGCCTTGTAAATCGGGTCGCAGAATTCGGCCACGCCGCCCTTGCTGTCCTCCCACGACGAGGTCCACAGCACAAAGGTCCGGTTGCCGTCGGTGACAGGGAAGACGCGGACTTCACCGATGTAGCCGCTGACGTTGTCTTTGGACACTGCCTCGGGACCGTCGTCAATGCTGTAACGGACAATGCGGGCATGATCATCCAGTGCCAGCAGGGTTTCGTGAAAGGCATTGTTGAGCACACGTCTGGCACCTATTTGTGTGCCGGGCAGATCGTTGCCCTTTTCACAGCTTTCGATGACGCCTCCGGCCCAGGACATGTCGTGAAAGTCACGCAGTTTGTCCCAGACCTTGTCGACCGGTGCGGAAATAACGGCGGAATTGTAACAGCTCATTTATAAAACTCCTGTTACTGGATTCATGTCCGATTGCCGTGAGCGGACGGTCAGTAATGTATCGCTGTCGCGCAGCAGGTACAGGGCGATGCATGCGGCCAGCATCGGCCAGGCGGCGAAGAACAGCAGGCTGTTCCAGGGATCCAGGTATTTCGGAAAACTGGCAAGGGTCGAGATCGCATGCAGCACGAGCGCCAGCCCGTAAGTCCAGCGCTTGAACAGTCCGAGCACGAAGGCAATGATCGACAACCAGCTCGACAAGCGCGATTAGGGTCATGATGGATTGCGCATCCGGTATGCCGTAGAAGACAGCGAATACCTTGCCGGCATGCTCCGGATTGACGAACTTGTCCAGTGTCCACATCAGCATGACGATGAACACACCGATCCGGAGCAGTAATAGACTGATACGCAGGCGTTGATTCTCTGACATGGTGAAGTCTCCCCTGGCCGGAATGGATACGGGTGCCTGGATTTTATTCAGCCGTGCGGCGGCCTTGTATCGCCTGCCAGATACGGTCCACCGTTTTCGCTTCCGCCGCCTGCCGGCGATGCTGCTTGCCGGTCAGGAGGACCAGCAGCAGCCGCAGCTGGCGCACATAGCGCCGGCAGTGGTGACACATCAGCAAATGCAGCCGCACCGACCAACGGAATGAGTGGCCGGGCGTGATCAGGTCCGGATCCCCCGTAGTTTCGTTGACCAGTTCGCGGCAGCTCAGCATTCTCCTGTTTCCTCATAACCTTCCAGCATGCGGTAAAGATAACTCCTGGCACGGTGCAGCAGTACTCGTGCATTGGATGCGGAGATATCGAGTTCGTTACAGATACTGTCGAACGGCAGGCCCTCGATATCGCGCAGCCGCAACAGCGACTGCTGGTTCGGGGGCAGGGCTGCCAGTGTCTTTTCCAGGCATTCCAGCAGATTGTCCTGCATGAGCAGTTCGTCGGGGGAATCCGCATTCCAGACGCCCGGCGGCCGCGCCCAGCCGCCGGTGTTTTTGAATCGATCCTGCAGGCTGTCTTCGCCGTCATCAGCGCTGACCGTCATGTTCATTTCGCGTTTGTGACGCCGCAGATACATTCTGGCCTCGTTCAGCGCGATGCTGCACAGCCAGGTCTTGATATGCGACCGGCCCTCGAAACCGGCGCAGGACCTGTGCACCTTGATCCACGCTTCCTGGACCACTTCCTCGGCCTGTTCGCCGACCAGCGGCCGGACCACGGCCAGCAGCGTATGTTGGTAGCGGCGGATGAGCTCGCGGAATACGGTTTCATCGCCGGCCCTCAGGGCGCTAAGGTCTATATCGTCGGCATTCATGCTGGTGGATTTCCCTGCCTGTGATTGGCGTTATTGTTTATTGATAGACAGTCGCCTGCACCACGGTTCCTGCAGGTTACTTAAGTCAGTGATCGGGTTGCCGGTTTCCGTTTTCAGCGATCTTATACTAAGTTATTGATTCATAAATGGTCTTTGACAAACGAAATTTGTTGTATCTCTGCAACAAACAGGTATTACATGATCATCCGGCAGTGATTTCGGATGCTGCGCTGCAACTTGAGAGCCGGTATCGGGATCCGGTGCTTAACTCCACCGTATTGCGCCTCACGAAAATCGGCAATGCCTATTTTATTATTGTTGCATGAATGCAACGTAAAAGGCCGTTATCGAGCCTTTGTTGTTTTTTTGTAAAAAAAATACTTGCAACAGCTCGTCCGCGTGGTATTACTTTTCTATGCGTCTTGAAGAAAGACAGTACTGTCGATCTTCAGGCCTGGGGGACTCCACCGAACGGCAACAAGTTGGGGGAGGGATTCAGGCTGGGGAGATCGTTACCCTTGAACCTCTAGAGTTTGAGTTGGTTTTACTAGGAGGAAATGATGAAAAACTTTAACAAGAGCACGCTCGCAGCTGCGGTAGGCACTGCGGCTCTGGCTCTGGCCGTGAGTGGTCCGGCTCAGGCCGAAAGCTCGTGGAGCCTGTCGGGCTGGATCAACCAGGGCATGACCTATGCTGACGACGGCGACGAGCAGTGATATCGTCGCCGTGCCGGATAACTGGTAATACGCTGGGTTCGCCGCATGACCTTCTGCCGGCGCGACCGATCTGCCAATATCAGGTCATGGAATGCCGGCTTCGAGGTCATTCTCGAACCGTTGGCAGTGACGCCCTTGGTCTTTGGTACCAATGGCGCTGACCGGCCGGTAGCACCAGCTTCGATGGCACCAGACTGGCGATATCACTGAATGTGCTGGGCCACAGCGTCTATGTCGGTGGTACGATTCGGCAAGGTTACCCTGGGTCTGCAGTCCATGCCGACCGATAACATCGCCGTGCTCGCGGATCCGTCCCTGACCCTGTGGTCGTCCATATCGCCGGTGTTCCGTGGTAACGGTATTAATCATCCAGAGCGCGGCATCTCACTGGTGCCGTGCACTGCACGATGTCAGTTTTGGCGACCTCGATGGGCTGTCATGACCGCGCCCGCAGCTGACCGGTGGTCGTCGGTATCGGTCTCGATTGTAACGGCATCTATCGTCAGGGCGTGCGTTATGACCTGCCGACCTTTGTCGACAACCTCAATATCGCCGTCGGCTATGCCAACGACGATATCTACGATGTCGCCGCCAAGTACAACACCCAGCTGGGCCGTATCAACACCATTCTGCATCTGGGTTATGCAGTGAATAGCTGGCCACATCGGCCGGTGGCGCACGATTCAGGCCGTTTATTCGATTCTGCCGACAACTTCCAGGCACAGCTGGGCCTGATGGATCCGCAGACGGGTCTGTTTGGTACCTTCGCCTATCAGTATGGAAGAGTGCCGACCTGACTGCCGGCGTGGCACGGCGCAGTTTGAAGACGATACCGATGCTGTACTGGCGGCAAGGTGGGTGTCAAGCGCCAGTTCAACAGCCTGGGTGACACCTCGTTCGCCTTCCAGTACGGCAGCTACAATGACCAGTATGGTGCATTGGCGCTGCTGACTGGCGTAACCGGCTCCGAGGTCGAGCGTATTGGTCTTCGAAGTCAACCAGTACTTCGGCGACAAGCTGATCCTGTATGGAACCTACGAGAACCTGAGCGTCGAGTGCTGATGGTACAAGCGCCACTGCTCGGCTTGCTGTTGGCTCCGGTGATAGACCTGGACACCTTCACCATGGGTCTGACCTACTTCTTCTAATCTGTTTAGTCGAAGTATGCAGTGTAAAAAGGCCTCCTCGGAGGCCCTTTTTTATGGAGGGATTAAAGCGCCGGGATGCGGTCAGGGAAGATCTGCCGCGCTTTTCCCAGATCCGGGGAGTGCGGTAAACTTCCGCGCTGCGGTTCCGGTCAAACCAGCATTCGCGCCGGTAATATCCTTGCGGCCCGAACATACGGGGTATCGAGCAGCGCTGTAATCAATGGCTGCGGGTACCGGAGATTCGAGTTCATTATCCATTGCCGACCTTGCCCTTATGATTAAATCTTTTTTAAACCAGTCAATTGCTGTCCTGGTCCACTGATTGCCCTGCTGGCGGTTTCCGCATCGGTCGCCGCCGTGATCGGCGACGGCGACTAGGTGCTGTGGAAATCCGGTCGCAACCAGTACGTGAAATATGCCGAGCTGGATACCGGCAAGTTCGGCGAGAATGACCATCCGGTCCAGCTGGACCCAGCGCAGATTGCCACGGCCCTGGAGGCCCTGCAGTTCCGTTCCGAAGAATCTCTTTGCCACCGACGACGATCTGAAGCGCGGTATTTTCGCTGGCTGAAACCAGGCGCGGCGGCTGGGCGCAGCATCTGTCCATTGGTCTGAGGGAGGCCGAAACCGGATCAGGACATCATTTTCGTCGTGGCGAAAGACGGTAGCGCAGCTGATTGTTCTGACCGATCATGCACTGATCTGCCGGCAGCGCCTTCTACAAGGACGGCAGGCTCAATATCATCATCGGCGATTACGACCGATTACCAGCAACGAGGAATTCGAGCGGGTCTACGACTCGTCCGGCGCAGCTGTGCGGCGCCTATGCTTCACACCACGGCTGCCGCACCAGCAGCTCCGGCAGGGTCAAGCGGCAATCTGGCCAACATCGCAGGCATCGAGAACAAGGTTGTTAACAATGATCCGCGCCAGGACTGGTTTGTCGTTGGATGTGCCCGAGGCCGCGGACGGCCATCGACCAGCAGAAGCGGCGGCACAATCCGGCAAGGGTGATGACATCGACGCGATGAGCCCGGCGAGATGCGCCTCGAGGCCGCGCGCATGAAGAAGGAACAGCGCGAGCTGAAGCTGGAAATGGCGCGCATGCGCGAGCAGATGAAATCCCTGGGCGAGGGTGGCGGTGGTGAGGCCGGTGCAGCCGGCGGCAAGACAGTTGAAGAGCGCATGGCCACGCTGGACAAACTCCGCGAGGAAGGCCTGATCTCGGACGAGGAATACGCGGCCAAGCGCGAGGAGATCCTCGGCGATATTTGACGAAATGAATCGATAGGCCGCGGTAGGAGCGCAGCTTGCTGCGCGAACCATTGGAATCTGGCATTCGCCCGGTAAACCGGGCTCCTACGGTTCGGCAACAAACCTGGGCTGTGTAGCGATATCTGATAGTTGATAATGCCGGTGGGAGCGGCGCCCTGTGGGAGCGACGCCCTCGTCGCGAACCGTTCGACAAGATGTTCGGCCCGGGGGCGGGCCTCCTACAAATGGCCGTGCGGCAGCAGCTTGCTGCGCGAATCATCGGAATTTCGCATTCGCCCGGTAAACCGGGCTCCCACGGTTCAGCAACAAACCTGGTCTCGTAGGAGTGCAGCTTTGCTGCGCGAATGCATCAAAAAGGACTTCAAGTCTGATTAGCATCATGTGCGAACTCTATCCTGAACTCGAACCAACCATTGCCGAATTCCTCGATACCGGTGACGGCCACCAGGTCTATTACGAGGTCAGCGGCAATTCTGACGGCCTGCCGGTCATATTTCTGCACGGCGGCCCCGGCTCCGGCGCGAAGCCGCATCACCGGCAGTTTTTCGATCCCGATCGTTATCGCATTGTCATTTTCGACCAGCGCGGCACCGGCCGCAGCCGGCCCCATGGCCATCTGGAGCACAACACCACACAGGATTTGCTGGCCGATATGGAATCCATCCGCCGGCAACTTGATATCGACAGGTGGGTAGTATTCGGTGGTTCCTGGGGCGCGACGCTGGCGCTGCTGTACGCCCAGGCCTATCCGGACCGTGTGAGCGGTCTGATACTCCGCGGTACCTTTCTGGCGCGGCAACAGGATCGGAACTGGATGCTGGGGCAGGGCGCGGACCGGTTCTTTCCGGAATACTGGGCCGAGTTCGTCCGGGATTTCGATTCCACCGAACCGGAAGCCATCCTGGACGCGTTATATGAAGGGGTACATGCCGAAGATGAATCAAGGCAACTGGCTGCGGCCAGAAGCTGGGCGCTGTGGACCGGCCGGGTGGTGACCTACACACTGGTCGATGAATACAAACTGGAGGTCGATGACCCGCAGAAGCTCGTGAACGAGGCCCGGATCGAGATGCACTACGCCCGGAACCGCTATTTCATCGAGGAGAATCCGATCCTGGAGAACATGAACAAGGTGCCGGCAGTCCCTGCGCGGATCATCCACGGCCGACGCGACATGGTCTGCACGCCGTCGGCCTCCTGGACAGTGCACCAGGCCTTGCCAGGCTCGGAGCTGGAAATCCTGCCGGATGCCGGTCACCTGGCCGGTGAGCCGGCGGTGGTCGATGCCCTGGTTCGGGCTACGGATGCTATGGCGGATGTATGTGAACAGTAGGAGCGCAGCTTCGCTGCGCGAATATCGAAATAGCCACGTAGTATCGCGGACGCAGTCCGCTCCCACAGCGAATGTTCGCCCGGGGCGGGCTCCTCCTACGATCGGGGCATCCCTTGCCTGCGCAGGAGCTCAACTTGATATACGAACCAGTCGATCAACAGGACGGCCAATAGTGTCTGTATCAACATGATTACATTTTCCGCCAATCAGCCAGTCATCATGGGGATTCTCAACCTGACGCCGGACAGCTTTTCCGACGGCGGCTGCTACACCGATGCCGAAATCGCGGTTACTCATGCCCGTGCGATGGTGGAGGAGGGCGCTGCCATCATCGATGTCGGTGGCGAATCCACCCGCCCGGGTTCAAAACGCGTCAGTGCGGAGGAGCAGCTGAGCCGGATTCTGGACATTATCCGGGCCCTGCGCAAAGCGATTCCGAAGGAAATCATTATCAGCATCGATACCACGCTGGTGCCGGTGGCCGAGACGGTCATCCGTGCCGGTGCCAATATGCTGAATGACATATCTGCCGGCCGTGATGATCCACGCATGTTCGCCCTGGCTGCGGAAACCGGCGTGCCGCTGGTGCTGATGCATATGCAGGGTACGCCGGCGACGATGCAGGACAATCCGACCTATGACGATGTAGTGGCGGAGGTGCAGGCGTTCCTGCTGCAGCGTGCGGCCGCCGCGGAAAAGGCCGGAGTGAAAAAGCAACAGATTGTCATTGACCCGGGCATCGGCTTTGGCAAGACTCGGGAACATAATCTGCAGCTGCTGGCCGCGCTGCCGGCGTTCACCGCCAGCGGCTATCCAGTGTTGCTCGGTACCAGCCGCAAGCGCTTCATGGGCACTATCTGCCGGGAACAGTCAGCCGATGAACTGATCGGTGCCACCTGCGCCACCACGGTCATCGGCACGCAGGCCGGTGTCAGTATCTTCCGGGTGCATGATGTGAGGCCGAACCGGCAGGCGCTGGAGGTGGCGCGGGCGGTGTCGTCGATGCAGGGGGCGATGCGGGGACGGTCGTAGGAGCGCAGCTTGCTGCGCGAATATCGAAATAGCCACGTATTATTGCGGACGCAGTCCGCTCCCACAGTGAATGCTCGCCCGGGGGCGGGCTCCTACAGGTTGTGTTAACCCCCATCCCAACCTTCCCCATCAAGTGAGAAGAAGCTGGTTTGTTGCCGGTAGGAGCGGCGCCCTCGCCGCGAATCATGCTTGTGGGAGCGGCGCCCTCGGCTTACAGCATGCCGGGGGGCCAGGCTTGTCGCTAATATTCATTGCGTAGGAGCGCAGCTTGCTGCGCGAATCAGGCATCGCATGCGCCCGCTGAAGCGGGCTCCTGCAGCGCGAATCGAATAGCGAAATGTTCGCCCGGACAAGCCGGACTCCTACTCCACCGACTCCAGATGCGGTTTCTTTTCCTTGCCGACAATCTTTTTCGAGTTCGGCATGTTTCGGAATAGCAGCGGTTTTTCTTCCGTCTCCGGATCCCGTTCCTTTGCCAGCCTGTTGATGCGTTCGACGTCGTCATGCAATTGCTGGTGATAGGGTGACTTGTCGCAGACCGGGTCGGCATTGCGGGCATCGCCGGTGAGCATGTAAGCCTGACAGCGACAGCCGCCGAAGTCCTTGGTTTTTTCCGGGCACGAGCGGCAGGGCTCCTTCATCCAGTCGAAACCGCGGAACACGTTAAAGCCCTCGGAATCGTTCCACAGACCCTCGATAGTCCAGTCGCGAACGTTCGGAAATTCAATCGGCAACTGGTGTGCGGCATGACAGGGCAGGGCCGTGCCATCGGGAGCAATGGTCAGGAATACCGAACCCCAGCCGTTCATGCAGGCCTTCGGCCGGGTCTCGTAATAGTCGGGGATCACGTAAATGATCTTCATCTGGTCCTTGTATTTTTCCTTGTATTCCTGCGCAACCTTCCAGGCATCATCCAGCTGTTCCCTGGTCGGCAGCAGCTGATCAATATTGATACGGGACCAGCCGTAATACTGTGTGCTTGCCAGCTCGACGTAATCGGCATCCAGATCGGAGCACATCTTGAGAATGTCCTCGATCTGATCGATGTTCTTCCGGTGCAGCACGATATTCAGCACCATGGGGTACTCGTGCTTCTTGACCATCCGGGCCATTTCATACTTGTGGCCGAAACTCTTGGTGCCGGCGAGGTAGTTATTCAGTTCCTCGTTGCTGGCCTGGAAACTGATCTGGATATGATCCAGGCCGGCCTCCTTGAAAGCCTTGACCCGATCTTCATCCATACCGACACCGGAGGTAATCAGGTTGGTGTAGAAACCCAGCCGCCGGGCCTCGGCGATCAGTTCCTCCAGGTCCTTTCTGACCAGCGGTTCACCGCCGGAAAAACCGAGCTGGGTGGCACCCATCTCGCGGGCCTGGCGCATGACCCGGAACCAGTCCTCGGTGGACAGCTCGTTCTGGTACTTGGCTATCTCGACCGGGTTGGAACAATAGGGGCACTGTAGCGGACACTTGTATGTCAGCTCCGCCAGCAGCCAGAGTGGCTTGCCGTTACTGCTTTTCTCGTATCCAGCCGTTGTCATGAGCTACCTCCATAAATTTGCGTACGTCCTGTTCCAGATCGGCGCCGGGAAACTGTTCCTGTAAATCGGCAATGATGTCAGCCACGGTATCTTCACCGTTGATGCGTTTCATGATTTCACCGGCGCTCTGGCTGAGTTTGACCATGCCTTCCGGATACAGAACCACATAGCAATCCTGTGCCTTTTCCCACTGCAGCCGGAAAGTCGGCGCAATCTCGGGTGTCGTCTTGTCGGCAGTGATATCCATACTCATTCGACACAGAAGTAGGGTGGTTTGTTCTCTATATAAGCCATCCACATGGCATCCAGCATGGTCCAGAGGATATCCAGCTTGAACTGCAGCAGTCCCAGCGCATGTTCCTGCTGTTCGCGGGTACGGAAATGATCCAGGGTAATGCTCAGGCCATGTTCGACATCACGCCGGGCCTCCTTGAGGCGCTTGCGGAAATAGTTGTAGCCGTCCTGCTCAATCCAGGGATAATGCTTGGGCCAGTTATCGAGCCGGTTCTGATGAATTGTCGGTGCAAACAACTCCGTCAGTGATGAAGAGGCGGCTTCCTGCCAGCTTGCATGACGGGCGAAATTGACATAGGCATCGATCGCGAAACGTACGCCCGGGAGCACATGCTCCTCGGACCAGAGTTCTTCGCGCGACAGGCCAACGGCCTCGCCGAGCTGCAGCCAGGCCTCGATGCCGCCGGGCTCACTGTCCGTTCCGTCATGATCGATAATCCGCTGGACCCACATGCGCCGCGTATCACGGTCCTTGCAGTTGGCCATGATCGCGGCATCCTTGATGGGGATGCTGGTCTGGTAATAAAAGCGATTGGCAACCCAGCCCTGGATCGCTTGCTTCTCCAGCTTGCCCGTGTTCATCAGGACATGGAACGGGTGATTGATATGATAATATTTTTCCTTCGCGCGCAGCTGCTGCTCGAATTCCTCGCGCGTCCAGGGTGTCCGTTCTTCGATGCCCATTGTTAATGTCCTTTCAGTAATCTCGGTGTTCGTGTTTTTACCGTTGAAAATAAAAAAGCCCTGTCGATTCCAACCATCACAGGGCCTGTCGCTGTTCTTTGCCGGTCTGATACGCTGCGTGGATGGTACGCTTCACTCAAATATAGTTGATTCTGCCTGTAAAATAACCGGGAGCGGCAAACCGCTCCCGGTTCATACATAACAACTTACTTGTTGTTGATGTACATGGTCACTTCGAAACCGAAGCGAATGTCGTTATATGCAGGAGTTTCCCACTTCATGTCATGTCTCCAAATTTAAGTTTGTTGATAAGGAGGAGGGTCATTGCTGACTCCCCCTGCCGTGCCGCAGCCACCTAACAGGCACTGCCTGGCACACCCCTACTAGTTGCCAGAACCGTGCCAGTTTTCGGTTCCCTGGCCCGGTCTTCCGGATTCTGCTAAAATCTTAATTAAATCAGAACGTTATTCAGTCGGTAAAATAACAGTCCGGCTTGGACCGTAGCCGGGAACCATAGCAGGCGCTGAATTGGTTAAGAATGACCACCCTGTCTGGTTGCAGGCAACCATTGCGGCTGAGGCCGGGCCCCGGCGTCTGCTCTCAGCCGATATAATGCCCGCCTGTTACCTGACTCCATCAACCGGGACATCCCGCTGCGCATGGCTGAACACATACTCTTTCTGACGGGCAAGCTGGCGGAAAAAAGCCTGCACCGCGTGCTTGAATCCATGCAGCCGGATTTCAGCTACGAGGTCCGCAACGTCGGTGTCAGTGTCGCTGCCCTGATGACCGTCAAGATGCTGGAGCGGCGCCTGTCGGCACTGGAGGGTGTACATCGTATCGTCGTTCCCGGCCTGTGTCAGGGTGATATGGATGCGCTGGGCCACACGCTCGCTACCGAAGTCCAGCGCGGGCCGAAAGACCTGAAGGATTTGCCGGCCTTTTTCGGTCAGGCGGCCTTCGTGCCCGATCTCAGCGGTTACGAGGTGCGGATTTTCGCCGAGATTGTCGATGCACCGCGCATGTCGGTCGAAGAGATCATCAGCCAGGCCCGGCGTTATCGTGCCGATGGTGCCGATGTCATTGATATCGGCTGTCTGCCGGGCCTTGATTTCCCGCACCTGGAGGACAGCGTCAGGACGCTGGTCGGGGCCGGTTTCCGCGTCAGTGTCGATTCGCTGGAGACGGATGAACTGATCCGTGGCGGGCGGGCCGGGGCCGATTATCTGCTGAGCCTGAACAAGAGCACGCTGTGGGTGGCAGACGAAGTACCCGCTACGCCGATCGTGATTCCCGAAAATCCCGGCGATATGGCGTCGCTGTATGAGGCAGTCGAACAGCTCTCCGCCAAAGGCCGTGACTGCATAGCCGACAGTATTGTCGACCCGATACATTTCGGTTTTACCGATGCCCTTGTGCGTTACCGCGAACTGCGCCAGCAATGTCCGGATTTACCTATCATGATGGGTATCGGCAATCTCACCGAATTGACCGAGGCGGATACCACCGGCATTAATGCCATACTGTTCGGGATTATTTCGGAACTGGGTATTACCAATGTGCTCGCGACCGAGGTCAGTCCGCATGCCTGTTCGGCGGTCCGCGAAGGGGATCGTGCCCGGCGCATCATGTATGCTGCGCGTGAAGACAGCAGCCTGCCGAAAGGTTACAGTGAGGATCTGCTGGCCACGCATGCGCGCAAGCCGTTTCCCTATACGGTGGCGGAAATCGAGGAACTGGCCAGCGCCATACGCGATCCCAGCTATCGGGTGCAAATCAGCCGCGACGGTATTCATGTCTTCAATCGTGATGGCATGACATTCGGCCGCGAGCCGTTTGAACTGTTCCCCAATCTCGCCTTGCTGGCGGACGATGCACCCCATGCCTTTTACATGGGTGTCGAGCTGGCCCGCGCCCAGATCGCCTGGCAGCTCGGCAAACGTTACGAACAGGATGAGGAGCTGGGCTGGGGCGCGGCGGTGCCGCCGTCCCTGGCTGACCCGGATGCGGCCGGTGCCGCACACGCGCTGACACCCGAGGCACGGCAGGAATTCAAGGAGGCCGGCAGTACGCTCAAGGCCGGCCGGGAGAACAAGAGAAAAAGTGAATAGTGAATAGTGAATAGTGAATAGTGAATAGTGAATAGGTGAATAGGGTGAATAAATTTGGATAGAGGGAACTGAAAAGTTCCCGGTCCTTCCAATTTTCGTTTCACGTTTCACGTTTCACGTTTCACGTTTCACGAGTAACGAGATACGAATAAATGATTTACGAAACCATAGTCACCACGGTCAATGTTGAAGGTGGTATCCAGATCGCGCCGATGGGTCTGCGGCGTGTCGACGGCCTGTATCTCATCGCCCCGTTCAAGCCGTCAACCACGCTGAACAATCTGGAACACAGTGGCGAGGCAGTGGTGAATCTCACCGATGATGTGCGGGTTTTCGCCGGCTGTCTTACCGGCCGCTACGACTGGCCGTTGCTGCCGGCAGTGAAAGTGCGCGGGCAATACCTCGAGGCGGCACTGTCGCACCTGGAGTTGACCGTCGAACGGGTCGAGGATGACGAACAGCGGCCGAAATTCTACTGCCGGCTGCAGCATGAAGCCGTCCACGCGCCATTCCGCGGCTTTAACCGTGCCCAGGCGGCGGTACTGGAGGCGGCTATCCTGGTCAGCCGTATCGATCGGCTGCCGCGCGAGAAAATCACCGCGGAACTTGAATACCTGCAGATCGCGATCGACAAGACCGCCGGTCAGCGTGAACTGCAGGCCTGGGGCTGGCTGATGGAGCGTATCCACGGGCACTCCGAACAGGCCACCACGGGGCCGTGGTCATGATCCCGTTCAATACCCGTTTCCTGGCCAGTGTATCGACGCCGGAGGAGGCCGATCTCGTCGGTCGTCACGGTGCCGATATTGTTGACCTCAAGGATCCCGCTGCCGGTGCCCTCGGCGCGGTGGATATCACACAGATTGCACGGATTGTCATGCAACAGCGGACCCGGTATCCGCACCGGCTAATCAGCGCCACAATCGGCGATGTGCCGCTGCAGCCGCCGGTCGTCAGCGAGGCGATCCGGGTGACGGCCGCCACCGGGGTGGATATCGTCAAGATCGGCTGGTTCGCCACATCTTTTGACAGCAACATGCTGCCCGTGCTGCAGGAAGCCGCCGGGCGGGACATCCGGCTGGTGGTGGTATTATTTGCCGAATACGGTATGCAATCCGCCTACCTGCCGGCGCTGGCGGCAGCCGGGGTCCACGGTGTCATGCTGGATACGGCGGACAAGGCCGGCGGCAGCCTGCGCGACAGGCTGGCCGATGCTGAACTTGCGGATTTTCTGGAGTCAGCCCGGCGGCACGGGCTGGTTTGCGGGCTGGCCGGTTCGCTGCGGCGTTCGGATATCCCGCCGCTGCTGGAGCTGGAACCGGATTATCTGGGCTTCCGCGGCGCCCTGTGCCGACACAGCGAGCGTACCGCCGGGCTTGATGGTGCAGCGGTCGAATCGGTACGGTTGTTAATCAAATCACGCGGTATAACGCGTGCCCATGCCTCATGAAGGCATATGAAGCAGATTCAGGAGGTAACGATCATGGCTCAATGGCGTAAACAGCAAAAGGATGAAACCTACAGCGAGGAGGAAATCGAGGCACGGCTGAAAGAAGAACTGCCGAAATGGTATTACGAGGATGGCTGGATCCGGCGTAAATACAAGACCAGTGGCTGGAAGGGCACTCTGATGGTGATCAATGCCGTCGGGCATCTGTCTGAAGTGGCATTCCATCATCCGGATCTGACGGCCTCCTATGCCTTCGTCATTGTCAAGCTTGTCAATCACGCCGCCAAGGGCGTAACCGACAAGGACTTTGAGCTGGCAAAGAAAATCGAGGAAACGGTGATGTGGCAGCCGTGGACCGACGAAGACAGTGCACTGGAAGGCACGCCGGACGATCCGCGCTTCAAGTATATCAAGTACGATTGAGGGAACTGCAGACGGACGCGATTCCGGGCGAATTCATGCTGCTGTGGGAGCGGATTACAATCCGCGATTCTTTCAGCTATTGCATCGCCGATATAATCGGCTCCTGCATGGGCTGATGTAGCGCTCGCCGCACCGGTAGGAGCCCGGCTTGTCCGGGCCAATCATTCACGCAGCAAGCTGCGCTCCTACTGATTTTCAGATTGCCAGTGACCCGAGCGTCCGCCTGATTTTTCCAGCAAACGCACTGCCTGGATCTGCATGCCGCGGTCGACCGCCTTGCACATGTCGTATATTGTCAGCAGGGCGATCTGAACGGCGGTGAGGGCCTCCATTTCAACGCCGGTCTGATCACGCGTCTCGGCCCGGGCCCGGCAATGTACGCACGAGGCCTCTTGATCGGGTGTCAATTCGACGCTGATGTGGGTAAGAGCCAGGGGGTGGCAGAGTGGCACGAGTTCTGCCGTTTTTTTTGCCGCCATGATGCCGGCGATCCGGGCAACCGCGAGAACGTCGCCCTTGGCATGTTCGCCTTTCGCGATCATGGCAAGCGTTTCCGCCTGCATGTCGATTCGCCCCGACGCCACGGCAACCCGGTGGCTGAGCGGCTTGTCGCCGACATCCACCATGTGTGCCTCGCCGTCGGCATTGATATGGGTCAAATTTCTGGATTCACTGGACATTACGGTTCGCAGCTGTTGCCGTCTCGCCCCTGAATAAGCCCGGTCGATTGATGTTAATATAATAAATTGAAGCTGATAAGACTCCAACATACTTGTGAAAGCAGCCTGAAACAATGTCTGTTCATGTGAAATTTTTCGCCAGCCTGCGTGACGAGCTGGGCCGTGGGGAAGCGCAAATCGAATATGTCAGCGGCATGACGGTGGTTGATATCTGGCAGCAGGTTGCAGGTAATGAACCAATGGGCCATGTACTGGCGGCAGTGAACATGGAATATGCACGTCCCGAGACCGGGATCAACGATGGTGACGAAGTGGCCTTTTTCCCGCCGGTGACCGGTGGCTGAACATGACAGTCGAGATTCTCAAGTCCGCTTTCGACCCCCATAAACGCCTTGGGGATTACCAGGCTGCCCACGGAAGTGAAGGACGTTGTGGCGCGGAAGCCAGTTTTGTCGGTTATATGCGTGATAACAATGAAGGTGAGCGCGTGACTGGCATGTATCTTGAATATTATCCTGGTATGACCGACCGGCATTTGCAGGCCATCGCCGCAGAGGCCGGCAAGCGCTGGGATTTGCTGGATGTGCTGATCGTGCACCGGGTCGGCGATATACAGCTCGGCGAGGCCATCGTGCTGGTGGCGGCCTGGGCGGCACACCGTGCCGATGCCTTCGAGGCCTGCCGCTTCATGATGGAGGATCTGAAGTCCAGGGCGCCGTTCTGGAAGAAGGAACAGCTGGAGCAGGGCGAACGCTGGGTGGAGAAAAACACGCCGGGGTTCAGCCAGACCGGGAAACAGAAATCCGATAATTAAGTAACAGGAGAGACGGTATCATGAAAATATGCGTCATGGGCGCCGCCGCCGGCGGCGGTTTCCCGCAGTGGAACTGCAACCATCCCAACAGCCGCCGGGCGCGCAGTGACGATCCGGCGGCCAGACAGCGCACCCAGTCCTCGATCGCGGTCAGTGCCGATGGCGAAGACTGGTTTCTCTTCAATGCCTCCCCGGACCTGCGCAAGCAGATCAATGACAACCCCATACTGCATCCGAAAAAGGATTTACGTCACAGTCCGATTCAGGGCGCAGTACTGACCAATGCCGATGTCGACCATGTTGCCGGCCTGTTGAGTCTGCGCGAGTCCCAGCCATTGCGCATCTATGCTACGCAGCGGGTGCTGGATGTGCTGAACGCCAATTCGATTTTCAATGTGCTCAATCCCGAGTTTGTCAGTCGCGAGGCCATGAGACTTGATGAGCCGAAGGAACTGCAAAAGGTGGATGGCAGCCCGTCAGGCATCACGGTGATACCGTTTGCCGTTCCGGGCAAAGTGGCCCTGTGGCTGGAAGATGAAAGCAAGGGGGATAATTTCGGTTCGGTGGAGGAGGATACGGTAGCGCTTGAAGTGAAGGATAGTAATGGCAGGACGTGTTTTTTCTATATCCCCGGTTGTGCCGAAATGACGCCGCAACTGACCGAACGCCTGCGCGGTGCACCGCTGGTATTCTTTGACGGTACCCTGTGGACCGATGATGAAATGATACGCGGCGGTGTTGGCACCAAGACCGCCAAGCGCATGGGGCATATGAGTGTTTCGGACGAGGACGGCACCATTGCGGCTTTCCGCGATCTGGATGTGAAACGCAAGATTTTCATACATATCAACACGACCAACCCGATCCTGCTGGATGACAGTGAGGAACGCCGCGCCGTTGAACAGGCCGGCTGGGAAGTGTCCTACGACGGCATGCAGATTGAGATATAGCGTGAATCGTGAATATTAGATCGGGGATATTAAAAAGTTCCCTGTAGGAGTCCGGTTTACCGGGCGAACAACCATCCTCCAATTCGCGCAGCAAGCTGCGCTCCTACAGATACGATTCACATTTCACGTTTCACGTCTTCATATAGCATCAGCCGCGGTTTCCGGGTTAGTTTCTTTGCCCGGTACATCGCCGTATCCGCCTTGGCCAGGAGATCGTCACCGTTCTCGGCATGAACGGGGTAGAGGCTGATGCCGGCGCTGGCCCCCGGCTGGATTGTTCCGGCATTACCTTCCAGCGGCCTGTCTATTTCCTCCAACAGTTTGGTGGCCAGTTTCAGGGCATCCTCGGGCGCGCTGATATCGGTTTGAATAACGATAAACTCGTCGCCGCCCAGCCGGGCGATAGTGTCGCTCTCCCGGATCGAGGATCGAAGTCTCTGGGCAATCTCATTTAACAGGTGATCGCCTGTAGCATGGCCGAAGTTATCGTTGACCTCCTTCATGTTATCGAGGTCGATATACAGCAGGGCCAATTGCTGCTTTCGCCGCTGGGCACCGGCCAGGGCCTGCAGCAAGCGGTCCTGGAGCAGCAATCGGTTGGGTAAGCTGGTGAGCGGGTCGTGGGTGGCACGGAATTTCATCTGTGCCAGGTCCTCCCGCAGCCAGGCTACCTTGCGGGTCAGCTGCGAGTGATTGTAATACGTTGACCAGGCAAAAATGGCAACCCCTACCAGTTGCAGGCCCTGGCAGATGAAGATATCCACATAGGCTGGCGCGTAAAAAATGTCATCCAGCGCATCCATGTATATGCCCAGCAGAAACAGTCCGCCGCCCAGCTGTAATAATCTTATGCCCAGTCCCGAGACCATCGAATAGACAACCAGGACAACCAGGGCATAAAGCATCTCCACGGCAATATCCCGGTAGTCAGGCTGGGGGTGCAATGGATACAGAATGGCCCAGAGCAGGGTGATGGGCAGTGCCAGTAATAATGCGGCAAACCAGACACGGGATAGTTGTTTTATCCTGCCGGTATTGCCTTGATTGTCGGTCATCTCATCCCTGATGAGGCCCTAGATCAGGCCATAAAACGGCTGGACATCGACGCTGTCACCGGGCTCAACGGTTGTGGCTTCCACCGGCAGCAGGATAAAACAGTTGGCATGTGACATGGAAGTCAGGATGCCCGAGCCCTGGGCACCGGTCTTCTGTACTGCAAGTTGCCCGTTTTCATCCTGTGACAGTACACCGCGCTGGAATTCAAACCGGCCGGGCCGTTTCTTCAGTCTCGACTGACAGACCGCACGCACCGTGATCGGCCGGGTAATATTTTCACCCATCATTCGCCGCAGTGCCGGCTGCACGAACTGGTAAAAGGTGACCATGACTGACACCGGGTTGCCCGGCAGGCCGAAGAAAACAGCATCACCGATACTGCCGAAAGCCAGTGGCCGGCCGGGCTTCATCGCGACTTTCCAGAAGCCGACCTGGCCCAGTTCCTCGAGGGTGCTCTTGACGTAATCGGCTTCACCGACCGACACGCCACCTGATGTAATCAGCACATCGGCGCAGTCCGCTGCGGCATTGAATGCCTCATGGGTAGCCTCCGGCGTGTCCGCGACAACACCCATGTCGATCAGTTCGCAGCCAAGCCGGCTGAGCATGCCGTGAAGGGTATAGCGGTTGCTGTCATAAATCATGCCCGGCTCCAGTGATTCTCCCAGGGAACGCAGTTCATCGCCGGTCGAGAAAAAGGCCACTCGCAGGCGACGATTGACACCGAATCTCCGCCATGCCGAGAGGAGAGCAGGCCCAGATCGGCGGGCTGCAGGCGCGTGCCGGCGTTGAGGACTGTGGAGCCGCGTTGAATATCTTCGCCCGCAGTGCGGACGTTATCGCCCGGGCGTGTCGCATTATCAATAATCAGCGTGTCGCCATTGCGCTGTGTGCGTTCCTGCATGACCACTGTATCGGTACCCGCGGGCATGATGGCGCCGGTAAAAATCCGCACGCATTCACCATGGCGGACAACACCGCTATACGGCCGGCCGGCCCAGGACGTGCCGGCGATGCGGAGTTCGCGGGCCCCTTCCGCCGGCAGGTCATTACCGGCAATGGCATAGCCGTCCATGGCGGAATTCGTGCCCTGGGGGACATCGACGGGTGAGAGCACGTCTTCAGCCAGTATTCTGCCGAGTGCCGAGCGCAGGGCGACTTTTTCACGCCCCCTGACGATGCGAACGGCATCGATGATGCGCTGCTGTGCTTCATGTACCGACAGCGAACTGCCGTCATAATCATCCTGACAGCTTGCCTCAGGTGTAATCACGGGTTTCGGCATAATTTGATAAAGATCGTCAGAAGTTATTCCTGCGCAGTGCCGGCCCTATTGTCAGCAGCCCGAATATAGCGGTCAACAATAAACGCGGCTATCTGTTCCGGTTTATCCAGATCCAGCTGCGTGCACGCGATCGCCAGTTGTCGCGGTGCATTGTGGGCAACGGCAATGATACTTTTATCATGATCGTATAGAAGCGGTTTGCCAAGCGCCGGACGGTACAGCTCGATCTTCGGGATATCGCCGGGCTTGAAGCCTTCCACCAGTACCAGATCGAGTGAATCCTGATCCAGACGATCCAGGCATGCCTGCAGGTCCGGTTCATGACCTGCCGGTGTCTCGGTGATAATTGCCCAGCGCCGGGGTGAGCCGACAAGCACCTGGCAGGCGCCGGCATGGCGGAGTTCGTAACTGTCCTTGCCGGGGTAATCAATTTCGAAATTGTGGTGCGCGTGCTTGATCATGCCGACCCGCAGTCCGCGTGCCTTGAGCAGCGGCAGCAGTTTGACCAGCAGGGTGGTCTTGCCGGTGCCGCTACAGGCGGCGAAACCGAGGACGGGTACCGCGGCATGGAGACTCCATGCTTCACTGTCCTGGCGGGAGAGCTTTGTGGCCAGCGCCGCCATATCGTCCGGGGTATTGATGTTCATGAAGGCTTCGGGGCAGTCACTGAAATCCACCACACTCATCGGGTGCTGTTCATACCAGCGGTCGATTTTACGCCCGCCTGTCTCCAGGTAGGCCTCCAGCGAATCCGTCAGCTCGCGTGACAGCAGGGCAAAAACAGGCTGGAGGCGTTCACCGTTGTGGGCAACGGCGAGCTCGGTACGGTCTTTTTGCAAACCCTGGTACAGGCGCGTGACCAGATTTGCGGGAAGCAGCGGCGAGTCACAGGGACAGGTGACCAGATAATCCGTGTTGCTGGCCGCCAGTCCGGCGGCAATGCCGGCCAGCGGGCCGCAGAATCCCGTGGTCCGATCAGCAATGACCCTGCAGCCATATTCGGCATAGGTGGCCTGACTGCGGTTGGCATTGATAATGACCGTCTGTGTCTGCGGTGACAGAACCTCCAGCACCCATTCGATCAATGGCCGTCCGGCCAACTCTGTCAGTCCCTTGTCGATGCCGCCCATGCGCCGCGCCTGGCCGCCCGCAAGAACCAGGCCCGTCACTCGAGTTTTTTCAGTTTTATTCATTAATAATAAATAGGATATAAGATATTCTATAATTAAAATTCTAGCAGTGGTTAATGGTCATAATGGGTAGTATTATCCATACACGGAGGCAATGATGAACGAAGAAACCTTTAACATGGGCGTGCGTAAGCTACTGAAGAAGGTCGGTGTCACGGCCCAGCGCGAGATCGAGAAAGCCGTCGATGAAGCCATCGAGTCCGGTGAACTGCAGGGCACTGAAACGCTCAAGGCCCGGGTAAAGGTCCACATAGACGGGCTGGATCTGGACCATACAATCGAGGGTGAGATTCCGCTGGAATAGGATTGCCGCGGTGGCCGTCACTGGCTGACCTGCAGGCGCTTGGGCGGGCGCTCGCCGGCTTTGCTCGGCAGATCGGCGTCGAGTTCGATGTGTTCCCGGCCATTGTATATAAGGAAATGCTTGCCCTTGGCACGCGACAACATGGTGACACCGAGATCCCGGGCCAGTGTCAGGCCCATCGCCGTAATGCCGGAACGTGACAGCAGCACGGGAATCCCCATCTGCGCCACCTTGATGACCATTTCCGAGGTCAGGCGGCCGGTGGTGTAGAACAGTTTGTCATGGCCGTCGATACCCTCGATCCACATGCGCCCGGCGATCGCGTCCACGGCGTTATGGCGGCCGACATCCTCGACAAAACACAGTATTGTCGTGTCCCGGCACAGGGCGCAGCCGTGCACGGCGCCGGCGGAACGGTAGACCTCGTTGTAGTCGTTCGAGGTTTCTTCAGCAAGCCGTAAATCGTCGACTGTTTCAGCCCCACGGGCTCGATCGTGATGTCGTACAGCTGCTCCATGATGTCACCGAAGACCGTGCCCTGGCCGCAGCCGGTAGTGACAGTACGCCTGCCGAGTTTTTCCTCCCAGTCACCCGTCCCTGAACGGGTGACCACCGCCGCGGCGCCGACATCCCAGTCAACCTGAATGGAAACTATCTCCTCCAGGTCCTTGATAAGGCCCTGGTTTTTCAGGTAGCCAAGCACCATCAGCTCGGGTTCGCGGCCCAGGGTCATGAGGGTAACGATTTCGTGGCGATCGACGTAAATGGTCAGTGGCCGTTCGTCGGCGATATGCAGTTCGCGCGGCTCGCCGTACTCGTCATGGGCGATGACGGGCTGGGTCGGCATCAGCCCGGCCTGACTCATTTCCGGGCGGTAGGAAGCGGTCATGTCAGCCGCCGGTGGTGTTCATGTGCCGGAAAATAACGGGCTTGGCCTCGAGGTTGAAGTCATGGCCCCTCGGGGCTTGATGGCCATGCTGTCGCGGATAGCCTGTTTGACCGGTTCGAGATCGCCGGGATTGGCACGCAGGACACGGCGCAGGTCCACTGAATGCTCCTGACCCAGGCACAGCAGCAGACGGCCCTCGCAGGTCAGGCGTACGCGGTTGCAGGTATCGCAGAAATTGTGGCTGTGCGGCGAAATGAAACCGACGCGGGTGCCGGTTTCGGCCAGCTGGAAATAGCGCGACGGACCGCCGGTGGTCTCGGTTGTCGGCAGCAGGGTAAAGGTCTGTTCCAGGTCGGCGCGGATCTGGTCGCTGGAGTAATAAGCCTCGGCCCGGTCATGCTCGCCGATCGTGCCCAGCGGCATTTCCTCGATAAAACTGATGTCCATGCCGCGATCGGCGGCGAATCGCACCAGGTCGGTAACCTCGTCATGGTTACGGTTCTTGAGGATGACGGCGTTGAGCTTGGTGCGTTCGAAACCGGCGGCGCGGGCCGCATCGATGCCGGCCATGACCTTGTCCAGCTCGCCGACGCGGGTCAGACGGCGGAAACGCTCCGGCTCCAGGGAGTCGAGACTGATATTGAGCCGTTTCACGCCTGCCGCCGCTGAGCGCACCGGCGTAGCGCGGCAGCTGTGAACCGTTGGTGGTCATGACCAGTTCGCCCAGGCCCGGCAGGGCGCCGATCTGATCCAGCAACTCCGTGATATTGCGGCGCACAAGAGGCTCGCCGCCGGTGATGCGGATCTTGCTGACACCCAGCTCGGTAAAGGCGCGGGCAACGGTTGCCAGCTCCTCCAGCGTCAGCAGTTGTGTCCCGCGGCACGAACTGCATCTCCTCGTCCATGCAGTAAACACAGCGGAAGTCACAGCGGTCGGTGACCGAGATGCGCACGTAATTCACCGTCCGGCCGAAGCGATCGACCAGCGTTTCAGCGACTTGGGTGTCGTGCCTGCCATGAGGTACCCTGATTATGACAAAATTCCGGTGTTCCCGCTGAATTTGTATTTTACGCAGGCAGTTACAGCCGGTCAAAACCGTTCTGCGCTGCATTACATCGTCCGCAAGTTCGGCCGCATGCCCCTTAATGAGACATAATCTACCAGTGTCGGCGTTCACTTGACTTGACGCGAGGCTTTCGACATTCTCAGATGCGTTTTGCCATATACCGGCGGCCGCTTATTCCATGTTTTGTCACACTGGTACCGCCGGCGCCATCAGCTTCTGCTGTTATCGGCTGACTCGAACAAGAATTGAATAATCAGAAGACAACCTGGACAGGGGAGTACTATGGCGGGTCTGATATCGAAAGAACGTATTGTCGCCAAACCCGGCTTTAACCGCTGGCTGGTACCACCGGCTTCAATCGGGATTCATCTTTGTATCGGTTCGGTCTATGCCTGGAGTATTTATAATCCGGCCCTGATCCGCAAACTGGGCGTTGTGACACCGGCGGCGGGCGACTGGGATCTGCAGCAGGTCGTCTGGATTTTCACGGTTGCGATTGTCTTTCTGGGTCTGTCGGCGGCCGTCGCCGGTCATTGGCTGGAACGCGTTGGCCCGCGCATGGTGGGTGTCGTCGCGGCTGCCTGTTGGGGTGGCGGTTATATCGTTGGTGGACTCGGGATCATTACTCATCAACTGTGGTTGCTTTACCTGGGTTATGGCGTTATCGGCGGTGTCGGACTCGGCCTTGGCTATGTGTCACCGGTCAGTACCCTGATTCGCTGGTTCCCCGACCGACGCGGTATGGCGACCGGTATGGCCATCATGGGTTTTGGTGGTGGTGCCATGATTGGCGCCCCGATGAAGGAATATTTCATCAAGCTTTTTTACAAGGCGCCGGAGTATCTCGGTTCTGTCGGTGATGTCGATTTGATTACCCGCGGCGGTCAGCGCTTTGCCGAGGTAGCGGGACAACTAAAGGAAGTCGTCGTTATTGGTGCCAATGATGTTGGCAATATGATCGTGCCTGGCCCCGAGGGGGTTTATGTAGTCAGTACCGGCACAGTCGGCGTGGCACAGACATTCATCACGATTGGCCTCATTTATTTCGCCATCATGATGATTGCCGCATTTTCCTACCGCATTCCCGCAGAAGACTGGAAGCCCGAGGGCTGGACGCCACCCAGCGAGGAAGACAACACCAAGCGCATGAGGACCAGCAATCATGTGCATATTGATGAGGCGCTGAAAACGCCGCAGTTCTACCAGCTCTGGATCATGCTGTGTTTCAACGTGACAGCCGGCATCGGTGTGCTGGGCGTGGCCAAAACCATGATGTCGGAAATCTTCGGCAGTACATTGCCGAACATTGTCGACGGGGCATTTGCCGCCACCTACGTGGTGATGATCAGTGTATTCAATATGCTCGGCCGTTTTTTCTGGGCCAGTGCTTCCGATTACATAGGCCGCAAGAATACGTACTACATTTTTTTCGTGCTGGGTATCATTCTTTACTGTTCGATTCCGATTACCGCGCAGCAGGTCAGTGCCAATCCAAGCGTAGTCTGGCTGGTTTATTTCTATGCCGCGACCATGATCATTTTCACCATGTACGGTGGCGGCTTTGCAACCATTCCGGCCTATCTTGCCGATGTGTTCGGCACCAAGCATGTGGGCGGCATCCACGGCCGGCTGTTGACGGCCTGGAGTACGGCCGGCGTACTGCGGGCCGTGGGCCATCACTGCCCTCAGGGAGAACGCTATACAGAACGCCATCCAGCGATTTGGCGATCGAAGGCCGACCCGGCTGCCTTCCGGGAGAAATTCGGTGCCGGCATCGATCAGCTGCAGGTGCTGGTGGAACAGAAGACCGTGACGGTATCGAAACTAATGGAGATCGCACCGCCCGGCACGCCGGATCCGACCAACAGTCTCTATAACAACACCATGTACCTGATGGCGGCCCTGCTTTTGATAGCCCTGATCAGCAATGCACTGATGCGGCCGGTGCATCCCAAGCATCATATGACGGCCGAGCAACTGCGCCATGCCAAGCGATCTGATTGGTTGATTGGTTGATTGGTTGATTGGTTGATTGGTTGATTGGTTGATTGGTTGATTGGTTGATTGGTTGATTGGTTGATTGGTTGATCGGTCGGATCGGGGTAGGAAAAAAGTTCCTTCTCCCTCTGGGAGAAGGACAGAGCCTGTCCCGGCATGTAGTAAGCCGGGAATGAGGCATCATTGAACGGCCCTTGCCCGACCCTCTCCCAGCGGGAGAGGGTGTTAATTCTGATGTCATGAGCCTTACACTAATTAACCAGTTAACTAATCAACCAATTAACCATCCTCCCAGTCCTTGTAGGGGTGCTCGACCAGGCAGACGTTGTAATAGCGCGGGTCGTCGGAGACCTCGTCGCCGGCCCATGTCGGTTTTCTGAACGCCTCGTCGGCCGAGGCAAGTTCAATCTCGGCGACGATCAGGCCGCTGTTATCACCGGCGAATTCATCGATTTCCCATTTATGCCTGCCGACCCGCACGATATGACGGGTCTTTTCGATGAGGGGTTTTACACACAGCTCATCCAGTATCTCCCGGGCCTCGTCCAGCAGGATCGGATAATCGTATTCCCGTCGTGTAATCCCCAGTGTCGCCGATTTAATGTTCAGGCTGGCCTTATCGCCGGCAATGCGTACACGGATTGAACAGGATTCCGTGCTGCCCAGATATCCCTGGATCTGATGGATGGACTGTTCAACGTGATCACGCCAACGATCATCAATGACGAGAAACTTGCGCTCTATTTCTTCGGCCATAGCGGAATCTTAATCAGACTGGCTGCGTTAAACAAACGCCCTGCTCACATGTTGATGCGGGGACAGCCAATAGCCGATAGCATATAGTTAATGGTTTGCCGATAAGGCGAGTGTGTGGCCCGGGAATCAGGCGCTTTCTGTTAGTCATGAACTATAGACCATGAACTACATATTCAGGATAAGCCGTTCGGATCTGCAGGCCCTTGCTAACCGTCGCCTTTTTGTGACGCTATTGCTCGGTTTTTCATCGGGGCTGCCGCTGGCCCTCTCTGGCGCCACCCTGCAGGCCTGGCTGGCGGATGTCGATATCGATATCCGATCGATCGGCTATTTCTCGCTGGTGGGACTGCCGTATGCGCTGAAATTTCTCTGGTCGCCGTTCATGGACCGCTTCGTGCCACCGCGATTCGGTCGCCGCCGCGGCTGGCTGTTGATTACCCAGTTGCTGCTTGTGGTGCTGATCGTGCTTGTCGGCAGCCTGTCGCCGCATGAGCAGTTGAACCTGGTCATGCTGCTCGCATTCTGTCTTGCCTTCGTGTCGGCATCGCAGGACATCGCCGTGGATGCATATCGTACTGATATCCTGAAGACCCGGGAGCGTGGCCTGGGTGCCGCCCTGGCTGTCGGTGGTTACCGCATAGCACTGCTGTGTGCCGGCGCGGGTGCCATGATACTGGCCGATCAGATCGGCTGGCAGCTGACATACTGGTCGATTGCGGCCCTGTTGTTTATCGGAATATTCGCTACCTTGATTGGACCGTTGCCGGCACAGCATGTGGAACCTCCACGTACGCTGCGTGAGGCGGTGATTGCACCATTCCATGATTTTCTTCAGCGTCGGGCCGCTGTTGTCCTGCTGGTATTCATCGTGCTCTACAAGTTCGGTGATGCCTTTGCCGGGACACTGACCACGGCTTTCCTGATCCAGGGACTGGATTTCACGATCACGGATGTCGGCCTGGTCGGCAAGGGCTTCGGGCTGGCAGCGACGCTGTTTGGGGCGCTGTTCGGCGGCCTGTTGATGGTCAGGCTCAAACTGTACCGGGCATTGTTAGTGTTCGGGGTACTGCAGGCGGTGACAAATCTCGTGTTTGCCTGGCTCGCTGTTATTGGAAAAAGTTACTGGGGCATGGCGACTGCCGTCGGCCTGGAGAATCTTGCCGGCGGCATGGGTACGGCCGCGTTTGTGGCACTGCTGATGACCTTGTGTAACCAGCGCTATACCGCAACACAGTTTGCATTACTGTCGGCACTGGCGGCAGTAGGGCGGGTTATTGTCGGCCCCCCCGCTGGTGAACTCGTCCATGTGCTCGGCTGGGCACCGTTTTTCTACCTGACGTTCCTGCTGGCGCTGCCGGGCCTGTTCCTGCTGATTTACCTGCGGCCGGTTATCGATCACGCCGAACAGGTGGATAACGCCTGACTAGCACCTGCCTATGCAGTGCTTGCGCTTGTGCCCGTGATGGCGACTGCGGCTGCCATCGCGATAACCATGGCGATAACCGTACTTGTAACTGTAATTATGCCGTGGTGTATAGTGATGGCGCCTGGAATTGTGCTTGTATGGGCGCGAATAACTGCGTTTGCCATGATAGGAGTAGGGCCGTGAGTAGTGGCTGCGGCCGTAATAGTGGCCGCCCGTGCCGTAGCTCAGGGCAAAACCGGGCCGTATCCGGTAGCCGTGATGATAGCTGTGGCCGCTGTAATGTCCGCTGTTGATGAATAGTTTCAGTCCGCCAGCCGGCGCGCTTTCACTGAACATTGTCAACGGCAGCAAGGCCAGGGCCAGTATCAGGGGTTTGTGTATTAACTGCATGGTTCACCTCATACAGACGTGTTCAGTAAGTATGACCCATACAGAAGAAGAGGTTGCAGAAAATGCCTGCTCCACGGCTAGAAATCACATTCTGTGCACAATGCAATTTCCTTCTGCGTGCCGCCTGGATGGCTCAGGAGTTGTTAAGTACCTTTGGTTCCGATCTGAATGAAGTGGCCCTGAAACCCGGAACGGGTGGTATTTTCGAGGTGCGTCTCGACGGGAAGCTGCTGTTCTCGCGCCGGCAGGCAGGCCGTTTCCCGGAGTCGAAGGAACTCAAGCAACTGGTGAGGGACCGGATCGATCCGGGGCGGGACCTGGGGCATAGCGACAACGAGTAGTTGATTGGTTAATTAGTTAATCGGTTAATTGGTAATGACATACCAATCGAGCACTATTACAGACGGGGCAGGGAACGTTGACCCCACTTAACCAATAAACCAGTCAACTGAATCAATTTCCCGCACCACCCGGAAACCGATGTTGTCGTATTCGGCATCGGCCTTGAACTTGTCGCGCCTGGCATTGCGCAGTGATGTCGGCGGGCTGTTGTAGGAACCGCCGCGTACCACGCGCCGACTGCAGTCGCCACCCTCAATCCAGGCAGCCGCTGATGCCGGTGCGCCGTCGTAATTGTTGTGCCAGCAGTCCTGCACCCATTCCGCGACATTGCCCTCGGTATCGTGCAGGCCAAATGGATTGGCGGGGAAACTGCCGACCCTGGTCGGTGCCCGCGGTGGTGGGCCATCGCTGCAGCCGAAACAATGGGCCCGGTTCGGCTCCATGGTGACACCCCACCAGTAATCCGTATCACGGCCAGCTGAGGCCGCGTATTCCCACTCCGCCTCGCTTGGCAGGCGGTATTGATAACCGGTCTGCTGCGACAGCCACTCGGTGTATTTTACCGGCCTGCGGCCAGCTGATATTGACGACCGGGTAATCAGGCTCCCCCGGGCCCGGTGACTGCGGCAGCGGATGACCCGTCGCCCGTGCAAACCGCTTGTACTCGGCTATGGTGATTTCATACTGGCTGATGGCAAAGGGTTGGGCCTCGACCGTGTGTTCAGGGCGTTCCTCAGTGAAGCGATTGCTGCCCATCTTGAAGGAGCCGGCGGGTATTCTGGCCATGACAGGGCCCTGGGCTACCGCTTTTCAGGCTGTCGGTAAAGGTTTCCACTTCTATTGGGGTCGCGGGTTCGGTGACCGGTGCTTCCGCAGTGGTGGCGGGCTCCTGTGCCGGTGGTGCCTCGGGTTCGGCTTCCGGTTCGGGGATGTCGTCCGCCGCGATAGCCGGCGCTTCGTCGACAGTGGTTTCCGGCGGGCACAGGAGCCTCGGTTGCCGGCCGCAGCAGGAAATAGGCGACGACGAAAACAGCAATAACGACGATAGCCGCGATGGCGATGACGCCACCGCGGCCCGCGCGAGATTGCGGGCGTGATTCCGCATGGTGCGATTCGGGGCTTCCAGGTCGGCAGAGCTGACGACCACGGGCTCGGGGCGGGTTGGTGCTGCGGATTCTGCCGCCGCGGCTGCCTCTGTGCCGGTGTTACTCGCAACGGTCTCTATTTCCCCCGTGCGCTCGAACTTGGTGTCTTCCGTTTCCTCTTCGTCTTCGTCCGCGGGTTCGGCCGTAGGCGTTACGGCGGCAGCGGCATCTTTCTCCAGGATATCGATGACAATGGTCGTGGTGTTGTCCTGGCGCGGCATGGCCGCTTCCTCGACGGCATCCAGCAGCGCCTGGACATAGTCTTTGGCTTTTGTCGACCATTCGGCAAACTGAATGATTTTGCCGCTGCTGAGCGTATCTAGACCGTCACTGCTCGCCAGCGCCCAGCCGGTCACCCGTCTTGAGCTCGAGAGGCTCTTCAGGGCAATCGATTTCCGTGATCTCGTCGCCGGTTACGGCGCTCATCAGCATGTTGCGCGACAGTCCGGGTTCCGGCTCCATCGGCTGACCGGCCGCCGCCAGGCGATCGAGGAAACCGCCATAGCTGTGGTCGGCATTTTTCTTGGTCAGGTCCGTGTCGCCCGGCGGGTATCGATGACTGTCCGCCGACGCTGCGGCCACCAGAGCCGGTCCTGTTCAATCATCGCGGCCACCATGGTACAGCCCATACCCTGCAGGGCCGGGGTCTCGCGAATGGTTTCCGCTATGGACGCGTTGGCCTTGAGCACGCCGCCCTGGAGCAGGCCGGTGATATCGTCCGCGGGATAATTCGAGGAGATATATTTGTTAATGGCCTGGACGGCCATATTACTGGCAACATTGCCGGCGGCGTGACCGCCCATGCCGTCAGCAACAATGACGAGGACTGTAGGCTGACCCTCTGCATCCGTCAGATGTGTGATCAGGAAAGCGTCTTCCTGGTAATCCCGGGCACCGTCTATCTGGTTGCCCGCGATCTCGTACTGCAGACCCATACACTCGTTCCCCCGGAGCGCGTTATTTGTCCTATCTTGCTGTCTTGATTGCTATTATTCAGGTCAGCCTATTAATGTATCCTACCAGCCCCTAGTGGTTTTACAAAAACAAACATTCATTTACGCGGCGTAGTTCATACTGGTCTACAGATACGGCCAGCGAATGTTCGCACGGATTGATTACAGGCTGTGACCCCGATTCATGATCACCAGACCCTGAAGGCGGCCCTGGGCAGTTGTATGGTACGAGACCAGCAACGGCTCGGACGGGCAACTGCAGCGGGCCTCTGCCGGGGATATCCGGCACTGGCGGCGGCCGTCGAGGCGGCCGCCGGGCGCCAGGAACGGCGCCGGCAGGCGGCCCCGCGGCCGGATTTCCCTGCCGAACTTCCGATTACGGCCAGCCACGATGCGATTGTTGAAGCCATCCGCGAGCATCAGGTGATTATCGTCTGCGGCGAGACCGGTTCCGGCAAGACCACGCAGCTTCCCGAGTTATGTCTGGCCGCCGGCCGCCGGCGTGCAGGGATATATCGGCCATACTCAGCCACGGCGCCTGGCGGCACGGACCCTGGCCGACCGCATCGCGACGGAACTCGGTACAACCATCGGCGGCGGCGTGGGTTACAAGATCCGGCATCAGGACCGCACCGACCCGTCGACCTACATCAAGCTGATGACTGACGGCATTCTGCTGGCGGAACTGCGCTCGGATCGGGAGCTGCTCGATTATGACACGATCATTATCGATGAGGCCCACGAACGCAGCCTGAATATCGATTTCATGCTCGGTTATCTCAGGCAGCTTCTGAAACGCCGCCCGGACCTGAAGGTGATCATTACATCGGCAACGATTGATGTCGAAAGATTCTCGGAGCATTTCGGCAATGCACCGATCATCGAGGTCTCCGGTCGCAGTTACCCGGTCGAGGTACGCTACCGGCCCATCGATGAGGAAGCCGATGATGATCTGGCCTTCGAACATGCGGTGCTCTGTGCAGTGCGGGAACTGTCGGCGCAGGATCGCGGCGATATCCTGGTATTCCTGGAAGGGGAGCGCGAGATACATGAACTGTCGAAGTTCCTGCGCAAGCAGGATCTGCCCGATACCGACATCCTGCCCCTGTACGCGCGACTCGGCGCCGCCGGGCAGGGCAAAATATTCCAGCCGCACAAGCGCCGGCATATCGTGCTGGCCACCAATATTGCCGAGACGTCGCTGACGATACCCGGCATACGTTACGTCATCGACAGCGGTTATGCGCGTATCAGCCGTTACAGTCCGCGCAGCAAGATACAGCGCCTGCCGATAGAAAGGATTGCCAAGGCGCCGGCCAACCAGCGCAAGGGCCGTTGCGGCCGTGAAACCCCCGGTATCTGTATCCGCCTTTACAGCGAGGAGGATTTCGAACAGCGCTCCGATTTCACCGAACCGGAAATACTGCGCACCAATCTCGCCGCGGTGGTGTTGCAGATGAAAACGCTGGGCCTGGGCGATGTGGAGAAATTCCCGTTTCTCGAGCCGCCGGATAAACGCCAGATCAACGACGCCCGGCGCCTTCTGCTGGAACTGGGGGCCGTGGATGACAATGACCGGCTGACGGATACCGGCCGGCAACTGGCGCGCCTGCCGCTGGACCCCAGTTTCGGCCGCATGCTGCTGGCCGCCGGTGACATGCAGTGCCTCAGCGAGGCACTGGTTATTGTCAGTGCGCTGAGTATCCAGGACCCGCGGGAGCGGCCGCTGGAGGCCCAGGAGCAGGCGGACAAGTCGCATGCACAGTTCCGCCACGAGCGCTCCGATTTTGTTGAATTCCTGAGCCTGTGGCAGTTCCTGGAAACACAGTCAGGACAGTTGTCGAAAAACCGCTTCCGCCACGCCTGCCGGGAAAATTTTCTGGCCTATGTGCGGGTACGCGAATGGCGTGATATCTACCGCCAGTTGAGCCAGCAGATACGTGAACTCGGTTATCGCCGCAATAATACTGAATCTGATTACGAAACCCTGCACACGGCGCTGGCCACGGGCCTGCTCGGGCACGTCGCACAGAAAACGGGTAGCGGCGAATACACCGGTGCGCGTGACATGAAGCTGAAAATCTTTCCGGGATCATCACAGTTTGCAAAACAGCCGAAGTGGCTGATGGCGGCGGAACTGGTCGAGACCTCGCAGCTTTTTGCCCGCACGGTAGCGGCCATTGAACCCGAATGGCTGCTGAAACCGGCTGCGCACCTGATCAAAACGGAAACCTTTGATCCGGAATGGGACCGGCAAGCCCAGCGCGTGAATGCCCGCGAAAGGGTCACACTGTATGGCCTGCCGATCGTTGCCTCACGGCCGGTCAATTACGGCCGTATCGATCCGGCAGAGGCGCGCAAACTGTTCATTCAGCACGCCCTGGTCGAGGGTGAGTTGCGTAGCCGGGCAGCGTTTTTCCATCACAACAAGAAACTGATCGATGAGATACGCCGGGAGGAACAGAAGATCCGGCGTCCGGATATTTTAGATGAACAGGCGCTGTTTGCCTTTTACGATGAACGTATCCCGGCCACGGTTCATGATGGTGCCGGCTTCGGGCGCTGGCGCAAACAGGTCGAACGCGATGATCCGGAATTGTTGTTTGCCGAGCGCGGGCAGATTGTGCGACAGGGGCCGGAAACCGCGGCGTATTACCCGGATAAACTGGAGGTAAACGGGATCCGGCTGGCGGTTGATTACACTTTCAAACCGGGTGCCGATAGCGATGGCGTGACCGTTACCGTGCCGCTGGAATTGCTGAACCAGATCGACGCCGATACCTGCGAAAGGCTGGTACCGGGTCTGCTTGAAGAAAAAATCACCGCCATGCTCAAGGCACTGCCGAAAAGCCTGCGCCGGCAGTTCGTGCCGATACCGGAAACGGCACAACGCTGCCTTGATGTCATTCGCCAGACCGGCGGCCCGTTACCACAAGCGATGAGTGCCTGTCTCCTGCAATTGACCGGCGTAGATGTGCCCGTCAGCCAATGGCGAACGGATGATCTTCCGGCGCATCTGCAGCCGCGTTTCCGGGTTATCGACGACAATGGCCGGACACTGGCCTCCGGCCGTGATTACCTCAGCCTGCAGCAGGAACTGGGTGACAAGGCGGCCACAAGCTTTGCCGGTAGCCTGCAAACCGGTATTGAACGCCGGAACCTGCAGCGGTGGGATTTCGGCGAACTCCCCGAGGTCATTGAAATGGCACAGTCGCAATACAGTCTGCGCGCCTATCCGGCACTGGTCGATGACGACGACAGTGTATCCATACGCTGTTTCGATACCGCGGCCAGGGCCGAACGTCAGATGCATGCCGGCCTGCTGCGGCTGTTCATGCTGGAACTGGGCAAGGAACTCAAATACCTGCGCAGGAACCTGCCGGATCAGAAAAAGCTCTGTCTTGCCTACAGCCCGCTCGGCAGTTGCGAGGAATTGGCCGAGATGATCCTCAGTGAAACGGTAAGACGGTCCTGTCTTGCCAGTGACAATGGCCAGGTTCGTACCGAGGAACATTTCAGGCGGCTGCTCGAGGCCGGCCGCAAGCAGCTCGGCACGCAGCTTAATGAACTGTGCACATTGCTGGCCGGCATTCTGGAACGTTATAACAGGTTGCGCTCGCGATTGTCGGGCAACCTGCCGCCACAATGGCTGGCAGCCGTCCGGGATATCAGCGAGCAGCTCGATCACCTGGTTTTCGCCGGCTTTGTCACGGCGGTGCCGTCTGACCAGCTGGAACATTACCCGCGTTACCTGGATGCAATTGACAAGCGCCTGGAAAAGCTCGCCAACAACCCAGCCCGTGATCGTGAGCAGGCAGCGCAACTGGCCCCCTGGTGGCAGGATTACCTCAAGCTTGCCAGTGCCTGTGCGGGACAGGACAATGAACCACAGATCCTGGTGCAGTACCGCTGGCTGATCGAGGAATACCGGGTGTCGTTATTCGCCCAGGAACTGAAGACGGCGCAAACGGTTTCGCCGCAGCGGCTGAAGGCATTGCGCGATCAACTGCGCCGGGCCGCCTGAATTCATAATATAAAGATCCGACCTTATGTCACCGGAAAGGAAAAAGCGCTTTATCGTTGCCGCCGCTGCCGTCATTGCATTATCGGCGGGTCTTGTTGTTGCCGATTATTTCGGCGCCTTCGGAATTAGTAAGGACTCCAATACCGAATTTGTCGAATTCAATGTCAGGACAGTAGACGCCGAAACCGGGCGCAAGATCGGCAATGTAAAGGTGCGCTGTTTTCAGTATACCTCCAATAATGCCTGTGGCCAGCCGCCGGGCAGGGAGCACGGCGTGGTGCGAATCAGCCTGCTGGTTGAAAAACATGTCAAAGAATCGTTGTTGTTCCGGAAAGAGGTCCGGTACACGCCCGTCAACGAGAATGAACTGCGGGTGATGTTTATTCATACGGAGTATCAGAAACCGGTACGGCGCTATAACATTCCGGAGCTGATAGAGCATCCGGATCAAGTATTTACCGTCGAGATGGCGCCGCTGGTGCCGGCCGCCGAACGTGCCCGGCAACGGGAAGCGGATGCCGCCGACAGGGAGGACGGGACATGAGTGATGCCATGAATTATCTGCTTGCGGCACGACCGCAGGCCATGGGGCCGTATTTCAGTTTTCTCAAACAGGCCGGCAAGGGCCTGGATCCCAAAACCCGTGCCCTGATATCGGTTATTACCAAGGTCAACAGCCGCACCGAGCGCGGGTTTCGCCAGTACCTGGCCCGAGCACTGCACAGTGGCTGTACGCCGGATGAGATCCTGGATGCGTTGCTGGCAGCTTTTCCGGTGATTGGCCTCACCGGCCTGACCTGGGCCGTCGACATTATTCTTGAAATGGATATTCCGGAATTCCGGCCGGACCGGCTCGGCGCGGAACCGGAATGGCATACGGTTACCAGCCTGGACAAACTGCAGGTAGGCACGACGAGACTGGCCTGTGACGATCGTGAATTGTTTATTCATCGTGACGGCGACAGTATCAATGTTTATGACAGCCGCTGCCCGCATCAGGTAACCAATATCCCGCAACTGGCACTGGATGGCTGTACATTGACCTGCCCTAAACATGAATGGCAGTTCGATATCCGCACGGGTGAATGTATTGCCAAAGGTGACAGGCCGCTGAACAGCTTCGAAACCAGGATTGAGAACGGCCACTTGCTGGCTTACTGGTAACAGAAAACAGGTTTGAATATGATAGAAAAAAAAGCGATAACCCAGGTCCCCATTCATGATTTGCTGGCCAGCCGCTGGAGTGGACGTGCTTTTGACCCGGCACGGCCGCTGGAGCGTGAACAGATACTGGCATTACTGGAAGCGGCGCGCTGGGCGCCATCCTGTTTCGGTGATCAGCCCTGGCGCTATGTGGTGTGCGACAGGAAGTCCAATAAACCCGCCTGGGATACGGCGTTAAGCTGCCTGTCGGAGGGTAACCAGGGCTGGGCCCAAAACGCACCACTGCTGATGCTGGCACTGGCCGACAGCCAGTTCATGAGCCGCGACAGTGCCAATCGCTGGGGCCAGTACGATACCGGCGCCGCCAGTGAAAACCTGTGCCTGCAGGCGACGGCAATGGGACTGATGGCCCACCAGATGGGCGGTTTCGACAAGGACGGGGCGGCGGAAGTGTTTGCCGTCCCCGGCCGATACGAGCCCATGGCCATGATCGCCGTCGGCTACCAGCTGTCGCCTGAATCCCTCAGCGAAGAACAGCAGGAGCGCGAACTCAGGGAACGGGCCCGCTGGCCGCTGGGTGAAAACTTTTTCGACGGCGAGTGGGGCAGGGGGATAGAGTGAACAGTCGCTGGTTAATTGTGAACAGTGAACGGTGAGTTACCGTTCACCGGCTACTGTTCACGCTTTTCCTTGAACCGCATGATCTCGCGCCGCTCGCGTTTCGTTGGCCGGCGCTTTGGTCGCGGCTGGGCGGCGGATTCCGACTTCAGCTGTGCGGCGAGGCGTTCGCGCTCGCTGATACTGGCCTGACTTTCGCTGTACAGTGTGGTCGCCGCGGCGGCACCAAGCCGTTGCTTGCTCAGCGCAGTAACGGTGATGTGATATTCATACGGGCCGCGCCGTACCTGCAGGGACTCGCCGGTGGTGATGGTTCTTGCGGGTTTTGGCCGGTTGCCGCGCGACCTTTACCTTGCCGCTTCTGATGGCTGCCGCCGCCTGTGAGCGGGTTTTGAAAAAACGCGCGCACCATAGCCACTTGTCGAGCCGTATGGTTTCGGCAGCTGTGTTCGAGTTGTCTGCTGACATATCCTGTCCGGGCTTCCAGCGGGTATAATGGCACTAATTTCCAACACAGGTCATGGTAATCAGTCAGATGACTGACGCAAAGCAACGCGAATTTATTCCTCTGGGCATAGCCGTGCTGACGGTTTCCGACAGCCGGGACGAGTCCACTGATAAATCGGGCGGTTTGCTGGCGGCAAGGCTGCAGGCGGCCGGCCACCGGCTACAGGACAAACGCATCGTGCCGGATGATGTCTATCGGATCCGTGCTGTCGTCAGTCACTGGTGCGTGACCGACGCCGTTCAGGTCATTCTCGTTACGGGCGGTACCGGTATTACCGGTCGGGATGGCACGCCGGAGGCGCTAAAAGCGTTATTCGATAAAGAGATCGAGGGCTTCGGCGAAACCTTCCGGCAGGTTTCCTTCACCCAGATGGGCACATCAACCATGCAGTCGCGTGCAATCGCGGGCGTGGCCAATGGCCGCTATATTTTTGCACTGCCCGGATCCTCCGGCGCCTGTGCGACGGCCTGGGATGAACTCATCAGTGTACAGCTTGATTACCGTACCCGGCCCTGCAATCTGGCTGGAACTGATGCCGCGCCTGCTGGAAAAATGAACTTCACTCCCCCGGTATACCGCCCGAAGAATAATCCGGCGCTGTTTTCCCTCGTGTTATGCGCCGGGAACAGCAGCGGCCATGGGATACACCGTCGCGGGGCCTGACTGCCGTCATGTGTGGAACGTGGATAATATTCAGCCAGTCCAATAATTGCTATGCTGGGCATCTCCGTTAAATTACTGGATCAAAGTTCGCCTGTTGCTGCCATGCGGCTGTTTCGCCTCATTCCGGGTATATTATTCGTCCTGGCCGGGTCCCTGAGCCCGGTGGCCGGTGCCGAGAGTTTTACTGTTTTCGATGATGATACCGACCTGGTCGGGGAATTCCGTACAGCGCACGCAGAACACCAGGATACCCTGCTGGATATCGCCCGCAGCCACGGCCTCGGTTATACGGAGATCAGGCTGGCCAACGCCGGTGTGGACACCTGGTTGCCCGGCGAGGGCCAGCAGGTTGTATTGCCGAAGCGCTTTATTCTGCCGCCGACACCGCGCGAAGGGCTGGTTCTGAATATCCCGGAAATGCGTCTGTATTATTACCCCGCGCGCCGAAAAAATGCCCCGCGAACGGTTCAGACCTATCCGCTGGGGGTTGGCAGGGAGGGCTGGTCGACGCCTTATGTGACGACGCGTATCACCTCGAAAGTGGCCAGGCCGAGCTGGTATCCGCCGGAATCCATCCGCGAGGAACACGCCGCCGACGGTGACCCGTTGCCCAGGGTCGTGCCGGCCGGGCCGGACAATCCGCTGGGGGATTACGCCATGCGGCTGGCATTGCCGAGTTACCTGATACATGGCACGAATCGTCCCTGGGGCGTGGGCATGCGGGTCAGCCATGGCTGTATCCGTCTTTATCCTGAAGATATCGAGACATTGTTCAACCAGGTTGAGGTTGGTACACCCGTACGCATTATCAACCAGCCTTATAAAGTTGGTCACAAGGGAGGGATTATATATCTGGAGGCGCATCCACATCTGGAAGAAGATGCCGAAGAATTCAAGAATGCATTTACCCAGATTGTCAACATGGTGCAGGAGCGTACCGGCGCGGATGCTGATAATTATGATATTGACTGGGAACTGGCGCGTCTGGTGATGAAAGAAGCCCGGGGTGTGCCCGTTGCCATAGGTATGGAATTACCACGCCTGCAGCAGGCAGCGGCTGTAATCATGGAGAATGACCCGCTGGCCGGTATGCAGTTGCAGCTGGATGGGCCAGGTGCTTTCAGCGAATTAGAAAGGCGTTGACCGGCTGTCATTGCCGGGCGAATCAGGCCGTTAACTAACTAAGGAAGCTCTGAATAATCCCCGCATGTCATTTCGACCAACGGAAGAAAACCTTGTCTCGACCGCAGGGAGAGATCTTTCCATAAAGGTCCCTCGTTGCACTCGGGACGCCTTCGGCGATTTCTCGCTGCGTTCGAAATGACAAATTATTCAGAGCCTCCCTAAGTAAACCCTGAAAAATCACCCTCTCATTCTCGACCGAAGCCCCCTGTCATTTCGACCGAAGGGAGAAATCTTTATAACTCATTGTCAGTGAAAAGATTTCTCGCCAGGTCCCTCACGGGTGTTCGGGACGTGGCTCGAAATGACATAGTATTCAGGGTTTCCCTACTTCAATTCAATATTGATTCATTGGTAACTGGCGCGGTTACTCATGCAGCCCTTGCCGCCTGTAAGTGGGGCTCCCCGCGGGCCGCAACGCCGCATATAAAAAAACCCTGCAAGAAACTTGCAGGGTTTTTCAACCGAAAACTGGATTCCGGTTTTACTTCGCCATAGCCTTTTCGAACATGCGGTCGAGACGGGCGGAGTTTTCGTTGCAGCATTCCAGGGCCGTCTGGACGCTCTTCTGGGCCTCAGAAGCGGCGTAGGCAGCTTCAGATGCGACGGTGTGAGCGTTGTTGGCGCGAACCTGGGCGGCCCTGGCTTCAGAAAGAGCCGTATCCGCAGTGGCACGAACCTCGTCCAGCTGCTCCTGGGTGACACCACAGCCACCGACCAGCCCAAGCGCCAGGGCAAGTGCTGAGATCTTCACAAGCTTTGTTTTCATTGCTAATTCTCCCATTGGACTGAGTCTTGGGGTTTCCCCACATAACGTCAGTTAATAATGACTTATTTTTAAGTGTTTATCAATTTGAGCCCCTGTATTTACAGCCGTCCTGGCACCACAAACTGGAACAGGACCATAACGCTTTCCGGGACTTCTAACCACCTTTGAAAGCGTTACAAACCGGCTTGCGCAAAAGTCCCACGCTAGCGTGCATATCTGTTTGGTATCGTTTTCATGCGTTTTTCATAATGCTCATGGACAAAAATCTTCAGCGCATTCTCGAAACTGTCTATTGCGTGGCTGTCGCAGTATTCATCGAACCAGACCAGGATGTCCGGCATCGGCTGTGCCGAGCTGATGCTGTAGGTTTCACCCTGATGCACATTGTACGCGGTCAGGTAACCCATGACATAGAATTTGAAGGTATCGGCATCATCGTTGGCACGGGCCTTATTGTAAGCATTACAGGACTGGTTGCCCATGCCCCAGATGGCATAATTACCGTCCTTGTCGGCGGCGTGGGCAGCGGCGGTCAGCAGCAGCGCGGCGGCACTGATGGCAAGCAGGGTGGCAGGAAAACGCATTAGCACTCCCTCAGGGTCACTGCTGTAGTTAACAGCTGATTATTGGTTCGTATTAATTTAGAGTAGCTGAACTGCAATTTATCCCCCGGATTGCCCCTGCCTGTCAATGCGAAACCAGTGCACTGAGGCCGGTCACCAGCCGCTCCAGCCCGGCCAGCGCCGCCTGTCCTTCGAGTGCACCATAGGAAATTCGCAGGTAGCAGCCGTTCATGCAGCCGAACGTCTGCCCGGGAACGACGGCTACGCCGTGTTCACTGACCAGCCGGTGTGCCAGGGTCATCGAATCCAGGGGAGTGTGTACACGCAACAGGATATAAAAAGCACCCGCGGCCGCCGGGCACTCGCAGGCCGGCTCCAGCCTGCGCAGTTCCTCCAGTACCCGGGCGCGGGTTGCAGTGAGCTGCTGCAGATAGCTGCGACAGTAGTCGGCACCCTGCTCAAGGGCGGCAACGGCGGCCTGCTGGGCAACCAGTGTCGGGCAGATCAGGCAGGTATCCTGGGCCTTTTTGACTGCCTCGGTCAGCCGCGCCGGAATCAGCATATAGCCGATGCGCCAGCCGGCAAAGCCGTAGGCCTTGGACAGCGAGAATAGCGAGATCGTGTGATCGGCGGCGCCGGGCAGGCTGGCTGGCGAGCAGTGTTCGGTACCGTCGTAGAGAAAATACTCGTAGGCCTCGTCGCTGATGTGAAACAGGCCATGATGACGGCAGAGTTCATTAATCCCCGCCAGCGTCTCGCGCGGGTAAACCGCGCCTGTCGGATTATTGGGGGAAACGGTGACGATGGCCCGTGTGCGGGGCGTTATAGCTGCTTCAATGGCAGCGAGGTCGGGCTGATAATGCGCATCGGTCGGGACGGCCACGCAGGTACAGTCGAGCATGCGAATGGCCATCTCGTGATTGAAGTAATAGGGCGACAGCAGAATAATTTCATCGCCCGGATCCGTGATCGCGAACAGTGCATTCATGAAGCCCATGTTGGACCCGGCCGTGACGATGATTCGCTGTCTGTCATCAGCATGCACCGCGTTGTCCGTGGCCAGTTTGCGGCGGATAATCGCATGCAAATCGGCACGGCCCTCGACCGCGCCGTAATGGTGGGCCGCAGGTTCCGGCGGATAGTCGCATGCCGCCCGCAGTGCCGCCAGCGGCGGCGCGTAAAAGACAACGCCCTGACCCAGGGAAATGGCATCCGGATAGGTGCGCAGCCATTCGCCAATAATAGGGATAATCGGGGACTGTACGGCCTGCATGCGGTGGCTGACGGCGGGCAGGCTGTGGCTGGGGGTGCGGGAAGACATGCGATATGGTTCTGTGGCCAAGCGCTACCCTGCCTGCATCGGTGCGGTGAGTACGGGTACGGGGCGGATGGTATAACTACCGGTTGTTTATTGCTGGTAAAAGGGCATCGGCCGGCCGGAGAACTGGGACTTCAGAAAATCCATCTGGTCCGCCAGAATGCGGCGGTTCGACAGCGCCAGGTATTCGGCCCAGTTCGGCACATAGGGTACAGCCAGTAACGGCATGTGGGCTTCTTCGGGGATCCGGTTACCCTTGCGTGTATTGCAGGAGCGGCAGGCGGCCACTACGTTCGACCAGCAATCACGGCCACCACGCGAAATCGGCAGGACGTGATCCCGTGTCAGCAATGCTTCAATGTGCCCACCGCCGCAGTACATGCACATATGGGCATCACGCAGAAACAGTTCGCGATTGGTCAGCGGCGGTACGCCGCGGCGCACGTACTTGTTGTGTGCCGAACGCTTGACAGCGATGATCGAATTGACGTTGACCGAGGAACGCCTGCCGGTGGCGCGGCAGGTGCCGCCGAAAAAGCGAAACATGTTCTCGCCGGCGGTCCAGGCGATCATGCCCCGGCTGTACAGGCATACTGCGTCCTGCCACGGTATCCAGGTGACAGGAGTACCCGATATATCAAGACGTAAAATCAAGTGACTCATCTTGTTGTTATCCTGTTCACCCGACCTGCTGAAACAGGCGGGTGGGTCTTTGTAAAACCCGGGATACGGCCCTCATGAGGCCACTGGGCATAATAATCATGCAAAATGTGACCCGAAATCAAGTCTTTCGCATTAACCTTTACAGAGTTTATCAACTTCAGTGGGCTTTCTTATGACCGCGCAACCCGGCGTTTACTCGATATCATGCATATCCTGCGCGATCCGGCCCGCGGCTGCCCGTGGGACCGGGAGCAGACCTTTGCCAGTATTGTGCCGCATACCCTGGAGGAGGCCTATGAGCTCGCCGAGGCCATCGAAGGGGGAGATTCTGAGGCCATTCGGGACGAACTGGGTGACTTGCTGTTCCAGGTGGTGTTTTATGCCGAGCTTGGCAGCGAGCGCAAATGGTTTGATTTTGAGGCCCTGGCCGCGCACCTGTGTGACAAGCTGGAACGCCGACACCCGCATGTGTTTGGCGGACAGCCCGGAGACAGGTCGGGACGGGCTGAATAGCCAGTGGGAGCGTATCAAGGCGGAAGAACGCCGCCAGGTCTCTGCTGCAGGGGAGCCGGGAACACTGGCGGGGGTGGCGCGGGCGCTGCCGGCACTGACCCGTGCCCGCAAGCTGCAGAAACGTGCCGCCCACGTCGGTTTTGACTGGGGTGAGCCGGAACCGGTCATCGCCAAGGCCGAGGAGGAGCTGGCGGAATTCCGGCAGGAACTGGATTCAGGCTACGGCAGTGAGCGCCTGGAGGAAGAGTTCGGCGATTTCCTGTTTGCCTGTGTCAATATTGCCCGCCATGCCGGTATCGATCCGGAGTCCGCGCTGCGCCGGGCCAACCGCAAGTTTGAATCGCGCTTCAGTCATATTGAAACGAGGCTGGCCGAGGGCGGCAAGAGGCCGGAGGATGCGACGCTGGAAGAGATGGATGCGTTGTGGGAGGAGGCGAAGGAGCGTGAATCGTGAATCGTGAATCGTGAATCGTGAATCGTGAATCGTGAATCGTGAATCGTGAATCGTGAATTTTTAGATGGAGAGAACTAAAAAGTTCCCTGCAAAAACCAGTGGATCGGGATTTTAGGATAGGCTCTGCATCGAATGTTTGGGGCGGATACTACACCATAATGTTGTAAGCCGGGGCACCGCACCCTTTCAGAAACGATTCACGATTCACGTTTCACGGCTTATACCGTTTCGTATCCTTGATCTCGCCATGCGAGTCGAAAATGATTTCCGTTATCCAGCCGTTGGGATTCTGCGGGATGTAATACCAGATAACGCGTGTGATACCGTGAATACCACCGCCGAAAACCGTCTCATGATCCGGCGGGCCGACGCGGTAGAGCACCTCAGCCTGCGACATGCCGATATCCAGCAGGTGGAAATCACGCATCGGCATGGTGTCTGCATAGGCCTGCGACATAGCGGCCAGGCCGGCAGCCAGCAGCAACAACGACACGGCGGTTCGGAGGATAACGGGGGCCATACCTGTAGGATGGCAGGCACGTGGTTCCGGTTCCGCGAAATCACACAGGAAACCGGACAGACGCACCGGCTCAGGCCGTCTTTTCCTTGTCCTTAATGACCTTGGCGTAAGCCGAGTGATTATGAATGGATTCGAAGTTCTCGGATTCGACTGTATAGGCAGAAATACGCTCATCCTTGTTGAACTGCAGGGCGACGTCGCGCACGATATCCTCGACAAATTTCGGATTGTCGTAGGCCCGCTCGGTTACATATTTCTCGTCCGGACGTTTCAACAAACCATACAGTTCACATGAGGCGACCCTTTCGACTATGTCGATAAGTTCCTCGATCCAGATAAAGTCCCGTGTTTTAACGCAGATGGTGACATGCGAGCGCTGATTGTGAGCACCGTAATCTGAGATGCCCTTGGAGCAGGGACACAGGGTGGTAACCGGGACGATAATCCGTACCAGTACGGTAGGTTTGCCGTTATGCTGAATCTGGCCAATGAAAGTAACGTCATAATCGAGCAGGCTTTTGACACCCGAAACCGGGGCCGCTTTCTGTACGAAGTAGGGGAATGCCATTTCGATATGGCCGGACTCGGCATCTGAATGTTTCGACCATTTCAGTGATCATGCGCTTGAAGGACTCTACGGTGATTTCATATTCGTGGTCATTGAGTATTTCCACAAAACGCGACATGTGAGTGCCCTTGAAGTTGTGCGGCAGGCTCACGTACATATTGAAATTGGCAACAGTATGCTGTTCGCGCCCGGAACGATCGCTGACGACGATCGGATGATTAATGTCCTTGATGCCGACCTGGTCGATAGCGATATTGCGTGTGTCCTGGCTGCCCTGGGTATCGGGAAGCTCGGTAACTACCGTTTCTGGCTGGCTCATACTGCCGTTCCTCTATATATGCGTTCGGGCCGTCGGTACGGCCAATTCCTTAGTATTTTACTAGGCTAATAAGTTCGCCACAACTGACTGATTTATCGGGAGACAGACTGTTGATTGCTGTTTGACAGGCTGTTTATCTCTATTTATTGCGATTGACGATGTAATCAGCCACCCAGCACAGCATTTCCGCCTGTTCACCGAAGCCGGACAGGCTGTCGAGCGCTTCATTGTATAGATCGCTCGCAGCCTTTTTAGCACCTTCCATGCCGAGCAGGTTCGGGTAGGTGGGCTTATTGCGGGCCAGGTCGGCGCCCTGGGTCTTGCCCAGGGTCTCGGTGTCACTCTCGATATCCAGAATATCATCGCGTATCTGGAAGGCGAGGCCGACACAGTGAGCATAATGACAGACGCACTCTACCTCGCCACTGTCGGCCTCGGCACTCGATAATGCACCCAATTCGACGCTGGCCCGGATAAGTGCGCCGGTCTTGTGTATATGCATGTTTTCCAGCTCGATAAGGTTCAGCTGGTGGCCGACGGCGGCGAGGTCGATGGCCTGGCCACCGGCCATGCCGCGCGAGCCGCTGGCACTGGCCAGGGAGTTGATCATCTGCAGCCGGCGCCCGCCATCCACCTGTATTGCCGGATCATGGGCCAGTATGTGAAACGACAGGGCCTGCAGGGCATCGCCGGCCAGGATGGCTGTTGCTTCGCCGTAAGCGCGGTGACAGGTAGGCTGACCACGGCGCAGATCGTCGTTATCCATGGCCGGCAAATCGTCATGTACCAGCGAATAGGCATGAATCATTTCCACGGCGCAGGCCGGGCCGTCCAGTGCACTCAGATTGACACCGAATGCCTCGCCGGTGGCATAGACAAGCACCGGCCGGATGCGCTTGCCGTTACCGAGTACGGCATAACGCATGGCCTCGTGCAGGTGGCGTGGTTGGATATCGGCGGCAGGCAACCAGTGATCGAGCGCTGCTTCAACACTGCGCTGGTAGAGCTGCAGGCGGTCTTCGTGGGACATGAATGGTTCAGCCAGCGTTATTATTGTTGTCGTCTTCGGCGGCCTGGCTATCAAAGGCAGCCAGGTTTTGTTTGTCGCCTTCGTTCAGCAGAATCTGCACCTTCTGCTCGGCCGACTGCAGCGCCTGCTGGCAGGCACGGGTGAGGGCGATGCCGCGCTCGAAGTGCTTCAGGGATTCCTCCAGACTGAGCTCGCCTTCTTCCATTTTTTCAACAAGTTGCTCAAGTTCCTTGAGCGCCTTTTCAAAATCGAAGCCGGGCTCTTTTTGCGCTTTTTCTTTCGCCAAGGTCGTATTCCTGCGGGGCGTGACGGCCCGCGATCATACCGGTTTGCGTGACGCTGTGCAGGCCTGAATCGCCCGCCGGATTCATGCTGCGGCGCATGTTGACACCCCCGGAGGGCTGGGCTAGGTTAGGAGATAAATTAGATTCAGTCTAATTCAAATCCGGCATCCATAACGGGAGTGCCAGTTATCGCAGCGCTTGTTGTCTGCCGGTGCAGAATGGCAAGCCGATATCCCAGTTGATGAACAGGAGGACTGTTATGCCAGAACTCAAGAGCAGCAAAACGATGGATAATCTGAAAGAGGCCTTTGCCGGTGAGTCGCAGGCCAATCGCCGCTACCTGTATTTCGCCCAGAAGGCCGACGTCGAGGGCTTTAATGACGTCTCGGCGGTATTCCGTTCAACCGCTGAGGGCGAGACCGGTCACGCCCACGGCCATCTCGAATATCTTGAACAGGTCGGTGATCCGGCTACCGGCGAACCCATCGGATCCACTGACAAGAATCTCAAGGCCGCGATTGCCGGTGAGACCTATGAATACACCGATATGTATCCCGGTATGGCCAAGACCGCGCGTGATGAAGGCTTTGATGAAATCGCCGACTGGTTTGAAACACTGGCCAAGGCCGAGCGTTCCCATGCCAACCGCTTCCAGAAAGCACTGGATGGTCTGGAGGCCTAAGGGCCTGTCAGAGCCCGCTGAATAACAACAGCAGGACTGGAGTATTGCCAGTGAGCCGGGCGTTGCCCGGCTCGATCCTTTTGTTGTACCGGTCAGAAGAGGCATGCTCCGTATGTGTTGTCGCCAGGCCGGTAGTAATCGCTGAGGAGCAGGCGTGATGAGCGAAGACAAGCAGACCCGCCCGCAGGAGCGGCGCGAAGGCAGCCTGGATGCACCGACCCGTCATCCGATCGACTGGCAGTCGGAGGATTTTTACGACCAGGACAGTCTGTTCGGGGAAATGGAGCGGGTTTTCGATATCTGTCATGGCTGCCGCCGTTGTGTCAGTCTCTGCCATGCTTTCCCGACACTGTTCGACCTGGTTGATGAGTCAGAGACCCTGGAAGTTGACGGCGTCGCCAAGGACGATTACTGGAAAGTCGTGGATCACTGCTATCTTTGTGATCTGTGCTTCATGACCAAGTGTCCGTACGTGCCGCCACACGAATGGAATGTCGATTTCCCGCATCTCATGCTGCGCGCCAAGGCGGTTGGTTATAAACAGGGGCGCGCCAGGCTGCGCGACAAGGTACTGACGTCCACTGATGCCGTCGGCCGTTTCGCCGGTATCCCCGTTGTTGCCGAAACGGTTAATGCCGTTAACAGGAATGGCGCGATGCGCAAGGCCATGGGCAAGGCGGCCGGCATTCATCCGGACGCAATTCTGCCGGAATATCACAGCAACAACCTGCGCAAGCGCGAGGGTAAACGTGAAAGGCCGGCCATCGAGGTCTCGCCCGCCGGTGACACCAGTGGCAATGTCGCCCTGTTCGTGACCTGCTATGGTAATCGCAACAATCCCGATGCCGTCACCGACCTGATCGCCGTACTGGAACACAACAATGTGCCGGTAACGTTGATGGAACAGGAGCGCTGCTGTGGCATGCCGAAGCTGGAATTGGGCGACCTGGACAGCGTGGCCCGGCTGAATGAGTTCAATATTCCGAAACTTTATGAAGCGGTACAACAGGGTCATGATCTGATGGCCCCGATCCCCTCGTGCGTGCTGATGTTCAAGCAGGAACTGCCGCTGATGTTTCCGGACGATGAACAGGTGCAGGCGGTTGCCGAAGCCTTCTATGATCCGTTTGAGTATCCGTCGATCCGTCATAAGGCCGGTCTGCTGAATACCGACTTTAACAGTCCTCTTGGCAAAGTGGCCTATCACGCACCGTGCCATCAGCGGGTTCAGAACATGGGCCCGAAAACGCGGGAAATACTGCAACTGATCCCGGGTACCGAGATCGAGAGTATCGAACGCTGCTCGGGTCACGACGGGACTTACGCGGTGAAACAGGAAACACACGAGATTTCGATGAAGATCTGCCGCCCGGTGACGCGCCGGGTCGGGGAGTCGGGCGCCGAACATTACGCCAGCGACTGCCCGATGGCGGCACACCAGATCCAGAACGGCCTGGATGATCGCCGGGCGCCGGAGAGTCCGTTTACGCTGCTGCGACAGGCGTATGGGATATAGCGCGCCAAGGGCGCGCGTCGCTCGTCATTCGTGAATCGTATCTCGTGGTGTAGTAGCGCAGCTTGCTGCGCGAAACGAAATAAATTCGCCCGGCAAGCCGGGCTCCTACGATTGCTTGACAAGCCTGGTAGCAACCGTAGGTCGGATTCGCTGTGTGAATCCGACAGATGCAATGTCGGATTACGGCTTCGCCTAATCCGACCTACACAAGCTGCTGCGGCAAGCGTATGGGATATAGTGAAACGTGAAACGAAAATTGGAAATTCGGGGAACTTTTCAATTCCTGATCTAACTATTCACACCTATTCACTATTCACTATTCACTATTCACTATTCACGTTTCACGAACAACGATCATGATCATGAACAAATTAACCCGCGACGATCTCTACAGCCTCGAAAAATACGCGGAAATCCGCAGCGACTTCCGCAGCGAGGTCATGCAGCACAAAAAGAACCGCACGCTGGCCGTCGGTCCGAATGCGACCTTGTATTTCGAGGATCGGCTGACCATTCAGTATCAGATCCAGGAAATGCTGCGTGTCGAGAAAATATTCGAGGCCGAGGGTATTGAAGATGAACTCGGTGCCTATAATCCCCTGATTCCCGACGGCCGTAACTGGAAGGCCACTTTCATGCTCGAATTCCCGGACCCGGCCGAGCGCCGCCGACGCCTGGCTGAACTTGTCGGCATTGAAGATACAGTGTGGCTGCGGGTTACCGGCCATGAACCGGTGTACCCAATAGCCGATGAGGACATGGAACGGATACCACGGACAAGACTTCCTCGGTGCACTTTCTGCGCTTCGAACTACAGTCGCAGATGATCGACTCACTGCATGAAGGTGCCGCTATCGCTGCCGGTATTGAACATCCGCAATACCGGCATATGGTGGATCCCATACCGCAGCCCGTCCGCGACGCCCTGGTTGCGGACCGTAAATAAGGACGCTCCGTATAGCGGGGACCGGAACGATTGTCTGTTTCACGGTATCCCCTGAATAATAACCTGCCCTGTCAATGCCTTGACGCAGGCAGGCGTATTGCAATAAAAACCTGCCTGACAGCACATCATGCCTGGCTGCATAATGCGGTTTTGCAGTCTGAAAACACAATCAAGTTTCCGGGGTCCTTTTGAGCAGACAATACGACGCGGCCGATATTGAAGTCCTGACCGGCCTGGAGCCGGTACGCAAGCGCCCGGGCATGTACACTGATACCTCACGGCCGAATCATCTTATCCAGGAGGTTGTTGATAACAGTGTTGACGAGGCAATAGCGGGTTACGCCAGGAAGATCGATGTCACTTTGCACAAGGACGGATCGGTCACCGCCTCTGATGACGGCCGCGGCATGCCTGTCGACATGCATCCCGGCGAAAGATCCCCGGTGTGGAAGTCATCCTGACGCGCCTGCACGCTGGCGGCAAGTTCTCACGCAAGAACTACAAATTCTCCGGTGGCCTGCACGGTGTAGGTGTCTCTGTAGTCAATGCGTTGTCGAAACACCTCGAAGTCTGGGTCAGGCGCGGCGGCAAGGAATACAACATGGCGTTTGCCGGCGGCGAGGTAAAATCGAAACTCGAGGAGATCGGCAGCGTCGGCAAACAAAATACCGGTACGACGATTCGTTTCTGGCCGGATCCTAAGTATTTCGATACCACCAAATTCGCCATCCCCAGGCTCAGACACGTGTTGCGCGCCAAGGCGGTACTGTGCCCGGGGCTGACAGTCAGACTGCATGACGAGGCGAGTGGGGACAAAGACGAGTGGTGTTATGCCGACGGTATCCGCAGCTATCTTGCCGAGGCGCTCAGTGGCCATGCTTTGCTGCCCGAGGAGCCTTTTCTCGGCAGTATGGCCGGCAACAATGAAACCGTGGACTGGGCGGTACACTGGCTGCCGGAAGATGACGAGCTCGTTACCGAAAGTTACGTCAACCTGGTACCCACGGTGCAGGGCGGCACGCACGTCAACGGACTGCGCCAGGGATTGCTCGAGGCCCTGCGCGAATTCTGCGATCAGCGTTCGTTGCTGCCACGAGGCGTCAAACTGGCGCCCGAGGACATCTGGGAACGCTGTAGCTATCTGTTATCCGTGAAAATGGAAGACCCGCAATTCTCCGGGCAGACCAAGGAGCGCCTGACTTCGCGCAACTGCGCGACTTTCATTTCCGGGGTCGTCAGTGACGCCTTTAGCGACTGGCTGAATCATCACGTCGAATCCGGGCAGCAGATCGCGGACCTCGCCATCCGTCATGCCCAGCGCCGCCTGAAGGCGGAAAAGAAAGTGGTACGCAAGAAGGTCGGCAGCGGACCGGCGCTGCCCGGCAAGCTGGCCGACTGTACTGGCCAGGGCATTGACCGTACCGAACTGTTCCTGGTGGAAGGCGATTCCGCCGGCGGTTCCGCCAAGCAGGCCCGGGACCGCAATTACCAGGCCGTGATGCCGCTGCGCGGCAAAATTCTGAATACCTGGGAAGTGGACCCGGCCGAGGTGCTGGGTTCCAGGGAAGTCCATGATATCGCCATCGCGCTGGGAGTTGATCCTGGCTCTGATGACCTGTCCGGTTTGCGTTACGGCAAGGTCTGTATCCTGGCCGATGCCGATTCCGACGGTCTGCACATTGCAACCCTGTTGTGTGCGCTGTTCGTCAAGCACTTTCGGCCGCTGGTGGCCGGCGGTCATGTCTATGTGGCCATGCCGCCGCTGTACCGGATCGATGTCGGTAAGGATGTCTACTATGCCCTCGACGAGGATGAAAAAGAGGGGGTACTGGATCGCATTGCTGCCGAGAAAATAAAGGGCAAGGTGAATGTCCAGCGTTTCAAGGGACTGGGCGAGATGAACCCGCTGCAGTTGCGCGAGACCACCATGGCGCCGGAAACACGGCGGTTGGTGCAGCTGACGCTGGCGGAGGGTGACACTGCCGATAAACTGCTGGATATGCTGTTGGCCAAGAAACGCGCCGCCGATCGCCGGGCCTGGCTGGAATCGAAGGGTGATCATGCCGATGTGATGTACTGAGCCGGGATAGCCTGGAGCGGTAACGTGGACTAATACACTGATGTTTGTCTCCTGAATCCGTATTCGAGAAGGAATTTATCGCCATGAAAAAAATCTCTTATTTGCTGACCATCGCTCTCGTCGCCGGTATCGGCTCACAGTTGCTGCCGGTGAACGGGACGGCCGCCGACACGTTCGATTCCGAAAAACAGCAGTTCCGCCTCACTACCGTGGTCGATGGCCTCAAGAACCCGTGGGCGCTGGCCTTTCTGCCCGACGGCGGACTGCTGATTACCGAAAAGTCCGGTCGTCTGCGCCGTGTCGATAACGGCCGGCCAAGGGAAGAGCCGGTTGCCGGACTGCCGGAGGTCGCTGTTGTCGGTCAGGGCGGTTTGCTGGACGTTGCGCTTGATCCGGATTTCGCTGATAACCGGCTGATCTATATCAGTTACGCTGCCACTGGTGACGGCGGCCACGGCACCGAGGTGGCGCGTGGCCGGCTGGCGAATAACCGCCTGGAGGATGTCGAGGTGATTTTCCGCGCCCTGCCCAAATTCAGTGGCGGTCGTCATTTCGGTTCACGGCTGCTGTTCGATGGTGATGGCCATTTATTCATTTCCCTGGGCGATCGCGGCAACAAGGATGAGGCCCAGAAGCTCGATTCACACCCCGGTTCGCTGATCCGTATCCATCCCGATGGATCAGTGCCTGACGATAATCCGTTCGTTGGCCGCAACGATGCCAGACCGGAGATCTATACCTACGGCAATCGCAACATGCAGGGCATGGCCATGCAGCCGGATACCGGTCTGGTCTGGACCCAGGAACACGGCCCCCAGGGCGGTGACGAGGTTAATATCGTCGAGGCCGGCACCAATTACGGCTGGCCGGTTATCACCTACGGCGTGAATTACGTCACTGGCACCAAGATCGGCGAGGGCACGCACAAGCAGGGCATGGCCCAGCCGGTTCACTACTGGGATCCCCTCGATCGCCACCTCCGGCATGGCATTCTATGACGGCGATAAACTGCCCGGCTGGCGCGGGAGTCTGTTCAACGGCTCGCTTAAATTCGGCTATATCGCGCGGCTGGAACTGGATGACAATAATAAAGTGATAAACGAAGAACGACTGCTGGAAGCCAGGCTGCAGCGCGTGCGCGATATCCGCCAGGGACCGGATGGTTATCTTTACGTGCTCGATGAGGCCCAGGGGCGACTGTATCGAATTGAACCGGCGGATTGACCGCCAGACACATAACCAGGCAATGACAACGACATGAGCGATAACACAACGGCCGAACCGGCCGAGCAAAAACCCCTGCACGAGTTCACCGAGAAGGCCTATCTCGACTATTCGATGTATGTGGTGCTGGACCGTGCCCTGCCACACATCACCGACGGCCTGAAGCCGGTTCAGCGTCGCATCCTTTATGCCATGTCGGAACTGGGACTGAAATCCGGTTCCAAGTATAAAAAATCGGCGCGCACAGTGGGTGACGTACTCGGCAAGTTTCATCCGCACGGCGATCTCGCCTGCTATGAAGCCATGGTGTTGATGGCGCAATCGTTTTCCTACCGTTATCCGTTCGTCGATGGTCAGGGCAACTGGGGTTCGCCCGACGATCCGAAGTCCTTCGCTGCCATGCGTTATACGGAGGCGAAGCTCACGCCCTATGCGGAAATATTATTGAGTGAGCTGGAACAGGGTACGGTCGACTGGATACCGAATTTCGACGGTACACTGAACGAGCCGCAGCGCCTGCCGGCAAGATTGCCAAATGTCCTGCTCAATGGCACATCCGGTATTGCCGTTGGCATGGCCACCGACATCCCGCCGCATAATCTCCGCGAAGTCGTCGATGCCGCTATCCATCTGCTGGATCATCCGAAAGCCGATGCGGCGGCGCTGTGTGAATTCATACAGGGACCGGATTATCCCACCGGTGCCAGTATCATCAGCAGCCGTGAGGAGCTGTTGTCCGTTTATCAGACCGGCAACGGCGCCATCCGCGCCCGTGCCACGTACGAAAAGGAAGACGGCAATGTCGTCATCAATTCATTGCCGCACCAGAGTTCCGGCAATCGTATACTGGAACAGATCGCCGCGCAGATGCAGGCGAAGAAACTGCCCATGCTGGAAGACCTGCGCGACGAATCGGATCACGAGAATCCGGTGCGGCTGGTGCTGGTGCCGCGATCGAACCGTATCGATATCGATGAACTGATGTCGCACCTGTTTGCCACGACCGAGCTGGAACGCAGCTACCGCGTCAACCTGAACATGATCGGTCTCAATGGCCGGCCGCAGGTCAAGGATCTGAAAACCCTGCTTGGCGAATGGCTGGAATATCGCACCGAGACCGTGCGCCGAAGGCTGCAGTACCGGCTGGATCGGGTGCTGGAGCAAATCCATGTACTCGAAGGCCTGATGATCGCCTATCTCAGTATTGAGGAGGTGATTAAAATCATTCGCGAACATGACGAGCCGAAACCGGTGTTGATGAAGCGATACAAGCTCACCGAGATCCAGGCCGAGGCCATCCTCGAGCTGAAACTGCGCAAGCTGGCAAAACTCGAGGAAATGAAGATCAGGGGTGAGCTGGATGAACTCGGCAAGGAACGCACGGACCTGGAAAAGACACTGGGCACGAAAGCGCGCCTGAAAAAGCAGGTGCGTACCGAGCTGCTGGCCGACAGGAAAAATTACGGTGATAACCGGCGCTCGGCGATCATCGAACAGGTAACGGCGGCACAGGCGCTGTCACAGGCAGACCTGACACCGGCCGAGCCGGTAACCGTGGTGTTGTCAGCGAAAGGCTGGATCCGTGCCGCCAAGGGGCACGATATCGATCCGCTGAGCCTCAGTTACCGCAGCGGCGACGGATTCCGTTCGGCCACACGGGGACGCAGCAATCAGCACGTGGTCCTGCTGGATTCCACCGGTCGTACCTATGCCTTGCCGGCCCACAACCTGCCATCGGCCAGAAGCCTGGGCGAACCGGTTGCCAGCCGGCTGACGCCGCCGGAAGGCGCGACCTTTGCCGGTGTTTTGCCGGGGCAGGGTGATGCACTCGCACTGCTGGCCAGTGATGCCGGTTATGGTTTTATTGCCAGGATTGAAGACCTGCAGACCCGCAACCGCAACGGCAAGGCGGTGCTGAAAGTCCCGTCCGGCGCCGGTGTCCTGACGCCGGTGATCGTCAATGATCCGGAATCAGACTGGATTGCCATTACCGGCACCAGCGGTCATCTGCTGGTCTTCCCGGCCAGCGAACTGCCGATCCTGCCTAAAGGCAAGGGCCTGAAGCTGATTCAGATCCCGGCGGCCAGGCTCAAGGCCCGCGAGGAATATGTCGGCGCCGTGACGGTCCTGCCGCCGGATACACCACTGCTGGTGGATGCCGGCCAGCGCACCCTGACGCTGAAACCGGCCGATGTGACGCATTACCAGGGCGAACGCGGCCGCCGCGGTAATCTGCTGCCGCGCGGTTTCCGTAACGTGATAAGCCTGCGAGTGCCGGAACAATAAAACCGACAGCTTGAAACCGCATCAACATCCGCCCTATCTAATAAGCCGGTATAACTGACTTCTCCGCGGAGGACTTGCATGAAGCGTATCGTGCTGTTTCTCGCGACCAACCTGGCGGTTGTCGTGGTACTCGGTATCGTCATGGAGATATTCGGTATCCAGGGCGTGCTCGACGAGCAGGGTGCCGGCCTGAATGTTCAGGCATTGCTGATTATCTCGGCCGTGATCGGCATGAGCGGTTCGTTTATTTCCCTGGCCATGTCGAAAAAGATGGCCAAGTGGATGACACGTGCGCAGGTGATAGAACAGCCGCGTACCCCGGAAGAACAGTGGCTGCTGGAAACCGTGCGCCGGCAGGCGCAACAGGCCGGTATCGGTATGCCGGAAGTCGCCGTCTACGAGGCGCAGGATATCAATGCATTTGCCACCGGCATGTTCCGCAACAGCGCGCTGGTTGCCGTGAGTTCCGGCCTGCTGCGCGGTATGCGCCGTGACGAGGCCGAGGCCGTGCTCGGCCACGAGGTTAGTCATGTGGCCAACGGCGACATGGTCACGCTGGCCCTGATCCAGGGCGTGGTCAATACGTTCGTCTTCTTCCTGTCGCGGGTTATCGGTCACCTGGTGGACCGCATCGTGTTCAAAACCCGGCGCGGTCACGGACTGGGATACTGGATTACCGCCATCGTCGCGCAGATTGTGCTCGGTATTCTCGCCAGTGCGATCGTCATGTGGTTCAGCCGCCAGCGCGAATTCCGCGCCGATGCCGGCGGCGCGCAGCTCGCCGGGCGCGAAAAAATGATCGCTGCCCTGCAGCGGCTCAAGCAAAGCTACCAGCAGCCGCATCTGCCGGAACAGCTCGAGGCCTTCGGTATCTCCGGGGGCATGGGCCGTGGCATCAAACGGCTGTTCCTGAGTCACCCGCCATTGGATGAGCGGATTGCGGCGTTGCGTGTGAACGGTGAACGGTGAACGGTGAACGGTGAACGGTGAACGGTGAACGGTGAACGGTGAACTTTTGTATGCGGAATTGGAAAAGTTCCGTGGGAGCGCAGCTTCGCTGCGCGAAAGAAAAGATTTTTTGACAGTCCGCGAATGAACGCGAATACACGCAAATTGTCGTGTCTTTCATTGCTCGTTCCTCATATCTCGTAGTGCAGGAACGCAGCTTGCTGCGCGAATGGATAAATCGATTATTCGCCCGGTAAACCGGGCTCCTGACGGGGCTTTATTCTTCCTTTATTCCATGTTCACCTTTCGCGTTTTACGTTTCACCATTCACGAGACCTTCAATCAATCCAGAACGCACCGCGCAGGCGTTCGAGCCGCCAGTCGTCGGCCGCATTATTACGGCATGCACCGAAACGGTAGGAAGGCGGAAACACCGGCAGGGTGAAGCGCAGATCGACAAACCAGACGCAGACGCCGTTGCCTTTACGTTCGATGTGGTCGAGTACAGGAAACAAAGCAAAGCGTCGAAACGGTGCCAATGCATCGTCCTGCCATGCCGCCCGTGCCAGTGCCGTGTCCAATGCGCTGCTGCCGAATTGCCAATGATGCCGCCAGCTGATTTCAGATACCGGATCATGGGCCGCGGACATGCGTCGTAACAGGCCGGCTTCACTGTCCGGGGTTGCCCGCCGCCCGGGATAAAGATCCACCCAGGCCTCGTCATAACCATCGGGACCGGATACCAGCACTTTCCAGTGAAACGGCCCCGGCGGCTGGGGCAGGGCGTGGACTTCGGCATCAACAAGCGCCCGTGTTTTGACATGGCTGGCGCCGATGGCCAGCGCCTGGCGATGCAGTGCCATCTGCCAGCCGACGTACACGATCAGCAGCGCCAGGGTGATGACGGCTGCAGCCCGCCCATGTGGCAGCAGCAGTATCGAGAACAGACCGGTAACGGCAATGACGCTGAATACCGGATCGAACAGGTATAGCCATGGGACGAAATAACGCTGGCCCGAAAATGGTGACAGCAGCATCGGCCCATAGGCGGTGAGCGCATCACCGGCGATGTGAATGGCGAGACCCAGGCAGACCGGGATATAGAACGCCTGCCAGCGATATCTGCCCCGGCCGGCGCGGGCACAAAGCCATGCCAGCAATAACCCCCATAGTGGCAGCAGCAGCGAATGGGTCGGTCCCTGGTGCCAGTTGAGATAGGTCAGGGTATCGACCAGCCGCAGCGCGAAATCGACATCGGGAAATACGGCCGCCGCCGCGCCCGCCAGCATGCGGCATCGAACAGCGGGCTGCCCGGACTTTTGCTTGCCGCTGGTTGCCCGTACCAGCAGGGCGCCGGTGACCGCGTGGGTGAGGGTGTCCAAGGCCGACGTTATAGCGGGCCGAGATTACCGGGCCGGGGTATGTGCCGTCGTATCGGCATTGCCGGTTTGCCGGTGTCCACAGCCGCCGCAGAACCCGTATACCAGCCGATCCAGCCGTTCGGCCTGCAGCAATCGCCGTTCCAGGAACTGCCGGGTCCGGCGCGAGCCCGGCGAGTCATCGTGCATCCAGCAGAAAAAGGTCAGCAGATAGATGGTGGTCAGGCCGGTTTCCTCAAGTGCCCGGCGTAGATAGATCGCATCGCGCAGGGCGGCCTCGCGGAACCATTGCACGGTCCGGCTGATCCGCAGCAGGCCGGGGATCTGTATATGCAGATGGCCCGGCTCCAGCTTGTTGTAGATCATCTGGCGGGTGACGCGGCGATGGGAAGCCAGGGCATCCAGCCAGGTCAGGATCAGCCGTTGCAGGCGCAGGCGCGGCGGCTCGTCATGGAAGCCGGGGCTTTTGCTGACCGCCAGCATGGCCTGGTCGGCGCGGTCGAACCAGGCATCGACGATATCCTCCTTCTCGCGGAAATGACGACGGATGTCGTCCAGCGTGATATCGAGCCGTGAGGCGATATCGTGCAGGCGCACCGCTTCCCAGGAGGACTCCTCGGCAAGCTCCACGGCGGTGTCGACGATCGGCTCGCGAATATCGGTATCTGCACTTGACATATTTCTCAGGTAATTTCTGGAAAAACCTGCTAACTTATTGAATAGTAGGATTACACTTGCTTATATTCTGTTTTCGTCATTCTGATATGGCACACAATCAAGCGTAGCGCATCCGCCCGTTTCCGGCAGCGCTCGTGATGAATGGGAGGATCGCCTTGGATAAGCCGTGGATCGTCATGCTGGTATCGACGCTGCTGGCGAGTGGCTGCGGCACCGCACCCGACCGGGCGCCCGTGTCCGCCCCGGTCACGGCGCAGCCGGCAGACAGGGCGGATGTGAGGGCGGTGCTGTACGACCAGTATCGCGACTGGCGAGGCACACCCTACCGCTACGGAGGAACGCGGCGGGACGGCATCGACTGTTCCGCCTTTGTCTCAAGGACGCTGCGGGAACGGTTCGATACCGCCGTGCCGCGCACGACCGTGGAACAGTCGCGCAGCGGCAGGCCCGTGGCGCGCGGCGCATGGCAGCCCGGCGACCTGGTGTTTTTCCGCACCGGCTACAGGAAGCGCCATGTCGGCATCTATGTCGAGGACGGCTACTTTCTGCATGCCTCGGCCAGTGAAGGAGTGACGCTATCCAGCCTGGACGAGCCCTACTGGTCCTCGCGTTACTGGACCACGAGGCGGATACGGGATTAACAGGGCGGCGCCCGCCGGCAGGGCCGCAAGCCAGGTAGCGGTCATAAGGCCCACGATCATGAATATGATGACCGCCAGCAGCAGCAGCGACCGCAGCAACAGGCGGCCGAGGCCACGGATGCCAAGTCCGCTGGTACAGCCTTTGCCCAGCCGTGTCCCGAAGCCGACGGGCAGAAGGGGGTATGGTCTGGCCATGCCAGGCGACCGGATTCAGGCCACTGCGTACGGCCATCCAGTCACCGGCGATCAGGCCGGACAGAAAGAGTAGCTGCCAGAACCGGCTGCCACCCACCCGCCTGTAACAGACCATCGAAGAAGATGCCGCTGACACCGGTGATTTTGCCTGGCATTGCATGTAGCAGAATCGCGGCAAGACTGATAACCAGACCACCGGCGGAGGCAGTCCCCGGACAGTGGCTCGCTCAAGATTGCTACCTTACCCCCTAGGGTATAGTATGGGCGTTATATGGCAAACAGGTAACACCGATGGACGAATGGCAGGAGAATAAAGATCGGCTGCTGGCCCGGCTAAAGCGCGTGGAAGGCCAGGTCCGTGCCCTGAACGGCATGGTGGAGCGTGAAGAGGATTGTGAAAAAATCGTTCAGCAACTCGCCGCTGCACGCAAGGCACTGGACCGGACCTTCTTCGACCTGATGTCCTGCATGACCAGACGTGAACTGTCCGAGGCCGGTATCAAAAGCAAAACCGTAACGCATAAACTGGATGAACTGACCCAGTTGCTGACGCGATATGGTTGAAATATTCATATTGTTGCTTGGCAGTATTGTCGGTGTTGTGCTCGGACTGACCGGCGCCGGCGGTTCCGTGATCGCAGTGCCATTGCTGATGCTTGGACTTGGTTGGACACTGCCGCAGGCGGTACCGGTGGCACTGCTGGCGGTAGCCCTATCTGCATTGTCCGGCATGTTTACCGTAACCAGACGTAATCTGGTTTGCTATCGTGCCGCCATATTAATGGCCGCGCTGGGTCTTGCATCGGCGCCTGCCGGCATTTGGCTGGCACAATGGCTGCCCCATATGTGGCTGCTGATACTATTTGCCATTGTTCTGGTTGCCGTCGCAATCCGCATGTATCTGCAGGCGACCTATTCACCGGCCGACAGCAGTATCGTTCGCGCCGCCATAGATTGGCAGGACAGCAATCCCGTCTGCCGTTTTCATCCGGATACCGGCAAGCTTGCATGGTCATCCCCCTGTGCCGTCGTGCTCGCACTGGGTGGCGCTGTTACCGGCCTGATGTCGGGACTTATCGGCGTCGGTGGTGGCTTTATTATTGTTCCCGCTTTACGGCATTTGACCCAGTTGAGCATGCACGCCGCCGTGGGTACTTCACTGATGGTCATTGCCTTGATAAGCACTGCGGGATTCGCCGGCGCCATGCTGCAGGGCATTCCTGTCGCCTGGTCCGTGGCAGTGCCATTCGTCGGCGGCGCAATCCTCGGTATGGCGGGTGGCCGTTCTCTGGCACCATTTCTGGCCGGGCCATTATTGCAGAAAGCCTTTGCCCTGCTGATGATACTGGCATCAGCAGGACTTGTTGGCGGTCTGTTTCATTAATCGTTGGAGTCTCGATATGTTGTTCAGACAGTTATTCGATCATGAATCCAGCACCTATACCTATCTGCTGGCATCCCGCAAGGGTGGAGAAGCACTGCTGATAGATCCGGTTATCGAGCAGACGGAGGTCTATCTGCAACTTGTCGAACAGCTGGATTTACAGCTTGTCGTGGCTGTTGATACCCATACCCATGCCGATCATATTACCGCACTGGGCAGGCTGCGTGACGCCAGCACTTGCGCGACAATGATCGGGCTGCAGTCCAAATCGGACTGCGCCTCCGCGCATTTCGCTGATGGCGACAAGCTCAGGCTGGACGGTCTTGAACTGACGGCCCTTTATACCCCCGGACATACCGATGATTCATACAGCTTTGTCATGGAGGACCGTGTGTTTACCGGTGATATTCTGCTGATTCGCGGCACGGGTCGTACGGATTTTCAGCACGGCGATCCGGAACAGGCCTATGACAGTCTGTTTAATAAAATTCTCGGGTTGCCGGATGAGACACTGGTTTACCCGGCACATGATTACAAGGGCTGGACAGTCTCGACGATTGAGGAAGAACGCCGCTTTAACCCGCGCCTGCAGGTCAACTCCGCAAAAGAATATGCCCGGATCATGGATAATCTGGATTTGCCGAACCCGAAAATGATGGATGTGGCGGTACCCGCTAATCTGCGTTGTGGCCGACTGCCGGATTGAACAATGGCGGATTGGTATCTTTATCTGGTCAGGACGAGGCAGAATACGATTTATACGGGCATAGCGACGGATGTCGATCGCCGGTTGCGCGAACACGGCGTCGGTGGCGACAGTGCAGCCCGCTACTTGCGTGGCCGCGGACCGCTGGAACTGGTTTACCGCGTCCGGGTCGGTGATCGATCACTGGCACTGCGGCTGGAATACGCCATCAAGCAATTGTCGCGCCGTCAAAAGGACCTGATTATTGCCGGTACGCCTGACAGGCGCAGCCTGCTGCAGCTGTTGGATGTGGCACCCTGAATCAATGGAACGCAGTATTACCGGCTTTCATCGGGATGACGAGAATGACTGGGTAGCGGAGCTCGATTGCGGCCATGGCCAGCATGTCCGCCACAGACCGCCGTTTTTCAATCGTCCGTGGGTGGTGACCGAGTCGGGTCGTAACGAGAAACTGGGTTTGAAGCTCGATTGTGTCCGCTGTGATCGGCGGGAAATGCCAGAAACGGCCAGTTGCTATCAATCCACGCCGGTCTTTAGCGAAAAAACGCTCCCGGCGGCTTTGTTAAAACAGCACACGACTGCAACTGGTACCTGGGCCAGGGTAATAGTGACTGCAGGTGAAATCGGCTGCCGTATCCATGAACCAGTCAATCAGCACTTCCAGGTGACACCGGCGCATCCTGGAATAATCCCGCCGGAAATAACACATTGCCTGGAGCCGAGAGGCGCGGTGGAATTATATATCGAGTTCTATCGTTTGCAGCAAACGTAAACCGGCTATTTACAGTAACGGCAATTTGTAGGGGGCACCGGCGATTTCGCGCACCAGTCCCGGTACCAGGTAACCGGGCAGTATCACTCTCAGGTTCGTAATCAATTCCCTGGCTTTATCGTCTGTAATATTGAAATGTGCCGCGCCATCGACGGCATCCGGGAGATGCAGATAGTAGGGCAGTACATCGTTTGCAAAAAGCCTTTCACTCAATTCCGCCAGCGTTGCCACTGAGTCATTCACGCCTTTCAGTAATACTGCCTGATTCAGCAGATGTATGCCGGCCGCATGTAACGCCTGCAGGCCTTCCGCAGCGGCAGCACTGATTTCCCGGGGATGATTGACGTGTACGACAAGAACGGGTTTGAGTGACAGGCCGGTCAGCCAGCCGATCAATGCAGGCGTAATACGTTCCGGTAAAACAACCGGCATGCGGCTGTGGATACGCAGCCTTTTCAGATGGGAAATGCGTTCGAGATCGGCCGCAAGCCGTGCCAGCCGGGTATCGGGCAATGACAGGGGATCGCCACCGCTGAAAATGACTTCGGTAATGGTCCCGTCATAACGCAGGTACTCTAGAACGCCACTCCAGGCTTTACGTGTCGGTGTGGAGTCGGCATAGGGGAAATGCCGGCGGAAGCAGTAACGGCAATGGATGGCACAGGCACCGGTCAGCGTCAGCAGGGCGCGGCCGTGATACTTGTGCAGCAGGCCGGGCCGTTTTTGTGACTGCCGATCGCCGACCGGGTCCGGGCCGAAACCCGCCGTCGGTCGGTCCTCGGCCGCCAGCGGCAGGATCTGTCTCAGCAGCGGGTCGTCAGGGTCTGCATACTGAATCTGTCCCAGGTAGGCCGGTGGTACACGCAGCGGAAACTGCCGCAGCCCGGTATCGGCCAGCGGTATATCGTGATTGTCCAGACCGAGCCGGTTGAGCAGCTCGGCTGCCGGCAATGTTGACTCCTGCAGTATCTTCCGCCACTGATCGGTTGAACTATCGGACTGCACGATGGATTCGCTTCGCGGTATCATGGTGGTTTTGGACAGTATCCAGGCCGGTCGCTGAATTTTAACAGCCAGCCCCGGCCGGCTACATTATCCCAACAGTCTGTTGAAGGACAGTCTTCATTAAGAACCGAGTCGATGACATCAACATGGCAAACTACAGTACCAATGAATTCAAGAGTGGCCTGAAGGTCATGCTGGATGGCGATCCTTGCACCATCGTCGAGAATGAATTCGTCAAGCCCGGCAAGGGTCAGGCCTTTAACCGCGTCAAGCTGCGCAATCTGATAACAGGGCGCATCCTCGAAAAAACCTTCAAGTCCGGCGATACGCTCGAGGGCGCGGATGTTCTCGATCTGGAAATGCAGTATCTCTACAGTGACGGCGAGATGTGGCATTTCATGGATCCCAATACCTTTGAGCAGCATGCCGCCGACGAAAAGGCCATGGCCGATGCCGCCAAATGGCTGAAGGGCGAGGAAACCTGCACTGTCACACTGTACAACGGCCGGCCTTTGAACGTGATGCCGCCCAACACCGTTACGCTGCAGATCACACAGACCGATCCGGGCGTGCGTGGTGATACCGCCACCGGCGGTACCAAGCCCGCCACCCTGGAAACAGGCGCTGTGGTCAAGGTGCCGCTGTTCATCGAGGAAGGCGAGGTCATCAAGGTGGATACCCGCAGTGGTGAATACCTGAGCCGCGCCAAGTGACCGTATCAGCGACATGAGCAGCTTACCCGAAACCGATATTGCATCTGACTGGCCGCCGGTCGCCGGCCGCGACATGCTCGAACTCAGGGCCGGGCTGCTGGCGGCCATACGCGGTTTCATGGCTGAGCGCGGTGTGCTCGAAGTTGAAACGCCACTTCTGTCGGCCACGGCGGTCTCCGACCCTGCACTGGAGTCTTTCATGGTGCAGGGCAATGACGGGATGAAGTTTTATCTGCAGGCGTCACCGGAATTTGCCATGAAACGGTTGCTGGCGACAGGCAGCGGACCGATCTACCAGATCGCAAAAGTCTTTCGTGATGATGAGCGTGGCCGCCGGCATCATCCGGAGTTCTCCATGCTGGAGTGGTATCGCCCCGGTTTCGAAGTTGATGACATGCTGGAGGAAGTGGATGCGCTGTTGCAGCAGCTGAAACTGCCGGCAACCGTACGGTTTGATTACGCTGATTTGTTTCGTCAGGCACTGGGCACCGATCCGCATACCGCCGATCATCACACACTGCAGAAACTCGCAACGGCAAACGGTCTGGCCGGCGACGGACTGTCATCTGCCCAGCTGCTTGATTATCTGTTCAGTGAAGCGGTGATAGCGCAATTGCAAAATCATCCTTGTGCGGTGGTGAAGGATTTTCCGGTACAGCAGGCGGCGCTTGCGCACATCCGTCCAGGCCAGCCGCCGGTGGCCGAACGTTTCGAACTGTTCGTCGACGGTGTGGAGATCGGTAACGGCTTTCAGGAACTGACGGACGCCGCCGAACAGCGGCGCCGTTTCCTCGCCGATCAGGCCGAACGCCGCCGTCGTGGCCTGCCCGTGCGGCCACTGGATGAACACCTGCTGGCCGCACTCGCCGCCGGCCTGCCGGACTGCTGCGGTATTGCCCTTGGCCTCGATCGCCTGCTGATGATCCTGGCGGGTGTCAGTCATATCGACTCGGTGCTCGCATTTCCGTGTGAAAGGGCCTGACGCCTACCCATGCTGACACCCGCCGAGGCCCTGGCAGATGACGGCCCGCTTGCGCGACTGATCGACGGTTTCCGGGCACGTCGCGAACAGCAGGAGATGGCGGCTGCGGTTGCCGCTGCACTGAAAGATGGCTATGCGCTGGTCTGCGAGGCCGGTACGGGTACCGGCAAGACATTCTCCTACCTGGTACCGGCACTGATGTCCGGCCAGCGTGTTGTAGTCTCTACCGGTACCCGCCATCTGCAGGACCAGTTGTTCCAGCGCGACCTGCCCATGGTGAAAAAGGCACTGGGACAGCCGGTCGAGATCGCATTGCTCAAGGGCCGGGCCAATTATTTATGCCGTTACCGCCTCGACCAGGCGCGCGCATCCGGCCAGGGTCCACAGGCGAGGCTGCAGCAATTGAGCGAATGGGCGCGCGTGACCACGCACGGCGATCTGACCGAATACCCGGATATCAGTGATGACGATTCACTGTGGCCACTGGTGACATCGACGACGGACAATTGTCTCGGCCAGGACTGTCCCGACTTCGACGAATGTTTCGTGCTCCGGGCCCGGCGCGGGGCTGTGCAGTCGGAGATCGTGGTCGTCAATCACCACCTGCTGCTTGCCGACATGACCCTGCGCGAGACCGGTTTTGCCGAGCTGTTGCCCGCCGTCGACGCGATTATTTTCGACGAGGCCCACCAGTTGCCGGCCCTGGCAGCGGACTTTTTCAGCGACGGACTCAACAGTCGGCAGCTGCTGGGCCTGGCCCGTGACAGCCGCTCGGCATTACGCGAAGAGGCCGCTGATATGCCGGATCTGGAACAGCGGATATCGGATCTCGAAACCGGCGTTCAGCACCTGCGGCTGGTATTCGGCAGCGGCGACATACGCCAGCCCTGGGATCGCTGGGCACGCCATGACCGCATCGAGGCGGTACTCGATGAACTCGATCAGGCCCTGAACGTGTTGAGCAAGGATCTTGAAGAAATTACCGAACGCGGCCGCTTACTGACAGCGGCCCAGCACCGCTGTACGGTGCAGATACAGCGGCTGCGCGGTTTTCGTGAGGAAAACTCGAGCAGTTGGGTGCGATGGGTGGAAACCCAGGGACAGGCCGTGCAATTGCATCGCACGCCGATAGACGTGTCATCCGCTTTTCAGTCGCGACTGCAGGCCTATGGCTGTACACCGGTTTATACCTCGGCCACACTGGCGGTGAAAAATGACTTTTCCCACTTTGCCGGTCAGCTCGGTCTCCAGGGGGCGGACAAGCAGTCGTGGCCAGGGCCGTTCGATTACAGTCAACAGGCACTGCTGTATATGCCGTCTGGGCTGCCGGAGCCGATGGAGCCGGGTTATACGCAGCGACTCATCGAATCGGTGCGACCGGTGCTACAGGCCAGTGATGGCCGCGCATTTATATTGTTTACCAGCCATCGGGCACTGAAAGAGGCCGCGCGTGCGCTGGAGAACTATAGCGATCACCCGTTGCTCGTGCAGGGTGACATTCCCCGCACCGAACTGTTGCACCGTTTCCGGGAACACGGTAATGCCGTATTGCTGGGCACCAGCAGTTTCTGGGAAGGCGTTGATGTCCGCGGCGAGGCGCTGACCTGCGTCATCATCGACAAGCTGCCGTTCCCGCCGCCGGACGATCCGGTTTATGCGGCGCGCGCCGCACGGATGAAGGAGGAAGGCATCGAGCCTTTCATGAACTATGCCCTGCCACAGGCGATCCTCAACCTCAAGCAGGGCATCGGCCGGCTGTTGCGTGATATTGATGACTACGGCGTCCTGGTACTGGGGGACCCGCGACTTACCACGCGCGGTTACGGTAAAAAGATCATGTCGGCATTGCCGCCCATCCCGCTGACCCATGATATTGAAGACGTAAAGCGCTTTTACCGGGAGAGACGTGAAAAAGGGAGTGAAAAGTGAGGAAACAGGATGAGGAACTGAAAAATTCCGTCTCTTCCCATTTTCGTTCACTGTTCACTGTTCACTGTTCACTGTTCACGTTTTCATCTTCCCTGTTGGCGTAAACGGCATATCCCAGCAATGCCAGGTTGATCAGTGCCGCCAGTAGCCACGGAATATTGAAACCACTGCTCAGCAGCCCGGCCATGAATTCCACCACCACGACCGGGGAAGCCGTTACAATCGCCAGTGCCATCATGGCGTCATAAGGCAGTTGAATTTTCATCATGGCGCCGATCAGCAGGCCGATAATGCCGAATATCAGTGCCACGATCAGCTTGAAAATATAAACGCCGATAAATATGAATGGCGCCAGTATCCAGCCGAGCCAGCTGGCCATGAAATCCACAACCTCATGTGCCACCTCCTGCGTAACAACCATATCGCCGAACCGGGACAGCTCATAGATCCGGGTTTCCCCGGTATCCTTGCGATAGGCGACCCGTGTGCGGCTGAGAAAAATGAGCGCCCGGCTTGATTCCAGATTGGGCTGGTCCCGGGTTGTATCGATCATGACCACGGGCCGGCCGCTGGATGGTTCGGTGATCAGGTAGGGGATGGCCTCGGGCGTGCTTGCCTTGCCATCATTAACCGTGATAGTCGGCAGTTGGCGGATATAGCCGGGGGCATGGGCCTTGTCGAATGCTGACAGGCCATTATTGATCAACAGCGCGATCCTCAGGGCAATCAGCAATGCCAGCAGTAACAGCAAAACAAATGCCGCTCCGCGCCAGTTGGCCGCGACATCGCGATAAAAGCTGCGCGAGCCGAATGACAGAAACAGGCCGTGGAAAATGCTGTATTGACGCATGTGTATTGTCCTTTCATTGGCCGGCGATCATGGAGTCCAGCTTTTGTGCACTGAAGCCGTGCATTTTCTGCTTGCCGACAAGTATGACCGGTACGCCCTTGCCACCGAGCCGGTCAAACTCGTGCCTGGCTTTCCGGCTCTTTTCAATATCATGTTCGGTGTACTGTATATCCTCACTGTCCATGTAGCGTTTCGCCTTTTTGCAGACACGGCACCAGTCGGTCGTATAAATGGTTACGTTGTTTCCTGTTTCAGCGAATGACAGTAAGGCCGCATAATCCGTCACCCGGGCCTGCCCAGCATTGGATTGTATCTCGATATCGAGAGTTTCCACCTGGCGATCGGCTGGCGGCCGATCGGTATAATGTACACGTCCGTTGTCATCAGTGTATTTATAGAGTTGGCTGTCACCCAGGGTTACCGGCGACAGCAGGAGGGTCAATAATCCCGTTATCAGCGATACAAAGATCCGTTCCATGTTTTTATAATCCTTAATTTTTCAGGGCCAGGCTAATGCCATCGGCAACCGGCAGTAGACTCAGACTGACACGTTTATCGTTCAACAGGGATTCATTAAAGGCGCGAATGGCACTGGTGTCCTTGTCCGTTATTGACGGGTCCGCTGGCTGTCCCTCCCAGAGTGTATTGTCAATTATCACCAGACCACCGCGCCGGAGCAGTCTGAGGACACGTTCATAATAGTCGGGATATTCGGTCTTGTCGGCATCGATGAATGCCAGGTCAAAACGCCCTTCCTCACCGTCATGGATAAGCGTATCCAGTGTTTCCAGGGCCGGCGCGATGCGCAGATCGATGCGATCGTCAACACCGGCCTCCCGCCAGTAGCGCCTGGCCACTGCGGTGTATTCGTCGCTGGTATCGCAGGCGATAAGCCGCCCGTCCGGCGGCAGGGCGGTGGCCATCCATAACGTGCTGTAACCGGTAAAGGTGCCGACTTCTATAATAGCGCGCGCCTGCATGAGCCGTACCAGTAGCTGCATGAACTGGCCCTGCTCCGGGGCGATCTGCATGCGCGCCATGGGGTGGGCGGCGGTTTCCTCGCGCAGCCGTCGCAGTGTCTCCGGTTCACGCAACGATACCGTCAGCAGGTAGTCATAGAGATCATCAGTCAGCGTGATACTCTTGCGGGTCATGATTTCGTATCTCGTCGTTCGTATCTCGTGCAGATAAAGAGTAAATGTTCAAACAGTTCAAGTCCATTGATGGTTCTGTGCGTCTGCAGCATTTTACGAGCAAGCTCGGGCCATGCAGGATAAGATACGCCTAACGAGTGGCGCACCATGTCCATCATCCAGATTACAGACACTCATATTCTTTCCGATCCCGCCGGGACTTTTGACGGCGTCGATACCGCGCAAACCCTGAGCACCGTCCTGACCCATATCCGCGCCAATGAACGGCCGGATCTCGTGCTTCTTACCGGTGACCTGGTGCACGAACCCGACCAGGCCTCCTATATCAGACTCCATAATCTTCTTAATCCCGTACCGGCACCGATCTATGCCATTCCCGGCAATCATGACAAGCCGGTATTGATGCGGACGGCACTGGGTGAACCGGTGCGCCACGAGCGTGATATTGCCATCAACAACTGGCGGATACTGTTACTGAACAGCTGGCTGGAAGACGAACATGCGGGCGTGTTGCCGGCGACAGAGCTGCAATGGTTTGAGGCAAGGCTGAATGAACAGCCCGATACGCCGACACTGGTCGCCCTGCATCATCCGCCGGTCAGTATCGGCAGTCCGTGGATGGACGCCATGGGCCTGCATAATCCGGAGGAGTTTTTTACGATACTTGATCGCCAGCCACAGGTTGCCGGCGTGATCTGGGGACACATACATCAGGTGTTTGAATCGGAACGTAACGGCGTGAAACTGTTGAGCTGTCCGTCGACCTGTGTACAGTTCAGGCCCGGCAGTCATGAATATGCGAAGGATGAACTCGGGCCGGGATACCGCCGCCTGATTTTGCAGGAAAACGGTACGATAGACAGCGACGTCATCCGCATCTGAAAGGTCGACGTATTATTTAAGGAAGCTCTGAATAATTTGTCATTTCGAGCGCAGCGAGGGACCTTCGCAGGCGTCTTTCCCTATGGTCGAGACAGGGATTTCTCCCGTTGGTCGAAATGACATGCGGGGATTATTCAGAGCTTCCTTAATGCTGTTGCATCACTTGCTGCAGGATGCCAAGCCGCTGTCGAGATCAGGATATTGCAGCTGTATCTTGAGTTCACGGAGCAGGCGGGTATTGTCAATACGCCGCGATTCGTTCAGAAAGGCAAGCATGTTAACGGATAATTGTTGTTCGGCCTGTTCGCGGCTGATCTGTGGTGGCCGTGGCAGGCCACAGATATCGGCAACCCGGTTGAAATAATCCGTCATCGTCGTCGGCCGCCCGTCACTGACATTGTAAATGCCGCTTGCCCCGTCACGGGTTCCGGCAATCACCACTGCATCCGCCAGGTCGTCAATATGAATGCGATTGCTCCAGGGTGACTCGTTTTCATGCAGAACAGGCTCGCCGCGCTCGAGACGTGCCGTTGGTAATCTGCCTGGACCGTAAATACCCGGTACCCGGAGAATAACGAGTTCCAGCCCCTGCCGTTCCGACCATATTTCAAGCTGCTGTTCGGCCGCTGCCCGGCGCCAGGCACGATCGGTCTGTGGTTGTCGTGGCCTTGTTTCGGACACCCAGTCGCCGCCGCAGTCTCCATAGACGCCGGTGGTGCTGATGTAGACGAACCGCCGCGGCGGGCCGTTCTGTTCCAGCATTGTCAGCAGGTCGGCGGTGCGCGGATCATGGGAGCCGCTGTCCGCCCGGCGGTACCAGCATGTAAACGATGTCGGCACTCGGCAGCGTGGTGTCGTCCGGGCCGTTGTCGAGATCCAACAGTTGCGCCTCGATACCGGCGGCGGCAAGTTGCTCACGACGGTTGCTACTGCGCGTGGTCGCCACTACGGAATCACCGCTTGCCAGGCAACGATTTGCTATGCGCCTGCCGGTGTCGCCGCAACCGATGATCAATACTTTCATAACGATAATCTGGTTTGGTTACTGAATCCGGCTAGTGTTTGTTGCCGGTGACCTGAATGACGTTGTCACGCAGGTAAACGGGGCGAGCCTCGGCGGCGGCCACGCTGTCACCGGCATCCATTCGGGCAGCGGCCAGCCGGACGGTCGCCGCGGCACGGGGCCAGGCATCGGCGTCGACAGTCAGTGTCAGCGGTGTGAGCTTCTGTTGCAGGATATCACCATAGCTGGTCCAGCCGCTGCCTGCTGCCAGCCAGTCACCGGCTGGCGGCACCGGCACTTCGGCCGGTGCACAAACCCGCTCTTCATTCAGCAGCTCCATGCAGCCGCTGTCGTCGCGCCGGTAACAGCCCCAGTAGACTTCGTGCATGCGTGCATCGATTGCCGCAATGACCTGATGATGTGTATCGGCCCGGGACTGTGCCAGTGACGCCAGGGTGGAGATATCGATCACCGGCCGCCCGGCAGCCAGTGCCAGACCCTGGATAACGCCGGTGGCGATACGCACGCCGGTAAACGGATCCCGGGCCGCGGCCAAAGGCCAGGGCATCCATATCCCGCAGTGACAGCCCGGCCTCAGCCAGGAGACTGTCAATCATGGGTAATATAATGGCGGTGTGTCGTCGTGGCGCCAGTTCAAAGCGTTCCAGTATCCGGCCATCCAGCCAGAGGGCTGCCGAACAGGCCTCCGTCGCTGTTTCCACGGCAAGCAGTTTCATGAGTACATATCCTTCACAATATTTATTGTACAGGCTTGGGTGACCGGCGGGACAATTGTTCAAGCGGCGCTGACAGTGTTTCGTTATAATCGCCGCCCATGTTTCGCGCATTCGAAGCCTTTGTCGGCCTGCGCTATTTACGCGCCAAGCGCCGCAACCATTTCATCTCGTTCATCTCGCTGACATCGATCATCGGGCTGGCGCTCGGTGTCACGGTGATGATCACCGTGCTGTCGGTCATGAACGGCTTCAAGCAGGAGCTCACCAGCCGCATTCTCGGCATGGCATCGCATGCCACGGTTGTGGCGCGCGACGGCGATCTCAGGGACTGGCAGTCGATTGAAGGGCTGGTGGAAAACCAGCCAGGTATCGTCGGCGTTGCGCCCTATGTTGATGGTGAGGGCATGCTCATGAAAGGGCAGAGCGTCAAGGGCACGCTTATTCGTGGCGTGCTGCCTGAGGAAGAGATCGAGGTATCCGTGGTCGCCGATAAAATCGTCGAGGGCAGTCTCGATCAGCTGCAGCCGGGCGAGTTCAATATCGTTCTCGGTGCCGATCTGGCCGCCAGCCTGGGTGTGCTTGTCGGTGACAAGGTGACGCTGGTTGCGCCAAAGACCAATGTCACTCCCGCCGGTATCCTGCCACGGCTGAAGCAGTTCAATGTCGTCGGCCTTTTCAGTATCGGCATGTATGAATTCGACAGTTCCCTGGCGCTGATCCAGATGGATGATGCCGCCAAGCTGTTCCGCATGGATGGCGTGTCGGGTTTGCGGCTCAAGACGACCGATATCATGGCGGCACCGCAGATCAGCCGCGCTATCGTCAAGGAACTGCCGGGCGAATACTGGGTTGTCGACTGGACGCAGCGGCATTCGAATTTTTTCAAGGCGCTGCAAACGGAAAAAACGGTCATGTTTGTCATCCTGGCAATGATCATTGCCGTGGCCGCCTTCAATATTGTTTCCACCATGATCATGGTGGTGACGGACAAGCAGGTCGATATTGCCGTGCTCAGGACACTGGGCGCTTCGCCGCGCAGCATCATGAGGATATTCATTCTCCAGGGGACGGTTACCGGGCTTATCGGCATGCTCGCCGGACTTGCCGGCGGCGTGTGGCTGGCATTGAACGTCGAGACCATCGTCCCGGCGATCGAGGAATTCTTCCAGATCAAATTCCTGTCGCCGGATGTTTATTACATCAGCGAATTACCCTCGGACCTGCAGTGGAGCGATGTCATCTGGATCTGTTCGGTGGCCTTCATCATGAATGTGCTGGCCACCATATACCCGGCGCTGCGGGCCGCACGTACCCAGCCGGTGGAGGCGCTGCGCTATGAATGAGCAGCCCATCCTGCAGACGCGTGGTCTGAATAAATCCTTCCGCCAGGGCGACACGGACATTCACGTACTGCGCGGTATCAATCTGACCGTCGGTAACGGTGATACCCTGGCAATCGTCGGCAGTTCCGGTTCCGGCAAGAGTACGCTGCTGCACCTGCTCGGGGCACTCGATATCCCCACCAGCGGCGAAGTCGTTATCGACGGCCGGCCGGTGACGCCGCTTTCAGAGGCCGCCCGTGGCGACCTGCGTAACATGACTCTGGGCTTTGTCTACCAGTTTCATTACCTGTTACCGGAATTCACGGCCGAGGAAAACGTATCGATGCCGCTGCGCATCCGCGGCGAACCTGCGGCAGTGGCTAGCGAGCAGGCACGTGACCTGCTGGAACGCGTTGGCCTGGGCCACCGCCTTCTGCACAAGCCCGGCGAAATGTCGGGCGGTGAGCGCCAGCGCGCCGCCATCGCCAGGGCACTGGTATCGAAACCGAAATGCCTGCTGGCGGATGAGCCCACCGGCAATCTGGATGAAAGAACTGCCGGCAAGGTTTTCGACCTGATGCTGGAATTGAACCGTGAAACCGGTACCAGCCTGGTAATGGTGACGCACAACATGCAGCTGGCGGCGTGTATGGAGCGCCAACTGGAACTGCACGAAGGACAGTTGCAGGAAGGGGATAGTGAAGGGACTAGGGAGTAGGGAATTTTTAGAGCGGGGAACTAAAAAGTTTCCCGATATTTCCAATTCTTATTCACGATTCACGATTCACGATTCACGATTCACGATTCACGATTCACGATTCACGCACACAAATCTATTCCTCATCGTCAGGCCGGCGCAGGAATGGCCGCTGTACTCGTCTTTCATCGCGTTTGCGTAATAACAGCAGCCGCCATAGCAGATTGGTGCCGTAGTAGCCGGCCAGGGCGGCGACACCGCCGAGGATAAGGCCACCGACCAGCAACGGCAGCCAGATATCGTGAATGACCTTGCTGAACCATTCATACGACAGGTAAAAGCGTTCATAGCGCATCGGCATGCCCAGCAGCCAGGTGCCGATACGATAAGTCAGAAGAAACAGGGGCGGAAAAGTGAATGGATTGCTTGCCCAGGTAAATACTACCGCTATCGGCAGATTGACACGGAAGTAAATTGCCAGGGCGGCGGCCAGCAGCATCTGGCCGATGATCGGCAATACGGCGCAGAACAGACCTATAGCCACTGCGCCGGCCACTGAACGCCGGGTCAGGCGCCAGATACTGTGGTCATGCAGCAATGTACCGAAGACACGGATATGCCGGTGCTCACGGAAAGTATGGTGTTCCGGCAGGTAGCGTTTAAAAAGATCCCGCAGACTCATTGGTCGGAGTGGCTCACAATATTACAGGTCAATAAAAGGCGCGTATTATAACTGACCTGCGCCGGGTGTCATTGCCCGGTATCAACGACATGGACGGTTGAATCAGGGTTTTTCATTATTCATGCGAACAGGGATTGTCGCCTTTCTGCTCGGTATTCTGGCACTGGTACAGTGCCCGTCGCTGCCTTCTGCCGGTCTGGCCGATCTGTTGCCGGTGTGTTTGCTGCTGGCACTGGCCCAGCCGCGCCCGCGCATCACGTTGCTGTTTGCCTGCGGCTTCCTCTATGCACTTGCCCATGCACACGCCGTGCTCGATGAGCACCTGCCCCCGGAACTTGAGGGGCAGAGTCTGACGGTTTCCGGCCGCGTGATATCGCTGCCGGATGTCGAATCGCACCGGGTACGCTTTGAATTTGCCGTTGATACCTGGCCGGCGGCAGTCAATGCGCAGCGCCTGCCCCGGTATATCCGACTCAGCTGGTATACCCGCGATCCGGCTGTCAGTGCCGGTGAACGCTGGCGCCTGCGTATTCGCCTGAAGCAGCCGCACGGCTTCATCAATCCCGGCGGCTTTGATTACGAGGGCTGGTTGTTCAGCCATGGTATCCGTGCGACCGGCTATGTCCGCCGCAGCGATCTCAATCAACGACTGGCGCCGGCGGTTGCGGGCCTGCTGCACTGGCGTGAACAGTTGCGTGAAAGCATCGATGCCCGGCTCGGCGACGGCCGTGGCACTGCACTGGTAACAGCACTGGCACTGGGGGACCGCAGTGGTCTTACGCAGGGCGACTGGGATGTGTTGCGCCGTACCGGTACCAGCCATCTGCTGGCCATTTCCGGTCTGCACATCGGCCTGGTCGCGGCACTGGCGTTTTTTGCAGGACGCTGGCTGTGGTCGTTGTTACCCGCCGGCATGCACCGCCTGCCGGCACAGCAGGCGGCAATATTGCTGAGCCTGCCGGCAGCGCTGGGCTATGCGGCGCTGGCGGGTTTTGCCCTGCCAACACAGCGGGCCCTGATTATGTTGCTGGTTACCGCCCTGGCGGTACTCGGTCGACAGCGATTGCGGCCGGGCGATGTTTTATTACTGGCACTGCTGGCAGTACTGCTGGTGGATCCGCTGGCGGTGCTGGCTGCCGGCTTGTGGCTGTCATTTCTGGCCGTGGCCGTCATTCTCTGGGGCATGGGCTGGCGCCTGCCACAGGCCGGGCTGTGGTGGCGTTACGGCCGCATACAGTGCCTGATCGCCATCGGCATGCTGCCGGTGCTGCTGTTCTGGTTTCAGCAGTTCCCCCTGTTCAGTGCCGTGGCCAACCTGGTTGCCGTGCCCTGGGTCAGTGTAGGGGTTGTGCCGCTGATCCTGCTGGGGCTGGTGTTGCTGGTGGCCGTGCCGGCAGCCGGCGGCCAGTTGCTGGTCCTGGCGAAATGGCTGCTCATGGGGCTGTGGCCGTGGCTGGAATGGCTCGGGGGCGTGGATGTCGGCCTGCTCGAACGACCGCAACCGGCGCCCGGCTTATTGTTTGCCGGCCTGGCCGGTGCCGCCCTGCTATTGTTGCCGCGGGCCGTGCCGTCCCGCTGGATCGGCCTGTTGTGGCTGTTGCCGCTGATCTGGCCGCAGACACCGCGGCCGGCGCCGGGGGAATATCGGTTTGCGGTGCTGGATGTGGGGCAGGGACTGGCCGCGGTCGTCGAAACCGCCCGGCATGTGCTGGTTTACGATACCGGTGCCCGCTTCAGCGACAGTTTCAATGCCGGTGCCGCCGTCGTTGTACCGTACCTGCGCTCGCGCAGTCATGACCGCCTGGATATGCTCATTGTGAGTCACGGTGATAATGACCACATCGGCGGTACCGCCGCGCTCGACGGCGCCTTCCCGATCGACAGGGTATTGAGCAGCGTGCCGTCGGAATTGCCGGAGACGGCGGAACATTGCCGTCAGGGACAAGCATGGCAATGGGATGGCGTCCATTTCCGCATCCTGCATCCGCCCGCCGTCACCGGTGTCAATGATAACAACCAGTCCTGTGTATTGCGCATTGCCGGTCCCGGGGGCACGGTTCTGGTGCCCGGCGATATAGAAGCCTCTGCCGAACGATTACTGATTGAGCGTGCGGCTCGCGCGCTGGCTGCAGATGTACTGGTGGCACCGCACCATGGCAGCCGGAGTTCATCAACGCCAAGGTTTATCCGGACAGTCCAGCCGGATTACACTGTTTTCAGTACCGGCTATCGCAATCGCTATCAGTTCCCGGATAGCGATATAATTCAACGCTACGAGGCCAGAGATGTCACCCTGTTCAATACGGCAGCGGATGGCGCCGTGCTGTTCGATGTCGGCCGGGACGGCATACGGATCAGCAAAGCGCGTCTCTTTCAGCGCCGATTCTGGCATCATGGCCGCTAGCCGGCTGACAACTCACATCAGACAAGGGGATTAATCAGTGCTGGAATTGATAAAGGCAGGTGGCTGGGTCATGTTGCCCATCCTGCTGTGTTCGGTGATCGCGTTTGCCATTATTGTCGAACGATTCTGGTCCCTGCAGCGCAGACGCACCGCGCCGCGTAATCTCGTCAATCAGATCTGGCAGTGGGCGCGTGACGGCGAGCTGGATGCCAAACGCCTTCAGGAACTGCGGCGCAATTCACCGCTGGGCCGCATACTGGCGGCCGGACTGGTCAACCGCCGGCATGATCGCGACGTCATGAAGGAGAGCATTGAAGAGGTCGGCCGCCACGTTGCCCACGAGCTTGAGCGGTTCCTGAATGCACTGGGCACTATCGCCTCGATATCGCCGTTGCTGGGCCTGCTGGGAACCGTGCTCGGCATGATCAAGGTATTCACCGTCATTACCACGCAGGGGGTCGGCGATGCATCGATTCTGGCCTCGGGTATCGCCGAGGCCCTGATTACCACCGCTGCCGGCCTCATGGTCGCCATTCCGACCCTGCTTTTTTACCGTTATTTTCGCGGTCGCGTCGATGAACTCGTCGTAACCATGGAGCAGGATGCGCTGAAGCTGGTGGAGGCCATGTGCGGTCAGCGTGAACGTGAGACGAACAACTGAGAAAAGGGCATGAATTTTCGTTCTAGAAGAACTGAGGATCCCGATCTCAATATTTTGCCACTGATCGATGTGGTGTTTCTGTTGCTCATCTTTTTCATGGTGACAACAACATTCGAACGCGAATCCGAGATCAGTATCACGCTTCCCGAGGCCAGCCGCGAACAGGTTAAATCCCAGGATGAATCCATCGAGATCAGTATTGATAAACAGGGTAGGGTGTTTGTTAATGAACAGGCGCTTGCTAACAGTCAACAGTCTACTATTCGCGAAGCCCTGGACGCGGCGACATCCGCTATCGACAATGAAAGTCCAGCCGTCATTATCAATGCTGATGCGGAAACAGCGCATCAGACTGTTATCAAGGTCATGGACGCGGCGCGTCAGCTTGGTTTACGCAAGGTGACGTTCGCCACTCGTGTGCTGCAATCCGAATAGACTACCATCATCTTATTGCCTCATATGGGGCCTCCGGCAATGCAACTGACCGAGCTATGTCACCGGATCTGGTATGAACGCCATCCGCTGGCATGGCTATTGGCGCCACTGGGCTGGTTGTACCAGTTTTTCATGCTGTCGCGCTCACTGCTTTATCGCAGTGGCGTTTTGCCGGTTCACCATATCGGTATCCCGGTCATCGTTGTTGGCAATATTACTGTCGGCGGTACCGGCAAGACCCCGCTGGTGTTGTGGCTGGCTGAATATCTGTGCGCTCAGGGATACCGGCCCGGTATTGTCAGCCGCGGCTATGGCGGGCAGGACAGCGGTAAGCCGCAACAGGTGCGGGTAGACAGCGATCCGGGACAGGTGGGTGATGAGCCGATCGTCCTGGCACGCCGTAGCGGCTGTCCGGTTGCCATCTGCCGGTATCGTTATCTGGCTGCACAGGGACTGGTTGAACACGCAGGTTGCAACATAATTATCAGCGATGACGGGCTTCAGCACCTTGGCCTGGGCCGTGATATCGAGATCGTAGTGATTGACGGTCAGCGCCGTTTCGGCAACGGCCTGTGCCTGCCGGCCGGCCCCTTGCGTGAGGGACTAGGCAGGCTGCGCGAGGCCGATATTATCGTGACCAGTGGCAGAGCGGATCGTGGTGAACATACCATGACCTATCAGCCGGGCGAGCTGCATTCCCTGGCTGAGGGAGAGGCTGAAGACCTCGCCGTCTGGCGCGGCCGAACGGTGCATGCGGTGGCGGGCGTGGGCAATCCCGGGCGTTTCTTTTCGCTTTTGCGCCAGCAGGGCTTGCAGCCGATATTGCATGAATTCCCCGATCATCATCGTTACAGTACCACCGACCTGGATTTTGCCGATGATTATCCGGTAGTGATGACGGAAAAAGACGCGGTAAAATGCGAGGGACTGAAATTGCGTAACGCCTGGTATCTCCCGGTAACCGTGTCGTTACCCAGGACCTTCGAATACCGGCTTAATAATCTGCTCAAGGATATCGCTGATGGACAAGAGACTGCTTGATATTCTGGTTTGTCCGGTAACAAAAGGGCCGCTGATTTACGATCGTGACAGAAATGAACTGATCTCCTGCAGCGCGCGGTTGGCTTATCCAATCCGGGATGATATACCGGTCATGCTGGAGGACGAGGCGCGCAGCCTGTCGGATGATGAAGTCAAGGCATGGCGCAAGAAGCATCCGGCCTGAGACGGGCGTCAGCCTGCCAATGTAAATCATAATGGCCTTCACCATCATTATACCGGCGCGTTATGCCTCTACACGGCTGCCGGGCAAGCCACTGCTGAATGTCAATGGCAAATGCCTCTTGCAGCATGTTTACGAAAGCGCCTGTGCCAGTGCCGCCGACTCAGTCATCATCGCAACTGATGATGTGCGCATAAAGGAAGCCGCCGGGCGTTTCGGCGCCAGGGTATGTATGACGTCGGAGGATCATGCCTCGGGAACAGAACGCCTCGCAGAAGTGGCGGAGCAGATGCAGATGCCCGACGACAGCATCATAGTTAACCTGCAGGGCGATGAATTCGGTATGCCGGTAAAACTGCTCGAGCAGGTCGCCGGTCTGCTTGAATCCTCCGTATCCGCTGATATTGCGACGTTGTGCGAGCCATTGGATAGTGTCGTGGATTTCAGTAATCCGAATGTCGTCAAGGTGGTCCGGGATCAAGCCGGCCGCGCTTTGTATTTCAGCCGTTTACCAATTCCCTGGCATGATGCGGACAGGACTGCTCCGGGTATCCTGGGTTACCGGCATATCGGTCTCTATGCGTATCGCGCCGGTTTCCTGCGGCGCTATCTGGAGATGCCGGTAAGCTATCTCGAAATCTCGGAACGCCTCGAGCAGCTGCGCGCCATGGATCAGGGCGCCGAAATCATGGTTGATATTGCGAAATCAAAACCGGGGTTGGGTATCGACACGCCCGAAGACCTGGAGCGGGCAAGGGAACTCGTGAATCGTGAATCGTGAATCGTGAATCGTGAATCGTGAATCGTGAATCAGTGAATCGTGAATCGTGAATCGTGAATCGTGATAATCGTGAATCGTGAATCGTGAATCGTGAATTTTAGATAGAGAACTCTGAAAAGTTCCCGGCAGGAGCCTGGTTTGTCGAGCGAATCATCGATCTGGTTATTCGCACAGCAAGCTGCGCTCCTGCAAGATTACATTTCACGTTTCACGAACCCGGCGGGCGCAGCGCGCCTGTCTAGCGCTGACGATAGGTGATCCGGCCCTTGGTAAGATCATAAGGGGTCAATTCAACAGTAACGCGATCGCCGGTCAGGATGCGGATATAGTGCTTGCGCATCTTGCCGGATATGTGCGCGGTCACAACATGACCATTATCCAGTTCGACCCTGAACATGGTGTTTGGCAGGGTCTCAATGATCGTGCCTTCCATTTCAATTACGTCTTCTTTTGCCATACACCCTGATCTTGCCTGATTAAAGATGGCGCATTTTGCACCAGAACCGCTGCCGAAGCAAAGCCGGTATTCTGGGCAGGAAGCGAAATAAGGGGATTAGCCGGACTGCCGGCGCCAGGCGCCCCGGCGGTAATATTCCAGTGGCTGGTATTCGCCCTTGTAATTCATCTTGCGGCAGTCCTCGATCCAGTAGCCGAGGTAAAGCCAGTTACGTGCCGTCTGCCGGGCAAGTTCAATCTGGTACAGAATTGCATAACGACCCGGGCTGCGGTGGCTGCTGTCCGGATCAAAAAAGGTGTAGACCGCCGACAGTGCATCCGGCATCTGGTCGGTCACGGCAACGGCCAGCAGCCTGCCGTCCTTACGGAATTCGATGAACATGGTGTCCGACCAGCTGGCGGTCAGAAAATTCATGTAACTGTCCGGGGTCGGGTTATCCATACCGCCGCCCGGATGGCGGGCCGCAATATAGCGGCGATACAAATCAAAATGCCCGGTTTCGAAAATCGGTGGCTTGATATCGGTCTCGAGGTCCTGGTTCTGGCGCCAGGTTCGCCGCTGTTGCCGCCGCGGCATGAACTCGGCAACAGGCACGCGGATTGGTACGCAGGCATTGCATTCCGGGCAATGCGGCTGATAGAGATGTTCACCACTGCGGCGGAAACCGCGCTCGGACAGGGCTGCATAGAGGGCGTTGCTTTTCGGGTAGCGCGGATCGGCAAACAGGGTGACCGATTCGCGGTTATCCAGATAACTGCAACTGTGTGGTGGCGTGGCATAGAAACTGAGCCGGCTGACGCGGGTGCTGTGAGTCATGGCTGCGCATCCAGCGTCCGCCAGTCGATGGTGGATGCGACTTCACACCATTCATTCAGCCCCTTGATGAATAACTGGCGTGGCATGAGCTCGGCACCCAGACGGCGCAAGTGGGCAGAATCGACCTGGCAATCGATGAGCCGGAATTCGTAGTCGGCGAGCCTTTCAGACAGCCAGGCCAGTGCCGCCTTGGAGGCGTCCGGCACCTGGCTGAACATGGATTCACCAAAGAAAACCCGGCCTATTGCCAGGCCGTAAAGGCCGCCCACCAGTTTGCCGTCCTGCCAGCATTCGATCGAGTGACCGTAGCCCATGTCATGCAGCTGCTGATAGGCCTGTTTGACATCCCGCGTGATCCAGGTGTCGCGGATGCCTTGCCGCGGGGCGGCGCAGGCCCTGATAACCTCTCCGAATGCGCGATCGCAGGTGATGCTGAAGGGCTTGTTGCGCATGGACTTGCGCAGGCTGCGATTGATCCTCATTTTGCCGGGATACAGCACGCAACGGGGATCGGGTGACCACCACAGTATCGGCTGGCCTTCACTGTACCAGGGGAAAATACCTCGCCGGTAAGCACTCAGGACACGCAACGGGCTTAAATCACCGCCAATGGCCAGCAGGCCATCGGGATCCGCCAGCGCCCGCTCGACCGCGGGAAAATCGGGGGCTATGCGGTTATCGGCAACCCAGTAAATCTGGTGTTCTATGGTTTCGGCGGTCATGAGGCACCGATTTCGTGCTTGTAGGCTGTATTCTCGGCGAAATGGTCGATCGCTGCGTTTATTAGCGCCTGCTCGCGCTCCACAAAATCAGCCACGGCCGACCGGAAACCGGGATGCCGCAGCCAGTGGCAGGACCAGGTGGGGATCGGGATAAAACCGCGGCTTAGCTTATGTTCGCCCTGAGCTCCCGCATCCAGGCACTGCAGGCGGTTTTGTATGCAAAATTCCAGTGTCTGATAGTAGCATAACTCAAAATGCAGGTTGCGATAGCCGCTGTTGCAGCCCCAGTGCCGGCCATACAGCGTATCCCTGCCTATGACTGCAAAGGCCCCCGCCACGTACTGGCCGCCAGCACGGGCCAGGATCAGCAATGGCGGTGCGGTTACCGAAGCCGACAAATGCTGGAAGAATTCCAGTGTCAACCGTGGCTGGCCCCACTTGCGTTCAAATGTCGAACAGTAAAAGTCGTAAAACACGGTCCAGTCCGAATCCCTGATATCGGCACCCTGCAGGATCTCAATATCCAGGCCGCTGTCCCGCACCGAACGCCGCTCACGGCGTATTTCCTTGCGCCGCTTGCTGGTGAGCGCGGCCAGGAAATCGTCGAAACAGCCGTAATCATTGTTGAACCATTGGTACTGGCAGCCGCCTCTTACCAGCAGGCCGGCAGCCGCGAACTGTTCCTTGTCATCGGCATCCGGAAACAGACTGTGCAGGGATGAAAGCCCCTCGCGCTCGGCGAATGCGATCGCAGTGTCAATCAACAGGCGCCGCAACTGCTCCGGGTCATCCGCCCGGGGATGGATTAGCAAACGAGGGCCGGCGACCGGCGTGAACGGGATGGCATTGACCAGTTTTGGATAATAGGGACCGATATGCTGTTCATGGGCATCGGCCCAGTTCCAGTCAAAGACAAATTCGCCAAAGGAATTGTCGTGCAGATAAAGGGGCAGGGCGGCCAGCAGGCTGCTGCCCTGCATAACCACCAGGTGTGCCGGTGTCCAACCGTGACCGTCGAGGCAATGGCAGGTTTCAAGGCCCGACAGGAAATCATGACTCAGAAATGGGTTGCCCCGGCGTTCAAGAGCGTCCCATGCCACAGCGGGTATCTGCCGCAGCGAGCTGACGGATTCAACGCGCAGACCGTGGAGGGATTCCGCAGACATTACAGCGTCGTAAAAAAAGAATCAACGCGGCAGCACTTCCAGATCGGCGCCCAGTACTGCCGTCAGGGTACGCTTGGATCCCGCGAGTGAAAATGAGGCCTGATCATAGCCGCCAGCCTGCAGGAGAAAACGGTAATCTATGGTGCTGCCGTTCATGAGTTCGTATAGTGGCCGGGAAATAACGCGGTTATTTTCAATAGTACCCAGGATGTATTCACTGAGGCGTGGTTCAAGATGGCATGGCTGGTTATTGAGAGAGGTATTACGGGTTTGCCGTTCATCAATCTGGTAGCTCGGGCAGATTGATACGTGCAGGCGGTACAACCGGTCATTCAGTGTAAATCGGGCGCGTACAGTGCCGTTGCTGTCACGATAAATGGCGAGTGTATAACCTCCCTCATTGCGAATCTGGGCAACCGGCGTCTGCACATCGCCGGCGGCATCGGTTTCATTGACAACCCGCCACTGTTGGGCAAGGACCGGGTGCGCCAGCAGAGGATACAGCAGGGCCAGTACCGGCAACAGGGTAGCCGGTAAGCGGCGGCAGCATACAGACAGATAACGGATCGCGCTCATTTGCTTGGCCCGGCCTTAAGATTAGTGCCTAACTTATGAAGATTTCAGGATAAAATCAATCTGAATTATAGTAACAGCGAAACCCGGGCGAAACGATGAAACGGCGAATATTTCTGCAGGGAGCGGGCCTGCTGGCGGCTGCCGCTGTGCTGGCGCGGTTGACATCGGTGGCAGCGGCACAGGCTCAGACAGCACTAATCTACAGCGATCGTTACCTGGACCACAGTCTCGGGCCGACCCATCCCGAATCACCGCGGCGGCTGACAACCCTGATGCAGTACTTTCGGGACAGCGATATGCTCGATCAGTTGCAGCAGCTGGCGCCGGCCACTCATCCCGGTGCCGCCCTGGAAACCATACATTGCCGCGATCATATCGATGCCATAAGCGCCCGCTATCCGGTCAGTCATGAAGTCGCGCTGGCCGCCGCCGGTGGCGTGACGGCGGCAACCGATGCCGTTATGGCGGGTGATGCCCGCAATGCTTTCTGCGCCAGCCGTCCCCCCGGCCATCATGCGCTCAATACCGGCCGCGAGGAGGGTTTCTGCTTCTACAATCACGTGGCCATTGCCGCCCGTCATCTGCAAATGCGTCATGGCTTGCGACGTATTCTGATCGCCGACTGGGATTATCACCATGGCAACGGCACTGAGGCGGCCTTTTATGATGACCCGGATATACTGTTTTTTTCGACCCATGATGTCGATGCTTATCCACAGACCGGTCTGGCCTCGCGTACCGGGCAGGGAGCCGGCGAAGGTTTCAATATCAACGTGCCACTAGCCTGCGGCAGTGGTGATAACGAAATCCTTGACGCCTTCACTACACGGCTGCTGCCGGCAGCCGCTGCATTCAAACCGGATTTCATTTTGATATCAGCGGGTTTTGACAGCCGCGAATCGGATTTGCTTGGCTGTTTCGATGTTACCGACCAGGGATTCCGGCGCCTGACAGGGCTGATGATGGAGCTTGCCGATCGTCTCTGTGAGGGCCGGCTGGTATCGGTACTGGAAGGTGGTTACAACCTCAAGGGCAATGCCGCCGCCGCCCTGGCGCATATCGAAACCATGGCGGGAATGGAATAGCCGTCAGGGTTGATGGCCATCTGTACGCGTGTAAACGGGAAAAGGTGCGACATTGGTGTCGTCACCGGCATCGCTGATCTTGCCCGTGCCACGCTTGTTCACTTCATCAATGCGGACGATGGAGTGCATCGGGTATATGTGTTCGAACAACGTTTTCGAATTCGGATTTCAATGCCTCTTCGGAAGGGTCGACAACCAGGGAACTCTTTTCTCCAAAGAGCAGCTTTTCAATTTCGATGAAACCGAAAATTTCACCCTGGTGGACACTGCGCGCATAGACTTCATAAATCTTGCCCTGATTATAGAATATGACCTTGTAGACGGGATGTTTACTCATGAGATTCAATATATGAATTTGTTACAGTTTAACACAAAGGATATTCAGATAGAAAAACTCAATGGACCTCCGGGTCCCAGCGGCGCCCCCAGCAACAGCCAGCCCGCCAGTAAAATAATCCATGTGATTAGAAAGGCTATGGAGTATGGCAGCATCAGCGCCAGTACAGTACCGAAGCCGGCACCGCGGGAATAGCGCTGCACCAGTGCAATGATAATAATCATGTACGGATTTAGCGGTGTAATAATGTTGCTGAACGAGTCGCCTATGCGATAGGCGACCTGGGTCAGTTCCGGACTGATGCCGGCCTGCATAAACATCGGCACAAAGATGGGTGCAAAAAATGCGTATTTGGCCGAGGCTGATCCTATCAGCAGATTGGCAAGGCCAACCAGCAGGATGAAGCCGGACATCAACAATGGCGATGGCACTGCCATGCTGGACAGCAGGCTGCCACCTGAAACCGCGAGCATTTCCCCCAGTCCTGAATAACGGAACGCTTCCACGAACTGTGCGGCGAAAAATGCCAGAACGATATAGGGGCCCAGACCGGCGACGGTTTTATAGAGCATGGTCGCAAGGTCGCGATCCGACCGTATACTGCGTGTACAGATTCCATAAACCATCCCGGGGATAAAAAAACAGATAAAGAGTAACGGTACAGTTACCTCGACCCAGCGGGAAAAGTGCTCACCCTTGCCATATAGCGGTGCGCCTGGATAAAACGTCGCAAATACGATCAGAACTATTGTGACAGTTAGTGCTATACCTGCCCGAGCGAGACCACGCCGCTCTTCTGACTGGGAAATGTCATCGTTATCCGGGCCTTCAGTCTCGCTGTTATCAACATATTCCGCCCCCTGCAGACGGGGTTCGACATACCAGGCGGTTACCATCCAGCCAATTCCTGTCAGTAAAACCGTTGATACGATCATGAACCACCAGTTGGCGGTTACCGCGACTCTGTAGTCCGGTGCTATCAGGCTGGCGCCAGACTGCGTGAAACCGGCCAGTAGCGGATCCAGTGCGGTGATGAAGAAGTTGGCACTGAAACCCGCCGATACACCTGCGAACACCGCGGCAATACCGGCCAGCGGTGACCGGCCGGCGGCCAGATACAATGCTGCTGCCAACGGCGGCAGAACGACATACCCGGCATCCAGCGCCATTGATGACTGGATACCGAGGAATACCATGGCCGGTGTCAGCAGGGCAGCCGGCGTCAGTTGGGCCAGCTGACGGAACAACGCGGGCAACAGGCCGCTGCGTTCGGCCAGCCCGATGCCGAGCATACCGACGAGCACAATGGCCAGCGGCGGGAAAGTGATAAAATTTTCGACAAGGTGGCTGATGAACCACCACAGACCGTCACTGTTCAGCAGGTTGTTCACAGTCAGTTCGCGGTCGTCTGCAGGTGCCTGCATTGACCAGTTGGATCGGGCGGCAAAAGCCGAGCATAGCATGACGATAATCGTGCCGATGAAAAACAGTGTCGCCGGCTCCGGCAGGCGGTTGCCAAGACGTTCGATGCGATCGAGGAAGGACATTCAGTATGTGTGCGTTGATATTCTGTCATTCCCGCGAAAGCGGGAATCCAGCAAGAAAGAAGTGTCCGCTTCGCGGACACATTAGTTCTGACTGGATTCCGGGTAGCCGCTTCGCGGCTTCCGGAATGACGATTGTGGTTTAATTACTCATATTTGCGTTTATTCGCGGACTTTTATAAATCAATTATTTTACAGGGATCATAGCCCTCCACCACTTGATGGCCATGATAGCCGCGCGGATTGGAAAGTATGCGCGTGCCCCCGACCCTGTAATCGGACACGCTGTGTATGTGCCCGTGAAACCACAAATCGATGGAATATTTCCTGATGAGTTCTTCCAGCTGGTTACAATAGGCAAATCGCCGCAGGTCCCTGGATGCCTCATCAGCGGTATACCAGCTTTTCATGGTCGGCGCATGATGCGTTACCACAACGGTTTTACCTTCAAAAGGTTCGTCCAGTTCGGATTCGAGCCATTCAATACTTTCACGATGAATATCAAGCAAATGATTGGCGGTTAATGGTGCGTCGGCGTTGTGAATGTAATGGTAATCGTTCATACACTGTTCGGCTTCATGCATGATATTTTCATTGCCACCCGCGTAATCCGTCCATAGAGTTGTGCCCAGAAAACGAACGTCGTCCAGATCGGCGCGAATATTTTCCAGAAAGTCCACCCGGGCCTTGCTGCATTCCTGCTCAAGTTTCTGACGTGTGTATTCCAGGTCGCCACCGTAATATTCATGGTTCCCGGCAATATAGATGACAGGGCAGGGTGCCTGGGCGAGCCAGTCCACGGCCTCGGTTTCAACGCCGATGTCTCCGGCAGCTACAATAATATCAGCATCCGTCGCGGGGAAGTCGCAGCCGCCGAACTCCAGATGGATATCGGAAAAGTACTGGATACGCATCAGTTTAATACCTTGTCTGTAAATTGCCTTATTGCCTGAATATAACTGTCCTCGCTAAGCAGAAACCCTTCATTATGGCCGCCCCTGATGGTGTGCAACTCACTGTTCCGGCCGGCCGTCGCCAGAAGTGACTCGGCGTGTTTGTATGGAATTATCTCATCTTCCTCACTGTGAATAATGAGTGACGGGACATTGGCGGCGACGAGGTATTCCTCAGTCGAATACCGGCTGCGCAGCAGCAGGCCAACCGGCATATAGGGATAATATTCTTTCGCCAGTGCTTTCAATGAGGTAAAAGCCGATTCCAGTATAATGCCGGCCGGCATGGCTTGCGTTGCCAGCCACGTAGCTACGGCGGCACCCAAAGAACGCCCGAATAAAATAACTTCGCCGGGTTCGTGACCACGTTCAGTAACCAGATATTCCCAGGCGGTTTCGGCATCGGTATAGGTGCCCTGTTCACTGGGTGAACCCGTACTATTACCATAGCCCCGATAATCAATAATCAGTGTTGACAGCCCCAGGTGATTGAATATTTCCAGCGAAGCCAGGCGGTGTGAAATGTTGCCGGCATTACCATGAAGAAACAGCAGTACGCCGCGCGGATTTTCAGCGGGTATATACCAGCCGTGCAGGCGCATACGGTCTGGCGTACTCAGTGAGATGTCCTCATAGAGCAACCCAATGTTATCAGGCGTGGATGACAGGTGTTTTGCAGGGTAAAAGATCAGTTGATCCTGGGTGATATAGAGCAATATGGCGAAACCCGCCCACGTGCCGGCGAGAATGATTGTCAGGGATATCAGCATGGAGCGAAGGCGGGTTTTCAATAACATGGAATTCAGTTGCTGATACGCAGAACTATCTTGCCGGTGGTTGAACCGGTCTCAATCAACTCATGGGCCCTTGCAGCTGAACTCAGCGGGAGTGTTTCACTGATATGGATTCTCAGTTTGCCCGCATCAAACAGGTTGGCACAGGCTTCAAGGATTTTGGCCTGATGTATTGTTGCTTTTTTCAGCCCCAGCAGCATGGGCGTCAGCATTACTTCCAGGCTGGTCCGCAGATTACGCTGGCGGGCAATACTCCAGTCGGTCTCCTTGTCGGGGAGTAGCAGGGATACCACGTCGCCATAAAAACGCACGGCCGGAAACGTCGTCTGGAGCAGTGGACCGCCGACATTGTCCATGGCGATGTCGACACCACGGTTATTCGTCCATTGCATCACCGCCTCGACAAAGTCGGTTTCACGGTAAAGTATGGGCAGATCGGCGCCCAGTTCGGTAACCAGGCCGGCCTTTTCCCGGTTGCCGACAGTGGTGGCAATCCGCGCGCCGGTTTCATGGGCGATCTGGATCGCCACATGGCCAACGCCACCGGCACCGGCATGAATCAGGATGGTATGACCGCTTTCCATGCGTGCCCGGTCATATAATGCCTCCCACGCCGTGATCAGGACCAGTGGGGCGGCGGCAGCCTGTTCAAAGTCGAGGGCGGCTGGTTTGAGCGACAATGCACATTCGTCGACAAGAGTATATTCGGCATAATTGCCGCAACCGGCACCGATACCGCCGTAGCAGTAATAAACCTCATCACCGGGGCTGAAGCGGCTGACATCGTTGCCAACCGCTTCGACGATGCCGGCACCGTCACAGCCGAGAATGGCCGGCAGCCTGTCCGGGTAAAAAGTCCCGTTGCGGCGCAACTTGGTATCAATGGGGTTGACACCGGCGGCCCTGACCCGGATCAGGACCTGGTTGGGTTGCTCTATGGCCGGTATCGGGACTTCGCGCAGCGCCAGCCTGTCCGGCGCACCGGTCGCGGTCATGACAACCGCCTGCATTTTGCCGTGTCTGGACTCTGGCATAGGGTTATTCATGTATATTCAACAAGTTGGGCGCAGCTATCCTACATGAGTCAGACAAAAATCTCAGAGCCGTAGGCGCCTGGCGCCAAGTGCCGATCATACCTGTACAATAGCCGCACCTGCTCGCGACCAGGCTGTTAATGACCTGTATTGCTGATAAGATATTAGTTAATAAACATAGAAATACATAATTTTTATCGAAACCGGTTTAATAACGTGGCACAGGCCTACCGCAAGCAGAAATCCGCCGGCAATAAATCCACTGCCAGCTCCGGTCCCAGCCGGCTGGTGAGGATATTGCGTGAAGTCGGCCTAATCGCGCTGGCGGCAGTGTGCCTGTTTCTGCTCCTTGCCCTGGTAACCTTCAGTCCGATCGATCCCGGCTGGTCCCGCGCCGCGGATGTCGATGTGATCCACAACAGCGGTGGTGTCATCGGTGCCTGGATTGCCAATATCTTGCTCTACATATTCGGTTATGTCGGCTATGTTTTTCCATTTGCACTCGCTTTCAGTGGCTGGCAACTCTATCGCGCCAGCCGGCGCGGCGAGATGGCGGAACCGCTGCACATGGTACTCGCGGTTACGGGTTTTCTGCTTGTCCTGATCGGTGCCTGTGGCCTGGCGGGCAATCATTTTCCTGCCGGTGACGGCATCCCTGCGGAAACCGCCGGTGCCGGCGGCATACTGGGCGATGCAATAGGCAGCGGACTGCTCACACTGCTGGGACCGACCGGCAGCGCGCTCATACTGCTCGCCATGCTGCTGACCGGGATCACACTCTATACCGGGCTGTCCTGGTTCCGGGTCATGGATGCCACCGGTCACTGGACACTTAGGCTGATCGACTGGCTGCAGGTCAAACGCGATGAATACCGTGACCGCGTAGAAGGTGCGAAGGCCCGCCAGGAGCGCGAGACGGTTGTTCGCAAGGTGAAGGAAGAAACCGGGCAGCGCCAGCCGCCGCGTATCGAACCGGTAATTTCCAGCCTTGAGCCCGGTACACGCGGAGAAAAGGAGCGACAGGAATTTCTGTTCGAGCCGCCTCCGGAAACGACACTGCCGCCGCTGAACCTGCTGGACCCTGGCCAGCCGTCGAAGGGTCATTATTCCAGCGAGGCACTCGAGGCCATGTCACGCCAGGTCGAGATCAAGCTGCGCGATTTCGGCGTCCAGGTCGAAGTGGTTGCCGTCCATCCCGGTCCGGTCATCACGCGTTTCGAGCTCGAACCGGCACCCGGCGTCAAGGGCAGCCAGATCAGCAATCTGGCCAAGGATATTGCCCGTTCACTGTCGGTCGTCAGCGTCCGCGTCGTGGATGTCATCCCGGGCAAATCGGTCATCGGTCTCGAGATTCCGAATGAAACCCGCGAGCTGGTTACGCTCAGCGAAATCCTCAACAGCAAGGAGTATGAAAATACCCATTCACCACTGGTGCTGGCACTGGGCAAGGATATCAGCGGCCAGCCGGTGGTCGCCGAACTGAACAAAATGCCGCATTTGCTGGTGGCCGGTACAACCGGCTCGGGCAAATCCGTTCGCCCTGAATGCCATGATCCTGAGCATTCTGTACAAGTCGGTCGCCAAGGACGTGCGGCTGATCATGATCGATCCGAAGATGCTGGAACTGTCCGTTTATGAAGGCATACCGCACCTGCTGGCGCCCGTGGTCACGGACATGAAGGAGGCCGCCAATGCCCTGCGCTGGTGTGTCGCCGAAATGGAACGGCGTTACAAGCTGATGTCGAATCTTGGCGTGCGTAACATCGGTGGCTACAACCGCAAGATCAGGGAGGCGGCCGAGCGTGGTCAGCCCATACCGGATCCGTTCTACCAGCCGGTCAGTGAAGAAGACGAGATCCCGCAGCTCGAGGAAATGCCGCTTATTATTGTCATTGTGGATGAACTGGCTGACATGATGATGACGGTCGGCAAGAAGGTCGAGGAATTGATCGCCCGCCTGGCGCAGAAGGCGCGAGCCTCCGGTATTCATCTCATTCTGGCAACGCAGAGACCTTCCGTGGACGTAATTACCGGTCTGATCAAGGCCAATATACCCTGTCGTATCGCCTTCCAGGTGTCCTCGCGGGTGGACTCACGGACGATTCTCGATCAAATGGGTGCGGAAACATTGCTGGGTCACGGTGACATGCTGTTCATGCAAACGGGATCGCCGGTGCCTACGCGGGTACACGGCGCTTTTGTGGCCGATCATGAAGTGCATAAGGTCGTAGGCAACCTGCGCAAGCGCGGTACACCACAGTATCGTGAGGATGTTATCCGTGGACCAGAGGAAGGCGGGGCCGAAGCCGTCGTCGGTATTGATACCGCCGACGGCGGCGAACAGGATCCGCTGTATGATGAGGCCGTGAAGATCGTGACTGAAACCCGCCGGGCATCCATATCATCGGTGCAGCGTCGATTGCGAATCGGTTATAACCGGGCGGCGCGCATAGTGGAGGAAATGGAACGCTCTGGCGTTGTCAGCGCCCAGGAGTCCAACGGTAACCGTGAGGTGCTGGCGCCGGCTCCGCCGAAGGATTGAACAAAATGTGAAAAGTGAATGGTGAATAGTTGATCGATGGAACCATAAAGCTCCCGTCTATTCCAATAACACGATTCACGATTCACGATTCACGATTCACGAGACGCAAATATTATGCTCAGGTTATTTTTCGTATTCATTGCAATCCTCGCAGCGCCTGCCGTCCAGGCTGGCGGCGAAGAACAGTTGCGTGCCTTTCTGAGCGATCTCGATTCTCTCCGCGCCGGTTTTGAACAGAAACTTTTTAACGAATCCGGTGACCTGCTGGAAACCGCCGAGGGCGAGCTTTACCTGCAGCGTCCCGGCAAGTTCAACTGGACATATCAAAGTCCCTATCAGCAGCAGATTATCACCGACGGCAAGACACTGTGGATTTACGATCAAGATCTCGAACAGGTTACCATTCGCAACATGGGCGAAAGCATGCAGGCATCACCTGCGGCGATCCTTGGTGGCAGCGCCAATATCGATGAGTTATATGACATTACTGAGCTGGGTGAACTGGAAGGTTACGACTGGGTGCGGCTGGAATCCAGGGATGATGACAGCCAGTACAGCGATGTACGCATGGGCTTCGATGGCCGTGAACTCGGCATGATGATACTGTCCGACAATCTCAGTCAGACAACACGAATTGATTTCAGCAACGTCGTACTCAATACGGATATCGATGCTGCCCGGTTTGAATTCACACCACCACCCGATGTCGATGTCATCGACGACCGGCAGCAGTGAACGAGCAGTCGCCTACAACCAATCCGACAGTCAATCAGGATTATCGGCCACTGGCGGATCGCCTGCGGCCCAGGCATATCGATGAATTCACGGGCCAGGAGCATATCCTGGGGCCCGATAAGCCGTTGCGCCAGGCGATTGAAACCGGCCAGTTGCATTCCATGGTGTTCTGGGGACCACCCGGTACCGGCAAGACGACCCTCGCGCGTTTGCTGGCCTCGGCCTGCGATGCACAGTTTCTCACGCTGTCCGCTGTACTGTCCGGCGTCAAGGATATCCGTGCCGCCATCGACCGCGCCAGGGATTATCGCGAGGCCTATGGCAGGGACACGGTACTGTTCGTTGACGAGGTGCACCGTTTCAACAAGGCTCAGCAGGACGCCTTCCTGCCGTTTGTCGAGGATGGCACTGTGACTTTTGTCGGTGCCACGACTGAGAATCCTTCCTTTGAACTGAATAATGCATTGCTGTCGCGGGTTCGCGTTTATGTGCTGCGGGCACTGACGGAGGAGGCCATTGAACGGACACTGCAGGTTGCGCTGGAAGACGGGGAGCGTGGTCTCGGCAGTCGCGGCATTGAGCTCGAGGGAAATGCCATGCAGCAACTGGCGTCAGTGGCCGACGGCGACGCTCGCCGCGCGTTGAACCTGCTGGAAATCGCCGCCGACCTGACGGTCAATGGCCGGATTGATGCCGAGCTGCTGCAGGAGGTCATGGCCGGCGGCAGTCTGCGCCGTTTCGACAAGGGCGGTGAGGCCTTTTATGATCAGATATCAGCGTTGCATAAGTCCGTGCGGGGTTCGGCACCTGATGCCGCCCTCTACTGGTTCTGCCGCATGATCGACGGCGGCTGTGATCCGCTGTATATAGGCCGGAGGATTGTCCGCATGGCCGCCGAGGATATCGGCAATGCCGATCCACGGGCACTGCAGATCGCACTCAATGCCTGGGATACCCAGGAACGTCTGGGATCGCCGGACGGCGAGCTGGCACTGGCCCAGGCCGTGGTTTACATGGCCTGTGCGGCCAAGAGCAATGCTGTCTATATGGCCTATAATCGGGCGATGAAAGACGCCCGCGACAGTGGCTCGCTGGAAGTGCCGCTGCACCTGCGTAATGCACCGACTAAACTGATGAAGGAACTCGAATATGGCAAATCCTACCGCTATGCCCATGATGAACCGGAAGGTTATGCCGCCGGCGAGAATTATTTTCCGGAGGAACTGGCAGGCCGGCATTATTATGAGCCGGTAGACCGCGGTCTGGAAATCCGCATCAGAGAAAAGCTGAAACACCTGCGCGAGCTCGACAGAAAGGCCAAAAAAAGCTGATGCTCGGTTACAATAGCGGTTGAACTGATAAACCGGGCTGACCAATGACAACCATACTGGCTATTGCCGCGGGCGGCGCCGGCGGTGCCCTCATGCGTTACTGGTGTTCTCAGGGCGTACATGCACTGCTGGGACGGGATTTCCCCTACGGTACGCTGACAGTAAACGTGTTTGGTTCTTTGCTGATGGGCCTGCTGTTCGTGCTGCTGATAGAGCGGCAGTTCGTCTCTGCAGAATGGCGGGCACTGCTGCTGATCGGTGTGCTGGGTTCGTTTACCACCTTCTCGACATTTTCCATAGAGACCTTGAATCTGCTGGAGCAGGGTGAGGCGCTGAAGGCCGGTTTAAACATACTGTTCAGTGTCAGTCTGTGCCTGATTGCCTGCTGGGCCGGAGTTATTCTGGGACGTCAGCTATGACCGGAACAGATATTATGATTGTGCGTATCTATCTCCATGAAGGTCAGAAACGCCTGCAAGGCCTGCTGTCGTACCTGCATGATGACAGTAAGGTTCGCGGCGTTACCGTGTTTCGCGGTATTTCCGGTTTCGGCCGATCGGGGAAGTACCACTCTTCAACACTTGTTGACATGTCATTGGACTTGCCGGTTGTGATCGAATTTTTTGATACGCCGGAACGTATCGAGAGAATGCTGGAACACTTGGACACCCTCGTTGAGCCGGGACACATCGTTTATTGGCCTGCGAAAATGAACGAACAATAAGGAAAGCTGTATGCTGGATCCGAATCTATTACGTACTAACCTGGATGAGGTTGCTGAGGCCGTCGGGCGACGCGGTTTCAAGCTGGACATGGAGAAATTCAGGCAACTCGAATCCAATCGCAAGAAACTGCAGGTTGAGACCGAGCGGTTGCAGAATGAACGCAATACACGTTCGAAGGAGATAGGGCAGGTCAAGTCCAGGGGTGAGGATATTCAGCCGTTGCTGGATAAAGTCGCCGATCTGAGTGACAAACTAGGACAGAATGAAGACCGGCTTGCCGCCGTGCAGGTGGAACTTCGCGAATTGTCACTAGGCATTCCCAATATCCCGCATGAATCGGTACCCGATGGCAATGATGAAACGCACAACGCCGAGATCAGGCGCTGGGGCAATGTGCCTGCGTTTGATTTTAAACCCGGGGATCATGTCTCGCTGGGTGAACAGAGTGGATTACTGGATTTTGAAACTGCCAGCAAAATAGCCGCATCGCGCTTTGTCGTGATGCAGGGACCTTTGGCAAGGCTGCACAGGGCACTGATCCAGTTCATGCTGGATATACATACCCGGGACCATGGTTATACCGAGGTCAATGTACCGTACCTGGTCAATCCGGACAGTCTTTATGGCACCGGCCAGTTGCCCAAGTTTGCCGAGGATCAATTTCATATTGAGAAGCAGGATCTGTACCTGATTCCGACGGCGGAAGTACCAGTCACCAATATCGCGCGGGACAGTATCGTGGATGCGGACAAATTGCCGCTGAAATATGCCTGTCATAGTCCCTGCTTTCGCAGCGAGGCGGGCTCCTACGGCAAGGACACCCGGGGCATGATCCGTCAGCACCAGTTCGAGAAAGTCGAACTGGTGCAAATGGTCAGGCCGGAAGATTCCTGGAATGCGCTGGAGGAACTGACCGCTCATGCGGAAACAATCCTGCAGAAACTGGAACTGCCTTATCGTGTGGTAACCCTATGCACCAGTGATCTGGGCTTTTCCGCGGCAAAAACCTACGATATCGAGGTTTGGTTGCCGGGGCAGGGGTTGTATCGGGAGATTTCGTCATGCAGCAATTTCGAGGATTTTCAGGCCCGGCGCATGCAGGCGCGCTACAAGGGCACTGACATGAAACGACCGGCACTGCTGCATACGCTGAACGGTTCCGGTCTTGCAGTTGGCCGGACCCTGATCGCGATCATGGAAAACTACCAGCGGCCGGATGGCAGTATTATCGTGCCTGAAGTGTTACGACCATATATGGCGGGCACAGACGCGATAGGCTAGAGGGATATTGTCGGCGTAGTTCTATTTCTTCAGAAAGCCCAGCATGTTCTTTACTGGCCAGCAGTTTATTACGTCCTTCTTTCAGCCCAGCCACGGCGTGCCTGGGCTATACCGAATTTCAGATATGAGAAATGCGCCGTGGCATGGGCATCTGAATCGACAGCAAGCTTGACACCGGCCTCGACACAGCGCTTGACGATTTCGTCATTAATATCCAGCCGATCGGGATAGGCGTCAATTTCCATGATGGTGGCGGTCTTGCGTGCGGCCTTGATGATTTTATCGATATCCAGGTCGATCGGGCGTCGGCGGTTGATGAGTCGGGTTGTAAGGTGAAATATGATATCGACGTTCGGGTTCTCCATGGCGGTGATGATACGCTTTGTCTGGTTTTTCTGTGGCAGATCAAAATTGCCGTGTATGGCCGCACCGACAACATCAAGTTCTGACAGGGTATCATCTTCGATATCCAGTATCCCATCTTTCATGATATTGACTTCGGCACCCTTCAGGACGGTGATACTGTGCCCGTTATTGGCCAGCTTTTTGTTGATTTTATCGATCTCCGACATCTGGCGTTTCAGTCGTTTTTCATCCAGGCCGTTGGTCATGACTAGTGAATTGGTATGGTCGGTAATAACAATGTATTCGAGTCCTGCTGCTTCCGCCGCCAGTGCCATTTCCTCGATCGAGTTTTTGCCATCAGTCCAGTTGGTCTGGGTCTGCAGATCGCCCTTGAGATCTTCATAACCAACCAGTTTGGGTAATTTGTGCTCCTGCGCCGTCGTTATTTCGCCGTGATTTTCGCGCAACTCGGACTCCACAAAGTCCAGTCCGAGCTTCTTGTAGAGCCCTTTTTCGGTTTTGCCGGCAAGCTGTTGCTTATCTTTGTAAATGCCGTATTCATTCAGTTTCCAGCCTTTTTTAATGGCGATATTGCGCAGGGCGATGTTGTGGGCCTTGGAGCCGGTAAAATAGCATAGCGCCGCGCCCCAGGATTCGGCAGGTACGACCCGAAGGTCGGCATCCAGGTTGCTGCTCAGTCTGACATTGGTTTTGGTTTCACCATGGCCATAAATATGGCTGACATCGGGAAGCCTGACAAAACGCTCCATGACCTTTTCGGGTTTCTTCGATGACACAAGAATGTCGACATCACCAATGGTTTCCTTGTATCGACGTACGGAGCCCGCAATGGTGACCTGGTCAACCTCCGGGAATTTCGATATGGTCTTTTCCAGGCTTTCGAGATCGGCCAGCACAAAGCCGAGGATGGAGCGGCCACTGTTACTCTGCAAGAACTCTATGCCCTTGAGGATTCTCTCTTCAGACTTTTTGCCGAAACCGGACAGTTCGCGGACTTTGCCTTTCCTGGCGGCCTTTTCCAGATCATCCAGATTCCTGATGCCAAGCTCTTCCCATAATTTCTGGACGGTTCTGGGACCCACTCCCTCGATTGCAGTGAGCTCGTTTATCTGGACAGGGATTTTTTTCTTGAGCGCCTCGTATTCCCTGAAATGGCCTGTTTCGAGCAAATCCTTGATGTGCCCTGCAATGCCGGTGCCGACACCAGGTATCCTGTCAAGCGCCTTCACGCCGCCGTCACAATAGATGTCCGCGATTTCCTCCGGGTATGACTCGATGTTGAGGGCGGCCTTCTCATAGGCGCCGGGCTTGAACTGCACGTCGAGCATTTCATAGAGCGAGGCCATTTCGTAAAGAATGTCTGCAATGGCCTGGTTTGAATAACGTTTCACGGTTCCGTCCCGGACAGGATTAGTCCCCTTATAAATCATCCCCACCCAGGAAGGCAATGAAAGCAGCATTGAACGAGACTAACCAATGTGCTCGCCGGGATAATGACAATCATTGACAGGCAAAGGAGCCATCATGTCGTCATGCCGGTACATGCCGTATCCCCTTCAAAAAAAAGACCGCCCGGTGGGCGGTCCTTGTGGAAACTTTCGCTAGTTGAGCGGCCGGTTCCCGCCAGGTAACGGGATCATCCAGGTAATGCCTTAAGTACAGCCTCCATGCTTTCCCTGGCATCACCAAACAGCATGCGTGTGTTTTCCTTGAAGAACAGCGGGTTCTCGATACCGGCATAACCTGTAGCCATACTGCGCTTGAGCACGATGGTGGTTCCACCTTTCCAGACTTCGAGTACCGGCATACCGGCGATCGGGCTCTCGGGGTCTTCCGCTGCGGAAGGATTCACGATGTCATTGGCGCCGATCACGATCGAAACATCCACATTGGGGAAATCCTCGTTGATCTCGTCCATCTCATAAACGATATCGTACGGAACATGAGCCTCGGCCAGCAGCACATTCATATGTCCAGGCATGCGGCCGGCGACCGGATGAATGCCGAAACGCACATTGACGCCCTTGTCACGCAGATGTCTGGTGATCTCATAAACCGTATGCTGGGCCTGGGCAACGGCCATGCCATAACCAGGCACGATCATGACTTCTCTGGCATCGGCCAGCATGGCCGCGGTCTCCTCGGCATCGATCGGATTGACATCACCGGTCAGGCCCTCGGCCGTGCCACTGCCACCACCGCCGCTACCGAAACCGCCTGCTATCACGGAAATGAATTTGCGGTTCATGGCGCGGCACATGATGTAACTCAGAATGGCGCCGCTGGAACCGACCAGGGCACCTGTTACGATCAGCAGATCATTGGAAAGCATGAAGCCGGTCGCCGCCGCAGCCCAGCCCGAGTAGCTGTTCAGCATGGAAACCACGACCGGCATATCGGCACCGCCAATCGCCATGACCATGTGAATACCGAATACCAGGGCAATTATGGTCATTAACAACAGGGGCCACATGCCGCTGCCTTCGGCCGCCTGGGCCAGAAACACATCGCCCAGCCAGATTGCGAGTATCAGCAGACCCAGGTTAAAAAGGTGCCTGCCCGGCAGTGTGAGCGGTTTACTGCCGATACGCCCCGACAGCTTGCCGAAAGCGGTAACCGAGCCGGTAAATGTTACGGCACCGATCAGAACACCCAGGTAGATCTCGACTTCGTGGATTGTTTTCTCGGCACCGCTATAGATTCCGTCGGCTCCGAAGAAGCTGACATAGCCGACCAGTACGGCGGCCAGGCCCACCAGGCTGTGCAGAATCGCAACCAGCTCCGGCATCTGCGTCATCTGCACCTTGGCGGCGAGCCTCAAGCCAATCACACCGCCTATAAGCATGGCGATACCCAATCCCCAGTAGCTGGTTACCTGTTCACTCAGCACAGTGGCAACGATGGCGATCGCCATGCCGATGATGCCGTACATGACGCCACGGCGGGCGGTTTCCTGGTGGCTCAGACCGCCAAGGGCAAGAATGAAAAGTATCGTTGCGCCGATGTAGGCCGCTGTCACTAATCCCTGATTCAGCATGTCGCGGCCCCCTTATTTATGAAACATGTGTAACATGCGCCGCGTAACGGCAAAGCCGCCGGCGATGTTAATGCTGGTGATAAATACGGCGAATATCGCCACACCGGCCAATAGCCAGTTCGGTGACGACACCTGCAACAGGGCGCCGATGATGATGATGCTGCTGATGGCGTTGGTGACACTCATCAATGGTGTGTGCAGCGACGGGGTGACGTTCCAGATCACCATATAGCCGACGAAAGCAGGCCAGAACAAACACGGTGAAATGCGCCATGAAGGATTCCGGCGCAACCGAGCCGACGCCAAACAATGCCAGGGCGCCGGCAATCAGCACCAGGAATTGTTTGGCTGCAGCCGGGATCAGCGGCTTTTTGGGCTTGGCTGGTTCGGCTGGTTCAGGTTTTTCAGTGGCCGGTTTCGGTGTAGCAGTAATCTTTGGCGTCGGTGGTGGCCAGGTGATCTCGCCATCCTTGATAACTGTCGTCCCGCGAATGACCTCGTCTTCCATGTTCGACATTGATGACGCCGTCATTTTCCGGGGTCAGATCGGTCAACAGATGTCGCAGATTGCTGGCATAAAGCTGGCTCGCCTGGGTCGGCAGCCTGCTCGGCAGATCGGTATAACCGATGATCGTAACGCCATGTTTCACCACGACCTTGCCCGGCTCAGTCAGCTCGCAGTTGCCCCCCTGTTCGGCGGCGAGGTCGACGATCACGCTGCCATCGCGCATCGTTTTCACCATGTCTTCAGTAATAAGTTTGGGCGCGGGTTTGCCGGGTATGAGTGCCGTCGTCACGATGATGTCGACTTCACCGGCCTGCTGCTGGCAAAGATCTCCATCTCCTTGCGGATGAATTCCTCGCTCATCTCCTTGGCGTAACCGCCGGCGCCGCTGCCTTCTTCCTCCATTTCAACTTCGAGAAATTCGGCGTCCATGCTTTGCACCTGTTCGCGGACCTCGGGCCGTGTATCGAAGGCACGGACAATGGCACCCATACCCTTGGCGGTGCCGATAGCGGCAAGGCCGGCAACGCCGGCGCCTATGACCAGCACCTTGGCGGGTGGCACCTTGCCGGCAGCGGTAATCTGGCCAGTAAAGAAGCGGCCAAAATGCTCGGCGGCTTCAATAATTGCACGATAGCCGGCAATGTTGGCCATCGAGCTCAGGGCATCAAGTTTCTGCGCTCGCGAGATGCGCGGCACGCTGTCCATGGCCAGGACCGTAACCTTGCGTTCGGCCAGCTTCTGCATCAGGTCCTGGTTCTGCGCCGGCCAGATAAAACTAATCAGCGTCTTGCCATCGGCAAGCAGTTCAGATTCTTCGGTATCCAGTTCCGGATGCCGTTCCGGCGGCCGGACTTTGAGAATAATATCGGCGTCGGCCCACAGCCTGGGCGTATCGATAACGACCTCGACACCTGCTGCGCGTGTAGGCCTCGTCACTGAAACTGGCCTCGCGACCGGCACCGGATTCCATCGCTACCGTAAAGCCGAGTTTTTGCAGTTGCTGGGCGGACTCCGGCGTCAGGGCGACGCGTTTTTCACCCGCATGGATTTCCCTTGGCACACCAATCTTCATCGCCAAACTCCCAAATTCTATGATTAAGGCAGGGTAAGGATTAAGCTGATCCGGCAAAACGCGCTGATGCTAGCACGGCAAAACCGGCAGTACATATACAAAGTATGCCTAAGATATAACGAAAATATTGCCATGCACAAACAAAAAACCCCGGCATGTCCGGGGTTTCCGAGGTTGATTCAGCCCGTTAACGCCTGTTGTTCAACGTTCACCCGCGAAGGCGGCAAGCAGGTGCAACAGGCTGAGGAACAGGTTGTAGATGGATACATACAGGGTGACTGTCGCCATGATGTAGTTGGTTTCACCGCCATGAATGATATTGCTGGTCTCATACAGAATCAGACCGGACATCAGCAGTACGAACATGGCCGAAACACCCAACGACAGGCCGGGCAGGCTGAAAATAGCTGCACCAATGCCGGCCAGGAAGGCGACCAGAATGCCTGCCATGAGGAAACCGCCCATGAAGCTGAAGTCCTTCTTGGTGGTCAAGGCGTAGGCCGACAGGCCGACGAAAATCGCGCCGGTACCACCAAGGGCCATCATGATGAGCTGGCTGCCATTGCTGAAGGCAGTCAGGTACATGCTTAATATCGGCCCCAGCGTGAGCCCCATAAAGCCGGTAAGGGCAAAGATTGAAAACAGGCCCCAGACACTGTTACGCAGGTAGTTGGTGAGAAACAGCAGGCCGAAATATCCCACGAGCGTGATCACCAGTCCCGGGTGGGGCAGGTTCAGGACCATCGATATTCCCGCCGTCACGGCACTGAACAGCAGCGTCATCGACAGCAGCATATAGGTGTTGCGAATCAGCTTGTTCGTCGCCAGAACGGATTCTGACGGCCGGGCAACAGCGTAATTGGACTGACTCATGTACTTCTACCTCCAAGGGTTTATTGATAGTGACGATTCTAGAGATATGACCGGCGGATGCAAGCGGAGTTCTTTCCTGATGGGTGAAAAATTTCATTGATTTCAAGACTATGTCAAGCCCGCGGTGTGGTGTCTGTCATTCCGGCTGCAGGTGCGGGAAAGGAAACGCGATCTGCGTGCCTGCCGGCCGTTTTCCGGGTCCGTATTTCGAGCCGGTTTTCAACGACGTACTCGCGTGCCGGGGCTAGAATTCACCGCGGACAGTGAGCATGAAGATATCCTCGTCGAAATTGTCGCGGCCCAGCCGGCGATTCCACTCGAGGTTGCCGCTGATGCGCACCGGCGCCGAAATAGCGTACGCCGAGGCCGAACACGGAACCGTCGCGGTCGTGGGAGGGCTGCGGCCAGCCGCCGACCACGGTGATCTCGGTGACCGCGACATCATATTCATAGGTCAGCCGGGTAAACGGCTCGAACTGGCCCAGGCTGTAGGCGACATCACCACCGATCTGCAATTGGCTCAGACGATTAATCACTTCGGGGCGGAAACTGCCATTGCTCTCGGTGAAGTCCTCCTGGCTGTTGCGCAGGTACAGGAAACCGGTGCGTGCACCAAACCCCCAGTTTTCGTAGGCCTGAACAGGTTCATGTTGGCGCTGGCAAACCAGCGGTCCGAGATGGTACCACTGGTGATACGGGCGCCGCTGGCGGGGTCGGTGCGGAACTGGTCGACATCGATGCGCGTGTAGCCCAGGGTGGCATCGACGCTAAGCAGATCATCGAGCAGGAACCCGGCGTAGGGGGCAATGGTAAAGCCGTCGCTCTCGACGTTGCCGCGGTTGAAACCGGTATCGATATCGGTGTGTTCGTAGCCGATGGCAATGCCGAACAGGGCCGCCTCCCAGGGCGACATATCGATGCCGGCAAGAATCGAATACCGCGAGCCGTCCAGGGCCGTGCCTGCTGAGATCGTTGTCAAAATCGGAGTAGGAATAGCTCGACCAGAGACCAAAGCCTGATATCAGGCCGTCGCCGGCGTTCTGACCGGTTGTGCCTTCGAACATCAGACCGGTGCTGGTCCGGCGGATACCGGTGCCGCGGCCGCGCAGGACACCGCTGGTGCGGGCCGACAGGTCATTGGTAATGGCCTGGACCTGAATGGTGTTGACGATGGTATTGGTAATGGTGCTACCCGGCGTCTCGGCCGGGTTCACCACCAGGCCGTCGCCGGAAACCCGAGTGAGGGTTCCGCTGATGCTGACAATACACCCCTGCGGGTCATCGTCCTCAGCCGACACGTTAAGTGTCAGCGAATCGCCGCTCAGACTGCCACTAAAGCCGCCGGAGAATGGTTCACCGTCACCACCGCTACCACTCAGGCTGCCACTGACACTACCGCTCTCGGGGTCAATGATACCCTCGAAAGTAACCGTGCCGGACCCCTCATCGTCGGTGAAATTACCGGAACCGCTGACACTGCCATTGGTCTGGGTAAAGTCGATGCTGATATCGACGCTGAACGGTACCGACTGGAAATCCGGATAACACTGCTCGTCACCGCTTAATGTGCCGCTGAACGTGCCGGTGATATCCTCGGTGGCGTGTACATCCAGGCTGAAACCAGACAGCGCAAAAACAGCCGCGGCCAGCCATGCGCAGCCAGGCGTTTCACTGCGATTCCCTGGAAACTCGGGCATTGCACTCCCTCCCCGGGGAGTGTTGCGATAACTTAATTATTAGCAACCCGGAGCAATTTGGCAACAGCCGGCTATCGGGTCGCCGTCCGGTTTGCCGGGGGGGTGGATTCGGGTATCCTGCGCAGCTTCCGGAGAGGTGGCAGAGTGGTCGAATGCACCGGTCTTGAAAACCGGCAGGGGCGTGAGTCCCTCGTGGGTTCGAATCCCACCTCTCCGCCAAATAGATAAAAGGCCCCAAAAATGGGGCCTTTTATTATTTGCTGAAAGTGCATTCGAACCCACGAGGAAACAATGAGGATTCGACAAATCGTCAGGATTGACGATTTGGGCGCACGCAGTGCGCCCGAAGGGGCGAGCGCCTGGGATGGCGCAAGGTCCATTCCACCTCTTTGCCGATACAATAAAAAAAGCCCTCGCAGGCCTTTTCACAATAACTGGCCTGGCAATGCAGTCAGGCGTTCATGCTGAACGGTTTAATGCCGTCTTCCGCGCTGGGGGCGCCATCTTCGGAGAGCACTCCTCACAACCTGTCGGCCGTTGGCAGTATAGCCAGGCAACCTGAAGGGCATGATGGCAGCTCATGAAAAAACCCAGATACCTGCGGCCACCCTGCGATAAATGTTTACAGTTTTCCGTATGGACACAGTATGCACTGCCGTCCCGCTCATCGGTGTCCAGGTAGTAGTGCTTCATCATATATGATGACCCGCAAAGGATTAAAATCACCGGGAGCCAGGAGACCTGGCCGGGGGATAATGCAGTGCCATCCGTAGCTGCGCGATTGTCAGCGCCTGCAGTTTTCAAGCTACTCAATAACCTGGCTTCTGTATGTACCCCATATGGGGTATTTTTGGCCTTGTTATCGTCGCTGAACCGCCACGAATTAATGTGGATCGATGAAGCTGGCTGGACGGGGCAGGGGATCCCCGGATAACAAGCCCTTCCGACTTTATTATTCACTCAGGTCGTGATTGAGACCTTGAGCACACCGTCACGCTGGTGCCCGAACAGGTCGTAGGCCTCCTCGATCTGGTCCAGCTTGAAGTGATGCGTGACCAGCGGCTTGAGGTCAAGGCGCTCGGACTCGATCACGTTCATGAGACGGCGCATGCGTTCCTTGCCGCCGGGGCACAGGGAGGTGACGATACGGTTGTCACCAAGCCCGGCATGAAAGGCATCCAGTGGTATTTTCAGATCATTCGAATACACGCCCAGACTCGACAGCGTCCCGCCGGGTTTCAGTGCCCGCAGGCAGGCCTCGAAAGTGGACTGCAGGCCCAGCGCTTCAATCGCGGCATCCACGCCCCGGCCCTGGTCAGTTCGCATGATCTCGTCCACCGGATCGGTCTTGCTGAAGTCCACGATAACATCGGCGCCCAGCTTGCGGGCAACGTCGATGCGCTCGGGGACCTTTTCGACGGCGATGATCAGCGAGGCGCCGCGCAGGCGTGCGCCAGCCGTGGCACAGAGCCCGATCGGTCCCTGGGCGAAAACGGCGACGATATCGCCGATCCTGATATTGGCGGCCTCGGCGCCGGCGAAGCCGGTGGACATGATATCCGGACACATCAGTACCTGTTCATCCGTCAGTTCATCCGGCACCGGGGCGAGGTTGGCCATGGCATCGGGCACCCGCAGATACTCGGCCTGCGCACCATCGATGGTATTACCAAAACGCCAGCCACCCATGGGTTTGAGGCCGTGGGCCGCGCTCTGGCCATCCTGGGAATGCAGACCGTCAAGACAAGCATTGGAATAACCGCTGGGACAGATGGCACCGGCGATGACCCGCTGGCCCTCGGCATAACCGTTGACGTTGGAACCGAGTTTTTCTATGACACCGACCGGCTCGTGACCGATGGTCAGGCCTTTCTCAACCGGGTATTCGCCCTTGAGTATATGGATGTCAGTGCCGCAGATGGTCGTGGTCGTGATCCGCAAAAGCGCATCATTAGGGCCGATATCCGGAACCGGCTTATCGTCCAGCACGATACGGCCGGGTTCGATGAATTGCGCAGCTTTCATTTTCTGTGGCATGGGTCTCTCCCGGCTATTTGAATCATTTCGGAGTCTAGACCGGTATCGCTTCCGGGACTTTGACGGGGATCAATCAGTTAGCTCGTAGTCATCACCATTACCGGCGCCGTCAATATCTTCATATTCGTTGCTGTCGTCAGAAAGGCTGCGCCTTTTTTGGCGATTGTGGCGTTCCAGGCCTGAATAGCCGTAGCTGTCTTGGGAATAGTCGTCATAATCGGAAGACAGGGACTCGAATTCCGCCGTGGAATCAGACCAGGCATCGCGCATGGAATCCTCGGGCACAACGACTTCCTGGGCCGTCACCGCCGGCCCGATAATGAACAAAAGCAGCAAGGGTAATTTTTTTATCGCAGACATAAGGAAATTGCCCACCTGAAACTTTGGCTTTAATGAACAGACTGTAAATTTTAGCAGGCGGGGCTGCAAAGCCTGATGACAGCCGTTCGCCGGCAGAACCGGCCAGGCACTAATCAGCCCTGGCTTCTTTTCTCCGGCGCCAGTTCGTGTATCAGCTTTTCGACTTTATCCATTCCCCTGCGACCCATGCGCCGTTCTATGATCTCAAGCTTGCCATTCGAGATGAAACCGCCGTATTCCTTGGCCAGCACATACCAGGCATAGGCCCTGGGGTAATCCGGCTCGATGCCTTCATCATCACCGGCGTACAGTCCGCCGAGTTTCGACATGGCACCCACGTGCCTCTGACCGGCGGCACGTTCATACCACTTCAAGGCCTCGTCTATATCCCGATCACCGCCTTCGCCCTTGCGCAGGAGTTCCGCCAACTGGTACTGCGAGATCGCCAGTCCATCCTCGGCCGCGGCTTTGAATAATTGATGTGCCTTTTGCGGATCCTTGCTGACGCCTTCGCCCTTGAGATACATCATTGCCAGTTCGTTATGGGCACGCAGATGACCGGCATCGACTGCCTGCTGAAATGCCTCGGCGGCGCGTTGGCTATGGGCTTCGATATCACCACTCTGGAGTCCCAGCTCCCGGCCTTGCTGATAGGCTTCCTCGCCCTTGTCAGCCATGGCATTTTCGCTTATTAATAAAGTAAATACAAATAGATATAGAACATTTTTAATGTTAAACATAGCTTCTCTGGTTGTCCTGGATTTAAGCATCCGACAGCCGCGGCATGGACTTGTTTCCATCGGCCTCAACATCTCTGCGGTACAGTCATAATCAGATACAATCATCGGAGATGGATCAAGTCCGCACTGAATTCGACCCGGCCTGCCGCCGCTGCCCGCGCCTCGATACTTTTCTGAAAAAGGTCCGCAGGCATTATCCGGATTACCATGCCGCTCCTGTGGCACCGTTCGGCGCAGCCCGGCCGAAACTGTTGATCGTCGGCCTGGCACCGGGCATGCACGGCGCCAATGCCACCGGCCGGCCGTTCACGGGCGACCATGCCGGTATACTTTTATATAAGACCCTGTACCGGCTGGGTTTCAGCAACAGGGCGGAATCCGTCAGCCGCGACGACGGCCTGAAGCTCAAAGGCTGCCGCATCACCAATGCCGTGAAATGCGTGCCCCCGGAAAACAAGCCGACCGGCCCCGAGATCAACTGCTGCAATGACTTCCTGCGCAATGAGCTTGCTGCCCTGCCGTCCGCGACGGTCATTCTCGCCCTGGGGCTGGTGGCCCACAAAGCGGTACTCAAGGCCCTGGGCGAAAAACAGTCGGCCCATGCATTCGGCCATGGCTACAGCCACCGGCTGAACGGTGGCCGCCGGCTGGTCGATTCCTATCACTGCAGCCGTTACAACACCCAGACCGGGCGGCTGACCGAGCAAATGTTTCTTGATGTGCTGAAAAAAGCCCGTGGCCTGTGTAAATGACGGATATAACTCAAGCCGGCCGGCGATCCGGGCGCTATGATGCAAAAATCAGCAGCGGAAGAAAATAACAGGGAGCAAGACATGTTTGAGGCAGTCAGTCAGTCAACGGCAATATCGAAGAAGGATTTCGAAGCCCAGGTGCAGGATGTGCGCACCGAACTGCTCAGGACACAATACGCCCTGCAGGATACCGATCAATCCGTGATCATTATCATCGCCGGTGTCGAGGGTGCCGGTAAAAGTGATGTCGTCAATCGCTTCAATGAATGGATGGATACGCGTTGGATCCGTAACCATGCCTTCTGGGACGAGACCGATGAGGAGCGCCAACGCCCGGCCAAGTGGCGTTTCTGGCGCACCTTCCCGCCGCGCGGCCAGATGGCCGTCATGTTCGGTTCATGGTACACCCATCACATTATCAGCCGTGCGCTCAACAAGACCACGAATGATCATCTCGATGTTGAAATGCAGCATATTGAAAAGCTCGAGCGCATGCTGACTGATGATGGCCATCTGGTTGTCAAATTATGGTTCCACCTGTCGCCGGAAATGCAGCAGAAGCGCATCAAGGGCAAGGACAAGCACAGGCTGACCAAACTGGCGAAGAAATTTGCCAAGCATTATGACGATTTTCTGAGGACCTCGGAACGTGCGATCCGGCTGACGGATACCGGCAATGCGCCGTGGTTTCTGATTAATGCGGAAAACAAGCGTTATCGTGACATCACGGCCGCCAAAATTCTGTTACAGCAACTGCAGTCCGGCCTGCAGAAACAGGCAGCCGAAAAGATATCCCCGAGCAAACAGCACCAGGCGCGCAAATTCACACCCGACGGCCCGACGGTGCTGGATGAACTAAATCTGGATGAATGCAAACTCTCTGGCAAGGAATACTCCCGACAGCTTGACCACTACCAGAACCGCTTGAGCAAACTGAGCTGGCAGGCGCGCAATGCCCGGCGCTCGGTTGTAACGGTGTTCGAGGGCTGGGATGCAGGCGGCAAGGGCGGTGCCATTCGCCGCGCTGACACGGGCGCTGGATGCCCGGCTTTACAGTGTGATTTCCGTGGCCGCACCCACGGACGAAGAAAAGGCGCGGCATTATTTATGGCGATTCTGGCGTCACCTGCCTCGCGATGGCTATTTCACCATTTATGACCGTTCCTGGTATGGCCGCGTACTGGTCGAACGTGTCGAGGGTTTCGCGACCGAGGACGAATGGATGCGCAGTTACCAGGAGATTAACGATTTCGAAGAAGAACAGACGCTGCACGGCACGGTGGTAACGAAATTCTGGCTGCATATCAGTACGGACGAGCAGTTGCGCCGGTTCAAGGAACGTGAGGTCACGCCCTGGAAACAGCACAAGATCACTGATGAGGACTGGCGCAACCGGGAAAAATGGGATCAGTACGCGGCGGCGGTCAATGACATGGTTGCCCGCACCAGTACCAATCCGGCGCCGTGGGTGATCGTACCGGCCAATGACAAAAAATATGCCCGCGTTCATGTGGTGAAGACGCTGTGTCAGCGGCTGGAGGAGGCCCTGGACAGCTGAAATCGGCTGACGGGTGCCGTTGCGCAGCCGGGATCAGCTACAATCTTGCCTCTTTCAGTCAGTTCTGATGATTTCAATGCCGGATATCCAGCAACCGTTTGATGCCAGTACCGTCGTTCGCGACATGACTTCGCGCCCGGGGTATACCGCATGCTCGACAGTGACGGTGCGGTGCTGTACGTCGGCAAGGCCAAGAACCTGAAGAAACGGGTCGGCCAGCTACTTTACCAGCAAGGCGAATGAAAGCCCGCGCATCCGCAGCATGGTTCGCCAGGTGCGCGGCGTGGAAGTCACCGTCACGCGTACCGAGGCCGAGGCCCTGGTGCTGGAGAACAATCTCATCAAGGAGCTGCGGCCGCGCTATAACGTGCTGTTCCGTGACGACAAGAGTTATCCCTATATTCATTTGAGCAGCCATGAGTACCCGCGCCTGAGCCTGTATCGGGGTTCGCGAAAGCAGAAAGGCCGTTATTTCGGCCCGTATCCCGGCGTCGGTGCCGTGCGCCGTACCCTGAATCTGATGCAGAAACTGTTTCAGGTGCGTTCGTGTACCGACACTTTCTTCAGCAACCGTTCGCGCCCGTGTCTGCAGTACCAGATCAAACGTTGCTCGGCACCCTGTGTCGGCTATATCAGCCGCGAAGATTATCAGCGCGATGTCGACCACGCGGTTATGTTCCTGGAGGGCCGCAACGAGGAAGTCATTAATGCGCTGATGGAGCCGATGCAGGATGCCTCGGACCGGCTGGACTACGAGCGCGCGGCGCAGTACCGCGATCAGATCCAGAGCCTGCGCCAGGTACAGGAAGAACATCACCGCAGTGACCCGGATGCGGATCTGGATGTCATTGCCTGCGCCACGCGTGAGGGCATGGCCTGTGTACAGGTGTTTTTCGTTCGCAACGGCACGAACATCGGCCACCGCTCGTATTTCCCGCATCATGCCCGCGACGCCAGCGCCGAGGACATTCTCACGGCATTCATCCAGCAGTATTACCTCGGCAGCAGTATCGAGAAATCCATACCAGCGGTATTCATTACCAGTGATACGCCGGTGGATGGCGAGATCCTCGAACAGGTGCTGGGCGAACACGCAGGCCATAAAGTCAGCATTGTTTCCAGACCCCGCGGTGAACGTTCGCGCTGGTTGCGTATGGCACAGGAAAACGCCGGGATGGCGCTGGCGCAACAAACGGCCAAGGACAAAAACCTGGGCCGGCGCCTGGCCGATCTGCAGAAGGCGCTGGATTTGCCGGAACCACCGGAGCGCATGGAATGCTTCGATATCAGCCATACGCGTGGCGAGGCCACCGTGGCCTCGTGCGTGGTGTTCGGACCAGACGGCCCGATCAAGGACGACTACCGCCGATTTCAATATCAAGGATATAACGCCCGGTGATGACTACGCCGCCATGGCACAGGCTATCCGGCGGCGCTATACCCGGGTCAAGAAGGAGGAGGGCAGACTGCCCGATATCCTGCTGATCGACGGCGGCAGGGGGCAGGTCCGACAGGCACTGAATGTTCTCGAGGAACTGCAGGTGACGGGCCTGTATGTGCTTGGCGTGGCCAAGGGCCAGGGCCGCCGGCCGGGACTGGAGACACTGATCCTCGAAGACGGCGAACGCAGCCGGCACCTGCCGCCGGATTCCCCGGCATTGCACCTGATCCAGCAGATACGTGACGAGGCACACCGGTTTGCCATCACCGGTCACCGCGCCGCGCGCGGCAAGTCGCGCACCGTTTCGCAGCTCGAACAGATCGAAGGTGTTGGCGCCAGGCGTCGCCAGGAACTGATCCGGTACTTCGGCGGTCTGCAGGGTGTTTCCCGGGCCGGGGTGGAAGAACTTGCCAGGGTGCCCGGTATCAATAAAAATCTTGCTCGCCGCATATACGACTCACTGCATGGCGGAGAATAAACGCGCTGCCTTGATTTCAAGGCTCGTCAATAACGATAAAGCGTGAGAACCTGACCTGATGAATCTGCCGAATAACCTGACCCTGCTGCGCATCGCCCTGATACCGGTGTTCGTGGCCTGTTTCTATGCCCCCATTCCGTACCAGTACCCGATCGCCAGCCTGGTTTTCGCCGTGGCGGCGCTGACGGACCTGCTGGACGGTTATCTGGCGCGGCGCCTGGACCTGGTCTCGCCCCTGGGCGCGTTCATGGACCCGGTCGCCGACAAGCTCATGGTAGCCGTGGTGCTGGTTCTGCTGGTCCAGCGCGACCCGTCGGTGTGGATTGCCCTGCCAGCGGCAATTATCATAGGCCGGGAAATCACCATTTCGGCGCTGCGTGAGTGGATGGCCGAACTGGGCGCGCGCAGCAAGGTGGCGGTATCCGTTTTCGGCAAGGTCAAAACCACGGCGCAGATGATCGCATTGATCCTGCTGGTTTACCGGGCGCCGGAATTCGGTCTGCCGGTATACGAAATCGGCGTTGTCCTGCTCTACATCGCGGCCATTCTGACGCTTGTCTCAATGTTTCAGTACCTGTTCTTCGCATGGCCGAAACTACGTGAAAAATCCCGATAATTCGCCGAGTTAAAACAATACCGGCCATTGACAGACGGCCCGGCATGGCTACAATATCGCCCTTGCTATGCGGGAATAGCTCAGTTGGTAGAGCACAACCTTGCCAAGGTTGGGGTCGCGAGTTCGAGTCTCGTTTCCCGCTCCAGACAGCAATGAACGTGAAACCCCGGCCAGCCGGGGTTTTCGTTTTTCAAGACAGTGAAGTTACAATCTTCTCGGCGATACAAGCAGATGCCGGGAGGGAGTGGTGTATGGAGACACTACCTGAACAGTCCGGGATTTCAGGCTAGGGGAGCTGGTCAGATTATGACTGGCCCGATTCTATGCCGGAATGCCCGTAGATCATGCCCCAGGGCTGGGTGGCAGAGTGGTTATGCAGCGGACTGCAAATCCGTGTACGCCGGTTCGATTCCGACCCCAGCCTCCATTTCTTTTATTCTCCCTCTCTGCAGTAATCTCCGGAATGCGGTAAAATTCTGGCGCCTCACCGGATTGCCCGGGTGGCGAAATTGGTAGACGCAAGGGACTTAAATATTTGAGCACCCGCGCGGGAAACCCGCGGTGTGAATGGAGCCAAATTCGGGGAAGCCTTGGCATCTTGCAGACATAGGTGATGGTAATCCCGAACTAAGCCCTGGTGAGTTTTCTACATCTATATGTAGCAGTTAATGAATGACTGTTTTTAATAGAGTTATTGTGGATTTATAGAGTTTCATCCGTGAATACCAGGGAAAGTGTAGAGACTTGACGGTTCCTGCCTAAGTTCTAAACGATGGAATAGGGCAAAGAGAAAGTCCAGACCCCAAATGCATTGATTAATGCAGCAGTGAAAACTGTAGTGGGTAAGAAAATCCCTCGGAGGCGACTCCATGCCGGTTCGAGTCCGGCCCCGGGCACCATTTGTTCATTCATATAGACAGTATCTAGTCTAAGGAAGCTCTGAATATTTTGCCATTTCGACCAACGGGAGAAATCTTTCAGTGCGCTGCTCTATAAAGTCAATATGTTAAAAGATTTCTCCCGTTGGTCGAAATGACACCACGGATTAATCAGAGTTTCCCTAAGCAATATTAAGCATATCGTGGAGGCGTTCAAAACTCTGTGTCAACCTATCAGCTTTCATAAGCTGATGTGATCATCCAGCCGGCCCGGGAAGTGAATCGTCAGCTGAGACAGCGTCAGATTCCAGTTCTGAACCGGATGCGTCCCAGCGTTCGGACGCTTCGAGTATACCGGCATACAACAGCTTCGAGTAAAGCTGTTCTCGTTGGCGAAGCCGCCCTTGGTCTTGGTCAGTTTGCTGAACTGGCGGTGTACAGCCTCAACGGCATTGGCGGTGTAGATGGCCGTGCGGACATACTCGGGATATTTGGAGAGCCCATGGACGAGGTCGGCCACTTGCTGCGCCAGGACTTAATTACCATGGGGTACTTGTCACCCCATTTGGCCTCCAGTTCATCCAGCGCGATTTCAGCGGCATTGAGTGTAGCCGCTTTGTAAACCGGCTTCAGATCGGCCATGAAGGCTTTCTGGTTTCTCGAGGCCACGTACTTCATGGAGTGACGGATCTGATGGATGATGCAGTGCTGGACCTCGGTGCTCAGGGTACAGGCTTTCAATGGCTTCGGGGAAGCCTTTCAGGCCGTCGCACACAGGCGATCAGGATGTCTTTCACGCCCCGGTTATGCAGGTCGGTGAGCACGCTCAACCAGTGGTGAGCGCCTTCGGTGTCTGACAGGTAATAGAGCCCAGGAGCCTTCCTTCTTGCCTTCGACATTCAAACCGAGGAGGGTATAGATGGCCTTGCTTGATATAGCGGCCATTCTCTTTGACCTTGTAATGAATGGCATCCAGCCAGACAATGGCAGACAGTCGCATCCAGGTCACGCTCCACGCCAGGCCTGAAGTTCCGGCAGCAGTTTATCGGTCAATGGCATTGAGCGTGCCGTTGGAGACCGAGATCCCGTACAGGTCGGCGATATGGGCACGAATATCCTGGTAACTGGTGCCGAGACGCAAACAGGGCAATAATCTTGCGCTCCAGTTCATCGGTCAGGTGAGTCTGTTGCTTCTTGACCAGTTGCGGTTCGAAGGTGCCCGCCCGGTCACCGGGGCGTATCCAGCTCGAAAGCGCCGGCCGGGCTCTTCACCGTCTTGGGTGTACTGCCGTTTTTACGGTTCGGGGTCGCGCTGTCTTTGGCCAAATGGCTGTCCAGCTCGGCCTGAATACGCGGATTCGGTCAGTTGTTTGATCAGCGGCGTGAGCACGCCCTCTTTGCCGGTGAGGTCCTTGCCCTCACGCAGGGATTGAATGGCCGCATCGATATCAAAAGCAGGTTTGGGTGTTGGCATCAGTCATTCCTTTGCACTATAGTAAAGAAATGACACAGAATTCTGAACACTACATATCGTGGTCTAATAACCTGTCGTTGCACTCCGAGATCCGAGCTGTGACTGGAGGTTACTATGAAAAATCTCACTGTCCGGATGATTTTTATACTTGCTGTACTGAATATATTGGCCGCCTGCGCCGCCACGGCAACCCGGCATTTCTGGGAAATACCGACACCGGATCTCGACTACCCGGCGATGATCCGTGACGATCCCAGGCACGGCACCGCAGTGGTTTACAATTCGCTTTTCTGTGAACAGGATGCCGCTGCCTGTGGCTTCTTCCGGGCCCATGCCCACGCCCACTCCGCGCTAGTTCATCCGATACTGCCGCCGACAGGCTATCCGGCTTCGCAGATTGCGGCGGCCGACTGCTGGGCAGCCAGAAATTCCAGTCCGGAAGAGGTTGTTGCAGCAGTCGAATATCTTGAAAATGAAAATCGTGAACCTGCCCTGGCAATAGTCGGGGATGCGTCCGAGCGTGCCAAAAACATACGTGCCTGCGCACAGAAGGCCGGTAACTGGACCGGCGGGGAATAATGCCAATTTATGATTACAGGCTTTTATGCAGCAATACTGGGGCTGGCCTTTGTTTTACTGAGCATCAGGGTCATCAGAACCCGGCGCAGAAGCCGGATAGCACTGGGTTATGGCGAAGAACCGGCACTGGTGCGCGCCGCGAGGGTGCATGCTAACTTTGCTGAATATGTGCCGCTGTCACTGCTGCTTATCTATTTCCTGGAAATCAGCCGGGCACCGTCGGCACTCATACACGGATTATGTGTCGTATTGATTGTCAGCAGGGCAATACACGCCTGGGGCGTCAGCCAGATTGATGAAGACTATCGTTTACGCACAGTCGGGATGTCCGGCACCTTCGCCGTCATCGTGATTACCAGCCTTACGATCCTGATTTATCGCTTCATGTAATACAATTGACTCCGGCTGGGTGGCAGCATGTTTATGCGACAATTTGCAGAACCGTTTATGTTGGTTCAAATCCAACCCCCAGCCTCCATTCCAGCAGCTCTTACAAATCAATCCTGACCGTCAGGAAAACACTGTTGCCGTCAAATTTCGCGCGGCTGAAGGTTTCATTGTATTCCAGTGATGCAGTCACGAGCTCGCCGAAGTAACGGAAGCCGACGCCGGCCTGGAATTCATCATCGTCATCCGGTTGTGTCGCACCGACGTTACCCGGCAATCCGCCGGCACCGACGCCGTCCTCGCGCGAGAGGTCATTGAGGTAGTAAAGTGAGGCATAGGGTTCGATACGGCCGAAGCTGTAGGCCGCATCAATGCCAGCGATAAATTGCACCAGATCGAGCTGCCGTTCACTAATGATCCTGGCCGTATTCGGCCCGGTTTCCGCATAAGCGTCCTGGGTCTCCTCGGTATAGAGCAGTCCGATGCGACTGCCCAGCAGCCAGCGATCACGCTGCATGGCCGCATTCAGGTTGGCCGCGGCAAACCAGCGGTCAGCATCAAAATCCGCCGTGATTTGGCCGCCGCTGACATTATCTATGCGACTGGTGTCATAACTCAGGGATGTATAGCCGGCGGTGGCATCGATACTCAGGATATCGTTAATCAGCCAGGCCGCATAAGGGGCAACAGTAAAGCCTTCTGTTTCATTGTTACCGCCGTTGTAAGCGGTATCGATATCGCTGTCTTCATAGCCCAGTGCCAGACCCAGAACCCATCTGTTAAAGAGGCGATCGGCGCCGAGCAGGACGCTGTGCTGAACGGCGTCATAGGAAGCGACGGGCTGGACTGCGGAGTTAATCGGCAAATCCGCTTCAAAGTCGGCACGGCTGTAGCTGGCCCACAGGCCCCAGCCGGCCAGTACATTGCCGGCGGCACGACCGATGGCGGCCGACTGGCCGGTCAGGGAAACATATTCTTTATCCTCGTTGCCGCGGCGGCCGGTTTCACGTGATATCTGCGAGGAAGAGACTCGTATGGAATCCGGGTTGGTTACCGCCGGGCCAACGCCATTAAGACAGTTGGCAGGCGCGGCAGCAGTACATTCATCTGATTCGATGATTTCTGCCTGGACAACAGGCAACTGGCCGGCAGCAAGCATCAGCACCGAAAATATGAAAAAGGGTTTCGCATCCACGGCTTTTCCGTTCCGTTACGGTCCTTAAACCACTATAGGCAATTATTCACCCGGATCCAGTTTTGCTGCCGGTTTTTTTACGATAGCCACTCAGGCTTCGTTGGCAACCTGTTCCACCGTCTGGCCGCTGATAACGGACTCCGGCTCGGTGCTGGCCGGGTTACGGCGCGCATCCGCCATCTTGTCTTTCATCTTGACCAGCAGCCAGTTCCGCGGATCGCCGCGCATTTTTGTCTGCGTCAGTGCATAACCGCCCTGAAGCTTGTGGCCATGAAACCAGACGGCGATGTGGCCGTTTTCAAGCCCTCTGGCCGCATCCGACGGCTTCTCTCCAATATCGGTGGTGATATCATCATAGTGGCCGGTGTCCCAGACGATCACCGTCCCGCCGCCATACTGGCCCAGCGGTATATTGCCCTCGAATTTTGCATATTCCATGGGATGATCCTCGGTACGCACGGCCAGGCGTTTGATACGGGGGTCGGTGGATGGCCCCTTGGGGACGGCCCAGGAAACCAGGACACCGTCGATCTCGAGCCGGAAATCGTAATGCAGGTGTGAGGCGGCATGTTTCTGGATAACAAAGATCGGTTTGCCTGCGCGGCGTCTTTTGCCGGGCGCCGGCTCGGCTGTCTTGTGGAAATCCCGTTTTTGCCCGGTATTGACGGAGGCGTTTTTGTGCCACTGGCATGATTCCCTGATTCGCGCGGCGTGTTGACGGAAAACCAATGAAGTGTCCGTAAAATATAGAACCGATCTGCAAACATGGGTAGCCGTGATGGCTGTCTGATTGATCCAGATCGCTTGTTTGATATGAATACATGTCAAAATACTCGCCTCAGCTACATGAGACTTATATATGGTTACCGCAACCACTGACCGGGACCCGGCGAGCGCTGCCGCTGTAGAGCATACCGAAACCGGGGCCGAAGGACTCAGCAGCGAGGAGGCGGCCAGACGCCTGGCCGAATATGGCCCCAACCGTTTGCCGGAACCGCCGCTACCGGGTGTGGCCGCCATTTTTCTGCGCCAGTTCCTGAGCCCGTTTATCTACATATTGCTGGTTGCGGCAGTGATCTCCTATCTGCTGGGGCAGATGCCGAACGCTGTATTCATCATGGCGGTGCTGTTGCTGAATGCTGTCATCGGGACCGTACAGGAATATTCGGCCCAGCGAACGGCCGCCGCGCTGCGGAACATGGTGCGGGGCGAGGCCCATGTCATTCGTGACGGCAGTGCACGCAAGATAGATATCGAGGAACTGGTGCCGGGTGACGTGGTGCTGCTTTCCTCCGGCAGCCGGGTGCCCGCCGATCTGAAGCTCGATATGAGCCAGAGCCTGAGTGTGGATGAGTCACTGCTGACAGGTGAATCCATGGCGGTGACAAAAAACGCCGAGGCGGAAGTTGCCGCCGATACCCCGCTGTCCGAGCGTTTCAATCAGTGTTTTGCCGGCAGTGTCGTGACACATGGCCGCGCCCAGGGTGTGGTAACCGCAACCGGACTCGATACCGAAATCGGTCATATCGCCCACGCAGTAACCGATACCGAGTCAGCCGAACCGCCGCTTATCATCCGTATCCGCAGTTTCACCTATCAGATGGCCGCAGCGATCGGTATTGCCATCCTGCTGTTGATCGGTTTGATGCTGGTACGGGGCGGATACGGCGCCGAGGGCATGTTGATGATGGCTATCGGTCTGGCTGTCTCGACCATTCCCGAAGGATTGCCTGCCGCCCTCACGGTCGCGCTGGCTATCGGCATGCGCCGCATGGCCAATCACAATGTGATTATACGCCGCCTGGTTGCGGTTGAGGCACTGGGTTCCTGTACGTATATCTGCTCGGACAAGACCGGCACATTGACGGTTAATGAATTGACGATCCGGGAAATCGTGCAGCCGGACGGCTCGGTATATAAAGTCACGGGAGAAGGTGTCGCACCTGGCGAGGTCATAGGCGAGAACACACGGCGACTGCAGCGCCTGTGCATCACGGGGCTGCTCGCCAATGAAAGCCATCTCGATTACTCGGGCGGTGAATGGGTATCCGATGGCGATATTGTCGATGTCGCGTTCCTCGTAGTGGCCAAGAAACTCGGCCTGTCACTCAGTGAAATCCGCAGCAGCGGGCCCGGCTTGAACTCATACCCTATGAATCGGAACGTGCCTTCAGCGGTAGCCTGAATATGGGCGAAGACCAGCCCGAACTGCATATCAAGGGCAGTCCGGAAAAGCTGCTGAGCATGTGTACGCAAATGCATGTCGGTGATGAAGATGTCCCCATCGACAGGGAGAAGATTGAGACGCAGTTCGAGGAAATTGCCCGGAAGGGTTACCGGGTGATCGCGCTGGCACAACGGGGTGCTCAACACCACGATCCATTCGAACAGCTTGATGAAATGACGTTTCTGGGAATGGTGGCGATGATCGATCCCGTGCGCCCCGAGGCGAAGGATGCTGTGCAGCGATGCCGCCGTGGCGGCATCGAGGTTGCCATGATCACCGGTGACCATCCCGCTACCGCCCAAGCGATTGCCATGGAAGTCGGGATCTGCGATGCGGAGGAGACGGTCGTGACCGGCCGCATGATCAGAGAGGCGAATGAATCAGGAGAGGAGGCCGCTGACAAGGTAATCCGTTCGACGCGGCTGTTTGCGCGCATTGAACCGGCCCAGAAGGAACAGATCGTCGACAGCCTGATGCGGCAGGGACATTTTGTTGCGGTAACCGGCGACGGTGTCAACGACGCGCCCGCCATGCGTCACGCCAACGTGGGTGTTGCCATGGGCAAACGCGGTACCGATGTCGCCAAGGAAACCGCCGATCTGATCATTACCGATGACAATTTTGCCTCGATCGTTGATGGCATCGAACAGGGGCGGATTGTCTACAACAACATCCGCAAGGTGATTGCGTTGTTAACGGCGACCGGCTTCTCGGCGCTGGTACTGTTTTTCCTGACCGTATTTGCCGGGCTGCCCATGCCGCTTATCGCCGTACAGCTTCTGTGGCTGAATCTGATCGCCAACGGTCTGCAGGATGTGGCGCTGGCCTTCGAGCCCGGGGAGGGCGGCGAACTGACTCACCAGCCCCGCAGCCCGGATGAACCCATATTCGAAAAACACCTTGTTCAGCACGTGGTCGTGATCGGCGGTGCAATGGGTTTTATGGCTTTCGCGACCTATGCCTATCTCACGTATACCGGCAGTAACGTTGTTGACGCCAGAAACCTCACGCTCATGCTGATGGTACTGTTTGGCAATATCCACGCCCTGAGCACCCGTTCGGAAACGCGCTCACTGTTCGGCATCCGCTTCTTCGCCAACCCATTCCTGGTACTGGCTGTGCCGTTTGCCCAGCTGGTTCATATCGGGGCCATGTATACCCCCGGTATAAGCCATGTACTGCAGTTGAATCCCATTACGCTGACACAATGGCTGATCCTGGCAGGCGTGGCCTTACTATTATTGCTGATAGAGGAATTGCATAAGTTATGGCTTCGGCGCACGGCGGACCGGCATTAGCGGCTGATCTGATTGCGTCCTTTTCCTTTTGCCCGGTATAAAGCCTTGTCTGCAGCTTCCATCACCTGCCGGGGTGTTTCCAGGCGCTCGTTGCGTTCGGCCACGCCGATGCTGATGGTCACGCTGACACGTTTGCCGGGTGCCGTACGACCGCGTTTGCGGCGGCCCTTCTCGGCCTTGCGCGGGCGTTCCCTGCCGCGCAGCTGCATGGTGTGGTTCTCGATATTCTCGCGGACTTCGGAAAGGTGGGGAATGCACTGCTTGATGTTTTTTCGAGGGAACACGATGGTAAATTCCTCGCCACCATAACGATACGCGGTACCGCCGCCATTGACCCGCGCCAGGTGTGCGGCAACCAGTTTCAGTACCTGGTCGCCGACATCATGGCCGTGGGTGTCATTGAATTGCTTGAAATGATCCACGTCGAGCATGGCGATGGTGTATTCGTTGCCGAGCGAGTTCAGCTTGTGCTGCAGGGCGCGCCGTGCCGGCAGACCGGTCAATTCGTCGCGAAAGGCCATGCGATAGGAATCCTGAAGCAGGCCGAATGTCAGGATAACCACCGTCGCACTCATATACAGTGTCATCCAGTGAGAAATGTCAGGCCGGAAGGCGGCGAAACACACGGCAAGAAAGGCCGTCAGAAACGCCGCATTGATGGCACCCGGCTGCAAAATGGCGCGAACGATCAGACTGACCAGGGCCGGTAGCAGGAACAACAGGCTGAGCTGGGCAATATGCAGGCGTTCGAAAAAGGGCCAGTCGATGATCCGTGCCTGACACAGCGCCGCCAGGGTTTCCGAATCCAGCGCCACGAGTCCCGCAATAATGCCGGCCTGAACGGCAATGAATGCCAGCCGGATCGCACCGAATCTGGACAGCATGCCGCGTTCGGGAACGTAGGCAAACAGAGCCAGGTTCAGACACAGCGCCAGTTGCGACAGGGTAAATAACAGTATGCCCTGGGCAGGGGTCAGCGTGGCCGCCTGCTGCATGCCCCAGTAGGCGAGCCCGGCCGCCAGGGCGATGACGACAATGCGGCCCCGATGGAAACTGAAGGCCAGTACGGCACAAATACCGCTCAGCACCAGCGGCAGAATATCGAGAAAATCAACCAGGGTCGGTGGCAGACGGCCGCTGCGGGGCGCAAGCCAGGCCGTGCCGAACAGCAGCAGGGCATAGGGCAGCGCGGCCAGCAATTGGCCCGCCAGTGTACGCAGCAAGTTGGTGATCAGTCTGTTATCCCCGTAACCGGCATTGGATTATAATTTAATGTTCTTATTTAAGAAGTATAACTAACTATCAGATTTATAAATTATTCTATATCTACAGCAATTAATGCGTATCATGAAGAATTCATTTTGTGCATCGCAGCAAAATGCTACTATAAGCGTATCGACCCCGTTCTGACCAAAGCCGGAGTTACAAACACCCGTGAGCGTCCTGAATCTTGATAGCCTGCTGAAGCCAAAATCCGTAGCGCTGATCGGCGCCTCCGAGAATCCCGAATCGCTCGGCTGCCTCGTATACAAAAATCTGCTCGGCGGCCATTTTGACGGACCCATCCGGGCGGTCAATCCCAAATACGATCGGGTACTCGACCGGCCCTGTTACAAGGATATTGATTCGCTGCCCGAAGGGCCGGACCTGGCAGTGATAGCGACACCCGCAGCCACCGTTCCGGCGATCATCAGCCAGCTCGGCGAGCGCGGCACCCGGGCGGCCATCGTGCTCAGTGCCGGCTTCAGGGAGGACCACAATGGCGGCACCCTGGAACAGGATCTGCTGGATGCCGCGCAACCCCATGGCCTGCGTATTCTCGGCCCCAACTGCGTCGGCCTGCTGCTGCCGAACCTCGGCCTCAACGCCAGCTTCGCCCATACCGATTCACTGCCCGGCAAACTGGCACTGATTTCCCAGTCCGGCGCCCTGTGCACCACCATCATCGACTGGGCCAAATCCCGCGGTATCGGTTTTTCCCATTTCATCTCGCTGGGCAACGGCAGTGACGTCGATTTCGGTGATCTACTGGATTATCTCGGCAATGAAGCCGCGACGACCGGCATACTGCTATATATTGAATCGATCAACGAAGCCCGCAAATTCATGTCGGCAGCGCGTGCGACCGCGCGCAACAAGCCGGTCATCGTGATTAAATCCGGACGTGTGGTGGAGGGGGCCCGGGCGGCGACATCACATACCGGTGCGCTGGCCGGCAGCGATGATGTATTTGCCACGGCTATCCACCGGGCCGGCATGCTGCGCGTGTATACCATCGAGGACCTGTTCGGCGCCGTGGAAACCCTGGCGCGGGCACGGCGGGTGCACGGTAACCGGCTGGCGATACTCACCAACGGCGGCGGGCCGGGTGTGCTGGCAACCGATGCCCTGATCAGCGGCAGCGGCCAGCTGGCCGAACTCGGCGAACAGACCATCAATGAACTCGACGAACTGTTACCGGCGAACTGGTCACACGGCAATCCCGTCGACATTATCGGCGACAGCGGGGCCGAGCGTTATGTTAACGCGCTGAGGATCCTGCTCGGGGATAAAAATCATGATGCCATCCTCATCATGCTGGTACCGGTAGCCGTTATTGATAATACTGAGGTCGCCCGGGCAATAACGCGCGAGATCAAGCAATCGAAAAAGCCCGTCTTTACCTGCTGGATGGGTGCCGATGCCGTCGAGGAGGCGCGCAGGCATTTCAAGGATGAGGGTATCCCCGGTTACGAGACCCCTGATGCCGCCATACAGGCCTTTTTGCAGATGGTCGAATATGACCATAACCAGAAGGCACTCATGCAGACACCGAAATCGGTGCCGGAAGACTTCACGCCGGATCGCGATGCCGCGCATTCCGCGCTGATGCACGCACTGGATGACAATCGCGACGTACTGACCGAGCCGGAGGCCAAGAATATCCTCAAGGCGTACGGCATACCGGTGGTGGAAACGCGAACCGCACGCGATATCGACGAGGCCATCGAGGTTGCCGATGATATCGGTTATCCCGTTGCGCTGAAGATCCTGTCACCCGATATTACCCATAAATCCGATGTCGGAGGCGTATTGCTGAATATCGAATCGGACAAGCTCCTGCAATATGCCGCCGAAGGCATGCTCAGTCGCATGAAACGGCTGCAGCCGGATGCACGGATCGAGGGTTTCTCCGTGCAGCAAATGTCCGATCGACCCCATGCCCATGAACTCATCATAGGTGCAACGACCGATAATATCTTCGGGCCCGTAGTGCTGTTCGGCAAGGGTGGCACGGCGGTCGAGGTCGTGAATGACAAGGCCGTGGCACTGCCGCCGCTGAACATGATGCTGGCCGAGGATCTCATGAGTCGCACCCGCATTTACCGCGAACTGCGGGGATACCGGGACACCGAGGCTGCCGATCTCGACGCCATCCGCCTGACGTTGCTCAAGATATCGCAGTTGATTATAGATCATCCCGAGATACAGGAGCTTGATATCAACCCGCTGTTTGCCGACAGCAAGGGTGTATTGGCACTGGATGCGCGCATAAAGGTGGCAAGAACCGATAAGCCGGGCACGGAACGCCTGGCCATCCGGCCCTATCCGCAGGAACTGGAGGAATGGACCACAGCTGCCAACGGCAGGAAGGTTTTGCTGAGACCCATCAAGCCCGAAGACGAGGCAGCTCACCACGAGCTGTTCAGACGCCTGTCGCCGCAGGACGTGTATTTCCGGTTTTTCCGTGCCATCGGTGATATCCAGCATGACCAGCTGGCGCGTTTTACACAGATCGATTATGACCGCGAGATGGCGTTCATAGCGACAGCCGTCGGTGAAGACGGCCAGGCGGAAACGCTGGGTGTCGCCCGTGCCGTCAGCGACGCCGATAACAACGAGGCAGAATTTGCCATTGTGATTGCCAGCGACAGCCAGGGCAGCGGGCTGGGTTACAAGCTGCTGGACAAGCTGATTCGTTATTGCCGCAAGCGCGGGATGAAGCGGATCGTTGGTGTAACCCTGGCAGACAATAACAATATGCGGCGTTTGGCAAAGCGCTTCGGTTTCCAGGAACATTTCTGCACGGATAACACCGTCCAGCTCAGACTGGACCTGGAAGATGCCGTTGAACCCGTCAGTGCCGCGCAGTCATAAATATGCCGCAGTCAGATCAAATGGTACGCGAGAATACCGTATTCTGGTTCTGCTCCAGGTAGGTGTCGAATACCATGCAGATATTCCGAACCATGAGACGGCCCAGCGGATTGATGATGATGCCATTCTCATTGATCTGTAACAATCCATCTTCCTGCATATCATCCAGTTTCTGTAATTCAGTCGCAAAGAAATCTGTGAAGCGAAATCCATACTTCCGTTCGAGATGGTCAAACTCCACTCTGAAATTGCACATCAGTGACATGATGATATCGCGCCTCAGCAGGTCTTCAGGGCACAGCTGGAAACCGCGAAAAATGGGGATGCGGCCCGCATCGATACGCCTGTAGTATTCCTCCAGATCGCGCACATTCTGGTGATAGCTGTCGCCCATAATGCCGATCGAGGACATGCCGATACCAACCAGATCGCAGTCACCATGCGTCGTGTAACCCTGGAAATTCCTGTGTAGTAATCCTTCGCGTTGGGCAACGGCGAGTTCGTCATCCGGGCGGGCAAAATGATCCATGCCGATATAGACATAGCCGGCAGCCGTGAGCTGTTCAACAGTCTGCCCGAACAAGGCCAGCTTTTGTTCCGCTGTGGGCAGCTTCGAATCATCGATCCGGCGCTGACTCTTGAAGCGATGAGGTAAATGTGCGTAGTTGAATGCGGCGATACGATCGGGTTCCAGCTCCAGTGTCCTGTCCAATGTCCGGCTAAAACCGGCCACACTTTGATGGGGCAATCCATAGATCAGATCCACACTGACGGAACGGAAACCCCAGTCCCTGGCAGCATGGATGACCGCAGCAGTGTCTTCGTATGACTGCAGGCGGTTGACCGCTGTCTGCACGAGCGGATCGAAATCCTGAATTCCGACGCTCAGGCGATTAAAGCCAAGTCGCCTGAGCAGGCTGATGGTCTCGGCACTCGCTTCACGCGGATCGATCTCGATGGAATATTCACCCGTATCGTCACCTTCCATCCGGAAACTGCGGCGAGTCTCGGTCATCAGCCGCGTGATCGACTCGGGCCGAAGATACGTTGGTGTTCCGCCGCCCCAGTGTATCTGGCTTACATGACGATCCTCGTCAAAAAGTTTTGCATGCATATGCAGTTCCCGTACCAGATAGTCCACGTAGGCATCAGCACGGCTGCGATTGGCAGTAATAATCTTGGTACAGGCACAATAAAAACAGACATGGGCGCAAAACGGCAGATGGAAATACAGCGACAATGGCCTGGGAATCAGGTCGCCGTTCGAGTCATGCACATTATCCCTGTAACAACGCTCGTTGTAGTTTTCATGGAACTGGGGTGCAGTCGGATAGGACGTATAACGCGGCCCGGCGATATCGTATCGCCGGATTAAATCCTCGTCGAAAATAACATCGCTGTTGGCTGTAGATGACGATGCTGTCTCTATCATGCGGGGTAATCTACTTGATTGTGCGACTGCCTCCATGATGTAGATCAAATCATAATAATATGGCCCCTGCGTTCAGTTGCCTTATATCCGCTGTAACGCCCGACAGAACTTAGCTTCGCAAAATTATTGGTGTATAAACAACAAGATAAATCAGAAAGGCGAGCGCCCACAGAAGGGCGGCCGCAATCAGCAGCCAGTCAGGGGTTATCATTGCGGCGGCAACCCGGCTCACGGCGGCGATCGTGATGATCAGGAAACCGGCCACCATCAGCGGGGGTGCAGTGATGGGTCTGCCGCTGTGGCCCAGCGCTACACGGGCCATCATGCCGAGAATCAATGTGCTCATCGCACCGGCCATGAGCGCATGGATCCCGGCAGTCCACGGCAGGCCGGTACCCGAGACGTGCATGGCCAGAAATATCAGACCGACGGGGACCCATGCATAACCGAGATGCAGTATCCACAGTAACGGTTCGCCAAAGGTACGCCAGGGTTTCCAGGCGAGCAGCCTGCCCGCAGTCGAGACGGCGGCTATCAGCAACAATGGCGCAAGCATAATGTCACGGCCGACGATCAGATAAGTGGGGATCAGTGCCAGCACGGTCAGCGTTGATGCCCAGTTCAGCCAGGGCCACTGTACCGGCGTGGCTCCCGGCAGGCGCCTGTCGGTAAAAAAGGGTATGACTCGCCCACCCATGAAAACCAGCAGTGTGGTTGCCAGCAAAACGGAAACATCCAGCGACAGGTAGGCCATACCGGATGAGGGATAGTGAAATTCCAGATGCATCAAAATGTTCAGAGTCCAGAAAATCAGCAGCATGGCAATCAGGCTGTAATTCCTTCTGTTTCCCGCCCGGATGAGAGTCCGCGCAACAATGAGGCACAGCAGTGGCAGAAAACCGAGATCCAGCAGGCTGATAAGCCATAACGGCATGACGCCGGAAAAGGCGAATGCCAGCCTGCCTGCCAGCCATACCGCGACCAGCAGGGCCAGTTGCCCTGGCGTAACCAGCCTCAGCCCGGTCCAGTTCTGCATGGCTGTCAGCAGAAACCCGGCTATTACCGCCATGGCAAAGCCGAATAACATCTCGTGACCATGCCACAGGACCGGCATGAGGTTCTCGTGAGTTGAAATGCCGGTAAGCAGGAAAATTATCCATAATCCCATCAAGGCGACAGCCGCACCGGCTGCGCCGAGGAAGAACGGCCGGAAACCCATACTCAGAAATTGACTTCTCATGCCGGATTTTTACTCCATTATTAGTTGACTGGCTCGGTTCGAACTGACATCTCCGGAGAAGGTGGCTAACCAAGCGGTATTACCTGCCTGGTAATCGCAACCGCGACGATATAGGCAAATGTTACCAGGGCAAGCAGCCAGGCAATAATCCGTACCCGTTTCGTGCCGCCGCGCTTGAGTGCAACGCTGCCGAGAATGATATAAACGAACAGGGCAAGAATTTTTGCGGTTAGCCAGCCCTGCACGAACGGATACTGGCTGATCCACCATGTCAGTGCCAGCGCGCTGGCCAGAAGGACCGTATCGACAATATGGGGTATGACGCGTACGGTTTTTAGTGTCAGCAGATGCGGCCATGCCATCATCCAGATACCGCGGACCACAAACAGCGTGACGCTGATTACCGCGGTGGAAACATGAATCTGTTTCAGAAGTAAATAGCTATCAAGCATTGGAATTTCCTGCCAACAATCGGTACTGCATCCGTTCCGGCTCCTGGAGCGGCCTGCATATTAATGGTGGTCGCCCGAATAAATCCGGTATTAAAAATGCCTATTAATTTGATCCAAATCAAGGTGCTGTGTTTGTCGGTACGCAAGACTACGCCTAAAAAAACCACTAAGCTGCATAGACACCACCTGCGGGAGAGTTGAGTTATGCACCAAATGGAGGGGGTAACGGGGGGAGACCAGTACCGTGCACTAGGCTTGAGCACGGTAGCCTTTACGGTATGTTTCGCCGTTTGGACGATATTCTCCGTCATCGGCGTCCGGATCCAGCAGGATCTGGGACTCAGCGATACGCAGTTCGGTATCCTGGTTGCAACGCCGATATTGACCGGTTCAATAAGCCGGATCTTCCTCGGCATATGGACCGAGCAGTTCGGCGGCAGGCTGGTATTCACATTGCAGATGCTGATTACCGCTGTTTGCACCTGGTTGCTGGCCAGCGTCACTACTTACGAGATGTTCCTGGTGGCGGCCCTCGGTCTCGGTTTGGCAGGTGGCTCGTTCATCGTCGGCATCACCTACACCTCCCACTGGTTCGAAAAGGAACGCCAAGGCACTGCACTGGGCATATTCGGCGTTGGTAATGTCGGCGCGGCGGTGACCAATTTCGGTGCACCGTTTCTGGTAGTCGCATTCGGCTGGGAAGACACGGCCCGGGTATATGCTGTGGTACTGGCCGTGATGGCAGTCACATTCTTCCTCCTCAGCAAGGAAGATCCCATGACGATTGCCCGCCGGCGTGGGGAGCGGCAGTCGGCATCGGTGATGATGCAGCTTGACCCGCTCAAATACCTGCAGGTCTGGCGCTTTGCTACCTATTACTTTTTCGTTTTCGGTGCTTTCGTAGCACTGGCCTCGTGGCTGCCAAAATACTATGTCGGCGCCTATGGGATGGATCTCAAGATGGCCGGCATGCTGGCTGCTGCCTATTCGCTGCCGGGTTCGGTCTTCCGGGCGCTTGGCGGGTGGATGTCGGACAAGTGGGGTGCGCGCTTCGTCATGTATCTGACTTTTATCGTCTCGCTGATATGCCTGTTTATCCTCAGTTATCCGGAAACCCGGTATGTCGTCAGCGGCATTGACGGCCCCATAGAATTCTCGTTCGGTGTGAACGTTGCGCTGTTCGCCTTTCTCACGATTATACTGGGCTTTGTCATGTCGCTCGGCAAGGCTGCGGTCTATAAGCACATCCCGGTTTACTATCCGGAACACGTCGGCTCGGTCGGCGGCCTTGTCGGCATGATAGGCGGCCTCGGCGGTTTCTTTCTGCCCATTGCGTTCGGCGTGATGAGCGACCTGACCGGCGTCTGGACCAGTTGTTTCATGCTGCTGTTCGTGATCGTACTTGATCAGCACCATCTGGATGCATGTGGCAATCCGGACGATGGAAAAACGCAAGTATCCTGCACTAGCCAAGGAACAGGAGCTCAGCGATCTGCCGGATCGGCCGTATGTTATGCGGGATTCACCGAAAACCGGCATGCATAACCGCCGCCAGACCAGCACATAAAAGGAAAACCTGCTTATGCCCAATCTTAAAAAATTACTGACGCCCGAAGGCGCCGTGCTAACCGACTGGCGGCCTGATGATGAGCAGTTCTGGGAGCAGGAGGGATACCGTATTGCCAGGCGCAATCTCCGGATCTCGATACCGGCCTTGCTCCTGGCTTTTTCTGTCTGGCTGGTCTGGAGTGTCGTGGTCGCAAAACTCCCGGCCATCGGCTTTGGCTACAGCACCAATCAACTGTTCTGGCTGGCCGCATTGCCGGGATTGTCCGGCGCCACGCTGCGGATTTTCTACAGTTTCATGGTGCCCATCTTCGGCGGCCGCCGGTGGACGGCGCTTTCGACTGCCTCGTTGCTGATCCCGGCAATCGGCATCGGCTTTGCGGTACAGAATCCGGAGACAAGTTACGTCACATTTCTGGTTCTGGCGCTGTTGTGTGGGCTGGGCGGCGGTAACTTTGCCTCGTCAATGGCCAATATCTCGTTCTTCTTTCCGAAAAAGGCCAAGGGCAACGCCCTGGCCCTGAATGCTGGCCTGGGCAATGCCGGCGTCAGCGTCATGCAGTTCGTGGTACCGCTGGTCATTACCGCAGGCGTGTTCGGGGCCATCGGGGGAGAACCGCAAATCCTGAGTGATGGCGAAAAGATCTGGCTGCAGAATGCCGGCTTTATCTGGGTGCCTTTCCTTGTTGTTGCCAGCATCGCGGCATGGTACGGCATGAATGATATTGCCTCCGCACGGGCCTCCTTCAGCGATCAGGCGATAATCTTCAAGCGCCGGCACAACTGGATTATGTGTGTGCTCTATACCGGCACCTTCGGTTCGTTCATCGGTTACTCGGCCGGTTTCCCGCTGCTGGCAACCAATCAGTTCCCTGATGCCGGCGCATTACGATTTGTGTTTCTTGGTCCGCTGGTCGGCGCTCTGTCGCGAGCGGCTACCGGATGGATCTCCGGATCGGCTCGGCGGCGGGCGGGTCACATTATGGGTTTTCGTGGTCATGATCGCAGCCGTCCTGGGTATTTTGTTTTTCCTGAATATCAAGGATCAGCCCGGTTCTTTCTGGGGCTTCTTCGCCATGTTCATGATCCTGTTTTTTGCAACAGGCGTGGGCAATGCCTCAACTTTCCAGATGATACCCATCATATTCCGCAAGGAAGTCGCACGCCTGATGCCGGAACTCGACGAACAGCAACAGGTTCGCCAGGGAGACAAGGAATCGGCCGCGACCATAGGTTTCACCTCGGCGATTGCCGCTTACGGCGCCTTTTTTATCCCCAAGGCCTATGGCACATCCATCGATCTGACCGGCGGCGCCGAATACGCGCTCTATGGCTTTATCGGCTTCTACTGCATCTGCGTATTCCTGACCTGGTGGTATTACACGCGCCGCAATGCCGAGATCCGATGCTGATAGCTGTTGTACCTTTTATAAATTACCGAGTACGGGTTAACGGAGTTCAATCATGAGTCATTTTCTCGACCGACTGATGTTTTTCAGGCATAACCGCGGCGAGTTTTCCGACGGACATGGCCGCACGACCCAGGAGGATCGCGCCTGGGAAAAGGCGTACCGCCAGCGCTGGCAACATGACAAGATCGTGCGGTCGACTCACGGTGTGAACTGTACCGGTGCCTGTTCCTGGAAGATCTACGTCAAGGACGGGCTTGTAACCTGGGAAACGCAGCAGACCGACTATCCGCGCACACGTCCCGACCTGCCCAATCACGAACCCCGCGGCTGCGCGCGCGGCGCCAGTTATTCCTGGTATATCTACAGCGCCGCCAGACTGAAATACCCGATGGCACGCGGTGTACTGCTCAAGCTCTGGCGCGAGGCACGCCGGCAGTATGAGGATCCGGTCGCGGCCTGGGCCTCCATAGTCGAGGATGAGGAGAAACGCCGCAGCTATCAGAAACGCCGCGGACTGGGTGGTCTGGTCCGCTCGACCTGGGAAGAGGTCAACGAACTCGTTGCCGCTGCCAATGTGTATACGGCCAAGACCTGGGGGCCCGATCGTGTCATCGGCTTTTCACCCATACCGGCCATGTCGATGGTGTCGTATGCGGCCGGCAGCCGTTATCTGTCACTGATCGGCGGTGTCTGCCTGTCATTTTACGACTGGTACTGCGACCTGCCGCCCAGTTCGCCGATGACCTGGGGCGAACAGACCGATGTACCCGAGTCGGCCGACTGGTACAACTCGAAGTTCATCATGATGTGGGGATCCAACGTGCCGCAGACGCGCACGCCCGATGCCCACTTCATGACCGAAGCACGGTACAACGGCACGAAAATCGTGACGGTATCGCCCGACTATGCCGAAAACACCAAATTCGCGGACCTGTGGTTATCGCCGAAGCAGGGTACCGATGCGGCGCTGGCCATGGCACTGGGCCATGTCATTCTCAAGGAATTCCATATCGATGATCCGCAGCCCTATTTCCAGGATTACTGCCGCCGCTACACGGACATGCCGATGCTGGTCGAGCTCGAGGACAGCGACAAGGGACTGACGCCGGGGCGTTTTCTGCGCGCCAGTGATCTCAATGACACTCTCAGGGAACAGAAACACGCCGAATGGAAGACGCTCGCCGTTGACGAGAAGTCCGGCAATCTTGTTTGCCCGCAGGGCACCATCGGTTTCCGCTGGGACGAGAGCGGCCGCTGGAACCTGGAGGAAAAGGAAGGCAGCAGCGGCGCCGATACACAGCTGCAATTGTCACTGATCGACAGCCGTGACGAGGTGACGAATGTTGCATTCCCGTACTTCGGCGGCGTCGAGCACGAATTCTTTACCCATAATGAACAGGGTGATGTCCTGCAACGCCGGGTACCGGTGAAGCAGATCAAAACCGCCGACGGGCGTGATGTCAAAGTGGCCACCGTGTTCGATCTGATGGTGGCCCATTACGGCGTTGACCGGGGTCTGGATGATTCGGCCGTGGCCACTTCCTATGAAGATGACGTGCCCTATACACCGGCATGGCAGGAGTCGATCACCAGCGTTCCCGCTGAACATGTCATCCGCGTCGCACGCGAATTCGCCGATAACGCCGCCAAGACGAAAGGCAAATCCATGGTCATTGTCGGCGCCGGTCTGAATCACTGGTACCACATGGACATGAATTACCGCGGCATCATCAATATGCTGGTGATGTGCGGCTGTGTCGGTCACAGCGGTGGTGGCTGGGCCCATTATGTCGGCCAGGAAAAACTGCGCCCGCAAAGCGGCTGGATTCCGCTGGCCTTCGCCCTGGACTGGACGCGTCCGCCGCGGCAGATGAACGGGACTTCATTCTGGTATGCGCATACGGATCAGTGGCGTTATGAAAAACTCGAGGTCTCGGAGATCCTGTCACCCCTCGCGGATAAGAACGACTGGGGCGGTAGTCTGATCGACTATAATGTGCGTGCCGAGCGCATGGGCTGGCTGCCGTCGGCGCCGCAGCTGAACCGTAATCCGCTGGTCATTGCCCGCGAAGCCGCGGAAGCCGGCATGGATCCGAAGGACTATGTCGTCGATCAGCTCAAGAACGGCAAGCTGCGTATGGCCTGCGAGGATCCGGATGCACCGGAAAATTTCCCACGCAATCTGTTCATCTGGCGTTCCAACCTGCTGGGCTCGAGCGGCAAGGGCCACGAGTATTTTCTCAAGCACCTGCTGGGCACTAACGACGGCGTCCAGGGCAAGGATCTGGGTGAAGAGGGTACGCAACGCGCCGAGGAACTGGTCTGGCACGAGCAGGCCCCGCAGGGCAAACTCGACTTGCTGGTAACCCTGGATTTCCGCATGTCGACGTCATGCCTGTACTCCGACATCGTCCTGCCTACCGCGACATGGTATGAAAAGGATGATCTCAACACCTCGGACATGCACCCGTTTATCCATCCACTGTCCGAAGCAGTGAATCCAGCCTGGGAATCGCGTTCCGACTGGGAGATCTTCAAGGGCATTGCAGAAAAATTCTCAGAACTGACGGAAGGGCATCTGGGCATCGAGAAAGATGTGGTGACTTTGCCTCTGTTACATGACACACCGGCCGAACTGGGCCAGCCGGTCAGTGTCGCTGAATGGAACAAGGGCGAGTGCGAACCCGTGCCCGGCAAGACCATGCCCAACCTCATAATGGTCGAACGCGACTACCCGAACACCTATGCGCGCTTCACCTCGATCGGCCCATTGCTCAACAAGCTGGGCAACGGCGGCAAAGGAATTACCTGGAACACCGAGCACGAGGTTGAATATCTCGGGCGACCTGAACGGCAAGCATTACCTTGATGACGCCAACAGGGGGCGGCCCAAATGGAGACCGCCATCGATGCCGCAGAGGCAATCATGTCGCTGGCGCCGGAAACTAATGGCGAAGTGGCCGTCAAGGCCTGGGAGGCATTGTCAAAATTCACCGGCCGCGAACATGCCCATCTTGCCAGGAACAAAGAAGATGAAAAGATCCGCTTCCGCGACATCCAGGCCCAGCCGCGCAAGATTATCAGTTCACCGACCTGGTCGGGTATCGAGTCCGAACATGTCTGTTACAACGCTGGCTGGACCAATGTCCACGAACTGATTCCCTGGCGTACGCTGACAGGACGCCAACAGTTTTACCAGGATCATTCCTGGATGCGGGCCTTCGGTGAAGGCTTCGTACTCTACAGGCCACCGGTGAATACTAAAACCTGGAATTCTATTTACAACAAGCACCCGAACGGCAATCCCGAAATCGTGCTGAACTGGATCACGCCGCACCAGAAGTGGGGCATTCACAGCACCTACAGTGACAACCTGTTGATGCTGACCCTGTCGCGCGGCGGGCCCATTGTCTGGATCTCGGAGACCGACGCGAAAAAAGCCGACATCGAGGATAACGACTGGATCGAGGTCTTTAATGTCAATGGCGCGGTAGTCGCCAGGGCAGTGGTATCACAGCGGGTACGCGAGGGCATGGCCATGATGTATCACGCCCAGGAACGCATCGTGAATACACCCGGATCCGAGATCACCGGTGCCCGTGGCGGCATTCATAACTCCGTGACCCGGGCGGTGGTCAAGCCGACCCGTATGATCGGCGGCTATGCCCAGCAGAGTTATGGTTTCAATTACTACGGCACCGTCGGTTCCAACCGCGATGAATTCGTCATTCTCCGCAAGATGAAAGATGTCGACTGGCTGGAAGGCGATGATGAAAGCATCCTGCAGCAGGAGTACGTGCGATGAAAATCAGGGCGCAAATCGGCAAGGTACTCAATCTTGACAAGTGCATCGGCTGTCATACCTGCTCGGTGACCTGTAAAAACGTCTGGACCTCACGCGAGGGTATGGAATATGCGTGGTTCAATAATGTCGAGACCAAGCCCGGCATCGGCTATCCCAAGGACTGGGAAAACCAGGATCGCTGGCAGGGCGGCTGGGTCGATAAAAATGATGAGCTGATACCGCGTCAGGGTGGCAAGTGGCGTTTGCTGGCCAAGGTATTTGCCAACCCGCACCTGCCCGAGATTGACGATTACTACGAACCGTTCAATTTCGACTATCAGCGGCTGCACAACGCCCCCGATTCAAAGGCGCAGCCGACGGCGAAACCCTATTCGGCCATCACCGGCAAACGCATGGACAAGATCGAGTGGGGACCGAACTGGGAGGAAATCCTCGGCACGGAGTTCGCCAAGCGCTCCAAGGATTATAACTTCGAGGGCATACAGAAGGAAATGTACGGCCAGTTCGAAAACACTTTCATGATGTATCTGCCTCGCCTTTGTGAACACTGCCTGAATCCGAGCTGCGTGGCGAGCTGTCCCAGTGGCGCGATATACAAGCGCGAGGAAGACGGTATTGTGCTCATCGATCAGGACCGCTGCCGTGGCTGGCGCATGTGTATCTCCGGCTGTCCCTACAAGAAGATCTATTACAACTGGCAGTCGGGCAAGTCGGAAAAATGTACCTTCTGCTATCCACGTATTGAGGCCGGTCAGCCGACTGTCTGTTCGGAAACCTGTGTCGGCCGCATCCGCTATCTCGGCGTTGTATTGTATGATGCCGACAGGATCAAGGAAGCCGCTTCTGTGGCCAATGAGAAGGATCTCTACCAGTCGCAACTTGACATATTTCTGGATCCGAATGACCCGGAAGTGCAGAAACAGGCCCGTGCCGAAGGTGTGCCGGATTCCTGGCTCGAGGCGGCGAAACGCTCACCGGTTTACAAGATGGCCATCGACTGGAAGGTTGCCTTCCCGCTGCATCCGGAGTACCGCACGTTGCCGATGGTCTGGTACGTACCGCCATTGTCACCCATCCAGTCAGCTGCCGATAGCGGCATGATGGGACTCGACGGTCTGATTCCGGATGTCGAATCACTACGCATCCCCGTGCGTTATCTCTCCAACATGCTGACCGCCGGCAATGACAAGCCGGTCGTCGACGCCCTGAAACGTTTGCTCGCCATGCGCCATTACAAGCGTTCGCAGACGGTGGACGGTGTTCAGAATACGGCTGTGCTCGAACAGGTCGGTCTTGACGAACACCTCGTTGAAGACATGTACAAATACATGGCGATTGCCAATTACGAGGATCGCTTTGTCATCCCGACCAATCATAAGGAACTCAGTACCGAGGATGCCTATGGCGAGCGTAGCGGTTGCGGCTTCAGCTTTGGTGATGGCTGCCATACCCACGGTGTCAGCCGCCCCAATCTTTTTGGCAGCAAGAGCCCGCGCCAGCGCGAGCACAGTACTGTCACTGTCTGGTCACCGCGTTCCCGCTCAACGGAGAAGGAACAATGAATACGCCTGAATCTAACAATCTCAAATGGCCGCTCAAGGCAGTAGCGATGCTGTTGCATTATCCGGATGCGGACCTGCAGACACATATAGACCAGGTTGCGGAAGTACTGCTGGTACGTCCGGAATTATCAACTGAGGAACGTGCTTCCCTGGAACAATTTTCTGATTCCCTGCGACACAGGGATTTGTACGATCTGGAGGCCGACTATGTCGAGACCTTTGATCGCAGCAAAAAGGTTTCACTGTATCTGTTCGAACATGTCCATGGCGAGTCACGGGACCGCGGCCCTGCCATGGTAGAACTCTCCAATGCCTACAAGGAGAAAGGCTTCATTATTGATTGCCGTGAGCTGCCGGATTATTTGCCCATGTTTCTGGAATTCTGTGCCAGCCTGCCCGAAGCGGAAGCCCGTACCTGGCTCGAGGATACCGGTCATATCCTGCAACGCATCCATGTCAGGCTTGAGGACAGGGAAAACGCTTATGCACTGCCTTTCCGGGTACTGTTGCGTTTGCTCGATCTGGACCCGAGGCCGGCTGAACTCGTTCAGGAGGCATCCGAAGAGGAACGGGATGATACCCCGGCGGCGCTGGACCGTGTCTGGATGGAAGCACCAGTGACATTCGGGCCGGACCAGCCGATGACGTCATGCGGTGCGAGCAAGCAATGGGTTGAAAAACCCGTCAAGTGGAAATCTTTGCAGCCGGCAGGTGGACAGCAACGGCATCAGTAATACTGAGGATCAAGACGATGGATTATTTAAACAACCTGCTTTTTGGCTATTTTCCCTATATTGCCGGTACGGTCTTCCTGGTAGGCAGCCTGGTGCGCTTCGATATGAGTCAGTACACCTGGAAAACCAACTCCAGTCAGCTGCTCGATAATTCGGCTGCTTTTCAGATTTCCAATAACCTATTTCATATCGGCATGATTTTCCTGTTTTTCGGCCATTTCTTTGGCCTGCTCATGCCCCATTCATGGTATCCATACCTGGGACTGACTGCGGGCAGCAAGCAAATCCTGGCCATTGTCTCGGGAGGACTGTTCGGTCTGCTTGCACTGGTCGGTGGAAGTTATCTCCTCTACCGTCGGCTCATGCATCCGAGGGTGCGCGCCCATTCGACACGTATGGATACGTTTATTCTGGCGCTGCTGTACGTACAGCTCCTGATCGGCCTGCTTACGATCGGGGTATCGAAGGATCATCTGGATGGGTCGGTCATGATCCAGCTTTCCAACTGGGCTCAGGCGATCGTTACTTTCAGTCCGGGGGCGGTCCAGTATGTAGCAGATGTGCATGGCATATATAAGCTACACCTGTTCCTCGGCCTGGTCGTGTTTTTCATTTTTCCCTTTACCCGCCTGGTCCATATCTGGAGCGCACCGGTAGCCTATATCACGCGCCAGTATCAAATTGTGCGTCAGCGTCAGATCTGATGAGGATGGCAAGCATGCCTGTGGTCGTTAATCGCACATTGATTACCGATGCCGAGATCAACGAGGAATCCGCACGCGTGGATGTAGACGGTATCAGCGCACGTAATGAGGAAGCGGCGCGCAGGCTGATCGTACGTGAACTTTTAACTCTGCGTGCCAGGGAGCACGGACTCGATATTAAAACTGATCTAGACGCCGCAATTGAAGAACTCCTGAACCGTGAAGTCACTATCCCGGAGGTTGATGATACAGCCTGCCGCCGCTATTTCGAATCCAATCCCGAACGTTTCCAGACATCAGTCACAGCAGAACTGCGGCACATTTTGATCAAGGCGGCACCCGATGATCCTGAGGAGCGGGCACAAGCGGAAGAACGTGCCAGCAGTCTGATAGAGCAGCTTGTAGCCGATCGCTCACGCTTTGCAGAACTCGCCGCACAGTGGTCGGTTTGCCCGTCAGCAGGCGAAGGTGGTTATCTTGGGTTTATCAGCCGCGGCCAGACTGTGCCGGAGTTTGAAGCGGTAGTCCTGCGTCTGGAACCGGGGCTGGCGGTTCGATCAGTAGAGACACGTTATGGCTTTCATGTTGTTGAGGTCCTGGCACGTGAAGGGGGCGAGGCGCTGCCTTATGAATCTGTACGTGAGCTGATAGCTGATTACCTTCGCGAGCGTTCCTGGCGCCGTGCCGTTCATCAATATATACAGATACTGATCGATGAGGCTGATATCCGGGGTGTTGAGTTTCCACAGAGCGACTCGCCACTGATCCAGTAATAGCCAGCTGTTGTCGGCAATAACTTGAAATTCACCTGTAATCAAAGAAGGCTTCATGCAAATAGAAAAAATTCGGTCAGGGATTTACACGGGGCTTTTCAGCGGCTGTTTGCTGCTGGCATCGGTCGCCATCCATCCAGTAACGGCCGCGGCCACACTCAAGGACGCCGTAATTACCGAGGCCGATGTCTACGCCAATTTCCGTTACCGCTTCGAGCATGTCGATGATGACCTGGCGCCAAAAGACGCCAATGCCAGCACCTTGCGCAGCGTCTTCGGCTATCAGTCCGGCCGGCTGCACGGTTTCTCGACACTGCTGGAGGCCGAGCTGGTCAACCGCCTCGGCGGTAATTACCGCGAGTATCCGGGCCAGCCCGGCAGTACGCGGGCCGTGGTCGCCGACCCCGACAGCACCGAACTCAATCAGGGCTACCTGCAGTACGACGCCGCCGGCCACAGCCGTCTCCGCGCCGGCCGCCAGGCCATCACTTATCGCGGCGCGCCGTTTCACCGCTTCATCGGCACTATCCTCTGGCGCCAGAACTGGCAGACCTTCGATGCCGTCAGTCTCGAGAATCAGGCCCTGGCAGATACGACACTGAGCTATGCCTGGATCTGGAACGTCAATCGCATCTTCGGGGACAAGTCGCCGTCACCACTGAACGACTTCGACAGTGACAGTCATCTGCTCAATCTTCAGTATGATCGGTTCAGTTTTGCCAATCTGGAGACCTACGCCTACCTGCTGGACTTTGACAATGCCCCGGCGGCCTCGAGTGCGACGGTTGGCCTGCGGGTGCATGGCGCCGTGCCGCTGGCGGCGATGGCCGTCACACCGATCTATGCGCTGGAGTATGCCCACCAGGCCGACCATGGCGACAACCCGGGTGACTATGACGTCAGCTATCAGCTCATCGAGGGCGGCTTCAACTACAGCCACACGCTATTCTCGACAGCCTGATGATGAAAGCGAGCTATGAGCGCCTCAGTGGCACCGGCACCTTCGCCTTCCAGACCCCGCTCGGCACCAACCATGCCTTCCAGGGCACCGCCGACCGGTTCCTGACCACGCCCCGCGACGGCATCCGTGACCTCTACGGCAGCGCCGTGGCGACGGCCTGGGGTTTCAAGCTCGTGGCTGCCTACCATGTGCTGGAATCGGATAAATTCGATTATCGTTACGGCGAGGAATTCGACATCGAACTCAGCCGCAAGCTGGGCCAGCGTTACACCCTCGGCCTCAAGTACGCCGATTACGATGCCGACGCCAATGCCACCAACCTGCTGCGCAACGGCTCTTCCACCGTCACCGCTGACGCACAGAAATTCTGGTTCTATGCCGTGGCCCGATTCTGATTATTTTTCCTTAGTTGGTCTCTAGATTCTAACGCAACAGTTCGTTGAAAGCTTCGAATGGCGTTTGTGCATCAAGGACTTTACGCGGTCTACCATTGAGCCGGTCCTGGACCTTGCGGATTTCATACGCACTGACTTCATTGAAATCGGTACCTTTCGGAAAGTACTGACGTATGAGGCCATTGGTGTTTTCATTGGTACCACGCTCCCAGGGACTCTGTGGATGAGCAAAATAGACTTTCATTTTCGTCTTACGGGTGAACAGGCGATGTTCCGTCATCTCCTTGCCACGGTCATAGGTCAGCGACAGCTTCATCTGCTTCGGCACATGACGCAATTTGCGGGCAAACGCCTGGCGAACGCTGGTGGCATCCTGCGCCGGCAGCCGTACCAGCAACACGGTACGCGTGGTGCGTTCGACCAGCGTGCCCAGCGCGGACTGATGACCACGGCCCAGGATCATGTCGCCTTCCCAATGACCCGGGATCGTCCGGTCGGCGACCTCGGGCGGGCGTTCGGCGATGCTGATCATCTCGGGGATTTGCCCGCGCCGGTCAGCCCCGCGACTACGCGGCCGGCGGTGTTTGCGGTGCTGGCGCAAATGGCTCAACAGCTCGCGGCGCAGTTCCCCGCGCGGCAACACATACAGATAGCTGTAAATCGTCTCGGCGCTCACCTGCAAACTCGGTTCATGCGGATACTGTCGGCGTTGTCGATCATGAATCTGTTGCGGCGACCACTGCCGGCGCAACAGGCGAAAGACAGTGTGCCGCAGCCGGCGGCTCCACGGCCAGTCGCCGGGGCTTGCGATAGCAGCGCTTACGCGCTTTCTTTTGGGCGGTGACTGCCCGGTAATCGGAGCCCGAGCGGTTACGGGCCAGCTCCCGGCTGATGGTCGAAGGACTGCGCCCCAGGTCGCGGGCCATCGCTCGAATACCCAGACCCTGGGCATGGCGAATGCTGAGTTCCTCGCGTTCAGCCAGGTTCATGCGCTGATAACACTTTGACATGCAACACGTCTCCTCAATAATGGCAGCATTATTATCACCGTGTTGCGCTAGGAATTAGAGACCGCCTTATTAAACAAGGTCTAATCAGTAGTGTTCGGAGGCGGGAATTTCGAAATAACTTGACGTAGCTCAATGCTAGATAATTGCATTTCCAGTTATGGTGATATTGACTAAACCTATAAGAGGCTAGATCGCCATGACAGGGAGTGAGCCGCTGCCGCCGGGTTCGTTTCCCTTAAAGAACCGATTCAGGTTACTGCTGATCAACCCCCGGTTTCCGGAAAGTTTCTGGAGTTTTCGTTTCGCTATCAAAAATATCCTGCCGCGCAAACGTGCCCTGAATCCGCCCCTCGGTCTCGCCACACTGGCCGCCTTGTGTCCCCCCGAATGGGACATCACGATCATCGATGAGAATGTCGAGCCGTTGCCCATGATGCCTGAAGCTGACCTGATTGGCATCTGTGGTATGGGGGTCCAGTTCGCCCGCCAGTCAGAATTGCTAAATTTCTATAAAAACCAGGGTTATTATGTAGTGGCCGGCGGCAGTTATGCGTCCCTATGCCCGGAGCGTTATACAGATTTGGCGGATACAATAATAGCCGGTGAGGCAGAATATATCTGGCCGGTCTTTTGTCAGGACTTCCTGGCCGGTAAAGCAAATGCCCTGTATCAGGAATCTGGCATAGTAGCTATTGCCGATTCCCCAACACCACGTTTCGATTTGTTGAAACTGGATCGCTATACCGCAGTCAGCATGCAGTTTTCCCGAGGATGTCCTTATCGTTGCGAATTTTGCGACATCATAGTCATGTTTGGACGCAAACCACGCACCAAGACTACAGATCAAATCGGGCGGGAGCTGGACAAGCTTCGCGTGCTTGGTGTGAGAAATATCTTTTTCGTCGACGATAATTTGATTGGCAACAAGAAAAAAGCGAAGGAGCTTCTGGCCTATATCAGGGACTATCAGCACATTCATCAATACTGGTTCAGTTTTGGCACTGAAGCCTCACTCAATCTGGCGGAGGATCAGGAATTAATGACATTATTCCATGAGGCACGTTTTGGCTGGGTATTTATAGGTATCGAATCTCCGGATGAGGCCAGTCTCAGGGAAATGAAAAAAAGCCAGAACCTGCGCGGCAATCTGCTTGAATCGATAATTACGCTATATCGCAACGGCATCGACGTCATGGCCGGATTTATTGTGGGCTTCGACAATGACACACTGGATACATTTGATCGTCAGCATCGGTTCATCACGCAATCCGGCATTCAGCTGGCTATGGTAGGGCTACTGACGGCCTTGCCAAAAACACCTCTCTATTTGCGTTTGGAAAAGGAGGGCAGGCTTATCAAGGACGCCCCGGATGGTAACAATACGGGTGCAGCTACCAACCTGATACCACTACACATGAATTATGATGAAATGGTCGCGCGTTACAAGCAGCTGTACCGGCGTTTACAGACAGATGCAGGTATTGGATCCCGGATTGAGTCTAAAATACGCTATCTCAATTCTCCAATATACAACGTTCAATATACGAACAGAGAACGTCTGACGATCCTCTACCGTTTGTTGACAAGCGGTATATTACCGGGTGGGCCGGCACGGCTTGGCTGGTTTGTCAGGACTCTCTTCAGGACCAGAGTCAGGGTCTGGCCACAGGTCATTACCGACTGGATTACCGGATTGGCCATGCGTGATTATGTCGACCGGCATTTTCAATTCGTTACCATTCAAAATAACAAGATGGTCGAAAAATATATCCGTCGTCTGCGTGATCTCGGCAGGGAAGGCCTGAATCACGGAACGCTGGGGTTATCGGTATCATTCGGCACCGGTTGTCATTATATTGAACTCACCCTGCGGGGTTATTCAGGCCAGCGCTTTTTACGGCAAGCAGGACACAAGCTGGATCGTCTGTTGCGTAAAACCACTGTGACCCTAGTCCTGCGCGTTGAATCACTGGCAGAGGAACAACTCGATCAAATGCAGAACTTATTACAGCTATTAAGCCGTCACGGTGACCGCATATTTATTCATCTGAATAATAAACTGATGCCGCTAATATACGTGGATTCATCGGTTTTTAATCTCATGCTGAGCGATCCTGGCAACCATGGACAGACTGGTAGCAATTGAACAGCATAACATTCGGATTATCTAATTGGGTGAGAACCGGTACACTGACAATCACTAACCACAGCCGCGAGTCTGCAGGCTTGACTTATATTTATCCTGTTATCTCCCGGCGCGCCGGTGGGCTCTCCATTGGCATCAACCTGAATACAAACAATGCCTGCAACTGGCGCTGTGTTTATTGCCAGGTGCCAAACCTGCAGCGAGGCACGGCACCCGCAGTAAACCTTGAACTGCTGCATGATGAATTATTAGGTTTTCTGACCGATTTGGCCGACGGCAGTTATTTTGAGAAGGCAGGTGTACCTGCCGAATACCATCAAATCAGGGACATCGCCATATCGGGCAACGGCGAGGCGACAAGCGCTGCCGGGTTCGCACAGGTTGTGGATATTATCGGACAGGTGAGGTCTGCAGCCGGGATCGATGACACGGTAAAAACCGTCCTGATCACCAATGGCAGCCTGGTGCAACGGCAATCCGTACGTGCGGGTATTGCTTATTTAAGCCGTCTGAATGGCGAAATCTGGTTCAAGCTGGATGCTGCTACCCATCAGGAACTGAAAAGGTTAAACGGTACTCATTTATCGCCAGGCCGAGTGTTCAGCAACCTAAAGTTGACGGCCACTCTGTGCATGACCTGGATACAGACGTGTGCCTTTGCGCTCGATGGAGCACCTGCCGCTGATCGTGCCGCGTATCTGGATTTCATTCGCCGTATCGTGCATGAACGCATACCCGTAGCGGGTGTACATCTGTACGGGTTGGCACGGCCATCAATGCAGGAAGAGGCCGGACGCCTATCTGCTTTGCCTCCAGAATGTTTACAGGAATTCGCCGAAGCGATAGAACATGCCGGTCTCAGGACCAGGCTTTCACCCTGAGACGGACTGTGGACCGGGGATAATTAAGGAAACTCTGAATAAATATGTCATTTCTCCCTTCGGTCGAGAATAAGAGGGTGATTTTTCAGGGTTTTTTAAATCAAAAAATATCAATTATAAAATATAACTATATGATTACTAAAGAATAATTATCACAGCTCTTGCCAGTGAGAATCCAGTAACCGCCAGTCTCCGGCGCTGATCTCCACATGCCAACGACCGGCTGGCAGTGACGGAATAGCGCCCTGATAAAGGCCGTCCGACGTGCGCACAAGTTTCAGGGATTGATCATAGCCGGCACGTGTCGCATGCATGAACTGCACATTGATCCGCTCGGGATAGGAAAACCTGTCATCCGCCGACAGGTGGACGGCTATCCGGCCATCAGACTCATCAATATTCAGGGATGAACTCAGACCAAGCTGCCCGGCCTTTTCCTCACGCGCCAATACCTCGTTAATGGCCATGCCGCGTTTGTAATAGTCATCTACAACCAGGCCATCATAACTGCTTATTGCCAGTACGATGGTGGTAATGCCCATGAAAATCGACATGACGGGAAAAAATATTAACAGCCAGACATAGAATTCCCGGTACCATTTAACAGGCTTGTCGTTACTGTCTTGCTGAATGGTCGACGCGTTTTTCATTGTAATGGCCCCAGGAAACGTGCTTCCTTGGTGATCGTCAGGTCTGGATGTTGGCTGGTCAAGACATGGAATTCTATATATTCACTGCGTGAATTGAGTACATCTTCCTTTGCCCGGACACGTACCGGAACTTCGATGATTTCACCACTATCCAGGATAATAAGTTGATGATCATGCATGCTCTCAATACCGGGCAGGCCACTGACATCAATCGAGTATTCATGCATCTGATCACCCTTGTTCATAAAGCGCAGGGTGTAGACATTTTCGATAACGCCGTTGGAAACTTCACGATAGAGGCTGTTTCGATCACGCATAATATCGTAGTCAAACGGTTTACGCATGGCGATACCGATAACAATCGCACCGAAAAGCGCCAGCAATATTGCGCCATAAATGACAATACGCGGCCTTATGATGCGGCTTGGCTTTCCATCAATAGCATTCTGGGTTGTATATTTAATCAAGCCGCGCGGATAGCCCATCTTGTCCATGACAGAATCACAGGCATCGATGCAGGCCGAGCAGGTAATGCATTCGTATTGCTGCCCGTCGCGGATATCAATGCCGGTCGGACAAACCTGCACGCACAGCTGGCAGTTAATGCAATCACCCAGACCAAGTTCCACCGGATCCGCGTCACGCCGACGTGGTCCGCGTGGTTCGCCGCGATTTGGATCGTAGGCGACGATCAGCGTATCGCTATCAAACATGGCGCCCTGAAAGCGGGCGTAGGGACACATGTATTTACAAACCTGCTCGCGCATCCAGCCGGCATTGCCATAGGTGGCAAATCCGTAAAAAAACACCCAGAAGGTTTCCCAGGGACCGGTATTGAAACTTATTATTTTATGCCAGAGATCAGATATAGGCGTGAAATAGCCGACAAACGTGAAACCGGTGAATGCGGCAAAAGCAATCCAGAGTGCATGCTTGGTAGTCTTGATACGAAACTTGCGAAATGTAAGCGGTGACTGGTCCAGCTTCATCTGCTTGCGTCGGTCACCTTCAACCAGCCGTTCCATCCACAGGAATATTTCGGTCCAGACCGTTTGCGGACAGGCAAAGCCGCACCACAGACGTCCTGCCAGGGCAGTGAAAAAGAACAGTGACAGTGCCGCCAGTAACAACAGCCCGGTGAGGAATATGAAGTCCTGTGGCCAGAAAGTCAGATTAAAGATATGAAACTTGCGCCCGGGCAGATCCAGAAGCACGGCCTGTCGGCCTTCGTACTGCAACCAGGGCAGGCCATAAAAAATTCCCAGCAGTACACATACAGCCGTTGTCCGTAATGCCGCGAACAGGCCATGAACTTCACGCGGATATATCTTTTGTCCCTTTTCATACAGAAACTCGCGCATTTCAGGCTCGGTTGCGGGCCTGATCGGGATTACCTTGTTTTCAGCGGCTTCGCCCATGTTGTCTATTCGGCTGTACCTGTACCCGGCTCATTTTCTGCATTTTCGGAAATGCTCAGGATATAGCCCACGAGTAGATGGATTTTCGCGTCACCGAGAAACTCGCCATGCGGCGGCATACGCCCCTGACGGCCATCCCTGATACTTTTGATAATCTGTTTCTGGGAGCCGCCATACAGCCAGACATTATTGGTCAGCCTGGGTGCGCCCATCTGCTGGTTACCGTCGCCATCGGGGCCATGACATGCAGCGCAGTTTTGCTGGTAAATCTGTTTGCCGCGCGAAGCCACAATGGGGTCGGCACTCCTGCCGCTCAACTGACGCACATATTCCGCCACGTCGAATATCTGTTTCTCTGACAGCGTCTCCTTCCAGGCTGGCATCATGCCCTGACGTCCCTCGGCGATTGTTTCATGGATCTTTTCCGCACTCTCGCCATACAGCCATTCACTGTCGCGCAGGTTGGGGAAACCAGGTACGCCACGGGCATCGGCACCGTGACAGGTCGCACAATAGTTGGAGAACAGCCGCTCACCGATTTTGGTGGCATCTTCGCTATCGGCCAGTACAGCGGCGGGTTTGTTCCGATATTGTTCAAAAATAGGCCCGTATTTCTCCTTGGCCTGCTGCATTTCCTGCTCATAGTTGCCACGACTGGTCCAGCCTAGCAATCCCTTGAAAGTACCGAGTCCCGGGTACAGCACCAGATAGCCAATTCCGAAAAACAGGGTGATATAGAACAGGTTCAGCCACCAGCGCGGCAGGGGATTATTGTATTCCTCCAGGTCGCCGTCCCAGACGTGCCCCATGGTCTCGACCTGTTCGCCGGGTTTGCGTTTCTGACCGACCGACAGCCAGCGGATAAGCCAGAACATGGCCAGGATTCCGATAACCGTCGGTACGATGATGTACCAGTTCCAGAAGCTGCTGGTAAATTCATACATTGTTATCTTTGCTCATTTCGTCAGTCTGCGAATGGTCGCGCTGTGTTTCATCATCATGATCGAAGGGAATGCGAGAAGCCCGATCGTAATGTTCACGCCGGTTCCGGTTCCAGACAAAGGCGACAATACCGATGAAGATAATCAGTATCAGTAATGACCATATGCCGTGTATCAGGCCCAGATCCATGTCAGCGCCTCGTTTTCACGGCAGTGCCAAGCACCTGCATATAGGCGATGATCGCATCCATTTCTGTCTTGCCCTCGAGCTGTTCCGGCGCCTTTTCAATATCCTCGTCCGAATAAGGCGTACCGAGTCTGCGCAGGGCCTGCATACGATCCTGGACGGTCTCGGCATCAATTGTATTCTCGGCCAGCCATGGATAACCCGGCATGATTGATTCCGGCACCACATCCCGGGGATTGATTAAATGAACTTCATGCCATTCGTCACTGTAGCGGCCACCGACCCGTGCCAGATCGGGGCCGGTCCTCTTGGAACCCCACTGAAAAGGCCGGTCATAGACAAACTCGCCTGCCAGCGAGTAATGTCCGTAACGTTCGGTCTCGGCACGAAACGGCCGGATCATCTGCGAATGGCAGACCATGCAGGATTCACGGACATAAACATCACGGCCGGCCAATTGCAGTGCTGTGTAGGGCTTGAGGCCGTCTACGGGTTCCGTCATGGCGGGCATGAAAAACAGGGGAACGATCTGCACCAGGCCGCCGACGAGCACGACGGCCAGGATCAGCACGATCATCAAACCAATATTTTTTTCGACTTTTTCGTGTCCGGTTGCCATGTTGATACCTCAGTGAGCGGCGGCCGGGGCCGGAATTGCAGCGGTGACTGGTTTGGCGCCGGCAATAGTGCGCCACAGGTTCCAGGCCATGATGAACATGCCGGCCAGGAAACAGATCCCGCCAATCAGGCGAATCACATAAAACGGATGCATGGCAGCAACGGATTCGACAAAGCTGTAGGTCAAGGTGCCGTCCGGATTGACTGCCCGCCACATCAGACCCTGCATGATGCCGGCAACCCACATCGCGGTGATGTAAAGCACAATACCTAGACAGGCGATCCAGAAATGCCACTCGATCAGTTTCTGGCTGTAGATTTCACGTCCGAACAGTCGCGGTATTAAATAGTACATGCTGCCGATGGAAATCAGCGCGACCCACCCCAGGGCGCCGGAATGCACGTGGCCGATGGTCCAGTCCGTATAGTGTGACAGGGCATTCACGGTCTTGATGGACATCATCGGGCCTTCAAACGTCGACATGCCGTAAAACGACAGCGCCACGATGAGGAAACGTATAATGGGATCGGTGCGCAATTTCTCCCAGGCGCCGGACAGCGTCATGATGCCGTTGATCATGCCACCCCACGACGGCGCCAGCAGGATCAGCGACATGACCATGCCCAGCGATTGTGCCCAGTCGGGCAGAGCGGTGTAATGCAGGTGGTGCGGACCGGCCCAGATATAAACGAATATCAAAGCCCAGAAATGGACAATCGACAGGCGATAGGAATAAATCGGGCGCTCAGCCTGTTTCGGTACGAAATAATACATCATGCCGAGGAAGCCGGCGGTCAGGAAGAAACCGACGGCATTATGCCCATACCACCACTGCACCATGGCATCCTGAACACCCGCGTAGGCTGAATAGGATTTCCACAGACTCACCGGCAGGGCGGCACTATTAACGACGTGCAGGAGAGCCACCGTGAGAATATATGCACCGTAAAACCAGTTAGCCACGTAGATGTGCTTGACGCGGCGTCTGGCGATTGTGCCGAAGAAGACCACCGCATAGGCCACCCACACCAGGGTGATAAGGATATCAATGGGCCATTCCAGCTCGGCGTATTCCTTGGTGGTTGTAATGCCCAGTGGCAGCGTGACAGCGGCCAAAATTATGACTGCCTGCCAGCCCCAGAAGGTGAAGGCGGCCAGACCGTCAAAGGCCAGTCGGACATGGCATGTACGCTGAACAACATAATAGGAGGTCGCAAACAGGGCGCTGCCGCCGAAAGCAAAGATGACGGCATTGGTATGCAGTGCGCGCAGGCGGCTGTAAGTCAGCCAGGGGATATCGAAGTTCAGTTGCGGCCAGGCGAGCTGGGCGGCGATGAGAACACCAACGGCCATGCCGACGATACCCCAGATGATGGTCACAATGGCAAACTGGCGGACTACTGTATAATTATAGGTTTCGTCGCTCCCGACTGTGCTGGTTGCCGTCATAATGTCAGCCTAACTCCTCATAGTGTAAATGCGGGGCCGATACCGATCCCCCAGAGAATGACAGAGGCCGCCAGCACGCCTACGAGGCCGATAAGACCGAAAGCGAGAACCGCGCTGGCAAACAGGAAACCCCGCTCCTCGGATATCTCCATCATGATGGGAATACCGATATAGAGCAGAAATACGGTGTAGGTAACAGCCGGGATACCGACAATCAGATTCAGCCACAGCAACGGGTACAGCTGCATCAGGCCGGCGAGAAACAGTGGGACCGGAATAAAGGCCGCCAGGACCAGACAGCGTCTGAACGGCTGGTCAGCACCGTAGGTCTGACCCATCCAGCGGATCATCCAGGCGACCGAATAAACCGCGGCGATAATGACTACGTAGTAGATAATGGCTATCAGCAGGGCACTATCCGTCGTCAGCCGCACCGGCACGCTACCGCCGACCTGCCAGCCGAACTGTGTTGTACCTATATAACCGCTGACCGCAGGTATGGCAGCCAGTATCAGAACCTGGGCCAGGGCGTGTCCTGCTGAAATGTCACGGTCATGAATTGTATGCCAGGCTTCTACCGGGCGGGTGAATAACTGCCAAATTATCCGCAGCATTTTTGCCTGTATCTCCGTCAGTTACGTAAATCTGCGTTGGTTTTTCGGGTAATGGCACGACTGGCAGGCTTTGCGGGGAAATGTTCGCATGACCGATACAGTCGCGACTTGATCTCGATCAAGAAAGTCAGTCAATTGGATGGGAGAATACTGTCCCCGCGTGCATTATTCACGCCTGCAGAAACAATAAATTTCAATGACTATGCAGCCATCCAGCGCCGTCGCCCCTGACCAGGATACCGGTGCGTGCTTTCACTGCGGCCTGCCAATACCGGCAGGGCTCGAGCTTACGGTGGATTTCGATGGTGCTCCGCGATCGCTATGCTGCCATGGCTGCCAGGCCGTAGCCCGGACGATTCTCGACTACGGCCTGGATGATTATTACCGCCATCGCACCGCGGCGGCCAAAACCGCTGATGAGCAATCGCTGCTCCCGGAAGCCCTGCGGGTCTATGACGATCCCCGTCTGCAAAAGAATTTTGTACTCCCCTGGGCGACGGCCAGCGTGAAACCAGTCTTATCCTCGAGGATATTACCTGCCCGGCCTGCCTGTGGCTGAATGAACAGCATCTGCGTCAGCTGGATGGTGTGGTGGCGGTTGACATCAATTATTCGACCCATCGCGCCAGGGTGCGATGGGATCCGCAGCGTATCGAATTGAGCCGCATTCTCGCCGCTATCAGGGAAATCGGTTACCACGCTTATCCCTACGACAGCGAAGAGGAAGAAAGGCAGCTACAAAAAGAACACCGCCAGCAGCTCCGGCGCCTGGGCATTGCCGGCCTGTTCGGCATGCGGATCATGATGATCGCCGTCGCCTTCTATACCGACATGCAGGCGGTGATGGACTCTTCACTGAGAGTCTTTCCTGAAATGGATATCACTGTTTCTCGTACTGCCGGTAATGGCATACTCGGCGCAGCCGTTCCTGCGCGGTGCCTGGCGGGATATCCGTAACCGTCGTCTCGGTATGGATGTTCCGGTAACACTCGGCATCAGTCTGGCGTTTACCGCCAGTGTTCACGCCACCGCGACAGGTCGGGGGGAAATTTATTATGACTCGGTTGCCATGTTCGTCTTTCTGCTGCTGCTCGGGCGCTTCATGGAATTCCGTGTCCGCCGCCGGGCCATTGAGCGCGCCGATCGGCTGAAACGCATCCTGCCGGCCACGGCGCGACGGATTGATGAGCGCGGCAACCGTACCGAGATACCGGTATTCGATATAAAGGGCAATGACGAATTACTCGTATTGCCCGGTGAACCGTCCCGGCCGACGGTATTATTCGGCTGGGTACCGGTGCAGTGGATGAATCCATGCTGACCGGTGAATACCTGCCGAAACTGAGGCGAGAGGGAGACAGCGTTATCGGCGGTACGATCAGTGTCGACAATCCGCTACGAATCCGCGTCACCAGGACCGGTAACGATTCCCTCCAGGCCAGGATCCAGCGACTGGTCGAGCGGGCCCAGACGGAAAAGCCGAGGATCACCCGGATAGCGGATCGCGTCGCCGGCTGGTTTGTCATGGCCGTACTGCTAATGGCCACTATGACAGCCCTTGCATGGCTATGGATCGATCCGCAGAACTGGCTGCCGATAACGATCGCCGTGCTGGTGGTCAGCTGTCCCTGTGCCCTGTCGCTGGCAACACCGACGGCGTTAACCGCCGCATTGTCCGGCTTCCTGCAACGCGGCCTCGCAGTAACCCGCGTTGCCGCCATTGAATCCCTCACACGCACCTCGCATGTCGCGTTCGATAAAACCGGCACGCTGACACAGGGCCGTTTGAGCCTGCGTCGCGTTGAGACCTGCGCGGAATTATCCCGCCATGAATGCCTGAAACTCGCGGCGGTGCTCGAGAGCCAGTCGGAGCATCCGGTTGCGAAGGCGCTCATCGAGGCCTATGGCAGCGAGTCCGTGATTCTGCCGCTGGACCTGTGCAATCATCCCGGCGCCGGCCTGTCGGGTGTCATCGACGGACGGCGTTATTTCATCGGTAAACCGGAGTTCATTGAGGACAATACCGGTCTTGCCTGCCGCCGGCCATTGGCGGTTTTATCCAATGAAGCCACCGAAAGCCTGGTCATACTCGCCAGTGAGGAAAAGTTGCTGGCGGCCTTCGTCCTGGTTGACAGTCTGCGTGCCGGCGCCAGGGAGCTGGTTGAAGATATTCATCGCAGCGGCCGTGAGACCGTGCTGCTGAGCGGTGATCACCGGCAGGTTGTGCGCAGTGTCGGTATGGCTCTGGATATCGGCGACTGCCGCAGCGGTCTCAGCCCCGATGACAAGCTGGCCCAGGTGCGCGATTTACAGCATCGCGGTGCCGTGATAGCGATGGTGGGCGACGGCATTAACGATGCGCCGGTACTGGCCGCTGCCAATGTGTCGATCGTCATGCGGCGCGGCGCCGATATCAGCCGCGGCCAGGCCGATGTGCTCATGCTGGGTGAGGACATCCGCTGTCTCGGCGATGCATTGCGCCTCGCCGATAAAACCGTCAATGTCATCCGTCAGAATATCTCCTGGGCGCTGGCTTATAATCTGCTCGCGTTGCCGCTGGCCATGGCCGGTTACGTGGAACCCTGGATGGCGGCCGTCGGCATGTCCTGCAGTTCACTGCTGGTACTGGCGAATTCATCCCGTCTGGGTGCAAAACCGGATTGAAGTATGGAGATACTGTATCTGTTGATTCCGCTGTCGATCATCCTGGTGCTGATCATCGCCTGGGTGTTTATCTGGTCGATCCAGTCGGGCCAATACGATGATCTTGACGGACCGGGCTACCGGATACTCATGGATGATGACCGGACGGATCGCAAGCGGCTCAATGCGAATGCACCTGATGATCATGCCGGTCAGCATGATCGTGAACGGCCGGCAGATGGAGCAAAGGAACAAGAACACCCGCGGCAATCAGAATGATACCGGCCGCCTGGCGCAGGTATGGCTTGTGCAGCCAGTGCCGGAAACGACCGCCGACAAAACCGGCAGTGATCATGCCGGGCAGCGTTCCGAGACCGAATGCCAGCATGATCCCGACACCTGTCAGACTGCCACCCGACGCCATTGCGAACAGCAGCGCCGAATATACCAACCCGCAGGGCAGTCCGCCCCAGACCATGCCCATGAACAGCGCCTTCCAGGCGCGATCGGCAGGCAACAGCGCCCGGCCCAGTGGCTGCAATCTCCGCCAGACGAGTTGACCGGCGCGTTCCAGGAAAGCGATGCCGCCGGCCCATCCCGCCAGGCGCAGGCCGGCAAAGATCAGTACCAGCCCGGCAATCCACTGCAGGATGACAAGCCCGGCACCGGTACGGCCCAGCGTTATCAATCCGCCAGCCGTCCCGGCCACCAGTCCGGCAAGTGTGTAACTGGCAACGCGGCCGAGGTTGAAAGCGCCCGCAAACAGCAGAAGCCCGCCGCGGCTGTCGCGGATTTCAGCCGGCAGTCCCAGGCTGAGGGCGGTGATAATGCCGCCGCACATGCCCCAGCAATGCAGCGTGCTGAACAGGCCCAGACTGAAGGCAATCAGGAAACCGCTGGCATCCGGCACGGTGAACCAATGATTGATGTAGGCCAGGGGGTATCAGGCGACGGAATTCTGCTCGCTACCTTTGTGTTTCTGTTGATGGTTGCTGAGAACCTGCTGCAGGTAGGCGAGGTTTTTGATGGAAATAAACCGGCGGCTTGACTCAATAATTTCATCACGCTGCATCTTGCTCAGTAACCGGCTGACCGTTTCCGTTGTCAAACCGAGATAATTGCCGATCTCTTCACGCGACATGGGGAGCTTGAAATCGGTACCCGAGTATCCCAGACGCTGGAAACGACTCGACAGATTCACAAGAAAGCCGGCAATGCGTTCTTCCGCGGTCTTGTTTTTCAGCATCAGCAGGTGTTCGTTCTCGGCGGAAATTTCCCGGCTCATGAGCTGGCACATCTGATGATGCAGGCCACGGATACGGAAACAGGCCTCTTCAAGCTGATCATACGGAAAACTGCAGATGCTGCTGGTTTCTATCGCAAGTGCGGAACAGGTATGGCGGCCACTATGGATAGCGTCCAGGCCCAGCAGTTCACCCGGCAGGTAGAACCCCAGAATACGCTCCTCGCCGTGGTCGCTGTCCTGGTACAGCTTGATGATACCCGAGCGGACGGCATAAATGGCCTTGAAGGGATCGCCGGACTCGAATACGAAATCGCTGCGGTGAAGTGTCCGCGAGCGCTGGCTTACGCTATCCAGGAGAACGAGTTCCTCGTGATGTAGGCCGCGGGGCAAACACAGCTCGGACAGATTGCAATCGGCACAGGACGCCTTGACCTGATGCAAATCAATTATTTGATGACTGTGGCTCATATCGCGGGGCCATCCATGAAAGGGCCTTGTAATGGCAATTCTAACGCAGGTGGGATGTTTCACCCAAAGGATGTTTTCACAAGGATAACCAGGCGGGGGATGCCTGTTGACAGCTTCGCACATGATGCCGGTGGTACCGGCGGGGGCAGGGACTGCGGTGGCTTGCAGAATGACCCGGCCCGGCTGAATATTCACGGTCTTAACAATGAGTTATCCTGTATTTGACCGCCCGTCAATCCGGGAATGGCAGATTAACAGGCATTAAGGAAGCTCTGAATAATTTGTCATTTCGAGCGCAGCGAGAAATCCTTGTGCAAATAGCTTTTTGTAAATCAATAAGTTAAAAGATTTCTCCCGTTGGTCGAAATGACATGCGGGGATTATTCAGAGCTTCCTTAATATTGCCGGCTGGGTGTGCGGGCGTGCCGTTTCCTTCGACTGAGGCAAGGGCGCCCGCAAGCCGGCTTGTGCCGACTGTGGCAGAAAAATAATCCGATGGCAGTCTGGCACCACCGGTCAGTCAGCATTTTCAGTTTTTACGAATAACAACCTTCAGAAATTCATTCTGACAGTAGGCCTGTACAGACTCAGCCCTGGCATTGGCCGGCAGCAGGAAGCCAATGCTGGAATTGCCGCACCAGTTCTGCCAGCCGCCATGAGCGGCGGAATCGGCAGCAGCCTTGATGTAAAGCATGCCTTCATTCACTGAAACGAGCAGCTTTTCCCATGGGCAGGCGTCGATATAGATATAAATGACATAGCTATCATCCAGTTCCTGCAAATCGAACGGGACCATGGATGTCCGGCGGCCGGTTTCGCTGTGCTGTTTGATTGCCGAACGAGCCTCCTGATTACGAAAAGATTCGACAATAATGTGACGGGGTATATTGATATCCGCCTGGGGTGGCGGCGTTCGGGCATGGGGTAGCATCGTATTGATCTCCAGTGCGCGGATCACTGGCCTGTCGATGCTGATTTCTTGTTACCCTTGTTATTGGTCTTGTCGCCAGCAGTATCATTCAACTGAACCAGCATATTGTTATCCTGCATCCATGAATACATTTTCTGCTGGATGTCGGTAAGAGTATCGAATGTTTGCTGCGCATTGCTCGCAAATTTGTTCATGTACTCGGTCGCGATGCCGGATTCCGTTGCCACGACATCAGAGGGTGTCTCCGCCTTGGCAAGCCGTTGCATCTGGCTGCAGTTGCATTCCAGCCACAGGTTCATGAACTCCAGCTGCAGCTGGCTGAGTTGTTTGGCGGCATCCATATGCAACTTCTGAAAATCCTCCATTGAGTGACTGCAACTTTCCAGAAACCGGCCAATATCTTGAGTCCCGTTATTCATGATAAATACACTCCTCTTGCGGGTGGTTCTACTGATATTTACTTGTTCTCATAATCATTCTAGTCCACCTATATGACAGAATTTTGATCCATATCAACCAGGGCCTGAACGGATTGTTGCAATGTCCGGCGGCCGCTATGATGCTTAGCAACATAGTCTTCTATTCCAATTTCAGGAGAAACCAATAAATGGCTGATTTCTGGGTATCAGTAGCCGACGAGAGCAGTGCAAGGCTGTTCGCCACTGATAAAATCAAAGCCGAGTTGAACGAGTTCGAGACCCTGACGAATCCGGAAGCCCGCCTGCATGAGCGGGAACTGGTCGCCGGGGACAAGGGGCGCAGTTTCGACAGTCAAGGCGATAACCGGCATGCCATGGAACCGCAGACCAGCGCCAGGGAACAGGCGGCGATACGTTTTGCCAAGACGATCGCCGAGCGTCTGGAGCAGGGGGCCACAGACCATGCTTATAACCGGCTGATCCTGGTAGCGCCACCGGACATGCTCGGACTTCTGCGCCGGGAACTGGACCACAATGCCCGTGAACGCGTGCATCACACCGTCGGCAAGGACCTGGTGCATGCCAAGCCCGCGGCAATCCTCGAGCATTTGTCTGCATGAAACTCGCAGAACAGTCCGCCCCACAATCCGGCTGGAGTCATTTTCCGCATGGCGCTGATGTCGGTGTCCAAGGCTTCGGCCCGACCCCCTCGGTTGCCTTCGAACAGGTCGCCGCCGCACTAACCGCTCTGATTACCGATCCAGCAAGCGTGCGGCCCGATTCAGCCGTGCATATTGCCTGCAAATCGAATGATCTCGAGACCTTGCTGGTCGACTGGCTGAACGCCCTGATTTACGAAATGGCCGTCCGGCATATGCTGTTCAGCTGGTTTCAGGTACGTATCCTGAACAGTCACCTTGAGGCCGAGGCCTGGGGCGAAACCGTGGATCCGGTTCGCCACCAGCCGGTTGTCGAGCCCAAGGGAGCAACCTATACCGAGCTCAGAGTCACCGGGGATGATCATCACTGGATTGCACAATGCATTGTTGATGTCTGATCAAGGTCTGGTCGCAGGCGGCTGATTATTCCATGGATGTTAATCGCCTTATCCGCCTGAACGCTTTCAGCTGGCAGATTGAGCCCCGGGATGCCATGCGCGTACCGGTCATACTGTACGGTGATGAATCCCTTATTGACCAGATCGATGAGAAGGTATGGATCCAGGCATCTAATGTCGCCTGTCTGCCCGGCATTGTCGGTGCCGTTTACACCATGCCGGATGCGCACTGGGGATACGGGTTCCCCATTGGTGGCGTGGCTGCATTCGATGCCGAGGCTGGTGGCGTTGTATCCGCCGGCGGGGTCGGATTCGACATTTCATGCGGTGTGCGGACGTTAATCAGCGGCTTGAGACGTACCGACATCGAAAAAGTGAAAACTGATCTGGCCGACAGCCTGTTCCGGAATATCCCGGCGGGCGTTGGCAGTACCGGCGCCCTGACACTCGACGACCAGGCAATGACGGCCATGCTGGCCGGCGGTGCCGACTGGGCCATGGCGCAGGGCTATGGCGAATCCCGCGATCTCGATCGCATGGAAGAGGGTGGCTGCATGCAGGGCGCCTGTCCAGAGGCTGTATCCGATCACGCGAAGCGCCGCCAGCAGGACGAGATGGGTACGCTCGGATCGGGCAATCACTACCTGGAAGTCCAGGAAATCGCGGAAATCTCCGATGAACAGGCCGCGGCCGCGTTCGGCCTGCATAGCGGCGAGATTGTTGTCAGCATTCACTGCGGTTCGCGAGGTCTGGGCCACCAGATCGGCACGGAATTTCTCAAGCGCATGAACGATGCCGCCGCGCAACACGGTTTAAAACTGCCGGATCGGGAACTGGCCTGTGCGCCCATCAAGTCATCGCTCGGCAGCGAATACCTGGGCGCCATGCGCGCCGGCATCAACTGTGCGCTGGCCAACCGCCAGATCATCACCCACCTGACGCGTGAGGTGTTCGCCGAATTCTTTCCGGATACCGGGCTGGAGCTGCTTTATGATGTCTCGCACAACACCTGCAAGCTGGAGACCCACGAGATCAACGGGGATACGCGGCAGCTTTATGTACACCGCAAGGGGGCGACCCGGGCCTATGGACCGGGCCACCCGGAACTGCCGTCAGACCTGCAGTCGACGGGTCAGCCGGTGCTGATTGGTGGCTCGATGGGGACGCTTCACATATCCTGGCGGGCAATCCGGAAAGCGAGGCACGTTCCTATGCCTCCGCCTGTCACGGCGCCGGCCGCAGGATGAGCCGGCACCAGGCCGGCCGCACCTGGCAGGGTCGCCAATTGATCGATTCACTGGCCGAACAGGGGATCCTGATCCGTAGCCCTTCCGCACGCGGTGTTGCCGAAGAGGCACCGGGCGCCTACAAGGATGTCGATGTCGTTGTCGCCGCGACCCAGGCCGCCGGGCTTGCCCGCCAGGTGGCCAAACTCAGGCCGCTGATATGCATCAAAGGCTGAAAGTCCATGAATCAAACGGAAGATAATGTATGCAACTGAAAGACAGCGATGCCCTCATAGTTGTCGATATCCAGAATGACTTCCTGCCGGGCGGCAGTCTTGCCGTGCCGGACGGCGATGCCGTGGTGCCGGTGCTGAATGAATATATCCGTCACTTTACGGCACATGACCTGACGGTTTATGCAACCCGCGACTGGCACCCGGAGGACCACTGCTCGTTCGAACAGCAGGGCGGGCCGTGGCCGCCGCACTGCATTGCCGGCACGAAAGGGGCCGAGTTCAGTGCCGACCTGCAGCTGCCGGCGGACGTGATCGTGATTTCCAAGGCGACACGGCAGGACAAGGACGCCTATTCAGGCTTCGAGGGTACCGACCTCGCCGAACGCTGCCGGGCGGCCGGCCATGAGCGGCTGCTCATCGGCGGACTGGCAACGGACTACTGCGTGCTGAACACGGTGCTGGATGCGCTGGCCGAGGGTTTCAACGTCTGCCTGTTGAGTGATGCTATCCGCGCCGTGGATGTCGAGGCCGGAGATGGTGATCGTGCCATTACCGACATGAAACAGCGCGGGGCAGAACTGATTACCGTTGATGACTTGCAGGATTAATGACTGTCGCGATCCAGCTTGGCGGCCAGATTCCTGCATGGCCTGCGTTACCCGTACCTGATAATCACCGTTTCCGTTCAGCATTCTGAGTATTGTCCGGCAGACAGCCAAGCTGGGCGGCGGCACGTTCGCGGATGGTGGCCGCGTTTTCGGCCTGCCGCAGGCGCTTGCCATGCTTCATCACCGGCTGCAGTAACGAATCGCCGCTGCATTTTTCATCAATCAGCGCCAGTGTGTCATGACTGAAGCGGCCTGACTCATCATATTCACGCACCAGCTGCTTGCGGCCCGGCCAGGTGGCTTTGCCCTCCGATCGCTTGCGCCGTGCCTGGCCGGCATATTCCTGCAGCTTGTAGGCACAGTCCAGGTAGGGGCGATCAGCCGAACAGTCGAGCTGCGTGCCAATACCATAACCGTCGATGGGGGCGCCGTCCCGGATCAACCGCTCCACTTCAAATTCATCGAGACCGCCGCTGACGAATATACTGATAGCTTCATATCCGCCCTGATCCAGGATCCGGCGGACCTCGACGGCAGCGGCACCGAGATCACCGCTATCGATACGCACGGCGTTGATGTTGATATCCTCGGCTTCAAGAGCATGGGCAAGATCGACCACCTTGCCGGCGGCAGCCGCCGTGTCATAGGTATCGATCAACAATACGGTATTGCCGGGATGAACCCGGGCAAAATGTTCGAAGGCGGCGTATTCATCGCCGAATGCCTGGATGTAGGAATGCGCCATCGTGCCATATATCGGTACGCCGAATGCCGGCTCCGCCATGACGGTGGCAGTGCCGTCAAAGCCGGCGATCCATACCGCCCTTGCCGCCAGCAGACCGGCATCCGTGCCGTGGGCGCGGCGCAGGCCGAAGTCGACCAGCAGTGCCTCCGGCGCGGCGATTCGGAAGCGCGCGGCCTTGGTCGCTATCAGGCTCTGGAAATGCAGTGCATTGATGACGATGGGTTCAACCAGTTGCCCCTGGGCAGCGGCGCGGTCAACACGCAGGATGGGTTCGATCGGGAAAGAAAATGCTGCCTTCCGGTATAGCTTCAACATCGCCGCTGAATCGAAAAGCGGCAAGATGATTGATTAACGATTCGCCGAAACGGCCGCTGTCTCGCAGCCACTGTAAGATCTTCATCACTGAAATGCAGGTTTTCCAGATAGCAGAGCACCTGCTCCAGCCCTGCCGCCATGAAGAACGATCGGTCAGGCGGCATTTTGCGCACGAAGAACTCGAATACCGCGGTATCCTGCATATCGGCCCGGTAATAGGCCTTGAGCATGGTGAGCTGGTAAAAGATCCGTCAGCAGTGGACTGAGGCTGTCAAAGCCGGCGGCGGGACTGAATTTCATAATAGGACTCGCATCAGGTATCCAGGGTCATGCTATGTTGTGAGTAATCGATATCGACCGCAAGCCTCGGCCAGCAGGAATCTAGTATTATGGATATCGGGCTCGAACAAGTAGAGATTTTCAAGCGCCTGGCCGTCGCCCTGGCGGCCGGCTCTCTGATCGGACTGGAACGCGGCTGGACCGATCGCAGTGAACCCGAAGGCCAGCGCATTGCCGGCATTCGCACTTTCGGTCTCATCAGTCTGCTGGGCGCGTTATGGTCACTCATCTATATGAGTACCGGCAGCTGGACGGTGGTGATGGCATTCCTGGGCTTCTGCGGTTGAGCGATCGCGGCCGAATGGCTGCGCAGTCGAAGCAGGGGACCTTCGGGTATCACGACCCCGGTGGCCGCGCTGATTACCTTCGCCCTGGGTGCCGTCGCCGCACTGGGCCAGCTCAGTATCGCCGCCGGCACCGCCGTCGTCGTGGCCCTGCTGCTGGGCATGAAGACACAGCTGCATGAATGGCTGCGGCGGCTCGGTGAAGATGAACTGCTCGCGACCCTGAAATTGTTATTGATCTCGGTCGTGATGCTGCTGGTCCTGCCGGATTAAGGCTACGGGCCGTGGCAGGCACTCAATCCCTATGCCATCTGGTGGATGGTAGTGCTGGTGGCGGGTATTTCCTACCTGGGCTATTTTTCCACACGCATTGCCGGACCGCAGCGCGGTATTCTGCTGACCGCCGTCAGTGGCGGCATGGTCTCATCCACGGCCGTGACCCTGACGCTGGCGCGACTGCAGAAAGAGGGCCGGCATTTCGATCCGTTGTATGCCACAGGCATCATCCTGGCTCTCGGCGACGATGTTTCCGCGCATGCTGCTCTGGGTCGCAATTATCCAGCCGCAACTGCTGAGCGGGCTCGTCTGGCCACTGGGGATCATGACGGCGATATCCGCACTCATCGTGCTGCTGGCCTGGCGCGATGTCCAGGATCACCAGCGTAGTGAAAAAACCCATTTCACCCCCAAAAACCCTTTTGAAATCAAAACGGCATTGCAGATGGGCGCTCTGCTCGCCGTCGTCATGTTCCTGGCCAAGGCACTCACCGAATGGTTCGGTGATACCGGTGTTTATCTGCTCGCCGGCATATCCGGAGTAGGGGATGTCGATGCCATCACCCTGGCCCTGTCGCGCATGGCCGGTACGGATATCGCCTCCGTAACGGCCATCATCGCGATCACGATTGCAGCGATTATCAATACCGTTACCAAGGGCTCACTGGCTACCGGGGTAGGGGGTGCCCGCCTGGGGCGCTACGTGGGGTTGCGTTTCGCCCTCATGATCTTATCCGGACTTGCGGGCCTGGGGATTGTCGTCTGGCCGTTCACAATTGGCTGAAATCCCGGGGCACCAAAACTGGCAGACGGGCCTTGCTGCGGTCCGATAGCCAATATCTATAAGTGCGCAGCCAATGGCCTTAGAACCGAAAATTATATGCCGGGCCGGTTATCGGCCGGCGTGGGGGTCGTCAACACCATTTATCCGGACTCCGGTACCACAGAATCTTTACCGCAGAATTATTAAATACAGTAAAACAGAGAGTTAGTGATTCAATCGATATTATTATTCTTAAGTTTTACCTGAACACTCTGGTGGTTAACAGGTTGTTAAAAATTATACTAAAGCTGTTGTTATCTGATGACAGGGCGAGATTCAGATAGGTCAGTGGGCGCAGTCAGTTCAGCAGCTGATCGATCCTGGCGGCGAGTATGAAGTCGTTTTCGTGCAGGCCCTTTATCTTTTTGGTCTGGGTGTCGACACGGCAGAACCCCCAGCCGAACCTGATAAGCGGATGGTGACCCTGTTGTTCGGCCAGTTCGCCGACCTGCTTGACGAAGTCCAGGGCCTGACGGAAGTTCTTGAAGCGGAATTCGCGCGACAGCCAGGTCGCGTGCTCATCGAGCTGCCACTCCGGCACCTGGCGCAGCAGTTCGGCGGCCGTTTCCGGTTCCAGTGACGGTACGCCGCCGCGGCAGGCAGTACAGGTTTTCTCGGCAAGCGCTGCGGCCATGGTTCGATTCTCTCCAGGCAGGCTTCTGTCATCGTATCTGACAGCCAGTATTGCCCGCCGTTCGAGTCGTACTATTTGCCGAACAGACTGTCGAATGCACCCTTTACCTTGTCGCCGGCCTGTTCGAGGGTGCTTTTGTCCTTCTGATCCGCTGCCGTCCCGGCATCCTCTTGGCCGGCTTCGCTATCGCCGGGTGCCTTCTTGCCGAGGGCCACGCCGCAAGGATCATCGGTAGAAAAAGTCCGGCTGAACAGTCCCTGGGCGAGCAGCGAAAGACCGCCCGTGGCCATGGCAGTGCCAACCGTCCCGGCCGTTTTCAGGGCGCCTTTCACATCGGTTGCCGGCCGTGGATTCGCCAGCGTGCCGCCGATATACACGGCATCGCCAAGCTGGGCGAGATTGATCCCTACGCCCTCGCGTGCCTTGGGCTTGGCACGGAAGTCGATTGCCTCGGTCTTGAGGTCCACCGCGCCGCTGCCGAGGACATTGACCTTGCTGGTCTGCAGGGCGATGCCGTTCTCGGCCAAGGCGATACCATCCTTGATGTCGAAATTCAGTACGCCGCAGATCAGCTCCGAGTCCTCTTCTTTCTCCGCTAACGGGTTCAGCATCCGGAAGGTCGAGAAAATCACGTCCGCACCGGCGAAACTGGTCGCCTTGTTCAACAGCCGGCCCTTGCCGGTAGTGACCAGCAGCCTGCCGTTGAGGCTGGCGGCGATCGCGGCCGGGCTCGGGCCGGCGCCGCGGCCCTCGAAATGGATATCCGTCCTGCCCTCGCGGATAACAGGGTCCTCCTGCAGCGCCGGCAACCGCTCCGGCAACAGATTTTTGATATCCAGGCGAGCATTGAATACCGGCGTCCCGCCGGCGGCATTGAAGCGGATATCGCTGTCCAGGCTGCCGCCGGCGATCCCGCCCGCTGACTGAACGCGCAGATCGCCGCTATTGAGCGCAACCTTCAGTTCCAGGTCGCGGAAATTGGCATCACGGGTAAGAAACCGGGCCGCCTTCAGACTAATATCCGCATCCACGGCCCTGAGCCCGGCCAGATCTATTTTTTTACTTGAGAAAACCTTTTTATCTTTTTGTTTTTCATCTTCTTCTTGTGTCTGATAAGGAACCAGATTAATGTGATCCGCCGTCAGATCCATGGCCACGGCGGGGCGTCCGGAACCACTGCTGAAAGCGACATTCCCCTGCACGGAGCTGTCTGGCAAGGACCGCCTTGAGCCCGGCAATATCCAGGTCCGAGGGATCCGCCCGTGACCGAAGCGCTTAACTCCACCGGCCCCTTGTCAGGCAGCCGCTGGCCGGTATAGGGATTGAAGTCGGCCAGCGATCGGCCTGCAGTTGCAGCGTGACATTAATTCCCGTCATTGCCGACGGGATTCTCTATACGGCCCTCGATGCTGCCTTCGGCAGCGCCTGCCTTGGCTGCCAGGGACAGCGGGTAGGGCGTCCCGGCCGTAAACTGGGCCAGGGAGCCGGTGGTTCCGCTGAGGCTCACGGGCAGATCCTCGAATGTCGCGGTCAACTCAACCTGCAGGGACTCGCCGAGCCCTTCAGGGGCAGCGCTGAGATGATCGATCCGGAACACGGTCGGCTGATCCTGCCCGGCGCCGAGATAGGTAATCGTCGCTTCCTCGATCTGCAGTTCGCGAATATCGATCGCGGGCAGCCCCTCGCCCCGGTCCGGTTCCTGGGTCCCGTCATCATCTCCGGCAGCGCTGAACAGCCAGTTGCCGGCGCCTGCCTCGCCAATCTCCAGGTTGACTACCGGCTGCAGCAGTATGATGCGGCGAATGGCGATCTCGCCATGCAATAGCGGCAGCAGGGCTATCTGGGTTTCGAGCCGGCCGACCGACAGCATCACCGGCTCGCGGGCCCAGTCCGCGTTGCCCAGTGTGGCCTGTTCGACGGCCAGAGTCGGCAGCAGGGAGGCGGCGAGATAAATATCCCCCTGAATGGAAAACTCCCGCCCAGTCTGCTGTTCCACCAGGGCCGTGAGATCTTCCCGGTAACGGCTGGCATCGAACTGCAGCAGGAACATTCCGATCCCCGCTGCAGTCAGAATGCAAACAGCGATTACGGCAATCAGCAGGAATTTCAGGGCTCTTGGCATGGCGGCGTGGTAATTAGGCAATTCCCCGGCTTTTAACCATTATGATAGAATAATTTTTTATGTTTTCAGCCACTAATAATCCGAAAACCGGCCGCGCTATTGCCTGGCTGCTTGTCATCAGCAGCCTGGCATGCTGGGAAATCGCTGCTGCCCGCTTTCAGGGATGTTCGCTTGGCAGTCCCGATCTGAGAGCATGCCAGCCCATTGATCAATATACACAGGGTCAAACGGATGCGGTGGCCACCCATAAAAATAACCATTATAAATCGGCACAGCTACTGGCTCTCACCAGCCATACCCAGATCTTATCAGTCCACAGAAGTCGGATTATTCGATATCTGTCCTGATCACTCAATGGCAGTCGCACTATGACGTACCGCCAACACCACCGCCTGATCTAGCCAGTTCCACATTTCTTGCATAATCTGTTTTTCAACACCCATGAAACTACTGCAGATTCGCCTTATCTAAAGGCATAACTGTCATCGATCCGTGATCGGAGTGGATCGCTGGCAATCATTACAACAAAGTAAATCCATAAAAAGAGGTTACAACATGTTACGCAATAAAATTTATGCGGGCTTCCTGTCTCTGCTGATGTTTGGTATTAGCAATGCTGCACTGGCAGAGGAACACATTGTAAACGCCAAGGTTACGGCTTTTGATCCGATCGCGATCAAAATCGCACCTGGTGATTCGGTCAGCTGGAAGAATATGAGCGGCCATAATGTGCATTTCGAGGAAGGCAATATTCCGGAAAGCGCGGAATCTTATGTGTCTCCGCTGGGGGATAATGTTTCCCGTACTTTTGATGAGGAAGGCGTTTACCTGTACAAGTGCGACCCGCACTTTGCCATGGGCATGGTCGGTGCGATTATCGTCGGCGAACCGGTCAACATGGCCGATGTCGAAGCCAACGCCAAGGGCATGTACAAGCGCGCCCTGATCAAGGCCAAGAAGCTGTAATTGGTCAATCCAGGCCCGAAGTAAAAGACCGTAGCACTATCAAAGCCCGGCTCCATGAGGAGGCCGGGCTTTTTTAATGCCTGCGATCAATCCAGCACAAATGAACGGCCGAATTCCGGTAATTCAATATTCCAGCCGAGCGTTTGTTCCAGGTGCGTCCTGAAGGCAATACGGCTTTCCGGTTCGCCATGCACCAGAAACAGCTTGCGCGGCGGTTCTTTCAGGGCGCTTATCCATGTCGTCAGTTCTTCATAATCCGCATGCGCCGACAGCCCCTCGATACTGATGACCCGGGCCTTGACCGGGACATCCTGGCCAAAAATGCGCACCTCGGCATCACCGCGCTCCAGGCCGGCCCCGCGTGTGTTCGCTGCCTGGAAACCGACAATAACAATGGTATTGGACTCGTCAGGCAGGTAATGCCGCAGATGATGCAATACCCGTCCCCCTGTGGCCATGCCACTGGCGGAGATAATGATTTTTGGACCCTGGTCCGCAAAAATGGCCTTGGATTCCTGGACGCTGCGGGTATACGTCACCCGATTGTTCATGATACGGCAGTCGTCAGTATCCAGTGAATGCTCGGCGGGAAATGCACAGAACAGTTCAGTCGCATTAATGGCCATGGGACTGTCGAGGTAGATCGGCAAATCGGGTATACGCCCTGCATCCATGGCCTGGGCCAGCAAATGCAGTATCAACTGGGCACGGCCGACGGCAAAGGAGGGTATGAGCACCACACCTCCGCCTTCTGCAGTTTTGCAAACCACTTCTTCCAGGACCAGTGCTTTCATGGCGACGATCACCATATGTGGATTCGAGCACCAGGTAATCCGTGGCCCTGAGTGGTTCCGGCGGATTCATGATCGGATCATCCAGGCGGCCGACATCGCCACTGAAGGTGACTGATCGACGGCCATCACTGAGGTGGATATACGATGCCCCGAGAATGTGACCGACCCTGGAAAAACTGGCCTCGAGTCCGGCAACCGGCGCAAAAGCCTTGCCCGTCTTCTGAACCTTGAATGATTTCAGCGCCCTGTGTGCGTCGTCCTCGGTATAGACCGGCAGGGCGGGATGGTATTTGGTTACACCATGACGATTGCGGTAATCGGCCTCCTCTTCCTGCAACCGGCCCGAGTCCGGCAGCAGTATCTCGCATAATTCGCGCGTTGCCCGGGTACAGAATACCTTGCCCTGGAAGCCCTGCTTGACCAGCGCTGGAATATAGCCGCTGTGATCAATACTGGGCGTGGGTCAGCACAATGGCATCTATCTTGTGCGGGCTGACAGGAAAAGTATGCCAGTTCCGCTCGCGGATGGGGCGCGGCCCCTGAAACAGCCCGCAATCAATTAAAACGTTTTTGTTGTTGTGTTCGATGAGAAAACGGGAACCGGTAACGGTATCCGTTGCACCGAAAAAAGTCAGTTTCATTATGACTGCTCGTTGTTATTATGAATTAATAGCATAGTCAGGCCGGAGAAAGTGGCAACGTCGACTATCACCGTCTAACTTATTGATTTATATAATCGATTAAGCAAGTAATCATGAACCATACCTGGCCTGGCGGGTAGCGCCATAGTTGCTGCTGAAAGCCCGAATTTCGATACAAATCATTCCTGGCAGCTTCATTAACGCTAGGGTAACGATAGTAGTCAGCCTGACAATCCGGGAGACCGGTTAAAATGGTCCATAAGCAAATATTATTTCATTGTGCCGCATGTGAAAATCCTTTGCATAACCCATCTTCGTTAACAGATACCATTTGTGTGGCCCTGGGACCGAAGTCTAAATCCGTCCTGTTTCAGAAGCGATGGGGTGGGGCATCCGTTTCCAACGATAATCCGATAATGCCAAGAAATGTCAGCTATGAATCACATCAAGTCTCAGGAAGTTGCCATAACCGCTGATAGCGTAGCGCTTAATGGTACTCTCTCCATACCGGATAACGCCAAGGGCATCATAGTGTTTGCCCATGGCAGCGGCAGCAGTCGATTCAGCCCTAGAAACCAACAGGTTGCCGGAGTGCTCAACGAGGCCAGTTTTGCTACCCTTCTGTTCGATTTGCTGAGCGCCGAGGAATATGAATACGATTCGGTTACCGCGGAATACCGATTCAATATCCCCTTGCTGTCGGAACGACTTGTCGCTGCCATAGACTGGACAATGAGCCGGGCTGAACTGCAGTCGTTACCGATTGGCCTGTTTGGCGCCAGTACCGGCTCAGCAGCCGCACTGGTTGCTGCAGCGGAACGCCCTGACCATGTTCATGCCGTTGTATCACGTGGCGGTAGACCGGATCTGGCCGAGGCTTATCTGACACAAGTCCGGGCACCGACTCTGCTGATAATCGGCGGCCAGGACCAGCAGGTACAATTGCTTAATCAACAGGCAGCCGAACGCATGGCGGCACCGAATCAATTGGTGGTAGTGCCTGATGCAACCCATCTGTTTGAAGAACCGGGAAAGCTGGAAGAAGTTGCCAGGCTGGCGGTGGACTGGTTTGAAAAGCATTGCCCTGCCCGAAGAAGCCCATCCAGTGCGCCAGACCGGGAATAGGATAATGAGGGCCATTGAACAGGCAGCGATGCAAATCCTGATCTTGTATTACAATTACAGATGATTTCCTGTTAAGGAGGCACTGAATAATCCTCTCGTGTCATTTCGACCAACGGGAGAAATCCCTGTCTCGACCTCAGGGAGATCTTTCATAAAGGTCCCTCGTCTGCACTCGGGACGCCTTCGAAGGTCCCTCGCTGTGCTCGGGACACCTTCGGCTATTCTCGCTGCGCTCGAAATGACAAATTGTTCAGAGCTTCCTTAGTACTTAATAAAGGAGCACCGACATGCAAGCCTGCGAAACCTGTGGCAACAACTATGACAAGGCATTTACCGTAAAACTCTGTGATGGAAAAGAACATATATTTGATTCTTTCGAGTGCGCCATACAGAAACTGGCGCCACGCTGTGCCGCCTGCAGCTGCAGGGTAAGAGGCCATGGCGTTCAGCACGAGGATACTATTTTCTGCTCGGCGCACTGCGCCCGGGCACAGGGTATCAGTGGTTTATCGGACCACAACTGATACGAACTTTCATGCGGATATGCAAGGTTTTCTACATGTCTGCTTTTCCCGAATCACGAATACGCTAACCAGAAAGCTCTGCCAATGTTGATGTCCCACCGTTTCTGCAATGTCTCTGATTTACAGCACTTCTGTAAGCGTGATGTCGTATCTGTAACTGAGCCCCATGCCTGAATCCCGTAAACCGTCACAATCCCGGCAGGATACTCCGCCTCAGCAACAACCCGGTAACTGGGATTGGCGATTGGTATTCTGGATACTTGTCATGGCGCTGATGGTTTCATGGCTGTTTGATGGGCAACGCAGCGCCACCGAAGTGAGGATTGCCTATTCGGAGTTCAAACAGGCGGTCAGGGATGACAGGGTGCAGGAAATCACTATCAAGGGGGAGAATATACACGGCCAGTTCAAGGAGACTACAGCTGCAGATCAGAATGGAGCCAGGCGGTTTCGTACCATTATACCTTCAATGGATGATCCGGATCAGATACCAATACTAGAAGATCACGGAGTCACCATTCAGGCCGAAACCACCGAGCTTTCATGGTGGCTTCAGGCACTGGTTGGTATTCTTCCTGGCTGCTGCTGATTGCTCTGATCTTTTATTCAATGAAAAAGATGCAGGAACGTATGGGTGGCGCAGACGGAGCCGGAGGGATTTTTGGTTTTGGCAAATCCAGAGCCCGGCGCTATCACCGGGAAGAATCCCGACAAAGTATGGAAGATGTAGCCGGACTTGCCAATGCCAAGGTTGAATTGCAGGAAATAATTGATTATCTGCGTGAACCCGAGCGTTTTCGTGAGCTCGGCGCCGAAATACCACGTGGCGTATTGTTGACCGGACCACCAGGCACGGGCAAGACCATGCTCGCACGGGCAGTGGCTGGCGAGGCAAATGTACCGTTCTTCAGCATCACTGGTTCAGAGTTCGTTGAAATGTTCGTTGGTGTCGGTGCCTCGCGTGTGCGCGATATGTTTGCTAATGCCAAGGCCGAAGCTCCCGCTATTATTTTTTATCGACGAGATTGATGCTATTGGTCGCAGCCGTGGCAGCGGCCTGGGAGGTGGTCACGACGAACGCGAACAGACACTCAACCAGATACTGGCAGAGATGGACGGTTTTTCAGCGCATGAAGCCGTTATCGTGATGGCCGCCACCAATAGGCCTCCGGATGGATTCCTGCTGGCTTCGATGCGTGATCCCTGATGAGTTCCGGTGACCCCTTTAACCTGCCAAAGCCCACATTTAGCGCCTTCAGTGCAATTGCAGTGGTCGTCGGTATCGTTGTGGGTATCGGTATATTCCGCCTGCCATCGATTGTGGCCGGTCATTCAACAACGGGCTTTCAGTTCATGGCCTTCTGGGTGGCCGGAGGCTTTATCTCGCTGCTGGGCGCGCTGTGCTATGCCGAGCTTGCCGCGTCACAGCCCGACGCTGGTGGGGAATACACGTTTCTGACCCGTGCCTACGGTCCGGCCATCGGATTCCTTTTTGCCTGGGGACGGATGACGGTTATCCAGACCGGGTCAATCGCCCTGGTCGCCTATATCCTGGGGGACTACGCGAGCCGGATCGTGTATTTGGGTCCCTACAGTTCAGCGCTCTACGCAGCCCTGGCCATTGTCGGGCTGACGGGGCTCAATCTACTGGGGACCGGTCACTCCAGGTATGTGCAGAATATCCTGACCAGCCTGGTTGTCCTGCTGATTATCCTGCTGGCCGTACCGGGCCTGTTTGCGGCTCCCGCTGCGCCGGAGTCGCGCGTCCCGGGTAGCGATGTCAACTGGATGCGTGATCTGTTTGTCGGGGGTAGTGCCGGCCAGGCGATGATTTTTGTGCTGCTGACTTACGGCGGCTGGAACGAGGCCGCCTATCTCTCGGCTGAACTCCGGGGTAGCAGAAGCAGCATGGCCAGGGTCCTGGTAGGGGGGATCATTCTCATCACCACGCTGTATGTGCTGGTGAATCTGGCTTATCTGCATGTTCTTGGGCTGGATGCGCTACAAGGCTCGCAGGCTATTGGTGCCGATCTGGCCGGCCGGATCTTCGGTCCGACCGGGGCCTGGCTGGTTACCTGCATTATTGTGATCGCGGCACTGTCCACCGCCAATGCCACCATCATCACCGGTGCCCGGACCAACTATGCCCTGGGACGGGACTTCCGGATGCTTCGCTTTATCGGCCGGTGGCATCAGAAAACCAACACACCGGCCCATGCCTTGCTCCTGCAGGGCGGCATTGCACTGTTGCTGGTAGGACTCGGACTATGGTCCCAGGAAGCGGTGAGCACAATCGTGGACTATACCGCCCCCGTATTCTGGCTGTTTATCCTGTTGACGACTGGGACCCTGTTCATCTTCCGCCATCGGTTCAAGTCACAGGCGCTTCCTTTTCGTGTGCCGGGCTATCCGCTGACACCGCTGCTCTTTGTGGCGGTGTGTGGTTATATGCTGTATTCCAGCCTGCTCTTTACGGGTCTGGGTGCCATCGTTGGCGCTGCAATCCTCGGTGCCGGCGCACCGGTCTACTGGCTGGCGCGCCAGCGGCAGGGCCCGCCTGGAAACACTGGCGGGCAGTGAGTACAAAAGCCTGTTGCCTCTCCCCGGGCGCCCGGGATCGAAAGTATCAATGGCTCCTTGGATGGACGTAAAACTATCGGCCAGAGACAGTCCATCCGTTTGATGAATGGGGATCACCTGATGCCCATATTTGAGCCCGCAATCGGACCAATCATTGATTCAGATCAATTTTGCAGAAACATCAATAGCTCTTTTTGGCTAGAATAAATTCATGTATTGCCTTGTATGTAAGCAGTCAAGAAGTTTTCGACTCATGGACTGCAAAGCACAGTCCGGAACGAGATATTTGCAAACCATTTAATAGCCGATACCTGGAGGACAGATTCATGTCAGGATGGCCCGAACAGTTAAACGAATATCAGCGCGCCTGGGTCGAGCAGCAGCAGAAACTCATGAGCGATTGGCTTAATAACTTACAGAGTGCGGGACAATCCGCCGATATATGGCAACAAATGATTGATATCATGGAACAGCAGGTCAACAGTGCTCTGGATGCCCAGAAAAATTCGCTGCTGACACTCGCCAGAAATGCGGAACAAACCGAGGGCATGCCGGATGCCCTTTCACAAGGCATTCAGCAGATGGAACAAGGCATAGAGACGTGGGCCGAAATGCAGCGGCAAACCTGGCAGAACTGGTTCGAGACGCTCAGGATGGCCGCTCCGGTCTCGCGGACACCGGGCGAGACATTGCTCAAAAACTGGCAGGACATAGCCCAGCGTGCCATGTCAATGCAGGAAGACTGGTTATCGAACTGGATGTCCTCGATGAGCCCTGGCGAGGGGCCGTCAGGGAAAAAGGCGGCAAAATCATCCACATCAAGCCAGACTACAGGTAGCACAGGCAAAAAGGGCAGCGGGTCCAGTTAGTTGTCCCGCTATCCTGTATTTCCAGTATGGAGCTCAAGGACAAGGTTGTTGTAGTTACAGGGGCAGGACGCGGCCTGGGACAGAAAATGTCCCAGATGATTGCCGCCAAAGGCGCCCGGTTGGTACTGGTAGGCCTGACTGAAAAAGGTCTCAAGGAAACTGTTCAGCTTTGTAGCAAGGCAGGTGGACAGGCAGACTATTACATTACCGATGTATCCGATGAAGCGGCCGTTGAGCAACTTTTTGGCAGGATAATACCAGATCATGGCCGGGTTGACGCGCTTATCAATAATGCGGGCATCACCCGTGATGGTTTGCTGGTCAAGGCCAAGAACGGCAAGATTACCGATAAAATGTCGCTGGATGACTGGGATGCCGGTCTGTCCGGCTATCGATCTCCCCGCGGCTACCGATAAAAACGACTTTCATATCAGTTGCGTCGCAATAGCTGCCCCAATTGTCATTTCAAATCATGCTTGCCAGACTTCTCTTGTTCAAATATCACTCTGGTGCGATAAAAATTTGCGGTGCCTGGAGATAGCATTCAGCTTGACTCGATTTCCATTTTCAATGCGATATAAGATCTGAGATCTTTCAGGGAAATCATGCCCTCCAGGGAATTATTTTTAACAACCATAAACCGGCTGCTGGAATCAGGCTTCATCATTTCAGCCAGCACGTTAGCGGTATCAGTATCTGGTGAAACGGTATTTTCATGAGAGCAGGGGGTTGTTAGATCCCCTACTGTCTTGTTACGCCATTCATCACGCGGCAGTTTTTTAAGGCTGTCTGTTACAATACAGCCCAGAAGCCTCGAATCCTCAATGACCGGAAACATTTTATAATGGTATTTGTAGACATAGTCTTCGAGCCATCTTTCGATAGTTATATCGGGTGATACGGTAACAGGCTCTGTATTCATGAATTGTCTTACAGGTTTGTTGCTGAGCATCTCCTGAATAAGCAACTGCTGGTAAGATCCATTGGCTGCGGTACGCAGAAAAGCACCTATTAGCACCCACCACATGCCAGCAATAAAGTTACCCTGGATAAAGGCCAGACCACCCAGGATCATCAGCGCAAGCCCGAATCCCGAACCGAACTGACTGGCAATATGGGTGGCACGCTGCAGGTTTTTTTGCCAGTGCCATAAAACTGCACGCAGCATGCGGCCGCCATCCAGGGGGAAGGCTGGTACAAGATTGAATACAGCTACAATCATATTGACCATTGCCAGATAATGACTGACTCCAATTACGGCAGTACTCCAGCCCAGGGCCGTGGCCATTTGCTCTAACAGAAAGAAGACAAGAGCCAGCAGGACGCTTGCCACGGGACCGGCGACAGCCATCAGAAATTCCACCCTGGGGCTGACGGGTTCTTCCTGCATTTCGGCAACGCCGCCAAATATGAAAAGGGTTATTCCCTTGATTTGTAATCCATAGAAGCGGGCAACCAGTGAATGCGACAATTCGTGAAACACAATGGAAAAGAGAATGCCAATCGCACCGGACAGACCCATCCACCAGTAAATACTCTGGTTTAGTTCGGGGTAGGAGGCTGGAAACAACCCCGCCGCCAGCGTCCAGGTGATAAGTAAGGCGAGCAGCAACCATGTAAGGTTCAACTTGACCTCAAAACCGAAAATACGAAAAAGCCGGTAACCTTTCATTGCAATCGAATTACTTTCTGTTTTTTCAGAAAACTGATCATAGCTATTTCCGCCTTACCTTAATATAATCAGTCAGGCTGGTTGCAGTAATTGACATTATCAATAAAATGCCACATGAATACCATGTCAGTTACACGCAACGCACTTTATCCCAGCTCTGCTGACTGCCGGTAATAAAAATCCCCCGCGGGGTGGCCGACGGGGGATAGAAACGTATACTTGGCTTTGAATTAGTGGCGTGCGGTCATGAACAGCGATCGCAGTGCTACGACAAGGATGGCGGCGGAGATGAAAGCCACCAGATTGGAAACAATCGCCGTGCCGATATCTCCTACATACGGAATCACCTTGATGGCGGTTGCGGACAACAGCAAACCGATTGCAGCTATAAGGAACTGCTGTGTTTCTTCTGCTGCGACGTTCAGGAAGCCGACTATGAGACCAAGTACCGCCAATACCCATGCGACCCAGGTATAATCGAAACCGACTCCTGCAAGCACGGCAATCACGAGGCCGACTATAAAAGCCCATTTACCTAACATAACCATAGCGATATCCCTCCTTGTTTTCTGGCTATTTGAGACTGACAAATGGATACAGCCATCATGTTGCTGCAATGCAATATTGCAGTATATCCAGTATAACAAAGCTCCCGGGTACTGACAGGCGATGCCCCTGTCCTTGCTTATTGCGGAATGATCGACTATTGCACAGATTTTGCTATGACTGAGCATCCATTACAGCCGCATGGCGAAGCCTTACGCAAGGCCTTGATTTGGCTCGCATACCAGACAACTCGTGATGCTGAAACCATTAGTGAGGCCGCCCGTAAATTCGATCTGACGCCCCTCGAGGAAGAATTTCTGCAGCATGAATTCCGCACGCCTCCCTTATCGGAAGACTGATCGGCGCACCTGTCCTTATTTGCAGGTTATGTGTCATTCTAGCCAAAAGTCGAACTTGCTAGTTTACCGGTATCAATGAGGCATCATGGCATGCAGAAAGAAAACCGCAGAATCGGGGTACTGGTCTATCCGGAAGCCGAAGTACTGGATATCACTGGCCCACACGAGGTTTTCTCAATGGCCTCGGGTCTTCAGCGGCAGCATCAATCAGCGAATCCCTACGAGATATTCCTGATCTCGAAAACACTGAAACCGGTAAAAATGTCATCCGGCATGAAATTGCAGCCGGACTACCGTTTTGAAGATTGTCCGTCACCCCTGGATACACTGGTTGTTCCCGGCGCAGAAAACATTGAACAGGCCATAAAGGATTCGGCTTTGCTGGCCTGGATCAAACAACAGGCGTCCAAAACAAGACGCCTGGTTTCAATATGCACCGGTGCTTTTTTTCTCGCTGAACTGAAACTGCTTGACGGTAAACAAGTAACAACCCATTGGGGCTATTGCCAGCTGCTGCAAAAGTCCTATCCACAACTGGAAGTGGTTTCGAATGCACTCTATATAAAGCAGGGTAGCGCATACACCTCTGCCGGCATTACGGCCGGGATGGACCTGGCGCTTGCGCTGGTCGAGGAAGACGAGGACAAGGAAACCGCGATGGCCATTGCGCGGAAGCTGGTACTTTTTTACAAAAGACCCGGCGGGCAGAATCAGTTCAGCGAATTCATTCTGTCACAGTCCAACAGCCATTTTAATGAATTGATCGACTGGATCATGCAGAATCTGTCAGAAGATCTCTCTATTGAAAAACTCTCCAATCGAGTGAACATGAGCCCGCGCAATTTTACCAGGCTGTTCAAAAAAAAGATGGAACAAACGCCGGCCAAATTCATCGAGAAACTGCGTCTCCGGCATGCAAGGATGTTGCTGGAAAGCAGGACGTCCGCCCTAAAGGAGATAGCGGGGCGATGCGGATTCAAAAGCGAGGAGCAGTCGCCGGGCATTCCAGAGGGAGCTTTGTGTCACTCCCCAGGAATACCGGACGCGATTCTAGGGGTACAGGTTATGTACCAGTACGCTCCAGCCTTTGATGATTCCCCTGACAGTATTCAACAATACTGTTGGATTTCAGTTGTGTAACCAGGGGCTCCACGATCTGCAGAATATGCGCCGGCGTTGTTTCAGGCAGGCCGCGCGGGAAGGCGGTTCGGGGGCTCGAATGAAATATCAGCTGCATTGCCTGGGCAACATCTTCGCCGACGACTTCAGCTATCAGTGTGAAGGCGAAATCCAGCCCGCCGTGATACCACCGCCTGTGATGCCGGGTTGCGATCGAGGGTCACGCGCTCATCAACCACCGTCGCGCCCGGGATAGCTCTCGAGGCGATCTTTCCACCCTCAGTGAGTTTGCCGCCTGTAGCCGTTCAGTAATCCGGCCTCGGCCAGGAACAGGGAACCCGTACACACGGAAGATCCGTGCTTGCGCTTTACCGGCCCTGCCTGGCGAATAAAGTCGAATAGTCTCTATCCTTCGAGGGCATCCGGCATATCGGCCGTCACCCCGCCAACGACGGATATCGATATCCGGGCAGTCATCGAAGCCATGATTGGCCGTCAGAATGGCACCGGAAATCCGAAACCAGGATCCGTTGTCTTGGCGAACAGGAACGTGTTGGAGCACTTGCTCGACATCAGAAAAATCTGGTCGAGCGCGTGGGCATCCAGCATCGTTACCTTGGGATAGGTAAATACGCCGACATTGAGTTTGGTCATTGGAGTCACCTTAATAGCGGAGGGGGATCACAGGGTCATCCTAGCCAATACCGTGACGGCATCAATGACATTGAACCAGCAAAAACGGCCAAATGCCCGGTTTATTGTTCGTTCAAGCCGACAGGACTACATATCATCACACACGTGCCGGTCGGCATAATTCTTCTCCAGATCAGCCATCATCGGCATCTGCATGCCTTTTGCCATCTCGCCACATTTTTGTTTCCTGCATGGAGCAGGGGAGGCGCTGATTTCCTTGCCGTAGTCAATCGCAACATTTTGCGCCTGATCACGCTTGCCCGCGGCACAAAGCGCCCTGATTTCCTTATTCATGCCATCGGCTTCCGCAGTAAGTGCCTCCAGCCGGGATTGATCAACCTTGGCCATGCACTCCTGCATCTTCATCATTTGCTGCATCTGTTCTTCACTCATTCCGCCGCCGGCCTGTGCCGACACGGATAACGACAGGAACATGACAACGATAAGGGGAACACCAGATTTACAGTTTTTATTCATGGAACACCTCCGCTTGTTCTGGGCACGCTTCTCCACGATAGGTCAGTTCCAGCGCCACAAACAGATGAAGAAGGGGGTATGGGCAGATTCGAGTCGGATATCCTATTTAACATAATATGTATTATGCGCATGTCCGGATAGTACCCGGGAGCCTGAAACTGACGCCCCGGAATCTTCGGAGCGCCCGTCATGACGCGGCTTCCCGCGCCTCCGGCCTGTCCCGTCGATGGTACCGCCTGGGTCTCCCCTGCGGACGAATTGACGCACCCGCCATCCGCGCCAACCACGGCCCGCCAGGTACTGGCCGATACCCTGGGGTGCGCCGGCAGCTTGGCGCCGCTGGCTGGGTCGAATCCGCCCGCCACGGGCCGTGTGTGTCACGGTGGCCGTTGCCGGGTGGTTTGCCGTGGGATGGCTGGACCGGCTGGCAGGTGTCCCCTGTCGACGGCTTGCTGTACGCGCCGAGCCTGCGCCAGGGCTTCGCCGCCCACGAGGTCCAGGGCCTTGCCTGGCTGCGCCGAAATCGCCTCCTGCTGGGGCCGGACAATCCAGAGTCTGAGGGTCGGTCTCGCCGCGCAGCGGCGGGCCGGCCCTTGGGTTTATCTATAGTCTGAACAAGTGACACGGAATTACACGAAATCGAGGCATAAATGACTGTCTCTCACGGCCCAGATTCTGCCCTGGCCTTCCCGTCCTGATTGCTCGCCGGGACTGTCGGAAGCCCGCTGCCGCACCGCCGGGTGTGCCGGTTGCCGAAACCCGCTACGCTTACCCCGGGATAGCGAGCCGAGCGGCTCCACCAGGTCTCCCAAACGGGCGAACGAGCGGCACACGCCAGACAGTCAAGCCGCGTATGTATTATGCGCATGTCCGGATAGTACCCGGGAGCCTGAAACTGACGCCCGGAATCAGGAGCGCCGTCATGACGCGGCTTACACCTGCAGGCACCTGTCCCGTCGATGGTACCGCCTGCGACTATCCCTGCGACAAATTGCGACACGCCGCCATGGACACACCCAGGACGATCTTTCGCGATTATTGCCAGGTATATGGAATTGCCGCATCACTGGTGGCCAAAGAATTTTTTTATTCGGCTAGTACAACCCTGTTTCTGCCTTCATTCTTGGCCTGATACATCGCCCTGTCGGCTTTGTTCATGGCATATGTGAAATCAAGCTGGCCAGGCTCCAGAACAGCAATACCGATACTGACAGAAATATCCAGGCCATTCGCGGCTGTGTGAAATGGTTCGTTACAAATGGCGGTACGCAGGCGTTCCGCTGTTTCCAATGCTTCCTTGCTGGATGTCTCAGGCAGCATAACAACGAATTCTTCGCCGCCTGTGCGGGCAAGTGTGTCCGTCTCCCGGATCACATTCAGACAGCGCTTGACCAGAAGTTGTAAGACTTCATCGCCTATACTATGTCCATAACTGTCATTTATATTTTTGAACGCGATCAAGATCAATAAGACATATTGCCGTGTGCCGTTTTTTGTAACGCTTTTGCCCTTTAATCTCACGCTCAAACTCACCGCTGGATACACTCTGCGGTTATAGACACCTGTAAGCGGATCAGTATGAGCCATGGTTGTTAGCTGTCTGCCATCCTGAAATGAATACCAATGCCGCTCTGTATCAATCCTGATCAAACCGATCACCATTAACAAGGCTCCGATATGAAAAATGCTGTATGTAGCAATCGTACTGTTATTCGGCAAGCCGGGTAAATGATAATAAAAATAAAGATACATAAATAATTTCAGTATTACCAATCACAAGTGCAGATAATGGTATTTAAATATCAGATCATAAGGCCCTATTATG
>JAXHLY010000011.1:0-10000 GCA_034521715.1 Gammaproteobacteria bacterium
ACCAGAAGATGGTAGCCGATGACGACCAGAACCAGTGCCAGCTTGACGTGCAGCCACAGGCCAACATTCATGCCGCAAGTATAGCCGAGCACCAGCCAGAGCCCGAACAGTAGCGTCAGTATCCCGCCCGGCGTCATGATGCCGTAGAACAGCTTGCGCTCTGCATAGTCCTTGAAACGCTCGCCTCACCGAGCGCGTCTTCCGCCATCGCGTGATACAGGAACAGCCGCGGTAGATAGAACAACCCGGCGAACCAAGTGACCATGAAGATGATGTGGAAAGCCTTTACCCAGAGCATGGTGTTTGTATCGCTCAGCCGGCCTGCGAGGTTTCCAGCATGCGCTTGATTTCCGCATGGACATGGTCATGGTCGAACTGGCCGATCTTGTTCATTACGATGCGGCCATCGGGCGCGATCAGGAAGGTGGTCGGCGTCAGCACGTACGTCGCCGAAAGCCTTCGCCACCTTGCCGTCGATGTCCAGGGCGATGTTGTAGGGCAGTTCGCGGCGTGGCTGAACTCGATGACCTGGTTCGGCGGGGTCGTACTCCATCGCCGACGCGATAGATGGTCAGGCCGCGTTCGTGAAAGGTTTCGTGCAGATCGATCAGATGCGGCTGGCAATCCCTCCAGGCAGCCGGGACAGGTCGTCGCCCAGAAGGTGACCAGTACCGGCTGGCCGCGCAGATCATCGAGCGCGACCGTCTCACCTTGAATGGTTTTCAGGGTGGCGGCCGGTGCCTGGCCGAGACCGCGGCTGGCGCCAGCCACAGCGCGGTGGCGGCGAATGGTTACCAGTATGACGCCCAGCAGGGCGAAGCGGTCGCGTCGATTCATGAATGATCGTCTGTCAGGAATGATCGTCTGTCAGGGGGAATTGTCGGCTGGTTCCGAGTTGCCGTTGCCGGCGGGCGGCAGCGCCGGCGGCGGCGGCCGGAACAGGTTGCGCAGTTTAGCAAAGACCGTCGCCAGGCCGCGCCAGATTTTCGGCAACAGCCAGATCATCAGACGACAAACACGACCAGGGCGGACGAGAAAAACGACCTGGGTGATACAACGGCCGCCCAGAGCCCGCCGATGACGACGGCGTCCTCGCCCAGCGAGGTGGCCCAGTTGCTGACCGGTTCCGGTGAAGTGTTGATCGAGTACGCGGCTGCCGGCCTTGGTGGCGTGGCTGCCGGCGGCGAGGCCGCCGCCGAGCAGAAAGGCCATGAGTTCGGCCGCCTGGCCGGTTTCGCCGACCGCCCCCATGGCCAGCACGGCGCCGGCGGGAATGCGAATGAACGCGGTGGATTCGTGTCCCAGCCGCTGTCGACACCGGCGTGCTCTGCTCGGCGAAGAACTCGACGCAGTACATCAGGCCGGCGGCGAACATGACCAGCGGATCGGTGACCACCTCCAGTCCCGGCGGCAGCACGACGTGGCCGCTGCCGCCCGCGAGCAGGCCGAGCATGAAAACCGTGGCATACAGGTTGATGCCGCTGGCCCAGGCAACGCCCATGCTCAGGGCAACGATCTGGACGTGGATCTTCCATCGACGGCTCTCGGGCTAAGCAGTGGCTGTGCCTGTACAGTTTACCCGACGCCGCGCCGGTGGCGCATCGGGCCCGGGTCGCCCGGTAATGCTGACAATCGATTCCATGGGATTTTTTCCCTGACGCAGCGGCGTCGTGACGCTAGTCTTAAAAACGTTTCGGATCCACCACAGTGTGGCGTGAGACACAAAAAACAATAAGAATATTAAGATTCATTATTCAAAAGCGGCTCCGGCCGCTTCTTCATTCGGCCGGTCTGCCGACTTGATCAATTCGCGTCCGCCACTTATCATGGGCGCTTTCATCCATCGGGGCCCGCTGTAACTTGGAGTCCTGGAACAGGCATTCCGGTTTCCACCATGTCGCAACATTCCATTCGTGTTGGCGTCGTCGGCGCCAACGGCTATACCGGCATCGAGCTGCTGCGGTTGCTCGTCAACCACCCGCATGTCGAAATCCGGCAGGTGACCTCGCGCGCCGAGGCCGGCCGGCCGGTGAGCGCCAGCCTGCCGCAGTTGGCCGGCCGGCTGGATTACTGGGTTCAGCGAACCGGATGTCACATCGTTGGCCGAGTGCGAGCTGGTGTTTTTCACCACGCCGAACGCTACCGCCATGCACATGACGCCGGCGCTGCTCGAGGCCGGCTGCCGGGTCATCGACCTGCTCGGCGGATTTCCGTCTGCACGATGCCGCGGCTCTGGTCGGCACTGGTACGGCGAGGCGCACGCCTGTCCGGATCCGCTGGCCGAGGCCGTCTACGGTCTGCCGGAACTCAACCGCGAGGCCGTGCGCCAGGCGCGACTGGTGGCCAATCCCGGCTGTTATCCAACCGCCGTGACGCTGGCCCTTCTGCCCCTGCTGGAGGCGGCGGTTGTTGACCCGGCGCGGCTGATTGCCGACGCCAAGTCCGGCGTCAGCGGTGCCGGTCGCAAGGCCAACCTCGGCACCCAGTTCTGCGAGGCGGGCGAGAATTTCAAGGCTTACGGCGCGGCCGGTCACCGCCACCTGCCGGAGATCGTGCAGACGCTGACCGGCCGGCGGCCGGTAGCCAGCCGACGCTGACCTTCGTGCCCCACCTGGTGCCGACTGATCCGCGGTATCCACGCCACGATCGACGCCGTACTCAACGACGCGAGCGTCGATTTGCAGGCGCTGTACGTGCGTCAGCGACGGCCGGCGAGCCGCGTCGTCAGTGTCGAGGCCGCCGGCAGCCATCCGGAAAACGCGCGCGGTACGTGGCTCTCGAGCGTCACCGCCAGGACCCGGCCGCGCATCCGGCCGGCCGCGGCACACAGCGGCGACTGGCCGGGCGGTGGTACTGGCGGGTGATTGACAACCTGGTCAGGGGGGCCGCCGGTCAGGCGCTGCAGAACATGAACCTGATGTATGGCTGGCCGGGAACCGTGGGGCTCGACAGCCAGGTCGCGCTGATTCCGCTGACGCCTTTCATGTCCAGGCGCACGGTCGCTGGTGCCGTCAGCGGAAAGTCGGCTAGGCTGGCGCCATGTTTATTGCCCGCACCGTGGTCGTTGCGCCGGTAGCATGAAACGCCACACCATACGCCCGCATCAGCCGCTGCGTTATTTGCTGTTCGTTCTGGTCGTCAGTGCGCTGGTCGGAACGGGGGCCTGGGTTCTGGCCGAGAGCAGCCACCTGGCAGCTGATCCCGGGAACAGATGGCGCAGAACCAGAATTACATAGTCGCCACTGCGCCAGACCAATCGCGAACTGGTCGAGGACAGATGAGGCGCTGCGGCGCAAACTGACGATGCTGCAGACGGGCATGACCGTCGACAAGCACACCACGGCCGAACTCCAGGACGAAGATCCTGCGCCTGCAGGATGACATTTTCCGGCTCCGGCGCGAGTTGGAGTTCGACCGCGGCATTGTCTCTTCGAGCGAGGACGTGACCGGGCTGGCGGTGCAGGGATTGCAGTTGCTCGAGCCGCCGGCGAACCGCGGCAGTACCGCTTCCGGCTCGTGTTAACCCATGTTGCGAAAAGTGATAAGGTTGCCGAAGGTCAGGTCGAGATCGTGCTGGAAGGCAGCCGGGACGGTGGCGGAACAGACCCTGAAATTGCAGGATGTCGTGCGCGACCAATCACTGGCGCTTGATTACCGGTTCAGGCACTTCAAACGCTTTGAAGGGTCGATCGAGCTGCCGCCCGCATTCAAGCCACGGCGAGTACGCGTGCGATTGTTACCCGAAGGTAACAGCCATGCGGAGGTGGAGAAGGTTTTCGACTGGTCGGACGTCGCCGGTCAGCGAGCGCGCCGCCAGACGATTCCGAGGAGGATTGATACATGTTGGGTAAAGCGCAAGAAGCGGCGGGCAAAGCGTATCGATACGCTGGTCGGCCAGCATTCCAGGGTGCTTGGTGACGTTCATTTCAAGGGCGGGCTGCATGTCGACTGGCAGCATCAAGCGGGAAATGCGCGGTGCCGAACCGGATGATGACAGCGCCATGCTGTCGCTGAGCGACCACGGCAGCGTCGAAGGTGAGGTGCGCGTGCCGTACGTGGTACTGAACGGCGTCGTGCAGGGCGATGTCTACGCCGGCGAGCACGTGGAACTCGCCGCCAACGCCCGCGTCACAGGCAAATGCGCACCCCAACCTGATCGAGATGGCCATCGGTGCCGAGGTCAACGGCAAGCTTGTACACCACACCGAGCCGGCGGCGGAAGCGCAGCCCGATCAGGCGGAGCCGCTGGGCGAAGCGGCGCACCGAGTAGCGCGATCATCACTTCGCGCCCAAATTCGTCGGTTTCTGGCCGGTGACCGTATTAGAATAAGGATTGAGTCGCAGACCGCGGGAATTAGCCATGAGCGAAGTACAGGCAGCGATACAGGAACCCGTGCAGGACGACAGCCCGCTGGTGTTTACCGAGGCGGCCGCCGAGAAAGTCCGCGAGAGCCGATCGCCGAGGAAAACAACGACGCGCTGATGCTGGCGCGTGTTCATCAGCGGTGGCGGCTGTTCCGGCTTCCAGTACGGTTTTACCTTTGACGAGAACATTACCGAGGGCGATGCCGTGGTCGAGAAGGCCGGCGTCAAGCGGTCGATCGATCCGATGAGCATCGCCGACCCGATGGGGTCAGAAATCGATTACACCGAGGGTCTGGAAGGCGCCCAGTTCGTCATCCGCAACCCGAACGCCAGCACTACCTGCGGGTTGCGGTTCATCGTTTTCGGTCTGAAGTCCGAGCCGACACGCCGCGGTAGAAACCCGCTGCGCGCGGTGTTTTCATCGGCGCATTCCGCGGCCTCCAGGAGCGGAGCGACAGCATGCCCGCCGCCGACCACTACAACAATCTCGACGCCGCGTTTGCCCGCACCTGGCAGGAACTGGCCCTGGGCGGTAACGCCTTGATTCGTCGCCACGGCTTTCGCGTCATCCAGCTGGCAACGACGGCGGCCGACGGCGCGCCCGGGGTGCGCAGCGTGGTTCTGCGGGCGGTGGCGGCGGCGACCGGGCAGTTGCAGTTTCATACCGATAGCCGCAGCCACAAGGTGACCGAGATCGCCGCACAGCCACGCGTCGCCCTGCACGCCGACGATGCCCGGCGTAAACTGCAGCTGCGTCTGCTCGGCAAGCCGCCAGCCGGCAACAGCGGGACGCCACTGCCGAGGCCGCCTGGGCGGCCAGCGCGGAGACGAGCCGCGTCTCGGCCATCGCATCCAGCCGGCGCCCGGCGCAGCGATCGCCGATCCGGTATGCCGTCGCGCATGCCGTGCCGCAGTCCACTGCGGACCCTGGCTCACCGGAATTTCATGGTCGTCAGCGTCACCATCGACCTGGCTCGAATGGCTGTACCTGGCGGCCGCGGGCCATCGCGGTGCCCGCTGGCAGCGCAGCGCGGCCAGCGATGACTGGACCGGCCAGTGGCTTGCCCCCTGAGCGCGCTTTTCGCCCCTGCCATCCGCGAGCATGATGTCCGGTACATCGCAGGGAGGAGGACGACATGGAATTGACGACCGCGGCCATTCCCTTTCAAGCTGGTCCTGGGTGCGGTATTCGGCCTGCCGTCGCCGCTTCTGCTGGTGGTTGTGCAGGAGACGGGCAGTTCGCCGGCCGACCTGGCGCAGGCGTTTTGGCAGGATTCGCCGGCGACGGTGCGGCACTGACCGAATCGTCGCGCTGCTGCTGGCCGCGATCGCGGCCACCGGCTTCGCGCTGGTGTTTCAGCGCCGCGCCCGCGTGCGCGTGGACAGCGATCGCATCGCGTTTTGCTCGGGTCTGCCAGGCATTTTCCAGTATCTGGCGCCGGACTGGCAGTGCGACTACGCGGCCATCGAGTCCGTTGCCCTGCAGCCCGCCGGTCGCGGCAATTTCCTGGCGTTGGTGATTACGCCGCGACAGGGCCGAAAACGACAACTGCTGCCGCAGCAGTGGATCGAACCCGGCAGCCGTGGCAGTTCCGGGAACTGGTTACGGCTGAGCCGGGTCAAGCGCGAGGATGCCGAGCGCCTGCTGCGCGAAACACCGCTGTTGCGGCAGTTGCAGGCGCTGGGCGTGACGATCGACATCAGCATGCAGCAGCATTACCGCCCGGGTCTGGATACGTCCGCGCATTTCGATTTGACGACCAACCGCACGGCGCTCGGCTGCCTGCTTCTGATGGCCGTTCTGGGTCTGTATGCGCTGGTCGACGGCGTGCTGCTGACGGGCGACCGTTACGTGGCGACACCGCCCTATCTCTGGTTTGTGCTGGCGGCGCTGGCGGCCGCCGCGCTGACCGCAGTGTGGCTGCAGCGTGCCACTGTGCCGCGGCTGGAAAGCGCGACTCTGGCGCTGCTGCTGGGCATCAGCGTGGCACTGGCGGCCTGGCCGGGGCTGCTGCGCATCAACGCCGTGACCGCGGCCGACGGTCCGGAAGATCAGATCTATACCCTGGCCGCGGACGGTGTCCTGCAGCCGGATGCCATCGGGCTGCCGGCGATGCAGCGACCGATCGATGCGGATTTCTGGCGCGCGCAGCCGGTCGGCAGCCGCTGGCCGTTTGCCATGCGGCGCGGCCTGTTCGGCTTCTGGCAATACGACAGTCAGCCGCTGATCGAAGATATCCGCCAGTATTACACGAACCAGTGATTCGGACCGTCTGGCTGCAATGCCATGATCCCGCTTTCTGATGACCCAATGACCGGGCAAGATAACGATGAGCCTGCATTTCGAAGAAATCGACTACCAACAGACGCGGCTGGGTGAACTCAGCCTGCGCCGGCGGCGCCTGCCGCAGACCGGCGAGCTGGACATCTACGAGGTCAAGCTCGGCGAGGAGTTCCTCATGTCGAGCCTGTTCACGGCGGCCGAGGAGGCGCTGGCGCGGCTCGGACTGGCGCCGCTGGCCGATCGCGCGCTCGACGTGGTCGTCGGCGGACTGGGACTGGGCCATACCGCGGCGGCGGCCCTGGATGCCGCCCGCATCAATGAACTGCTGGTGATCGAGGGCCTGGATGCGGTTATCGACTGGCATGAACGCCACCTGCTGCCGCTGGGTGCGCGTCTCAGCGGCGAGCCGTGCTGCCGTTTCATCGCCGGCGATTTTTTCCAGCTGGCCGCGGCGGACGGTTTTGATCCGGATCAGCCCGATCGGCGTTTCGACGCGATCCTGCTGGATATCGATCACGCGCCCGGCGACCTGTTGAACGCCGCTCACGCTGACTTCTACCAGCCAGCCGGTCTGCGTGCTCTGCGGCGTTACCTCCGGGCCGACGGCGTGTTCGCGCTGTGGTCGAACGAACCGCCGGACACGGCGTTCACGCAGCGGCTGGAACAGGTGTTTGCTACGGTGCAGGCACACGTCGTCGAATTCGACAATCCGCTGCAGGACGGTCACTCGGCAAACACGATCTACGTTGCGCAGCAGCCACTGTCTGCCGGCGGCGACACCCTGCCACCACGCTGACGCCGTCCGGCGCAGCGCGCTCAGTCAATGCGCTCGAGTATGCGGGTCGCTTCGCCGGGGTTGAGTTCGCGGCTCTCGGCGTATTCGCGCCGTTCGCTCTTGATGAGGCCGACGCCGGGCGCGTACCAGCGGCGCAGCTCGACGTGGATGACTGACTGCTCCTGCAGGCTGCCGTAATTGATCGTCTTGTGGCCGCTGGCTTCGATGCGGGCAACATCGGTGAATGTGCCGGCCGGTGTCCGGACCCGTTCAGTCAGACTTGTGCAACGGAACGTCGCGCCCAGTTCCTTGCGGAACCGGCGATCGTTGTTTTCCAGCGAGTGTTTGCGCCATTCCAGCAGATTCGTGGTAACCGGCGCCTGCCATTGGCTGTCCGTGGTCAGCGGCTGTGGCAGCAACAGGACCGGTTCGTCGTGCAGGACGGCGTTAGCCGGTCGTGCATAACCCACCTCGAAAATCCCCGCGGAACGACGCTGCAGCAGCCGCTGCGTGCCACTGGCGTTGTACTCGCGGTAGACCGTTTGCCCGTCCAGCTCGTCCGGTCCGGCGAAGCGGCTAAGCTGCTTGTGTTGCTGCGCCTCGCCGCTGCGGGTTTGCGTGTACGGTATAGGTGAGCGTGCGTCCACTATCCAGTGGCAGGTAGTTGTCGTCAGGCCGGTCACAGCCGGCGATTCCCGCGAACGCCGGCAATAGCAGTGAGCAAGTAGATGTGCGGGCGCATCGGTTGCCAGATTCAGTGTGACCGGTAGATACCACCGAGAATTACCGGTTCACTGGCACCGGTAACCGCCGGCAGGTTGCCGGTCCGGCCGGCCAGCCGTTCGCGCGCCAGCCAGGCGAAGCATAATGCCTCGACCTTGTCCGGCGGCAGGCCGTGATCGGCGCTCGTCGACAGGCGCACCGGCGCCAGCGCCGCGGCGAGGGCGGTCATCAGAACGGGGTTATGCACGCCGCCGCCGCAGGCAATGACCTCGTCGGCCTCCGGCGCATAGCGCTGCACGGCCGCGGCGACGCTGCGCGCGGTCAGCTCGACCAGCGTCGCCTGCACGTCGGCGGGCTGGTGGTCTTCCTCGAGCAGGCGCGCCAGCCAGTCGAGATTGAAGTATTCCGGGCCGGTGCTTTTCGGCGCCGGTTGCTGAAAGTAGGGATCCGCCAGCAGCGCTTCCAGCAGCGCCGGTATCACCTGGCCGCGGGCCGCAAAGCGGCCGTCCTCGTCACACGGCGTCTGCCGGTAGCGCCAGGCCCAGGCATCGAGCAGAGTGTTGGCCGGGCCGGTGTCGAAGCCGCTGACCGGCTCGGCTTCGTCGGTCGGCAGGACGGTGATATTGGCGATACCGCCGAGGTTGAGAACGATGCGGGTGTGGCCCGGGCGCCGCAGCCAGGCGGCGTGGAATACCGGCACCAGCGGTGCGCCCTCGCCACCGGCCGCCATGTCCATGCGCCGGAAGTCCGCGACCGTGGTGATGCCGGTACTGTAAGCGATGCGATTGGCGTCGCCGATCTGCAGCGTCCAGGCCGGCTGCGTCGCCGGGCTGTGCCAGACGGTCTGACCGTGGCTGCCGATTGCGGCGACGGCGTCGGCGCTGATGCCGGCATCAGCGAGCAGCTGTTGGGCGGTGGCGGTGAACAGCTCGGCGACCTGCGCATCCAGTGCCATGATATCGGCCAGTGGCGTTTGCGCCCGGACCTGTTTCAGCGCCAGGCGCAGTTCCGCCGGATAGGGTCGGGACGTGGTCGCGGGGACCGTTGGTGGGGCGGTATCGAAATCGACCAGCACCCCTTCGACCGCATCCATGCTGGTGCCGGAGATGAGGCCGATGTAATACACCCCGGCGTGCCGGTCTCAGCGCGTCTTGCTGTCGCCATCGGCTGGCTCGCCGATTGCCAGCATCACCCTGTCATCGACCTGGTGATCAGCCACCTCGAGCTCGCCGTCGTAGCGCTCCAGCTCATCCAGTTCGGCCAGCAGCGGTTGTGTACTCTGCTTGAAATCGGCCTGCAGTTTTTCCGGGATGCTGTCGGCCTTGGGCAGTTCAACCTTGACCGGGTCCTTGTGCACGCCGTTAACGCGGAACTCGTAATGCAGGTGTGGGCCGGTGGCCAGACCGGTGCTGCCGACGTAGCCGATGGTCTGGCCCTGCTCGACCCGGCTGCCGTTGTGCAGGCCCTCGGCAAAACGCGACATGTGGCCGTAAAGCGTGGTGTAACGGCCGCCGTGCTTGAGGATGATGGCGTTGCCGTAACCGCCCTTGCGGCCGATATGAATGATGCGGCCGTCGCCGCTGGCCTTGATTGGCGTGCCGGTCGGCGCGGCGTAGTCGGTGCCCTTGTGCGCCCGGATCGTGTTCATGACCGGGTGCCGGCGGTTGGGATCGAAGTGCGAACTGATACGGTAGACATCCATGGGCGTACGCAGGAACGCCTTGCGCATGCTGCGGCCGTCGTCGGCATAGTAGTCGGTACGGCCGTCGGGCGTGGTGTAACGCACGGCGCGCAGGGTGCGACCGCGGTTCTGAAACTCGGCGGCGATGATCGGGCCATCCTTGACCTTCGAC
>JAXHLY010000011.1:15000-26047 GCA_034521715.1 Gammaproteobacteria bacterium
CGGCTGTATCTCACACTGAATACATAGGTGTGGGAGGCGATACCCGGGGAACTGAAACATCTAAGTACCCGGAGGAAAAGAAATCAACCGAGATTCCGTCAGTAGCGGCGAGCGAACGCGGAATAGCCCTTAAGCCCAGCAATTTTTAGCGGAAGTGTCTGGAAAGTCACGCCATAGCGAGTGATAGCCTCGTACGCGAAAGGGGTTGCTGGGTGAAATCGAGTAGAACGGGACACGTGTTATCCTGTTTGAACATGGGGGGACCATCCTCCAAGGCTAAATACTACTTACCGACCGATAGTGAACCAGTACCGTGAGGGAAAGGTGAAAAGAACCCCGGAGAGGGGAGTGAAATAGAACCTGAAACCGTATGCGTACAAGCAGTCGGAGCACTCTTCAGGATGTGACTGCGTACCTTTTGTATAATGGGTCAGCGACTTACTTTCAGTGGCGAGGTTAACCGTTTAGGGAAGCCGTAGGGAAACCGAGTCTTAATCAGGGCGTATCAGTCGCTGGGAGTAGACCCGAAACCGGACGATCTATCCATGGCCAGGGTGAAGGTGGGGTAACACCCACTGGAGGCCCGAACCAGGGAACGTTGAAAAGTTCTTGGATGAGCTGTGGATAGGAGTGAAAGGCTAACCAAGTCCGGAGATAGCTGGTTCTCCTCGAAAGCTATTTAGGTAGCGCCTCGTGTGAATACTGCTGGGGGTAGAGCACTGTTATGGCTAGGGGGCCGTCAAGGCTTACCAAACCATGGCAAACTCCGAATACCAGCAAGTAATGCACGGGAGACACACGGCGGGTGATAAAATCCGTCGCGGAAAGGGAAACAACCCAGACCGCCAGCTAAGGTCCCCAAATCATGGCTAAGTGGAAAACGATGTGGGAAGGCATAGACAGCCAGGAGGTTGGCTTAGAAGCAGCCATCCTTTAAAGAAAGCGTAATAGCTCACTGGTCGAGTCGGCCTGCGCGGAAGATGTAACGGGGCTCAAGCCATGTACCGAAGCTGCGGATTGCATACTTTGTATGAGTGGTAGAGGAGCGTTCTGTAAGCCTGTGAAGGTGAACCTGTAAGGTTTGCTGGAGGTATCAGAAGTGCGAATGCTGACATGAGTAACGATAATGCGGGTGAAAAACCCGCACGCCGAAAGCCCAAGGTTTCCTGCGCAACGCTATTCGGCGCAGGGTGAGTCGGCTCCTAAGGCGAGGCCGAAAGGCGTAGTCGATGGAAAACAGGTTAATATTCCTGTACCTCGCATAACTGCGATGGGGGGACGGAGAAGGCTAGGTCAGCCGGGTGTTGGATATCCCGGTTTAAGCATGTAGGCAGATCTCCCAGGCAAATCCGGGAGATTAATGTCGAGATGTGATGACGAGGTCCTCTTTGAGGACCGAAGTGATTGATACCATGCTTCCAAGAAAAGCCTCTAAGCTTCAGGTTATGTGAGACCGTACCCCAAACCGACACAGGTGGGTAAGGAGAGAATCCTAAGGTGTTTGAGATAACTCTGGTGAAGGAACTCGGCAAAATAGCACCGTAACTTCGGGAGAAGGTGTGCCCCCGGTAGGTGAAGGCCCTCGCGGCCGGAGCTGGAAGGGGTTGCAGTGACCAGGTGGCTGCGACTGTTTATTAAAAACACAGCACTCTGCAAACTCGTAAGAGGACGTATAGGGTGTGACGCCTGCCCGGTGCCGGAAGGTTAAGTGATGGGGTTAGCTTCGGCGAAGCTCTTGATCGAAGCCCCGGTAAACGGCGGCCGTAACTATAACGGTCCTAAGGTAGCGAAATTCCTTGTCGGGTAAGTTCCGACCTGCACGAATGGCGTAACGATGGCCACACTGTCTCCACCCGAGACTCAGTGAAATTGAAATCGCTGTGAAGATGCAGTGTACCCGCGGCTAGACGGAAAGACCCCGTGAACCTTTACTACAGCTTTACACTGGACTTTGAACAGGTTTGTGTAGGATAGGTGGGAGGCTTTGAAGCGGCGACGCTAGTTGTCGTGGAGCCAACCTTGAAATACCACCCTGATATGTTTGAGGTTCTAACCCAGGCCCGTTATCCGGGTCGGGGACAGTGTATGGTGGGTAGTTTGACTGGGGCGGTCTCCTCCCAAAGAGTAACGGAGGAGCACGAAGGTACCCTCAGCGCGGTCGGAAATCGCGCAATGAGTGCAAAGGCATAAGGGTGCTTAACTGCGAGACAGACAAGTCGAGCAGGTGCGAAAGCAGGTCTTAGTGATCCGGTGGTTCTGTATGGAAGGGCCATCGCTCAACGGATAAAAGGTACTCCGGGGATAACAGGCTGATACCGCCCAAGAGTTCATATCGACGGCGGTGTTTGGCACCTCGATGTCGGCTCATCACATCCTGGGGCTGTAGCCGGTCCCAAGGGTATGGCTGTTCGCCATTTAAAGTGGTACGCGAGCTGGGTTTAGAACGTCGTGAGACAGTTCGGTCCCTATCTGCCGTGGGCGTTGGAGATTTGAGAGGAGCTGCTCCTAGTACGAGAGGACCGGAGTGGACGCACCTCTGGTGTTCCGGTTGTCACGCCAGTGGCATTGCCGGGTAGCTAAGTGCGGACGGGATAACCGCTGAAAGCATCTAAGCGGGAAGCCTCCCTCAAGATGAGATCTCCCTGGACCTTCGAGGTCCCTGAAGGGCCGTTGAAGACTACAACGTTGATAGGCTGGGTGTGGAAGTGCAGCAATGCATGGAGCTAACCAGTACTAATTGCCCGTGAGGCTTGACCATATAACCTCAAGACAACTTGGGTGTTATCTGGCAACAATGCTTGTAAGGCGACATACTTAAGTTAGACGTAGTGCGTATCGATGTGCGAAGATGCGATCAGCATTCCGAATGTATGATCCAGCGCGCTCATCCGCGCGGATCCGCCGGTTTGTCTGGCGGCAATAGCGAGTGGGAACCACCCGATCCCATCCCGAACTCGGTAGTGAAACCACTCAGCGCCGATGATAGTCTGGGGCTCTCCCCACGCGAAAGTAGGACACCGCCAGGCATTTAAATAAAACAACCCGTCCCCTAAGGGGGCGGGTTTTTTTATTTCTGTGTTAGTGTCCTACTTGAGCGTGGGCACGCGACAATTGCATCCTTGGCTTCGCAGGCGGTACATCCATGTACCGCTTCTCCGCAGGACAGCGGATTTGGGCGCACGTAGTGCGTCCGCAGGACGAGTTCATTCTATATTTATAGGGGTCGTAGCGAGTCAGAGTAGGACACCGCCAGGCATCTAATATAAACCCCTGATGCGTATGCATCAGGGGTTTTTCTTTTTGCGGCGGTGAATTATTTGAAACAGGACACGCCGCTCTCGTGCATCCATGCGCTGGGAGGCGTGTTTACTTGATTGCAGGATATGGCGTTTTGTTTCTAACAGATTCGCGGTGACGAAAGGATTTGGGTATAGTCTGAAAGAGCGTCCACCAGCCACAGATCGCCCGTTATGCCTAAATCGCGTAAACAGCCCGAATGGGTGTCATACAGCGATGATGAACTCCTGGATATGCGCTTTCGCGATCTGCGGTCTGCAGATCGAGGAATCGCCGGTGCAAGCCCTGTATCGATCAGCTTCACCAAGAACTGGCGGCCACGCGGGCTGAAATTCAGGCCTCACTGCTGGTTCGGCGAGGAATGGTTCTCGCCCGACGGCGTGCCGGGTATCGGTGTGCCGTTCTATCTGGCCCACCGCCGGCTGAAGCAGCTGGAAAAGCGGATCATGTTCGAGGTCGAAGGCGGTACTACCCGCAGCTGCATGAAGCTGTTGCGTCATGAGGCCGGTCACGCCATCGATACCGCCTGGCGCCTGCATAATCGCAAATCCTGGCGCCGGCACTTCGGTAGCTTCAACAAGCCCTATCCGGATTATTATTCACCGCGACCGGGCAGCAAGCATTATGTCCTGCATCTGGACTGGTGGTATGCGCAGAGTCATCCGGCCGAGGATTTTGCCGAGACATTTGCCGTCTGGCTAAAGCCCGGCAGCAGCTGGCGACGTGACTACGCGGACTGGCCGGCACTGAAGAAAGCTGGAATGTGTCGATCGAATTGATGTACATCCATCAGCGGGCAAGCGGCGCCAGGTACGTTCGCGCCGGCGGGTCGAACCCGGTATCCAGGCTCAACAAAAGATTGCGCGAACATTACCACCAGCGGCGACTAAGCTATGGTATTGATGTTCCGGAGTTGTTCGATGCCGATCTGCAGCGGCTGTTTTCCAGCCAGCCGCCGGCAAGCGGCCGGAAACGCAAGGCCGCGACATTGCTGGGACAGCTGCAGCCGGAACTGTGTCAGCTATGCGCGCGCTGGACCGGGGAATATCCCTATGCCATCGCACAGATCATGCAGGAAATGATACTGCGCTGCCGCGAACTCAAGCTTTATGTTGATCGGCCAGAAGAACGGGTTAAGCTTGATATAGCCATTTTCCTGAGTGTTCAGACACTGAATTACCTTCATCACGTTCGGCACAGGATACCCATGTGAAAAAACTGCGTATTCTGGTTCTCGCCCATCAGGACCTGATTCCACCGGAGGAGGTCACCAGCTATTCCGACAAGGAATACCAGGACTGGAAGACCGAATTCGATGTGATATCCACGCTGCGTGAGGCCGGCCATGAGGTCATGCCGCTCGGTGTTTATGATGATCTGGGTGTGATTCGCGAGGCCATACAGGAGCAGGAGCCGCATATCGCGTTTAACCTGGTGGAAGAGTTCCACGATAATTCACTGTTCGATCACCATGTCGCCAGCTTTCTGGAGTTGATGCAGCAAAAATATACAGGCTGTAATCCACGCGGCCTGATGCTGGCGCATGACAAGGCACTGACCAAGAAACTGCTCGCCTATCACAAGATACGTATACCGCGTTTCAAGGTGATACCGATCGGCCGGCAGGCGAGGATACCGAAAAACTGTGATTTTCCGTTGATTGTCAAGGCCCTGTATGAAGAGGGTTCATACGGGATTGCCCAGGCTTCGGTTGTAAGTACGGAAGAAAAGCTCAGGGAACGTATCAGCTACATGCATGACCAATTGGGTTCTCCCGCGATAGTGGAAGAGTACATTGACGGGCGTGAGCTTTATGTCGCCATCATGGGCAACCGTCGCTTGCAGGCCTTGCCCATTATCGAGCTTGTGTTCGGCAAGATGACCGAAGGATCGCAGAAAATCGCAACATCCCGTGTGAAATGGGACTGGAAATACCAGGAAGCTCATGACATTGACACGATAGTGGCAAAGGATCTTTCCACTGAAATGGAGAAACGAGTGGCGCACCTGGCGCGGCGCATGTATCGCATACTTGGACTGAGCGGTTATGCACGTGTTGACATGCGGCTCACACCGGACGGCCGGTTATATGTACTGGAGGCGAATGCCAATCCGGATCTCGGTTACGGCGAGGAATTCTGTACTGCCGCAGAAGCAGCAGGTATCGATTACCAGAAGCTTTTACACAAGATCATCAACCTGGGACGGCGCTATCGTCCGAACGAAAGTCTTCGCTAGCAGCTGGCTCCTGACACATTGTCCTAAATGGTTTTCCCGCGTTACCTGATTGCAGGAGCACTATCAGGCTTTAATTATCCCAGTACCTGGTTAATTATCCAGGGAGGCTCTGAATACTTTGTCATTTCGAGCGCAGCGAGGGATCTCATTAAGATCTCTCCCTATGGTCGAGACAGGGGTTTCTCCCGTTGGTCGAAATGACATGCGGGGATTATTCAGAGCTTCCCTAATCAGTAGACTTCTGGCTCGCCTTCCGGGCGGGTCTTGAACCGGCGATGCAGCCATAGATACTGTTCCGGATGGTCGGCCAGCGCTGTCTCAATCATCTGATTGATACGCGTGGCGTCCTCAACCTCACTTGAGGACGGGAAATCCTCCAGCACCGGCGAGAAATCAACCCGGTAACGCCTGCCGCCATCGAGCCGGAAATGACTGCAGAATACCGCGACGGCTCCGGTCATGCTGACAAGGCGTGATGTACCGCGGATGGTGGCTGCCTGGGTACCGAAAAAGGGCGCGAACACGGAGTGACGGCGGGCATAGTTCTGATCCGCGGCGTACCAGATCGCCCGACCCTCGCGCAGGTCGCGTATTATTCCGCGGGTATCTTCCTTGCTGAGCACGGCGCCGAAATACCGGCCACGCCCCTGTCTAATCAACCGATCAAAAACCGGGTTGCGGCTGGGACGGTAAATCACGTCCATTGCCAGATAGGGCTCGACCAGGGCACCGGATATATCGATAGTGGAAAAATGGGCACCGATAATCAGTACACCCCGGCCCTGGGCCTGGGCAGCCTTGATATGTTCGATACCGTTGATCTCTGCCCGGTCGCGCAGGTGTTCGACACCCCGCAGCCAGGCGGTGGCGGTTTCGAACACGTTCATGCCGTAGGATTCGAATGCGGCACGCACCAGCCGCGCCTGCTCGGCAGCGGACAGCTCGGGGAAACATAGCCGGATATTGATAGCCGTAATGCGCCGCCGCTCGCGTGCCAGCCTGTGCAGCAGACGACCCAGCATGGCGCCAAGGCGCAACTGGAGAGTCATGGGGCAGACGAACCAGTAGCCATAACACGCCAATGCCGACATGTGTCGTCCAGTAAGTGGGGTGCAGTGCCCGGCCAATCCGCTTCAGGAAATCCATGGGGGCGATAGTCTAGACGATTTTCCGGTGGCTGGGTGGACACACCTGATCTGCCGCGGTTTCGGGTTCACAGATACCGGGCGATCGCAAGGACTTGTCGGGAGTGGTGGCGGGCAGGGCCGGTTATGGTGTGTATATCCGACTTGATCAGATAAGGTCCAGCAAGCAAAATAAGCCGGTCCGACGTGCCGGGCGGCCGCGCCATCATCGTGTGGCGATAACGATAAAACAGATAATGACAAGACAGAACGTGATCGGCCCGGTGCCATCCTTATATAACCCTGAGTGTATAATAACGACGATATCAATACCTTACAGGCAGATACGCTGATGAGACTACTAACTATTTTATGCTTGGCGCTTTTTTTCGCCGGTCCGGCTTATGCAGAAGGCGATCCCGTGGCCGGCAAAAGTAAAGCCGAAAGCTGTCTGGGCTGCCATGGTGTCGCAAGCTACGACAATGCCTACCCGACATACAGCGTCCCGAAACTGGGTGGGCAGCATGCCAAATATATCGTGTCCGCCCTCAAGGCTTATAAAGCAGGCCAGCGCTGGCATCCAACCATGAAGGGCCAGGCAGCCAGTCTTACCGAAGAGGATATGGCTGATATAGCTGCCTACTTTGAAAGTCTGAAAGAACTCAAATAATCGGTGGCCATGATGAAGAACAACAAACTTTTTTTCAGTCTTGCTGTATTGATGGGCCTGACAGCCACCGGCGTCCTGGCAGAAGAAGGTTCAGGCAAAGAACCGGCACGTACAGGTGAGGAAATTGCCCAGACCTGCGTTGCGTGTCATGGTGCAAAAGGTATCAGCAGTGCGGATATCTATCCGCATCTTGCAGGTCAGCATGCCAGTTATCTCGTGCAGGCTCTGAAAGATTACAAGAGCGGTAAACGCGACAACCAGATCATGCAGCCCATGGCTGCCGGGTTGACCGAAGCGGAAATGGAAGCTGTCGCCGAGTATTACGCCAACATGCCGGGACTGACTACCGCACCACGTAAACCGGCCGGCGACTGAAACTCATCTAGGGAAGCTCTGAATATTTTGTCATTTCTCCCGTTGGTCGAAATGACACCACGGATTAATCAGAATTTCCCTAGAACAAGTCCTTTAACGCGCGGATGCGGGCGAAAACCTCGACCGGTGGCGCGTTATTCATGTCCAGCGTCTTGCGGATACCGGCAGCGTCCGGGCGCAGGAAGGGATTGGTCGCCCTCTCTTCTGCCAGTGTAGTTGGCAGCGTCGGCTTGCCTGCCTCACGTGTCTGTTTCACCTGCTCGACGCGTTCCTTCAATACATCATTGTCCGGATCCACGCTGAGCGCGAAGCGGCCGTTGTTCAATGTGTACTCATGGCCGCAGTAGATCTTCGTTTCATCCGGCCAGGCCAGCATCTTCTGTAGCGACTCCCACATCTGTTCCGGTGTCCCCTCGAACAGCCGGCCGCAGCCCATGGCGAGATAAAGTATCGCCGGTAAAGGCGACATTGTGCTCGGGCAGCCGGAATGCAATATGCCCGCGCGTGTGACCGGGCACGTCATACACCTCGACGCTCTGCAGGCCGAATTCGAAACCGGTCGCCTTCACCGACTTTTACATCGATGCCGGGAATGCGCTCTGCGTCGGCGCGTGGACCGATGATCGTGCACCGTGCTGTTCCTTCAGCGCGAGATTGCCGCCGGCGTGATCCCAGTGATGATGGGTATTGAAGATGTGCGTCAGCTGCCAGCCTTTCCTCCAGTGCCTGCTGGATGGGCTTCGCTACTTCTGGTGTATCGACACTCGCGGTCAGTCCGGATTCCGAATCATGCAGCAGATAACCATAGTTATCGTTGAGACAGGGAAACAGGTGGATTTCGATGGCGGACATTGGACATCCCCGGATTATGCAGTGATCAGCGACGATTGGTTTTACTGGCCGGGAGCCAGCAGGGTATCACTACGTACCATATCACCTGCGGCATCGGTATCAAGAGCTCGCTGCTGGGCCGCTCTGACCTGATTAATGGATCACAGCGGCGTAGCAGCGGCCCGGCACGCGCAGACCATGCGCGTTTTCGCGATCGGAGGGGCGACGTCTGGCCGCCCGGGTAGCACTTGCAGGAGTATCGCCGTGGCGAGTAGACCGGAACAACATGGGCGACACCGGATCTGCGCCACTCCGCCTGACCGGATTGCCCTGGTCGCCATAAATATAATGATTTTGTTTTCAAACGATTAATCTGGCATCAAAAATACATCGCGGAGGGAAGATTGTCATGAGACTGAATAAACTCTGTATCAGTGTCCTTGCGGCCATCCTGGGCCTGATGCCCGTGGTGGCAGTGCAGGCCGGAGACAACAAAGCACTGCTGCAGCTATGGAAGGCACTGGCATGGAAGCGGTACCATCAGACCGGTCGACATACGAGGCCATCAAGCGCGTGGCCGAGGGAGAGCAGCAGGAAAGTGAGCAACAGCCCCGGGTCGCCGTTGAGGCGGAGGTGAAAAAGCAGGTTGAAGAGGAAGTGAAGACGGCCACCGCCGATCAGCCGACAATCAACACGAAGGGCAAGTTCGAGGTGACTTCAGCCGACGGCGATTTCAGCGCCCGGCTGGGTGGACGCATCCAGGCGGATGGTGCCGTGTATGACACCGATGTGGTCGATCATGGTGACGGCAGTGAAATCCGCCGCGCGCGTCTGTTCATGTCGGGCACGCTCTGGCGCGTATGGGATTACAAGTTCCAGTACGACTTCACCGGTACCGGCGCGGGCGGTATTGCCGACGCCTATGTCGCCTACACGGACCTGGGACCGGCGGAAGTGCAGGTGGGTCATTTCAAGGAACCCTTCAGCCTGCAGAACATGACCAGTTCCAAGTACATCAATTTCCTGGAACGCGGCCTGCCGCACCTGTTCATCCCGGGCCGTAATATCGGTGCCGCCGTGAACGCGGGTGCGAACAACTGGAGCGCCTCGGCAGGTGTCTTTGGTAATGGCATTGATGATCCGGCTGGTGATACGGATGAAAGCCTGGGTGCAACCGGTCGACTCACATATGCACCGATCAACAGTAATGGCCAGGTACTGCATTTCGGCGGCGCACTGTCGTACCGCGATACCGGTCAGGACAAGACGCTGACCTTTTCCGATCGCCCGGAATCACACGTCACCGACATCCGTCTTGTAAACACCATGGCCATGGATGCCGACAATTTCTATCGCTACGGCGTGGAAGCGGCATGGGTGTATGACCGCCTGACCCTGCAGGGTGAATACATCGGCGTCTCGGTGAACAGGGCCGTTGCCGGTAACCCGGATGTCGATTTCGACGGCTACTACGCCGAGATCATGTATTTCCTGACGAATGATCAGCGCACCTACAGCGGCGAGGCAGGCCGGCCGCGTTCAAGGCCGGCCAGGCCGAACTCGGCTGTCGGTTACGGCGGTATCGGTGCCTGGCAGATCGGCGCACGCATCAGCAACGTCGATCTCATCGACGGCGACATCAACGGCGGCGAGGAAGACAACCTGACGCTCGGACCTCAACTGGTTCCCGAATGCCAACCTGCGGGCTGTCGGCCAACTACGTCGAAGGTGCTTCGACACCATGGGCGGCCCGTTCGCCAGCTGACGAACCGGACATCTTCACCCTCCGCGGCCAGGTTGAATTTTAAAATGCGACAGCCTCCTTGTCCCTTCTCCCTCTGGGAGAAGGAAGGATGAGGGCTGCATATGAACTTCCCTTCAGGAAAGTACGCAGCGCGGGTGAGGGTGCCTGTCATCATGAACGCATTCTGATGACACAGGATGTAGAGAGGCCCGCCCTCGGGCCGAAAACGTCATTGCAAGGAGCGGAGCGACGAAGCAATCTCGATAGTGCTGAAACAGTCCGCAAATGAACGCCAATAAACGCAAATGAGGGTATCTGTCATTTCGAGCGCAGCGGAAATCTTTATTCCTTCCCCTTGAGATGGGAAGACTCATGAGGGTGGAAAACATGCCACCGTCATCGCGAGGATGTAGGAGGCCCGCCCTCGGGCCGAAAACGTCATTGCAAGGAGCGGAGCGACGAAGCAATCTCGATAATGCAACTTAAAACGAGTCCGCGAATGAACGCCAATAAACGCAAATGAGGGTATCTGTCATTTGAGCATCACGGAATCTTTTTTCGTTCCGTCGTTACGAAGAACGAACAAGAAGCAACACCCATGCATGAACGTGGCTGCGGCCGAAGCAAGAGTGGGGTCAGTGGATGTACCGCTTTGAGAACCAAAGGAAGGCATCCAGTGAACAAACATCACCTCAAATCCCTTCCCCTTAAGGGGGAAGGTCAGGATGAGGGTGATGAGATAACGGTATCCAAATCAAAGAATACCTC
>JAXHLY010000012.1:0-26410 GCA_034521715.1 Gammaproteobacteria bacterium
CCCTGACCGGAGGGCGCGCATGAATAAGCCGCAGGCCCAGGCGCGACTCAGCCGTTTATTGGACATTCTTGAAACGCGCCGAGAATGGCGCGACGTTGTCCGCTTCAATGTCCGGACGGGACAAATCGAAAAATTCCGGCCGCCGTTTTATCACGGCGCCGCGGTGAGTGACAGAACCCAGCGCCTGGGCGCACGTCGACACTGTGCTCGCGACAGTGTGGCTGGAAAATGAATACGAGTTTGACGAGTCACTTAATAGTGACTTGGTGTTCGACGCTGTGACCGCGCGCGCCCATGATTGCCCGCATGACCCATTTAAGATCGGAGGATGAACATGAGTAAAAACCAAACTGCATTCGAAAAGTTCAGAGCGTTCAAGACGGAGCGCAAGACCCGGCTCGAACAGCTGGATAAGGAAATCGAAAACCTGCAGTCCCAGGCGGCCTCGCTGGAGGATAAATACGAATCGGCTGTCGTTACTGCGAAAGATGGCGAGCTTGGCAAACTCGAAAACGAGTTACGGCAGGCGCGCGAGAAACTGGCCACGCTTGAACAGCGCAAGAATATTCTCGCGAATACTGGATTCGCCCGGCGAGATTGTCAGCCTGATCCAGGCTGTGGCCGCTGAGGCGGCAACAGAAATCTCGCGCAATCAGCCCAGAGGTCGAGTCGACGCTGGCAGCCGTTGAAAAGGCCCGCGCCGAATACCTGGCGGCAGTGGAGCGTCATGGCGAGGTGATTGAACATTGCCGCCAGCAGCGCCGGCAGGTACAGCAGGCCGAGCAGGACCTGCCGGAGTCAGTGGAAATCGAGAGCGTGGCTGTACCCGAAGATATTACTGAGTGCGACAAGGGGTATGGAATATTTACGCGTTCACGCGGCGGGTATTTTGTACTGGCTCGTGAGGTTGCGGACGCCTTTTATGCCGCCAATCCGAACGAACTGCCCTATGAGTGCCGCGATGATTCGCGACTACTCTGAGGTACACGCGAGCCATTAAACGCCTGGCGGAGGCTGCAGAATGAACACCCTAAAACCTGGCTTTTACCTCGTCGCGGCCGAAGGCGCGAAACCGGCGGCCGTCAATATAGATCATGCCCTGGTCAGTGAACACGCGCCGGACGTACTCAAACAGGAATACACGGCCGGCGTTCAGGCCGAGCGCGACCGGATTGTGAAAATTCGTTCCTACACGCCGCGAGGATTCGAGCGTGAAGCCGAGCAGGCGATCACCGCCGGCACTTCGCCTGGAGAGTTCGCCACAAGCGTTGTGGAAATTCAAAACGATCGCGGTGTCACCCTGGACGAGCTCGCCCGCGGCGGTCAGAGCGTGGCGCATGGCGGCAATCCTGCCGGCGATTCTTCCAGTGGCTCCCTGCCCAGCAGCAAAGCAATATTTCAGCGACGGCGCCAGCAGGCCGGGCATGATGAATCAAAAAGCTGATTCAGCATCGGAGATTGTCACGCGCGAACAGTACGAAACAGCACTGCGCGAGGCCAAGGCCGCGGCGATATTAGAAGAGCGGCAGCGCATCCTCGATTTGCTGGAAATGGATATCCCCGCTGCCGAACATCTGATCGCTGCTGCTATCGTTGAAGGCAAAACACGCGGCGAGGTTTCCGGGGAAATCCTGGCCGGCGCCATGCACGAGCAGTTGCCGGGAGGTTCACTAATATGGGCTTGTTCCAAAAAATCGGCCTGAAAAAGAAGCCGCTGCCGCCGCCGGATCATCTTGCCGGTACTGAGATGCACATCCGGGCTGCGGCCGCGGCTTTCCTGGTTGCGGCCGGTAATGACAAACAGCAAGCCAGCGTAATGATCGAGCGGATCGAAGCCAGGTTGCTGCGGCCGGATGATAATGTCGCGGATCTTCTCACAGCCCACTGCATACGCGAGCCTGACAATCCCCCTGCGAATTTGATTCAGGCACTGATTGAACTGCGCGCTCGATTACTGCCCGCAGCACGCCGATGCGGCGCCTGAGTACAAACATAAAATCCTGCAGTTTCTCGGTCGGCTTGTATCCGAGGATGATGCCGCTGCGCTGTATTTTTTAATCTGCAACGCACCCGCGCTGGAAAACGATGTAGAACGTCGCCGGCAATCGTTCAGTGATATCGTGAAACGGCCCAGTGCCCAGGCAGCGCTCAAGCGGGCAAGGAAGTCGGCCGAGAGAATCACGCTCGTGGATTTGACTCGCGATCAAACCCAATGCGCCGCGTGTCGCCGCGGCGAGGTCAATGTCGGCAGGATCGTCCCGATTCGACCGACCGATGCAAAATTAAAAAATCACGAGATATGGGCCTGGATCTGCGAAGAATGCGATCGCGGACACCAAACACCCGAAAGCCGCGACCGGCTGCTGGCGGCGATTTTGGATTGGTATCTCTGCGACATTGGCAACCGCAACAGTCCGCTGGTCGGTTTTAACGGGTGACTGTCAATGGCGGGTCCTTCTGGCGCCGCCATATCGTGCGATAATTCGCGCAGCGCAATATGTCTAGCGATCGATCCGCGTGCAAGTGATCACCTACGCGTTTCCCGGGAAACCGGATCGTGCATTTTTCAGTTGCCAGGATCTTCAAAGGCCTGACGCATTCCGGAAACGATAGCCGCCGGCCGGCAGTGTTGCATTGTAGAGATATGACTTATTGATTTTCTTCGGTTTTCTTATTTCCAGGTCGAACTTGGACATTGCTGCCTGCATTTACCCAATTCTGACGTTCCTTGGGCTCTTCTTTAGGACGACGAATAAACGGTCCGATGCGCCGCATAATTGCGTCTAAATTATGTGAGGCGCTTTCTATCTCTTTTTTTCTTTTAGAATCAATTAATTGGGACACAGAATGAATCCTCCACGCTTTCTACAGCTTTGCATACTTGATCGAGACAACATATACGCTCCAGTGCGCGAGTATAATTCATAAACTTGTTTCCACACATCGGAGCCAATATCAATCATCTCTATATTTAGACTCATCAATCAGCGGCCCCTTCTGGCATATACAGAGGCCTTCCATGTGAGATGGTGCCCGCTCCAGGGTTTAAAAAAACGTTTATGTTTTTCTGAATATCATCGTCAGAAGAGCCAGTGCATCATACCGCTCTTTCTAGGATTTTTACGGAGATATTTTGAGACAGGTCTATATATGATCGGAATGTGTTTATTTCCCTATCGTCATAATAAGCTAGTTGTTGAAGGAAAGGCTCGATGGGGCCGGACGTTCTGGCGACCTCAGAAAATAAACGATCATAGCCTGTCACCAAATTATGCGCCGAAAATGCTTTAAGTATTCCATCTTCTTTTTTAATGATTTGAGGGTCTACCGGCCCAAGTTCAGAGGCCTGGCTCATCAATATCTTGCTGGCGCCCATAGATATTATACTGGCGGCAGACTTCGGTCTCTTCCCCGGCACGGAATAACGCCGCGATAGCAATCACCAGTACCGCCATATGCCCGGCATGCATTGACTATTCTTTCCGCTGCCAAACCATCGCCGCCCGGCGAACTAATCATTAAAATCAGCCCCTTAGTACAATCGATATTTTGCAGGATACTCTGGAGCATATCGCAGTCATCATCGGTAATATCGACCGGATAATTGAAGCCAGTAAAAAATGTCACCAGCGTTCTATCTTCAAACTGCTTTTGAAGTTTTTTAGATAAACCAGCTCTGGTTAACTGGGGCTTGGCCGACTTCCTGAGTTAATCTGTTTATGAATATTACGCATCCTTGTCCCCCTTGCTTGACCATCTAGCTTTAGCGGCTGCTTTTGCGATTTCCTGCCTGCGCTGTTTAGAAAGCTTCTTAGCTCTAGCGGTACCTTCTTTCTGTCCACCTAGCCGACCAAGCGCAACCGCCGTCGGATCTTTTGCCATAATCTGGATTATCTCCTTGGCCTCAGCAGTCGAAATATCGACAATGATGTTTGGCTAATTGATTGGCGTCTCGGGGTCTTCTAGGCTTACTCATGCAGGCAGAATAGCATAAGCGCTCAAGCATAGCGAGGGAGGGTGCCTAGATGAGTGGAAAATGTCCCAAATGTGAGAAACTTATAACGTCAGTAAATATAGAACATGTAGACGTTTCGCAGACTTTTATGGCCAAGTGGCACGGGGTCTCCTATCTCTGCCCCTGGTGCCAAACCATATTGGGCGTGTCTATAGACCCTATCGCCATCAAGACCGATATCGTTAAGGAAGTCATCGGAGGGCTTGGGCGATAGAGACGCGGAGAGCGTGGCGCTTCTGTTTCTTGCATCTACGTTCTGCATCCAATTCTCCTATGACTGAATTTCAAATTGAGCCATTACCCGGGGGGTCTATTGATTGACTTTCTTATTTCTTACATAACGCCAGTAGTACTTGGTGGAATAGGTGGAATTCTCTGCTGGATCTTGGCAACATGGTATGGCAGCACGGTGACTGAATTTGTCAGGATCCGCCGCGCAGCATTCACTCTGTTCAGCCGGGTCTCTGCAGAATATGGTGAAATTAAAGATCGCGGATTTTTCTTAGCTCCTCCAATGCCGAGCTATTCCATCAACCAGGTAATAGAACTACGCGACGGACTAACCGCCCTTGATTCAGAGATGCCCGGATGGATTCAAAAATTGGTGATGCTTGCCATCAACCGCGGCCGATACACCTTAATGGATATAGCATCAGAGTTAAATGATGCTGCCCTGGAGCAACCTAACGAACCGGTATTTATTGATAACATGGACCGTGCGGCGAATATGATGGGATATAGGGGCGGCGTCGAACGATCATAGCCGACGTAAAATAACCGCCTTACAAGTCGCGCCCTTTATTATTAGGCAACGGATCATGTATAGGCACCTGCAACGAGCCGGGCGAGTTTTCGAGCCCGAAAATCTACCCTGTTGCCGCTCTGTAGTATCGTAGCAATATCGATATACCCGTCAGGATGGAACTCACCCCATTGCTCAAGCTGGTAGATCAGGCAGGCGCAGTAACAATCTGCGCTCGACTTCCTCGTCGTTGCTCTTCCCTGCATTCGACTGTGAACACGGACTCCAGCGATGAACAGCCGATCCATTGAGGCTGTTCTGACCAGGTAATACCCCAGCGCGATTCGAAATATCTGAGCGTGCGTCTCGCAGCATTGCGTTAATCCGTAGTGAAGCTGGCCGCGTATCGTAACGGCATTTTCACGCTCCAATTACAAACCCCGGCTCACAAGGGAAGGCGCGAGCCGGGTGTGGCGGCTTGCCGGGCTAATTGGCTCAGACAACGCTAGTTTCTCGGGAATATGATCGGCGAGCAACTGCTAGCCGGTGGGCTCAATCAATTCGGGTCCCTCGTTTTTCGGGCTATTGACTCGCGTAGAGATCGGGTAGGCCTCCCATTCCGATAGCGGTTCCTGTAACAGCGCAACAATGCTGTGACAGGGCGTTTCCGGGTTCAGCCAGGCCTTCCAGGCGTGCTCGGGCAAGCACCAGCGGCATCCGGGGATGAATGTGTCGGACAGACTCACACCGCCTGCCCGGTGATGAGCGTGTACGTGTCCAGCGTGTTCCCGATTCTGCCATCGCTCCCATAGGCCGGCGAGCGAATGCCTCGCCGCTCCGTGGATGTGATACGGCTGCTTTCCGGCCTCGACTTTTCGCCATTCATACCAGCCATCGGCCGGACCAGGCAGCGCCTGGTGTGGTATGCGTCCCGGTAAAAGGGTTTCTGTGCGACGGTTTCCATCTTCGCATTGATTGTGCTGTACCTCGTCTTTGGCTCTTTCAGCCAGTGCGGCACCAGGCCCCACTTGAAGGCGGCCAGCAAAGGCCGTTTTTCGGTCTGATAGATGACAGGATTGTTTTGGCCAGGCGACAGATTAAACCGCGGCTGGATATCAGAAAGATCAACGCCAAGCGTATGACTCAATTTATCAGACTGCTGGTTGCTGAATGAATACCGACCGCACATAGTGTTGCGCCTATAATTGAACGGTTATATCTTATCAAGACGGATACGCCATACAGTTACCGGGGTAACGTGTCAATTAAAACCAACAAGACTCATTTGGCCCCGTCTGGACACCGCATGGGTGAGTCACACCCGAAAGCGGTCTTGCCTGACGAGGATATTGTGCTAATTCGGGAACTGAACCGACAGGGTATCGGTTACAAGAAGCTAGCGGAAAAATTTCCGCGGCCGGACGGTACACCCACTCCCGCATTTCAACCATTCAAAGCATTTGTATCATGCGGACTCGCTATTCAGCAGGCTAAGATGGATGCTGGCCAATCAAACAAGCGCAACCGAACTATCACCTAGTTGCCGGCAATGCGTCGAGGCGAAACTGGAAGGCTGGGCGGCCTGGTCGGCGAAACTCGAAGATCTCGGCCTTGGATATCCTGCACGAGTTAATTACTACAGCCAGCCCCGCAACCCTGGCGAAGCGAACCCGAACGTGCCGGCTTGTATACTGGACGATGAAGCCGCCATGAAGGTGGAGGCCGCTGTCCGCGACCTGCCGCAGCTGCTGCGTGATGTTGTCGTTGCCGAGTGGCTGCATCGAGGCACGCGAATCCAGAAATCTAAACTGTGTCACTGCGATCCAGAAAGACGTTTACGCGGCGGCTTAACCTGGCATATCTGGAGCTATACCAGCAGCTGCGTTGACAGTTCCAACCTATTGAACAGCAGCCAGGGGCTATTCTCATCACCCTAATATAATGGGTCTCTTTCAGCGTTTCGCTATTGTGTGGCGGGTTGTGAACGCAGCTGTTGGGCGGGCTATAACTAATTGATTATAAACAAAGTATGGTGGAGCGGAGGAGGATCGAACTCCCGACCTTCGCATTGCGAACGCGACGCTCTCCCAGCTGAGCTACCGCCCCTTGCAGAGCATATTTTAACGGATGGCCGGTTTAATCGCTACAGCCGCCCGCCGGCCGGCTGTCATAATGGCCGCAAATCATCCACAACAGCCAGGTCAGAGCATGCCGGAGCCGCTGTCCGTTATTGTGCCGACGCTGAACGAGTCGCGCTGTATCGAGGCCACACTGCAGTCATTGCAGCCATTCCGGCAGAATGGCCACGAAATTATTGTTGCCGATGGTGGCAGTTACGATAATACCAGGGCGATCGCCGGGCCGCTCGCGGATCATGTAACCGTGTCGGAGCCCGGCCGCGCCCGCCAGATGAACGCGGGGGCAGCGCAGGCACGACATGAAATACTGCTATTTCTGCATGCCGATACCCGGTTACCGGCAACAGCCGTGGACGATATCAATACAGTGCTGGCCAGCGGTTATCTCTGGGGGCGGTTTGATGTGCATATCGTGCCGGGAGACATGCTATTGAAAGTGGTTGCAGTCATGATCAATCTGCGTTCCCGGCTCAGCGGCGTTGCTACCGGCGACCAGGCGATTTTTGTGCGGCGTCATCTGTTTGAGGCGATCGGCGGTTATCCTGAAATCCGCCTGATGGAGGACCTGGCATTAAGTGATCGGCTGAAGCAGCATGGCAGACCCGCCTGCCTGAACAGCCGTGTTGCGACCTCGGCAAGACGCTGGCAGCAGCATGGACGCCTGCGCACAATTTTAACCATGTGGTGTCTGCGGCTTGCCTACCGGCTCGGCGTGGATCCGGATAAACTCGCACAGTATTACTAGTAATCCCGCATGACTGATCCCAGAGGCATATTGGCAATATTCAGCAAGCCGCCGCGACCCGGCGAGGTCAAACGGCGCCTGATACCGACGCTGGGTGAAAGCGGTGCAGCCGCGCTTTATCGACGGATGCTGGAATACACCCTGGCCAAGGCCAGCACCAGCGGTTTTGCCGCCGTTGACTTGTGGTGTACCGATAGCGGTGATGCGGAAGTACGCCGACTGGCTGCAGGACAGGGGGTCCGCCTGCAGCAACAGACCGGCGCCGATCTGGGCCAGCGCATGGCGAATGCACTGACGGTTACGCTGGCGCGGGCACGTTTTGCTGTGCTTATTGGCTGTGACTGCCCGGCATTGACCGCAGAGGATCTCCGGCGGACCTCGGGCTGGCTGCGTTCGGGCGCGGATGCCGTGATAGGTCCGGCCAGTGACGGCGGTTACTACCTGATCGCGCTACGCCGCCCGCTGCTCGATCTGTTTACGGATATCGCCTGGGGCACCGATCAGGTGCTTGAGGAAACCCGTACCCGTCTGCGTCATGCCAGCGTGACCTGGCATGAACTGCCGGAATACCACGATATCGACAGGCCCGAGGATCTGCAGTATTTGCCTGCAGACATGGACTGGGGGTTGCCTGAAAATTGCGCAGCAAGATGAATTTGGTTACTCTCGCGCCTCCTACGGGAAAGGGTGGTAACGACGGAACTCACTGCGTTGAGTCTCAAACGATTCGTATTGATTAAGCTGTCCTTTGCGAGCGACGAGATACGGTTTTTTGGAGAGGTGGCCGAGTGGGTGGAGGTCGACCAAATGTCCAGTGGACATTCGCAGCGACCGGAACGCGAGTCAGGGATGACGAGCTGGAAGCCCGCACCAGGGATGGTTGCCTTCTCGTGAGTAACGACAATTTCAATGGAGAGGTGGCCGAGCGGTCGAAGGCGCACGCCTGGAAAGTGTGTAAGGGGTTTATAGCCTCTTCGAGGGTTCGAATCCCTCCCTCTCCGCCAAATACCGGAAAGCCCCCTTGTGGGGCTTTCCGGTATTTGCTGAGCAAGAACTCGAACCCTCGAAGTAACAATGACGGGTTCGACAAATGCATCCTTGGCTTCGCAGGCGGTACGTCCATGTACCGCTTCTCGTCAGGACAGACGATTTGGGCGCACGCAGTGCGCCCCGAAGGGGCGAGCGCCATGGATGGCGCGAGTCTATCCTTGCCTTCAAATCAAATTATCTCCGCCGTCATCTATACTGGTATTGTTCGCTGTCAATCCTTGTGATCAATCCAGCGCTACCAATAGACGTATGCTTTACGGAATCCTCGCTGACATCGTCGTTGTGCTGCATTTCGCGTTTATTCTATTCGTGGTTTTCGGCGCGCTGCTTTCACTGCGCTGGTCCTGGGTACCGTTTATTCATTTGCCCGCCGTTATCTGGGGAGCCTATATAGAATTTCAGAGTGTTGTCTGTCCGCTGACGCCGCTTGAGGTCCATCTGCGGGCACTTGCCGGCGAAGAAGGCTACAACGGCAGTTTTATCGAGCATTACCTGTTGCCGGTCATTTATCCTGCCGGACTCGATTCGGGGCACCAATTGATTCTGGGCGCTTTAGCCATATTGATAAACGCTGCATTGTATAGCTATGTTGTTTTTCACAAGCGCCGTCAAGGCGATGATATAACCTGAAAGCATTAGCTCTGGAATCTGTATTACAATCCCCCAGTATGATCGAATGCCATTTTTTGCCGGAGAACGCCGGATACGGCTGGCTAGACCTGAAGCATGCTGATTCGGTTGCGGAAATCAGCCGCTACGCGCGTGACAAGGATGACGCGGCGACAGCCGGGATCACGAACAGCAACAGGCGCCGGGCTTCACTGCTCGGCAGGGGCTTGCTGCATTACCTGGCGGAGAGGATGCCGGCTATCAATGAACACGTGATCGCCAGGACGGAGGCCGGTCGTCCTTTTCTGGATAACGGCTCAGGCAACAGTATCGCCTTCGCCAGTATTTCCCACAGCCGTGATATCGTGGCAGCGGCGCTGGATACCCGTTCATCCATTGGCATTGATGTTGAGTACTGCCGCCCCGGCCGCGATTTCCGGCGTATAGCACAACGTGTATTTCCTGCGGACATAGCCGGCGGCATGATTTCAGCGGACACTTTTTATCAGGCCTGGACGCTTTATGAGGCCTGGGGCAAGGCCAATGATCTGGATCACATCAACCCCGGCAGAAACGGCACTTTAATGCGCCTGCTCGAAGGCTGGCTGCAGAGTGCGACCGGCGAGGAAAACCGGGACCGTGGTATAACGTTTTTTAAACCCACCTGCCATTATGCGGGCTGTGTTTTCCGTGTGACCGGGAATGTGGAGGCGGTGCATGCCGACAACAAAATCGCGCTTTAAGTGGTGTCTGTTGCTGGCAATACTCTCCCTCGCTAGCTGTGATGATGCGCAGGAAGAAGAGATATCCAGTCGGGACAGGGATTCCGGAATTCACTCCCGGCAACGAAGCCTCGATGATATTCTCGAATCGGGGAGGCTGGTTGTAGTCACCCGCAATGCACCGACAACGTGGTATATCGATCAGCATGATCAGCCCGCCGGCCCGGAATACGAGCTTGTCGAATCATTTGCCGCGGCCCTGGGGGTTGAGGTCGATTACCGCCTCGAATCCACCGTCGGCGATATTCTGGGCAGACTGGAACAGAATACTGGCGATCTTGCCGCGGCCGGACTGACGATTACGCCGGAACGCCGGCAGCAATTCCGCTTTGGACCGGCTTATATGGACGTCACCCAGCAGGTGGTCTGCCGACGTGACCGTGTCCAGCCTGAGGAAATCGAGGAACTGATCGGCCTGGATATCAGCGTTATTGGTGACAGCAGCTACAGTGAAACCCTGCAGCATCTGAAAGACACTGGTTACCCTGAACTAGAGTGGACGCAACTGGAAAATATTTCGACTGAGCAATTGCTATACGAGGTCTGGCAGGGTGCTATCGACTGCACGGTGGCGGATTCGAGTATTGTCGATATCAACCGTCGCTATTATCCAGAGCTGATAGCACCGCTGAATCTGCGGCGTGAAGAGCAGCTTGGCTGGGTTATGCCTAAGGGGGCGAAGAAACTTGCAAATGCAGTTGATAAATGGATGACGGAGTATCGTCGGTCGGGACAGCTGGCTACCTGGTATGAAAAATATTTTGGCTATTTTGAGAAGTTTGATTATGTTGATATCCGCGCCTACATTCGGCGTATCGACAAGCGGTTTCCGAAATATAGCCAGTATTTTCGCGAAGCCGCGGAGAAATATGATCTGCCGTTCACGCTGCTGGCCGCGCAGGGTTACCAGGAGTCACACTGGGATCCGCATGCGAAAAGTCCCACCGGCGTACGCGGCATCATGATGCTGACACAGAACACCGCAAGAGCCATGGATGTCAAAAACCGTCTGGACCCGAAACAGAGTATTTCCGGCGGTGCCAGATATCTGGCACGCATGAGACAGCGTTTCCGGGAAGAGGTCACCGAGCCGGACCTGACCTGGTTGTCACTCGCGGCCTACAATGTCGGCCGCGGCCACATGCATGATGCCCAGGTGCTTGCACGCCAAAAAGACCTGAGCCCGTATCACTGGAAAGATATAAAACAGGTACTGCCGTTGCTTGCCGACAAGCGTTACTACCGCAAGCTGAAATACGGCTATGCCCGGGGGATGGAACCGGTGCGCTATGTCGGCCGCATTCGTGAATATCAGCATATTCTTGAAGGGGAGTCGGTCGGGCAGCAGCCGTGAACGGCATCTGGAACCGCTAGCCGGGCTTTGTTAGGGTGGGAAGGTTAATCCATCAATAGACAGCCCCGCCCAAGGAGCCATGAATGCAAGTCAATGATAATTGTGCAGTTTCCATCCACTACACCCTGACCGACGATGACGGCCAGCAGCTCGATTCCTCCGCCGGTCAGGAGCCGCTGGAGTATCTCCATGGCGCCAACAACATCATTCCCGGTCTTGAGAAGGCATTGACCGGTAAAGCGGAAGGTGAGCAGGTGCAGGTCACGGTACCGCCTGAAGAGGGCTTCGGCGAAGTCAATCCCGAGCTGGTCCAGAGCGTGCCGCGTGAAGCCTTCCAGGATGTCGACGAGGTCAAGCCGGGCATGCAGTTCGGCGTACAGGGTCCGGAAGGACAGGTACAGCGTGTGACAGTGAGCGAAGTCCAGGATGACACGGTAACCATTGATGGCAATCATCCGCTGGCCGGACAGGTGCTGCATTTCGATGTGACGGTAGAAAAGGTTCGCGAAGCGACGAGCGAAGAAATCGAGCAGGGCCATACGGGAGAAGCCCAGGCTTAATTTTTCAAGTTTCAATCTCTACGCGGTGCCGGTAGCACGTTACGCCGCTCTCCGGCGGCGTGATGCGGTCACCGGTGCGTAAGACCCGTGGCTGCGGTAACATACCCCTGTTCTGAAATCAGGTTTTATGGTGGCCTGTATCGGTCTGCCCGGTGACGTCATGCTGTAAACCCCGTCAGGCCCGGAAGGGAGCAGCGGTAGCAGTTTTGACGGGTACCGGTGTGGGGCGGGTATGGGCCGCCACCTTCATTTTTCGTAAATATTCAGGCGTGCGCGGCCGGGATTTATACCGAACGCGACATGATTGAGTGTTCAATCCCGCTGCGGGGTGTTGCATGAGCTATCAGGTACTGGCGCGTAAATGGCGGCCGCGGCGTTTTGAGGATGTCGTTGGCCAGGAGCATGTACTACGGGCATTGGGCAATGCCCTCGAACACGACCGGCTGCATCATGCCTATCTGTTTACCGGTACACGTGGAACGGGCAAGACTACACTGGCCCGCATCCTGGCAAAATGCCTCAACTGCGAGCAGGGCGTCGGCGCCAACCCCTGTGGCACGTGCAGCGCCTGCACGGGTATCGACGAAGGCCGCTTTGTCGATCTGATCGAAGTCGATGCCGCATCGCGGGCCAAGGTCGATGAAACCCGCGATCTCATGGACAACGTCCAGTACGCCCCCACAGCCGGCCGCTTCAAGGTCTACCTGATTGACGAGGTGCACATGCTTTCCGGCCACAGTTTCAACGCCCTGCTGAAAACGCTGGAGGAGCCCCCACCGCACGTCAAGTTCCTGCTGGCCGACGACGGAGCCGAAACGCATACCGGTCACCATCCTGTCACGCTGCATCCAGTTCAATCTCAAGCACCTGACACCGGCGCAGATCGAAACCCAGTTGGAAAAAATTCTTGCCGCCGAGGGCATTGACTACGACGCAGCCGCCTGCCGGCTGCTGGCCCGGGCCGCGGACGGCAGCCTGCGCGATGCCCTCAGCCTGATGGATCAGGCGATCGCCTTTGGCGACGATCATGTCGCCGAGGCCCCGGTCCGCGAGATGCTCGGTACCCTGGACAGTGGTGCGCTGCTGGATCTGCTGGATCGGCTGGCCGCTGCCGATGGTGCCGGTATCCTCGAACGGGCCGGCAGGCTGGCCGAGCAGCAGCATGATTATGCCGCCGCGCTGGCGGAGATCGCCGGCTACCTGTTCCGGATCGCCGTCATCCAGACAATCGACAGTGATCCGGAGGAGGACATGGCCAGCGAACGGCTCCGGGAGTTGGCCGGCCGGATCAGTGCGGAAGATGTACAGCTCTATTACCAGATAGCCCTGCAGGGGCGCCGGGATCTGGCCATGACGCCGGACCCGCGCATCGGTTTTGAAATGACACTCGTGCGCATGCTGGCGTTCAGGCCGGATGAAGCGAGCGCGGCGCAGGCCGGCCGGAGTGCAGGCACCGCCGCCAGACCGGTGCAGGCGAAGGTGCCAGCGCAACCGGCAGCGGCCGCGCGCAGTGCCGGCAGCACTGCTGCAGCCGGCGCCACCGCGGACAATACCACTGCAGCTGCTGACTCAGGGCAACCGCTGACTGCAGACAACTGGGCACAGATCCTTGCCGGCCTGGATATTTCCGGCCTGGCGCGGCAACTGGCCAGTCATTGTGTCCCCAAGTCACACAGTGACAATAAAATCGAACTCGCAATCGCGCTGCCCCATGCACCGTTGCTGGAAACTACCCAGCAGGAACGTTTACAGGCAGCGTTGCGACAGTATTACGACACGCAACTGAAACTCGTGATCAGCGTCGAAGATCATGGCCGGGAGTCGCCTGCCGATGCCCTGCTGCGGGAAGCGGATGAACGTCAGCGCGAGGCGGTACAGGCCGTTGAACAGGACCCGGTGGTCCAGGCCATGCTGGAAACGTTTGACGCCGAGATCGATCACAATTCGATTCAGCCCAAATAGCCATATCTTCAGACATTGCGTCACTAATTACGGTAACGGAAGGAATATCGATGAAAGGCGGATTCGGCAATATCATGAAACAGGCGCAGCAGATGCAGGAGCAGATGCAAAAGGCGCAGGAGGAAATGGCGAATATCGAGGTTACCGGTGAATCCGGTGCCGGTATGGTCAAGGTCACTATGACCGGTCGCCATGATGTCAAACGCGTTGAAATCGATCCCAGCCTGCTGGGCGATGATAAGGATATGCTGGAGGATCTGATGGCCGCGGCCATTAACGATGCCAATCGCCGGGTCGAATCGGCCACACAGGAAAAAATGTCGGAACTGACTTCCGGAATGGGCCTGCCCGCCGGCTTCAAGATGCCGTTCTGACCCTGTTCTTAAAACCACACCGACCGCCGGGTCACCATGTCCAGTTCCAGCAACCTGATCGATGAGTTGATCGAAGCCCTGCGCTGCATGCCGGGTATCGGCAAGAAATCCGCGCGTCGTATTGCCTACCATCTACTGGAAAGAGATCGTCGAGGGGGCACGCCATCTGGCCGGTCGCCTGACCGCGGCCATGGATCATATCGGTCATTGCAAACGCTGCCGGATGCTCACCGAGCAGGCCGTCTGCGAGTTTTGCCTGCAGGAACGCCGCGATCAATCCCTGTTATGCGTGGTAGAAACCCCGGCAGATGTTTATGCCATGAATGAGGCCGGTTACAGGGGCCGTTTTTTTGTGCTCATGGGACACCTGTCGCCACTGGACGGCATCGGACCGGAAGAACTGGGGCTCGACAAACTCGCGGCCATTCTGGATAACGGCGAGGTCCAGGAAATCATTCTCGCGACCAATCTGACGGTGGAAGGAGAGGCCACGGCGCATTTCATCAGTGACATGGTCCGTGCCCGTGGCATACGTATTACGCGTATTGCCTATGGTGTACCTTATGGCGGTGAACTGGAATATATCGACAGCAGTACTCTGTCGCATGCGCTGTCGGGAAGAAGGGAATTGCTAATCAGTCCGCAAATGCACGCGAATGAACGCGAACAGTAATGAAGGAAAGTATTTTGATCCATCATTGCGAGGAACGAAGTGACAAAGCAATCTCCCGGCCGCATACGTAAAACAAAAAAAACCAAAACACCGTCTGCTACGGCGTTCAGGCGTAATACCATTGCCATGGTCTACGATTTTGACGGCACCCTGTCGCCGCAGCCGATGCAGGAGTACACGGTGCTTCCCAAGCTGGGCATGGATGCTGGCGAGTTCTGGCGCCGGGTCGATGAGGAAAAGGAACGCGATCAGGCCGAGGGCATGCTGGTCTACATGCGCCATCTGCTTGAGGAAGCAGAACGCAAGCGCATCCATATCGGCCGTGATGACTTTACCGCCATGGCCGGTTTCATCAAATATTTTGACGGTGTGGAAACCTGGTTCGATCGCATAAATGCCTTTGTCCACAAGTCCGGCAAGGGCAAGGTCAAGCTTAGGCACTATCTGATTTCTGCAGGCCTGAAGGAAATCCTCGAGGGTTCGCCCTTGCACCGTCATTTCAGCCGGATCTATGCATCCGAATATTATTATAATCATCACGGTGTTGCTACTTTCCCAAAGATACTGATCACGGATACTACCAAGACACAGTATCTATTTCGGATCAACAAGGGTCGTGAAAAGCAGACGGACAGTATTAACGAACATATGCCGGAACATGAACGGCCGATCCCTTTCAGCAATATACTTTATATAGGTGATGGCGATACTGATGTGCCGAGCATGACGGTTACGCGCCAGAATGGAGGCAATGCGGTAGCGGTTTACAAACCGGATTCGAAACCTTCATTACAGATCTGCCGTGAACTGCTCCGTGCCCGGCGGGCTGATTTGATTGCCCCGGCCGATTACCGTCACAATGGTATTCTGGAAAAGCGTGTCAGGCTTTTACTGACGTCGCTGATTGCCAATATTTCTTGTGAACAGGAGCGTTTTTTGTGCCGCCGCGAGAATGATATCCCTGAAAGCTGATCGCCATCCTGCAGTACGAGACTCTTAACCGGGCAGATGATAAACATGACCTGTCTCACAAGCCGTATTCTGTTGCGGCCGGGTTCGTTTCCTGCACGCGGGATTCGGGCCTATGCACTGCTGTCCGGTCGGTTGCGCCATTGCCCGCGCCGGGGATCGTCATCCGGGCAGGACTGATAATCGCCGCCGGGCCACCATGCCATGCATAACGGTGGACGCGGGGCATCGTGACAGTTACCGCTATGACAACGTATCACGTTTGCTTCGCTATATTGACGAGTATTCTGGAACAAATATCAGAAAGTACGCCAGGACGATCCACTTGTCGTGGCCGAGTGTTATAGCGGTTGAGGGGACCGCGCAATCCTTTACTGCGGGGGACAGGTGCAGAGCCTGGTTATTCGGGTCCAGCTTGACATTGCATGAATTATTTGAAGTGTGATTTCAATCACGGCATGCATGTTGTTTTTGTTCTCATAATGGTTTTTAATCTAAGGAAGCTCTGAATAATCCTTGCATGTCATTTCGACCAACGGGAGAAATCCCTGCATCGACCGCAGGGAAAGACGCCTGCGGCGGATTTCTCGCTGCGCTCGAAATGACAAATTATTCAGAGCCTTCCTAACTTAACTATCTTATCCTCATGGTGAACTGGTTCTGCAATGGTTTCGTTATGACACCGCATGCATGTTGCATTGATGACAGAATGAATTTCTACCTTCAGGGCCGGTCAGTTGATTCAATATTTTGTGCTAGCACGCATGGATTTGTTTAAAGGCCCTTGTTGATTCCTGTGGTCTTTCTGCCTGTGTAGTGAGTTACTGGTGCCAGGTAGTCAGAGACAGGTTGCCCGTTTCAGGAGGTGTAGGCATGAAAGAGACAGTGACTCTGTCGATCAAAAATGTTCCCATCGAGCTGGTTGAAAAACTGCGTCAGCAGGCCCGCCGGAATCATCGTTCTCTGCAGGGAGAATTGCTCGCGATCGTCGAGGAGAACGCTTACCGTAACACCCTGACGCCGCGCGAGGTTCTCAATGCCGTGCGTGCCTCCGGCCACAATGCGGGTTCCGTCCCGCAGCAGATGGACTAGGCGGATTGATGCTGGTTCGTGTAGTAGACGCGACTGCAGTCAGCGCAGTTCTGTTCGGCGAACCTGCTGCCGATTATATTGTTGAGCAGCTGGAAGATGCCGTTATTATCGTCCCGACAGTGCTGGAATCACATTTATGTGAAATCTGTCTGCAGAAAATGGATGACGGCGATGGGTATGATGGGCGATATCTGGAGGCACTGAGCCTGTTGCAGGTAATGGACCTGCACACCATAAAACAGGATCCATCCGAGATAGTCAGGTTTGCCGCCGAGAAAAATATCACGGTCAGTGAAGCCTATTATCTGCGCCTCGTTTATGCCTTTGATGCCGATCTGGTCAGCCTGAACGAGACGCTGATTCATCCTGAAACCGCTGAAATACTGACGGCCTGATTGCCGGGATCAGGTCAGCGGCCAGATGTACAGGATCATGGGCACGCCGGTGATGACAACGGCGATCTCCAGTGGCAGGCCCAGTCGCCAGTAATCCCCGAAACGGAAACCGCCGGGTCCCAGGATCAGGGTGTTGTTTTGGTGACCGATCGGTGTCAGGAAGGCGCACGATGCGCCAACGGCCACCGCCATGAGAAACGGATCGGCGCTGGCGCCGAGTGCGGCAGCCGTGCTGATCGCGATCGGGCACATCACGGCCGCCGTGGCGGCATTGTTCATGAAGTCGGACAGCGTCATGGTCACGATCAGGATAAGCGCCAAAGCCGCAATCGCGTTGCCACGGGCGATATCGTACAGCAGCCATTCCGCCAGCAGATCCGCCAGACCGGTGGTCGCCATGGCCCCGGCGACCGGTATCAATGCCCCCAGCAGGATGATCACGGGCCAGTCAACCGCGTCATAAACCGTGCGCGGTGACAGTACGCGTGTGAACAGGGCCACCACCACGCCGCTGGCAAAGGCGATTGCGGCGGGCAGCAGGCCAAAGGCGGCACCGGCAACGGCGATTATCATAATCCCGATGGTCGTCAGTGCGCGCCGCCTGTCGGGAATACGCAGTTCGCGCTCGGCCAGCGGCACGCAGCCGAACTGCGCGGCGAATTCGGCAATCGCTTCCGCCGTTCCCTGCATCAGCAACACGTCTCCGGCATCAATGGCGGTGGTGCGCAGGCGGTTGATGGACCGTTCGCCCTGACGCGAGATGGCGAGAAGGTTAATACCGTAACGGCTGCGCAGCTGGATATCACTGATGGAATGCCCCTGTAACCGGGCATCGGGCATGACGGCCAGTTCAGTCAGTTGTATCTCGTCGGACTCGATGGCCTGACTTTCATCATCACCGTCATCCCCGGATTGATTAGTATCTGTATTATCGGTATCCGGCTGTTCCTCTTTTTCCGCTTCGCTGATATTGGCCTCGAGTTTGACATCAAGACTCGACAGTACCGAGGCCAGCGCCTCCGGTTCGGCCTCGATAATAAGAATGTCGCCGTTCTCTGACCCGCCTGCCCGGTGTCGGCCCCGGCAGGCGGGTTTCGTCGCGGATCAGGCCGACGACCTGCGCATCGGCGTCTTCCAGCGCCGCTTCGATTTCCTGGAGACTCATGCCGATAGCCTTGCTGCCTTCGGGGACGCGCGCTTCGGTCAGGTAGGTTCCGGTCTTGAAACCTTCAACGTCGGCCCGCTTGCGCGTCGGGATCAGCCGCCGGCCGAGTAACGCGATCAATACCAGCCCGGTACCGGCGACAACTGCTCCTACCGGCGTGAAATCGAACATGCCGAAACTGGCACTGCCGGTTTCAGCGCGGAAGCCGGATACGATCAGGTTCGGCGGCGTGCCGATGAGCGTGGTCATACCGCCGAGAATGGAGCCGAACGCTACCGGCATCAGCACCTTGCCAGGCGGGATATCCTGTTTCGCCGCCACGTGCAGGGCGACCGGCAGCAGCAGGGCCAGTGCGCCGACATTATTCATGAAGGCAGACAGCACGGTCGCCAGCACGGTCAGTATGAGGGTGGTGAAAAACGGACCGGTCGAGTCCGGCAGGAACCGCCGGGTAACGGCATCGACGGCGCCGGAAGCCTGCAGCGCGTGGCTCAGGATCAGTACACAGGCGACCGTAATCACGGCCGGGTGACCGAAGCCCGTGAAGGCCCGCTCGGCGGGTATCAGGCCGGTCAGGACACAGGCCAGCAATGCCGCGGCCGCCACAATGTCATGGCGCCAGCGGCCCCACACAAACAGGCCGACGGTGACTGCCATGATTGCAATAATGATGACCTGGTCCGATGTCATCGTCGGCAATCCCTGCTGATCCATCACACCGGCCCTTACTGCTCAGGCGGACAGTGAATTCAGATGCGCGATACGTATTGGCGCCGGCGGATGTGAATCATGGAACGCCGAATACAGCGGATCCGGTGTCAGGGTATTGGCATTGCCCTTATAGAGCTTGACCAATGCCTGGACAAGATTCTTCGTATGTGCCTGTCCGGCAGCAAAGTCATCGGCCTCGAACTCATGCTGTCTTGATATGTGGGAAAACAGCGGCTGCAGATAGAACATGAATACCGGCGCGATCATCATGAACAATGTCAGGGCCATATGGGTCGAGGGTATATCGATGCCCAGTCCTGAATAAAACCAGCCGGCATCAATCACCCAGCCCAGCAGGGCCAGGCCTGCCAGGCTGATTATGCCAAGCAGGGTCATGCGCTTGGCAATATGCCGGCACTTGAAATGACCCAGTTCGTGAGCGAGTACGGCCTCGATTTCTTCGTGGGATAATTCGTCCAGCAGCGTATCGAAGAAGACGATGCGCTTGTTGGATCCCAGACCGGTGAAATAGGCGTTACCGTGGGTTGATCGCGCCGAGCCGTCCATGACGAAAATCCCGTTGCTTTCAAAACCGTTGCGATCCAGCAGGCGCACAATGCGATCGCGCAGGGCTTCGTCTTCCAGTGGCCGGAATTTATTGAACAGCGGCGCGATAAAGGCGGGATAGGCCCACATCATGACAAGGCTGAAGCCCATCCAGGTGAGCCATACATATAGCCACCACCAGTTGCCGGTGTTCTGCATGATCCACAACACGACTGCCAGCAGCGGCGTGCCGATAATCAGGAATACGATAGTATTCTTGATGATGTCGGCTATAAAAGTCCCCGCCGTCATCTTGTTAAAACCGAAACGCTGTTCCATTACGAAGGTACGGTAGGCATCGAGCGGCAGATCCAGCAGTGCCATGATGGCAAAGGCACTGAGCATGAAGCCGACACCCAGCCACAGCGGTCCCAGACCGGTGCTGCGCCAGGTGGCGTCGAGCAGGTCGAGTCCGCCGCCGAATGTCCATATCAGCAACAGCACGACCGAGACCACATATTCGACCAGTCGCAGTCGCACCTTGGCGCGGGTATAGTCGGCGGCCTTCTGGTGATCGTCCAGGGGGATGCGATCGGCAAAGGCATCCGGTACCTGGCCCCGGTGGGCTGCAATGTAACGAATATGCCGCCGGCCCAGTAGCCAGTGTATGACCAGGCTGCCGAACACGGCGACGAGAAACAGGTAAGTCCAGGGATTGGCGGTCATGCGGATTTAGAGTCCTGATTGCGAAAAAAATCCGTTATACGGGCGACAGTTTTCCATCACTTAGATTAACATGAGCAAGACGGAGTTATTCAACAAAAGTGATTGCAGGCGACAGGCTCATGATACAGGACAAGGATAATCTGATCTGGATCGATCTGGAAATGACCGGGCTCGATACGGCCAATGATTATATCATTGAAATTGCGACAATCATTACCAACGGCCAGCTGGAAGTGATCGCCGAAGGGCCGGTGATAGCCATCCACCAGAGTGAACGATATTCTCGACGGCATGGATGAATGGAATACCACCCAGCATGCCGGATCCGGGCTGACCGAACGTGTGCGCAACAGCCGGTATACCACCGCTGATGCCGAGCGCCTGACCCTGGAATTTGTCAGCGGGTATGTGCCGCCGAATATTTCGCCCATGTGCGGGAACAGCATCTGCCAGGACCGGCGCTTTATGTATCGGCTGATGCCGGAGCTCGAACGCTATTTTCATTACCGCAATCTCGATGTCAGTACCGTCAAGGAACTGTACAAGCGCTGGGCCCCGGAGGCCGAACAGTTTGAAAAGGAGTCCGCGCACCTGGCGCTGGATGATGTGCGTGATTCGATTAATGAACTGAAATTTTACCGCGAGCATTTTTTCAGGGCCTGAAAACCATGACCAGCTGCAGTCATTACCAGCCGGCACTGCCGGCGGCGTTATACCGGGCCGCCGATGTCCGCGAACTGGACCGCCGTGCCATTGAGGACCATGGCATTCCCGGCAGCCAGCTCATGGAACGTGCCGGTGCCGCCGCCTATGCCGCCGTTTGCGAGGACCTCGACGATAACGCCAGGCTGACGGTGTCTGTCGGTGGCGGCAACAATGGCGGTGATGGCTTCGTGATGCGCACGGCTGGCGCAGCGCAAGCCGGGTGGAGCGGTCCGGCTGTCGCTGCATGGCGATCCGGACAGCCTCAAGGGGGATGCGCGCATTGCCTGGGACAAGGCGGTGGCCGCCGGCGTTGCGGCGCGGCACGTCCGGCGCCCGGTGGACATGGCCGGTCGGTGACGTGATCGTCGATGCGATGCTCGGGGACCGGCCTGGATTTCGGGAAGTGAGCGGCGAACTGGCCGCGTGGATTGAGGCGGTGAACGCCAGTTGACGTGCCCGTGGGTGGCGGTCGATATCCCGTCGGGCCTGCATGCCGACAGCGGCCGTATACTCGGGATCGCCGTCGAGGCTTCCTTGACCATGAGCTTCATCGGCCTGAAGGCGGGGCTGTTCACCGGTGACGGCCGCGCCTGCGCGGGCCGGTTGCCGTTACGCCGATCTCGGCGGTCCCGGCGGCCGTCTATCGAATGGCCTGTCGTCCGGCGGCGACTGCGCATCCGGACTCTCGGCGTCCTGTCGGCGGCTGGCTGCCGCCGCGCCGCGCCGACAGCGGCCCGCGAGGGCCACTTCGGCCACGTACTGATCGTCGGCGGTGACCGGGGTTTCGCCGGCGCCGCGCGCATGGCCGGCGAGAGCCGGACGCGATGGGCGGCGGCCTGGCTGTCGGTGGCGACGCCGCCCGGCACATGCCGCCGTGATCGCCCAGCAGCGGCCCGAACTGATGGTCCATGGTGTCCGTGAACCCGCGGATCTGGCCGCGCTGCTGGAGCGTGCCAGCGTGGTCGCCATCGGTCCGGGACTGGGGCAGGGCGAGATGGGGCACGCGGTCGCTCGGCGCGGTGCTGGATAACGCAATTGCCGCTGGTGGTTGATGCCGACGCCTCGAACCCTGCCGGCGGGCGAACCGGCGCGCCGGCGACGACTCGGCATACCGACACCGCACCCGGGCGAGGCTGCGGGGCTGCCTGGCGACCACCGACCGCCGGATATCCAGTCCGATCGCCTGGTGGCCGTGGAATGCACTGGTCGGACGTTTCGGTGGCGGCGTCGTGCTCAAGGGCAGCGGCACGCTGATCGGCACGGCGGCCTCGGTACCGGCGCTGTGCAGTGACGGCAACCCGGGCATGGCCAGCGGGCGGCATGGGGGATGTGCTGACCGGCGTGCTGGCCGGTCTGCTGGCGCAGCGCGAGGCACTGGGGCTGGACCTGGCGCAGGTCGCGGAGCTCGGCGTGTGCCTGCATGCCGCCGCCGCGGATGAGGCCGCGGCCGGTGGCGAGCGCGGCCTGCTGGCCACGCGGACCTGCACGCCGAGCTGCGCCGGCTGGTCGATCCCGGTCAGTTCGGTGGGCAGCCACGACAGCATGGATGTCACGCTGAGCGACAGCCGGGGCCGACGGTACGGCTGGGGGCGGCGCATGGCGAAGGCTGCTGGCCGGGCGCCGCGCTGATCCGGTCTGCGCGGCCCGCTGGGCAGCGGCAAGACCGACGCTGGTTCGCGGCTTTCTGCGCAGCCAGCGGCATCGCCGGCGCTCGTCAAAGAGCCGCAGCCTATACCCTCGGTGGAGCCTATGTCAGGCCGGCGGCCGGCCGACTCCATCACTTCGATCTGTATCGGCTGGAAGACGCCTGGATGCGCTGGAGATGCTGGGTTTCCGGGACGACCTGGACGGGCGAGAGCGCGTGCTACCTGATCGAGTGGCCGGAACAGGCCGGCGGTCTGCTGCCGGCGGCCGATATCGCCGTTTGCCATGGGCACGTTGCCGGTAGGAAGCCGGCCGCGGATATGGATCGACAGGCGCCACCGACACGTCGGCGCCAGCCTGCTGAATTCACTGGATTTTCCAGCATGAGCCCGGCCCCGATCCGGGCTGCCAGCGGGCTTGTCATTCGCGTCCTGTTTAATTGATACTATAATCAAAACAAGAAGGTATGGAAAATATCTTCAGAAAACTTGAACATAGCCAGTATGACGGTGGATAGAAGGAGACGCCATCCTCGGACGGCCAGTGCCGGGTATGCGCGCTCTCGGTACTCTCAGTCTGTCGTTCTTGACCCTCGCCGGGCCCCTGCCGGCACAGGCGCAGGTCAAGGGCGTGCGTATCTGGGCGGCGCCGGACAATACCCGTGTTGTCTTTGATCTCGCCGCGCCGGTGGAACATGAAATCCTGCAGCTGGATAATCCCGAGCGGCTGCGTCATCGACATGAAGGAGGCGCGCTCCGGAACCGCGACCCGGCGCAGCCGGGTGGCGATGATCGACTATTCTCGAAAGGGTCTGCGCAGCGCCCCGCGTCAGGCGCGGGTCAAGGCCTGCCGGGTCGTATCTCGACCTGAAGCGGGAGTGTTACCGGCAAGGCTGTCTGCTGCAGCCGAATGAACGTTACGGCCACCGCTTGGTGATCGACGTGTTCCCGCCCGACGCGACAGAAGAGCATCGGCAGGCCGCCAGTCGCCGGCCAAGTCTGTTCACCGCAGCGCAGCCGGCAGCCTGCGCGATGTGATCGTCGCCATAGATGCCGGTCATGGTGGCGAGGATCCCGGCGCGATCGGTTCGCGTGGCACGCAGGAAAAGGAAGTCGTCATGGAGATCGCCAGCGCCGCCTCGGCCGACAAGGTGAACAGGCGGTCGGGTATGCGCGCGGTGCTTACCCGGGACGGCGATTACTTCCTGCCGTTGCGGCGGCGGATCGAGATCGCCCGCGAACATCAGGCGGACCTGTTTATCTCCCTGCATGCCGACGCATTCCGTGATCGGCGTGTGCATGGCTCCTCGGTTTATGTATTGTCAAAACGCGGTGCCAGCAGTGAAGCGGCACGATGGCTGGCCGAACAGGAAAACGCCTCGGATCTGATCGGTGGTGTCAGCCTCGAAGACAAAGACGATGTGCTTAAATCCGTGCTGCTGGATCTGTCCCAGACCGGCACACTGGAGGTGAGTATCGATGTTGCCGAACGCCTTATCAACGGCCTGTCCCGGACCGGCAAGGTACATCGGCGCGATGTGCAGTCTGCCGGTTTTCTGGTACTGAAGGCGCCGGATATACCCTCGGTACTGGTGGAAGCCGCTTTCATTTCCAATCCGGACGAAGAGCGCAAACTGCGCGACAAGGTTCATCAGGAACGCCTAGCCAGGTGCCCTGCTGGCATGGCCTGCAGGATTATTTTGATGTACATGCACCCGAAGGCACGTTGCTGGCAGCGCGCGACAGGATGAAAAAACATATCATCAGCCGCGGCGATACGCTGTCCACCATCGCCCAGCAGTACCGCGTCAGCCAGGATCGCATCAAGCAATCGAATGGCCTGAAGACTGATAAGATCAAGGTCGGCCAGGTGCTGATTATCCCGCCGGGCGGGGATAGTTAGAGTTTGTCATTTCGAGCGTAGCGGAGAAATCTCTTACCTTCTTCGTGTAAGTGCCTGTTACGCAGGAATGACGATGAATTCGATAATTCACGCTATCTTCAGCGTGCATTATGATGTCCCCCATGCCCGTGATTCCCGATCCAGGACGCATTCACAGCCTGCCCAGTGTCCTCGCCAGCCAGATAGCAGCCGGTGAAGTCATCGAACGGCCGGCATCGGTGGTCAAGGAGCTGATCGAGAACAGTCTCGATGCCGGCGCCGGCCGCATACAGATCGACATCGAGGCCGCCGGCAGCCGGCTGATACGCGTACGCGATGATGGTGACGGCGTTCATCCGGAGGACCTGCCGCTGGCGATCACCCCGCACAGCACCAGCAAGATTCACAATGTCGACGACCTGGCCGCGATCACGAGTCTGGGCTTTCGCGGCGAGGCGCTGGCCAGTATTGCCGCCGTTGCCAGGCTCAGGATCAGCTCCCGGCATGGGAATCAACCCGCCCGCTGAGTACGGGGCCGAGCCGGGGCAGCCGGTCGCACCGCCGGCACCGGCATCGCATCCGGCAGGCACCAGCATTGAAGTGCGCGATCTGTTCTTCCGCAATATGCCGGCGCGGCGCCAGTTCCTGGCGTACCGAACAGACCGAATTCCTGCATATCGTTGAACTGGTGAAGTCGCTGAGCCTGGTCACGTCCGGGCCTCGGCGTACGCCTGGGGCATAACGGCCGCGCTGTCTTCAGTATCGGCGCTGCCAGCAGCATGGCGGGATCGCATCGGCCGGATATTCGGCAGCACATTCACCGGTGCCGCCTGCCTGGTCGACGAGACCGACGGTGCCATGCGCCTGCATGGCGTGGCCAGGGGATCAGGCCGCAGCGGCGCGTCAGTCAGGCCGATCGCCAGTACCTGTTTCTCGATGGCCGGCTGATCCGCGACCGCCGGCTCAATCCATGCGCTGCGCAGCGCCTGATCAGGAGATCCGGCAGGAGGGGGCCAGAGTCACACTAATCTAGTGCTTGCCCGATCGAGTCCCGCCACCTCCCGGCTGCCCCGGCTCAGGCCTTCACGGCGGTGTCCATGCCGGGTTAACCTCGCAGCGGCCGCCATCCACCAGCGCCTACGCCGAAGGTGATCGCGGCCAGGTCGCCTGGCATTCTGTAAAATCTTCTGGTGCTGTACGGCGGCAGGGTACCGGCTAGAGATGTCGATCTGTGGTGAGACTGTCTGAATCCTCCTTTTTGACCACCGATGCCGTTTCAGATAATTTTCACCACTGTATTCTGAGTCCGGGGCCGAGACCACTGGGCAGGCTGTGAATAAGCCTGAACGGAGTGAACGGCCAAAAGTCACCAAAATAGTGACTGCACGGCCAAAATAGTGACCAAAAAAAAAAAAAAAAAAAAAAAAAAAAAAAAAAAAAAAAAAAAAAAAAAAAAAAAAAATGACAAACTCTAACTCCTCCCCCCCGCCGGCCGGATCATGGGGTGGCCTTTTGTTAGCGTCTTACGGCCAATTCGATTGCTTGATACGATCCTGGCTGACGCAGTTCTCC
>JAXHLY010000013.1:0-286700 GCA_034521715.1 Gammaproteobacteria bacterium
TTTTCCCGTTTATTGATCAATTAACGCTAACGGCAGTGGATCCTCGGATCGGCGTTATCGCCGGAGATCTGGCTGTTCATCGCTGGTTTCTGGCATCACCTTCCTGGTTACCGTTTTAACGCTGATATCGGCGGACATTTCTTCATCTGCTGGCCGCCTATGGCGTGATGCTCGCACTGCTGCGGCATTTCGGCATTCCGTTCTGAGGTGCGTCTGCCATGAACAAAATCATAGAATTTGCCATTGCCCAGCGCTGGCTGATCATGCTGGCAGTGGCGATCATGGCCGGGCTGGGGATTTACAACTACCAGCGCCTGCCGATCGATGCCGTGCCGGACATTACCAATGTCCAGGTGCAGATCAACACCGAGGCGCCCGGCTATTCGCCGATCGAGGCCGAACGGCAATCACCTATCCGATCGAGCTGGCACCTGCAGGGGCTGCCGAAGCTGGACTTGCGCGCGCTCGCTGTCGCGCTACGGGTCTGTCGCAGGTCGCCGGTGGTGTTCGAGAGATCTGGCGCGGATATCTGTTTCGCCCGCGAGCAGATCGAGCCGAGCGGCTGCAGGCAGTTGCGTCGAAGTTGACCCGCCGGAAACCGTGCAGACCGGCCATGCGGGCCGATTGCGACCGGTCTGGGCGAAATCTTCCATGTACGCTGGTGGAGGCCGAGCGCCGGCGCGCAAGCAGAACGGCTCGGCGCAGATCACGCCGATGGACTCTGCGCGCAATCCAGGACTGGAGGGTACCAGCCGCAATTGTTGCAGGTGGACGGCGTCACCGAGGTCAATACCAGCGGCGGTTACGAGCGCCAGTACCAGGTGATGCCGGATCCGGCGCCGGCTGATGCGCGAAGCTGGACATTCAGCCTGGAAGACATCATCTCCGCGCTGGAAGGCAAACAACGCCAACGCCGGCGCCGGTTATCTCGAACGTTCCGGCGCGCAATACCTGATCCGAATGCCGGGCCGGGTACAGACACTGGATGAAATCCGTAAAATTATTGTGGCCGAACGCGACGGCGTGGTGATCACGGTTGGCGATATCGCTACGGTCGATTTCGGCAAGCCGCTGCGTACCGGCGCCGCTACGCAGGCAGGCGAGGAGATCGTGCTTGGTACGGCGATGATGCTCATTGGTGAGAACAGCCGCACCGTCGCCGCTGCAACCGTGAAACGACTGGAAAGCATCAACCGCTCGCTGCCGGAGGGGATTGTCGCGCGGGCGGTGTATGACCGTACCGGTCTGGTCGACAAGACCATCGAGACCGTCAGCAAGAACCTGTTCGAGGGTGCCATGCTGGTCATTGCCGTGCTGCTGGTGTTGCTGGGCAATATCCGTGCGGCGCTGATTACGGCTTCGGTCATTACCGTTGTCCATGCTGTTCACCATCACCGGCATGGTCAGCAACCGGGTCAGCGCCAATTTAATGAGTCTGGGTGCACTGGATTTCGGCCTGATCGTCGACGGGGCGGTGATCGTCGTCGAAAACTGTGTCCGGCGACTGGGCGAGGCGCAGAAATCCGCACAACAATTGAGCTACGGCGAACGCCTGGCGATCGTCGTTCAGGCGAGCCAGGAAGTCATTCGCCCGGCGACCTTTGGCGTATTCATCATCATGATCGTCTATGTGCCGATCTTCGCCCTCAGCGGCGTGGAGGCGAAGATGTTCCAGCCCATGGCGCTGACGGTGATGATGGCACTGGGTGCGGCGCTGGTACTGGCCCTGACATTTGTTCCCGCCGCAGTCGCCCTGTTGCTCGGCGGCCGGGTGAGCCACAGGGAAAACTGGCTGATGCGCGGCGCACGCGCGATCTACCGGCCGGTTCTGCAGGCTTGTCTGGCCGCACGCTGGCCGGTGGTTACATCGGCTGCCGTACTGGTTGTACTGTGTGGCCTGCTGGCCGGCCAGATGGGCGCGGTGTTCGTACCCAAGCTGGATGAAGGCGATATCGCCATGCATGCCCTGCGGGTTACGGGAACCGGTCTGCAACAATCCATCGACATGCAGGAAACCGTAGAGATGACGGTCAGTGGGTTTCCGGAAGTCGAGCGTGTGTTCAGCAAGATCGGCACCCCGGATGTGGCCACCGATCCGATGCCGCCGAATGTCGCCGATACCTTTATCATCCTCAAACCGCGAGCACAGTGGCCTGATCCGGACAAGCCCAAGGAACAGTTGGTTTCCGAGCTCGAAACCGAAGTGGAAAAAATTCCCGGCAACCAATACGAATTCACCCAGCCGATCGAGATGCGCTTCAATGAACTGATCTCCGGCGTCCGTGCCGATGTGGCGATCGAGGTCTACGGCGATGAGTTCGATCAGCTGGTGGAATTGGCCGGCCGGATCGAAGCCCTGACCCGTGAGGTACCGGGCGCCGCCGACGTGCGCATGGAACAGGTCACCGGTCTGCAGACCCTGAGCGTCGAGCCGAAGCGTGCCATTCTGCAACGTTACGGGCTGAACGTGGCCGACCTGCAGGACAGCCTGCAGATCGCCTTCGGCGGCCGCGAGGCCGGGCTGATTTTCGAGGGCGACCGCCGCTTCCTGCTGGTGGTGCGCCTGCCGGAGCTGCTGCGCAGCGACCCGGATGTTATCAGCCGGTTGCCGGTGCCGCTGCCGGCACATGAGGCGAACCCTGACGAACCGTTCCGCAACGTGGCTTACGATACTACTTCCGCCGGCGTCGATTACATCCCGCTGGGCGAGGTCGCCGAAGTCCGGCAAATCGAGGGGCCGAGCCAGATCAGTCGCGAGAACAGCAAGCGGCGGGTATTCGTTTCCGCCAATGTGCGCGGCCGCGATCTGGCCTCGTTTGTCGATGAACTGCAGGCACAGGTCCGCCATGAAATCGATTTGCCGGCCGGTTACTGGATTGACTACGGCGGCAGTTTCGAACAGCTGATTTCCGCCGCCCAGCGGCTGCAAATCGTCGTGCCAATGGCGCTGTTGATGATTCTGGCGCTGCTGCTGGCGGCGTTCGGCAGCCTGCGCGACGCGCTGCTAGTATTCACCGGTGTGCCACTGGCACTGACCGGCGGGGTGCTGTCGCTGTGGCTGCGCGACATCCCGCTGTCCATTTCGGCCGGCGTGGGATTTATCGCCCTGTCCGGCGTGGCGGTGCTGAACGGGCTGGTCATGCTATCTTTTATCCGCGAGCGCTGGCGCGAGGGCTTGCCGCTGGAAGAAGCGATTGTCGATGGCGCTCTGACGCGGCTGCGCCCGGTGCTGATGACCGCTTTGGTCGCCAGTCTCGGTTTTGTGCCGATGGCGTTCAATACCGGCGTCGGGGCCGAGGTACAGCGGCCGCTGGCAACCGTGGTTATCGGCGGCATTATTTCCTCGACACTGCTGACGCTGCTGGTACTGCCGGCACTGTACCGGCTTGCGCATCACGAACCGGAGAATCATGACGCATAGTAATGCCCGGGACAGCCGTCTGCTGATCGCAGCATTTGCCATCACTTTGACGTTCATGGTGGTGGAGGTCGTTGGCGGGCTGCTGTCGGGATCGCTGGCGCTGCTGGCCGATGCCGCGCATATGGCAACGGATGCCGCCGCGCTGGCGCTCGCCTTGTGGGCGGCGTGGCGGGCCCGGGCGCCGGCAAGCGAAATGCACAGTTTCGGTTATCGGCGTCAACAGACACTGGCGGCATTCATCAACGGCTTTACGTTATTACTGCTGACCGTCTGGATCGTGGTCGAGGCGATTCAGCGTCTGCTGGAGCCGCTGCCGATCCAGGCGGAAATGATGCTGCTGATCGGGTGTTATTGGTCTTGGCGCCAATGTTGTGGTGTTCATGATTCTGCACCGCGGCCAGAACGTGAATGTTCGTGCGGCTGCCGCGCATGTGCTGGCGGACCTGCTTGGTTCGGTAGGCGCCGTGACTGCTGCCGTTATCATTCTGTTCACCGGCTGGCTGGCAGCCGATCCGTTGTTATCGATTCTTGTTGCTTTATTGATTCTGCGCACCGCCTACAGGCTGCTGCGAGAAACCGGGCATGTTTTACTGGAGGGCATACCACCGGGGTTTGATCAGAACCGGCTGCAGAGGGAACTGCCCGCGGCCGTTGCGGATATCGTCGATGTTCATCATATCCACGCCTGGGCACTGACACCGGACAAACCATTTTTTCTGACCATGCATGCCACGGTCACCGAACAGGCCGATGCCGATGGTGTACTACGGGATGCCCGTGCCTATGTGAAGTCACATTTCGATATCGACCATGTGACCATCCAGATCGAGCGCCGTCACTGTCCGGATCAGGAAAGTTGCTGAATGTTTAAGTTAATGATGGCCCGGCTTAGTCGTCCTCGCTGGAATAATCCCTGTCCCACTCGAAATCCGAGTACCGCGCCAGTTCCTGTGGTTGCAGTACTCCCCGATAACGCTGGCCATCGATAATCCAGGTCGGATAACCCTGAATATCCTTCACGACACAAACGAATGCCATGACGCCATTGCGCCCGTCGGGTGTACATTCGATATAAGGCAGGCGATCGGCCGAGGTACCGAACAATTCTTTTTGATCCTGACAATTAGGACACCAGTAGGCACCGTAGAATTTGGCATCGGTTTCTTCCAGGTGCATGGCCAATGCCTTGAGTTTCGGATCCTCGGGAGGCTGAAACAGTCCGCTGTAGTAAATGTGCAGCAGGACTATTGTTATGACAACGACAATGCCGCTGCGGAATGCCCACTGAGGCCACGGTACGCCGGGAGCCGATGACGGCCGGCGCAGGCAGACACAAACAAAAATGGCAGTCATGGTGGCCAGTGAGGCCAGACACCAGATGCAGACGGCATCCAGTGCGACGATACCGACTATGGTCAGGTATACACTGACAGTCAGCCCCAGCAGTGAGACATACCAGAGTCGTTTCCAGCGCGTCAGGCGCGGTTTCATCAGCCCCGCAAACAGCGCAATCAGTGCGTAAACGGCAAAGCCCCACAGTGCGACCGGTATCCCCAATACTGTTGACCAGTGGCTCTGCTGGACGATGTCGCAAGCCTGGAACCCGCACTGCAGAACGCGACCTCGGCGCCCTGACCAGGCAACACCGGTCAGGTAGCCGGTTATTATCATGCCGAGACCGGCCAGGACGACAATCCACCAGTCCGGAGCTAATCCGGCTGGTCTGCCGCTGCCAGATGTACGCTGCGAGGATTGATTGCGGGATTTGGTGCGACGCGACTTGGCCATATGATCTGACTGGCGAATATGCGTTATCAGGTAATTATGTGTCTCAGTATAAACGGCTCTGCTGGCGGATTGTAAAGGATCAGCCTTATCTGAAGAAGGATCAGGTCTTGATACGGTAGCCCGTCCTGAATATCCACCAGACAGTTATGAGACAGATAACCAGGAATATAAACGTCATACCGGTACTGATCAGTACGTTAACATCGGAGACGCCATAGAAACTCCACCGTAAACCACTGATTAGATAAACCACGGGATTGAACAGGGTGATTTTCTGCCACAGCGGTGGCAGCATGCTAATGGAATAAAAGCTGCCGCCAAGAAACGTCAGCGGGGTTACAATCATCAGCGGTACGATCTGCAGCTTTTCAAAACCATCTGCCCAGACACCGATGATAAAGCCAAACAGACTGAAGGTGACTGCAGTCAGCACGAGAAAACCGAGCATCCATAACGGGTGTGCAATCTCGTAATCGACAAAAAGCCGCGCCGTTACCAGTATCAGCAGTCCCAGGATGACCGATTTTTGTCAGCCGCCAGCGCCAACATAGCCGGTTACAACCTCGATGTATGGAGCAGGCGCGGAGAGCACTTCGTATATTGTCCCGGAGAACCTCGGCATATAGATGCCGAAAGAGGGCGTTGGAAATACTTTCGCTTAGGAGTGACGGCAGCATAGAAGCCACCGGGATGATGAAGGGCACCGTAACTGATCCCGTCAATTTCACCCATGCGTGAACCGATGGCGGCACCGAAGACAATGAAATAGAGTGAATCGTGAGCAGGACCGGCGATGCAGATACTACTGCATCAGGGTGCGGCCTGTCCGCGCCATCTCGAAATGATAAATTGCACGTATGGCATAAAGGTTCATGCGTTTTCCTTCACCAGGCTGACGAAAATTTCCTCAAGGGAGCTTACCCTGGAGCGCAGGTCTTTAAAGTCGACACGGTGTTCGTTAATGCGACGCATCGATGCGGCGAATGCCGGTATGCTCATGCTGGGCATCAGAAGGTGTTGATCAGTTCATTACCATCAGCGGATAATTCCAGCGGGTAGCCGGCGGAGTACCGGTATACTGTGCCAAGGTCTGCCGGTATACTGTCCAGCGGATTCTGCAGGTGCAGGACCAGCTGTTTTTTGCCGAGCCTTTCCATTAGCACGGCCTTGTCCTCAATAACGATGATCTTCGCCCCTGTTGATAACCCCGATGCGGTCTGCCATCTCCTCGGCTTCTTCGATGTAATGGGTAGTGAGGATGATGGTAACGCCGTTGTCAGCGTAATCCGCGGACCATTTCCCACATCTCGCGGCGCAGTTCCACGTCGACGCCGGCGGTTGGTTCATCCAGGAACAGGATCTCGGGTTCATGCGACAGGGCCTTGGCGACGATCATCGACCCGGCGTTTCATGCCCCCTGGCAGTGTCATGATCTTTGCGTGGCGTTTTTCCCAGAGTGACAGGTCGCGTAACAGCTTTTCGATATAGCCAGGATTCGGCGGCTTGCGGAACAGGCCGCGGCTGAAATTTTTCATCGCCGAGGCGCTTCTCGAACGAATCGAGTGGACGGTTTCCTGCGGTACCAGTCAGATCCAGGACCTTGCCGCACGAAAGTCCCTGACGATGTCATATCCGGCGGCCGTGACAGTACCCCCTGATGATGTCATATCCGGCGGCCGTGACAGTACCCGGTCCGGGATTGACGATACCGCAGATTATGCTGATTAATGTTGTTTTGCCGGCACCGTTCGGTCCCAGCAAGGCGAATATTTCGCCGTGGTGTATATCCAGGTTGATGTTTTTCAGTGCCGTTGCAGTCCCGCGGCGTAGGTTTTGCCCAGGTTTCTGATGGAAATTGATCGGTTGCCGTCGCTGTCCTTGTGCTGCGTTGATCCGGAACCGGACCGGGTGCTGTTGCAGAGGCCGCTATTTTATTGTCCCCGGCAGGGAAAGGTAAGTGCTGGATGAGGCGTATAAATAAAAAGCCCGCTCATTAGAGCGGGCTTTATAGAGGACAGGGTGTGCTACGCGCTGTTGGTTATGCCCTCACTCTTCTCTCTCCCAGAGGGAGAGAAGACAGGGTGTGCTGGCGCACTATTTGTTATGGCCCTCACTCTTTCTCTTTCCGAGAGGGAGAAGGGACAGGGTGTGCTGGCGCACTATTTGTTATGGCCCTCACTCTTCTCTTTCCCAGAGGGAGAGAAGACAAGGTGTGCTACGCACTATCGGTTATGGGCCCTCATCCTTTCTTCTCCCAGGGGGAGAAGGGACGAGGAATGCTTCGCATTGCCTGTTACTGGGACTTGCGGAAGTGGAAAATACCCCAGGCAAGGTAACCGCTTTTGCCACCGTTCTATCCAGTGCTGCAGACCCTGCTTCATGCGTTCAATGTAATCACGGCTGACGATTTTATCTGCCAGCTCGTCCTCGCGTTCGGTCAGGGTCTGGTAAACACGGGAATAATGCCGTGTCAGCTGGTCGGTGTGATCCTCAAAGCCGAGATCTTCCATGCCCAGTTTCTTCGACGTTTCGATATAAAAGCCTGGTGAGCCAAGACTGCTTAGATGAATACGGTTCAGAATCGGCTCAAGAACGCCCTCGGGACAATCATCGGCCTGCATGGGGTCGGTCATGATAAATTCACCACCGGGCTTGAGTACACGTGCGACTTCCTCGAGTACTTTTTCACGATGGTCGCTGTGCAGAATGGCATCCTGTGACCAGACAAAATCAAACGTGTTGTCCGGATAATCGACATTCTCGAAGCTGGCGTCAACAACATCGATCAGATCGGCAAGACCCTGTTCCCTGTTCATCTCGCGATCACGCTCATTCTCAACCTCGCTCAGATTCAGTGCAACGCAATGGCAGCCAAAGCGCTTGGCGAGATAACGCATGGAACCGCCGTAACCGGCGCCAACATCGAGTACTTTTGACTCCTTGTTCAGGCCGGTGAGTTTGTTAGCCATGTGCTCGACCGTGCGTCGGCTGGCATCACGGATCGGCTCGTCTTCGGATTTGTATAAACCGACATGAATATCTTCGCCGCCCCAGACATGGTAATAAAAATTATCAGCATCCTCGCTGTTGTAGTATTCCTGAGCGGTCTTGGTTGCTTCGTCCTGGTATTGACTCATAATCAGATTGGATCCTTATTCCTCTTCGGGTTCGTAGGTCTTTTCAGCGACATGAACGTAGAAATCCGGTTTTTCAGATTCCGGAGTCGTTTCCTTGAAGTCGCCATAGGTTTCAATGTGCTGGAAGCCGACTTCCGTCATCAGGCGGCGCGTATAATCCTTGCGTAGCGGGAACATGTTTAGGTAATGCACCGATCCATCCGGGAACGAATACTTGAAGCGCGTCAGGGTTTCATCAATGCTTTCTGGTTCGGCAGTGACGTCCTTGCCGCAGTAATAATACTTGTGCTTGGTTGAGAAACCTTCATCCAGTATTCGGTCATAGTTTCGCTGATCCAGAATGAGTATGCCGTCATGGCGCAGGGCGGCATAAAATTCGGCCAGTGTCTTGCGGCGGTCTTTTTCTGAAAACAGATGGGTAAAGGAATTGCCTAGACAGATGACAGCATCGAACTTGCCATCGATATCCTTGTTCAGCCAGCGCCAGTCGGCCTGTACTGTGCTCAGGATCAGATTACGCTTGCGGCCGTTGCGGAAAGCCTGGGCCAGCATTTCCGGGCTGCCGTCGGTGCTGGTGACGTTAAAACCTTCTTCCAGCAGGCGGATGGAATGGAATCCCGTGCCACAGGCAACATCCAGAATTTTCTGTTTGCCGCGTTCCTTCAGCAGGTCAATAAAAAACCGGCCTTCACTCTTGGCACGTTCCTCCCAGTCAATGAGTTCATCCCATTTTTCGGCGAAGCTTTGCTCGTACTGCTCCTGGTAGAACTCGGAACTTCGTACCTCTTCGGGGTTATCGGTAAATTGCTGCGGTTTAGCGCTCATGGTCAACTCCTTTAGGCGTCGTGGCGATCGACGTCCGCACGCCCGACCGCTTGATAATGTCATGCTCAGATTGGCCAGCGATTGATGTCTGTCAGGCAGGCTTGGCTCGTCTGCCAGGGCAGGGAGCACCCAATGATGAAGAGTCGATATTGCCCCGGGCGCTTCCAAACTGCCGTTATGTTGACAGCATCACAACAGTGCTGGGCCCTGTCATGTTGGTATATAAACAGTGTATCGCATCAAGAGGACGCGACAGCTAATGAATTAATGAATTTGCTGTTTGTTTGTTAAAATAAGGCTTTGAGCGCCTATAATCAAGTTTTAACCTGATTTTCAGGGGCTACAAGACCTAAACAAGCCCCCGTTTTGACAAGATTCTTGACTTTTTTCGAAATCCATGAAATCCCTGCTGTTGCTGCGTTTCAGCCTGATCAGGCCACCGGAATTGCAGGCTTTAATAAATAAATTAAATTTCTTCCGGGAAAGTGCTTACTAACTCTTCCGACCAACAGTCTTTAATAAAAAAAATTATCATTTACAGAAGGGCAGCCGGAGCGAATCAGGGGGCGTTCACCGAGATCCTGCGTGGCCAATACTGCCCCTGCACGGGGCGGCGGCCCCGGGCCAGCGTCCGGACATGCGCCGGGTCATACTACCCTTGCGGCGGGCTTGTTAAAAAAGTTCGACAGTCTGGCGGGAACAGAGTATGCTGCAAACCGCAGTCGCTTCAGGCTAGTGTGTTTCCAGAGATTTCGCGCCATAGTGTCCATAAAGTTGGCGCGGTGTTGTAGAGCTCCGATATACCTTCCTTGATTCGCTTGCACCCTACGCGGGCGGGTAGCCCGTGATTCAACATATACAATTTAAGGAAGTTTATACATGAGCAATACAGCAACTGGTACAGTGAAGTGGTTTAATGATTCCAAGGGTTTCGGATTTATCACCCCGACCGATGGCGGTGATGACCTGTTCGCCCATTTCAAGGAAATCCAGGGCGACGGTTTTCGTAGCCTCCAGGAAGGTCAGCAGGTCGAATTCGTGCCTGTCCGTGGCCAGAAAGGCATGGCTGCGACCCAGATACGCGTTGTCTGAGTAAGTACATGAAGTGAAAACCGCTCCGGCGGGGTTTTTTTATAGGCGGAATAAAATTAGGTAATACCTAAGGAAGCTCTGAATAATTCCCCTATGTCATTTCACCGGCGGAGGTGTTTTTTACTATTGGCGAAGAACAATCTGCATAAGGATTTCTCGCTTCACTCGAAATGACAAATTATTCAGAGCTTCCCTAAAATTATAACTTCTGGTTTATCAGTTTTTACCGCCGTGCCATAAACCAGCAGTTCAGCTGCACCCTGCATGACCGGTGATGTCACAAAGCGTACAGCGACTATGCCGTCGGCCTGCAGGCGCCTGGCTTCCTCAATCATTCGGTCGACAGACTGTTCCCGCGCCTCGGCGAGCATCTTGGTATATTCATTAATCTCACCGCCTACCAGGTTGCGCAGGCCGGCGAGAATATCATTGCCAATATGACGCGCCCGAATCGTGTTGCCGCGGACGACACCCAGGGTCTGGATAATCTCGTAGTCGGCAAATTCATCCTGTGTAGTCATCAGCATGTCTTATTTCTCCACGTTCCTGGAGTAGTAACTATCTTCCTTGTTTGTTATCCGTTCCTTTAGGACCTTGATTAACAGGGCACCGATACCGACGATGCCGATCAGTCCCATAATACCGAACGGCCCGGCGGATACCAGGCCATAAATGAGAGCCACAATATAAAGCAGGGCAATAATCCCCAGACACAAATAGCCGATCTTCTCAAAGATATCCATGACGCGGTTATCCTTCCATATGTCTGCAGCGGTAGTAACCGACAGAGTCAGCCGGTATACAGATTTACCAGCAGTTGCCGGTAAACGTTCGTCAACGTCGCGAGATCGTCAACCGCAATACATTCATCAATCTTGTGAATGGTCTTGTTAATCGGCCCCAGCTCTATAACTTCCGCGCCCAATGGCGCAATGAAACGGCCGTCAGAAGTGCCGCCTGCAGTGGAGGTTTCTGCAGTCCTGCCCGTGATTTCCTGCAGGGCGCCCTGAATGGCCTCAAGCAGACGGTCACCACGCGTCAGGAACGGATGGCCTGACAGACGCCATTCAATTTCATAATTCAGTCCGTGGCTGTCGAGCAGGCTTTCCACGCGCTGTTGCAGCTCGTCTGCCGTGACCTCTGTGGAGAAACGAAAATTGAAAAGGACTTCCAGGGTGCCGGGTATGACATTGTCGGCGCCGGTACCGGCATGGATGTTGGATATCTGAAACGAGGTTGGCGGGAAATCCCGGTTGCCACGATCCCATTGCGTTTCGCACAAGGTGGCCAGTGCCTGTGAAGCCCGGTGGAACGGATTGTCGGCCAGATGCGGATAGGCGACATGGCCCTGCGTGCCATGCACGATCAGCCTGCCACCCAGCGAACCACGGCGGCCGTTTTTCACCATGTCGCCGATATGGTCATGACTTGAGGGTTCGCCCACAAGGCAGTAATCGATGCGGATGTTATTCGGCTTGAAGTGTTCCTCGATGACACGGCGTACGCCGTCAGTGGCAATGCCTTCCTCGTCACTGGTCAGCAGCAGGGCAACAGTACCCTCATGATTGGGATGCGATTCAAGAAATTGTTCCATGGCAATCACCATGGCGGCAACACTGCCTTTCATGTCGGCGGCACCGCGGCCATACAGCATGCCGTCCTTTTCCGTAGGTTCAAACGGTGGTGTCCGCCATTGATGTTCGGGGCCGGCGGGCACGACATCGGTATGGCCCAGGAAAACGAACAGCGGCGTGCCACTGCCATGCGTCAGCCACAGATTGTCGACACTGCCAAAGCGCAGATTTTCCGCCTCGCAGCCGCTACGGCCCAGGCGATTACTAATCAGTTCCTGGCAGCCGGCATCATCCGGTGTCACCGATCGCCTGCGGATGAGTTCACAAGCCAGTTCAAGGGTAGCTCCCGTGTTCATGAGTTCATTCTCTGGGTGGTCATGATTGCGGTATCTGCTTGCCGTTGAACACAGCCAGGATTTCGCTGACCAGCAACCGCCTGGCACCGTTACAGCTAATCGAGCGGCGAACGCTGAGCCGCTTGAGTTCAGCACCGTAGCCATTGTACAGGTCACGGATGGCCGGTGTGTCGTGGTTGGAGATCACGACCCGGACGCCGCGGGCTGCCAGCCGGGCCGCGGTCTTCGCCAGCGTTTCCTGGTCTTGCCAGTCAAAACCGCCGGCATGGTAGTCGGTAAAGGATGCCGTTTTGCTGAGTGGCGCATACGGCGGATCACAATAAACGATATCGCCACGGCGGGCATTGAGCATGGTTTGCCGGAAGCCCTGCGTGACGGAAACGGGCATGCCGGGCCCGCTCGAGAAAGGACTGCATTTCCCGGCGCGGGAAATAGGGTCGCGTCATCCGGCCGAATGGCGTATTGAATTCACCACGGCTGTTATAACGGCACAACCCGTTATAGCCGTGGCGGTTGAGATAAAGAAACAGGCTGGATTTGCGCCGGCGGCCGGCGCCGTTATTGAATTCATTGCGCAGGGCGTAATAACGGGCGGGACAATTGTTGTCCGGTGTAAACAGTGCCGCGCAGGATTCGATGAATTCTTCGCCGTCATCTCGCAGGTCTTCATACAGGGCGATCAGATCGGAATTGGTATCGGCGAGCACATAGCTGTCGATACGGTATTCAGAAACACGGCGGCCGAACCGACAAACGGCTCTATCAGTTTCCTGCCCGGCCCCAGACTTGCCTGAATATGCTCGAGCAGTCGGTATTTACCTCCGGGCCACTTAAGAAACGGTCGAGTCACGTTATTCCGTACATGTCTTGTAATTACTGTTCTTCCGGTGTCAGGGCCCGGATGCTGAGTGCATGAATCTCGTGAGGCATAAGGTCATCGACTGCCGAATACACCTGCCGATGGCGCTGTACCGATGACTGATCACGAAAGCACTCGGCGGCACGATCGTCACGTTGAAATGACCGCCGCCGCTTTCCCGGGCGCCGGCGTGGCCGGCATGCTTGTGGGATTCGTCGACAATTTCGATATGCTCGGGTGCCAGGGCTGCCTGCAGGCGCTGGCGTATTGTTTCGGCGCGGTCCATCTCAGCTCCCCGGGAACACCTGTTTGAAGGGCTTGACCGTGACCTGCGAATAAACGCCGGCGTCGATATACGGATCGGCGTCGGCCCAGGCCTGGGCGTCTCCCAGCGACTCGAATTCGCGATCAGTAATGCTGCCGGTGAAACCGGCAGGGCCGGGATCGGCACTGTCGATGGCCGGATTTGGTCCCGCCAGAATCATGCGGCCCTCGTCCTGTAACTGCTGCAGGCGGGCAATGTGCCTGTCGCGCACGCTCTTGCGTTTTTCCAGGCTGTCGGTGACGTCTTCGCCTATAATCGCGTAAAGCATCAGTCGTTACCTTCTTCCTCTTCGGAGATGTCTATGTTCATATAAAAGCCCTGACCGATCGCGAACAGCAGGGTCAGTCGCCAGAACGCCGAACGGCTTGAAGTTGACCCGATCTCGTCGCTGAAATTATAGGCGACATAGAGGTTGGCCGTGCCGCTGAACAGGAAAAACACGGCCCAGCTGATGTTCAGGTTGTACCAGGCATTGGGGGGCAGGGTCACGGCATGCTCCATCATCCGCTGGACGATGTTCTTGTGGCTCAGCCACTGGCTGCCCAGCAGTACGATGGCAAACAGCCAGTAAACGGCGGTGGGTTTCCACTTGATGAAACGTTCATCATGAAGCAGCAGGGTGGCGGTGCCGAGCGCCACGAGTATGCCCAGTGTTATAAGATGCATTTTTTCGAACCGGCGCGTCAGCAGCCACCACACGGCAACCTGGACGAAACTGGCGGCGATGGCGACCGCGGTTGCCACGTAGATTCCCTGGCTGCGATCCTCGGGGACATAGAAGGCGATGAAGAAGGCCACCACCGGGAAAAAATCGATCAGGAATTTCATCGGTCAGCGTTGTTCGAAGTTAGTATGGGCGATAATCATCATACACAAGCGGATGGTACGGCATGGCACAGTATTTTGAAGTGAATTCCGAGAATCCGCAAAAGCGGTTGCTGCGCCGTGCCGCGGAAATATTGCGTGACGGCGGCATTGGTGCCTATCCCACGGATTCCTCTTATGCCATCGGCTGCCTGCCGGGCGACAAGCAGGCGCTGGAGCGTATCCGCTTCATCCGGCGGCTGGACGATCGAGCATAATCTGACCCTGATTTGCGCCGATTTATCCGAGCTCGGCGTGCTGGCCAAGGTGGATAACAGCGCCTTCCGCCTCATGCGTTCGCTGACTCCCGGCCCCTATACATTTCTGTTGCCGGCCGGTCGCGATGTGCCGCGGCGCCTGCGTCATCCCAAGCGCAAGACTATCGGCCTGCGGGTGCCGGCCGATAATGTCGCCCGTGGTCTGCTGGAAGAGCTCGGCGGCCCGCTGATGACCACCAGCCTGGTATTGCCGGGGGAGGACAATCCCCTGTCCGAGCCGATGGAGATTCGCGAGCGGCTGGATCATTCACTGGATTTTGTCGATCGATGCCGGCGCGCGCGGCCTGGAGCCAACCACGGTGCTGGATATTGTACCGGGACAAGCCGCAGCTCATCCGCCAGGGGCTTGGTGATGTCTCCGCGCTGGGTCTCGGCGACGGGATTGATGGTTCGTCACTGCTGCCGGCCTGCGGTTATAATCCCCGGCTTGTCGAACAGGTATCCAAGGAGGCTTTTTGGCTAACGCGACCAATCGGGTGTTGTCGGGCATGCGTCCGACCGGACAATTGCATCTGGGCCACTATCACGGCGTGCTCAAGAACTGGCTGGAACTCCAGCATGAATACGAGTGTTTTTTCTTTGTCGCCGATCTGGCACGCGCTGACAACGGAATACGAAAACGTCGGCGATTATCGCCCCGAGCGTCTGGGACATGGTCATCGACTGGCTGGCAGCCGGTATCAATCCCGGATCGGCGCGCCTGTTTATCCAGTCGCGTGTCCCGGAGCACGCCGAACTGCACCTGCTGCTGTCGATGATGACACCGCTGGGCTGGCTGGAGCGCGTGCCCAGCTACAAGGACCAGCAGGAAAAGCTCAAGAACAGGGATCTGTCGACCTACGGTTTCCTTGGCTACCCGCTGCTGCAGACGGCCGACATTATTATCTACAAGGCCGGTTTCGTGCCGGTGGGCGAAGATCAGGTGTCGCACGTCGAGCTGTCGCGCGAGATCGTGCGCCGCTTCAACTACCTCTATGGCCGCGAACCCGGGGTTCGAGGAAAAAGCGGAAACCGCTGCCAAGAAGATGGGCAAAAAGAACAACAAGCTGTACCAGGATCTGCGCAAGCGCTACCAGGAGCAGGGTGAAGGTGAGGCCCTGGAAAAGGCCCGGGCGCTCATCGAGAATCAGCAGAACATCAGCATTGGTGACCGCGAACGCCTGATCGGTTATCTCGACGGGGTCGGCAAGCTTATATTTCCGGAGCCGCAACCGCTGCTGACGCCGGCCCCGAAAATGCCCGGTCTCGACGGCCAGAAGATGTCGAAATCCTACGGCAATACGATTTCGCTGCGTGAGCACCCCGATACGGTCGAGCAGAAACTCAGGACCATGCCCACGGATCCGGCACGGGTGCGCCGCTCGGATCCCGGCGAGCCGGAAAAATGCCCGGTCTGGAGCCTGCACCAGGTCTATTCCGACACCGACACCCAGGACTGGGTGCAGAAAGGTTGCCGCTCGGCCGGCATCGGTTGCCTGGACTGCAAGAAGCCGCTCATCGAGGCGGTGCTGGCCGAACTCAAGCCGATCCAGGAGCGTGCCAGGGAATACGAGGAAGACCCGGAGACCGTGCGTGGCATTATCAGCGAGGGTTGCGAGGCCGCCCGCGAGGTGGCGCGCGAGACCATGGAGGAGGTACGTCAGGTCATGGGGCTGGTGTACCGCTGATTTTCGGGGACAGTTTACTCAATTCGGATCGGAAACCTCGCACGAAAGGGCAGTAACCCCTTACAGCCAGAATTGAGTAAACTGTCCCCATAATTGACCCGGTCAGGGCTTGTTCAGGCCCGGCCTATATGAGGGTATACTGCCGGCAACATGTCCGATCCCGTCGCCCAGCCGCCAGAACATTCCGCCAGCAGCGTGGAACAGGGCGAGATGCCCTTCGCCATCGTCCAGGGTGCCCCGTACACCGAACTGCCGCGCGATCTCTATATTCCACCGGAGGCGCTGCAGATCTTTCTGGATGCCTTCGAGGGACCGCTCGACCTGCTGCTGTACCTGATCAAGCGCCAGAATCTGGATATCCTCGATATTCCCATTGCCCGCATCACCCACCAGTACATGCAATACATCGAATTGATGCAGGAACTGCAGCTGGAGCTGGCCGGCGAATACTTGCTGATGGCGGCAATGCTTGCCGAAATCAAGTCGCGCATGCTGCTGCCGCGGCCGGTAAGCGAGGAAGACGAGGAGGAGGACCCGCGCGCCGAACTGGTGCGCAGGCTGCAGGAGTATGAACGTTACAAGCAGGCGGCCGAGGACCTCGATCAGCTGCCGCGGCTGGAGCGCGATGTCTTTGTTGCCGTCGCCGAATTCCCTTATCAGAACGTCCACCAGGAACCGCCGCCGGTGTCACTGGACGAATTGCTGCGCGCCTTTGCCGAGGTACTGGAGCGCGCCGAGATGTATTCGCATCATCATGTCACCCGCGAACCGTTGTCGGTGCGCGAGCGCATGGGTATCGTGCTGTCGCGCCTGAGCGCCGAGGAATTCACCAGCTTTACCTCGTTGTTCACGGTGGAAGAAGGTCGTGCCGGTGCCGTTGTCACCCTGCTGGCGATACTGGAACTGATGAAGGAATCGCTGGCGCTGCTGGTACAGAATGAAATCAACGGGCCGATTTATCTCAAGGCCGCTGCATAGGGCAGGGTTTGTCGAGATTGCTCCCCCGGCCTTTGGCCGGGTCGCAATGACAAAATTGAAGTGTGTCATTCGCGGACCGCGAATATCGGTGTGCGAAACGCGGACATCCCGAATCAACCGATTGTTCAGGCAAAAGATGCAAACCAATGAATGCCACGAATATCAAAAACATTCTTGAAGCCGCGCTGATGGTGTCATCGCAACCGCTGACGCTCGACAAGCTGCAGGCCCTGTTCACCAAGGATGCCGTGCAGCCGGATCGCGACGCCCTGCGCAGTGCCCTCGCCGAGCTGGCCGAGGAATGCAACGGCCGTGGCGTCGAACTGAAAGAGGTCGCCAGTGGCTGGCGCTACCAGGTCAGGCCCGACTATGCCGACTGGGTGAACCGGTTATGGGAGGAAAAGCCGGCCCGCTATTCACGTGCATTGATGGAAACCCTGGCGATTATTGCCTACCGTCAGCCGATTACCCGCGGCGAGATCGAGGATATCCGCGGCGTCAGTGTCAGTGCGAATATTATCCGCACGCTGCAGGAGCGCGAGTGGATCAAGCCGGTCGGCCACCGTGACGTGCCGGGCAAGCCAGAACTGCTGGCGACGACCAAGGAATTTCTTGATTTCTTCAATCTCAAGAAACTGTCGGACCTGCCGACCCTGGCCGAGATCCGCGACCTGGACGAGATCAATCCGGACCTGTTTGCCGAGTTCGACAAGACTGAAAGCCAGGCGCAGCAGGGCGAAGCGGATACCGGTGACGATATGTTCTCGCGGCCGGCAACTGCAGCTGAAGATGATCCTGAAGCTTCGTCAGCCACCGCCGCAGAAGAGACCGCTGATCCCGAAGTGGATGCCGGCGATGATTCGGATGATGACGACAACAAGGTCGTGCAGTTTTCGAAGTAGTTTATTGGTTGATCGGTTGATTGGTTGATTAGTCCAGAACTATGTAATGCGGATAGAGCTGGTAATTGCTCCGCTGCCGAATTTTGTAAATGTCTCCCTGCCAATTAACCAGTTAACCAATCAACCAGTCACCATGCAGGAACGCATCCAGAAAGTCCTCGCCCGCGCCGGGCTCGGTTCCCGCCGTGCCATCGAGGACTGGATCCGTGCCGGCCGGGTCACGGTTAACGCCGCGCCGGCGCAGCTCGGCGATCGCGTCGGCCCGGATGATGCCCTGCTGATCGATGGCAAGCCGGTTAAACTCGACTGGCGCCATGCACCGGGATTCAGGCTGCTGGCTTATTACAAACCCGAGGGGGAAATCTGCACACGCCACGATCCGGAAGGCCGCAGGACGGTTTTTGATCGCCTGCCGCGGCTGAAGCAGGGGCGCTGGGTGGCGCTCGGCCGTCTCGATATCAACAGCCAGGGCCTGATGCTGTTCACCACCGATGGCGAATTCGCCAATAAGCTGTTACACCCGTCGGCCGAAGTCGAACGCGAGTACGCGGTCCGCGTACGCGGCCAGCTGTCGCGGCAAATGCAGCAGCAACTCATAAATGGCGTCGAGCTGGATGATGGCCCGGGCCGATTCCTGGCCATACGCGATGCCGGCGGCGAGGGCAGCAATCACTGGTATCACGCCATTATTGCCGAAGGTCGCCAGCGCGAGGTCAGGCGCCTGTTCGAGGCGGTGGGACTGACCGTCAGCCGGCTGATGCGCGTGCGTTTCGGTCCCATACTATTGCCGCGTGGGCGCCGGCCCGGCGAATTCTGGGACCTGAGTGCCGGTGAACGTGCGGCCCTGCTGGAGGCCGCCGGCATGCCCCGCGAGCAGCATGGCGGCTGAGCGGCTGCCCCACCCGTTCCGGCGCCGGCAGTTGCTGAAACTCTACCGCCGGCTCTATAAGAATTACGGGCCGCAGCACTGGTGGCCGGCGAAAACGCCGTTCGAGGTCATGGTCGGGGCGGTGCTGACGCAGAATACCGCCTGGATCAATGTCGAGCGCGCCATCGCCAACCTGCGCCGGGCGCGGTGCCTGTCAGCCGGCAGTATCCTGGCGCTGGCACCCGCCGAGCTGGCGGAGCTGATACGGCCGTCCGGTTACTTCAATATCAAGGAACGGCGGCTGCGCAGCCTGTGTGAATGGTTCCGGGCCCGCGGCGGGCTCCGGCGCCTGCGGCGCATGGACACCGGGGCGTTGCGGGATGACCTGCTGGCCGTGCACGGCATCGGCCCGGAAACCGCCGACGATATTCTTTTATATGCCTTCGGGCGGCCGGTGTTCGTCATCGACGCTTATACCCGGCGGCTGTTTGCGCGGCTCGGGCTCGCCCGGGGTGATGAGCATTACGAATCGCTGCGCCGGGGCATCGAAGCGGTACTGGAGCCGGATGTAGTGCTATTCAATGAGTACCATGCCCTGATCGTCCGCCATGCCAAGGAATCCTGCACGGCGCGACGGGGCTGCAGGCATTGCCGGATCGAGGCGCCACTCCAGTCCTTCGAGAAACCGGGACAGTTTACTTAATTAACCGGCTACAGGCGCGGGTATACGCCAGAAATAAGGTAACTGTCCCCGTTTCTCCGGCCCACGATGCCTTGCCACGCCGGGGTTTCGCCAGTACGCTAGCGCTCTTTTTGCAGGGACCTCCAGAGAATGAGCCAACGCCGCCCGCTGGTCGCCGCCAACTGGAAAATGAACGGCGCGCTCGCCAGTATCCGGCCGCTGGTGGACGGCATTATCGCCGGCCTGGATACCCGCGCCGAGGTGGCGCTGTGCCCACCGGCGGTGTATCTGGCCGAGGTTGCCGGCCGCATCGCCAATACGGATATCGCGCTGGGCGCCCAGACACTGTCCGAGCACCGGGCCGGGGCCTATACCGGCGAGGTGTCGGCGGCCATGCTGAATGATTATAATTGCCGGTTCGCGATCGTCGGCCACTCGGAACGGCGCAGCCTTTTTGGCGAGGGCGATATAGTTGTGGCGCGCAAATTCCAGGCCGCGCAGCTTGCCGGCATGCGGCCGATACTCTGTGTCGGCGAGACCCTGGCCGAGCGCGAGGACGGTGCCACGGAAACGGTCATAGCCAGGCAACTGGATGCCGTGACAGCGGTTTGCGAAACGGCGGATGATTTCGCCGGCGGCGTGATCGCCTATGAACCGGTGTGGGCGATCGGTACGGGTCATACGGCGACACCGGAGCAGGCGCAGGCAGTACATGCGTTTATACGCGCCCGGCTGGACACCGCTTTCAGCGGGCTGGGCGCGGCGACGAGAATACTTTACGGCGGCAGCGTCAAGGCGGATAACGCCGAAGAGCTGTTTGCCAAGACGGACATCGATGGCGGCCTTATCGGCGGTGCATCACTGGATGTACAGGCTTTTCTGGCCATCTGCCACGCAACGAGGTAAGTTTTGATGGAGACGTTACAAGCGACATTGTTAATCGTACAGGTGTTTGTGGCCATCGGCCTGATCGCCATTATTCTGATTCAGCATGGCAAGGGCGCCGATGCCGGTGCGGCTTTCGGCAGTGGCGCGTCGTCAACGGTTTTCGGCAGCCGCGGATCAGGAAATTTCATGACCAGGGCGACAACGTTTCTGGCCGTGATGTTTCTTGCCAACAGCCTGACACTGGGTTATCTGGCGGCTAATAAGCCGGAAAATATCAGCCTGATGGAGCAGGCGGCGCAGCAGGCTGAAGAGGACAGCGCTGATGCCCCCGCAGTGCCGGCCGACAGGCGGGACGACAGCGACATGCCGGCAATACCGGCTCAATAAATTTTCGTGAATCCCCGATACGCCGATGTGGTGGAATTGGTAGACACGCTGTCTTGAGGGGGCAGTGGGTGAAAACCCGTGGGAGTTCGAGTCTCCCCATCGGCACCAAATGAAATAAAGGGGCTAGGGGTTAGGGATCAGGGACTGGGGGTTGATCTTTAATGTATCGCTATTCTGCGTTGGCTCATCTCATCCATGCACCTTCGCATGATCCGCAAATCCCTGGCCCCTGGCCCCAGTCCCTAATCTCTAACCCCTCCGCCCCGCGCTCGGTATCCCGGTGGCGGCCTTGTCTGTATAATGCTGTACTGCAGCGTGGCATATTGTGCGCTGAGCCGAATCACCGCAAACCAGGCCATATGGCAAATACCGCAGAAACCTGCGTTGGTCAGTTTGGTCTACCGGGATAGCAACCAGAGATGCTGACAAACTATCTGCCCATCCTGATCTTCCTGATCATCGGATTGTTCATGGGCGTCATCATGCTGGCGCTGGGCTACATACTTGGACCCCACCGGCCTGACGCCGAGAAACAATCCCCGTACGAATGCGGCTTCGAGGCCTTCGAAGATGCCCGCATGAAGTTCGACGTTCGCTACTACCTGGTGGCGATCCTGTTCATCATCTTCGATCTCGAAATCGCGTTCCTGTTTCCGTGGGGAGTTGTCCTGGATCAAGTCGGCTGGGCCGGTTTCTGGGCTATGATGGTCTTCCTGGGTCTGCTGACGATTGGTTTCATTTATGAGTGGAAGAAAGGTGCGCTGGAATGGGAGTGACGGCTGAAAAAGTCAACGCCGGCCAGATTCATGACCAGGTGCATGAGCACGGCATAGTCACAACGAGCGTCGACGATCTCATCAACTGGGCGCGTACCGGTTCGCTGTGGCCGATGACGTTCGGACTGGCCTGCTGTGCGGTGGAAATGATGCATGCCGGTGCCTCGCGTTATGACCTCGATCGTTTCGGGGTCATTTTCCGTCCCAGTCCGCGCCAGTCCGATGTCATGATTGTTGCCGGTACGCTGGTCAATAAAATGGCACCGGCATTACGCAGGGTTTACGACCAGATGTCGGAGCCGCGTTGGGTTATATCGATGGGATCCTGTGCCAACGGTGGCGGTTACTATCATTATTCCTATTCGGTCACGCGGGGATGTGACCGGATTGTGCCGGTGGATATTTATGTGCCCGGCTGCCCGCCGACCGCCGAGGCGCTGTTGTATGGAGTGATCCAGCTGCAGAACGAGATCCGCCGGACCAATACCATTGCCCGTTAAACCGGGCATGTATAACTGTTTAGTTTACTAGAGCTGTTGCCGGAGATGACGAAAGCCACAGAGCAACTCGCCAGTCAGTTGCGCGAACGTTTTTCAGATGCGATCGACAGTATCACTGTTGATCGTGACGAAGTGACGCTGCAACGGCCGCCCGCGCGGTTGCTGGAAACCTGCCGTGTACTGCGTGACGAGCCGGAATTCCATTTCGAGCAGCTGATGGACGTCTGTGGTGTTGATTACCTGCATTACGGCCAGGCCGACTGGGAAACCGAGGAAACAACTTCCACCGGCTTCAGCCGTGGCGTCAGTATCGGTGTTTATAAGGAATCAACCATCAGGCCACAGCGCTTTGCCGCCGTTTATCACCTGCTGTCCCAGAAACATAACCGCCGGCTGCGTATCCGCTGTTATACTGAGGGCAATCCGCCACGCGTTGATTCGGTCGTCGATATCTGGAATTCCGCCAACTGGTTCGAGCGCGAGGCGTTCGATCTTTACGGCATCCTGTTCGAAGGCCATCCGGACCTGCGCCGTATACTTACCGACTACGGATTTGTCGGTCATCCGTTCCGCAAGGATTTCCCGCTGCATGGTAACGTCGAGGTGCGTTATGACCCCGACAAGGCTCGGGTCATCTATCAGCCGGTCACCATCGAGAATCGTGTACTGGTGCCGAAGGTCATCCGCCACGACAACCGTTACATGATCGGCGAGCCCGAGGCCGAGGATCCGAAGCTCAATGCCTGAAATCCGCAACATGACCATGAACTTCGGCCCGCAGCACCCGGCTGCGCACGGCGTGCTGCGCCTGGTGCTGGAAATGGACGGCGAAGTAATCGAGCGTGCCGATCCGCATGTCGGTCTGTTGCACCGGGCGACCGAGAAACTGGCCGAGAGCAAACCGTACAACCAGAGCATCGGCTACATGGACCGGCTCGACTACGTGTCCATGATGTGCAACGAACATTCCTACGTGATGGCGATCGAGAAACTGCTCGGCATTACCCCGCCGATCCGTGCGCAGTACATCCGCGTCATGTTCGACGAGATCACCCGTATCCTGAATCATCTGATGTGGCTGGGGGCGCATGGTCTCGATATCGGCGCCATGACCATGTTTTTATACTGTTTCCGCGAACGCGAAGACCTCATGGACGTATATGAAGCTGTCTCCGGTACGCGCATGCACGCGACCTATTACCGCCCTGGCGGTGTGTACCGTGATCTGCCGGACAGTATGCCGCAGTACAAACCATCGAAGTGGCATTCGCAAAAGGAAGTCGACCGGATGAACGAAAACCGGCAGGGTTCACTGCTGGATTTCATCGAGGATTTCACCAACCGCTTTCCCAAATGCGTGGACGAGTACGAAACGCTGCTGACTGACAACCGTATCTGGAAACAGCGTACTGTCAATATTGCCCAGGTCTCGCCGGAGCGCGCCCTGGAGCTCGGCTTTTCCGGCCCCATGCTGCGCGGTTCCGGCATTGAATGGGATTTGCGCAGGAAACAGCCCTATGAAGTTTATGATCAGCTTGATTTTGATATCCCGGTAGGCAGCAATGGTGACTGCTACGATCGTTATCTGGTGCGCATTGAAGAGATGCGCCAGTCCAACAGAATCATCAAACAGTGTATTAACTGGCTGCGCAAGAATCAGGGCCCCGTGATTATTGACGATCACAAACTGGTGCCGCCGCGCCGTGAAGAGATGAAAGATGACATGGAGTCACTCATTCATTTTTTCAAGCTGTTTACGGAAGGTTATTGCGTGCCGGAAGGCGAAGTTTACTGTGCAGTCGAACACCCCAAGGGCGAATTCGGCATCTACATGATTTCCGACGGCGCCAACAAGCCCTATCGGGTAAAAATCCGTGCTGCCGGCTTCGCCCACCTGGCGGCAATGGACGAGATGGTGAGAGGGCATATGCTCGCCGACGTTGTCGCCGTGATTGGTACCCAGGATATTGTCTTTGGCGAGGTGGATAGGTAATCATGCGTATCTCGTTCCTCGTCGCTCGTGTATCGATAGCTGTAGGAGCGCAGCTTGCTGCGCGAATCAACCGATATTCGCCCGGTAGCCGGGTTCTTGAATGGTTTGAGGAATGTTCGCCGTGGGGGCGGACTGTGTCCGCGATTCATTGACTGGAATCGCCGATAGAATCGGCTCCCACGGGAAACTGAACAGAATGATCATGAAATGACTGAAGCAGCCCACAAGAAAGTCGAATTGTCCTCCCATGTTCGGGAGGCCATTGACGCCTGGGCGGCGAAGTATCCGGCCGATCAGAAACAGTCGGCGGTGCTGGCGGCGCTGCGCGAAGTGCAGCACGAGAATAACGGCTATATCACGGTGCCGTTGATGGATGCTGTTGCCGAATACCTGGAAATGCCGAATATAGCGGTCTACGAGGTGGCAACGTTTTATTCCATGCTGGAGACACAGCCGGTCGCACGCCACAGCGTTTCAGTCTGTACGAATATATCCTGTATGTTGTGCGGCGCCGACGATATCGTCAGCCATATAGAAAAGAAGTACGGCATCAGACTGGGGGAATCGACTCCCGACGGTCGTATTTATCTGAAAAAGGAAGAAGAATGCCTGGCAGCCTGCTGTAGTGCGCCGATGATGATGGTTGATCATAAATATCACGAGAATCTGACACCTAAAAAAGTCGACCAGATTCTGGATGAACTGGACTGACATGAAATCAATGAATGAAATCTGTTATGCCACGCTGCAGTTCGACCAGCCATGGACGCTGGAGAACTATCGTCGGGTCGGCGGCTATCAGGCATTACAGAAAATTATTAATGAAAAAATTTCACCCGAGGATGTCATCGAGGAAGTCAAGACCTCGGGGCTACGCGGCCGTGGCGGCGCCGGTTTCCCCACCGGCCTGAAATGGAGTTTCATGCCGAAGCAGGCAGAGGGGTCGAAGTATGTTGTCTGCAATTCCGATGAAAGTGAACCCGGTACCTGTAAAGATCGCGATATCCTGCGCTTCAATCCACATGCCCTGATCGAGGGTATGGTGATTGCCTGTTATGCCATGCGTTCCCGCGTCGGTTATAACTACCTCCGTGGTGAGTTCATGGACGAGCCTTACCAGCGTATAGAGACGGCGCTGAAGGAAGCCTATGCCGAGGGTTACGCCGGTCAGAAAATTCTCGGCAGTGATATCAGCATCGATATTTACAACACGCTGGGGGCCGGCGCCTATATCTGCGGCGAGGAAACCGCCTTGCTTGAATCACTGGAAGGCAAGAAAGGCCTGCCGCGGTTCAAACCACCGTTCCCCGCCAACTTTGGCCTTTATGGCCGGCCGACCACCATCAATAACACGGAAAGTCTGGCCTCGGTGCCGGCGATCATCCGTAACGGCGGCAAGTGGTTCCTGGAACTGGGCCGGCCCAATAACGGCGGCACCAAGTGCTTTTCCGTCAGCGGCCATGTCGCCAGGCCCGGCAACTTCGAGATCCCGCTGGGTACGCCGTTTCGGGAGCTGCTGGAACTGGCCGGCGGCATGCGTGATGACCGTGCCCTCAAGGCCGTTATCCCCGGCGGTTCCTCGGTGCCGGTTGTGCCGGGTGCTGCCATGCTGGAAACCCGAATGGATTACGATTCGATCAAGGAGGCCGGTTCCATGCTCGGCTCCGGCGCGGTGATCATCATGGACGATACCACCTGCATGGTGCGGGCTCTGCGCCGGATTTCACAGTTCTACTATTCCGAATCCTGTGGTCAGTGCACGCCGTGTCGCGAGGGAACGGGGTGGCTGTACCGCATGCTGGATCGTATCGTCAAGGGCCAGGGGCGGATGGAAGACCTCGACAAGCTTGACGATGTCGCCAGCAAGATCGAAGGTCGGACGATTTGTGCACTGGGTGACGCCGCTGCCATGCCAGTACGCAGTTTTATCAAGCATTTCCGTGATGAATTTGAATACGCCGTTGTGAACAAACGGACTCAGTACGGTCCGGAAAGCGCGACTGACGCTGCGGCCTGACAGGACAGATTCCAGCAGTCATGAGTGAAGATACCGTCACAATAGAAGTCAACGGCCGCTCCCTGCCGGCACGCAAGGGACAGATGGTTATCGAAGTCACCGACGCCAACGATATTTATATACCGCGTTTCTGCTATCACAAGAAACTGTCGGTGGCTGCCAACTGCCGCATGTGCCTGGTGGAAGTGGAAAAGGCGCCGAAGCCGCTGCCCGCTTGCGCGACACCGGTCAGTGACGGCATGAAGGTATTCACGCGCTCTAAACTTGCTATCGACGCCCAGAAAGGCGTGATGGAGTTTTTGCTCATCAACCATCCGCTAGACTGCCCGATCTGCGACCAGGGCGGCGAATGCGAGCTACAGGACCTGGCCATGGGCTACGGCCGTGATGTCTCGCGTTATAACGAGGGCAAACGCGTCGTCAAGGACAAGGACATCGGTCCGCTGGTGCAGACCGAGATGACCCGCTGCATTCACTGTACCCGCTGCGTGCGTTTCGGCGATGAAATCGCCGGCCTGCGTGAGCTGGGCGCGACCGGCCGCAGCGAGCATATGGAGATCGGCACCTATGTCGAGAAAACCATGGTCTCGGAACTGTCTGGCAATGTGATCGATTTATGCCCGGTGGGTGCACTGACCGACAAGCCGTTCCGTTATTCGGCACGGGCCTGGGAGATGGTGCAGCGGCCGTCGATCGCGCCGCATGACTCGGTCGGTTCGAACCTGCATTTTCACGTCAAGGGACAAATCGTCAAACGTACTGTGCCGGCGGAAAACGAATGCATCAACGAAGTCTGGCTGGCCGACCGCGATCGCTACAGTTGCGAAGGACTGCACAGTCCCGAGCGCCTGCAGGCACCGATGATTAAACAGAACGGCGAATGGCATGAAGTGGACTGGGAAATTGCGCTGGAACAGGTACGCGATCGCCTGCAGACAGTAATTGATCGCGGTGGTGCCGGGACGGTTGCCGGGCTGGCCGCACCGTGGTCGACGCTCGAGGAACTGTACCTGTTTCAGAAGCTGTTGCGCGGCATCGGCATACCGCATATCGATCATCGCCTGCGCCAGCATGATTTTCGCGATGATGATGCCGTACCGGTTTATCCCGGACTGGGGCAATCCATCGCCGATCTGCAGGAAATCGATACGGCGCTGTTGATTGGCGCCTGGCCGCGCAAGGAACAGCCGCTCATCAATCACCGCCTGCGCAAGGCCGCGCTAAAGGGCGCCAGGGTCATGGCCGTGAATTCGGTGGATTTCGATCAGAATTTCGATTTTGCAGCCACATGCATCGTCGCGCCGTCACAGATGGTCAATACGCTGGCCGGTATTGCGGCCGTACTGGTGGAGCAACAATCCGTCCGCCGGTGAAACGCTGCGTCAACTGGTCAGTGGTATCGACATCACTGACGATCAGCGGCGCGTCGCCGCTGAACTGCAGCAGGGCAACAACAAGACAGTGCTGCTGGGCGTGCAGGCCATGGCACATCCGGAATTTTCCGTGCTGCGGGCACTGGCCGGCGAGATAGCGGAACTGACCGGTGCCCGGTTCGGTTACCTGTCGGAATCCGCGAACAGCACCGGCGCCTGGCTGGCCGGTGCCGTGCCGCATCGTGGTCCGCTGGGTGCAACGGTTGCGGAGCCGGGTCTTCATGCCCGCGCCATGTTCGAACAGCCGCGGCGTGCCTATTGCCTGCTGGGGCTGGAACCGGATCGGGATTGCTGGAACAGCCGCGATGTCATCAAGGCACTGCAGGAGGCCGAGTGTGTCGTGGCTTTCAGTGCCTACCAGAACGACACACTGCAGGCGTGCGCCGATATCCTGCTGCCGCTCGGTCTGTATGCGGAAACGGCCGGCAGTTTCGTCAATATCGAGGGCCGCCTGCAGTCGTTCAACGGTGCGGTCAGTGCGCCGGGACTGGCCCGTCCCGGCTGGAAGATCCTGCGGGTGCTCGGCAACCTGTTCAACCTGGAAGGCTTCGATTATGAGGGTGCCGGGGATGTGCGAACGGAACTCGCCGACGATATCAACCGGATCGTGGACGGCCATTCCAATAGCGGCTGGCGGTTGCCGTCGGCATTACCCGCCGCCAGCGGTGGCCGGCTTGAACGTGTCACCTTCGTTCCCATGAACAGTCTCGATCCGCTTGTGCGGCATGCGCATGCGCTGCAGGCGACCTTCGATGTCGCTGATGGCCGTGTGCACGTGCATCCGGACGTGGCGCAGCGCCTCGGCCTGCAGGCCGGCGGGCGGGTACGGGTCAACAACAGTACCGGCAGTGCCGAACTGCCGGTTGTGTTCGACGATCAGCTGGCAGCCGACTGCGTACTGATTCATGCCACCCACCCTGATGCAGTAGAACTCGGCGGCTGGTTCGGTGAGATCGATCTGCAGCGGAGCGGTACATAATCATGCTGGATGCCTATCGCCATTTTCTGATGACGGTGACCGCCGGTTTCGTGTCCGAGGCCTGGCAGGCCCAGCTTGTCGATGTACTGCTCATCATGACCCAGATTACGATCATTCTGGTACCGCTGATGCTGAGCGTCGCCTACATGGTTTATGCCGAGCGCAAGATTATCGGTTACATTCAGGGCCGTATCGGCCCCAACCGCGTCGGCGCCTTTGGTTATCACCTGGCCGGCCTGGGACAGCCGATTGCCGATGCCCTGAAGCTGATCCTGAAGGAAATCATCGTACCCAGCGGCGCCAGTAAAACCCTCTTTATTATTGCACCGATACTGTCCATGGGGCCGGCAGTGGCCGCCTGGGCCGTTGTGCCTTTTGCCGACGGGGTTGTACTGGCGGATATCAACGCCGGATTGTTATATGTTCTGGCCCTGACCTCGCTGGCCGTCTACGGCGTTATCATCGCCGGCTGGGCATCGAATTCCAAATACGCGTTTCTCGGTGCCATGCGTTCGGCGGCACAGATCGTGGCCTATGAAATTTCCATGGGTTTTGCCCTGGTGGGTGTCGTTGTCGCCGCCGGCAGCCTGAACCTTGGCAGCATTATTGAAGGTCAGTCGGGCAGCATTCTGCACTGGTACTGGTTGCCGCTGCTGCCGTTCTTCCTGGTGTATTTTATTTCCGGCGTGGCGGAAACTAACCGTGCGCCGTTTGATGTCGCCGAGGGTGAATCGGAGATCGTTGCCGGTTTCCATGTCGAGTATTCAGGGATGGCGTTTTCGCTGTTTTTCCTGGCTGAATATGCCAATATCATTCTGATTTCGGTACTGACGGCGATTTTCTTCCTCGGCGGCTGGCTGTCACCGTTCCAGGGTATTCTGCCCGAGTCCGCATTCTCACTGCCGGTTATCGGCACCGTGTTGAGCGGCGGCCTGCACTGGTTGCTGTTCAAGACCGCGTTCTTTATTTTCGTGTTCCTGTGGTTGCGGGCAACGTTCCCGCGTTACCGTTATGATCAGATCATGCGTTTGGGCTGGAAGGTCTTTATTCCCATTACACTGGTATGGTTGGTCGTGGTGGCGTTTATGGTGAAACTGCAGCTGCCCTGGTGGTTTAACTAGTCGGTTTAAAGAATCATTATGCTGAGTACTGTTAATCGTATTGGAAAAAGCCTGCTGCTGCTGGAGCTGATGAAAGGCCTGCGCCTGACCGGGCGCAATCTTTTCAAGCGTAAAGTGACGGTGCAGTACCCGGAGGAAAAGACACCGCAGTCACCGCGTTTTCGCGGCCTGCATGCCCTGCGCCGCTATCCGAATGGCGAGGAACGCTGTATTGCCTGCAAGCTGTGCGAGGCTGTGTGCCCGGCCGTGGCCATTACCATTGAATCCGAACAGCGTGACGACGGTACGCGGCGCACCACCCGCTATGATATCGATCTTACCAAGTGTATATTCTGCGGCTTTTGCGAGGAGTCCTGCCCGGTCGACTCGATTGTCGAAACCCGGATTCACGAATATCACGGCGAGCAAAGGGGGGATCTGCTGATGACCAAGGAACGCCTGCTGAAAATAGGGGACCTTGCCGAGCCGCAGATTGCTGCGGATCGGGCGGCGGACGCAGCGTACAGGTAAGCTAATAGCTCATGGCCGATAGCTTATAGCTACGGCCTGTATAAAAACGCGATAAGGGAAACAGGAATAGTGGGGATGTTGCCATGACAAGTTCATTTTGTATCTATCAGCTATCCGCTATTAGCTCCGGGCTATTTGCTATCCGCTATAAGCTATAGGCTCAATTGTGTTCGAACAGATCATATTCTACTTTTTCGGCGCGCTGCTGCTGCTGTCGGCACTGATGGTGATCACGGTGCGTAATCCCGTTTATGCCGTACTATTTCTGGTACTGGCATTTTTTTCCAGTGCCGCCATCTGGCTGCTGCTGCGCGCTGAATTCCTGGCGATTGTCCTGGTGCTGGTTTACGTTGGTGCCGTCATGGTGCTGTTCCTGTTTGTCGTCATGATGCTTGATATCAACGTAGCCAGGCTGCGGGCAGGCTTTGCCCGCTATTTGCCCGTCGCAGCACTGGTCGCATTCGCACTGGTTGTATCCATGGCACTGGTGGTGGGTACCGAGCCGTTCAGCAAATCCGATCAATCTGGCCTGGTTAGTTACGGGCCGGGTTACAGCAATACCGGCGAGCTCGGTGAAGCACTGTTTACATATTATCTGTTTCCTTTCGAGGTGGCAGGGGCAATTTTGCTGGTTGCCATTATTGCCGCCATAGCGCTGACGATGCGCCCGAAGCGCGAGACGAAGAGCCAGAATCCGGATGCGCAGGTTGCTGTACGGCGACAGGACCGTGTCCGGCTGGTGAAGATGAAAAGTGAAAGACGCGACAGCTGAATTGATATTACCAAAAACCGACAGAAACATAAAACGTGTTAACACTGGCTCATTTCCTCATTCTTGCCGCGCTGCTGTTCTGTATCAGTATTGCCGGCATATTCATCAACCGCAGGAATGTACTGCTGTTGCTCATGTGCATTGAGCTCATGCTGCTGGCCGTTAACATGAATTTCATAGCATTTTCACATTTCCTCGGTGACATACATGGACAGGTATTCGTATTTTTTATATTGACTGTTGCCGCTGCGGAATCCGCTATAGGCCTTGCCATACTCGTGGTGCTGTTCCGTAACCGCGATACGATTAACGTGGAAGATCTCGATACCATGAAGGGTTGAACGGGGCATGGCTGATTATTTGACAACCCTCTGCCTGATCGTGGTTACTGGCACCGCTTGCCGGCTCGGTGCTGGCAGGTCTGTTTGGACGGACTCTGGGTCGTCAGGGATCGCATTGGGTCACCATCACCGGTGTGGCAATCGCCTCGATTGTTTCGCTGCTGGTGTTCAAGGTTATGGTGTTCGATCGCGCGCCGGCACTGAATGTGACGCTCTATCAGTGGGCGCAAATGGGCGGGATCTCCTTTGAGATAGGATTCCTTGTCGATCGCCTGACGGCAACCATGATGCTCGTGGTGACATTCGTTTCATGGATGATCCATATCTATACCATCGGCTATATGCATGACGATCCGGGGTATCAGCGTTTCTTCAGCTATATATCGCTGTTCACCTTTTCCATGCTGATGCTGATCATGTCGAATAACTTCCTGCAGCTGTTCTTCGGCTGGGAGGCCGTCGGCCTGGTTTCCTACCTGCTGATCGGTTTCTGGTTCAAGCGGGAGTCGGCTATTTTCGCCAGCCTGAAGGCGTTTTTGGTGAACCGGGTAGGAGACTTCGGTTTTCTGCTGGGAATTGCCGCCGTGCTGTTTTACTGCAACAGTCTGGATTATGCCGAGGTGTTTGCCGCTGCCCCCGGAGTGGCCGATACCACTATCAATATCCTGGGATCGGCAGAATGGTCGGTATTGACCTTTATCTGTATCTGCCTGTTTATCGGCGCCATGGGCAAATCAGCCCAGGTGCCGCTGCATGTATGGCTGCCCGATTCGATGGAAGGCCCGACACCAATTTCGGCGTTGATCCATGCGGCGACCATGGTGACGGCAGGTATTTTCATGGTGGCCCGTATGTCACCACTGTACGAGCTTTCCGAGCCGGCTCTCAGCTTTATTCTTGTTATCGGCGCGACAACGGCCTTCTTCATGGGTCTGTTGGGGCTGGTCCAGCATGATATCAAGCGGGTCATCGCCTACTCGACACTGTCGCAGCTCGGGTATATGACCGTTGCCCTCGGTGCTTCCGCTTATGCAGCCGCGATCTTTCACCTGGTCACGCATGCCTTTTTCAAGGCCTTGCTGTTCCTGGCGGCGGGTTCGGTGATCATTGCCATGCATCATGAGCAGGACATGCGCAAAATGGGCAGGCTGAGCCGGTTTCTGCCTATGACCTGGCTGACCATGCTGGCAGGTGCGATCGCCCTGATCGGGGTACCCGGTACATCGGGATTCTTCTCGAAAGACGCCATTATCGAGGCCGTACATTTATCCACGCTGCCGGGGGCCGGTTATGCGTATTACTGCGTACTGTTCGGTGTGATCATCACGGCTCTTTATACTTTCCGCATGGTGTTCCTGGTATTTCACGGCCGTGACAATGTCGATCAGCACACCAAGGGACACCTGTTTGAATCACCGCCCGTCGTCATTCTGCCACTGATAGTGCTGGCGATCCCGTCACTGTTTCTGGGCTTCTTCGGCATTGGTCCCATGCTGTTTGGTGACTACTTCGCCGATTCCATTTATGTAGCACCCGCACATGACGTGCTCGGTGAAATGGCGCAGGGCTATCATGGTGTCTTCGCTTTCATGCTGCATGGCTTGATGGCTCCTGCTGTATGGCTGGCAGTCGCCGGGGTAGTCATAGCCTGGCTGATGTATATACGCTTTCCGGATCTGCCTGCCCGGCTGGCTTCGGGTACCGGCGCGCTCTACCGGCTGCTGGTTAATAAATACGGCTTTGATGACTTCAACCAGACGGTTTTTGTCAAAGGCGCGCGTGGTATAGGACGGGTCTGCTGGCAGATAGGAGATGTATTACTGATCGACGGTCTGCTGGTGAACGGCTCAGCCAACAGCGTACGGCTGGTTTCCGGTCTGGTGCGCCGTGTGCAGTCCGGTTATCTGTATCACTACGCCTTTGCCATGATCATCGGTCTGCTGTTGCTGCTGGCACTTTTTGTCCAGGACTGGTCGACCTGGATTATGCAATCGTCTCAATAAACCGGCAGATCAGCTGAATGATATTGAATCAACTCCCCCTTCTCAGCTTGCTTGTTTGGGCACCGATACTGGGTGGTATCTGGGTGCTTATGGCTGGTGATCGCCAGCAACAGACAGTACGCTATCTGTCGCTTATCATCAGCCTTATCGTTTTTGCCCTGTCGGTTCTGCTGTATCTCGGTTTCGATTCGAATGTTGCCGGCATGCAGTATGTGGAATATACAAGCTGGATTGCGGCATTCAATATCAATTACCACATGGGGATCGACGGCATATCCCTGCCACTGATACTGCTGACGACATTTACAACCGTGCTCGTCATACTGGCGGGCTGGGAAGTCATTGAACGGCGCCTGTCTATGTATATGGCATCCTTCCTCATAATGGAAGGATTGATGATTGGCGTGTTTTCCGCGCTCGACGCTGTGCTGTTCTATGTGTTCTGGGAAGCCATGCTGATACCGATGTTCCTGATTATCGGCATCTGGGGTGGGCCGCGGCGTGTTTATGCGACGATAAAGTTTTTTCTTTATACGTTCTTCGGTTCGGTATTCATGCTGGTTTCGTTCCTGTATCTGTATAGCCAGGCGGGCACATTCGCTATCCATGAATTTTATGAGTTGTCGCTGCCAATGGATGTGCAGAAACTCATTTTCATTGCTTTCCTGCTTGCCTTTGCTGTCAAGATTCCAATGTGGCCGGTACATACGTGGTTGCCGGATGCCCACGTTGAAGCACCGACAGGCGGTTCCGTCATACTGGCAGCCATTATGCTGAAAATGGGTGGCTATGGATTTCTGCGTTTCAGTCTGCCAATTACGCCGGATGCCAGCATGGCGCTGGACGGCTTCATGATCGCGCTGTCTCTTATCGCCGTGGTTTATATCGGGTTTGTTGCCATGGTGCAGCAGGACATGAAGAAGCTGATTGCCTACTCTTCCATAGCCCACATGGGTTTTGTAACGTTGGGTTTCTTTGTCATTTACATGATTGCAATGCGATCGGACTCCCTTGATGGCATGGTGATGGCAATGGGCGGCGGCATGATACAGATGATCTCGCACGGTTTTATATCCGGCGCATTGTTTTTGTGTGTCGGTGTTATGTACGATCGTATGCATTCCCGTCAGATAAGCGAGTACGGCGGTGTGGCGAACACAATGCCGCAGTTTGCCGCGTTCATGATGCTGTTCGCTATGGCGAATGCGGGCTTGCCCGGTACTTCCGGTTTTGTTGGCGAGTTCATGGTCATACTCGCAAGTTTTCAGGCCAGTTTCTGGATTGCTTTCCTGGCGGCCACAACAATGATTCTGGGTGCCGCGTATACACTCTGGATGTACAAGCGGGTTATTTTCGGTGAAGTAGCCAACGACAATGTGGCCAGGCTTGCCGATATCAGCCACCGTGAAAAACTGATTCTGGTATTGGTTGCCATACCGGTACTGGTTTTCGGTCTATGGCCTCAGCCGCTGTTTGAGATCATGAATCCGACACTTGAACAGCTGTTGACACTCGCCATGCGCAGTAAAACGGGAGGGGGCTGAGATGGGTGTTGATGCGCTGAATCTGCTATTGCCAGAAATAGTGCTGTTGACGCTGGCCTGCGTCACACTGCTTGGTGACATATTCAGTACCGATCCCCACCACAGGACCGGCTACTGGCTGGCGCAGGCCAGTCTGTTGATAACCGCGGTGTTGCTGGCCGCCGGTTACAGCACGGATGTCCAATATGCCATGTCTGGCATGTTCGTCAGCGATCCGATGAGTGCTGTTCTCAAGCTGGTTATTTGTATCATCGGTCTTTTTGCTTTCTTTTATTCACGCGAATATCTGGGCCGCCATCAGATTCTCAAGGGCGAGTATTTCGTGCTTGGCCTGTTTGCGATTCTGGGTATGCTGGTTCTGGTATCTGCCAACAGTCTGTTGACCGTTTACCTTGGCCTGGAGCTGCTATCACTATCGCTCTATGCCATGGTCGCCCTCCACCGTGATTCAAAGACAGCCTCCGAGGCAGCAATCAAGTATTTTGTGCTCGGCGCCATCGCCTCGGGCATGCTGCTTTATGGTATATCCATACTTTATGGCGTGACCGGCAGCCTGGAACTCGGTGAAGTCGCGGCTGCAATTGAAGCCTCGGAATATTCCACACTGGCGGTTTTCGGCCTGGTTTTTGTGTTGATCGGGGTCGCATTCAAATTGGGTGCGGTACCGTTTCATATGTGGCTGCCAGATGTCTACGAAGGGGCGCCGACCTCGGTTACACTGTTTATCGGTAGTGCACCGAAACTGGCGGCGTTTGCCATGGCAATACGGCTGTTTGTCGATGGCCTGGGGCCGTTACTGACCGACTGGCAGCAAATGCTGATGATCCTCTCGGTTCTGTCGATGGCTGCGGGCAATGTGATTGCCATATCCCAGTCCAATATAAAGCGCATGCTGGCCTATTCGACCATAGCTCATGTCGGATTTTTGCTGCTGGGCATTGTAGCGGGGACAGCTGGCGGCTACGCGGGCTCCATGTTTTATGTCATTACTTACGCGCTGATGAGCATGGGCGCTTTTGCCATGATCATCATCCTTGAACGGCGCGGTATGGAGGCTGACAGGTTGCAGGATTTCAGTGGCCTGGCTACTCGCAATCCGTGGCTGGCCTTTCTGATGCTGATACTGATGTTTTCCATGGCAGGTGTGCCACCGTTCCTGGGTTTCTGGGCCAAGTGGTTTGTACTGCGTGAAGTCATCCAGGCCGGTTTCATATGGATCGCATTGTTGGCCGTGGTGTTTGCCATTATCGGTGCATTCTATTACCTGCGAATCGTCAAGCTGATGTATTTTGATGAGCCGCTTGACGAGTCGGAGCCGGAATGCTCTATATCGTTGCGCGCCGTTATTAGCATCAATGGGCTGGCGCTGTTACTGCTTGGTCTCAGTCCCGGTATGCTTATGTCGCTGTGTGTGGCGGCGTTCGCCGTCTGAGTATTCAGTTTATGTCGGTTAGCCTTGCTGTCTGGTTGTTACTTGGTATTGCAATTATTGCCGCCAATCTTCCCTGGCTGAGCGAACGGTTTTTGTTCTTCATCATGCCTGCGGGTGGCCAGAAAAAATTCTGGATGCGACTTGTTGAATGGCTGCTGCTGGCGGGATTGATCGGAATCCTGGCAATCGGACTGGAGCGCAAGGCTACCGGTGGCATGCACGATCAGGACTGGGAATTTTATGCTGTCGGCTTGTTCCTGTTCATGGTTTTCGCCATCCCGGGGTTTATCTGGCGGCATCAATGGCTCCCGTACCGGCAGCGGCGACCGCGTGGCAGGACAGCACCTCGCTTGGATAATGGTCGCTAGTAATAATCCGGCTGAAGATACCGGCTCAGGCCTTTTCACCCAGTAGCTGTACCAGCTGATTTCTCTGCCCGATCAGATCGGCCAGTGTGTAATCATCCAGGACTCCCAGAAACGCTTGCTGGGCCTTGTGGAGTACGTGTTTCAGGCCACAGGCCGGTTCTATGGGACACTCCGAATCGTTGCCGAAACATTCTACAAGCATAAGGTTTTCAGTCTGACGCACGAGTTTGCCAAGCCCTATAGCATTTGTGTCACATGCCAGCTCCAGGCCGCCGCCACGGCCACGGTGACTGTTGACATAGCCAAGCTGTACCAGCCGTTGGGCAACCTTGGCGAGATGGTTGGCGGAGATGCCGTAACGGATTGCGGCATCCTGTACAGTAGCCGGCGTATCACCCCGGTGCACGGCCAGATAGATCAGCAGGCGCAGCGCGTAATCCGTATGAGAGGTTAGTTGCATCTGGAAACCCTGTGTTCTTAATAGGTATATATTATACGAATTAACATCCGTCAGCATCCCCTTGATAAGGAAAGGATTCAATCGTCATGAATACTAGAGGGATGGTTGCTGTTACTGGATGAACCGGGATGGCTATCAGGTATCAGCCATTTTGCCGATTGCTTCACCGATATGGATGCGCTGCGCGGGTGACAGCTTTTTACTCCACTCTATAGTGCCGGCGGGAAAAAGCAGAATTACCGTGGAACCCATATTGAAACGGCCCATTTCCTCCCCGCGCTCAAGTGTGATCCGTAGATTGCGGTAATCATAATCCTGCGGTTCGCCGATCGATCTGGACGGCAGCGTGTCGGTCCACACAGTCTGCATGGAGCCGACAAACATGGCACCGACCATGATCAATGCCATGGGTCCGGTATCGGTGGCAAATATGTTAATCAGGCGTTCATTACGTGCAAACAGGTTATTAATATCCGCTACGCTGATTTCATTGACGGCAAAACGCCGGCCGGGGATATGGATCATGCGCTGTAGCCGGCCGCTGCACGGCATATGGATACGATGATAGTCACGCGGTGATAAATAGAGACAGGCGAAACTGCCGTCGATAAATTGCCCGGCAAGGTTTCTGTCACCGGCAAGCAGATCGCCCAGCGAGTAATCATGCCCCTTGGCCTGAATGACCATGGATGCCTGTATGCGCCCGGCCTGGCTGACACTGCCATCAATGGGTGATAACAGGCTGTTGCCCGGCGCTAATGGCCTTGCATCCGTCTTCAGGGCGCGGGTAAAAAAGTCGTTGAAGCAGGAATAATCGTCGGGAGAGGAATACACGGCTTCCTGCATGTTGACTCCATAGTGTCTGATGAACCAGCGAATCTGCAGGTTCTTCCATGGCCGCCACTGCCAGCGGGCTGCGACATACATGAGACGTGACAGTAAATGCTGCGGCAGCGATGACTGTAACAGGTTAAACAGGCGCTGTTTGCGGTTCAGTAGGCGGGCGGCCCGGCTCTGCAGTGGCATGGTTATCAGTGGTGATGATGATGGCCGGAGCCGCCGCGATCATGTTCACGAATGACCGCCTCTACTGTCTGCGGGGGATGATCCTTGAAAGTGAATATCAGCGATACTTGATCGCCGGCCCGTAGCGGCCGCGACGGGCCGAAAAGCATGAGATGATAATCCCCCGGCTGCAGCTTTACAGTCTGACCCGGTGACAGTGTCAGGCTTTCCTTGCGTTCCATGCGCGCGATTTCGCCCTCGACGCGGGTGCGGTGCAGTTCAATGCGTTTAAAATCTCTGCTGCTGACCCCGGTCAGTACGATGGTTTCCGGGCTGTTATTGTCGAGTTCCAGGTATCCCGCCATGGGACTGACCCCCGGCGGTGTCTCGCGTATCCATGTGTCGGAAATGACGACCTCCGCCTTATCGCCGGCCCAGCAAAGACCGGGCAGTAGCATGAAAAACAGTAACAGGATGTAGCGCATGCTGTCTGTCCTCATCAGTCCTGCCGTTCAATGAATTCACGCACGGCGAGAAATTGTTCTGTCATATCAGCCGCTTCATGAGGTGTCGTGAAAACACTGACCAGTCGTGCCTGCGGATCGAACAGAAAAACGGAAGCGGAATGATCCACTGTATATCCACCCTGTTCGTCGGGCTCGCCGATATGGTAAACCGCACCCAGCGAGCGGGTCAGCTTGTCCAGCGCTTCAGATTTGCCGCTGACACCGATGAAATCCTCATTGAAATAAGTGACATATTCGGCCAGGCGATCCGGTGTGTCGCGTTTCGGATCAACACTGATGAACACCGTGCGCAGCGCCTGCTCAGATACATCGCGATCCGCCAGTTGCTGTTCCACGCGGTCAAGAACGGAGAGTGTCATGGGACAGATATCCGGGCAGTGGGTAAAACCGAAAAATACCATTGACCACTGTCCCTTGAGATCGGATGCGGTGAAATCATCACCCGTTTGATCATACAGTGTCACATCGGGAAAGGTTTTCGGGCTTGGCCACATAAGCCCGGGTGGTATGTCTGCCTCGCGATCGGCCTGCCGGGCCAGATAACTGCCGGTTCCGGCGCCGAGCGCCGCTACACCGATGAGCACGGCAACAATGATTAGTATGCGCTGATTATTCATGGGCCGGCATTATATCGGAGCTCGTCTGCGTCTGCGCGCCGTGATTTGAATATTGCGAAGCAGGTACTGATATAGTCGGATCCCAACATAAATCGTTCAGTGACTCCCGCTTTACGGAAACGCGACCACAATGCTGATACCACGACAGATACTGTTCGGCGATCCGGATCGGGCGTTTGCCCTGATCAGTCCCGATGGCGCCAGTGTCGCGAGCCTGGCGCCGGTCGGCGGCGTCATGAATATTGTTATCGCGCCGGTGGCCGACCCGGGAGCGGAGAAACCCCTGACGCAGGAGACGGATCGCCGTATCGGTCATTGTGCCTGGGCCTGTGACGGCCGATCGATGCTGTTTCTGGCCGACCGGAACGGTGATGAAAACTGGCACCTATACCGGGTGCGGCTGGCCGACGCCGGGCTTGCCGATTTGACGCCCGGGGACAGGGTGAGGGCGCGGCTGCTGGAGCTCAGCCCGCGCTATCCCGGCGAGGTGCTGGTGGAGATCCGGTCGCCGGACGCCGGACAGTGCGGCCTGTTTCGCATCGATCTGAAAACCGGCAGCCGCCGTGAAATCACCGGCATACCCGCCTTCCAGCAGCTGCTGACTGATGATTTTGAGCCGCTGCTGGGCATACGGCCACGCCCGGACGGCGGCATGGACTGGTTTGTACCGCGATCCGGTGACTGGGAGCCGGCCGCCTCGATACCGGCCGCCGATGCCATGACAACCTATCCGGTCGGGCTGGGCGGGGGCGGGCGGTTTTTCCTCATCGACAGCCGCGGCCGCGACAAGGCGGCACTGGTTGAATGGCACCCCGGTGACGGGAGCACGCGGGTCCTGTTCGAGGACGAAACAGCCGATGTCAGTGATGTGCTGCTCGATGTACGGGGGCAGCAGCCGCTGGCCGTCGCCGTGACCCCGGACCGCAAGCAATGGCGGGCCCTGGATGCGGGCACGGCGGCCGAATTCGATTACCTGCACGGCCGCTGTCACGGTGATATCAGCCTGGCCAGCCGCTCGGCCGATGACCGTCACTGGGTGATTGGTTACCGGGCCGACAATGCGCCGGTCGCCTTTTATCACTACGACAGGCGCAATGGCGAGGCCCGTTACCTTTTCAATAACAGCGAGCGGCTGGCGGCAATGCCGCTGGTCGGCATGCACACCGCCCGGCTGCAAGCCCACGATGGCTTGCCACTGCAGACCTATTACAGCCTGCCGGCACAAGGCGAGGCGCCGTATCCGGCCGTGCTGCTGGTCCACGGCGGTCCCTGGGCCCGCGATGACTGGGGCTTTCAGCCCTGGCACCAGTGGCTGGCGAACCGTGGCTATGCCGTGCTGAGCGTCAATTACCGCGGCTCTACCGGTTACGGCAAGGCCTTCCTCAATGCCGGCAATCGCGAGTGGGGCCGGGCGATGCAGGCCGATCTGCTGGATACCGTCGACTGGGCGGTGCGTGAAGGCATCGCCGACGGCGACCGTATCGGCATCATGGGGACCAGCTATGGCGGGTACGCCACGCTGGCGGCGCTGGCCTTTACGCCAACCCGGTTCGCCTGCGGTATTGACCTGATGGGACCCAGCCATCTGGTCAGCCTGCTGGAGGCGATTCCGCCGCAGTGGCAGTCACAGCGGGAGTTCTTCGTCCAGCGCGTCGGCGATCCCGACTCGGAGGCCGGCCGTGCGGATCTCGGGGCCCGGTCGCCGCTGCCGGCCGCGGGACGAATCAGCCGGCCGTTGCTGATCGCCCAGGGCGCCAATGACCCGCGGGTACCGCGGGCGGAGTCCGACCGGATTGTCGAAGAGCTGCAGGCGCGGAATATTCCGGTGATTTATCTGCTGTTTCCCGATGAGGGCCACGGTCTGGCGAGGCCCGGTAACCGGCTGGCGCTGTGTGCGATCGCCGAGGCCTTCCTGGCCCGCGAACTGGGCGGCAGTGTCGAGCCGCCGGGTGCTGATCCGGCACAGTCGGCGGTGCAGGTGCTGGCCGGTGGCGATCTGATACCGGAACTGGCGTCACTGTTACCCGCCGGGACGCCGCAGTGACGTTCATGCGTACCGGTTTTGGGCCCCGTGGCTCAAATTTCGTTATAATCCGGCACATTCATCTGCCGCGCCCCGCCACCACGCGGGGTTTTGTTTATCCGCAGTTCAGCGTGATTACCGATCAATTAATCAGTCAAGAATAAGGGTTTAACGGTGGCACTGACCGGACTCTACAATTACTGGCTGGTCATCATTCTGATGATGATCGGCTTTTATATCGTTATTGCCCAGCCGAACCTGGTGAAAAAACTCATCGGCCTGAATATTTTCCAGGTCTCGGTGTTCGTGCTGTATATCAGTCTCGGCAAGATGGAGGGCGGCACGGTACCGCTGCTGAATGACGGTTACACGCTTTACAGCGCGCCGCTGCCCCATGTCCTGATTCTCACCGCGATCGTCGTCGGCATATCCACGACCGCGCTCGGCCTGGCGCTGGTGATCCGCATCCACAAGGCCTACGGCACCGTCGAGGAGCACGAACTCAGCAACCGGAACGACGACGCGTGATCGCACAGCATCTGCCCGCCCTGCAGGTTGTTTTGCCGCTGTTTCTCGCGCCGATTTGCGTGCTGCTGCACCGTGGACTGCTGGCCTGGTTCGCCGCCGTGCTGGCGAGCTGGGCGACATTTGCCATCGCCTGCCTGCTGCTGGGGCAGGTACTGATCCACGGTGATATTTCCTATGCCATGGGTGGCTGGGAACCGCCCTGGGGTATCGAATATCGTGTCGATACCCTGTCCGGTTTCATCCTGGTAATGGTCACACTGATCGGTTCACTGGTGATGACGTATGCCCGCCGCAGTGTGGACCGGGAGATCCCTTCCGATCGGATTTACCTGTTCTATACCGCCTACCTGCTGGGGCTTGCCGGACTGCTCGGCGTTGTCATTACCGGCGATATTTTCAATCTGTTCGTGTTCATCGAAATATCGTCGCTGTCATCGTATGCATTGATCAGTCTGGGACGCGACCGGCGCGCGTTGCTGGCAGCATACCGGTACCTGATCCTCGGTACGCTCGGCGCCACCTTCATCCTGATCGGTATCGGTTACCTGTATGCCGTGACCGGCACGCTGAACATGGTTGACCTGGCCGCGCGCCTGCCGGATGTCATGCATACGCGTACGGCAAAGACGGCGCTGGGTTTCCTGACCATCGGCATCGCGCTGAAAAGCGCCATTTTCCCGTTGCACCTGTGGTTGCCGAATGCGTACACCCACGCCCCTTCAGTGGTGTCGGCATTCCTCGCCGGCACGACGACCAAGGTTTATCTCTACGTACTGCTGCGCATCATGTATTCGGTGTTCGGCGCGGATTTTGTTTTCACCAGCATGCATCTGGACAACATCCTGCTGCCACTGGCGCTGGCCAGCGTGGTCATGGGTTCGGTGGTGGCGATTTACCAGAGCGACCTGAAACGCATGCTGGCCTATTCGAGCATTGCCCAGATCGGCTACATGGCACTGGCGATCAGCATGGCCTCGGTGACCGGCGTACAGGCAGGCATCCTGCACATGTTCAATCATGCCGTGATCAAGACGGCGCTGTTTCTGTGTCTGGGCTGCGTCGTATTTCAGCATGGCCGGGCAACTATCGATTCGATCGCCGGGGCGGGCAAAACCATGCCCTTGACGATGGCGGCATTCGTGATCGCCGGCCTGAGTCTGATCGGTATTCCGCTGACTGCCGGCTTTATCAGCAAATGGTATCTGGTACTGGCAGCCATCGAGCAGGGCAGCTGGATCACCACGGCGGTCATTGTTGCTGCGTCGCTGCTTGCTGCCATTTATATCTGGCGCGTTATCGAATCCGCTTATTTCCGTGAACCGGCGGCTGATACCGCTGTAGGCGAAGCACCGTTGTCCATGCTGATACCGCTGTGGCTGCTGGCAGCGGGTAATATCTACCTGGGTATTGATACGCAATTCACGGTGCCATTTGCCGGCCGCGCGGCGGCCGCACTGATGGGCGTAGCGCCATGACCGTCGACATGGCTCTGCCGTTGTCACTGCTGGTACCGCTGGCCGGTGCCGCCCTGATCCCGCTGGCCGGCCGTTGGCCGAACCTGCGCGAGACGGTAACGCTTGTATGTGCGGCGGTCATGTTCTGGCTGGTGCTGACTATCGCGCCGGCGGTATTTGCCGGTGAACGGCCGGCGTTTACCTGGATCGAGACCCTGCCCGGCATGCCGCTCAGGTTCGAGGTTGAACCGCTGGGCATGCTGTTCGGGCTCATCGCCAGTGGCCTGTGGATCGTCAACTCGATCTATTCGATCGGCTACATGCGCGGTAATCATGAGAAACATCAGACCCGTTTCTATGCATTTTTTGCATTATCGCTGGCCAGCGCCATCGGCGTCGCCTTTGCCGGCAATCTGTTCACGCTGTTCATTTTCTATGAAGCGCTGACGCTGTCGACCTATCCGCTGGTTACGCACAAGGGTACGGATGACGCCAGGCGCGCCGGGCGCGTATACCTCGGGCTGTTATTGAGCACCTCGATCGGGCTGCAGCTGGTCGCCATACTCTGGACCTGGTCGCTGGCCGGCACGCTGGACTTTACACCGGGTGGCATACTGGCGGGTCATATCGCAGGCCCAGCGGTCGCGATCCTGCTGTTGCTGTTCATGTACGGTATCGGTAAGGCGGCACTGATGCCGCTGCACCGCTGGCTGCCCGCCGCCATGGTGGCGCCGACGCCGGTCAGCGCGCTGCTGCATGCCGTGGCCGTGGTCAAGGCCGGTGTCTTCACCGTGGTCAAGGTGATCATCTATATCTTCGGGCTGGACCTGCTGCAGTCGAGCCCGGGAACCGACTGGCTGCTGTATGTCGCCGGGGCGACGATCCTGATTGCCTCGGTGATCGCACTGCGTTCCGATAACCTCAAGCAGCGGCTGGCCTATTCGACCGTCAGCCAGTTGTCCTATGTGATCATGGCTACCGCGATCCTGGCACCGCTGTCGGCAGTCGGCGCGGCATTGCATATTGCCGCCCATGCCTTCGGCAAGATCACGCTGTTCTTCGCTGCCGGTGCGATCTATACCGCGTCGAAAAAATCCGAGGTCAGTGAACTCGCCGGTATCGGCAAACGCATGCCCTGGACCATGGCCGCCTTCGCCATCGGCAGCCTGTCGATGATCGGCCTGCCGCCGACCGCGGGTTTCGTCAGCAAGTGGTACATGCTCAGCGGTGCCTTCCAGGAAGAACAATTGTTCGCGGTCACGGTGATTGTACTCAGCACCCTGCTGAATGCCGGTTACTTCCTGCCGATCGTGTATGCGGCCTTTTTCAAACCCGAAACCATCGTCAAGCCCGGCCGTGAAGGCCACGGCGAGGCGCCGTGGCCGGTGGTGCTGGCACTGCTGCTGACCGCGGCGGCGACCATAGCAATGTTTTTGTATCCGGCACCCGCGCTCGAACTGGCCCGGGCCGTCGTGGGATATTAGTCATGCAGGATTCACATCCACTTTATCAACCGCTGAACCGGCGCAGGTTGAAGATCTTTGGCATTGTGCTGGCGCTGCTGACACTCGCGGCCGAACCGTTCGTGCACCGGCATGCCTATTTCGGCTTTGCCGACGTGTTCGGTTTCAACGCCGCCGGCGGACTGGTTGCGACGATTACACTCATTGTCCTGGTGCTGCTGCTGGCCGCCGTACTGAGACGGCCGGAAAATTACTATGATACTGACTGATTGGCCGCAGTTACTGTTGAACGTCCATCCCGGCCTGTTACTGATCGCCGGTGCCGGCCTGGTGCCGTTCGCGCGTGGCTGGGCCCGCAGTGCCCTGGTACTGTTGCTGTCGCTGGGTGCCCTGTATATCGTCTGGCATCTGCCAACCGGGCTGGGCGGGCAGTGGCGGTTTCTCGATTACACGCTGACGTTCATACTGGCGGATAATCTCAGCCGGCTGTTCGCGATCGCCTTCGCGCTGATGGCGTTTGCCGGCATGCTGTTCTGCTGCCGCCAGGCCCGCAGCCTGGAATTGATGGCTGCGCTGGTTTATGCCGGTTCGGCCCTGGGCGCGGTGCTGGCCGGGGACTTGATCACGCTGTTCGTGTTCTGGGAACTGATGGCGATCGGATCGACACTGGTGATCTGGTCGAACCAGGGCGAACGGGCCTGGCGCGCCAGCCTGCGCTACCTGCAGATTCACCTGTTCGGCGGTGTCGTGCTGATGGCGGGTATCGCCGGTCATATCCATGCGACCGGCAGTATCGATCTGGTGGAAATGACACCGGAGTCCATTGCGGGCTGGCTCATGCTCGCCGGTTTCCTGATCAATGCCGCCGCCTGGCCGCTGTCGGCGTGGCTGCCCGACGCCTATCCGGAAAGCTCGTTCAGCGGCATGGTGTTTCTGTCGGCGTTCACGACCAAGACCGCGGTTTACGTTCTGCTGCGCATGTTTCCGGGTACCGAACTGCTGATCGTGATCGGCGCGATCATGGCTGTTTACGGTATTGTCTATGCACTGCTTGAAAACAACATCCGCCGCATACTCGCCTACAGTATCGTCAACCAGGTCGGTTTCATGCTCATCGGCATCGGCATCGGTACCGAGCTGGCGTTGAATGGTGCCGCGGCCCAGGCCTTCGTGCATATTCTTTACAAGGGCCTGCTGCTGATGACGGCAGGGGCAGTCGTGTACCAGACAGGTAAATACAAGTGCAGCGAACTGGGCGGGCTGTTTCAGAGCATGCCGTTCACGACCGGCTGCGCCATCGTCGGCGCCCTGACCGTGATGGCCTTCCCGCTGACGGCCGGCTTTGTCACCAAGGCGATGATCAGCAGCGCCGCGGCGAAGGAACACCTGACCTGGGTGTGGCTGTTACTGCAGGCGGGATCCGCGGGTGCCGTACTGCATGCCGGCCTGAAATATCCCTGGTTCGTGTTTTATCACAATGATGCCGGCCTGCGGCCGGCGGAGGCGCCCGCCAACATGCGGCTGGCCATGCTGCTGCTGGCTTTCCTGTGCATTCTCATCGGTATGGCGCCGGGCCCGCTGTACCGGCTGCTGCCTTTCGGTGTCGACTACGCGCCATATACCGCCGATCATGTTATCGCACAGTTGCAGTTGCTCCTATTTGCGGCACTGGGGTTCTTCCTGCTGCTGAAGTATCTGCAGCCGCGTGACGGCATCACGCTGGATACCGACTGGTTGTATCGCCACGGCGTGGCGCGTCTGCTACCGTCGCTGCTGGCCGCGGCCAATGGTATCAGCCGGCTCTGGTACCGACAGCTGGCGGGGCTGGCACGGCAGCTGCAAAAGCTGCTGCTGGTGGCCGGACGCCAGGATGATCGACTGGCCAACGATGTCGCCATCGGCGAATCGGTTTTCATGGTGGTGCTGTTGCTCGGTGTCTGCCTGTTGCTATACATGGCCTGAGCGGCGGGGCCGGCCAGAGCGGCAAAATTACCCCATTTGGGGGACGAAATTGCCTTGCGGTGTCTTTATATTGTAGTCCCAGGAGCCAAGGGAAATGCCTCAACGGATATGAGGTTTTCACGGACGAACGCCAGGTTCACGGACGGTAACCAGCCATGGAAGGCTGCCCTTTCTCCTCCTGCCTGATTCACTGTGTAAACACTGTCCGTTACGGTTTCCGCCGGGCCACATTGCCCGGCTATATGCTTCGCAGATCAAGCATTACCGCGGTTGTAATATTCCAGTCAGCCTGGCTGAACACCCGGAAGGCAAAGCAACACCTTTGTCTCTGTGCCGCCGGGGGACGGATTAAGCGCCGGCTATATGGGCGGATAGTGTCAAACGCTTGTTGCCATTGGAAGCCAGCTATCTGTTAAGGATAATTGCCGCGTTCACATCGCTATTTTAATTTTGCCTGTCTCGCCTGAGAGACAGCAGGCTGGGCATTAATACAAGTGCGCATATCAGGCTGATGCTGATCCCGATAGTCAGTAACAGACCCATGCTGGCCGTGCCCTGGTGGGCGGAAAAGGCCAGGTTGCCTATGCTGCAGATGGTCGTTAATGCACTGACCAGGATCGCACGTGATGTACTGGTCTGCAGCAGCAGGCCGCTATCCGGCGGCGCACTGTGATAGCGATGCAGTATATGAATGCTGTTATCAATGCCTATCCCCAGCAACAGGGGCAGGGCGATGATATTGGCAAAGTTGAATGGTATATCGAGCACAACCGTGCCGGCCGCGGTCAGCAGGGCCGCCAGGGCGATCGGGGCGATCGCCAGCAGGGTATCGTAAACACTGCGCAGCAGGATCAATAACAACAGCGTTATAACACTGAACGCCAGAAAGAATGCCTCCTCGAATGCGGTCACGACGGCATCACCGGCTTCAAGCTGGATAACCGGGGCCCCGATCAGGTCGTCGGTTTCGGTACGCACCGCATCCACAAAGCGGCGCATGGAGGCCTCGTTAACAAGCTTTTCGTGCGGCTGAATCTCGAGCAGATACCAGCCATCAGGGCTCAGCCAGCGATGAAGTAATGTATCCGGTATATCCGCCTGTGCCACCGGTTGAGCATTCAGGGCGTTGCGCAGCATGGCCAGCCGTCCCGGCAGGTTCTGCAGCAGATGACGTTCCAGTATCTTTAGCATCGTATCGGCCTGGCGGGGCCGTTTCTCCAGTTCGGCACCGAATGCCCGTAACGCCGCATGAAAATCCTGCAATGCGGTTTCACCGGCACGCGGCGGGTTGCTTTCCAGATAGGCCAGCATATTGTTGAACGCTTCATGACGCTCCGTCGCCGATACTGATGTGTTATCGGCGCGGGCCAGTGTCGCGCCCAGCAGGAAATTCATCTCGTCGATGACATCGAGTTTGGCATCCTGATTGTCCGGTATGAAATCGGCAATGGTCTGTACGCTTTCGACTTCCGGCAGTGCTTCCAGGCTTTCGGCCAGTTGCCGGGCGCCGCCGGCATTCTTTTTCATCACGATACCGTTGAGCGGAGAGGTTGAGCCATCGGCCAGCAAGTCACGGTACGCCTGTACCGATTCGGTGTCGGGAGACTGCAGATTGAGTGTTTTGGAATCAAATCTGACGGCCGGCAATAATGCCGCAGCGGCCAGGGCCAGCAGGACTGCAATAATCACTATGGAACGGGCGTGGCGATTGGGAACGGTGGCCAGTTTTTCCAGCCACGGGTGATGGCCGGTGAATAAGGGTTGTTCGTGGTGTGGTGCTATGCTGGCCAGCAGTGTCGGCAGCAATGTCAGCGTCACAAACAGGCTGATAAACATACCGGTACCGGAAATCCAGCCGAGTTCGGCGATGCCGCGGTAATCCGTCGGTATGAAGGCATACAGGCCGATTGCCGTGGTCAGCGCACAAAGAAACAGCGAATGGCCAATGCTGGTGCCGGTTCGGGTCAGGGCATCGGCGGTGTCCATAGTACCGTGCAGTTCCCGGAAACGCAGGCAGAAATGGATGGCGAAATCGACCCCCAGGCCTATGTAAAGCACGGCAAATGCCACCGAGATCAGATTCAGTTCGCCGACGGTGACAGTCGCCATGGCAGCCGTCAGTATCAGGCCGGTAATCAGGGTAATGAGTGCGGCAATTACCAGCCGTGCCGATTTGAGCCCGAGGACGAGGATCACCGCGACGATGATAAGGGCGAGCAGGGCGGCGATACCGGCCCCCTGGCCGACACTCTGCAGTTCTTCGTAATCGAGTGCCGCGCCACCCGTCAACCGTACGCCGGCAGCGAATCTGTCCTGCAGATCGGTTGATCGGACAGTATCGCGGACGCTGCCGATGGCCGCCTCACCGGGCAGCAGGCTGGTGTAATCGAGACGGGGCTGAATAACAATGAACTCGCGGTAAACATCGCGCTGTTCCGTTTCACCGCTGATCAGATCCTGCCAGGACAGGTAGGCAACTTCGCCGGTGGCTGTCTCCCGGGTCACCGCGCTGGTCTGTTCCAGCATGGGTGCGAGTTCGACATGATCGCCGGCACGCCTTGCCTCGACGGCATCCTCTATCAGAGCAAGCAGACCGCGCAGCGACTGATCGCCGACCAGCCGGCCGAGGAACGGCTGGATACTGGCGAGATCATCGGACAGGTCGCGAAGTTCATCGATATCCAGGTACAGCAGTGACGACCGGCGCAGAAAATCGAGCCCCCTGACGTAAAGGACTTCCCGGTACTGATCGTCCTGTTGCCGTAATTTCTCTGCCAGATAAGCGGCTGCATCAGCGGCCTGATCCGGCGTCCCTGCTTCCACCATGACCAGTATGTTGTCGACATACATGGGGAAGGCTTTTTCATAGGCGAGGTCCAGCTGCCGCCAGGGTAAATCCTGTGACAGCATGCCGCGGGTGTCGGTATTCACCCTGATATTGTTGAACGTATAAAACAGCGCCAGTACCGCGACAGCCAGCAGCACCGGCAGTATCATGTAACGCAGCCGTATCGACAGACCAATCCATCGGTACAGGATACGGTCGAGCCAGAGATGAAAATCGGGCATATAAAACGGGGTTCGGGTGAGTACTGAAAAAGGCGCGCGTGATGCTATTCAGACACGGAAGACATATTCCTTGCCTGCCTCGCGTTCGCAGTCCGGCGGATAACTGAGGCGCTTGTCGTCATAGTATTGGCGGCGTTGATCACCTTCACTGAGCCGGTTATAGGTAACATAGAGGGCCCGCCGGGGTTTGTCGGTCAGGTTCGGCTTCGATCAGATGGGGAATGAAGGAATCAAAAACCGCGTCACCCGGTTCGGTCGGGCAGGCGACGTAATCCAGTTCGTCTTCGGGCAGGGGTTTCCACGATTCACCAAGCAGTCCGCGGTTGTGATAGCCCGGGGCCAGTTCCAGGCAGCCGTTGTCATGGGTGGAGGCATCGATGCTCACCAGCGCCGTAATGTGCAGGCCGGCATAACGATCCCAGCCGGCCTGCACGTCCTGATGGGCCTTAAAGCCGTCACCACCCGGCATCTTGAAATTGATCTTGTCCTTGAACAGTACCGATTCTTCTTCAAATAATTGATCAACGCAGCCTTTCATCTTGGCGCCATTGAAGACTTCACTGAAGCCGCGATGAAACGGTTCGATGTCTTCCATGCGGTTGAGGATCCGCTGGCCCGGCTGCAGCTGGCTTTGCTCGAAATACATCATGTATTTGCCGGGGACTTCCGGGTACCGGCTGACTTCCTCGGTCCATGCGGCAATATCGCGCATTTCCTCGGGGGTGTAGAGGCCGCGTACCAGCAAATAACCGTCACGCTTGAAGGACTGTATCTGTTCCGGGGTGAGAATATTCTGCATGGCTGATGAACCGGTTTACTTAAATTTGTATGACTATACTACACGCAGACTGTCGAATCGTGTCAGCTGCCGCAGGCGAGTTTCCTGCCGGTGATACCGGCGACAGCCGCCAGGCTCTTTTGTGCCTGGCTGAATGCACGGCCCAGCCGGATGATTGGCGGTATCAGCGCCGGCCGGCGTAAAAGTATGCCTAGCAGATTGATGGTACGCGGCCGGCCGTAGGCATCCAGCATCGGCAGTATTTCCGGCGGCAGCATGATCGCGAGATTGTCGACCACCGTGCGCACACACAGGTATGGGCGGTCATGTTCCCTGGCCACCGCTGCCACGGCGGCGCTTTCCATGTCGGCAATGGCGGCGCCGGTTTCGAGGAGCAGCCGGCGTTTGGCATCACTGCTGGTCAGCATGGCTGTTACTGACACCAGCGATCCGCTCTCGAAAGCCAGGCCGTTGCTGTGTAAAACCTGGCCGAGTTGCGCGTGCCAGGATTCGTCAACGGTAAAATTCTTCTGTCCCGCCTGATCGATAATGGTTTGCGGCAGAAACAACTGGCCCGGCTGTGACCGGTCCGTCAGGCCGGCGCCACAACCCCAGCTGACCAGTGCGCTGGCGCCGCGGCTGACGAGTTGCCGGGCGGCATCCGCGGCGGCAGACGGGCCGATGCCGCTGATGCTGACCAGTAAACCGGGGGTGGAATCGCTTACGGTACCTGCGGGCTGTAAGCGGCCGGTCAGTGCCCGGCCTTCGGCCGGCAGGGCCGCGACAACGCCTAGCCTGCTCACGCCGTCGCCGGTGTACCCAGCAGGTTGCGGTAATGCGCCAGCGCCCACAGCGGGAATATTCTGGCGTAACCGTGATACTTGAGATAAAACACCCGCGGGAAACCGGGGGCGGTGTAACTGTCATCCGACCACAGCCCGTCGATTACCTGCTGTTGCTGCAACAGGTAATCGATACCACGCTTGACGCTGTTGCACCGTGCCTCACCGGCCGCCATCAACGCCAGCAGTGCCCAGGCCGTCTGGTACGGGGTACTGGCATGACTCATCCCGGCCTTGGCCGGATCATCATACGTATCATTGCCTTCACCCCAGCCACCGTCGGGATGCTGGACGGCCTTGAGCCATTCAACGGCGCGGCGGATGTAAGGCTGTTGCGGATCCTCGCCGGCGACTTCCAGTGCCGTCAGTACCGACCAGGTGCCGTAGATATAGTTGGTGCCCCAGCGGCCGAACCAGGAACCGTTGGCTTCCTGTTCGTCCTTGAGGAATTCGATCGCACGTGCGCAGGCCGCCTTGTATTCCGGCTTGTCGAGCAGTGACAGCTGTACGACACAACGTGCGGTGACATCGCTGGTCGGCGGATCCAGCAGCGCACCGTGATCGGCGAATGGAATGTAATTCAGATAATGACAGGTGTTATCCGAATCGAAGGCACCGTAACCGCCGTTTTTCGACTGCATGCCGCAAATCCAGTCGCCGGCAAGCTCTATGGAATCGTGATAACGCCGCGCATCGAAGTGATGCATTGCCCAGGCCACGGCGGGTGTATCATCCAGATCCGGATAATAGTCATTACGGTACTGGAATGCCCAGCCGCCGCCCTTGAGATCGGGATGGTTGTCGCGCCAGTCACCGGGCTCGTCGGTCAGCTGGCGTTCGGCCAGCCAGTCGAGCGAGCGCTGAATGGTGTCACCGTACTCGCCGCCGCTTTCGGTCAGCGCGAAAGCCGCCCAGGCGGTATCCCATATCGGCGACACGCACGGCTGGCAATAGGCCATGTCACCCTTGATCACCAGCAGGCGGCGAATGGCCTCGCGCTGTTCAACCCGACAGGGGTGATCGGCCGGGTAGCCGAGCAGGGCCATGGCCTCGTAGGCGTTGACCATGGCCGGGAAAATGCCGCCGAGGCCGTCGACGCCGTTGAGGCGTTCGATGAACCACGCCTCGGACTTCCGGGTGGCGTAACGGCGAATGAATGTGGGTATGAATGGTTCGAAGGTGCGCGCGACCAGATCCCAGAACCGGAATACATGCCCGAGCAGAGTCGTCGGGTGAAAATAGTGTTTTTCCTGCTCCGGCGGTTTGACAAACAGTTCCCGTATATCGGCGTTACGCGGATTGGCTGCTTTCGGCTTGTAGCTGCACAGGATCGACAGCGGAATCATCACCGTGCGTGACCAGTAGGAAATCTTGCTGATGTGAAACGGAAACCAGCGTGGCAGCAGTACCTGTTCTACCGACACGAATGGCGTACCGCGCCAGGGGATCTGCTCGAACAGTGCCAGTGCAATGCGAGTAAACACGTTGCAGCGGGCGGCGCCGCCGTGCGCGAGGATGGCCTCGCGGGCGCGCTGCATGTGCGGGGCATCGGGCGAATCGCCGATCAGCTTGAGCGCGAAATAGGCCTTGACCGAGCAGCTGAGATCAAAATCCCCGCCATGATAAAGCGGCCAGCCGCCATGAGCTGCCTGGCGGCTGCGGATATAATTGCCGAGCTTGGCCTCGAGTTCCGGCTCGAGCTCATCCATGAAGTGATTCATCATGATGTATTCGGCCGGGATGGTGCTGTCGGCTTCCAGCTCGTAGCACCAGTGACCATCAGGCTGCTGGTCCGCCAGCAGACCCTGACAGGCGCGGTCGATGGCCAGATCCAGCAGGCCCGGCTGGAGATCAGAGATATTTTCGGCCTGGCCCTGACTGGCCTCTGCCTCGGTCAGCCGGTAACGAGTTTGCATCAACATGAAATTACGAATCTCCCACAGACGACATTGTCATTCTTGGCTTTGGCCACCTTGCCTCGGGGCATACTGGTGGTTTGATTGTCCTTGGAGTCATTCAGGGGGAGAGGATTCCCTGTTCCCGTACCTTTGTGACGTAATGATGCATTCCCCTTTCAAAGATTACGCCTTTTGGTGACACAATTGCGTAATCATCTCATGGAGCCGGTGGTTTCGGCAAACCCTTTGCGGCCAGCTTAAACAATAAATTCAGTAAGTTGTCATTTCCGACCGCGATATTGGTCACAAAAATCGTTGCCTTGACACTGCGGCGCGAGATCTTGACCTGGCGGCCGTCGCTGAACCCCGGATTGGCGTGGATTTTCCGCAGCGTCAGTACCGCCATACCCAGGGCCCACAGACAGAATTTGCGGATGCCGGTTTCCTGCGGCGGGATCAGCAGCGTATAGCGCAGGGCGTTGCGGAGGTGCCCGTGGGCGATGGCGACCAGCTCCCTGAGGGTCTGCTCGAAGGCCGGGCCACCCTCGCCGGGCCGTACCTCGCTGAGGGTCACGCCGGCACCGGCGAACCGCTCGCGCGGCAGCCAGCAGGCGCCGCGGCGGCGATCATCCCAGATGTCCTTGAGGATATTGGTCATCTGCAGGGCCTGGCCGAACGATACCGCCAGTGCCATCAGCTCATCGTGGCGGCTGTCGATTTCCGTCGAATGACTGCAGAACAGTTCGGTGAGCATTTCCCCCACCACGCCGGCGACGTAATAACAGTAACGGTCCATTTCCGCCTGGCTGTCGAGGCCGTCCAGGGTCTCGGCCTCCTGATACTGCGCCATGCCCTCGGCCATGATGCGCACGCAGCGTTCCAGCGCCGCGCGCTGGCGGGTGTCGAAGCTGTGGGTGATGCGGATGACGGCCTCGGTATTGGCGACCAGGTCACGCTCGGTATCCGGCGTGTACGGTGACAGCCGGGGCGCCAGATTGGCGGCAAAGCCGGCAGCCGGCTCGCGGCCGGCGACTACATCGATAAAGCGTTCGGCGAATTCGCGCTTGGTCTGGCCGTCCAGATCCTTGTCGTCCTCGATGGTATCGGCGATCCGGCACAGCAGGTAGGCATTGCCGACGACCTCCCGCAGGTCCCCCGGCAGCTGGGGGATGGTCAGGGCGAAGGTGCGGGAGACATCCTGGAGGATGTCATCCTGGTATTTGCGATCCGCACTGGTAACAACGGCTACGCTGTCCGAGCCGGTATCTGAGGCAAGAGTTGAGTGCATGGCGCGGGATTATCCCAGATCGGATACAGGGCAGATAGGCTGGCGTCGGTCGCAGGCACCGGCACGGAGCGCCGGATGGTTACGACCCATGTTGAATATGCCGTAACCGGACAGCATGTCGATATAATGTCGGCCGTTGTTATCACGCTGGTACGCGCCCTCGGCACGCGTATAACAGCGATCGAAACTGGTGGTGCGCAAGGTTTTGGCAAATCCAGGGCTAACGTGGGCCTCGTGCAACTCGTAGTTGCGTCCTTCGGCCCCCTCGTTCAGTCCCAGAATGTTGAATGGCATGAATACATTTTCCGGTTAAGGGTCTGATAAACCCAAAATATCCATTTTACCAGTGTGCAGCTGAGCCTACACAGGCCCGCCTCTCTGATTTCAAACTTTGACCCGGACGGTTGAGAAGTCGTGAGGAGTTCAGCCGTTTCGCTGGCGTTCCAGCAGCTGCCGGCTCTCGATGGTCTGCCAGTGCAACAGGCCCGGCAGGTCGATAACCAGGTCGCGCAGGCGGATGGCCAGCGCCAGGGCCAGGGCGAATTCGGGCGGCAGGCCGACCAGCGTACCAATCATGATATAGGCCCCTTCCTGAATGCCGTAGCCATTGGGAATGATAAAGGCGATGTCGCTGATGGTGCTGGTCAGGCTCTTGATCAGCAGAGCCTCGACCAGGCCGATGGGATGGCCGAGCAGATAGCAGCCGAGCCAGACCTCCGCGGTCTGGAGGATCAGGCCAAGCGTATGCCAGATGATCGACAGGGCCAACTCGCGCCGCCGCCGGTAGGCGCTGCGGATGGAAGCATCAACCTGCTCGGCGTGGTCTTTCAGCCGGTCGATAAACTCGTGCTCGAACAGTCGCTCGGCGACACGTGCCATGAAACCCAGCATGCCGGCGTGCTGGACCAGGATGAAGGTGGCGATGCAGGCAGCCAGGATCAGGAAACCGGCCAGGACAATAGTGGCCAGCTGGTTGTCGATCGCCAGTCCGGCCAACAGGCCGACACCGATCAGCCCCCAGAGCATGAGCGCAACTGCCTGAATGGTCTTGTCGACCACTGCCGAGGCAGTGGCCTCAATGCCGTCGTGGCCCCAGAGCTGCAGCAGGCGCGCGCGGGCGATATCACCGCCGACGCTGGCCACCGGCAATAAATTGTTGACCGCGTGCCCGAGCCACGTGGCCATAACTATTGCCCGCCAGCCGGGGCGCTTTTGAGCCGGAAACAGATACCACCAGCCGATACCACCGACCAGCAATCCCGGCAGCCAGACAATGGGCAGCCAAAGCAGTGACCAGCCGGAATCCAGCAGCAAGACAACAACGGGCCCCAGCCCCTGCCAGACCAGCAGCGCTATCAGCAGCGCCAGACCACAAACAAGGCCGATGTAGGGGAGTTTTTTCACGTCACAGAGCGATTCCGGGTTTGACGATGAGAGGCCTGAACTAACATATATATTGGCTAATTGTCACCAACGGAATTGGTGGGCCAATTCCCGGCAAGAAGTTAAGTAAATTCAGTCGTTGGTATTGAGCACACCCGGAATGGACTTTTCCAGATTGTTTGGATTCTGCCCCAACGGTATTATTGTAAATAAAAAACATGCTATTCCATATGCCTTATTTATCGTATTGCCGGATACACACTTGTATTCCCAATATCACCTTGCTGTCTGTCGATATCGGAAAAGACTAGGGTAAGTATGTTTTCCGGCGAATATAATCATCAGAATCAACTGACTTCACTGCTGGAAGTATCTTGACTGATCCACAGACCACACAACCGGCACCGCCGCAAACCTTCGTTCATGCCATCGCGAGATGGATGATCCGCCCTCTGGTGTCTACGGCGATAACGCCCAATCACCTGACGACCCTGCGCCTGTTAACCGGTGTGGCAGCGGCACTGGCTTTTGCGGTCGGTGATTATTTCTGGGTTTGCTGGGGCGGATTGCTGTTCGTGTTCTCCGCATTACTTGATCGTGCGGATGGTGAACTGGCCCGACTCAGTGGTCGCATGAGCAAAGCGGGTGGACGCTATGATTTGTGCAGTGACAGTTTTTCCAATGTGATCGCATTTATAGGCATTGGTGTCGGCTTACGTGAAAGCTTTCTGGGAGCCTGGGCGCCGTGGCTGGGTTTGCTGGCCGGATTGGCAGTGGGTGCGATTTTTATTGTTGTGATGAAGCTAGAAGATAACGGCGTAGCAATAGGCGACGCTTTTTACTACCCCCGAGGCTTCGACTATGACGACGCACTGTTGCTAATTGGACCCATTGCCTGGCTTGATGCCCTGTTACCCTTGTTACTGGCGGCAGTGGTGGGTGCACCGGTTTTTCTGGTATTTGCCGTGTGGCGTTATCTCGTAGTCACGAGGCAAAAGTGATCCTTGTTCATGTCGTATATTCCGCGGCCAGTGGGGTCCCGCCTGGCTCGGGGTGTCTGGTTTGCGCAGAGCCGGTTCAGGGGGGAATCAAAAAAGCGGGTATCAATGATTACTGGCTTACAGGCACAGGGCAGGCCGAATAAATCAAGTAGCAAGGGTGGAATTGCTGCACTGCACTCCCGCTTGCGGCTGAAATATACCCTAGATGGGGTATGCCGGTCTGATGGCTGTCCTGTCGCTACCCCTGTTTTTCACCTAGACTGCATTAATCGGGTCAGTCTATCGGCTGGGCCATTATTGGCAGAGGGCTCAGGCAATGGGTCTCAAGAAGTTGGTCAGTTCAGGGTCACGTGCAACCACGCTGTTTCTGGCTGTTGGCGTTGGCCTGCTTTATCTCCTCATATCGCTCGCCTGGATCATTCTGTCTGATTATTTCGCCATGGAGGCCGCCTCGAGCCGGGAAGAGCTGGTTCTCATTCAGCAATACAAGGGCATCGGTTTCGTCGTTGCGATGACGGTACTGATTACCTGGCTGGTCTACAAGGTCCACCATCATGGTGCTGTATTACAGCGTGCACTGCTCTACATGCAGACCGATCCGGTGACCGGGCTCGCCAATCGCGCCGTCGCCGAGGAGTTTCTTGAAACCCGACTGGAACGTACGGACACGAAGCAGCGAACCTGTGGTGTTCTGCTTTTCGATATTCGCGGGCTGAGCCGGGTCAATCTTTCGGTCGGCCGCCGTGGCGGTGACATGCTGCTCAGGGAGGTTAGCAGCCGAATTAACAGCTTCCTGCGCCGTACCGATCTCGCGGCACGGCTGGAAAGTGATCGATTTCTTATTGTACTGGGTTCACTGAGCAGGAATAACGAGATACTGACCATCGGCAGGAGAATACAGGTGGCTTTCGAGCAGCCGATTTCAATAGACGATATTGAAATCCACGTTGATCTGCGCGGGGGCGCCGCTGTCGCCCCGAAGGATGGCAGGACGGTATTCGAATTGCTGGACGCCGCCGAGCGCGCGCTCTATCGCAGCAAGCTGAGCAGCAACGGGCTCAGTATGGCGAATCGTGATGACCTGCTCGATAATTCCGGTTACCTGGAACGCGAAGCGCAACTGCGACGCGCCATTCGTGAACACCAGTTCACCATCGCCCTGCAACCCCAGCTTGACCTGAATACCTTTGAGGTAATCGGCGCCGAGGTTCTGGCACGCTGGGACTGCCCCGGCCGGGGAGAAGTCCCGCCGGGCGAGTTCATTCCGCTGGCCGAATCACTCGGAGTGGTCCAGGAAATTACAGAGCAGATAATGCTGCTGGCAGGCGAGTGTGCCGTGAACTGGCAGAGCAAGGGACTCCCGCCGCTGCGCCTGTGCGTGAACCTGTCGGGACTGGATTTGAAAACCGGCAGAATACTGGAACTCATCGAGGCATCTGTGGAACACAGCCGTTTTCCCCCTCATCTGCTGACACTGGAGATCACCGAGTCGTGGCTGATGGAAGATCACAATCTCGCCCTGGGACTGATTCACCGGTTGCGGGCCATGGGGCCGCGGATTGCCATTGATGATTTCGGTACCGGTTACTCGGCACTCAGTCAATTGATCGATTTTCCCTTTGACTATATTAAGTTTGATCGCTCTTTCATCTCCGCCGTTGATCAATTACCGAGAAAGGCACAGGTTCTGATGGCCATTCAGCGGATGGCTTCCACCCTCGGTGCACAAACCATTGCCGAAGGTGTGGAAACGACAGGTGAACTGTTATTGCTCGAGGAGCTAGGCATGGATCAGGCACAGGGCTTCCTGTTTTCCAGGCCTGTTACACTGGAACAATTTGAATCCCGGTTTTTAACCTGCTCCCGGCCGCCGTTCGAAGACCTGAAAGCCGAGGTCGAACAACAGCGTGCCAATCATAAGGACCAGATAACGCGGATTGGTGGACGGTAATCCCTAGCGCCTGCCGACCGCGTGAATAACGCGGTTATTTTCAAAGTAGACGCTGAAGCCGGCATAGACCCATCGCATTATAGGGGGTTCGCCCACCGCTGCTTGGGTTTCCTGCGGTTCACCGTAGCGGTCTCTCACCTTCTCCATCGACATGCCGCGTTCGGGACAATCCGTGCAGCTGCGGTCGCCAATCGGCATGACAATCTGTTCGGCCTGAACAGCGGGTATTGTGGACAGGAGTAAACACAGCAGTAATGCAGGATGTTTCATGATCGATGCTCCGCGATATCCCTGTTTCATCTTACGCAGTGCAAAAACAGCGGGAAACCGGGTAGCGGCGGGATTGAGGCAGGTGTCACAAAAGACCGTCAGGGCGCCGCCGGCAGGCAGGAAGATATCAATACAGGACTGACTGCATTGAGCAGGATACTTAATGGTTCGTCTTATGGTTGTGGGTCACCCAGTGAGGGGGAAACCATGATCGGGGCATTAGCACTTCCCAGAACCGCGGGTGATCGACGACGAGTTCACTTATCGCCGCAAACGGTACTGCGACGGTGAGTACAATCAGTATTAAGCGACCGTCAATCGTCGCATCGGTCGCCAGGGAGACAGCAAGCAGATCCTCGATCAGACCCATGACGATGCCGATGAGCAGAAATTCCAGAAATCTGACAAGCCGCTGACGTTTCGTAAGTGGCATGAAATTTTACTCCGGTGAATTGCCCGGGAAAGGATAGTATCGCCAGAGTCCGGACAAGTGTTCAATATTCCCGAGAATCCATGTCGGACGGATATTGCTTGTTTAGCGGAGACGGGAAGGGAAACGCCCTGCTACATTGATTAAATTGGTCGGGGTGAAAGGATTTGAACCTTCGACCCCTGCCTCCCGAAGGCAGTGCTCTACCAGGCTGAGCTACACCCCGACATTTCTGTAATCTTTCTGGCAACACCGCTGAAGGGCATTGCAGGCAAGTCTAGTACTGACGATCCACGGCGAAAGCGGCCAGTTCATACATTGCATCACGATATTCGGATGCTTCCAGCATTTGAATCGCCTGCAGGGCCTGGTCGGCCTGCTCGCGTGCAAGTGCGGCAGTGTAGGCAATTGCCCCGGTACTTTCAATGGCCTCGCTAATCGCCTTGATGTTGGCCAGGCCGCCCTGTGCAATCGCATCGGCAATAGTACGCGACTGCTGTTCATCACCATGCCAGAGGGCGTAAAGCAGCGGCAGCGTCGGTTTGCCCTCGGCCAGATCATCACCGATATTCTTGCCGAGTTGCTCGGCGTTGGCGCTGTAATCCAGTACATCATCGATGAGTTGAAACGCCGTGCCGATATGCAGGCCGTAGCGGGTCAGTGCCTGTTCCCCGGTCGGGCCGCGACCGGCGAGAATGGCGCCGGTCTGTCCGGCGGCCTCGAACAGTTTCGCGGTCTTGTTACGGATGACCTGTAGATAGCGCTCCTGTGTGGTTTTCGGGTCGTGGCGGTTAAGCAGTTGCTGGACCTCGCCCTCGGCGATGACATTGGTGGCATCGGACATGACATCCATGATGCGCATCGAACCGACATCCACCATCATCTGGAAGGCGCGTGAATAGAGAAAATCGCCTACCAGTACGCTGGCTTCGTTGCCCCAGCGCTGGTTGGCGGTCTGGTGGCCGCGGCGCAGCTTGGAGGCGTCGACGACGTCATCATGCAGCAGGGTGGCGGTATGGATGAACTCGATAATGGCCGCCAGTTCAATATGCTGGTTGCCTTCATAACCAAGGGCGCGGGCGCTGAGCAGGACCAGGGCCGGGCGCAGACGCTTGCCGCCACTGTTAATTATGTAATGGCTGAGCTGGTTGATAAGCTCGACTTCGGAATACAGGCGTCGCTCGATCAGGTTGTCGACCTGCTGCATATCGTCGTGTACCAGCCGGCGCAGGGTCTCGAGAACCGGTGCGGGTGGAAGTCTGCGGGGCGGTGGCGTTTGACTGGTTCACCTGCTGTGGCCGGGACAGCCGTCGATGTGTGAGCGGGCATTTTGCCAAGACCGGGCGGTGAATGCCATGAAAATTACCGCTGAAATAGCAACCTAGGGGCGCTCTGGGGCGATTTGAGGCTTGTATGCGGGGGCCGAATTCCTTAGAATTTGCGCCCTTATTGCGGGCCCATGAATTGGCCCGTGTCCGGCCACAGATTGTGGCAGCAAATCGTGGCCCCGAGTCATGGCAGATAGAGCGGAGAATTCCCTGATGTATGCGGTGATTAGAACCGGCGGCAAGCAATACCGGGTAACCGAGGGCGCGACCCTGAAAGTCGAGCGCCTGGACGCTGACGCCGGCAGCAAGCTGAACCTGGACGATGTCCTCATGGTTGCCGATGGCGAGAACGTCAAGATCGGCGCGCCAACGGTCAAGGGCGCGAAGGTGACCGCCAGCGTGGTCGGTCACGGCCGCGGCCCCAAGGTCCATATCATGAAATTCCGCCGGCGCAAGCATCACCAGAAGCGGACCGGCCACCGTCAGGCCTATACCGAGATCAGCATTGACAAGATAGCCGCCGGCAAGTGAGCCGCGCAGCGATCAAGCAGGAGTAATGACAGATGGCACATAAAAAGGCAGCGGGCAGCTCCCGCAACGGCCGAGATTCCGAGTCCAAACGCCTGGGCGTGAAATGCTTCGGCGGTGAGAGCGTGACCGCGGGCAGCATCCTGGTGCGCCAGCGCGGCACGCGTTTCCACGCCGGCACCAATGTTGGTATTGGCCATGACCATACCCTGTTCGCAACCTCCAGCGGCCAGGTCAAATACGAGACCAAGGGCCCGAAGAGCCGGAAATTTGTCTGTATCGTGGCAAGTTGACGGCCGCGCCGACAAACCGAACGACAAAAACCCCGTCAACGACGGGGTTTTTTGTTTGGGAATCAAGATAAGTCCGCGAATGAACGCGAATACACGCAAATAGGGTCAGGATCTCCAAGCCGGGCATACATCGTTATGTCTCAGGATTACGGTCTATGTCTCGTAAATTAGATTTTTTCTTTTATCCCTTCGCGTTCATTTGCGTTTATTTGCGGACTGATTTTCATATGATAAATCGCCATGAAATTCGTTGACGAAGCCACAATCCGGGTCGAGGCCGGCAAGGGCGGCAACGGCTGCCTGAGTTTCCGGCGGGAAAAATTCGTCCCCAGGGGCGGGCCCGACGGCGGTGACGGCGGCGACGGCGGCAGCGTTTACCTGGTGGTCGATACGGGCCTGAACACGCTGGTGGATTTTCGCCACGAGCGCCTGTTCCGCGCCGATAACGGCCGCCCGGGCATGGGCAGCAACCGCACCGGCAAAAGCGGCGACGATCTCCATATACGGGTGCCGCAGGGCACGCTGGTTTACGATGCCGACACCGAGGAACTGATCGGTGACCTGGTCGACGAAGACAGGCCCCTGAGGGTGGCCCAGGGCGGTTTCCACGGCATCGGTAACGCCCGCTTCAAGAGCAGTACCAACCGCGCGCCACGACAGACAACACCGGGCAAGCCCGGCGAACAGCGCAATCTGAAACTGGTGCTGCAGGTGCTGGCCGATGTCGGCCTGCTGGGCAAGCCCAATGCCGGCAAGTCGACCCTGCTCAGCCGGGTCAGCGCGGCGCGGCCGAAGGTGGCGGATTATCCATTCACCACCCTCTACCCGCATCTCGGCGTGGTGAAAACGGGCAGCGAATCGAGTTTCGTTATGGCCGATATCCCGGGATTAATCGAGGGCGCGGCCGAGGGCGCCGGACTGGGCCACCAGTTCCTGCGTCATCTGTCACGCACGCAATTGTTGCTGCATCTGGTGGATGCCGGTCCCGATCGAACGCCGCAGGCTATTGCCGCGGATATCCGCGAGATTGAAACCGAGCTGCGGCAATATGATACCGGCCTGCTGGACAGGCCGCGCTGGCTGGTACTGAACAAGCTGGATCTTTATGCCGAAGACCAGCGCGAGGCCCGCACCGACGAACTCCGGCGGGCACTGGACTGGCAGGGTGAACTGTTTGCCATATCCGGCGCCAGCGGCTGGGGCTGCAATGAACTGACGGCCGCCGTGCAACAGGCCGTGGACGAACGGGCCGGGGAGCGGCCGGCGACGCAGGAAACCGACAGTGAGCACACGATCGAAACTGACTAGCGCCCGGCGCTGGGTGGTCAAGCTGGGTAGCGCCATTCTGACCAACAATGGCTGTGGTCTGCGCATGGAATCGCTGGCGGCCTGGGCCAGCCAGATCGTCACCCTGCGCGAGCGCGGACACGAGGTGGTGCTGGTGTCTTCCGGTTCCGTGGCCGAGGGTATCGTGCGCCTGGGACTGAAAAGCCGGCCGCAGGCCGTGCACGAACTCCAGGCCGCCGCCGCCGTGGGCCAGATGGGCCTGATCCAGGCCTATGAAACCTGTTTCCAGCAGCACGGCATGCGCACGGCCCAGGTGCTGCTGACTCATGACGATATCGCCGATCGCAAGCGTTACCTGAATGCGCGTAGCACCCTGCGCACGCTGATCAAAATGGGTGTGGTGCCGATCATTAACGAGAACGATACCGTGGCCACCGATGAAATCCGCTTTGGCGATAACGATACCCTGGCCGGGCTGGTCGCCAACCTGGTCGAGGCCCACGCACTGATCATCCTCACCGATCAGCAGGGGCTGTATAACCGTGACCCGCGCCGCCATCCGGATGCGGAACTCGTCAGCGAGGGCCGGGCCGGCGATCCGGCACTGGAGGCGATGGCCGGGGCAAGCACGGCGCTCGGCCGCGGTGGCATGACTACCAAGCTGCGGGCGGCGGCCGTGGCGGCCAAGTCCGGGGCGCAGACGGTCATCGCCTCGGGACTGGAGCAGGATGTGCTGTTACGCATCAGCCAGGGAGAATCCCTGGGGACATTATTGATCGCCGAGCGCACTCCGCTGGCCGCGCGCAAGCAGTGGCTGGCCGGCCAGTCGATCGTACGTGGCCGGCTGACGCTGGATGACGGCGCTGTTCGCGTGCTGCGCGAACAGGGCAAGAGCCTGCTCGCGGTCGGCGTGACAGCGGTGGAGGGGGACTTTCAGCGCGGCGAAATCGTTATCTGCCAGAACAGCGACGGGCATGAGATCGCCCGTGGCCTGGTGAATTACGGGGCGGCGGAAACTCGCAAGATCATGGGCCAGCCCACGTCACGTTATGCTGAATTACTGGGCTACGTGGATGAGCCGGAGCTCATTCACCGGGACAATCTGATAATTGTATGAGAATCGCCGATGGAATCGGCTCCCACAGGGGTTTAGAGAATATTCGATTTCCGTGGGAGCGGATTATCATCCGCGATAGCGGTTGCTGATGGTTGTTTAAGAATCGCCGATGGAATCGGCTCCCACAGAGATCAGTGGATGCCGATATTCTTGTGGGAGCGGATTATCATCCGCGACAAGAGAGCAGCGGGGGATGCAATTTACAGCGCGCGGATCTGGCTGTTCAGTCGGCTCTTGTGGCGGGCGGCCTTGTTCTTGTGGATCAGACCCTTGTCGGCCATGCGGTCGATAATCGGTACAGCGGCCTGATAGGCAGCGGTGGCGGTATCCTTGTCCTTGCCCTGGATCGCAGTGACGATCTTTTTAATTTCCTTGCGCAGCATGGACCGCTGGCCGGCATTCTGTTTGCGCCGCAGTTCCTGCTGGCGGGCGCGCTTTTTCGCTGAAGCGATATTGGCCAAGACTGAAGCTCCTCAAAATCTGTTCAAGCAAAGGCGGGGTTGCCTCGTAAGGCGCGACATCATGCTGATTTGGCGGACATTTGTCAATCCTGGGCGGCGACTGTGGTATCCTGCCCCGTTTGTGAATAGTTTATCAAAAACAGACATTTAGTCTCCCGGACGAGTTGATGCACCGGAAGAGGACCATCCCCTGAGCCAGCGCCTTCTCAAATCCACCGCCACCGTCGGCGGCATGACGCTGTTGTCACGCGTGTTCGGCCTCGCCCGCGACGTGGTGATCGCGCGGCTGTTCGGCGCCGGCATGGGTACCGACGCCTTTTTCGTCGCCTTCCGCATCCCGAACTTTTTTCGCCGCCTGTTTGGTGAAGGCGCTTTTGCACAAGCCTTCATACCGGTGCTATCCGAGTACAAACAGCAGCGCGGTGAAGAAGAAGTCAGGAACCTGATCGATCACACCACGGCGACGCTCGGGCTGATCGTGCTTGCCGTGACCGTGGTCGGTGTCGTCGCCGCACCGATCGTGATTCTTGTTTTTGCGCCGGGTTTCCGCGAGGACATGAGCCGTTACGACCTGGCGGTGTCACTGTTAAGACTGACGTTCCCCTATCTGCTGTTTATCTCGCTGACGGCGCTGGCCGGGGCCATTCTCAATGCCTGGCGGCGATTCGCGGTGCCGGCATTCACGCCGGTACTGCTGAACCTGTCGCTGATCGGCGCGGCTATCTGGCTGGCGCCGTACCTGGAAACACCGATCGAGGCATTGGCCTGGGGCGTGCTCATCGCCGGTGTCGTCCAGCTGCTGTTCCAGCTGCCGTTCCTGCTGCGTTTACGGCTAATGCCGCGGCCCTTTGGCGGCCGCGACCGCGAAGGCGTCGGCAGGATTTTCAAACTCATGCTGCCGACGCTGTTCGGTGTATCCGTTTCGCAGATCAATGTCATGATCGATACATTGATCGCCTCGTTCCTGGTCAGCGGCAGCATCTCCTGGCTGTATTATTCCGATCGCATGATGGAGTTTCCGCTGGGTGTGTTCGGCATCGCGCTGGCAACCGTCATCCTGCCGCAGCTGTCCGAGAAACATGCCGAGGGTAACGGCCGCGATTATTCACTGACACTGGACTGGGGGCTGCGCTGGGTGTGGCTGATTTCCGTCCCGGCAGCCGTGGGACTGGCGGTGCTGGCGGTACCGATCATGGTGACACTGTTCCAGTACGGCAGCTTCACGCCAGTAGATGCAGCCATGGCATCGCGCAGTTTGATGGCGTTTGCCATAGGACTGCCGGCGTTCGTCTTGATCAAGGTTCTCGCAACCGCGTTCTTTTCACGCCAGGATACGCGCACACCGGTCAAGGCCGGTGTCGCCGCGATGGTGACCAATATCATTCTCAACCTGGCGCTGGTCGGTATTCTCGCCCATGCCGGCCTGGCGCTGGCGACGTCCATCGCCGCGGCCGTGAATGCCGGCCTGCTGTTCTTCTGGCTGAAACGTTACAAGGCCTACACGGCACAGCCGGGCTGGCATGCCTTTCTGCTGCGTGTTATCACCGCGACGTTTGTGATGGCAGCGCTGCTGGTTTACTGGCTGCCGGGCCTGGACGAGTGGGTGGCGATGGGTCTGTGGTGGCGTATCGGGATGCTGACATTGTGGGTGGCTGCAGGCCTGGCCCTTTATCCAATCATACTCCTTATTACCGGCATGCGGCCGTGGCATCTGTCGGGCACCGCCGGGACATTGCTCAAGTAAAAACCAATGCGACTGATCCGGGGACTCCACAATCTGACCGAAACCCTGCCGGGCTGTGTCGCCACTATCGGCAACTTCGACGGCCTGCATCTCGGTCATCAATACATCCTGGATCGCGTGAAGAAACTCGCTGCTGAAAAAAAACTGCCGGGTGTTGTTATCACTTTCGAACCCCAGCCGCTGGAATTCTTCAGGCCGGACCAGGCACCGACGCGGCTGACAAGCCTGCGCGAGAAAGCCATACAGCTGGAACGCCTTAATATCGATTGCCTGGTTTGTCTGCATTTCGATCATTCGCTGGCACAGCTTTCGGCGAAGGCGTTTGTTGAACAGCTGCTGGTCAACAAACTGGGCATCCGGGCGCTGGTCATTGGCGACGATTTCCGTTTCGGCCAGGGTCGCGGCGGCGATCGGCAGATGCTGGAGGCTTATGGCGAAGAGCACGGATTCGACGTGTTCACCCTGGATACGCACGCCATTGGTACGGAACGGATCAGCAGTACCCGGGTGCGCGAGGCACTGGCCAGTGGCGATCTGAAAACCGCCGCCGGGTTGCTTGGGCGTTCCTACAGCAACGCCGGCCGCGTGATTCATGGTGACAAGCGTGGCCGCGGGCTGGGCGTGCCGACGCTGAATATCGATCTGAAAAGGCTGCATGCACCGCTCGAAGGCGTATTCGCCACGCGCGTGCATCAACTGGTTGCTGAACCGCTGCCGGCGATCAGCTACATTGGCACGCGGCCGGTATTCAACGGCCGGCGGTTGCTGCTGGAGACACTATGTTTTTGATTACAACGCCGACTGTTATGGCCGGCTGGTGGAAGTGGAATACATTGACAGAGTGCGTATGGAACAGCCGTTTGACTCGGCGGAGGCACTGGTGAAACAGATGCAGACTGATATGCAACAGGCACGACGTATACTGGGGGTTTCATGAAGGGCTGGCAGGGTATGCTGCCGTGGCTGGGACTGGCGTTGCTGATAATCCTGCTGGACCAGCTGAGCAAGCAGATCGCCGTGAACATGCTGGTCCTGCACGAACCGCTGGCGGTACTGCCGGGATTCAACCTGATGCTGACCTACAATACCGGCGCGGCATTCAGTTTTCTGAGTGATGCCGGCGGCTGGCAGCGCTGGCTGTTCAGCATTTTCGCCGTTGTCATCAGCGTGGTGTTGCTGGTCTGGTTGTACCGGCTGCCGCGGCCGGCACGCTGGCTGGCATGCGCCCTGGCGTTGATCCTGGGCGGTGCGCTGGGCAATCTCTGGGATCGGCTCCAGTACGGTCATGTCATTGATTTCATACAGGTTTATTACCAGCAGTGGTACTGGCCGGCATTCAACCTGGCCGATTCGGCGATCACCGTGGGCGCAGTGATGTTGATCATTGATGCCTTGTGGTTGTCAGAGGACAAGTGAAGGAGTGGCCGTAGCCCGGGATGGGCGTTGTGGGAGCCGATTACAATCGGCGATGAAACAGCCGGACACGTGTCGCGGATGACAATCCGCTCCCACACAGGGATATATCAACGAGGTTTCTCACGTTCGTTCGGGACACCCGCGGACATTTTTACAGGTCCCGTATTTAGTACTTCAAGGGCTTACCAGCGAGGTCCCTCGCATTTGCTCGGGACGCCTGCTGTTGTATGGCTTCAAGGGCATATCAACAAGGTCCCTCACGTCCGTTCGGGAAGCCCGCCACAGGATGTCGAGGGGGTTGGTATTTTTCGTGGCGGGCTGTTGACACTCGGGCGGGTGCGACGTAGTGTGCGGGGCAGCAATTTCAGTATGGTTGCTTTATGTTCAATAAGTTAGGTGACTCTGAATTATTTGTTGTTTCGAGCCATATCCCGAATGTATGCGAGGGACCTTCGCAGGCGTCCCGGGCGGCGCGAGGGATCTCATGGAAGACTCCCGGCGGTCGAGACAGGGATTGCTCGCTGCGCTCGAAATGACACGAAGGAATGATTCAGAGTTTCCCTGAAGCATCCGGTAACCGTAAATCCTAATGGAGTCAGCCTAAGTGGAATCAACCAAAGCGCAGTCAGCCAGGTCGGAAGAGGTTATTCAGCCGATGAATATCCTGCTCGCCAATCCGCGCGGATTCTGTGCGGGTGTCGATCGCGCCATCGAGATTGTTGAGCGTGCGCTGCAGCAGTTCGGTGCGCCCGTCTATGTGCGCCATGAAGTCGTACATAACAAGTATGTCGTCGATGGCCTGCGCGACAAGGGCGCCATTTTTGTCGAGGAACTCGATGAAGTGCCGGATGATTCCATTGTGATCTTCAGTGCCCACGGCGTTTCCAAGGCCGTGCGTGAAGAAGCCGTGCGCCGCAACCTGCGGGTGTTCGATGCCATCTGCCCGCTGGTGACCAAAGTGCATATGGAAGTCGGCCGTTATCAGGATGAGGGCCGTGAATGCATTCTCATTGGCCATGCAGGACATCCGGAAGTCGAGGGCACGCTCGGCCAGTACCGCTCGAACAACGGCAAGGGCGGCATGTACCTGGTCGAGTCGGTCAAAGATGTCTGGAACCTGGAGGTAAAAAATCCGGAGTTCCTCGCCTACGTGACACAGACGACCCTGTCGATGGATGACACGGCGGATATCATCGATGCCCTGCGCAAGCGTTTTCCGAAGATTGTCGGTCCGAAGAAGGACGATATCTGTTATGCCACGCAGAACCGCCAGGATGCGGTCAAGAAGATGACCGAGCAATGCGACATGGTGGTAGTGGTTGGTTCACCGAACAGTTCCAACTCGACCCGTCTCAAGGAAATCGCGCAGAAGTTCGGCATTCCCGCTTACCTGATTGACAGTTCCGATCAGATCCAGCGTGAGTGGCTGGATGGCCGCAACAACGTCGGTATTACCGCAGGCGCCTCGGCACCGGAAGTCCTGGTCGAGCGTGTTGTGAAACAACTGCGCGAGTGGGTGCCAATGTCGTGACCGAAGTGCCCGGCAAACAGGAGAAGGTCGTGTTCTCGTTGCCGCGCGAACTCGCCACGGAAGACGACGAAGTCAGCGGCCTGGCGGCGGGCTAGACAGGTCCGTCGGCAGAAGGTCCGCCCCGCGGGTCAGTCTTTCGCGGCACGGCTGCCGCTTGTGCATGAAGTTGATCCGAATCGCCGATGCAATCGGCTCCCACGGGGTTAGAGCGAGCATAGTTCCCTGTAGGAGCCCGGTTTACCAGGCGAATTAATTGTTTCATTCGCGCAGTAAGCTGCGCTCCTACAGCAGGAGGCCCGCCCCCGGGCCGATGCTTCGTTGGCAGTTCTGCCGAATATTCGCGGCGAGGGCGCCGCTCCTACCGGTGATCGAGGAACGAGGGACGAACAACGAGAAACGTGATTGCAGGAGGCCCGCCCCCGGGCCGAAGGTTCGTTCCTGCAAAGCTGCTTGGTAATCCATCAATATGGTAGGAGCCCGGCTTGCCGGGCGAATTGAAGAGCGGCATGTTCGCGCAGCAAAGCTGCGCTCCTACTGGCTATTACCCGGGGGTTGGTTCAAGCATAGGACGACAATGGATGAGTCGCCGATTTAATCGGCTTCCACGGGAGTTTCAAGGAATTATCTGATCGACAGTGGGAGCGGACTGTGTCCGCGATACTTCCGCGCGCTAACCAATTACTGGCAGTTTTTCTCCATCATTTCCCGTGCTTTTTTCTCGCGTTCTTCGCGTTGCTCCGGGGTCATGTAGGTGCGCTCACCTCCCTCATTGGTGACCTGCAGGCGGTTCTGCGTGCGCAGCTGTTCCAGCACCCGTTTCGCCGCTTCGCAGCGTTCCTTCATGGCAGCGGCTTCCTGTTCGGCCTCCGCCGCAGTCTTTTTCCTCTCAGCCCGCTGCTCGTCCATTTCCCGGAGCTTTTCCCGTTGTTCCTGCAGTGACTTCTGCGCCCCTTCGGTATCGACGGAAGGCGGCGGCTTGACGGTTTCGGCCTGCTGATCCGGCGGCGGCGACTGGCCGTAGTGAACCGTACCGTCTTCGTCCACCCATTTGTAAATCTCGCCCGCCGCTGCGAACGGCAGCAGGCACAACAGTAGCATCAGGAACTTCGGGCGCAGGGACATCGGATGGCTTACCAGCAGCGATCCATGATTTCGCTGCCGGTCCGGTCCTTGACGCCACGCGAATTGAGAGTGAGGTTGCCGCAGTCAGGATCGCTGAAGGGCGCAGCCGGTGTGGCCGTCAGTGTGTAACCGGTGGTGATGTCACCGGTGGGCTGGTTGCTGATGCTGACCGTGTAATAACCGTCCGGTGATGTTGCCGGGTCCGAGGAGTAACCGAGTTCGGTAGGGTCGGTCGTGTAGCTGTTATTGTCAAAATAGTAGCGTTCCTGGCGCGATGCCATTTCCATCAGCAAGTTTTTGCCGTCTGCGCGCTTGGCCCGGTCGACATAGTTCTGATAGCTTGGAAACGCGATGGCAGCCAGAATGGCAACTACGGCGACAACCATCATGAGCTCGATCAGCGTGAAGCCGAGTGTTCCCAAACCGATGCGGTGTCTGCAATGTTTTTCAGTTGCCATCTTCATTCCTCGTTGTGCTGTATCCGTACTCCGGTCAGGTCTGACTGTATCGTCATCTTCAGCCCCGGTCCATTACAGGACAGTCGGGGCTATTCGTTGATGAACTCGCGCCAGGAGACTTCGCCACTTTGGATGCCACTATCAACATTGGTCTCCTGTCCGCTTATTTCACCGGTCGACTTCTGGATGATTACCGTCACCTTGCCCGGTACGTCTTCCTGCCCCGGCTTGCCGATATGAATACTCGGCGAGGAAGCCAGACCGAAGCCCAGGTCCACCGACGGCGGCAGGAAGTCGGCCTCATTCGGGCAGGTCGGGCAGGGCTCGGCGCCGAAGGCGCCCACCGAGGCGCCGGTGTCGAAGCCAAGACCGAGCAGGATACTGCTGCCTTCCAGGCCGCACTGGCTGGTGCTGGGCGTAAAGGCGGTATTGAGCACCACGCCGCCAAGCACCGATGAGCGGTTGACGCTGCGCTGGGCCGGATTGCTGCCGTCGGCTTCATAATCGCGTCTCCAGCCCTGGTGAATGGTGCCGTTGCATGCGGTCTGGCCCGTGGTGCATTGCTGCAGCTCCTCGTAGGTCATGTCGGCGTCGCCGTCTCCATCTGAATCCACATTGCCGTCGGCAAAGACACGAGTATCGGTGACGTTAAAGAGCGATGCAATGCTGACGCTGATTGTGGTGTTTGCACCCTCCAGGTCATTGGGATCCTTGATGCCATACAGTGTCTGCGTGGCGGTGCTGGGCTTGTCGCCGTTGGCATAGAAACGGCCGGTACCGGCGATGACCCAGGGATTGCCATTATCATCCAGTGCCACCGAAGGCTGCGCGGAAAAAGGCTGGTTGGCATCCAGGAACACATGGGCCGGTCCCCAGTCGCCGGGCGATGTCTTTTCGTTGACGGGCAGGCGGAAAAGCTTGCCTTCATCGCTGTCCGTGTCGCCGACGGTGCCGAAATACATGACCTCCGCTTGCATGTCGAAGTCGAAGTCGGCAGTAATCGGATCGCCCACGAAGCTGTTGGCGGCCTCTGCACCCAGGTCGTTGGCAAAAGGCCCGGTGGTCAGGCGGCCGTTATCGGCATCGCCGTCCACCATCGCCTCCAGATCATACCCGAAGAGACGTGCCCGCTGTGCGCTCGAGACCGTGCCCAGGTTGGTGGGACCGGAACCGAATACCAGGTACCACTTGTTCGGCGTGCCGTCGGCACCGGTCGCATCCGGATCGCCGACCAGAACAACCGCCGGAAAGGATGTCGTGAAGTTCAGATCGGGCGGCGTCAGTTCGGCAATGACCTCCGGCGGCTGTTCCGGATCGGTCACGTCCATGACCACGAACGCGGATTTGGTCTCGACGTCATCCGAGGAATTGGCTCCGCCGAGGCCGTCGCCGGCGCTATCCACGGTAATGCCGCTCGTATCGGTGCCGCCACCGAGGCGGAAGCCCACGACCAGCACTGTGCCCCAGCCGTTCGGATGGGTCGAATCATCCGGAAATATCTTGGCATCGAACACGCGTGGCTTGAGGTCGGCATAGTAGACATGCTCGTAATCCTCGCGCGCCAGCCACTGCAGGTGCGGCAGCAGGTTCTTGGGCGCGTAGGCCCAGAGTTCCGCGCCCAGCGGATGCGCCGGCTCCGTCGTCAGGTTGGTCTTGAACTCCAGGGTATTGGCATCGAAGAAACCGGCATTGAAGGCGTGAATCATACCGTCGTTGCCACCGACATAGACCACCTGCCGTCGCGTCGCGTACTGCTGGCGGAACTCGGCATAACTGGCATCGCCGGCAAGCAGGTCAAAAGCCTCGAACGGTGCCTGCACGGGTGTCGGCGTCGAATTGACGATATCGCCCAGGCGCATGACCTCGGTCGTGCCGTCGCCGTTGTAGTCCAGCGTGCGGTTGCGGGTGTCCTGTTCCTTGGCCGTGCCGGCACCAATGGTACCTATCTCCTCGCCGCGTATGTAGTTGACCAGGTCCCGGGTAATGGTCAGGTTTTCGGCAACGGTAGTGGTTCCGTCGTCATGGGACTGATCGAGCCAGCCGTAATTACTGTTGTCGAACGTACCGGCCGCGAAGGCCACCTGCTCGCCGCTGTCGACAACGCCGTTATGGTTGCTATCCAGCCAGGTGGTGATGTAACGGCCGTTATCGGCGGTGGACGTATAATTGCGCTGGGTGGTGGCGTCCGTTACTGTCGACAGCTGCTCGCGGGCATTCCAGAGGGTGTCCAGTTCATCCAGCGGTAAATCGACGCTGCCGGTTGGATCGAAATCATCATCCGAGGCACTGGTGAAACGGCGCAGCTTGGTCTGCGTTTCACCGGCATCGAAGAAGATCTCCACCACCTTGTCGGTCTGGTAACCATCGAGTTTGGCATTGCCGTTGCTGTCTTCGCGCAGGCGGCCGTCCGGATCGATGAACAGCGACTGCAGGGTGCCGATCCACTCGGCCTCGTTTTCATCATTGTCGGTCCTGACGGGATCGTACAGGGCCTGGAAGATGGCGCCGGTGCCTTCCTGTTCGTTGGCGACCACGGAAGCCGCTGTACCGGAAGAGACCCGTTCGAGGATGGCGTCGAACACACGGCGCAGGGCGTCTTCCAGGTTAGCCGGGTTGCTGACGAAGAAGTAGTTGTCCGGTATGCCGTCGCAATTGACGCCCGGCGTGCACTTGGAGCCGTCTTCCAGCTTGCTGTCCCATTCCTCGTCCAGATCGGGGATGCCGTTGCCGTTCTGGTCGATGAACCCTCCCCACTTGGCAGCATAGAACAGCGGGTTTTCGAGCTGATCTGCAGAGCCAGCACCTACCGTAAAGATATGAGAACGAGCAGCATCACCTACATCGCAATTACCATCACCGGGAGCATCATTGCAGTCAGGAACAGTTACGAGCCGGATCATTCATAGTTGGCACTCTCGATACCTGAGTAGGCATGGAAGCCATCCTCAGTGGTGCCATTGGTGATGAAACCGAACAGCTGGCCATTCACCGTGGATTCGGCAATGGCATCGGTAGCGATTTCCAGTGTTGCAGGATTAACTGTGGTATCCAATCGGTAAGTCAGAATACCCCACATATCCTGGTCAAAGTCACCACCCTGTTCGGAGTCCTCCCAGTTGATATAGTACTTGGCATCGTAGACGCCTGTTCCAGCCTGGGGTGTACCGACCGTGCCATTGACTATATTGCCGGTCGTAGGATTGACCTCTGTTTGTGGAGATACAATCTTGAAATCAACCAACGTACCACCACCATCATTAAAGTTAAGGCGGTATGCAGGCAGGATTCTGTACCTTCTGACTAGTCGTGGGGTTATCGGGATCGAGTAGGACTTCGATAGTTGGCGTAGTGGTTGCCAGCTGCACGGCATAAGTCGTGACATTTTGCGTGCCTTCCAGATCCGGGCGGATGTCATTGGTATTGGCGATAATGCGCCATGCCGGCCATGTGATAGCTGCCGTCAAGCGTCGGCGCCTCCGGGCAGATGCCGAAAGCATTGCCCAGCGAATTGATGGTCTTGGCTGTGCAGAATTCATCGTCATCGCCGGCTGTACGACCAATGAACCAGTCGTTGCCGAGAATATTCTCGCCCGCCGCGACCGTGTCCGTCAGGCTTTCCGGCGAGCCGGCGCCGTCGATGTCGGTGAAATGTCCTGTCTGGTCGTGATCGTAGGAGGTCGTGCTGGTATTGAAGACCACTACGTCCGTGGAGGCACAGAAGTTATCATCACTGAGCTGATCCTCCCAGTCATCCTCGGCCAGGCCGCCGACAAAGGTGTTGTCATTGGCGTCGAATTCATCCACTGCCTCGAGACCGGCGAAATAGCGGATGGCCTCCATGTAGATTTCGGATATCGGATTGCCCCAGCTGTTGCAGTCACCTTCATCGATGCTCGCAAGCTGGAAGCCACAGTCGTCGCTGCTATTGCTGCCAAAGTAGGTACCGTTATTATAGCCGTAACCGTAAAGCCGGATCTTGTCCAGCGCCCGGGTCATGCCGACGGACGGCACCGCCGAGTTGGGGTCGGCCTTCAGTGTACCGTCGGTGTCGATATTGATCTCGTCGCCGAGGTCACCGGTATTCTTGCGCAGCACGCCGCCGGAGATGTTTTTTTCATAGGAACCCATCATCAGGCCGAAGTGGATGATCTCGTCCTCGCCATAGCGCTGGATCAGGCCGATGGGCTTGTGATTGCCGTCCGGATACTGCTTGCAGTTTTCGTTGTTGTTGGAGTCGATCAGACCGTCGACACAGGCGAGGATATCAGACATTGTAATCCGGGCCCAGAGAGCCGCTTATGTCGAGTCCATCATTATCATCATCCGGGTTGCTACTATGAGCATTAAGACCCGAGTCGGCTGACTGGTTACTGTTGCTAGCACTTTTCTCGTCCGACCAGTAGCATTGCCAGCGCTCATTGGCGGCCCAGAGTGCATAATTGCCCTTGGCTATGCGCATCAGTGGCGGATGGTTCTGCAGGTTCATGGTGTCGGACTTGGACGAATTGTTGCCGATCGTAGTGTTACATATTGTCAGACCATCATTTTGGCTATTGCCCGATGAAATGCCGCTGAATGGTGTCAGTTTCTGAATATCATTGGCCTCATTCGGATAAAACTTGGCGAACGAATGGGCATCGGTAGGCAGGAACGCCCGCTGGATGATCGTGAAGTCACTCTGATCTTCCAGTCTTTTGCCGCCGAACAGGATACGGCGGACGATGTCCATACGGGTCATCGACGCCCAGTTGAGAAAGTTGCCGCTCCATTCACCCGCGACGTCATCGCAATAATGGTTGGTATCGGGGTCTGTCATGAAGGCCTTGGGTACGAAAAGCTGTACCTGGCCGGCGCCGGAAAAGCCCTGCTGCTCGTAGTCGTAGCACTTGGTCGGATCGAAATAGCCGTAGTATTCGAAATCATCGTTATAGGTAGTTTCGACGACACCGTCGCCGTCCAGATCCGTGTAGTCGTTGTAGGCCTTGAACCAGTAGCTGTGATCCTTGGCCATGGCCAGCATGACCTGTGGCGTCGCGCCGGTGGTTGAGGTGACCGGTATGGATACATAGTCGATCATGTTGGCGCCCGATATTTCGGCATTCACCTTTACCGGCGCGATGGCCGGCAGGGCGGCAAGGCTGAAGACAAGGCCCAGGTAGAAACCCTTGATTCCGTTCGCTTGAGTGTTCATGGCAACGTTTCTCATCGTAGATTCAGTTGTTCACAACGTGGCGATAGTCCACGCCGGTGACGCTGCGCGCATTGCCGGGTGCCAAACCGCGGGCGCGAACGTCGAAATAAATGGCGGCACCGGAGCCGGCGGCGCCGACACCCGCTCCTTCACCGCCCATGACCTGGCCGAGGCCGGAGCCCGAGATGGGCACCGCGGCACCGAGCTTGGTGACATAGATTGTAGAGTTGATGTCTTCCTGAGCGTCGTAGTCACCATCATTATTGCCGTCGACCATGTAGGTCATGTCCTCGGCACCGGCGGACATATCGCCCAAATCGGCGTTATTGGAAACCCACAGTTCTGAATTGCTGTCGGTCACATCCAGATAGTCAGGCAGTGTAAAGCTGGCGGTAGATGCAATGTTGCCGGGCCAGCCACGATAAAAGACATGGCTGCTGAGCACGCCGGTCGACATGACACGGCCGCTCTCCGAGCCCTGGAAGGCACGTGTCTTGAGCATGGTGTTCGTCGTCATCTGCAGGTCCACCGTGGTGGAGCGCATGGCGACAGCGGCGACAAGGGTCAGTACCAGCAGCATGATCAGGCAGATCACCAGCACCATGCCGGTTTGTGTGCGTGTATTTATGTTCGTGCGCATTGTGATCCTCGCTTAGCTTCTGGACTGGTTGCGTATCTGGACGATAGCGGTAAACATTTTTCTTGGAAAAGTCCGATCTGCATCTGGAACTTGGTAAGGACCATTGTCTATATTATAGGGCTTCCCAAACATATAATATTCATTATCATCATCATCTGTACTACGGGTGATATCCCGATTGGTCGCGCGAACAAGCATATTAAAGCGTACGGTAACAACACTGGGCCAATTGTTGGTGGCTTCGATCTCGGCTACCGACATGTATTGATCGGCGTTCAGATTGCCATTGGTGTCCACGCCATAGTCTATCTGCAGCTGTTCCACGCCTTCGGCCACGTCCTCCTGGACCAGGCTGGTTCCGTCCAGTGCCAGCCGTACCAGGGTCGGTGTATCGTCATCGGCGGCATCGCAGACCCCTGCGGTCCCCGCTGCCTGCGAACTGCAGGGACGGACAAAATAGGCCACGAACTTATAGGGATAATTGTGGATATTATAGGGTTCTAGGGAATCGGGATCCGGGTCATCGAGAACCGAATTCAGACCGCCAGTATTGTTGCCCTGGAATATCTGTGCCTGGCGGCCAGTTGATACACGCAGGTAAACTTCACCGTTTTCCAGACATTCATCGTTAGCGGTAGGGCATGTGGTATAAATGGGGGACATTGGTGTTCCGCCATAGCGCAAGACAATAATATCGCTGTTCGCTACATAATCGGCTGCGGGAATGCATGCCGTCAGATCGGCGGGAACACCGGCGCCGCCTTCATAGCCTTCCAGGCCGATATTATCCGTGCTGTAGCCGGCGGAACAATCGTTAGTGATAGCCGGCGCAATTGAGGTATCCACCACGTCCGGCTGCACCCCACCCCAGTGATCGGCTATGCGCAAGTGATACTGCAGCTGGGAGATGGAATAGCGGGCATTTTCACTCAGCAGGCTGAAGCCTTCCTGGATACGGTAGGCCTGTTTGTTGCTGATGAATAACTGGATGATGCCCGCCAGCAGGATCAGGGCGATGACGATCGAGACCATGACCTCGACCAGGGAAAAACCACGCTGGCTATGCTTCGCGCGCATATTCATATTGTTGGACTGGCTATCCGTCCTGGCTGACGACATGCCAGGATGACGTTTTTTCGCGGCCATGACGGAAGCTTCCGTTCCGAAAGTATTCCTGCAGGGCAGGCTGTCTGATTGAGTTTTGTTCATCATTTTCATAACGGCACGAAGGTCATGACGAGTTGTCGGGTTTGTACGCCTTCACCGGCGGCGTCTTCGATATCCTCATCACCGGCAATGCGTTCCTGCCACTCGATCTTTATCGCATAGACGTCACCGGAGTTATCGCAGGCCCAGTTGCTGCTGTCACCGTCATTCGGTGACCAGTCCAGGCAGACGATGCCGTCACCGCTTGGCAGTAAATCGGCATTCTCCAGATTCCAGGTCACCAGATCGTAGGTCGCCAGATCGGTGGGATTGCAGTCAGCGGTGCTGCAGTCAGTGGTATAGCTGCCGGGCATGGAGCCGGTGATGTTGTAGTATTCGTTTTCCACGCCGCCGAGGTTCGCGAGCATGCGATCGGCGATGTTCTGCGCCTGCATGGTTGCCACGGCGCGGTGCTGCGAGCCGCTGGCGAAACGCAGACCGGCGATCTGCAGGCTGGCGATGCCGAGCAGGCCGATGGAGAAAATGACGATCGCGACCAGTACCTCGATCAGGCTGAAACCTGCGAGTTTTCTGGATCTGGAGATATTCAGTATTCTGTTCATGGTTTACGGGCAGGAAAGGGCCGAGCCATCGTCTTTTTTATGAGAAGTGCGGGGCCGGCCGGTGGAACTGACGATAACCGCCTTGGCTTCGTCGGCGCCGCGGTCATCACAGATGGTGAAAGTGTCGGCACCATTGCTGGAGCCGCTGCCGAAATAACTGATGCTGCTGCCGGTGCTGCGTAGCGTGATCGCGCCGCTCAGTGCGGACTGAACGGTGATGATGCAGTCGTCGGTCGCACCGGGACCGCAGGCATCGCCGTCATCAATAACACCGTCGTTATCGCGATCGACGAATACGACCCAGCCATTTTCCCAATTGGTATTACCCGCACAACTGGTACCATTTGAACTTGTACAGACCACGACTTCCTGGTTCTGCTTGACGGCCTCGCTGCGCGCCTGGTTCAGCGAAGTGACAAAGGCATTCAGGTCCGAGGTTATGCGATTGTTCTTGACGGTACTCTGAAAGGCGGGAACACCGATACCCATGAGAATCCCCAGGATCACGATCGCAATCATCAGCTCGACGATTGTGAAACCATGCATATTTCTTTTCATGATTAGAGTTTTAGCCGATATGGTGGTTGAAAGCACCAGACAGCAGACGAGCGGTATGACTGTGCCGATTAGTGGTTACCGGCCCGGCGTCATACCGGATGTGGATGTGATGCAGTTCACATTACCGGGCAGTCCATGACGGCACCCGACGTGATCATCGTGGGCGCCGGTCTCAACGGCCTGCTGACCGCGCGGGAGTGCCGGCAGGCCGGCCTGCTGGTGACCGTGATCGACCGCAGTGCCGCCGCCACGCCGGCCAGCTGGGCGGCCGGCGGTATCCTGTCGCCGCTGCAACCCTGGCATGAGCAGGAGGCCACGCTGGCATTGGCGCGGGCCGGCCGGGCGCTGTATCCGCCGCTGGTCGAATGGCTGTCTGCTGTCACGGGTATTGATGTGGGTTATTTTGCCTGTGGCATGCTGGTGCTGGCGCCGGATAACAGCGATGAAATCACCGGCTGGGCAAAGCAGAACGGCGAAACCTGCCGGTTGTTGCAGGACGAACAGCTGGATGCGGCGGAGCCGGCCATCGGCGACGAATTCAATCACGGCCTATTGCTGCCGGATGTCCACCAGATCCGCAATCCGCGCCTGCTCAAGGCACTGCATCAGGCACTGGCCGGGGACGAGGTCGGCATAGTACCGGCAGCGGGGACGGTCAGGCTGCTGATCGAAGGTACCAGCTGCCAGGGAGTGGAGGTTGATGATGTTGGTTACCCGGCGGACCGGGTGGTGCTGGCCGCCGGCGCCTGGAGCGGTCAACTGCTCGCGGATATCGAACCGCAACTGCCGCTGCGGCCCATGCGCGGCCAGATGCTGGCCTATGAAGCGGATCCCGGCCTGCTCCGGCACATTCTTTTGCACCGGCGGCACTACCTGGTGCCGCGCCAGGAAGGTCTGATTCTGGCGGGGAGCACGGTCGAGGATGTCGGTTTCGATACTGCCACCACGACAGCCGCGGCGCAGGATCTGCAGGCCATGGCCGGGCGATTGCTGCCGCCCCTGGCCGACCCGGACACCCGCCCATCACTGGGCCGGGCTGCGTCCGGCCACCGCCGACGGCCTGCCCTATATCGGCGCCCACCCGGCGGTCGACAGGCTGTTTCTGAATTACGGTCATTTCCGCAACGGCGTGCTGCAGGCCCCGGCCTCGGCACGGCTGCTGGCCGATATCATGCTGGACCGCGGGCCGTTGCTGACGGCAGATTGGTATGCACCGGCACGATTGGCCGTCGGGTAAATGAGACTCAGCCGCAAATGGTTTTGCGACCGTGATTTAACCATATATAATTAGTCTAATGAGATTGACCCAAGCCCAGGGACAACGGCTGAACGAACTGTTTCAGCAATATGGCATTTTGCCGACGAGCCAGCGCCTGCATATCGCCAGTGTATTGTTTGCCGCCCACCAGCACCTGTCCGCCGACCAGGTCCTGGAGCGGACCAATCAGCAAGAAAGAAGGTTTCCAAGGCCACCGTCTACAACACCCTGAATCTGTTTGCCCGCAAGGGACTGGTGCGCGAGGTCATGGTAGATTCCAACAAGGTGTTCTACGACTCGAATACCGAACCGCATCACCACTTCTATAACCAGGACACCGGTGAACTGATGGATTTCCCGGCGCAAGCGGTGGAATTCTCCAGCCTGCCGGAACTGCCCGGCAATACCCGTACCGACAGTATCGAGGTCGTTATCCGCCTGCGCAGCGACAGCGGCAAGGGCAGTTGAGTCCCCCGGCCTGCTTCTCTATACTCCCGCTCCTTTCCGGTTCCAAACGCCGAAGTAGCTCAGTTGGTAGAGCAACGCATTCGTAATGCGTGGGTCGGAGGTTCGACTCCCTCCTGCGGCACCAGTTAATGCTGAGCGGTCTTTCTTTCGTAAGCTCGAATCGCACTGACACAATCAGGTATTCCCCGGCTATTTCACGTTTAGCCCCAGTACCTCATAAAGAGATTCCGCCAGCATCCGGCGCCGGGCCTCAGCAAGCTGTTTGTTATTATTCATTCGCCATTGAACGGCAGGCAGATTTTCGACACTACTGACTGCAATCAAGCTCCAGTCCGGTTCGCCCTGCTCGAAGCTCAGAAGTAGTTCGCGGTGGTTTTGAGGCATATCGTCCACCATTGTCCGTATTAACTGTTCACGTGCCTTGAGCAGTTCTTCTATTGTCACTGGTTTCTCTGTCATGCCGATGAATTCGCGTCCGAAGTCCGGAGTAATGTCTCGCAGGTTGGGCGCAAGCACTTCGGCAATTGGCCGGTTGTGACTGATCAAGTAGACGATAAAGGCCTCACGCATGGCTTCATCAACACCTTCCCGGTTTAGCAAGTTGTGGATATCAAACAGATCACGCGGGTGTTGTCGATCCAGTGCAGCAACCATTTTTCCGGCATAGAGATCGTGAAATGACACCACCTGGGTTTCAGCGAAGCCATAGGTTGCCTCGACCTGCGGGGAAACAGTTCTCATTTCCGGCTCATAGACACAGCCTCTGAGGACCGGGGTAACTTCCACCTTTACTTGTACGCCGTCTCTATTGATTATCAGCTTATAGACGATTCCTTCATTTGGAAGAAGGGCTTCATGGACCCGTACTCCGTGTAGTTCTGTACGGATATTTTCAGCTATGCGGCACAAGGCCGTGTCAATAGCCTTTAGAGAGGTATCACGATCGGCTATCGGCAGATAGGCCAGATCAATATCCACCGACAGTCGGGGCATATCACGGATAAAGAGATTGATAGCAGTACCGCCTTTCAGGGCAAAGCAGGATTCTTCTGCAATAAAGGGAAGTACCTGAACCAGCAAGGTTACCTGCCGGTGGAATTGTTCATTCGCCGCCATGCATGTCCTTTGGTACTGTTATCAGGTACTTCTTGTCCAGCTTACCGTCCTTTACAAGCATGCGTTTGCCTGTTCCCCATTCCAGACGGTTCACATCGATCTGGTTCAGCCAGCGGAAGCCGTGCCGATCGGCAAACCAAAGAAATAGCCGTTTCACCTTGACGCTCTGACAATCTTCCAGAAGTTTCTGCAACCGCCGTGGGCTGAGCGTGCGTAGACCCTCTATGAGCTTGTCGGCTTGATGAAAGGTTTCCCGTTGGGGGACTTCATCAAGCAGTTCCAGCTATGGCGCGCTCAGGTGTAGACATTGTTAGCGGCCAGTCCCAGGGACCCCATGTATGTTCTGTTATGTTTCCATGGATGGGGTCATTGCTTACTGTTTGTCTGTTTCCGGTATTCCAGTTCAGGTTGGTGAGTCCCCGGCCCTCTGCTTTAAAAAGCTTCCTGGTATTATGAAAGACCAGTTGCACATCCAGATCCAGTCTGTTTATCCAGCCGGGCAGTGGTTTGTCGCCATAAAGATGTAATTCCTTTATGTTTCCGAGCGGCAGATAATGCGCAAAGCCCTGCAATTCCAGTGCTGTTCGGCCACCCACTATGACGTCGTGTCTATTCAGCAAGTGTTGCAGGGATATCACCACATGCTGCCACTGTAGTTCGTTGTCGTATATATTCCTGCCCGGCAGTCTCGCTGGTGGCCGCCGGTAGACTCCCCTTGCGAGCTGCTCCAGCCAGCCAGCTGACACATACTGCATCCGCAGGGCCCGTGAGTAGCCCTTTGCTTCGAGCCAGCCGGCATCGACCGGCAGTCCCTCCGGGAGTAACTGTTGAAGTTGGTTTAACTTTTTAACTTTATGTATAGCCATACTATACAATATAGCAAATAATTAAACTACTTCAATATATGGTTTGAATTAATCTAGATTTGTATAGTACTTCTATACAAATCTAGAATCTATTAAACTAAGTAATATACCCGCGTGTCCCACATATCAGAAGATATTATAATTAAATCAAGAAGTTGGGTATTCGGTTATTAAGGAATTATGAGACAATAGATATTTATAAGTGATTGATATAATCAGAAATACCCTAAAAAGAGGTCTGTTTTCGTAATGCGGGATCGGGGATTCGACTCCCTCCTGCGGCACCAGTTGCAAACGTTTTTTCAGGATGACGGGTTACCTCTTTGTTCGCGCAGCAAAGCTGCGCTCCTACGCTCAATGGCTTACCTGTAGGAGCCCGATTCATCGGGCGAATATTGTTGTATCCCTCGCGCAGCCAGCTGCGCTCCAGGAAGATTGGGAACGGTTTATCAGCTGCGAGAGCCGATGTCATTTGACGGGCGGAATCCGTTTGAGCTGTATAACCTGCATATAAGTGGCTTTGTAAACGCAAATAAAAAAGGCGCCCGCAGGCGCCTTTTCTGTTTTGAACGAATGGTATCGTTCAAAGTTGGAGGCGGAAGCCGATGAAGCCGGATATCGGTGCACCGACGCCGACAAAGCGGTTGTCACTGAAGTTATCAAAGCCTGGTACCTCATCGGGCTCGCCAAGCAGGCCGAAGCTCTCGTATTCCTCGTCGAACAGGTTGTTGACGCGGGCAAAGATACTGAATCTGTCGTTGACCTGGTACGAACCGCGAATATTCACGGTTGTGTAGCCGTCCAGTTTGCCGAGCAGGTTGGCCTCGTCGCCGCGCAGATGCACGCCGGATTTATACAGCAGGTCGCCGCCGACGCTTAGCCTGGATGTGACGGCATAGTCACCACCAAACTTGAAGGTGTGATCCGGGATGCCCGGGATGTCATCACCGGCCCGGACCTGGATTTCGCCGTCATCAGCCCGGGGATGGTTGGCACTTGCCGCAGTGAACGGTGTTTCGAAGGTTGCACTGACGTAACTGTAGGAGAGGAACCAGTCCAGGCGCTGCAGCTGGCCGGTGAGACCCAGTTCCATGCCGACACGCTCCGTATCGCCGACGTTGTCGAAAAAGCCCTGGTTGGAGGAAACACCGCCGGTGGACAGGAAGATGATGTCGTCTTCATTGGTGGTATGGAAACCGCCGATGTGCCAGCCGACGTTGTTCAGGAAGCCGACCTGCCTGAAATTGCCACGGAAGCCACCCTCGAAGCTCTTGGCCACGACCTGTTCCAGCGGCGGATCGGCCAGGAAGCCGTTTGGAAGATTGCAGGGTGCATCCGGTTCGGCACAGGCCAGTTCAACCGCCGTCGGGGCACGCGATGACTCGCTGTAGCTGAAGTAGCCGGACAGGTTCGGCTGGAAGGCATAGGTGACGCCGGCCGCCGGGTTGAAACGGTCGAAATCGTGGTCGCCGTTCAGCTCCGGGTTTTCACCGGCCAGCGGATCGGTGGCGCCCAGATCCTGCAGGGTGACGTTGGTGTGGTTATAGCGGCCGGACAGGGTCAGGTCCAGCTTGTCGGTAATCGACAGGGTATCGGTAATATACAGCGACCAGCTTTCCGTATCGGAATTGACCCGCGTGCCTTCCTCGGGCACGAACAGGCCGCTGCCGACCGTGCTGCGGAGTGCGTTGAGGCGCGCGATTTCCTGACTGGAATTGAAATCGACCTCGCCGTAGTTGTAACCGCCGCCGACGATGACCTGGTTGTCGCGGCCGAACAGGTCACCGAGATAGGTGGTCTGCAGGTTGCCGCCCCAGTTCTTCTGGTCACGCAGGCTGCGGTTGTTAAGGCCGTTGCGTTCGCTGCCCTGGGCATTTTCGGCCAGGATGAAGTTGCCGTTCTGGTCTTCAATCAGTTCTGCGCCAAAGCCTTCTATGGTTGCCTGATTCTCAGTCCCATCGCAAGCAGCATTGTCCTCGAAATCGTCCTCGTCCTCGACTTCAAGCAGAACTTCACCGATACCTGCAACATCACATTCCTCGAACTCGGTACCGTCGCCGTTGAACGAGGTCGTATCGTTGTCGCGATAGAAGACGTTGCCGGCAAGCTGGGTCAGGTCGTTGAGCCAGTGTTCGCCCTGCAGGTCGAAAAAGATCATTTCATTTTCGGTCTGATCCGGTGACGTGAAAATTGCTTCCCGGTCCCGGGCCGCGAGTTCGATCGGAATGGCGCCGTTACCGATCATGTCGGTATTGCCGTAGTTGAAGTTCAGATCGAGGGAAGTGGTCGTGCCGTCACGATAGCTCAGGGCTGTGAAAATGTTCTTGGCCGTCGATGGGGAAGCATCGCGCCAGCCGTTCTCATCGAAGTACTGGATGGTGGTGTAGTACCCGAGTGTACCGTTGTTACCGCCACTTTCGATCGTGCTGACAATGCGGTCAAAGGAGCCGCCATAGACTTCCAGGCTGTGGCCGGGATGGCTGAAACCGGTCTTGGTCTCCAGGTTGATGGCGCCGCCCAAGGTATTCAGGCCGAAAAGCGGGTTGGCGCCGCCGATCAGGTTCATGTTGGCGATGGAGGATTCCGGTATCAGGTCCCAGTTGATGGTATCGCCGAAGACTTCGTTGACGCGTACGCCGTTCTGATAGACCGCCAGTCCCTGGGGCAGGCCGAGCAGGGGCGAGGCGGTAAAGCCGCGGTACTGGATGTCCGGCTGCAGCGGGTTGTTCTGGGCATCGTTGACGATGACGCTGCCGAAATTGCGGTTCATGTAGTCGGTGATATCCAGACTTGTGCCTTTTTGCAGGTCCTCCGAACTGGCCGACTGAACGTTATACGGAATCTTGCTCTCCGGCAGCCCTACGCCGAGGGTCGGCGTGACGCCGATGACCTCGATGGCATCCATGGTTTCCGGTGTATCGCTGTCCTGGTCCTGGGCAAGGACGGGGACGCAGGTAAATGTCGTTGCGAGACCGAGAGAAACGGCCCGGGTCAGGGCGCTGGGCTGGTACTTCTCTCTCATGATGATATCCCCTCTGATGGTAATTTCTAGTTATTACAATCTATTCTTAATTATATGGGGGGCAGCATAATCGCTGGGCTTCTCATAATGAATGGGAAAAATTCCTGTTTTTCGGGAAAGGCAAAGTGACGAGGGAATCATATAGTCCGAAACAAGCCGGTCCAGCCCCATTGCGGGCGTTCCTAGATGTAGTTTTCCAGCAAGTCGCGTTCTTCTGCCGAGATCTTCGAATTTTTCATGCGGTTTTCGATCATGGCCTGGCTGATATGCTTTTTGTCGATCAGGGCCTCCTTTTCCTCCGGTAGCAGACTGTCCATGAAAAACATGTTGCTAGGCGGTATCAGACCACTGTCGGCGATCGTATTGACCTCATTGGCAAGCAGACGGTACTGGCCTATGTCCCCCTGCAGGCGGGATTCGGCAAAGGCCTGATCGGCGAGACCGGCGGTGTAAATGGCATGGACTTCCATGCGGTAGGAGATGGTCAGAGCCGGGTCGTCCGATCCTTCAAGCCGCTGTTGTATATTGGTCAGGCGGGGATGCAGCAGTTCTCTCAGGGCGTCAAATATGGCCTGGTCCTCCAGATGCTCGGAATAAATGTCAATCACATTATCGATAGACAGCTGCTTGTAGGTATCCGTACTGAACAGCTCATTGGTGCGATACATCAGCAGCTTGTAGGACTTGAAGCCAAGTACTGAGTGAATGTCGGTCAATTCCCGGATATGGCGATTGAAACCCAGTGCGCATATCAACTGCGTATGATTCAAACCCAGCTGGGCGGCAACCTTGTTAATGCGGATAATAAAGTCGTCCTTGGGGTCCGATTTGATCTTGTAGAAGTAACGGACCAGGTCCGAATCCGATGCCGTCAGTAATTCCGTGAAGCTGACTGTCTGTGTCATTCTCTGGTTTCCCGGTTTTTCTGCTGACGCAGGAATTCACGCAGAACGCGGGTTTCCTGGCTGGATATGGAACTGTCCTGTAATCGTGTCTCGACGAGGTCGGACGGGATCAGGCCGCGTTCCAGCAAGCGTCGCTTTTCCTGCGGCAGGATTGTGTCCATGAAAAAGACTTCGCCGACGGGTATCAGTTTGTATTCCGTTATCATGCTGACTTCATTGACCAGCGCCCGGAAGCCATTATCCATTTGTGTCAGCCGTTCCTTGGCAAAGTCGATAGTTGCGATGCCATCAGAATAAATGGCACGTATTTCGGCCTTGTATTTCTCGATCGTAAGCGAATTGACGGTGGATTCTATATTTTCTTCAATCGCCTGCAGCCGCCGTTTCAACAGATACTGCATGCTGTGAAGGGCTTCACTGTCGTCCTTTACGATATCGTAGATTGCGAGAATATTATCGAGCGACAGCCGCCGGTAAATATCCTTGGCAAAATATTCGTTGCGGCGTTCCTCGATATCGGCGAAGCGTTTGAAGCCAAGCAGGGAAACAATCTCGGTTGACTCGCGGGCGTGCGGGTTAAAGCCGACGCCACACATCAGCTGTCCGCTGGTCAGTTTGAGCTCCCTGGCTATAGCCGCCGGTGTTTTCTGGCGCCTGCCGCCGCTGGCATGAAACGCATAAAAGGTCCTGACGAGGTCTTCCCCGGATGCCCGAAGCAAATCGTTGAAGCTCGTCACGCAATATTCTCCTTGTGTTTGCAGGTAAACAGGACTCCGGTAGTCGGAATCTGTTATTACCGTTTATTGCATGATTTTCTGCAACACACCGAAATTGCGAACCCAGGGTGGCGTCCGGCGAACTTCGGCGGGCAGGTTATCAATCGCTGCCTCGGCCTCGTCATAGCTTTCATAATAACCGTAAATGGCGTTGTAGCGCCTGACGTTATCGATCAGCACGGCAATGTAACCGCCGCGCTCGGCGAGGCCGTTATCCAGCAGATAATCCCGTACGGCTTTTTCATCGGTAAGGCTGATCAACTGCAGGGTGTAGTGATCGGCAGATTGCCGGCGTGCCCAGCTGTCGCGCCGGAGCTCTCCGGCGGCTGACTCGGCCGGTGTTTCTTCCCGAGGCTGTGTTTCCCCGCTCGTGGCAACCGCGGCCTCGCTCGCCGGCATTGACGGCTCGGCGGTCCCCGGCTCGCCGTCGCCGGCCACGTCCAGTGCCGTCAGGCGTTCGTTTGCCTTGTCGACATCCTGATCGGCGGCCTTTTGATACCACTCCCGGGCCCGGTTCGGGTCTTTATCGACACCATAGCCGTTTTCATAAAATACGCCGAGGTTATACTGGGCCTGGGCAACGCCCTGATTGGCGGCGGCCCGGAACAGCTTCAGCGCCCTGCCGTAATCCTTGTCGACACCCTGGCCGAAGGCGTACATGACCGCAAGGCTGTACTGGGCGTTGGCATGATCCTGGCCGGCCGCGCGCTGGAACAGATCGAGGGCCCTGGTGTAGTTCTGCTTGATACCAAGGCCGCGGTAATACATCAGGCCCAGGTTGAACTGCGAATCGGCCAGACCGGCATTCGCCGCCTGCTCCCACCAGCGGGCGGCCAGCTGGTAATCACGCGCAACACCCTTGCCCTGGAAATACTTGACGCCCAGATCGTGCTGCACCACCGGCAGGCCCTGTTCGGCGGCTTTCGTGTACCACTCGATGGCCTTGGCCGAATCCTGCTCAACTCCATGGCCATAGTCATACATCAGGCCGAGAGTGACCTGGGCGTCGCTGTCGCCCTGTTCGGCGAGCGGCTGGAGAATCGCCAGCGCCTTGTCATAATCCTTGGCCAGGTAAGCCTGTTTACCTTCGTTGTAATCCTGCGCCGATACCTGGACGGCAACCGTCAGCAGGAGCAGGGCTGCCAGGTACTGCGCAGCCAGCGCCAGGCATGAACCGGCGACGGCGTATGATTGAACTGATGTCAACAAGGCGCGTTATCCGGCCGCTCAATCCATGGTCTTGGCGATTTCGAAGATATTCTCGGCATCGAACACCTGGTCGTGGGACTCGAACAGCTTGCCGATGCAGGCACGGTGCAAGGCCAGTTTCAGGGTGCCGAAACCGATGGCGCCCCACATGATGCGGCCGTCGTAATCCTTGCCCTTGTCCATCATGCCGGTACCGCCGATGCCGAGCGGCGGCGTGGCGTTGGCGTCGGCCATCAGTTCAATGTTCTTGTTGCCGGACCAGTGTTCTTCGGCAAGCAGTTCTACACCGGCGGCACCGGTGGCGAATACCACCCGCGCATCGGCAATGGCCTGGCCGCGGGCATCGTTGTCCCTGGCTTCAATCGGCGTGACTTTTGCACCGAAGCGTTCCTCGATGTTGTTGCAGGCCTGCTCGGCACGCTGCTTCGATCGCGAGGTCAGTGAGACATCGGCACCTTCCATCGCCAGCATGGCGGCGGCACGCTGGCCGACCGGGCCGGTGCCGGCGAGCACGACCGCCTTTTTGCCCTTGACCTTATCGCTGGACAGTAACTTGGCGACCCCGGCGGCGGCGGTGGTGTTGCTGCCGTTGCTGTCGAGCATGACCGAGACCCGGAAGTCGGCAAAAAACATCTTCTGCACCGCCTCGAACAATGCCTGGCCCGCGGCCATGTCGCTGCCACCGACAAAGATGGCGGTATTCTTCTTTTCTTTCGGGGCGCGCGTGAATATCGTGCCTTCCACCAGCGGGCCAACGGTATCCGGCGTCAGGCCGCCATGACCGATCACATGATCGGCGCCGCCGTCATAGCCAACGACAGTGTCAAATACGGACGGATGCGGGTCAGTATCCAGCTGGAAGAGTAATTTTTTCATGGAGACCTCATATTGAATTGTTATTGTCGTCAGCCTGTAATGGCAGGCTGGCCGGACGAATGGCGCATAAGTTAACGCATGCGCCCGGTTCCGACAACTTGGTGGATATCGCTGACCGGTCACGAATTACTGTATAATCAAGCGCTTTGCCCGGATAACGAGGCGGCCGGCGGCACGCCACAGCCATAACCGGATCCGGATAATCGAGAAAACCCGAACCCCGCGGAGGAGAGCATGATTAAGGATCAACCGATTCAGCAGTTTCTTGATGAACTGGCCAGCAAGGCCTCGACCCCCGGCGGCGGCAGTGCCGCGGCCATCACGGGTGCCATGGGTGCCGCGCTCGGCAGCATGGTCGGTAACTTCACCGTCGGCAAGAAAGGCTACGAGGATGTCGACGCCGAAATGCGCGGCATCCTGGAGCAGACCGAAAAACTGCGTGACCGCATGACCGACATGATCCAGGCCGATATCGAGGTGTTTAACAAGGTGATGGGCGCCTATGGTATGCCGAAGGATACCGACGAACAAAAGGCCGAGCGCAGCAAGACCATACAGGCGGCGCTGAAAGAGGCGACCGATGTGCCGCTGGACTGCGCCAAAGCGGCGGCCGAGGTTATCGAGCTGTGCAAGCCGCTGGCCGAGAAAGGCAACAAGAACGTGATCAGTGACGCCGGCGTGGCCGTGCTGGCCGCGGAAGCCGCGCTGCGCAGTGCCGCGTTGAACGTCTATATCAACATCGGCGGCATCAAGGATGAGGCATTCAGAAAGTCACGTGAGGACCAGCTCGATGAAACACTGGCCGGCACGCGTGAGCTGACGGAAGAAGTGTACGAGATCGTGAAAGCAAAGCTGTAAATCGTGAATCGTGAATCGTGAATCGTGAATCGTGAATCGTGAATCGTGAATCGTGAATTTTTAGATTGAGAGAACTGAAAAGTTCCCCGATGGAGTCCGGTTACCTGGCGAACAGGGTCGGTACCTCCGACGTTTCACGATTCACTTTTCACCATTCACGTTGATCAAACAACATCGAAAAATCGATCGCGCGGACATGCTTGGTTAGTCCGCCGACGGAAATGAAATCGACACCGGTGGTGGCGATGGCGGCGACACCGGCCTCGTCGACGCCGCCTGATGCCTCGAGCTTCGTCCGGCCTGCATTGATCCGTACCGCTTTGCGCAATTCCTCCGGATCGAAATTATCCAGTAAAACGCGATCCACGCCGGCTGCGATGGCCTGTTCCAGCTCGGCGAGATTCTCGACCTCGATCTCGACGGGTATATTGTGGCGGCGCGCCGTCGCGACGGCTTCTGTTATACCGCCGGCAGCATGAATATGGTTTTCCTTGATCAGTATGGCGTCGTATAAGCCGAGACGGTGATTACTGCCGCCACCGCAGCGGACGGCATATTTCTGTGCGAGCCGCAGTCCCGGTACGGTCTTGCGGGTGTCGAGAATGATTGTACCGGTATGGCTGATTGCATCGACATACTGCCGTGTGCCGGGTCGCCGTGCCGGACAAAAACTGCAGAAAGTTCAGCGCCGTACGCTCGCCGGTGAGCAGAGCGCGGGCGCTGCCGGACAGGGTGCAGACGGACTGCCGGCAGCCAGGGCATCGCCATCGTCCTGTTGCCAGCGGATATCGATGGCCGGATCGAGTTGGCGGAAAACCTCGTCCAGCCACGGCCGGCCGCAGAGCACGGCGGCTTCCCGGCAGATGAGTTGTGCCCGGCCCTGCCTGGCTGCCGGGATCAGTTCCGGCGGTCAGGTCGCCGCTGCCGATGTCCTCGGCCAAGGCCGCCGCCACCTCGTGCCGGATTTCTTCGCGATCCGGGCCGGTGCTCATAGCTGGCCGCTTGCCAGCCGCTCGCGTACGGCACGGAATACCAGCGGACTCAACGCCACCAGCGCGACCAGATTGGGGATGGCCATCAGGCCGTTCATGATCTCGGCGATGATCCAGACCAGGCCGATCTGGCCGAGCGAACCGGCCAGCAGAACCACCAGCCAGGCATAACGATAGGGCGTTATGACGCGCACGCCGAACAGGAACTCGGCGCAGCGTTCGCCGTAATAACTCCAGGCGAGGATCGTGGTGAAGGCGAAGATCATCAGGCCGAAGGTGACGATCCAGCCGCCGGGGCCGGGCAGGCCGGTCTCGAATGCCAGCGCCGACAGCGGTGCACCGTTTTCGCCGCTGGTCCAGACACCGGTAAGAATGATGGCCAGCGCGGTCATGGTGCAGACAAGCAGCGTATCGATGCAGGTGCCGAGCATGGCCAGCAGCCCCTGCTTGAACGGATTAGCGGGTGCGGGCGGCGGCATGGGCGATCGGTGTGCTGCCCATACCGGCCTCGTTGGAAAAGGCGCCGCGGGCGATGCCATAGCGGATGGTGGCCCAGACCGCGGCGCCGGCGAAACCGCCGGTCGCGGCCGTACCGGTGAAGGCGTCGTGAAATATCGTTGTGCAAGGCTGCCGGTACCTGGTGTCAATATTGCGGCCGATCAGCGTCAGCGCACCGAGGATGTAGACCGGCGGCCATGATCGGCACAAGCTTGCCGGCGACTTCGGCAATGCGCTTGATGCCGCCCAGTATGACTGCGCCGGTGACGCCCATGAGTATGATACCGGTCAGCCAGGTCGGCACATCGAAACTGGCATGCACGGCATCCGCGACCGAATGCGCCTGGACGATGTTGCCGATACCGAATGCAGCGAACATGCCCAGGAAGGCGAATGTCACTGCCAGCCACATCCAGCGCTGGCCGAGCCCATTCTTGATGTAATACATCGGTCCGCCGACGTACTTGCCGAGTGCATCCTGTTCGCGGTAACGCACGGCCAGATAGCCCTCGCAGAAACTGGTCGCCATGCCGACCAGCGCGGTCATCCACATCCAGAACACGGCGCCCGGGCCGCCGAGGTAGATCGCCGTGGCAACGCCTGCGATGTTGCCGGTACCGATGGCGCCGGACAGCGCCGTCATCAACGCCTGAAAAGGCGAGATTTCGCCCTGGATGTCTTCACCGGCCTTGCGACCCTGCCACAGGTAGCGGCAGGCCGGGACCAGTTTGCGCCACGGCATGGCGTGCAGGCCGATAGTCAGGTACAGGCCGACACCGAGCAGCATGAGCAGCATCGGCAAGCCCCAGATAAAGCCACTGAACTGGCCCAAATAATTTTCGATGGTCTGCATCATGGTTGTTTATTCGTTGTTGTACTTAAGGAAGCGCTGAATGTTGTCAGTTCGACCATTTCCCGAACGCGGGTGAGGGAGTTGGCGAGAACTCCCTGTCTCGACTGCAGGGAGAGATATTTTCTGAAGGTCCCTCGCTGCGCTCGGGACGCCTGCGGCGATTTCTCCCGTTGGTCGAAATGACAGGATGACAGTTGAAGGCAGGTGTTTGTTTTTGTCGTTGTACAAAAAGTGGGTTATCCGGTTTCCTGTTCATGACTGGCAAGATAACCGCAGCCACTGAAAGAAATAAAGTCTTCAGTCAAAGGCGGGACGCACGCCGGCAAAAATATGACGTTTATCGGCTTCGTAGTAATTGCGGAAGCTGGGGCGCTTGATGGCCCGGCAGGTATGGCGGCTGCCGCCCCTGAGCACGAAGTGGGCATTGTTGAAATAGGGCAGTGAATAACCGTCATAGGGATAGGCCTCGAAGCCGCTGTAGGGATAGAAGGCGTTGTCGCACCATTCCCAGGCCCGGCCGCAGCTCTGCCAGCAGCCCGGCACGGACGGCCGCCTCCCATTCGTGCTCATGCGGCAGCCGGCCGCCGGCCCACGCGGCGAAGGCCTGCGCCTCGTGATAGCTGAGCCCGCACACGGCGCGCCGGCAGGTGCAGTTCGAAACTGCCCGCCGGGCCGATGCCGTACCAGTGGCCGGCGTCGTCGCGGCGCCAGTAGCAGGGCTGCTCGACCGCGGCTGCCTGCAGCCACTGCCAGCCGGCGCCGTGACCAGTAGCGGCGGTCGCGGTAACCGCCGGCCTGCATGAAGGCCAGGTATTCGGCATTGGTCGCCGGTCTCCTGGCCAGCCGGCAGCCGGCCAGCGCGACAGCTGTGGCCGGGATATTCATTGTCATAGGGCCGGTGCGCCCGGGTCTGGCCGATGTGGTAACGCCCGGCCGGCAGGCGCACGCAGCATTCCCGCGCCGCCGGCATCGCGGCCGCCAGCGGTTTGCGTACCGGCCGTGGCAGGCATTTCTGCAGCTGCCGCTGGGCCCGGACCTGGCACAGTGTTTCGTAATGCTGGGCATAGTGCTGTACCAGGAAAATGCCGAGGTAGCCGGCGCGTAACAGGGGGTGTCGACGGCCGCCGTTCAGCAGTTGCATGAACCGCCGTGTGTTTTCGCGCTGCTGGCTGCGTGCCCATGCCAGCAGCTCGCGGAATGCCGGCAGCCGGGTGCCGCGTTCGGGCTTATGCGCGAATTCGGGCACATACAGCGCCCGGTCGCAGTCATCGATCGGCTGGTTTTCAACGACCTCGCGGATCCAGTAGTTCTCGGTAAACACGCAATGGCCAAGATGCCAGCCGCTGGGACTCAGATCGGGATGGAACTGGCGCTGATAATGATCAACGCCGTCGTCATTGACGAATGCCAGTACCTGCCGCTGGTAGCGCTCGAGTTGTGATAGCAGCGCCGCGGTCATGCCGTCGCGGCCAGCGCAGTACCGGCAGCGGCCACCATGACGCGGCCGGTTTCGATCGGCTGCCAGTTCCGGCTGCTTGGTGAGACGTTCGGACGCGATCACGATGGCACCGGGATAATCCGCATCATCCGTCATGGTGTACATTGACGGCGGCTGGCAGCCGATACCATGACGTATGGCATACAGCTTCTTGCCATCGGACATGACGATCCCGAGCAGTGCCGCCCGGCCTGCAAGCAGGTCTTCCAGTTCAGTCAGCGCATCGGTTATGGCGGCGGCCATATCCGTCGTGCGCTGCAGATGCTGCAGTATCAGGGCGAACAGGTATTCGGAATCACAATTGCCCTGCAGTGCGGCCGACAGACCGGTATCGAGATGTTCATGCAATTCCTTGCGCAGGCCGTTGTTGAAGCCTTCAAGGTAACCGTTGTGCAGGTACATCAGGTTGCCGCTGCGGAACGGCTGGGTATTGGCCAGGTTGACCGCCTGGCCCGGGGTCGCGCTGCGTACGTTGGCGAGCCAGACCGGGGCACTGAGACTGTCGGCGAGGTCGGGCAGGTTGGTGTCCGACCAGATGGGCAGGGCATTCGTATAAATGTGCGGCCGCTTATCGGCGCCGTACCAGCCGAAGCCGTAACCATCGGCGCACAACAGCCCCCGCACCATTTCCTGCGGCGCATAGGCCTGCTCGCAGAGGCTGTGTTCAGGCTCCAGCAACAGTCTGCGTAACGCCAGAGGCGGGCCGGCATAGGCAGCCAGTCGGCACATAATTCGGTATCCGCTGAAAATGGATGATGCCCGCGTATTGACCATGGGGCGGCTTTCAACCCGGGCAGGCTTAGCCTAGCATGGACGCATGACCGGCCAAAGCCCGCCCACCACCACGACCCGGACCGCCATCACGCTCGATACCGCCAGCGGCTGGCTGCATGGCGTCCGCCACGTGCCGTCACCGAATTGCGACCACCGCCCGGATGGTGCGACCGTCGATCTGCTGGTGATTCACGGCATCAGTCTGCCACCGGGTGAATTCGGCGGCAGCGGTATCGACGCGCTGTTCACCAATACCCTGGATCCCGCGGCCCATCCCTATTACCGTGAGATCGTCGGCCTGCAGGTGTCGGCACATTTATTAATCGATCGCGCCGGCGGGATCAGCCAGTATGTCTCGCTGCATGACCGCGCCTGGCATGCCGGGCCTTCCAGTTTCCGCGGCCGCGAGGCCTGCAATGATTTTTCCATCGGCATTGAACTCGAGGGCAGTGACGATGTGCCCTACAGCGATGCCCAGTATCAGAGCCTGGCGGCAGCTAACATCCCTGCTGCAGCGGCATTATCCGGCGTTGATCAGTGATAACATTGCCGGGCACAGTGATATTGCGCCGGGGCGCAAAACCGATCCCGGACCGGCGTTCGACTGGAAACGTTACCGCCGGTTACTCGCATAAGCGGAATGATGATTGTTGCCGGAGTACTGACATGACTTTAATTGCCATACTGCTGGTGCTGGCCATTGAGCGCTTTATCGGAGCCGTCGATCACCTGCGCGGCCTGGCCTGGTATCGGAGCTGGTGGCGCTGGCTCGAAAACCGTCTTGCCGGCCGCTCGCTGTGGCAGGGGCCGCTGGGTGTGCTGGCCGTGATCCTGCCGCCGCTGTTCCTGCTTGCCCTGATCGGCGTCGGGCTCTACAGCCTGTCGCCGATACTCGATTTCATTCTTGCCTGTGCGGTGCTGCTGTATCAGTCTCGGCCCCGCCGATCTCGGTCATCTCGTGTCGCGCTATACCGATGCCCTCGAAGCCGGTGACGGAGCTGCGGCCGAGGAGGCACGGCGGGCTTTTCACAATCCGCGCTGGGATGATCAGGGCCCGCTCGGCGGCACACTCTGCAGCGTGCTGGGCCAGACCAACGTACGCCTGTTTGCCGTGCTGTTCTGGTTTGCCGTGCTCGGGCCCGTCGGCGCGCTGCTGTATCGACTGACCGCGGAACTGCACAAGCATTACGGTGATGTACACGGCGGTTTCGCCGATGCCCTGCGCGATCTCGTATAATCTGCTCAACTGGCCGACGACACGGCTGTCGGCACTGGGGCTTCGCCCTGGCCGGCAATCTCGTCGATGCGCTCGAGGGCTGGCGCCGCGCCGAGGCCCGCAGTCTGGCGGTGAATGAAAATGTGCTCATAGGAAGCGGTTTGGGTGCTCTGCAGTTCCGGCAGGCCTACGGCGATGAAACGGATGAGACCGGCAGTACACCGGCCGGTGCGATACTGCAGCCGGAAGAGGTTGTTGATTGGGTTGAACAGGCGCGCAGCCTGGAGAACCGGACGCTGATCATTTGGCTCAGTGTGCTGGCCATCATGACTATTGCCGGCTGGACGAGTTGATGGGGTTCGTATCTCGTTCTTGAATCAGTCCGCAAATGAACGCAAATACACGCAAAGGGAATGACTTCGTCATTCCGGAAACCGCGCAGCGGTTATCCGGAATCCAGTTGAATAATTAATCACGTTAGATTATTAGTCCATGCGCTATAATGGAGTAGAAGAAATCCATGGAGATTAATTCTTTACTGGATTACCGCTTTCGCGGTAATGACAATAAATAGTATTCGCGTGTCCTGAACCCTCATCCTTCCTTCTCCCAGTGGGAGAAGGGGCAAAGTGCGCTTTGCGCTGTTTTTGTATTCGCGTTCATTTGCGGACTGAACACAAACACGAGATACACTTCACGAGTGACAAGATGCGATGTTTTAGAGAATCTCCCTCACCCGCACCAGGCGTTCGCCCTCGTCATCACTGACCAGTACACTGTCCTGTTCGTACCAGTCGCCGATCACGATCCGCCGGGCGGGCCGGCCGTCCAGTTCGAAGTCGTGTATGCCGGGACGGTGGGTGTGGCCGTGAATCAGCAGGCTTACGTCATGCTTTTGCATCATGTCCCTGACCGTGAGCGGATCGACATCGGTAATCTCCTCTAACTTGCCGCGACCCAGCCGCTGCGTCAGTCTGCGAAAGCCGTGGGCAATGCTGATTCGCAGGAACGCGGGGATCGACAGGAATATTGTCTGAAACAGCGGCGAATGAACCAGCCGCCGGTAACGCTGGTACCCGGTATCCTGCGTACACAGCAGATCACCGTGCATGACTAATACCCTGCGGCCATTGAGTTCGATTTCCGACGGATCAGCGAGCAGATGCGCACCGGTCTCGTTGCAGAAACGTTCGCCCATGAGGAAATCACGATTGCCGCGCATCACATACAGGCGGCCGCCGTTACGGGTGAAGGTGAGCAGGATGTCGATCATTAGCGGATGCGGCGGCGTGCGATCGTCGTCACCGCCCCAGACCTCGGTCAGATCGCCGAGGATATACAGGGTCCCGGCCCGCTGCGCCGGCCCGGCCATGAACTCCCGAAACAACTCGAGCTGGTACGGACGTTCGTTACTGAGGTGCAGGTCGGAGACGAACAGTGTGGTCATGGCTTGCGCCCGGTTGCGGCCGGATACGAAACAAAGTGATTACTCATCCAGAACTTCGGCACGTTCAATGACGATGGTCTCTGCCGGCACATCTGCATGACCGCCATGGCGCGTGGTTTCCGTCGACTCGATGTCGGTCACGACATCCATGCCGTCGACCACTTCGCCAAACACGCAGTAACCCCAGCCGTCCGGCGTCTCGCTGCGGAAATTGAGAAAATCATTGTCCTCGGTATTAATGAAAAACTGGGCACTGGCCGAATGCGGGTCCTGTGTACGCGCCATGCTTACGCAGCCGGTGAGATTGCTGAGGCCGTTGTTGGCCTCGTTGCGAACGGGATCGCCGGTCGGCCTGGTGCGCATGTTAATGTCCATGCCCCCGCCCTGGATCATGAAACCCTTGATGACGCGATGGAAAATGGTGCCGTCGTAATGGCCGCTGCGCACGTAGCCGAGAAAATTATCGACTGTTGCCGGTGCCTTGTCGGCATGGAGCTGCAGGGTGATATCGCCGCGGCTGGTGGTCAGCTTGACTCGCATGATGGGTAACCTGTCGTTTGCCAGGCCGGAATTATCACACAGGCCCGATGAGCGCCCAAATTCACCGGCCTGCTTTGAGTCGCTTCCCGGTTTCGGCTACTATTCGCGCCTTGGCCGTACCCCTGAAATAACCCGGCGTTCGCATGCTCCAGATCTATAACAGTATTACCCGTGGAAAATCCGCCTTCGAACCGCTGACACCCGGCAAGGTACGCATGTATGTCTGCGGCATGACCGTTTACGACTACTGCCACCTGGGTCATGCCCGCGTCATGCTGGTTTTCGACATGGTCGCGCGTTACTTGCGTTACAGTGGCTACGAAGTCGATTACGTCCGCAACATCACCGATATCGATGACAAGATCATCCAGCGTGCGAACGAAAACGGCGAATCCATCGGTGAACTGACGGCGCGTTTCATCGACGCCATGCACGAGGATAACGCCGCCCTGGGTATCGAGGCGCCCGATCACGAACCGCGCGCCACCGAGTATATCCCGGCGATCATTAAAATGATCGAGGACCTGGTCGAAGGCGGCCATGCCTATGTCGGCGACAATCACGATGTCTATTTCGACATTACCAGTTTCAAGGACTACGGCCGCCTGTCCGGCAAACATCTTGACGAGCTGCGCGCCGGCGCCCGCGTCGAGGTCCAGGAAAGCAAACAGGATCCGCTGGACTTCGTGCTCTGGAAAGCGGCCAAGCCGGATGAACCGAGCTGGGATTCACCCTGGGGCAAGGGCCGGCCGGGCTGGCACATCGAATGCTCGGCCATGTCGACGGCATGTCTGGGCGATACTTTCGATATCCACGGCGGCGGCATGGACCTGCAGTTCCCGCATCATGAAAACGAGATCGCCCAGTCGGTCTGCGCCACCGGCCAGCCGTTCGTGAATGTCTGGATGCATAACGGCTTTGTGCGTGTCGACGATGAAAAGATGTCGAAGTCACTGGGCAATTTCTTTACCGTCCGCGAGGTCCTGCAGCGTTATCGGCCCGAGATCGTGCGTTTCTTCATTCTCGCCAGTCATTACCGCAGCCCGTTGAATTATTCCGACGAGAATCTCGAACATGCCAAGGCCTCGCTGACACGGCTTTATACGTCCTTGCGTAATGCCGATCCGGCGCAGGGAAGTGTGATAGACAGCTACGTCGAACGTTTTCGTGCCGCCATGGACGATGATTTCAACACGCCCGAGGCGCTTAGCGTGCTGTTCGATCTGGCCACTCGCATCAACCGTGCCAGCGGCAGCGAGCAGGCAGACCTGGCGGCGACCCTGAAGGAACTGGGCGCGGTGCTCGGTATCTGCCAGGATGAGCCGGAGGCTTTTCTGCAGGGAACGCCGACGCAGTCCGATGCGGCACTGGACAGCGCCACCATTGAGCAGCTGATCGAGCAGCGTGCGGAGGCGCGCAAGCGCAAGGATTTCGCCGAGTCCGACCGCATCCGGGATGAACTGGCGGCGCAGGGCGTTGTCCTCGAGGATACTGCCGAAGGGACTATCTGGCGGCGTGCCTAGGTCTGCGGATAGGCATATGATTTTCGTGGTAAAATTGACGCTACAACAGGTGGCGCGTATTATCGCCGTCCTGGTTTAACGGGGCATAGCGCAGTCTGGTAGCGCACCTGCTTTGGGGTGAGCCCGGACCGAATGTCCGGTGGACATTCGCAGCCGGGCGAACGCCGCGTACAGGAGGTACGCGGCCGGGTTTCCTGGTGAGGCAGGAGCCGAGCCTGGAAACAGACTGCGAGCTAAGCAGGTGCATGGGAAAATGCGCTGTGTCTGAATTGCAGGGAGAAAACGATACTGATTTAACGGGGCATAGCGCAGTCTGGTAGCGCACCTGCTTTGGGAGCAGGGGGTCGGGGGTTCGAATCCCTCTGCCCCGACCAGATTATTTTTATGCAGGAGCTCGCTTTAGCGGGCGAAGTCGCGCAGCAAGCTGCGCTCCTGCAATCAAGTGTTGCGCCTGTAGCTCATTTGGATAGAGCATCGGCCTTTAGGCTGTGGTCAGCGTTATATTGTGAAATGGCCACGTTAATAGGAGCCCCAGCAGGGAAACGGAACCTGTTGGGTGAACTACACCGTAACGGGGAAACCTTAACAGCCGGATTAACCGGGCTGATGGCAATCCCGTGGAAACCATCAATAATGGGTTCCGTAGAGACTATACGTGTAGCACCTGAGACGGTGAAGAGATAGTCCAGACCACAAACTCGTAAGAGGCTGTGAAAACAGTAGATGGTAAGCTAAGCCGAGGGTAGCAGGTTCGAATCCTGCCAGGCGCACCAATTTATGGTGGGAGTAGCTCAGTTGGTAGAGCTCCGGATTGTGGCTCCGGCGGTCGTGGGTTCAAGTCCCATCTCTCACCCCATTTTCTGAAAAACTTGAAAAGTGAATCGTGAAAGGGATCCCTTAATCCGGTAGCGAAGCCAACTTTTCTATTTCCGCACAGGGAAGTGCGGCGTAACGGCTTCGCCGTTACGAAGCGCGGCCGAAACCGCATTTTGGCCGAGCGCATCGAGCGGCCGACAGGACGTCCGACGCAAACATCAAAACTGGTCCGCACATGGAAGTGCGGCGTGGCAGCTTCCGCTGTCACGAAGCGAGGTCGAAACCGCGTTTTGACCGAGCGTATCGAGCGGAGGACAGGACGTCCGACGCGAGCATTAAATGGGCCGTTAGCTCAATTGGTAGAGCAGGGGACTCTTAATCCCAAGGTTATAGGTTCGATTCCTATACGGCCCACCATTACCTTCTCCCAGTGTTTTTTGCCAGCTCTGGTCGCCGGGCACCGTAATTTTTGCGCTGCCGGCAATTCTGCCTTAAATTTGGTTACTATAAATAATGTTGTTCCGCCGGCGCTGGCCGGGACAACTATATTATAAGTAGTCAACATTATAAGTAGTCAACACAGGCCCGGTTTGGATGCCCGGCTGTAACCGGCAGGAAGCACTAGCTGCTCAAAGGGCGGGCCAACTTGCATAACAGTAATCTTACAGTTCTGGTTGCCGATGATGACCGGACAACCCGTACCGTACTCGCCAGTCTTTTACAGAAAGAGGGATTCCGGGTTGAGCTTGCCGATCGCGGCGAAAAATGCCTGTTTATCGCCATGGAGCAGCAGATCGATGCCTTCCTGATTGATATCCGCATGCCCGGGCTGGGCGGGCTGGAACTCTGTCGCAAGCTGCGGGCGCTGGACCGCTATCGTATTACCCCGATCATATTCATTACGGCGCTCGATGAAGAAGACATGCTGAGCGCGGTATTCGAGGCCGGCGCCACGGATTTTATTGCCAAGCCGATCAATCCGGTCGTACTCAAGGCCCGCCTGCAGGGCCATATCCAGAAGGTCGAGTATTACCTGGAGATGGAACGGGTACGCCATTACCTGAACCGTTATGTCTCGCCGCGCACCCAGAACATGGTGGAAGCCTATGCGACGACAGGGTTGCGTCCACCGCCCGAGCAGCGCGAGGTCTGTGTCATGTTTTCCGATGTGCGCGGGTTTACCGCGCTGACCCGGCAAACCGAACCGGGGATTCTGTTTGACTCCCTGAATCACCTGCTGGCGATGCAGGTGGAGATGGTCTACCGCCATGGGGGTTATATCGACAAGTTCGGTGGTGACGGCATCATGGCGATTTTTGATACGGACAGTAAGGCCAGTAAGGCTTGCCAGTGCGCGCTGGCAATCATGGAAACCGCCAATAACATGGCAGCAGGGGGAGAGGATCCGATCAGACTGCCTATTGCCATTGGTATCGATATCGGCCCGGTTCTGATTGGCAATATTGGCTCCGAGGAGCACCTCGATTACTCGGCGGTGGGCCAGTCCGTGAATCTGGCCTCGAGGTTGTGCAGCAACGCCGAGTCCATGACCATTGAGGTTTCGGGCGCCGTAGTGGCGGAAACCGCTGCCGAACCGTTCGTATTCAGCAGTCCCATCGAGGTCAGTATCCGTGGCATTAATGAACCCGTGTCGATTTACAGGCTCAAATAGCAGTGACAGGGTGCCAAGAGGCGGATAGCCGGGAATGAAATTTTTGAGGTCTTTTACAGCTACATTATTGCTTCTGGTTGCCACTGTCGCCTGTGCGGCGGATGCCGATCGGAACGGCAATGGCAATGATTACGAAGACGTGCCGTCGGGTACACTGATCCTGCCCGGTGAGCGTGAAGCAACGGGCCGGGAAAGCACCGCGGATCGTAAATGCATGAAGGTCTGCAAGGAATGGGGCGAGACCTGCATCATCGATCCCGCACCGGCAGCCGGAAATGCCGCCGCACCTGCGAGCGGTTTGGCGTTGAATGCTTCTGAGTCCCACTTATTAAGGAAGCTCTGAATAATCCCCGCATGTCATTTCGACCAACGGGAGAAATCCCTGTCTCGACCTCAGGGAGAGATTTTTCCATAAAAGGTCCCTCGTTGCACTCGGGACGCCTTCGGCGATTTCTCGCTGCGCTCGAAATGACAAATTCTTCAGAGCTTCCTTAATTGCCGGCTGATTCCTCGCCGGCTGATTCCTCTGCGGCCGCCTCCGCGGTTTTGTCGGGATAACCTGCCGCATCCAGTTTGTCCTTGAGTACCGGCTTGTTATAGCCCTCGACGATTTCCTCGCCAATGGTTACCACGGGCACGGACAATTCGCCGGTTTTGGCGATCAGTTCTTCCTGAAGCTCGGCGTCGTCGCCAACGGCCTTTTCACTGAAGGGAATGCCCCGGGTATTCAGGTAGCTGCGCACCAGGTCACAGGCATCGCAGGTGGCAACGCTGTAGAAAACCACGGGTTTGTCTTCCTGCAGCGCCTCCAGGTCCGGAGCACTTTTCTTGGGGCCGGTGTATACATTTCTTGTTTCAACGACCTCGGTTCCCGGCGGGCATGACTCCTGGTATGTCCGGTTACCGTCGGCATCCTCGCACTGGACAATGGTTACGGCCTGGGCGGCAGGGCCCGCCAGCAGCCCGGCGGCCGCTATTCCGATAATGACCTGACGCATTGGATTATCACCATGTGAATGGATTTGACTGATGATCAGTATACACTCGCTCACGGCTATCGCATCCGTGTGCAGTGTGACAGCCATCGCAGGAAAGGGTTACAAACCGCATGTCCGGCTTTATAATTCCCGCCCAGTCGATCGCCTGCTTTTGGCCAGTCACATTTTGTCTGCCAGTCGCGCGGCGGTGTGACGGGCCCGGGCCTGCGCACACGAGACAAGCGCGAAAGTGGCGGAATTGGTAGACGCGCTGGCTTTAGGTGCCAGTGGGGCAACCCGTGAGAGTTCGAGTCTCTCCTTTCGCACCATTCACCCTTTCGAATTAACTCATTGAATTCACTATATTTAACTACTGGATCTGAGGGCAGATCATGCAAGTTTCCGTAGAAGAACTGGGTTCGCTGGAGCGCCGCGTGCGGGTCGAAATCCCCGAGGAGCGGATTGCCGGCGAAGTTGAGAACCGCCTCAAGGACCTGTCGCGCACCACCCGCATCGACGGTTTCCGTCCGGGCAAGGTGCCGCTGAAAGTGGTGCAGCAGCGCTATGGCAACCAGGTGCGCGCCGAGGTCATTGGCGAGACCGTGCGTTCCAGCCTGTACGAGGCGCTGACTGAAAAGCAGCTCAATCCGGCCGGCCAGCCTCGGATCGAGCCCGAACAGACCGCTGCCGGCCAGGGTCTAACATATACCGCTACTTTCGAGGTGTTCCCGCAGGTCAAACCGGGTCCGGTCAGTGAGCTGGTCGTTGAACGCCCCGTTTGCGAGGTCAACGACGCCGATGTCGAGCAGATGATCGAAACCTTGCGCGGCCAGCATAAGCAGTGGGAGCCGGTCGAGCGTGCCGCGGCCGAGGGTGATACGGTCGTGGTCGGTTTTACCGGCCGGGTTGATGGCGAGGTCTTTGAAGGCGGCGAGGCCCAGGATTTCCAGGTAGAGATCGGTGCCGGGCGTCTGATACCGGGCTTTGAGGAAGGACTGGTGGGTGCCGGTACCGGCGACACCCGCACCCTGAAGCTGAGTTTTCCCGAGGACTACGGCAAGGACGAACTGGCCGGCAAACCGGTGGAATTCGAGGTGTCCGTCAAGCAGGTGCAGGCAGCGAAACTGCCGGAGCTCAATGACGAGTTTATCCGGGGTTTCGGCGTCACCGAGGGCGGGCTCGATGCCTTCAAGGCGGAAGTGAAAAGGAACATGGAACGCGAGGCCGCGCAGGCCGTACGCAGCCGCACCAAGGAAGCGGTCATGGATGCCCTGTACCGGGCCAACAGCGTCGAACTGCCGGCTGCCCTGGTCGAGGCCGAGCAGGATCGCCTGCTGGAACAGGCCAAGAACAACCTGCGCCAATATGGCATCGGCGAGGAGCATTTGCAGGGCATGGACAGGGAGTCGTATGCCGAGCAGGCCCGCAAACGGGCAGCCCTGCAGCTGCTGGTGCGCGAACTGATCAGCGCTAATGACTTCAAGGTCGAAACCAGCGAAGTCCGTGAGCTGATAGAAAAAAATGCCGCCGGTTACGAACAGCCGGAGGAAGTGGTGAACTGGTATTTCGCCGACAAGTCACGTCTGGCCGAGGTGGAAGCCCTCGTCATGGAAGACAAGCTGGTGGACTGGATATTGCAACAGGCGACAGTGACCGAAAAACCGTATACGTTTGACGCCTTAATGAATAAAGGGCAGACTGACTGATAACATATATCCAATTTTCTGGTGCTGATTCAAATACATGAGCGCAACTGATACGCAAAGCCCTGAACCTGGTACCCATGGTCGTGGAGCAGTCCGCGCGGGGTGAACGTGCCTACGATATTTATTCACGCCTGCTGAAAGAGCGGGTGGTTTTCATGGTCGGGCCGGTCGAGGATCAGGTTGCCAATCTGATCATTGCCCAGCTATTGTTCCTGGAGTCGGAAAACCCGGACAAGGATATACACCTGTATATCAATTCACCGGGCGGCTCGGTCAGTGCCGGTCTCGGCATTTATGACACGATGCAGTTCATCAAGCCGGATATCAGTACGATGTGTGTCGGCCAGGCGGCGAGCATGGGTTCATTGCTGCTGGCGGCCGGAGCCAAGGGCAAGCGGTTTTGCCTGCCGCATTCGCGTATCATGATTCATCAGCCGCTGGGCGGATTCCAGGGGCAGGCGACAGACGTTGATATCCACGCCCGGGAAATCCTGAAGGCACGCGAACAACTGAATCACATTCTGTCCAGGCATACGGGGCAGAGCGTTGAGCAGGTCCAGGAAGACACCGAGCGTGACAAGTTCCTGAGTGCCGACGAGGCCAAGGAGTATGGTCTGATAGATGATGTACTGGCGGATCGCAGCAAACTGCCGGACAGCGAGCAACCTGGTCCTTGACGGTCTGTGTAGTGTTTAAATCAATGTTGACTCAAGGGTGCAGTAAATGAGTGACAACAAACAGGGCAAAAGTGGCAGCGACAACGACCGGCTGTTGTACTGCTCCTTCTGCGGCAAAAGCCAGCACGAGGTACGCAAGCTGATTGCGGGCCCGTCGGTCTTCATCTGTGATGAATGCGTCGAACTCTGCAACGACATCATCCGCGAGGAGATCAGAAGAGAAGTCGATGCCCGGTTCGCGCAGCAGCCTGCCCGACGCCGCAGGAGATCAAGGAAGTCCTCGATGAGTATGTGATCGGACAGGAACAGGCCAAGAAGATCCTTTCTGTTGCCGTCTACAATCACTACAAGCGCCTGGATCAGAGTCAGCGCAAGGCCGATGTCGAAATTAGCCAAGAGTAACGTGCTGCTTATCGGGCCTACCGGCAGCGGCAAGACGCTGCTGGCAGAAACCCTGGCGCGTGTGCTCAATGTGCCGTTCACGATTGCCGATGCCACGACGCTGACCGAGGCCGGTTATGTCGGCGAGGATGTCGAGAACATCATCCAGAAGCTGCTGCAGAAGTGCGATTACGATGTCGACAAGGCGCAGCAGGGCATTGTCTACATTGATGAAATCGACAAGATCTCACGCAAGTCCGACAATCCCTCGATTACCCGTGACGTGTCGGGCGAAGGCGTTCAGCAGGCGCTGCTGAAGCTGATCGAGGGGACGGTTGCCTCGGTCCCGCCGCAGGGCGGCCGCAAGCATCCGCAGCAGGAGTTCCTGCAGGTCGACACCGGCAACATCCTGTTTATCTGCGGCGGTGCGTTTGCCGGGCTCGACCGTATTATCCGCGAGCGTTCCGAAAAGGGCGGTATCGGTTTCTCGGCCGAGGTAAAAAGCAAGGATGACAAGAAGAGCATGACCGAGATCATGCACTCGGTCGAACCCGAAGATCTGATCAAGTACGGTCTGATCCCGGAATTTGTCGGTCGTATGCCGGTTGCCGCGACCCTGGACGAGCTGGACGAGGATCAGCTCATTGATATCCTGCTTGAACCCAAGAACGCCATCGTCAAGCAGTACCAGAGTCTGTTCGAAATGGAAGGCTGCGAGATCGAATTCCGCGAGGAAGCCCTGCGCGCCGTCGCCAGAAAGGCGATGGATCGCAAGACCGGTGCCCGTGGTCTGCGCTCGATCCTTGAAAATGTGCTGCTCGATACCATGTATGAACTGCCGTCGATGGAAAATGTCACAAAGGTCGTCATCGACGAGGCGGTTATCAAGGGCGAATCCAAGCCGCTCATCATCTATGAAGGCTCGGAAATGCCCAGGGCGGCTGCTGATTGACCAACAGGCTGCCTGTGCGGCCATATGGTATAGTTGTCATTCATGAGTCGCTGGCTGACGCCACACCCATTCCCGGTGCCGTGCGGACTATACTGCCGGTACCACATCCAGACCGCTGCCCCAGCGGAGGTATCCCCTTGACTGAACAGCAAGATAAAACCGAAACCCAGAATCCGGATAATATCTTCCCGGTATTGCCGTTGCGCGATGTCGTCGTTTATCCGCACATGGTCATCCCCCTGTTTGTCGGGCGGGAGAAATCCATCAAGGCGCTGGATACGGCCATGTCGGGCAACAAGCAGATTTTCCTCGTGGCTCAGAAAAGCGCGGCCGAGGATGATCCGGATGCCGATTCCATTTACAAGATTGGCACGCTGTCGAATATCCTGCAGTTACTGAAACTGCCGGACGGTACCATCAAGGTGCTTGTCGAGGGCAGCAGCCGTGCACACATTGCCGAGCTGACGGAAGCCGATGGCTGTTTTACCGCCGAGGTTGAACCGCTTGAATCCCCCGAATATGACGAGCGCGAGCTCGAAATACTTGGTCGTTCGGCCACCAGCCAGTTCGACCAGTACGTCAAGCTGAACAAAAAGGTACCACCGGAGGTTATGTCGTCGCTGTCGAGTATCGATGACTCCAGCCGCCTGGCCGATACTATTGCCGCACACATGGCGGTCAAACTGGAAGAGAAACAGAATATTCTCGAAATCGTCGATTTGCGTGAACGGTTCGAGCACATCATCGGTTTGATGGAAGCCGAGATCGATCTGCTGCAGGTCGAAAAGCGTATCCGTGGTCGCGTCAAGACCCAGATGGAAAAGAGCCAGCGCGAGTATTATCTGAACGAGCAGATGAAGGCCATTCAGAAGGAACTCGGCGAAATGGAAGACGCGCCCAACGAGATCGAGGAACTGGCTTCCAAGATCGAGAAAGCGGGCATGCCCAAGGAGGCCAAGGAAAAGGCCACCTCGGAACTGAACAAGCTGAAGATGATGTCACCGATGTCGGCCGAGGCCACGGTGGTGCGCAATTACATCGACTGGCTGGTGAGTGTTCCCTGGAAGAAACGCAACAAGATTTCCCGCGACATCGTCAAGGCCGAGCGGATCCTGAACGAGGATCATTACGGCCTGGAAAAGGTCAAGGAACGTATCCTCGAGTATCTCGCGGTCCAGCAGCGTGTGAAAAGCATGAAGGGGCCGATCCTGTGCCTGGTCGGCCCGCCCGGCGTCGGCAAGACCTCGCTGGGCAAGTCCATCGCGCGTGCCACCAACCGCGAGTTCATCCGCATGTCGCTCGGCGGCGTGCGCGACGAGGCCGAGATCCGCGGCCATCGACGCACCTACATCGGTTCGATGCCCGGCAAGATCATTCAGTCCATGGCCAAGGGCGGCAAGAAGAACCCGCTGTTCCTGCTCGACGAGATCGACAAGATGGCGATGGATTTCCGCGGCGATCCGGCCTCGGCCCTGCTGGAGGTGCTCGACCCGGAGCAGAACAGCACCTTCAGCGATCATTACCTCGAAGTCGAATATGACCTGTCCGAGGTCATGTTCATGACCACCGCCAACAGCACGAATATTCCGCCGGCCCTGCTGGACCGCATGGAGGTCATCCGGCTGTCCGGTTATACCGAGGACGAGAAGGTCAATATTGCCCGCAAGTACCTGCTACCCAAGCAGATCAAGGCGCAATGGCCTCGAAGCCGGCGAACTTACGCGTCGGCGATGCGACGCGCTGCGCGACATCATCGCGTCATTACACACGCGAGGCGGGTGTGCGTAATCTCGAGCGCGAGATTGCCAATATCTGCCGCAAGGTCGTCAAACAGCTGCTGTTGAAGAAACAGCAGAAGAAGGCTTCGTGTACGCCGGCTAAACTGGAGAAACTTATCGGTGTCCAGCGTTACCGCTTCGGCCGTGCCGAGGAAGAGGATCGTATCGGCCAGGTTACCGGGCTGGCCTGGACCGAGGTTGGCGGTGACCTGTTGACGATCGAGGCTGCCATCGTGCCGGGCAAGGGCAAGGCCAGTCATACCGGCCAGCTCGGCGATGTCATGCAGGAATCCATCCAGGCCGCGCATGACGGTGGTGCGCGGTCGCGCGTCAGGTGCTCGGTATCCGGCCGGATTTCTACCAGGAAAATGATTTCCACATCCACGTGCCCGAGGGGGCGACGCCGAAGGACGGCCCCAGTGCCGGTGTGGCGATGTGCACAGCGGTTGTGTCGGCACTGACCGGCATCCCCGTCCGCTCCGATGTTGCGATGACGGGTGAAATCACCCTGCGCGGCGAGGTATTGCCTATCGGCGGGCTCAAGGAAAAACTGCTGGCAGCCCTGCGCGGCGGTATCGAGATCGTCCTTATTCCCCATGAAAACGAGCGTGAGCTCGCGGAAATTCCGAAGAATATCAAGGGGACCTCGACATCCGTCCGGTGCGCTGGATCGATGAGGTCCTGACAGTGTAGCGCTGGCAGCGTATGCCCGAACCGCTTCCGAATCAGGACAGCTACCGGTCGATATCGGGGAAAGGGTGAGGAGGCATTCCGACCAGGATACGGATCAGCTGCGCACGCATTAACTATACCAACTGTACTGATAAGCGGTTAACACCCGGAATATACGTGCCTTGACGGATATCAGGGTGCTTGGTATAAAACTTTGCCTGACGCAAATTCTTTGCGCGTCTGCTTAGTCCGAATAATCCTATATTCAGTTCTTAGGGGAACTGATTCCAATATTCCGAGGGGAACAACTAATGAATAAAGCTGAATTGATCGATGCCGTAGCGGAGACGGCTGATATTTCAAAGGCGTCTGCTGCACGCGCCCTGGATGGCGCACTTGACGCAATTACCGAATCGCTGAGAAAAGGCGATACCGTGACACTGGTCGGATTTGGCACTTTTTCGGTGCGCCAGCGTGCTGCCCGGAGCGGCCGGAACCCGCAGACCGGGGAGACAATCAAAATAAAGGCGTCAAAAGTGCCCGGATTCAAGCCTGGAAAAGCGTTCAAGGATGCCATAAACTAGCGCGTTTTCCCGGACGGGTGCTTAGCTCAGCTGGGAGAGCGTCGCCCTTACAAGGCGAAGGTCGGGGGTTCGAACCCCTCAGCACCCACCAAAGAAATTTGTAAAAAAGGAGCGGTAGTTCAGTCGGTTAGAATGCCGGCCTGTCACGCCGGAGGTCGCGGGTTCGAGTCCCGTCCGCTCCGCCACTGATGTTTTAGCGGGCGTCCCCCGGTCGGACGCCCGTTTTATTGTCTGCTCGGCTGATTTTTCCCTTCGAAATTTTGTAAGATCAGGCGCCTCAACCCCTAAAACGGATTAGAAAATGCTGCTCAATATCCGCGATATCGTTACCGGCTGGTTTGCTGTGTTATTCGTTGCAGTGTTGATTATTCCCTTTGCCTTCTGGGGTGTTAATTATTATTTCGATCAGGGCGGTGTCCAGAATGTAGCCAGGGTGAATGACAAGCCCATTTCTGCTGCCGAATTCCAGCGCGCCTACCAGGATTACCGCCGGCAACTGCAGAATACGCTCGGTGAGCAGATGGACACGCTGAATAATGAATTCCTGAGACGGGAAACCCTCAATCGCCTGATCGAAAACGAGGTACTGCTGCAGATGGCACGCGGTTCCGGCCTGCGTATCAGCGATGAGGATGTCATTGAAGACATTAGTAAACTGGAACCATTCCAGAGTGATAACGGCCAGTTTGATCAGGGCCGTTATCAGATGGCCCTACAACGGGCCGGCATGACCAGCAGCAATTTCGAACAGCAGATGCGCACAGAGATGCTGCTGCGACAATTGCAGGATACGGTCAGTCAAAGCGCTTTTGTGACTGATGCAGATGTAACGAGACTTGCACAAATAGAAGGCCAGAAGCGCGATATTGTTTATGCAATGATTAAGTCTCAGCCGATTTATGACAGTATTGAAGTCAGTGAAGCGGACATTAATTCCTATTACGAAAGCAATATTGACGATTATCGGGCTCAGGCCAAGGTAAAAATTGATTATCTCGATCTGACTATCGACAGCTTGACCGATGAAGTCAGTGTCACTGAAGAGGATCTGCGCGCCTACTACGAAAACAACAAATCCGCATACAGCGTCGATGAAACGCGCAAGGTGACACAGATGTATATCAAGCTGGATGAAGATGCCGAACAGACGCGTGTAGACCAGGCCCGCGAGACCATGGAATTTATCCGGGAGAAACTGGATGAAGGCATGACCATGGACGAGATCTCGACACAGTATCAGTCAGAGCTGGGACCGGACTTCGAACAAATCTCGCTCGGGCATACACCAAGGGGTGTGATGGCCCCGGAACTGGACGAGGTCGTGTTTGCCATGGAGGAGGATGAAACCAGCGATATCATTCATTCCCGTGTGGGTATGCATATCGTCAGGCTGGATGGTGTCAATCACGCAGGGACTCCCTCTTTTGACAGTGTTCGCGAGGATGTGGAAGAGGATTACCGCCGCTACCAGGCCGAGCAACTGTTCTTTGAATATGCTGACCGGCTTGCCACGCTGTCTTATGAAAACCCGCATACACTGGAAATCGCTGCCGACGAATTGGGCATGGAGATCCAGACCAGTGACTGGTTCACGGAAGGCAGCGGCGTAGGTATTGCCGCCGAGCCCAAGGTAGCCATGACCAGCTTCTCCGATGAAATACTCCGCGAAGAACTGAACAGCGAACCGATCGAGCTGGGGGATTCACGTCTGGTGGTCCTGCGTAAAGCTGATTATCAGCCGTCGCAACCACTGCCGCTGGAGCAGGTGCGCGAGGAGATCATTGACGATATCAAATACGAGCGCGCCAGGAAGCAGGCGGCCGAACAGGGCCAGTCCATTCTGCAGGCGCTTCGTGACGGCAAGTCACGCGAGGCACTGGCCGCGGAATACGGTATTGAATGGCAGCAGGCCGAGGGCGTTACGCGTGATGATCCGAATGTAAACCGCTCGGTGCTACGTACCGCATTCGGTATCGCCGCCCCGGGGGAGGCATCGGAGCGCTATAAAGGCAATGGCCTGGGAAGCGGTGATTACATCATCGTCGGTGTCTCTGACATGGAAACACCAGCCGCTGACAGTATTACCGCTGAAAGAAAGCAGGAACTGCGTCAGCAGCTGATGCAGGCAGCCGCACGCAGCAGCTGGCAGAATCTGATCGAGGACGCCAGGGCCCGGGCCGAGGTCAGCATCAATCAACAGAATCTCGGTACCTGAAACCGGTACAGCGCCTGCCTGGCGGTATTTGCCTAGGCCGTTTCCACCTGTTCCAGGTTACCGGTCAGCTGGCCTACCACCGCGGCGCCGACACTGTCACCCCAGACATTGACGGTGGTGCGCAGGCGATCCAGGAACCAGTCCACGGTCAGCAGCAGGCCGATACCCTCAAGCGGCAGATTGACGGCAGTCAGCACGATGATCATGGTGACCAGGCCCGCCTGCGGGATACCGGCGGCGCCGATGGCGGCCAGTGTGGCGGTGATGAATATCAGCGTCTGCCCCGCGAAGCCCAGTTCGATGCCGTAGGCCTGGGCAATAAACATGACGGCGACAGCTTCATACAGGGCTGTGCCATCCATATTGATCGTCGCCCCCAATGGCAGAACAAACCGTACCGCGCGCTCATCCACCCCCGCCTCATGAGCGCATTCCATGGTAATCGGCAGGGTGGCGGAGGAACTGCCAGTGCCAAAAGCGGTGACCAGTGCCCGGGCCATGGCGCGGACATAGTCGAAGCCCCGGCCGGCGAGCGTCCCCGCCACGGTGAGCAGGACGAAAAAATGCACGATCAGGCCGCCGATAACGGTGGCAACATACCAGCCAACCGCCCTGATCTCGGCAAGGAATGCGGCACCGCCGCCGGCCTCGCCGAATTTGCCCGCAATCAGTGCAAAAATACCGATCGGGGCCGTGACCATGATCCACATCACCAGCTTCATCATGGCGTCATTCAGCCCGTCAAAGAACTGCAGGACGGTTTTGCCACGTTCGCCGACGGTGGTCAGTGCCGCGCCAAACAACAGGCAGAAAAGTATAATCGGCAGCAGATCAAGATCGGCGGCGGCGGCGACCAGGTTCGGGTTTATCAGTGAGTGGATAATATCGCTGAAGCCGGCCGGATCCTGGGCAATATCCTCCGGCAGGCGGCTGCCCAGCGTCTCTACGCCATGGCCCGGCCGGACGATATTCACCAGGATGAGCCCGATGAGCACCGCGACGGCGGTGGTCAGGGCATAAAAAAGTACCGTCAGTCCGCCCAGCTGACCAAGTTTGCGCACATCGCCCAGGGAGCCGATGCCGCTGATGACGGCGGCGATGATCAGCGGCAGGATGACCATCTTCAGGGCATTGAGAAACAGCTCGCCCAGCCAGGCCACGGCCTGCATGCGTTCGCCGAACAGCCAGCCGCACGCAATACCGGCCACGGCGCCGGCCAGGATAGCCCAGAGCAGGGTCTGGTGCTGCTTGTCTGCCATATAGTCTCCCGGGCCTGCCGGCGCTCAACGGGTATTACATGCCTCAGAAGCCAATCAGGCTGTAACCGCTGTCCACGTAGGTGATTTCCCCGGTGATGGCGCTGGCCAGATCCGAGCACAGGAATGCCGCCGCATTGCCGACCTCCTCGATGGTGACATTGCGGCGCAGCGGGGCCTTTTGTTCGATATGTTCAAGAATATCGCGAAAACCGCTGATGCCCGAGGCGGCCAGGGTGCGGATGGGTCCGGCCGAGATGGCGTTGACGCGAATGTTCTCGGGCCCCAGGCTTGCGGCCATATAACGCACATTGGCTTCCAGGCTGGCCTTGGCCACGCCCATCAGGTTGTAGTTGGGAATGGCTCGCACGGCGCCCAGATAGCTCAGTGTCAGCATGGCGCCGGCGCGTCCGTCCATCATCCGGCGGGCACCTGCACCCAGCGCCGAGAAGCTGTAGGAACTGATGTCGTGGGCCTGCAGAAAGCCCTCGCGGTTGACGTTTTCCAGGTAATCGCCCTGCAGTTGTTCGCGCGGTGCAAAGGCGACGGCGTGGACGAGAATATCGAGGCCGTCCCAGTGCTGGCCAAGGCCGCTGAACATGTCCCGGATCTCGCTGTCACTGGTGACGTCCAGGGGGAGGACAATGTCCGCCCCGAGTTCACCGGCCAGCTTGACCACGCGCTCCCTGAGGCGTTCGTTCTGGTAAGTGAATGCGAGTTCCGCGCCCTCGCGATGCATGGCCTGGGCGATGCCCCAGGCGATTGAACGGTTATTGGCAACGCCGACAATTAGCGCCCGTTTACCCTGCAAGAATCCCATAATCGTTATCCCTGGTTACGTGGCCACGGGAATCCGGCTCCCGTAACCTTGTCAATGTATTGTATTTGTTGGATCCGGTATAACCGGATGACGGGGGTTCTGCGCCTGTGTTTATAATGCGGTCAGAATAATAACTCAATCAGTCACCTACATCACTACTCACCCAGCCATGCGAACCGGACTAAAAGCCTGTCTGACACTGTTGATGATGCTGGCCGCCGGCTGCGATCAGGGCCCCTGGAATAATCCCTATCCGGCGTCGGAGTCGGGCAAGCCGATCTACTATGACATGTTTTCGGAACGCCCCAAGCATCTTGATCCGATCACTGCTTACAGTTCCGATGAATATCAGTTCATCGCCCAGATCTATGAGCCACCACTGCAGTACCATTTCCTCAAGCGTCCCTACGAACTGACACCACTGACGGCGAAGGAGGTTCCCGAGCCGGTCTACTATGACGAAGCGGGCAACCGCTTGCCGGAAGACGCTGACGCCGAACGGGTTGCAAAGAGTGTATACCTCATAGAAATACAATCCGGCATTCTCTATCAGCCGCACCCGGCGTTTGCAGTCAATGAACAGGGTGAATACCGCTATCATGATCTCGAGAAGGCGGATCTGGCCGGCATACAGCGCCTGTCTGACTTTGAGCATACCGGTACCCGCGAGCTGACGGCAGCGGATTATGTTTATCAAATTAAGCGTCTGGCACATCCACGGCTGCATTCACCGATCGCCGGTCTGATGTCAAAACATATCGTCGGTCTGCCGGAACTGATTGAAATTCTTCAGGCGCATCCCGGAACCATGAGTGATACCCGGTTTCTGGATTTGCGTGATTTCGGCCTCGACGGTGTCCGGGTCCTCGACCGTTACACGTATGAAATCACGATCCGCGGCAAATACCCGCAGTTCGTCTACTGGCTGGCGATGCCGTTTTTCGCTCCCATGCCCTGGGAGGCCGAGCGGTTTCACAACCAGCCGGGCATGGCCGAGCGCAATATCGTTCTTGACTGGTATCCCGTCGGCACCGGTCCGTTCATGCTGACGGAAAACAATCCGAATCTGCGCATGGTCATGCACCGTAACCCGAATTTCCGCGGTGAACCCTATCCGGCGGAAGGCATGACCGGTGATCGCGAGGCCGGCCTGCTGGACGATGCCGGCAAGGCCATGCCATTCATCGACAAGGCCGTTTACAGCCTCGAGAACGAAAGCATCCCCGCCTGGAACAAATTCCTCCAGGGTTATTATGATGTGTCCGCAATCAGCTCCGACAGCTTCGATCAGGCGGTTCGTTTCAACGCCCAGGGCAATGCCGAACTGACCGCCGAGATGAAGGACAAGGGCATTGATCTGCTGTCGGCTGTCACGACCTCGACCTATTACATCGGTTTCAACATGCTCGACCCGGTGGTGGGTGGCTATGACGAGAAAAGCCGTTACCTGCGCCAGGCTATTTCCATTGCGATCGATATCGAGGAGTTTGTCAGCATTTTCCAGAACGGCCGTGGTTTGGCGGCACAGGGACCGATACCGCCGGGTATTTTTGGTGCCCGTGAGGGCGAGGCGGGCGTCAATCCGTATGTCTACAACTGGAATGGCCGCGAACCGGAACGCAAGTCGATAGAGACGGCGCGGGAATTGCTGGCCAGGGCCGGTTATCCGAACGGCCGCGACCGTGAAACCGGCCAGCCTTTGACTCTGTACTATGATGCCCTGGATCGTGGCCCGGATTCCAAGGCCCTGAATAACTGGTATATCAAGCAGCTGAACAAGCTGGGTATCAGGCTCGTCATCCGCAGTACCGATTACAATCGTTTCCGCGAAAAGATGCGCAAGGGTACGGCCCAGATCTATTTCTGGGGCTGGAATGCCGATTATCCGGACCCGGAGAATTTTCTGTTCCTGCTTTACGGGCCGAACGGCAAGGCCGAGTACAACGGCGAGAATTCATCGAATTACGCCAATCCCGAGTTCGACCGCCTGTTTGAAAAAATGCGTAACATGGATAATGGCCCGGCACGTCAGGAGCTTATTGACCGCATGGTCGAGATCGCGAGACGGGACGCACCATGGCTGTGGGGGTTCCATCCTGTAGCCTTTTCACTCAATCATCAGTGGTATCAAAATGCCAAGCCCAACCTGATGGCCAACAATACCCTGAAGTACAAGCGCATCGACGGCGAACTGCGGCAGGATCTGCGTGCGCAGTGGAATGAACCCGTCATATGGCCGCTTGTCACGTTGATAGTTTTGATTGTTATCGCATTCATACCGGGCATTATCGTGTATCGCCGCCGGGAAAGGTCAGCAGCAGTATGATCGCCTATATCATTCGTCGTGCCCTGTATGCGATACCGATTCTGATCGGTGTCAATGTCCTGACTTTCGCGCTGTTCTTCGTGATCAATACGCCCGATGACATGGCCCGCATGCACCTCGGTGACAAGCGCGTTACCCAGGAAGCCATTGACAAGTGGAAAGCGTCGCTGGGTTATGACAAGCCGCTGTTCTGGAATGCCGATCAGGAAGGTATGGACCAGTTGATCGATACTATTTTTTACACCAAATCAGTACGCCTGTTCGTGTTTGATTTCGGCCAGTCGGATAACGGCCGGAATATTGCGGCCGATATCAAGCAACGCATGTGGCCCAGCCTGGCGATAGCCATACCCACTTTGCTGGTCGGGCTGCTGGTCAATATTACCTTTGCCCTGACGATCGTATTCTTTCGCGCCACGTATATTGATACAGGCGGCGTCGTGCTGTGCGTTATAATGCTGTCGATATCCAGTCTGTTTTACATCATCGGCGGCCAGTTTCTGGCGGGCAAGTTGCTGCATCTGGTCCCCATATCCGGTTATGACGACGGCCTGGAAGCCATTAAATTCCTTATTTTGCCGGTAATCATCAGCATTATTTACGGTGTCGGGTCCGGTACCCGCTGGTACCGGACGATATTCCTGGAAGAGTCAGGCAAGGACTATGTCCGTACTGCGAGGGCGAAGGGACTGAGTGAGAAGGTGGTGATGGGGCGGCATGTGCTGCGTAATGCCCTGATACCTATACTGACAGGCATCGTCGTACTGCTGCCATTACTGTTCATGGGTAGCCTGATACTGGAATCCTTTTTCGGTATTCCGGGTCTCGGCAGTTATACCATTGACGCCATCAATCAACAGGACTTCGCCATCGTCCGTTCCATGGTCTTCCTGGGTTCCGTGCTGTATATCATCGGACTGCTGTTGACGGATATCTCTTACACACTGGTTGATCCGCGTGTGCGGCTGAATTAGGGGAAGCGCTGATGCAACTGGTATTCCTCTGGACCGACATTCTGATCTACATACTGGTCGCCGCCATCCTGATTTTCATTGTTTACGCGCGGCGCAAGGAACATATGCGCGCACCCTGGCGTCAGGTGGCGCGCAGCCGCCTGGGCATGGCCTCCGCCGTGATCCTGGCAGTTTATGTCGGTATCGGTCTGCTGGACTCGGTGCATTTCCATCCGCACGCGGATAATGAAGACGGCCGGGGACCGGCCTATTCCAGTGATATCGTCAGTGTCTTCGATAGCCTTGTGAATCCCCTGCGCGCCGGCGTGGAAAAAACCTATTCGGCACCGTTTGCCACCCACCTGTATACCAGGGAAACGGTACAACAGCCGGACGGTACCCAAACGCGTGTTTATCCGCGGCTTGAGCATGGCGGTGCCCATCTGGACGATCCGGACAGTGAGCGCATGGCGGATATCCTCAAGCGCTCGGCCGCCGGCACGGCCTACGCGGCGATCATATGGCTGTTAATGGGTGCGGGTGTTGTGGCCTGGCAGGGCCATGTTCATGGCCGGTCCTTTTTCAGCCAGCTCCGGGCCATTATCTGGCGAAAAACGGAAGTCCCCTGGGATGTCATTCTGTATACCAGCGGATTCGTTATCCTGCTGATCAGCGTGATCATGCAACTGGCACCCTATTACCACATCCTGGGTACGGACAAGGTCGGCATGGATGTACTGTATCAGGCGCTGAAGAGTATTCGCACCGGCCTGATGATTGGTACGCTGACGACTTTGATCATGCTGCCGTTCGCGATTTTCCTCGGCATCGCGGCGGGCTATTTCCGTGGCTGGGTGGATGACATTGTGCAGTATACCTATACTACGCTGGTGTCGATCCCCGGCGTGCTGTTGATCGCGGCGGCCATCCTGTTACTGCAGGTCTACATGAGTAATAATGCCGAACAGTTCGACAGCCTGGAAAGCCGTGCCGACCTGCGCCTGCTGTTCCTGTGTCTGATTCTCGGCATCACCAGCTGGACCAGCCTGTGCCGGCTGTTGCGCGGGGAAACCCTCAAACTGCGCGATATCGAATATGTCCAGGCGGCCCAGGCTTTCGGTGTTTCGCACATGACCATCATTACCCGGCATATATTGCCGAATGTCATGCATATAGTCCTGATTACCCTGGTGCTGGATTTCAGTGCGCTGGTGCTGGCTGAGGCAGTCCTGTCCTATATCAATATCGGTGTCGATCCGACCATGAACAGCTGGGGTAACATGATCAACAGTGCGCGCCTGGAAATGGCGCGGGATCCGATTGTCTGGTGGTCGCTGGCCGCGGCATTTATATTCATGCTCGGGCTGGTGCTGTCGGCCAACCTGTTTTCCGACGCCGTGCGTGATGCGTTCGACCCCAGGTTGCGCAAGTAATACGTTAGGGAAATTCGAATAATTTGTCATTTCTCCCGTTGGCCGAAATGACATCAGGGAATTATTCAGAGATTCCTTAGGATTAAACATGATGCCTATGAAACAGATGACTGATGAACTGCCAAACCGTGAACCGGACCTGCGCGTCGTGGCCATGCCCAGCGAATCGAACACGGGCGGATCCATTTTCGGCGGCTGGCTCATGGGCCAGGTGGATATAGCCGCCGGTATCCTGGCCATTCAGCGTGCCGGTGGCCGCGTCGCCACGGTGGCGGTGAACAACTTCCATTTCGAGAAACCGGTGCTGGCCGGCGACCTGGTCAGCTGTTATGCCGAGGTCAGTGAGACAGGCAAAACCTCCATGACCATTCATGTCGATGTCTTTGCACAGCGTAATATGAGCGCGCCGGAGACGTTCCACGCTGCCGAAGCGGACCTGAGCTATGTTGCACTGGATGAAAACCGCCAGCCGCGTCCCGTCCCGGCGCCGGATTCGATGGAGGCACCGGCATGAGCGAGCCGTTATTGCATGTGAGCAACCTGCAGGTCAGTTTTGGTGAAGGCGAAAATCTGCTGCGGGCGGTCGATGACATCAGTTTCAATATTGAACGAGATCAGACCATGGTACTGCTGGGGGAGTCCGGCAGCGGCAAGTCGATTACGGCACACAGCATCATGCGTCTGTTGCCCGCCGCAGCCCGCATTGAACAGGGAGAGGTACGGCTCGACGGTCAGGATTTATTCAGGATATCCGAACGGCGCATGCGCGACATACGTGGCGGCCGCATCGCGATGATCTTCCAGGAACCGCAGAGTTCACTGAACCCGGTCATGACCGCCGGCCAGCAGATCGGCGAGACCCTGCACCGGCACCAGGGACTGCGCGGCCGTGCCAGCCTGGAACGGACGCTGGAATTACTCGATGCCGTGGGCATTCCTGAACCGGAACAGCGTGTGGATGATTATCCACATCAGTTCTCCGGGGGCATGAAACAGCGCATCATGATCGCGATGGCACTGGCCGGCCGGCCCGATCTGCTGATTGCCGATGAACCGTCCACCGCCCTTGATGTCACGATCCAGGCCCGTATCCTCGAGCTGCTTAAAACACTGCAGCGCGAGACCGGCACCGGCATTCTGTTCATTACCCATGATATCAGCGTGGCCGCGCAGATGGCTGACCATGTCGCCGTCATGCGCGAGGGAAGGATAGTGGAGGAAAATGACAGCAAGGCATTCTTTGCCGAGCCACGCCATCCCTATACACACCAGCTGTTCGATGCCCTGCCAAGCCGTGAACGCCGCCAGCGTGAGGCCAATGAAAACCAGCCGCTGACCCAGCAGGCACCGCTGCTGGATGTGCGTGACCTTAAAGTTCACTTCCCGATCCGCAAGGGTGTTTTCAAGCGTATCGTCGGCTACGTGCGTGCGGTCGACGGCGTCTCGATCCGTATCCACGCCGGCGAGACCGTTGCCATGGTCGGTGAATCCGGCTCCGGCAAGACGACACTGGGTATGGGAATCCTGCAGCTGCTGAGACCTACCGAGGGTAACGTACTGTTCGACGGCGTTCAGCTTACTGATCTGCGAGGTAATGCCCTGCGCCGGCGGCGCTCGGATATTCAGGTAGTCTTCCAGGATCCCTATGCATCGATGAATCCGCGCATGCTGGTTGGCGATATTATCGAAGAGGGCATGCTGGCCCAGGGCATCGGCGGCAATCGCCGCCAGCGCCGCGAGCGTGTCGCTGAATTACTCAGGCAGGTAGACCTGAAGCCGGAATATATACAACGCTATCCCCATGAGTTCTCCGGTGGCCAGCGGCAACGTATCTGTATTGCCCGGGCGCTGGCCGTGGATCCGAAATTGATCATCTGTGATGAGCCGACCAGTGCACTGGATGTTTCCGTTCAGGCGCAGATTCTGGATTTACTCAAGGATCTGCAGGCGCGGCTGGGTATCGCCTACCTGTTCATTACTCATAATATCGCCGTGGTCGAGTATCTGGCACATTATGTCGCCGTGATGTATCAGGGCAGACTCGTCGAGCAGGGCAAGGTTGATGATGTGTTGTTACGCCCGCAGCATGAATACACCCGCAAGCTGCTCGAGGCGGTGCCAAGGCCGCCGGCGAGGAAGGCAAGCTGAATGTATAGTTCTTTGAATTAAAGAATCCGCAAATGAACGCCAATGAACGCGAAAGGGAAGCTATTCGGTAATTTTCAGGCTAAACAGCTGATCTATCAATCAAACAACTGTTTGTGCTTTGCGATGACAAAGAGTCAGCTGAATACATTCAGGCATAATTTATTTGTGTTAATTTGCGTGCATTCGCGGACTGATTTCACTCTCTGTCGGTTCCCGCAATGTCACAAACTCTTCCGCCGCCGTCGGATGGATGCCCAGGGTTGCATCGAACTGTGCCTTGGCCGCACCGGCCGTGATGGCAACGGCGAGTCCCTGCATGATTTCGCCGGCTTCCGGTCCCACCATGAATGCGCCCAGCACGCGTTCGTTGCTGTTGTCCACGACGAGTTTGACAAAACATCGCACCGGGTTATTTGTCAGGCTGTACTGTAGCGGCCGGAAGTCGCTTTTATAAACACTGACATCCAGTCCGCGTTTACGGGCATCGTGTTCGTCCATGCCGACACTGGCCATCTCCGGCTGGCTGAAAATGCAGGTAGGAACGATATCATAATCAGGATTGGCGGCGGCTTCGCCAAACAGGTGCCTGGCAACAACCGTGCCCTCGGCAAGGGCCATGGGCGTCAACATGACACGGTCGATCACATCGCCCACAGCATAGATTGATGGCACGGCAGTGTTGTATTGCTGGTCGACAAGGATTGCGCCGTTGGCTGTCAGTTCAACCCCGAGGTCTTCCAGGCCCAGCGTATCCGTATTCGGCCGCCGCCCTGTCGCAAACAGCACGGTATCGACAGATTCCCGGCTGCCGTCATCCAGCGTTACCTGCAGGCGTTCCTCGCGGTCAATACGGGCGATCTCACTGCTGAAGCGCAGGTCGATGACCCTGGTGGCGCATTTGTTTGGCGAGAAACCGGCGGCTGTCATCATCGAAGCCGCGCAAAAATATCTCGCCCCGGTGCATCAGGATGGTTTCAACGCCCATGCCATGGAAAATGCCGGCAAATTCGACGCCGATATAACCGCCGCCGATTACCATAACCCGTTCCGGCAGCGTATCCAGGAAAAAGGCGTCATCGGAAACGATACCGTATTCAGCGCCTGAAATAGCCGGCCGGGTTGGCCTGCTACCGGTAGCGACAAGAATATTCGCGGCACTGACTACTTCCCCCGATGTGAGCGTGATTTCATTTGCAGCGGTCAGCCGGGCATGGGACTCATAAAGATCGACCGATGCCTTGTCCAGCAGACCGCGGTAGATGCCGTTCAGGCGGCTGATCTCGGTATTCTTGTTGTGAATCAGTGTCGGCCAGTCAAAGACCGGCTCGGGATACCTGCCAGCCAAAGGCGGCGGCATCGCGGAATTGCCCGGCGTAATGCGCGGCATAGACCAGCAGCTTTTTCGGCACACAGCCGACGTTTACACAGGTCCCACCCAGCGGTCCGTGTTCGGCCACGGCGACACGGGCACCGAGCCCGGCCGCGGTTCGTGCCGCACGAATACCGCCCGATCCCCCGCCAATCACGAAAAAGTCATAGTCCATGTCTGCCTGCCGCTGGATTTATTGATTGTATTGAGGATAACCTAATCGGCAACTCAAATGAAAATGATGATATCTGCCAATATGCGAGACGCATTTGTTAGACTCTTTTACACTAATGACGTGAGGAACTATCAATGAGCGGTCATCGAACCATATGACAGCCAGCCAGCCAACAGATGGATCACTGATGCGGCGTGCAACATTGTATGCCGTCCTCGCTTCAGGATTGATGATTGTCATAAAACTGCTGGCCTATCTGATGACCGGCTCAGTCGCCATGCTGTCGTCGCTTATCGATTCGGTTATCGATCTGTTAGCCTCCGGCGTGAATATGTTCGCCGTGCGTGTCGCCCTGCAGCCGCCGGACAGGGAGCACCGGTTCGGCCATGGCAAGGCCGAGCCGCTGGCCGGCCTGGCCCAGTCGGCCTTTATCTGCGGTTCGGCGGTGTTCTTGCTGGTGGAAGTGGCCAACCGCCTGCTGCATCCACAGCCGCTTGAGTATGTCAGCGTAGGCATAGTTGTCATGATGCTTTCGATATTGATCACGGTTGCGCTGGTTGCCTATCAGAAACACGTAATCGCGCGTACCAGTTCGGTCGCCATTAGCGCGGATTCGCTGCATTATCGCAGTGATGTATTGGTCAACCTGGGTGTTATGATTGCCATGGCCCTTGACCGGCTGATGAACTGGCACTGGGCTGACCCTGTCATCGCCTTCATGATCGCGATTTATATTTTCTATTTCGCCTGGACGATAGCCCGTCAGTCACTGGATCAGTTGATGGACCGCGAACTGTCGGATGACGATCGCCAGCGCATCAAATTTATTACCCTGTCGCACCCCAGGGTGCACGATCTGCACGAATTGAGAACGCGTTCATCCGGCTTGAACCAGTTCATTCAGCTGCACCTGGTGCTGGAGCCGGGCATGACATTGCAGGAGGCCCACGATATCGCCGCCGAGGTCCAGCAACAGCTGGAAGATGCCTATCCCAAGGCGGATATTATTATCCACCAGGATCCGCGTGACGACAGCCCATCTCCGTTATCCGGTGACTGATCGGGCCGCTCGGCAGTGAAATGAAGGCGTCTAGGCGGGCAGCGGATCGGCAGGCAACCGGTCACGGTCGTGTGCGGCGTACAGATCCAGTTTCGGACCCAGCGGGACTATTCCCGTCGGATTGATATTCTGGTGACTCTGGTAGTAGTGACGTTTGATATGCCGGAAATTAACCGTCGTCTCGATATCCGGGTACTGGTATAGCTCACGCATATAGGCGAACAGATTCGGATAATCAGCAATGCGGTGCCTGTTGCATTTGAAATGGCCGACATAAACGGCATCGAAGCGGATTAATGTCGTAAACAGCCGCCAGTCGGCCTCGGTCAGCCGGCTTCCGGCCAGGTAACGCTGGCTGTCCAGTTTTGTTTCCAGGTCATCCAGTGTATCGAAAAGATCCGTAAAGGCTTCCTCGTAGGCTTCCTGGCGGGTAGCAAAACCGCAGCGATAGACGCCGTTATTGATATTGTTATAAACACGTTCGTTTATTTCGTTAATGGTTTCACGCAGCTCCTGCGGATAAAAATCCGTTTTGTTATCCGTGAACTCATTAAACTCGCTGTTCAGCATGCGTATAATATCGGCGGATTCGTTGCTGACGATGGTTTGTTCCTCCTTGTCCCACAGGGCAGGGACTGTTACCGGCCGGTATAATCAGTTTTTGCCAGTGTATAGACTTCGTGCAGATAATTTTTGTTGTTGACATGGTCGGTGACACAGGATTCGTCCGGTTCGAATGTCCAGCCGTGTTTGCCCATGTAGGGATTGACGACCGAGATCGAAATAATATCTTCGAGCTTTTTGATGCGGCGGAAGATAAGTGTTCGATGGGCCCAGGGACAGGCCAGGGAAACATACAGGTGATAGCGCCCGGGTTGTGCGCGAAAACCTGTATGGCCATCGGCACTGATCCAGTGACGGAACTGGCTGCTTTCGCGGACAAAGCGTCCGCCGGTGGCTCCCGTGTCATACCATTTGTCGTGCCATTTGCCTTCGACGAGTAAACCCATGCATGCTCCCCGATTCTGAATGTGTGAATAAACAATAGCGCGGTTGTACAGTCCAGAGACCGGCGGGCAGGCATGGTGTTCCGCCCGGAATGAAACGGATGTCAGGCAGACAATAAAAAGAGCCGGTCATCCTGACCGGCTCAGGTCGGGGCAATCGCAGCGGAACGTAACTGCGATCGGCCGGAAACCCGGGTTAGAGAGGCTCCACTGGCAACATCAGCAGGCCGGCAACAGTGTTTGGCCTGACGGGAGCTAAACAGGGTCCGGAGGCGGAGACGCCACCACGGGGTTACGGCACGGGCCTGTTGGCGGCGGTATTCCAGCTGCCAGTCGAAGCTGCTGGCAAAGGTGAGCTCCTCGAACGACAGATGCCGGCGCACTGCCGAATCCGGCTGGCCCAGTTCGGGCACGAACCACCAGCCGCTGCGGGGATGTTCGAAGCAGTAGCCCGGTCTTCCCTGGTGCCAGCATGTGTATATGTTCATTGTCGTTGCCGTTCCTTGAATGGCCTGACATAAGGCATTGCAAAAGCCGTGCCCGTTGTCAGGGAATCTATAACTGATTGTTTTAACGGATATTTAATTGTATGGACGGGCAGTGTATCGGGATCGGCGGCGTTTTCTGTCACCGGTTGACGACAAATCACCGTCCGCGGACAAGGAGCTGATCGGATATGCCGAACTATGCCGCCGCCGCGATTATTGCGGCACTGGTTGTTTATCTGCTCGTCATCGGCAAGGCGCTGTTGCTGCCCCTGGTCCTCGCCATTTTTGTCTGGTATCTGATCAACGCGCTGGCGGCACAGTTCGGCCATATCCGTTTGCGTGGCGGAACGCTGCCGCCCTGGGGCAGGTATGGCGCGGCGATACTGCTGTTGCTGGCCGTGGTCTGGTTTGTCGTCAACCTGGTTGCCGGCAGCATTGGCCAGGTCGGCCAGGCGGCGCCGGTGTATGAACAGAATCTCAGGCAGCTGCTGGAAAAGGTCACAGCTATGCTGGGCCTGCAGGAATTACCGAGCCTGCAGGCGATATTTGAAGGCATGAACCTGAGCGACGTGATCCGGCGCCTGGTTGCCGCTGTTACCGGCATCGCCGGCAATACCGGCGCCATGCTGATCTATGTCACATTCCTGTTGCTGGAACAGGGGAGCTTCCGGCGCAAAATTGCGGCCCTGTTCCCGGACCCCGAACGCGAGGCGCTGGTTCACCGGATACTGCAACGTATCGGTGAAGAGATTCAGACTTATATATGGCTGAAAACCCTGACCAGCCTGCTGACCGGTTTTCTCAGTTACCTGGTCATGAAGATTATCGGTATCGATTTCGCGGAATTCTGGGCGCTGCTGATCTTTGCACTCAATTACATCCCCTATATCGGCGCCCTGCTGGGCGTGGTATTTCCGGCACTTATTGCACTGGTGCAATTTGAAAGCGTTGCACCTTTTGCCGCGGCGACCGGACTGCTGGCGTTGATACAGTTTCTGATAGGCAACGTGCTGGAACCGCGTCTGCTGGGCAAGGGCCTGAATATCAGTCCGCTGATTATGCTGTTGGCACTGGCTTTCTGGGGCAGTATCTGGGGAGTGACCGGCATGTTCCTGGCAGTGCCGATAATGGTAGTGGTCATGATTGTCTGTTCGAACTTCGAACGCGCGCGGCCGGTTGCAATATTGCTGTCCGAGAACGGGCAACTGCGGAGCTAATATTCCCGGGTAAATAATTTTGAACGGCGCATGGCCATCACGAGAATAATGGCCTCACCGATTGTCAGTATGCTCAGCCGTATCCATTCATGTGCCGGTCCGGTCACCAGCCAGCTTGCCGTTGTCGCTGCATTGGCCGTTGTCCCGAGGCCGAGCAACAGGGCTGTCATTGACAGTGCCCGCCAGAGGAAGGGCTCCTGGGGATAATGCTCGAGGGACTCGAACAGCACGCAGGCCACGGCAATGATCACCGCAAAACCGAGCGCAATCCGCAGCTTTTCAATGACGGCGTCAGCCTGGCCGAAAAGCCGGGTATCCCAGCCGTCAGAGGGCCATCACCACCCAGAAACCGAGGCCGAGAATGACAATACTCATGATGGCGAGCATTGTCGGCAACGGGCGCCACTGGTATTGCAGGACGGGGGATTCGCCGTGCTCGGTGTGGGGATAGTAATGACCGCAGTTTGGACATAACCACACGCGTACCAGGCGCGGATCGGTAAGGGGCAGCGCGATGATGGCAAGCACCAGCCCGCCCAGCACGAAACTGACACGGCCGTGACTGAACATGCCGATCGCCAGGCCGAGCGCCACCATCAGCCACGCGGCGATACGAATATCCGGGCGTATGGCGGGTCTGACGGACGCCGTCATGCTGACAGTCTTGCAGAAACGGCACGTTGGCACGGTCGACGGTGCCATGCAGGCGTTATCCTTTTGCGGGGTCTAACAGTACCGTCACCGCGCCCCCTGGTGCGCGATGACCGTTATTATCCTTTAATAAATATACTGTCTGAGAGCCTGTAAATATGCATAAATACTGCATTTTTCTCTCCCAAATGTGATATTCATCACAATCGGGAGAGCAGATGACCTGTTTCGGCGCGGCTACAGGGGCGGGTAACGGCGTCAGTCAGACGCGGATTCAATCGGCGGGCTGACAATGCGACCCAGCCCGGGTCGGGGTTGCGATGGTGCTTCCGACCCGGCAGTGTCGTCCGCATCGGTCTCCGTTTCGATGGCGGACTCCGGCTCTGAATCGATTGGCGGTGTAATGACCCGCCGGGAGGATTGCGTATCACCTGCTGCTGCCGGACGTTCTTCCTCGACGGTACTCTCCCATTCTGCCGCTGACGGGCCAGCGTGTGAATCGGGATGATAGCGCTGTTTCTCCTTAACACGGCGTTCAAGATTGGCCAGGTTGTTTGCCGCAGCCTGGTGTCCCTGCTTCGCTGCCTTGCTATACCATTCGCGTGCCTTGTCATGATCCTTTAGCACACCTTCACCCATAAAATACATATTGCCGAGATTGAACTGGGCATCGGCGTATTTGCGTTTGGCGGCGCGACGGTACCAGAGCAGGGCGCGATCATAGTTCTGTTCGACGCCCAGGCCCTGGAAATACATATCCGCCAGCCGGGTCTCGGCGGCGGCATTGCCATTCAGGGCCTGGGCCTGCAGCAGGTGCAGGGCCTCGGTATAGTTTTCCGCGTCCAGTGCCTGCTTCGCCGCCGTACTGATGGTCACATCCTGTCGTGCCGGCGGCGTCTCGCTCATTGCAATCATTTCCTGCTGTTCCGGTTCCGGCTGCGATGCGGATTTGTCCCCGGGCGCCATTTCCGTATCGGTTTCCGCCGCAGCGGCATCGGGGCCGGCAGCAACAGGTTCCTGCCATTCATCATTGCTGATTACAGCATTGCCTTCGGTTGTGGCAGCAGTTGTTTCCACGGCGTCTGTATCAGGCTTGTTCTGCAGTTGTTGCGATTCATTGTTCGCGCGCTGTTCGGATGGCGCGGATTCCCCGCCACCGAACAGGCGGCCGAAAAAGCCACCAATGCCACCGGCAGTCTGTTGGCCGCCGGTAGTATCATCGCTGCCGCTAACTTCCGCCGTTTCTGACGCTGCCGCCGGTTCCGTTGCCGTCAGGGTTTCCTCTGTCACGGCAGCTTGCTCTTTGTTATCCGCAGCCGTCATGTCGGCAAAACCGGTGATTTCCGGATCGGTGGCGATTTCTGCGGTTTCTGTCTCCGGCGGCCGGTCGGCTGACGTCGCCGGTTGTGTTTCGACAGCCGCCGCGTTCTCGGTGGTCTCCAGAGTCTCGATCTGCAAGGATTCCGCGGCTTCAAGCGGCGGGCTGATAACGCGCCCCGGCTGTTGTGCAGCAGGTTGTTCCACTCCGGCTTCGACCTGCCCGTGTTCGGCTACTGGCTGGTGAAATGTTTCGAGCTCCCCCCTGGCAGGGGCATAGTCCTGCTTCGCCGCCATGCGGAACCAGCGCAGTGCCTCCTCGTTGTCCCTGGGGACACCGCGGCCGGCGCGGTAGAGATTGCCGAGATTGTACTGGGCAGTCGCATCACCACGCTCCGCGGCCTGCTGGTACCAGTACGCCGCGACTTCATAATTCTGCGGGACGCCTTCACCGGTATGATGCAGGCTGGCGAGATGTACCTGGGCGCGGGTATAGCCCTGTTCCGCGGTCTGGCGGAACCACGCCGCGGCCTGCTCACTGTCCTGCTGAACACCGTCACCGTGAAGATACGATAGGCCCAGGCTGAAAGCGGCGACGACATGTCCCTGTTCGGCGGCGCGCCGGTACCAGTTGCTGGCCCGAGCCGGATCGCGTTCTACCCCCTCACCAAAGGCATGGGCAACCCCGAGATCGTATTGGGCATCCGGGTGTCCCTGTTCGGCCGCCAGCCGGTACCACTTCACCGCCTCGGCGTAATCGCGCTCGACACCCTCGCCGGTATGGTACAGATAGCCGAGTTCGGTCTGCGCACCAGCAATGCCCTGTTCGGCCTGCTGGCGCAATGCATCCAGCTCGATGTGCCGATCCTGTGACCGTGCCGGTAACGGCAGCAAGCAGGATAATATCAACAACAGCAACAGAGCAGTTTTCATACAGCAGGGCGTGTGTGCTTAGGCGGCATCAGGGTGATTGTCTTGAAGCCATTAATATACGGGATAGGCAGCCGCCGCAGTAGTCATTGTCATGCCAGCAGACCGCCGATCAGCGCGCCAATCAGCAGCGGGATGATCTGTACAAGTATGAGGATGAAAACGCCCGCACCGGCGACAAGGCCGATCAATGGCACGCCTGTCAGTGCCGTGCCCATGACGAACAACAGGCCGGCGAATATCAAGCCGGGCAGGATAGCCGCCAGCAGGCCGTTGCCAACACCGCCGGCCACCTTGCCGCCGACGATCCCCGCGATTAGTGGACCGACAGCAGGCAGCCAGAACAACAGCAGTGAAATCACTGCCATCCAGATCATGCCCATGATAAGGCTGCCTTTTGGTTTATTGACGACGATTTTCTGTTCCCCGGCCATCGTCCCGGTCTCCTGTGTTGCTGTGTCTCATGGCGGCCATTGTAACGCACGCAGGCATTACTGCTATGATCGCGGCAGGATCAGCGGTGCCGGCAACGCCTTTAAGCCCGGATTGCCACATGAATCCCCGGCGTTTCCCGCCGTCGTACCGGGCCCGGCGGTGAACAGGCCTGTGTCGATTCAACGGTTTGCCGACCCGGCTGCAGCCAGGCCGTTGCGGTTTGAGATAGCCTCATGGTTACCGGACAGCTATGAATTCCTGTTAATTCAAGGGGAAAGACATGAACAACGACAAGACAGCCCCGCGGCGCCTGCGTGAATTGATGGAACAACCGGGTATTATCCGTATGTTGGGCGCGCATGATGTACTGGGTGCGTTGCTGGTGGAGCAGACCGGATTTGAAACGGTTTTTATCGGCGGTTTCGGCACCAGTGCCAGCATGCTGGGATTGCCGGACATCAATTTTCTCGGCCTCACGGAAATGGTCGATGCCACCCGGCGCATGTGCGAACGCGTCTCCATACCGGTACTGGCCGATGCCGATACCGGTCACGGCGATATTCATAACGTGATGCGCTGCGTGCGGCAGTTCGAACAGGCCGGTGCCGCCGGCATTATTCTTGAGGACCAGGCCTTTCCCAAGCGCTGTGGTCATTTCGGCGGCAAACAGACGATCGCGGCCGATGAAATGGTGCTCAAGTTCAGGGCCGCCGTTGCCGCCCGCCGGGATCCGGATTTCGTCTTCGTGGCCAGAACCGACACCCGCGAAACCCATGGACTCGATGAAGCCATTGAACGCGTTAATGCCTATTGCGAGGCGGGAGCGGATTTCGCCTTTATCGAGGCACCACTGTCCGTGGAAGAGCTGCAGACCATCTGCGAACGTGTACCGTATCCGAAATTCGTCAACATGCTGATCTTCGGCAAGACGCCGATCCTGAGTGCCGCCGAACTCGAAAACATGGGATTCAAGCTGGTGGTGGCGCCTATCGATTCAGTATTGCTGGCGGCCAGGTCGATGCGGGAACTGGCAGAGGCGTTTCAGCGCGACGGCCATACCCGTGCCATGGCCGACCGCATGGTCGATTTTGACGAGATCAAACAGATCCTCGGTCTGGATGAATACCAGTCGCTCAGGGAGCGTTTCGGCAAGCAGCAATAAAGCCATGCCGCATTATTTCTATCTGGCAATAGCCATCATTGCCGAGGTCAGCGGAACACTGGCGCTACGGGCATCGGAATCCTTTACCCGCCTGTGGCCGAGCCTGATCGTGATCGTTGGTTATGCACTGGCGTTTTATTTCCTGGCGCTGACACTCAGGACCATTCCGGTCGGCATTGCCTATGCCATCTGGTCGGGCGCCGGTATCGTACTGATCGCGGCGTTCGGCTATGTCGTGTTTCAGGAATCCCTGGATTGGCCGGCGATGGCGGGCATGGGTTTAATCATCGGCGGCATTGTGCTTCTGACGGCGGTATCGAAAAGCGTGCCGCATGGATAGTGAATCGTGAATTTTTGGATAGAGGGAACTAAAAGTTCCCGGCACTTTCAATTTCGATTCACGATTCACGATTCACGATTCACGATTCACGATTCACGAAATATGAATTTTCGCGGGCGAACAGGCGCGTCTATTAATCTACCGAGGGCAACGCCGGGCGGCCGCCTTCAGTAACGGGACCCCGATCCCATTTTCGCCCCGATCGGGGTTCCGGTTCAGGTGCACCGGCCTCTTTCTGTTCTTCGGCCAGTTTGTTGTATTGCTCCTGGCTATTTTCAATTTTTGTCTCGTCCATGTAGATTTCCAGTGATTCGGCCAATTCCTGTCCGCGTCTGTCCCCGTAATCGGCGGCACGCTGGTAATAGGCGCGGGCCTTGGTCGGATCCTGTTCCACGGCCTGGCCCTCTTGATGCATGATACCTAGTATGAGATGGGCATGCGGATCGCCTTCCTTGGCCAGTTCATTGTAATGCTTTAACGCGGTTTCATAATCGCCATGCAGATAGGCGTGCTCGGCAATCGCGGGGTCGGGCTCGAACTCCGGCCCGGATTCTTGCGGATTGCCCTGGATAGCGCGTTCCCGCTGCTCAGCCGAAGCGGCGGCGGATTCACCGGTTGATGCCCCCGCTGTTGCGCCGGCAGCGGCGGAATCTGCATCAGAGCCGGGCTCCCGGCCCTGGGCGCGGGCGATATCGGCTTCGGTAATACCGGCGGCCTCCTGGATCCTGTCCATAATCTCCAGCGCCGCAGGGTCATCCTGGTATTCCTGCCGCTGCTTCATGTAGTCGCGAATCTGTTTATCGGTTATGTCTTCATCAAGCTCGATATTGTTCAGATCGGTGTCCTGCTCCTGGGCATGGCTGGCAGTTACGGTGAGCGACAGCAGGGCGGCCAGCAGCGATAGGGTTAATGATTTTGTCATGTCTGATGCTCAAATTGCTGGGATTTCCGGTTTCAGCGCATGCCGGCGAAAACGGGATAGCGCTTTTTCGGCAACGGGTATTCTGACAGTATAGAACCGAACCGGGGTGTTCGGCGACATCCCGTCCTTGAATTCCGCCACAGGAGCGCAATATATAACAGTTATGGCTGACTATGACGCAGTGGAAACATCCCCCTCGCGCCCCTGGTGGCGCTATCTGCTGATCCTGGCGCTGGTTTACGTGGCCGTTAATGGCGCCCTGATGTACTGGTGGGACAGCGAGCCGGATGTGTTTGAGGTACAGGCGGTCATTGACCGGGATACCATGGGTGATGAAGCGATCAAGGGCGAGGTCACGACAAACACCTTGATCCGGGTTGCCGAGACCCTGCTGGACAAGCGCGGCGGCTATTTGAGTAACGACATACTGCCGCCAGGCCTGTGGATGGACAATATCCCGAACTGGGAATATGGCGCACTGACCCAGATTCGGGACCTTGCGCGGGCATTGCGCAATGACTACAGCCGTTCGCAGACGCAGTCGACGGAGGATCCGGATCTGGTCGTCGCTGATCCACAGTTTCATATCGATCACTCCTCGTGGATATTGCCTTCGGCCGAGGGTGAATACCGCACCGGGATTGATGCGCTGAAGCGTTACCGTGCCAGGCTGATCGATAAAAGCGACGGTGATGCCCAGTTCTATTCACGCGCCGACAATCTGCGCAGCTGGCTGGCCATCGTCGAAAAACGCCTGGGCAGTCTGTCACAGCGGCTGAGCGCCAGTGTCGGCCAGGCACGTATCAGTACCGATCTTGAAGGCGATCTGTCGGCACGACAGTCGACGTCCAGGCCGCGGATTATGACTGTAAAAACACCCTGGCTGGAAATCGACGATGTTTTCTATGAGGCCCGTGGCTCGGCCTGGGCCCTGATACATTTCATACATGCGGTGGAAAAGGACTTTGCCGAAGTGCTGCATGACAAGAATGCAATGGTGGAGTCTGAAACAGATCATCCGCGAACTGGAAGCGACCCAGACAAACATCTGGAGCCCGGTGATACTCAACGGGTCGGGATTCGGATTGATGGCCAACCATTCACTGGTCATGGCGTCTTATATTTCACGCGCCAATGCAGCGGTGATCGATATACGCAATCTGCTGGCGGAAGGATAAATGGTAATAGGTTGACTGGTTAATTAGTTAACTGGTTAATTAGTATGAGAGGTTGATGGCCAGGCAAATAGTGGAGTTGAACCACAACAGGTTATAGGTCATTCAGCCAACAAACTGGTTAACCAGTTAACCAATCAACTACCGCGGTGCTACAAACTGCCCATACGCCCTGGGTCCTTCTCCCACGGCTATGGTGTCGGTCACCTCCAGGGTCTCGCTGTTGATCACGGCAATTGAATTGTCACCCCAGTTACTGACGTAAAGTGTTTTACCGTCGGGTAACAGATTAATGCCTTCAGGGTAGATGCCGACATCTATCGTGGTGATCGTTTCCTGGGTTTCCAGATCGATGACGGATACGGAAGCCCCGCGCTGGTTGGTTACAAAAAGCCGGTTGATGCGCGGTACATGGACACTGGCATAGGGGAACATGCCCACGGCGACCGTTGCGGTTACCCTGAATTCCCTGCTGTTGACAATGCTGACATCGCTACTCTGGACATTGGCGGTATAGATCTGGCTGCCGTCATTGGCCACGCTGACGCCGAAAGGCGCCGTACCGACCTCAATCGTGGCCTCGACGCGATTGGTGTGCAAGTCGATTAGTGACAGGGTGTTGTCATCGCGATTGGCGACATACAGTGTGTGGCCATCGGGATGGACGGCGAGCCCAGAGGGTGAACGGCCGACTTCAATAGTGGTGATGCGTTCCAGCGTTCGTGTATCAACAACCTGCACGATATTCTCGTACCAGTCGGCAAGATAAAAGCGGTCGCCGTCGGGATGAATCGCGATGGCCACCGGTCCTTCGCCCGCCGGCAGCGTGTCGGTGACTTCAAGTCTTTCCCCGTCAATCACCGAGACGGTTTTATCTTCCGGATTGGTGATGAATATGCGGCTGTTATCCGGCATCGCGGCAACACCGGCCGGGCGTTTGCCGACGGTTATGGTCCTGACGACCTCGGCCGTGGTTGTGTCAATGACGGAGACACTGTTATCCAGCTGATTGGTAATATAGGCGAATGGTTCGGCGTTGCAGACACCCGCGCCGAGCAGAAGGACGGTTATCAGTACGTATTTTGAAGACATGACTGGAACAAAAGCCCGGCCCTCTCAGGGCCGGGCCTTGCCGTTGGCTTTACTGTTCGGCCAGTTCCTTGATTCTGGCCATGCCGGTGTCATAAATATTGGTAACTGCATCCATGGCAGCCTCATCGGAAAGCTCGGGTGGCGGGTCATTGTTCGGATAGGCGCGGTAGAAAAAGCCTTTCCAGTTCAAAACGGCACCGCCATTATCGCCGGCGCTGACGTCTATCGTTGATCCATAGGTTCCGACCGGCACCGCGTCATGGTTTGGCTCGGTGATCCGGTAGCCATAGCTCATGCCTTCGGGATCATGGTTCAGCAGTTCCTCGGTGAAGGATTCGCCATTAGCCAGGGTCAGCACGCGGGTAGTACCTTTTTCGGTACCGCCGCTGGTCTCGCATTTTTCAACAGCCGGGTGCCATTCCTGGATGGCACAGAAGTCGGCGATCACCGCCCACACCTTGTCCGGGGACGCGTTGATCTCGATATCCTTGACGACCTTGAGACGGCTGGGACCATGGGCCGAGGCGAGGGCCGGGATCAGCAGCAGGCCGATCAATCCGAGTTTATACAGATTCCGCATTGTTGTTATTCTCCATCTTGGGTTTCAGACAGCTTGCCGCCGGCAACGGGTTGCCGGCAGGCGAAAGCGTAATGTTAATCCCAGCGAGTCTCCGAGTCATGTCGAATCCGGGAATACGGGAAAGAATCAGTCCTCTCGGCCACCTGCACCGCGGATGGCTGCTGCCGGGGTTGCTGCTGGCGGCCGTCAGCGGCTGTGTCACGGCGGCGGATTCCCCGGAACCGGAGCGGCAACCGCTCACCATCAGCATGGACGGGGTCAGTGATCTGCCTCTGCAGGTGGAAATCGCCGCGGATCCCACGGCCCGCCGGACCGGCCTGATGTTCCGCCATCACCTTCCGGCACGAACCGGCATGCTGTTCGACTACCGGCAGGAACAGACGGTTCAGATGTGGATGAAAAATATGCTGATCCCGCTGGATATGCTGTTCATCGACGCCAATGGTCGTATCGTCCAGATCGTTGAAAACACCAGGCCCGGCTCCGAGGCGCTGATTGCCTCGGACAGGCCCGTTCGCGCGGTGCTGGAAATCAATGCCGGCAGCGTGGAACGACACGGTATCCGGGTGGGGAACCGTGTCAGGCACGCCATCTTCGACAACAGGCCTGCTGATTTGCAATGACGATATTTCACCTCGTGGGATGGACAGTCCGCGATTGAATGAGTTGCCGATATTATCGGCCCCACAGGGGCGTCGTCATTTACCTGCCAGCCGTTCCAGCACGCGGTCGTAATAATCACTGCGCAGCAGCATGCTGGCGCGTTCGCCGGATCGGGTGTCAAGCCGCGCCTGCAGGCAGTTCATCTTGCCGACGATACGCCGGCGTTCGATTTCGTCCTCCGTACGCTGCAGTTCCGCCTCCAGGGCGTTGATGCTTTTGCGGTCGATAACAGCGGGCGGGGCGAAACCGGCATTGCGGAGGATTTTATGCGCCATGCGCAGGTGCTCGGGGACCAGGCTGTCGTCTTCGAATACCAGGCGCCGGCCTGCGCCCGGCAAATCGTCGAGCTCGCCATTCCTGACAGCCTGTTCTATGTGCTGCTCGGCCAGTTCGTCCAGTAACCACATTGCTCGCCCGTGGCTCGCGTGTTTTCGTTAAAGGCTCCCATGCCGCAGCGGGCAGGGCAAGAGATGTAACAAGGGTCTGACCCTGTAGTAAACTACAGGGCAGGACACTTGTCATCCGGAGGAATCGCAATGACTGCGACACAGGGATTCACCATCGGCCAGGTTGCCCGGCAGGCGGGCATCGGCGTGGAAACCGTACGCTACTATGAGCGCGAGGGCCTGCTGCCGCCGCCGCCACGCAGCGCCAGCGGCTACCGGCATTATCCCGCCGACAGTGTCCGCCGCCTGGCATTCATCCGCCACGCCAAGGCGCTGGGTTTCTCGCTCGCCGATATCCGCGAGTTACTGACGCTCAGGGCCGAGCCGGGCGCCAGCAGCGTACCCGTCAGGCAGCTGGCGCAAGCCAGGCTGACGGAAATCAGGGAAAAAATTGCAGCATTGGAGAAAATGCAGCAGATACTTGGACACCTGGTTGATGAATGTCCCGGTCATGTGCCGACGGCCGAATGCCCGATACTCGATGCCCTGGCGGAAACCGGCGACCGGCCGGATAATACCTGAGAGCCTGTACGGGTTGTGACGGCGGTCACAATAGCACCACGAATATTGCAACTAGTGCCGGTTTGCCGTTGTCTATAGGCTAATCTTCCTCAAAACCCCATGAAAAAGGTAACCGCCATGCGCAGGGAAATGTTGTTCAGTCTGGCACTGGGCCTGATGTTTGCGGCCCCGATCACGGTACAGGCAGGCGATGTGGTCGATGAGATCGTCAAGGAGACCGCCCGCAAGGTGTTTAGCGAGACCGAACGCCGCACTATCCGTGATTATTATGGCGACAGTCATGGCGGTCCCCGGGACAAGGGCAGGGGGCCGGGCAGGCACGGCAAGCTGCCGCCGGGACTGCAGATGCAGCTGGAAAAAAACGGCCGGCTGCCGCCGGGACTCGAGAAAAAGGCACTGCCGCCCGGCCTGGCGGGGCAGCTGCCGCCCACCCCGAAGGGTTACGAACGTGTTATCGTCGACTCCGATGTTGTACTGATCCATACCGCCAGCCAGATGATTGCCGATGTCATTAGCGACGTCGTTCTCGACCATTAATCAAGACTCCCGGGGAGTGGAAACCATGAATTGCCGCTTGCTGATAGCGCTGTTGTTTATCCTGTTGCAGCCGGCCGCCGTGTATGCCGAAGAGACAACGACCACTGAATCAAGCGAGACCTATTCCGAACAAAGCGTGCTGGATGACGCGGCGGATTTTTTCGGTGAGGGTGCCGAAGGCATCGGCGAGGTTATCTCCAAGGTTTTCGATGACCACGGCCGCCCGAATGCCATTATCAAGGGTACCGAGGCGAGTGGTGCCTTTGTTGTCGGTGCGCGTTACGGCGACGGCACCCTGCAGATGAAGGCAGGGCCCTCGGTCAAGGTGTTCTGGACGGGGCCTTCGGTTGGTTTCGATGCCGGCGGCAACCTGTCCAAGGTCTATGTACTGATTTATGATCTGCCGAATACCGACGCGATCTTCCAGCGCTTCCCCGCCGTGGACGGCAGTTTCTATTTTGTCGGTGGCGTCAGCGCCAACTATCACCAGGCCGAAGGTATCAACCTGGCGCCGATTCGCCTGGGGGCCGGTTTCCGTGCCGGTGTCAATATCGGCTATATGCACTATACCCGCAAGAAGACCTGGAATCCGTTCTAGGCATTATCGCCGTACCTTCTGTTGCTGTCGCCCTGCCGACAACGGCATCGGCCGGCGCCTTTCCTGCCGTATTCAATAATGTTTGCCACCTGTTATGGTTCCATCCTGCGATCTGCGGCAGGCTTGATATGGATCAAAGCGTTCACTCACTAAAGGACTATGTTTATCAGAACAATTGATAATTTGCCAATGGAGGCATAACCATGAATATTACCCGCCATGATCCCTTTTCAATGCTCTCGGACGAGGTCAGCCGTAACCTGCTTTCCCGGTTCAGCCAGCTGGCTGGCGATCCGGAGGAAAGCGGTCTTGCCGCGGAGTGGGCGCCGGCCGTCGATATCAGTGAAGAGGAAGACAAGTATGTGGTGAGTGCCGATATTCCCGGCGTGGACCCGAAGGATATCGAAGTGACCGTGGACAACAACGTCCTGACTATCAGCGGCAAGCGTGAGTCGGAAAAACGCGAGGAACAGGAAGGATATTGCCGTGTCGAACGCAGCAGCGGCCGGTTTTTCCGGCGCTTCGTACTGCCAGAAACAGTGGATGATTCCAGGGTTTCGGCCAAAAGCGGCAAAGGTGTGCTTAACATCACAATCCCCAAGTCCGAGAAACAGAAAGCAAAACGTATCAAGGTCAGCGACTGACCCGTATGGATGACCCGATCGGTCGCTGGTAATAAATTTCAAGGAGACAGCTATGAGTCTGGCTAAAGTAAGTGAAGTCACATGTGAGTCGGAAAAAAGTTTTGAAGACGCGATTGCCAATGGCATCAAGGAAGCCAGTAAAACCGTACGCGACATCAAGAGCGCCTGGATTGCCGAGCAGAAGGTCATCGTCAAGAATGACAAAATCGTGGAATACCGTGTAACCATGCGCATCACCTTTGTTTTACACAGGGATTCCTGATACATGTAAAGATTTTGAATGGCCTGCGGAATATGCAGTTGGTATGAAGCGGGCTGGCGGTAACCAACCCTGAGTGGTTACCCTCCTGTGCACCGGTTCGAATAGAACCGGTGTTTTTTATTTCGTTTCTGTTGAAACTCTCCTGAACGACGACCTGTACAAAGACTTTTGTCTTGTCCGGACGGTTCCGGTCCGGCTGCCGTGGTGGTTTCACGATCAATCCTCTGTAGAATATCGTGCTAGGATATTGATTCATGAAACAGGCCCGTCACAGATCAGCGCCGCCGCAGTTTGCCGCCATCCTGATAATTCTGATCGTATTCGCCGGCGGTCTGCTCTATTACATGCTGGCGATGCCCGGCAGCGTTCCCGGCAGTGACCTGCCGTCGCTTACCGCTTCTCAGATGGAGCAGCGCGACCGGCTGCGTTCCCATGTCGAACACCTCGCCGGAACCATCGGTAAACGCAACACCGAAAATCCCGGTACGCTGGCGCGCACGGTCGATTATCTGCAGGCTCAGCTCGAATCCATGGCGCTGATGCCGCACCGGCTGGAATACGAAACCGGGGAGTTCGGTTCATTCGTCAATCTCGAAACCGAGATTTACGGCACCACTCATGCCGATGAGATCCTTGTCATCGGCGCCCATTATGACACCGTCTGGCCGACGCCCGGTGCCGATGACAATGCCTCCGGCGTCGCCGTATTGCTCGAGATCGCCAGGCAGTTTGCCGGCCGGCGTTTCGATCGCACGCTGCGGCTGGTGGCATTTCCCAACGAGGAGTCGCCGCACTACGGCACCAGCCGCATGGGCAGCAAGGTCTATGCCCGGCGTGCCAGTGAACGGGGTGACAATATTATCGGCATGTTCTCGCTGGAGATGCTGGGTTATTACGACACTGCGCCCGGCAGTCAGGGTTTTCCGCGAGTCATCGAGCCGTTCTACCCCGACCGCGGGGATTTCGTCGCCTTTGTCGCCAACCTGGCTTCAGTGGGGCTTTTGCGCAATACAGTCGGCCGTTTCCGCGAGCATGCCTCGATACCATCCTATGGCCTGGCCGCGCCGGTAATGCTGGTCCCGGACATCCGCCGATCCGACCATGCCATGTTCTGGCCCCATGGCTATCCTGCCATCATGATTACCGATACCGCGGGCTTCCGGAACCCGCATTATCACCGTCATACCGATGTACCGGACACCCTGGATTACGACCGCATGGTACTGGTAGTGGAGGGGCTCAGCCGGACATTTGCACAACTGGCGACTGTGGACTGAGTTGTCGCCGTACGCCGATTCCATTAATGTGAGCGCCTTTCCTAGGCGGGACAACTACCGGTTCTGACGGCCGCGAGGCCACAACAACAAGCCTTCTAGATACACCCATGAAAAAAATCGTTATCGCCCCTGATTCATTCAAGGAAAACCTGACTTCCCTGCAGGTTGCCGCAGCGATCGAGGAAGGTATCCGCCGCGTATTGCCGGATGTGGAATGCATCAAGGTACCGATGGCGGACGGCGGCGAGGGCACGGTGCAGTCACTGGTTGACGCCGTCGGCGGCAAGTTCATCCGCAAGCAGGTGCAGGGTCCGCTGGGTAACAAAAAGGTGAAGGCCCGTTACGGTCTGCTCGCCGACGGCGACGGCGCGGTGATTGAAATGGCCGAGGCCTCGGGCCTGCCGCTGGTCGCGGCCGGCAAGCGTAACCCCCTGAAGGCAACGACCTACGGCACCGGCGAACTGATCATGGATGCCATCGATCATGGCGCCCGCAATATCATTATCGGTATCGGTGGCTCGGCGACCGTTGACGGCGGCGCCGGCATGGCGCAGGCGCTGGGTGTGCGGTTTCGAGATAAAAATGGCCGTGTTCTCAAGAGCCACGCCGGCGGAGGCATGCTGAACAAGATTGAATCCATCGACATGGAACATGTCGATCCGCGGCTGCGCAAGACCAAGATCATTATCGCCAGCGATGTCGACAATCCCCTGGTCGGCGCCAAGGGCGCCGCGCATGTATTCGGACCGCAGAAGGGTGCGACGCCGGCCATGGTCAAGACCCTGGACAGCAACCTCAGGCATTTCGGCAAGGTCATCAAGCGCGATCTCGGTATCGGCGTCAATGACATGAAAGGCGCCGGCGCCGCCGGCGGTCTCGGTGCCGGCCTGGTGGCGTTTACCAATGCCAAACTGCAAAGCGGCATCGACATTATCGTCAAGGCTACCGGCCTCGAGGAATATCTCAGGGGGGCGGACCTGGCGATTAGCGGTGAAGGCCGTGTTGATTCCCAGACCGCCTTCGGCAAGACGCCGGCGGGTGTGGCCAAGGCGGCGAAGAAGGCCAGGGTACCGGTGATAGCCATAGGTGGCGGCCTCGCCGACGATGCACGCGATGTCTTCGAACATGGTATTCACGGTCTTGAAAGTGCCGCTGCGCGTGACATGTCGCTCGAGGAAGCCATCAGACTCTCGCGGCCGCATCTTGCCAACGCGGCCGAGCGCGCCATTCGCATGATCCTGCTGGGGCGGGATATGGAGAAGGATCGCACGCGCAAACGCAATTCGAAAAAGAAACGGGGGTAAAGTTTATTAGTTAATTGGTTAGCTGGTTAACTGGTGATTAGCAAGGTTGATCTTCTGTGGGAGCGGATTGCAATCCGCGAACCCTTCAGTGATAAAATTCGCCGACGAAGTCGGCTCCTACAGGTGGGGTTATTGGCGACGTCAAATCCGGACGTAGGAGCGCAGTTTACTGCGCGAAGAACCGGTCGCCGGCTGCCGACGTGGTTTCCTGGTTATTAGTTAATTGGTTCAATGGTTATTGAAATTGAATTTTTTCTTGACACTGGAACAACGGCGGTCACGCTTTTTTAATCAACCAATCAACCAATCAACCAATCAACCAATCAACCAATCAACCAATCAACCAATCAACCAATCAACCAATCAACCAACCACCAATCACCAACGTCATGCAATTCTCTTCATTTTCCGAACGCTTCATGGGCAGTGCCGGTATCCTGCAGCTGATGCAGGACCTGGGCGAGGCCATGGCCAGTGGCGGAGAAAATGTGTGCATGCTCGGCGGTGGTAATCCGGCCTCCATTCCGCAGGTCAATGATTACCTGCATGAACGCATGCAGGCCATTCTTGATGAACCGGGCAGGTTCGCTCAGGTAATTGGCAATTACGATTCACCGCAGGGCGAACAGCGGTTCATCAATGCCCTGGTCGAGTTGCTGAAACGTGAGTACGGCTGGGATATCAGCAACCGCAATATCTGCCTGACCGCCGGTAGCCAGGCGGCGTTTTTCATGCTGTTCAACCTGTTTGCCGGTGAATTCCCGGATGGCAGGCATCGCCGCATTCTGCTGCCGAATGATCCCGAGTATATCGGCTACAGTGATGTTGGCATCAGCCAGCCACTGTTCCGTTCCCTGAAGCCGAACATCGAGCACACGGCCGAACACCGTTTCAAGTATCACGTCGATTTCGATGCCCTGGGCATCGACGACGGGATCGGTGCCATCTGCGTGTCGCGGCCGACCAATCCGACCGGCAATGTGTTGACCGACGACGAGATCGATCGCCTGCACGGTATGGCACGCCGGCATGATATTCCGCTGATCATCGATAACGCCTATGGCCAGCCGTTCCCGGATATTATTTTCAGGGATGCCAGGCTGCCGTGGTCGGAGCAGATCATTCTGTGCCTGAGCCTGTCGAAGATGGGTTTGCCGGCGGTGCGTACCGGCATTATTGTCGCCGCCGAACCGGTGATCCAAGCGATTACCGGCATGAACGCCATTCTGCAGTTGGCGAACGGCAGTATCTGGCCGGCGCTCGCCGAGGCCATGGTGGAATCCGGCGACATCATCAGGATTAGTCGTGATGTCATCAATCCCTATTACCGCCAGCGCTCGGAACAGGCACAGGCCTGGTTCGACGAGGCATTAGGCGATGTCGACTATCATATCCATGAAGCCGAAGGCGCGATCTTCCTGTGGCTGTGGTTTCCTGGACTGCCCATTACCTGCGATGAGCTCTATCGCAGGCTTAAAGAGCGGGGCGTGCTGGTCATTGCCGGGCATCACTTTTTCCCTGGCCTGGAGCAGGACTGGCCGCACCGGCATGAATGCATCCGCGTGACTTACGCGCAGTCGCCGGAAGTCGTGCATCGTGGTATTCAGATCATTGCCGAGGAAGTGAAGAAGGCGTTTGGTGAGTAATGTAATGTTCGTCCTCCGGACGATCTTTCCTCAACTGGATTCCGGGTCAAGCCCGGAATGACGGGCATTGAACCTCGTGGGAGCCGATTACCATCGGCGATGTGTTCAATCGCGGACACAGTCCGCTCCCACAGGATAATCGCTACGCGATTTCCGGAATGACGGGCATTGAATGCCGTGGGAGCCGAGTACCATCGGCGATGTGTTCAATGCGGACACAGTCCGCTCCCACAGGATAATCGCTAGCGATTTCCGGAATGACGGAATTACAGACCGTCATACTGGTGGAAGCCAGTATCCAGTCTGTAAGAATAACGCCTGCAAGGCGTACCTAATCAGGGGCTGGCGAACTACTAATCGCTGTCTTGAGCGTCTTCCCGCTGTCGCCGGATGAAATCCACCTCAACCAGGTTCCAGCGGCTGGAACCGCAGCGCCTTTTCAGTTCCTCGACATATTCGCCGGCACGCCCATCACTGCTGCCGGTCACGCTGATCGGTTTCGCTGTCGCGGCAGGCCTTTGAGCGGTGAATCAGGCTTCGCATGGTTATTTAATCAGCTCGTAATCGCGTAGCTGGCTCAGTGCCGGGCCGAAGATCTTTTCAATAAACGGTTTCTTGCGCACATACTTGACCTGGTACAGATCGGCCGACTGAACCGCCTCGGCCAGGTAGTCGTCACTGGTTTTGAGATCGTCGACGAGATTGAGTTCCAGCGCCCTGGCGCCGTACCAGTGCTCGCCGGTGGCAATTTTATCGATATCGACCTGGGGACGGTTGGTCTTGACGAATGACTTGAACAATTCATGGGTATCCTCGAGTTCCTGGCGAAAGCGCTCGCGGTCCTCGGGCGTGTTTTCACCGAATAGCGTCAGCGTGCGTTTGTATTCCCCCGCACTGACCTGTTCGAAATCGATGTCGCGTTTTTTCAGGAAGCGGTGGAAATTCGGTAACTGGCCGAGTACGCCGACGGAGCCGACAATAGCAAACGGGGCGGCGATAATGCGGTTGCCGACACAGGCCATCATGTAACCGCCGCTGGCCGCGACCTTGTCGATGGCGACGGTCAGGTTAATGCCGTGGTCGCGCACCCGCTTGAGCTGCGATGCCGCCAGGCCGTAACCATGCACCGTGCCGCCGCCGCTTTCGACCAGTACCACGACTTCATCCCCGTTTCCGGCGACCTGCAGGATGGCGCTGATCTCTTCCCGCAGGGAAGCCACCTGGCTGGCGCGGATATCACCCTTGAAATCGATGACATAGATATTTTGCCGCTGTTCGGCCTGCTTCTGTTTTTCCTTGACAGCCTGCTTGGCTTCCTTGAGCGTCTGCTTGAACAGTTTTTTAGGCAGCATGGCGTGCTGCAGCGTCAGTGCCATGTTGCGATATTTACGGTTCAGGTCATTGACCTCCAGATGGTCTTCGCCGGCCATTTTCGAACGCATCATGACGACTGCTGCGCCGCCGATGATCAGCGCCGTTGTCAGCAATACGGCGAGCAGCTTGGCCAGAAACAGGCCGATTTCAGTTGCAAATTCCATATCCGGACTCCGCGGGAATATGCCGCGATTATACGGCAAACTGCCGCTGTTCTGTGTGAGCGAACCCGATACTGTCTTTTTGAGTTAACGAACAGCCGCCGGCAGGTTAGACTTGTGGCTTTGGCCCGTCCAGTCCGGAGTCCCGTGAATCAAGCCGATGTCCATGCCCAGTTGAAACGCGAGCGCAGCCGCAACCTGCGCTCCCTGCGGGAGTTGCTGCCGTTTTTGTGGCCTTACAGACTGCGCATGGGTCTGGCGCTGATGGCGCTGCTGATCGCCGCCGGGGCGACGCTGGCCATGCCTGCCGCCATACGCCAGGTGATCGATCAGGGCCTGTCCAGTGAACAGGCGGCCACGATCAACCAGTACTTCCTGGCGCTGTTTTTTCTCGCCGCGCTGCTGGCGGTGTTTTCGGCCCTGCGCTTCTATCTGGTCTCCTGGCTGGGCGAGCGCGTTGTCACCGATATCCGTGCCAGCGTCTATCAGCACGTACTGAAACTCAGCCCGACGTTTTTCGAAGTGACGCGGACCGGCGAGGTGCTGTCGCGGCTGACGACCGATACAACGCTAATCCAGTCGGTAGTCGGCAGCAGCCTGTCGATTGCGATGCGCAGTACCGTTACGCTGATCGGCGGGCTGGTACTGTTGACCATTACCAGTCCGCGCCTGACCGGCATGATTCTGGTGCTGGTGCCGATCGTCATCGGTCCGATCCTTTATTACGGCCGCAGGCTGCGCAAACTGTCACGCGAGAGCCAGGATCGCATCGCCGATTCCAGCGGCATCGCCGGTGAAACATTGAACGCCATTCGTATCGTGCAGTCATTCACGCTCGAGGGGTTGCAGAGCCGGCGCTTTACCCACGCGGTTGAACGCTCATTTGATGTTGCATTAAAACGTATCCGCACCCGTGCCTGGCTGACGGCACTGGCGATTACTATTGTTTTCGGTTCGATCGTGTTCGTGCTCTGGGTCGGCGCGCACGATGTCATCGCCGGGCGCATGAGCGGCGGCGAACTGGGTCAGTTCCTGCTGTACGCGATCCTGGTGGCGGGCAGCACGGCCGCGCTTTCGGATATCTGGGGTGAACTGCAGCGCGCCGCCGGCGCGACCGAACGCCTGATGGAACTGCTCGAGGCCGAGCCTGACGTGAAGGCGCCGGACAATCCGCAGTCGTTGCCCGAGCCCGGCAGCGGCCGTATCGAGTTCGAGCATGTGTACTTCAATTATCCGTCACGGCCTAACCAGACGGCGCTCAATGATATTTCACTCAGCATAATGTCCGGCGAGACCGTGGCACTGGTCGGACCGTCCGGCGCCGGCAAGAGTACGTTATTCCAGTTATTGCTGCGGTTTTACGATCCGCTGTCCGGTGTCATCAGGCTCGATGGTGTCGATATTGCCCGGGTGGAGCCCGAGGCCGTGCGTGAACGTATCGGTATCGTGCCGCAGGAGACCGTGATCTTTGCCGACGATGCGCTGGAAAACATCCGCATCGGCAAACCGACCGCCAGTGACGGCGAGGTCCGTGCCGCCGCCCGCGCCGCGCAGGCCGACGAGTTCATCGAACGCCAGCCGGAAGGCTGGCAGACTTTCCTCGGTGAACGCGGTTTACGGCTGTCCGGCGGCCAGCAGCAGCGCATTGCCATCGCCCGCGCCATTCTCAAGAACCCGCCGATCCTGTTGCTCGATGAAGCCACCAGCGCACTTGACGCGGAAAGTGAACGCCTTGTTCAGAAAGCCCTGGAAAGCCTGATGCACGATCGCACCACACTGGTGATTGCGCATCGCCTGGCCACGGTACTGAAGGCGGATCGCATTGTCGTCATGGACCACGGCCATATCGTGGCCATTGGCAGTCACGAGGAACTGCTCCGCCAGGGCGGGTTGTATGCACGGCTGGCGGAACTGCAGTTCAGCCAGGACCAGACCCGCCCGGCGGCAGCGGTGGGAGAGTCCTAGCCGCCATTCTTCCTTCCCGCAAGCGGGGAAGGATGCAGTGCGCTGCACGCTATTCGTTATGGGCCCTCATCCTTCCTCATCCTAAAGGGAGAAGGGATTAAGCATTGTTCGCCCCTGTCTTCTGCGAGATCGGTGAGTCGGCATATTCCTCCTCTGGGAGAGGTCATAGGGCAATGACTAAGGAGGCAAGGATGCCTAACGTCCCTTCTAAACTCTTGAACAATGTTCGTCAGTTAAGGCGTGAACAGACGGATACGGAAAATTATCTCTGGCAGATACTGCGCGATCGCCAACTTCTGGGTTTCAGTTTCGCCGTCAACATGCCATCTTGCCGTACTAGTGGATTTTACTGCCATGAAGCCGGACTGGTGATTGAACTGGATGGCAGTCAGCATGCCGACAGCGTTGGTAAAGACAAGTGCGCAAAAAATTTCTGGAATCCAGAGGCCTACAAGTATTGAGGTTCTGGAATAACGAGGTTTGGGAAAATCCGGACGCAGTACTCGAGGTTATTCTGCAGGCTTTGGAATCGAATTGATGCCCTCATCCTGACCCTCTCCCAGAGGGAGAAGGGACAGGGTGCGTTGACGCGCTGTGGCTATGCCCTCACTCTTCTCTCCCCCAGAGGGAAGGTGTGCTGGCGCACTATTTGTCATGGGCCCCATCCTGACCCTCTCCCAGAGGGAGAAGGGACAGGGTACGCTGGCGTGCTGTTGATTGACTTACCCCCCATCCTTCCTTCACTCGGTGGAGAAGGAGTTAAAGATTGCTCACCTCTATCTTCCGAGAGTGTGCTGGCGCGTGAATGAGCATATTCCCTCTCCCTTTGGGAGAGGGTCAGGGTGAGGGCAAAAGAATCGTTACCTGAAATACAGTGACTCGAAGTGCGGCGACAGGCGATCCGCGTCGACGGCATTCGGGTTGCCGCGGTCGCGCATCAGCAGCGAACCGGACTCGCCGAACGAGTAACGGAAGCCGCCGAGGATATACTCATGGTCTTCCGAACCACCCGCGGCGCGGGCAAAGAAACTCAGTCCCTGGAATTTTTCAAATCCCGGCTGGTATTCCATGCGTATCCGGCCCATGGTGATATCGTCGATCTGTTCGCCGCCGAACTGTAACGACAGGTTATCGGTGGCGTACCAGCGCAGATCGACACCTGCAAACGGCTGCGACTTGATCGAACCCTCCAGATAACCGGCATGACCGCTGGCGGTCAGCGAACCGTGATACCACTCACCCTCGGCGCCGAAACGGTAAACCTGTTCGGTGTCGTAACGCAGGTAAGATGCAATGGCACTGACCAGACCCCGTTCCGGATCCTGCCAGACGGCGTTGCGGCCGCCGCCGTATTCGATTTCCCTCCAGCGGTCCGCCGCCGCCAGTTCCATCTGCATATCGAGCGAATGGCTCAGCGGTGAATACTGGTAGGTGTTGTTATCGAACAGGTTGTTATACAGCGCCCAGCCGTAACCGTTCAGGCGTTGCTGTTCCCGGGCGTCTAACTCGGTGGAATCGGCAGCGTGCGCGGCCGGCAGGACAGCCAGCAGTAGCGGGAGCAATCTAATAATCATCGTCAGAACCCCGTGGCACTCGGCCTGTCAGCGTGGACCCTCCAGGCGGGTCTCTTTCTCGGCGCTATAAATGAAAATATAGCTGAGTACCCAATCCCCGCAAAGCGAAATTGTTAAAATGTGACCAGGACGGCAATCTACCATAGCGGCAGTTTCACCGGCCCCGCCGCCGTTGAAACCCGGTTCTCTATCGTCCCCGTGACATACCCCGCGTCACGACTGGAGCGCTGAATGATAGTTTTGCGTATGCGACAGCGGCGAGAGCTTACTGCGGTGCAGCGAGGGCACCGATGATTTCCCCGGCGCGGCTGATGATCAGCAAACGTTCACCATGACTGCCCAGGTAGGGAATAAAGGCATGGCCAGCGGACAGGATCCTGTCGTTCACATAATCGCTGCGCATTTCCAGCCAGACCGGATTCGTTTTGGCGCGGTTTTCCACCGAGTTGGCAAAGACGGCATCCAGGTGTTCATCGAACGGCTCATATAAAAATGCCAGCGCCGGTTCGCCCAGGCCGTGTTTGAAGCCGTAGTCGACCAGGGCATGGCGTTCTTCCCGGTTTTGCGGTGCACGCACGAATACCAGCGGCGGCCAGCGGTCATCGAGTGCGGCGATATCGGCGGGTGTTACGTCCTGCAGTGCCAGTTCCTCTGATGTCACCGGATATATCCAGCCGTCCCAGTAGGACATGACCACCGGCCGCGTGCTGTAAACAGTGTAAGCGCCATAGCCCAGTGCCAGCATCTGTACGACGGCAATGCAGGCCAGGTCGAACACGATCAGGTGCCGTGCCTTGCCGGAACTGAATATGACATAAGTCAGCAGCGGACCGCTGGCCAGGGCGACCAGCGTAATAATCGCCAGTCCATGCCAGCCGCCGTTACTGGTGAACAGCAGTGGCGAAAACCAGGCCGCCATCATCCAGGCGAGTAATACCAGGATAATGACGATGGTGATGGCAAGATGAATAAAGGTCGCGCGCAGGCGTGGCTGCTGGATAACGGGCATCATCAGCTGGGTCCTTCCGGAAACAGGTCTCAATCTGCATGCCGCGGCTGTGCGGGTCAAGCGTTTCTGGATTTGCAGGTGTGCTGACAGTTATGCTTTGGGCCTGCCCGAACGGATCGGGGCCGCTGTACAGCCAATAACAAAATGATCAATCCGGGAAGCGGGAAACGGGACAAGGGACTGGGGACTGCATGAAAATCATATTTTCCTTGCTGGGGCTTTACTTCAGCGCCTGCCATCGATCGCTCAATTGGCCTGGCTGTAGCGCAGCAGTTTCAGTTCCTGTTTGGTCATGCCGTAGCCGGTATGCGGGCCCGGCGCGGTCGCGAACAGTACGATCAGCCACGTTGTCAGAACCACGATTGCCAGTGACAGGACCATGTTGATCGGTCTGTGCCGATTTGCAAAAGGTGCTGTATTCATGGTTAACCTCCTGATAACCGATACAGTAACAGTATGGTAAATCAGGGGCCTCCGGAGTGTGACCGGGTTGGCGCCCTGCACACGCCGATCGTGACTGACTTGGCATAATTGACCCGGTACTCACGTACATGACGGGGCGGCTTCGTTGACGAGATTGCTTCGGTCTTGCCGCAACGGGTTCATCAATCTGTGGGAGCCGATTGCATTGGCGATATATTTTTCGCGGATGGTCATCCGCTCCCACAAACTGAAGTCCCGTCGTTTTCGCTACTGCCTGCGCCGCAGGGCGGGGATGATCATCGGCACTTTCTTCCTGTACTCGAGATAATTTGCACCGTGGGCCCTGATCAGGTCACGTTCCTCCAGCGCCACGCCGATGAGAATATAGGCGGTAGTGGTAACGGCGAACAGCAGGTGACCGGTACTCATGTGCGGCGTTGCCCAGAAGGCAATAATGAAACCGAGCATGATCGGATGGCGTACGTACCGGTACAGCATATGCACGCAGAATTCGGGCGGCGTGTACTCGCGCCCGCGCAGATGCAGCCATACCTGGCGCAGGCCGAACAGATCGAAGTGATCGATCAGGAACGTCGACAGCAACACGATGAGCCAGCCCAGCGCGAACAGGCCCCAGAGGATGTAAACACCGATGGTGTTTTCCACCGACCAGATCACGCCCGGTAGCGGCTGCCACAGCCAGTAGATCAGAAACAGTATGAGGCTGGTGAGCAGGACGTAGGTACTGCGTTCCGCGGCCGGCGGTACGTATTGTGTCCACCAGCGCTTGAACGCCGGCCGGGCCATGACGCTGTGCTGCACGGCGAACAATCCCAGCAGCAGCAGGTTGACGACGACGGCCGGAATCAGGTCAACTGGCGCGCCGGAATCAATGGACTTCGGCACGAGAAAATTGCCGAGGAAACCGATCGCATAGAGGAAACTGAACAGAAACACGACATAAGCGATCACGCCGTAGAGGAAAATTGTCACTGCTCCCATAATCGTGCCCCTGTCATTGTTGTTTGTGATGCAGAGAGTGTAGTTAATTTCGGCTGCACCGACGTCCCCTGTTTCAGCGTACGACGGGGGAGCGTTTCGCGCCTTGCCGGCCGACCGGGTCCCAGGCCTCCCATTGCGGTGCCGGGCCGATGCGTTCGGCGAGGAAATCGACAAAACTGCGCACCTTGACCGGCAGATAACGCCTGTCCGGGTACAGCGCGGCAATGGCGTAGGGTTCCGGCTCGTAATCCGTCAGTACCGCCTGCAGCCGCCCGGCCTTGAGGTCGTTGCCGATCATGTAGGTCGGCAGCATGATCAGGCCGGTACCACTGAGTGCCATACGGTGTACGGCATCGCCAATATTGGATCGAAAGTTGCCAGTGACCTTGTAAAGCGTGTCGCCGCCGGGGCCGCGGAACGGCCATTCATCGCGCGGCGGAAAGCGCGAGCTCGTCAGGCAGTTGTGATCGGCCAGGTCTTCCGGTGTCTGCGGCGTGCCGTGTTTTTCCAGGTATGCCGGTGCACCGCTGACCACCAGGCGCGAATGCGCCAGCACGCGCGCGACCATGCTCGAGTCCGCCAGCCGGCCGACCTCGATCGCCAGGTCCATACCTTCCTCGACGACGCTGGCGGCATGATCGGTGAGCGTCAGCTCGACATGGACCTTCGGGTTGATCTGCATGAACTCGGCGATCAGCGGCACCAGGTGGAAGGCGCCGAACGACGGCGGGGCGTTCAGACGCAGGATGCCGCGCGGCTCGCTGGTCAGCGTCGCCACCGATTCCTCGGCCTCGTCCAGTTCGCTGAGAATATGCTGCAGGCGCTCCAGGTAATCGGCGCCGGCCTCGGTCAGGCTGACCTGGCGGGTATTGCGGTTCAGCAGCCGCACCCCCAGCGATTCCTCCAGGTTCATGACATGCTTGCTGACCATGGCCCGCGACATATCCAGTTCGCGCGCCGCGGCGGCAAACCCCCCGGCCCGCGCCACCCGCGTGAATACCTTCATGCTGGTCAATCGGTCCATTTCCCGTTCCCCCTGTTATGCCGGCTCTCCAGGCCGCTGATCGGGCGGGTATTGCTGCTCACCCGCGTGCCTGATTCTCGCCTCAGTGCCCACTACTATTGTTTCCTGAAAAGAAACTATGAGTCAACAATTAACTTGTTGTGTCCACTGAGGGTATCTACTATGATTTGTGCATCGCAGCATTACGCTGAAGCAGAAGTGAAGTGACCAGCTGCGTTGACTTGAAACCCATTACCGGGCACCACGCCCAGGGAGAAACATCATGAAGTCATCGCGCTTGATTATATTACTGACCAGCCTGGCTGTTGCCAGCGTCGGACTGGGCGCCCGCGTCGAGCCGACCGCCAGTGACATCGCCGATGCCGAAACCCGGAATATCGCCATTCAGAACCTGGCGTCCTGGAATATCGCCTTTAATGGCGGCGGCCTCGACGACTATGCCGACCTTTACACCGAGGATGCCGTCCTCATAATGCCGTCGGGCGAGATCGCCAGCGGCGCGGAGATCCAGGATTTCTGGAAAATGATCTACGGTGTCGGTATCAACACCCACGCCCTGGATGTCACCACCATTAACGGCAACGACGGCCAGATCGTCGTCACCAGCCGCTGGGAAGCCCTGCGCTCCCCGGAAAATGACGTCATTTTCGAGGGCCGCATGATCAGTGTCCTCGAGAAGCAGTCCGACGGCCGCTGGCGAACCGCCTACCAGCGCTGGAATTAATGGAACTCAGTGAGTTAGCCCATTGTTGTAACCTGCAGAGTTGACTCTGCCTTTGTAAATGCGGGGACCCGGACTCCGACCGGTCCCCGCTGTCTCCCCCTGAGACAACCTGGCCCGGCGCACCAGCGCCGGGTTCTTTTTTACGGGTTTTCGGGCGGAAGAGGTTGACGCACAAGGACATTATGCTGTTTCTCGAAAAGAAACAGTGAATCAACAAAATAATTATTGTGTCGACCAAAAGTCGCTACTAATATATTGCACCGCAACAGAGGTGGTGTTCAGAAATCGTCCACCACGCCGGCGCCGGACTCCGGTCCAGGCCGCGGCAAAAGAGGTTCCGTAACACTGAGGGTTCATCTCTCAGCCTCCTCTTGGTGAAGCCGCTTCCCCAAGCGATCTTCACTGTCTCACTCCCCTGAGACTCATTCCCCGGCGTTCCCCTGCGCCGGGTTTTTTTTGCCTGAAATTTGTCGACATCCTTCCGGCCAGGGCCGGGCCTCCTGTAATTGATTCCAACCTGTGGGAGCGGACTGCGTCCGCGAATGAACGAATCGCCGATGGAATCGGCTCCCACGGAGATCGGGGTCATGTTTCCTGCAGTATCCGTGACAATTTCGTTTATCATTCCGGGCAACGTAAGCAATTCTTGCATCGCTTGCCAGCAAATTACTGAACCCACAGACTGTCGACCTATGTACGTCATCCTCGGCCTGCTGCTCATCATCCCCACCCTGATCGGGCTCGTCCGCGCCTGGTATAAGCTCGTGCGCTGGGGCGAAATCCACATCAAGCCGCGCTTCGGTGATCGCCATGGCTTCATCATCTCGGCCGTGCTCCTGCCGCTGGCCTTCGCCGTTGTCCTGACGATCGCCACGATCATCCTCGGCCGCTATTACGGTGCCTACCTGTTCGGCGGCGTCCTGGTTGCGTTCGCCCTCTACGGCATCTTCTGGCTGTACATGCGCTACATCTGGCGCTGATCGATTATTCTTTACCACTCATGGTAAGGGTTTCTGTGGCAGCGGACTGCGTCTGTGATTGAATGAGTCGCCGATTGAATCGGCTCCCGCAAGCGTTCGAGGGGGAGACGACGAACCAACTGCCTGCCGGCAGTTCGAACGAAATGAAAAATCCTATATCTTATCTTTATGCTTGAATGGTTACAGACCTACGAATACGCTTACTGGTGGCTGTTCGCGTTTTCCCTGCTCACCTTTTTCGGCACACTCATCGCCGTGCCCATGCTGCTGGTGCGCATACCGCGTGACTACTTCGCCCATGAAAAACGCGAACGCCTCACACAACGCAATCACAATATCCTGAGCAAAACCTTTCTCGTCGTCATCAAGAACGCCATCGGCTGTGTTCTCGTCTTCATGGGCATCATCATGCTGTTCACGCCGGGGCAGGGCATCATTACCATCCTCGTCGGTCTCATGCTGCTGAACTACCCCGGCAAATACCGGCTCGAACGCTGGATCGTCTCGCGCCCGGCCGTATTCCGCACCATCAACTGGCTGCGCCGCCGCGCCCGCCGCGAACCGCTGGTCCTGTGAGTCATGTCGCGAAATCCCCGGAAGGGGAGGCGGCAGAGGTGATGTCATAATTGCCGGAAACCCACGGTCCACTATCCGTGTCATAAACTAATAAGGGGTGCATGTTGAGGGATATCCTTTAAACATCATAAAACCCGGCACCAACACCCGCCACAGGCTGGTGCAGGTGACCGCAGCAACGGGACAGACAAATGCAAACCATCAACCTGAAGACACTGATTATTTCCGCCGTAATGCTGGGCCTGCTGGCCGGCTGCACGACCATGACCCGGCATTACAGCGAGATCGGCACGCCGGACCTGGATTACATCGCGATGATTCGCACCAATCGCGCCAACAGCTCCGAAGTGGTTTATAACTCCGAGATCTGCAAGGAAATCGGCGAGGCCTGCGGCTTCTTCCGCAGCCAGGCCTACGCGCACCTGCCGCTCAACCACCGGCCGTTCCTGCCGCCGGATCATTACGCGGCCTCCCACGAGCGTGCCGCCGACTGCTGGGCTGCGCGCAATGCCGGCAGCCGCGAGGTCGCCGCCGCCGTGCAGCTGCTATCGGACAGGGAACGCTATCAGGGCCTGCCCATCACCGGCGACCCGGCAGCGCGCGCCGAGCGCATCAAGGCCTGCGCCATGGAGGCCGGCAACTGGTCCGGAAACACCTGATCCTGATATGCCTCCCCGCTTGAAGGCCGGATGTTGGAAGGGAGTAAGCAATCAACAGCGCGTCAGCACACCTTGTCCCTTTCCCGTTGCGGGGGAGACAGGGTGGATGTCATACCGATCCTGAGCCGGTATCCCGTCAAAGGAAAACCCCCAGGTAGGCGGTGGATGACTATTTCTTTATCTTCGTGATCTTGGAGCCTTCCAGCGTCAGGTTGTACATCAATCCCTTGTTACTGAAAACAAAGCCGACGATCGGATCATCAAAATTCACGCTGTTGATATCCTTGCCGGCGCCCAGCTCGACCAGCGCGACGGAACCATCGACACCGATTTCAAAACCGCTGCTGCTGCGGAAGTTGTCCAGCGCCGGCTGTTCCAGGAATATCAGCATGACGGTCTTGAACTGCGCACCGATCTGGAAACCGATAGAAGCGCCCGCTGTGCTGTAGTAATCCACGGTTTTGCCATCGATGCGCAGGGCACCCTCGCCGTATTCGCCGCCGATGCCGAAACCGGCCTTGACCACGTCCGGGAACACCAGCACACCCTTGGCCTTTTCCAGAAAGCGTTCACCGCCCATCACTTCATCCTTGAATCTTTCCAGGGACGTGTCGACCTTGATGTCGATTTCCGTGGCGGAGGCGGCCTGCGCGATGCCGGGCGCGAGACCGAGACAGGCCAGCAGGAACAGCAGTGACGGCGTGACAGTAAAGGATGTTTTACGCATGGCTTCTGATCCCCCGTTTGAGTGATAGCCGGTGATGGCCCGATACCGGCATGGTAACCATATCCCTGCCGGTGGGGAAGGAGGGGTGATCACCCGGTAGTGACGCAGTCTGTCATTTCGAGCCATGTCCCGAGCGTATGCGAGGGAGGCAGCGAGAAACCCCTGTCTCGACCGCAGTGAGGGATCTTCAAAAACATTCCTCGCTGCGTACGGGACGCCTGCGGCGGATTTATCAGTCACTTCGTTCCTTCGAAATGACAGCCTGGAGTGCGTAGATTTCGAACCTAGCCACTACCGAACATCTCGATGCGGTTCAGGATTTGCGCCTGCGGGGCCGGCCGCGCCGGAACAGGCGCGGATTCTTACTGAAAAAATGATGAATCCAGCGCTCCAGGAAGGATTCACTCTCCTTGTGCTTGATCCAGCCGTAACCGAGCACGGAGATGACCAGCACGCCGACGGCATCGACGATCAGGTCCCACATGGTGTCTCGCAGACTCTTCTGCATGTTCAGGCCGAACAGCGAATCCATCGCGAACTCGAAGATTTCCCACATCGCACCGATGCCGACGGCGAACATGAAGGCAAACAGGGCGACAAAGCCCGGCTTGATATGGAATTCGAGGTCTTCCTTCTCGTTGAGCACGTATACCAGCAGGAAGCCGAGAATCCCCAGCAGGAAGCCGGAGATGGTATGCAGCACGGCATCCCACCACCAGAAGCGCACGTAGTAGGCATGTATTTCGCCCAGGAACAGCGAGGCAAAAATGAAAATCACCGCCAGCGCCTCGAACTCGGCCGGGATATAGACCCGGAAGCGGCGGCCGAGCACCAGGGGCAGAAATGTAATGCCGAGTATCACCGCCACCGCCAGCGCATTCAGCCACTGCTGCCCCCACAGTGCCAGCCACAGGCCGACAAGCAGAATGAGTTTCAGTACCAGCGTGATGCGGTGGTGAATCGTGGTTTCGCTGATTGGCTGCTGGTCAGTCATGGTTCACGGCTCGCGAAATTCGGGGACAGTGTACCGATTTCCGTGCATCGGAAAATACAATGGCGGCATCCCGGCTCCACTGCAGAGGCCAGGCCCGGAACACGGTCCATGGGATGGCGTGCATCGGCCGTGGTTCGCACGGCCGCCAGGGGTATGGTGTAAGTTGCTGATAAACTAAGGAGGCTCTGAATAATTTGTCATTTCGAGCGAAGCGAGAAATCCTTGTGCAGATTGTTGCTTGTAACTCAATGAGTTAAAAGATTTCTCCCGTTGGTCGAAATGACACGAGAGAATTATTCAGAGCCTCCCTGAATATAAAAGATATTCCCATGGCGGGGAAAGCGCTCCCCCTGTGGCCAGGTATGCGATGGACGGGAAAGTTGTGATCGGGATCACACATCATGGCGCAGCTTCCATAATCAATGCACGATCAGGGCCTAATCTCCTGACTGAAAGCTGTCCAAAATACCGGACGCAATCTGCTTAGGAGGTAATGTGCCATGAAAAGCAAACTGTTTGGACTCATCAGTCTGATGCTGCTGTCATCGACGGCACTGGCCGACCACGGCCATCGTAATCTCAGTACCGATGCCGCGATCGGTGGTGGACTTGGTGGTGCCGTGGGCGGTCTGCTGGGTGCTGAACTCGGCGGCCGTGATGGCGCCATCGTGGGTTCCGGTGTCGGTGCCATACTCGGTACCAGCATGACCACGCGGGATTATTACCAACCGCGCGGCAGACCAGCGCGTACATTATGATGACCGTCGTTACTCCCACAAGCGCCGGCATCATTACCAGCCGCGCAAGTATCATGGTTACCGGCAGTATGACCGTCACCGCGGCAAGCATCACTACCGCTCCGCTCGCGGCTTCTGCCCTCCGGGCCTTGCCAAGAAGGGCTGGTGCCATTAAACACAACACCCTGACCTGAAAGCTGTAGCTTGACCGCAAACGATCCGGCGCCAGGCCGGATCGTTTTTCTTTATCGTCATACTGGCTAAAGCCTGTACCAGCATAGAGTCAATAAAATTCCACGCCTCAGGGATAGGAGGACTTGTAGGAGCGGACTGTGTCCGCGAATATTCCAGTCGCCGATGGTAATCGGCTCCCACAGAGGTTTAGAGTATCTCCTGATCCTGTAGGAGCGGACTGTGTCCGCGAATACTCCAGTCGCCGATGGTAATCGGCTCCCACAGAGGTTTAGAGTATCTCCTGATCCTGTGGGAGCGGACTGTGTCCGCGATTGAACTTGGAGCCGATACAATCGGCTCCCGCGCTGAGCGGGAATGGGGCTGATAAGATGAACATAATGAGATTGACAGTCCACTGGATTCCCGTTCCGGTATCGAGCTGCACGTAGAAGCCGGGAATGAGGGCCGATCACCAACAGTGCGAAGCACACTTCGTCTCTTCTCCCTTTGGGAGAAGGAAGGATGAGGGCAATTAATCAACCCACCAACTAAGGCAACTTATCCTCCTCAAATTCCTCATCCTCCCACTCATAACGCTTGCGCTCCGGCAACGGATCCAGCCCTTTCAACACAAACGCACATATCACACCCGCAAGCGCCCCGAACAAGTGATACTCGAACGAAATCCCCGGCGCCAACGGAAACACACCCCAGATCATCCCCCCGTAAAGAAAGAACACCAATAGCGTTAAAGCAATCGACTGCCGGTCACGCCTCAGAATCCCGATTATGAAAAGATAAAACAGCATCCCGTAAGTCAACCCGCTGGCCCCGATATGAATGGACTCCCGCGCAAATAGCCATACACCGAGCCCCGAACCCAGCCAGATCACCGGGATCGCAATGCGCGCCGCCCGCGGCGTGATGTAAATCAGTGCCGTGCCCAGTATCAATAACGGCAGCGTATTGCTGATCAGGTGACCCCACGAACCATGCACCAGCGGCGCGGTCAGGACCCCGACCAGACCGCCCGCAACAAGAGGACGTATGCCCAGCGACGCCAGGTTCAGATCGGCCACAAGGGCAACGATATGGATGAGCCAGGCAACCACCACACAGCCGAACACACCGGCCGCAATGCGCTGCGAGCGGTAAATTTCCTTATTATGCTGTTCCGTGACCATGGGCTTTTCGAACTCTATGAGAAATCTTCACCGTCATGCTGGCGAAAGCATGTGCTGGCATGTTGTAAGCCAGTACCAGCATCCAGTAAAAAATATCACCTTGGATTTCTTTCGCCTTGAGAACCAAGGCGGGAAGGGAGAGGGCTGGGCTCATCCCTGGCATCCTGGAGAGGACAGGGTGAGAGCATATTGTACTTGCCTGTTTTAAGCCGCTCTCACCTCTTCCGAGGTACTCCCGGCCTGCATCTCATGCACAAGCGCGAGTTGCAACTCCTTCCAGGCGCCCTCAAAATCCCCTTGGTCATTGCGCCGCACGATATTGCCGGCATAGAAGAACGCCCAGAGCTCGCTCAGGGCCGGATTGGCACGCTGCAGCAAACCGATCAGGCGCCCCTGCGAGGGGAAAGCGGGACCGTTAATCGGCTCGTAGAACTTCAGCAGCGCCCCGCCGACGCAGTAGGCCTGGCCGCTGACCTGGCGGCTGGGCTCGGGATACAGGGCGCGGATGGCATGATAGAGCGTAATGCCCGTCAGTATCGGTGTATCTTTCATCATCGCCTCCTGATCTGGGTATATATATTCAGTCTAGCGCATGGGCGGACCGATAGATAACCTGTCTCCCGGATGGGCACTCATGGCCGGCATTTCCGTCATGGCTTTGAAAATTTTCGGGTAAATTTTTCTTTTTTCCTCCGATTCTGAAAGGAGTTCTTCAAAGCCTCGGGAAAACCATGGCACGACAAGCGGCGTGCTGTAATCCTTCCGGTTTTTGGCTATCCTCGGGTCGTGCTTCAAAACGTCACGACTTGCCACCACGAGGCTACTTGACCATGCCGCGACCGGGTTCCTTGTAAGGTAAAAGTACAGTGCCCCGGAACCGGCGCAGGTCGGCATGCGGTCACAGCCTGCCCGTCTGAATATAGACACAAATCGGTTCAGATAAGAGCGCAAACTGTGGTTACTGTAGATAAATGAGCCACTCTTGCATTGCGATGGTTGGGAAGCAGGGATATTGTCTATTTTTAGACAGTTGACATGAATGAATACTCTTTGCTCAGAGTGAATCAATGCAATTCTGGGTAGGCATTACTGACGAAAGCTGGTTCAAATACCTCTCCAGCCTCGAGCCGGATGAGGTGAACTTCTGGCAGCCGGGTCCGACGCCACCGAAAAAGATGGATCCTGGTACCCTGTTTCTCTTCAAGCTGCATGCCCCGAACAATTACATCGTTGGCGGCGGCTGGTTTGTCCGCTTCACGGTGCTGCCCTGTTTTCTGGTCTGGGACGCCTATGGCGTCAAGAACGGTGTAACCTCGCTGGATGAGTTGGTCAGCAGGATGGCCCGTTACCGGGGTAGCCGGCAGACCAGCAGCAGCCAGATAGGGTGCAATCTTCTCACGGAGCCGTTCTTCTTTTCGGAACAGGACTGGATTCCCATACCAGAAAACTGGTCCCCCAATATCCAGCGTGGTCTGACCTACGATACGGAGGATCAATACGGTGCCGGGCTTTGGGAGGCAGTTCGTGCCCGGCTTCCATCAACGACTATCGATGTCACCGATCAAAGTGAAGAACGGTATGCTGCTGAATACCTGACGCGGGCACGACTGGGGCAGGGCGCGTTTCGCATACTGGTTACGGACGCGTATCGCCGTCGCTGCGCGGTCACCGGCGAGAAAACATTGCCGGCCCTGGACGCCGCTCATATCAAGCCGTATAAACATGAAGGACCACACCGTACCAGCAACGGCCTGCTGCTGCGGGCGGATATCCACCGTTTGTTTGACGATGGCTACGTCACTATCGACCCTGAACTGCGTTTTGTGGTCAGCAACCGGGTACGGGAGGAATTCGAAAACGGCCGGGAATACTATCGCTTCCACGGTGAGCCGCTGCAGAATCTGCCGACATATATCCATGAACAGCCATCGCGGGCATTCATCGACTGGCATAATCAGGAATGTTTCGAGAAACTGTGAATGGGTGAATCCTTATGAAGGCCATATTCACTCTATCCCCCGCTTCCCGTTACGACGACCTTCCGGAACAACGCTATCATTTCCCGCGGACCTATCTGCATCAGGTAGAGGCCGCTGTCGGCGATCTCATTATTTATTATGAACCCAGGCGTGATGCCGGGCTGAGCAGTTCCGGCGGCATGCAGGCGTATTTCGCTGTAGCGAGGGTGGATGGCATATACGAGGATCCGGATACCCCGATTATTACCACGCTCGTATCAGCCAGTATCTGGCATTGGATCGCAGCGTACCCTTCCGGGAAGGTGGACACTTCTACGAGTCCCTACTGCGCAAGGCGGATGGTAGCGCTAATAAGGGTGCCTTCGGCCGGGCAGTCCGACAGATTCCAGAGGAAGAATTTCAACAGATCCTTCAGGCGGGATTTGCCCGGGAGCTGGAGCCCTGGGAAGACAGCGAAGAGGCGATAGCGGAAGAACGTCCCGTCATCGAACAATTGATCCGGCGTAAATTCCGTGATCACGCTTTCCAGCGCCAGATTCGCAGCGCTTATAACAACACTTGTGCTATTACCGGCTTGCATTTGCTCAACGGTAAGGGCCGGCCCGAAGTGGAAGCTGCGCACATCAGGCCGGTGGAGGCGGATGGCCCGGATTCGGTCCGCAATGGGCTGGCGCTCACCGGCACCGTTCACTGGTTATTCGACCGGGGCCTTATTTCCCTGGATGAGGATTACCGGCTTTTGGCAAGGCCGGATATTCCCGAGCCACTGGATCACTGGCTGGTGGCGGGGAGACAGATTCAGCTCCCCCCGGTGGAGGATCTAAGGCCTCACCCGGCCTTCATACGCTGGCACAGGGAAAACAGATTCAATAACAATAAGTAGTTATAATATATGTTCATCTATTCAGCTTGTTCATTATTAATGAACAATGTATAATTATGAACAAATAAGGCGTCCCGTCCCCGACTGATTGGAAAATTTTAAAATATATTCAATAACTTAATGAGCATATCAAATGCTGGCCGAAAACGAACAAATGCTGCTCGAACAAGCGATGGAAGCATTTCATCGTGAAACCGGCTTGCGTCTGAAGGCAGGGAATACCGCACATAAGGCAAAAGAGCCCGAGGCGGACGCTGTTGTCACGCTTAACGGAGACAAGGGCGTTACTTATGCCGCTGAGGTCAAAAAGTGGGCTCAGCAGGCCAACCTGGGTGCACTGATCGAACAAATCAAACGTCTGCCCATGAAAGGTCTGCTGGTGGCCGACTACGTCAATCCGAACATGGCGGAGAGGCTCAGGGGGCAGGGTATTCCGTTCATTGATACTGCCGGCAATGCATACATCGGGGATGTACCGTTCTACATTTATATAAAAGGTAACCAACCCCGGCATCAGACCCCCGAAAGAAATACGGCAACCGGCAGGGCATTCACATACACGGGGCTGAAAGTGCTCTACGCTTTTTTATGTGAGCCGGAACTGGTGCGGGCGCCTTATCGCAGGATCGCGGAAATTGCGGATGTCGCCCTGGGCACGATCGGCGGGGTAATCGACGATCTCCTCAAGGCGGGCGGTTATCGTAGTGGAACGCGGCGGAAAACGCAACGCCGGCTTGTCAGGTATCGCGATCTGCTGGATCGCTGGACGGAAATTTTTCCGGAAAAATTGCAAAGGAAACAATTCATGGGCCGATATGCAGCGGCCAAGGCGGATTGGTGGAAGTATACCGAACTTGAGGCATTCAATGGATACTGGGGGGGAGAGATTGCCGGTGCATACTACACCCGATATCTAAGACCCGAGGAGGCGACGGTTTATATCAATCCGAAAAATGCGAAAAAACTGCTGCAGCAAGCCAAGTTGCATAAATGGACGGACAAGGCTGTCCATGAGTATCCGGTTCATATATATAAGCCTTTCTGGGCAGAGACTGCACTCAATACCGGATATGTACATCCGGTATTGGCCTATGCGGAACTGATCGCAAAAGGAGACGCCAGAAACATCGAAACTGCAAGGATGATATTTGATGAATACATTGCTGGATATATCGAACAGGATTGATGAGCGTTCTCTGATTGTTTATGAAGCAATAGATAATGTTGCCAAAGTACTTGGGATTCCTTATATGGTAGTCGGCGCGTCAGCGCGCGATCTTGTATTGCATTATGGTTTCAATGCCAGGATCAAAAGGGCTACAGCGGATATTGATGTAGGCATACAGGTCAATAATTGGGAAGAATTTCTCGTGTTTAAAACAGCATCTGATCGAAAAAGGCTTTGCAGAAACCAGTGCGAATCATGCATTAACCAGCCCAGATGCAATGAGGGTTGATATCGTGCCGTTTGGCGAGACCATACAAGAACAGGATAGAGTGAAATGGCCGCCAGACTCTGCTATCAGTTTGAATGTCGCCGGCTTCAGTGAGGCCCTGGAACATGCATTGACTGTGCGTATCCGGGAGCAACTGACACTGGATATTCCAGTGGTCTCACCGCCGGGATTGACCCTGTTGAAATTGATTGCGTGGCAGGAACGGGACCGCACATTGAGGCAGAGGGACGCGAGTGATCTGAAATATTTGCTGGAAACCTACCAGGATCTACCGACTGTTCGGGACACCGCATTTGACGATCCGGACATGATGGAAGAACTGGATTGGGACCTTGTTCTGGCAGGGGCACATATTCTGGGACGCCACAGCAGAAATATAGCCCTGGACAGCGCGGCTGATACTATTCTGAACGATTTGCCGGGATGCGGAACAAAGCGAGCGGTTGGTGATGGATATGTGTCAGGATATTGAATCTGAATTTGGTCACAATATGAGTTTGATTATAGCGTTCAAAACGGTTTTATTGGACGCTGATGCTTATTGACTGGCGGGATATTCGGGGAGTTTGGCATGGGCGAAAACTTCAGCAGCGCCCCGCCGACGCAGTAGCTCTGGCCGCTGACCTGGCGGCTGGGCTCCGGGATACAGGGCGCGGATGGCATGATAGAGCGTGATGCCCGTCAGTATCGGTGTATCTTTCATCATCGCCTCCTTTATCAGGTTCTCCAGAAGAACATCCAGACGAGTTGAGCCCATTCTGGCAGGACCACGGCAATATTCAGGGTGTCTATAAGCACTATCAGGGCCTTGCAGATCAGAGAATATTAATAACTTATTGTAAATAAAAGAATTATTGTCTAATTTGTATTATGATATATTGTTTTGCATCCCCTGAAACCAGCAAGCTTGGCGACCGGGGGATAGTCTAAACTATGTCTTAATATGTCGATTAATTTGTAGAAAATCGACATATTTCTAGTATATGTCGACGCGATCGATATATTGTTCTAATATGTCGAAAATCTATGGAAAAATCGACATATGCCTTTTGTCCCGGAAAAGCCCTATAACGACCTACCACCCCTCCCACCACAGGTAGACCTGGAGACTCGGCCAGTGTTGAAGCTTTGCACTGAAGCCAGGGTCGCGGTGGCCGATTTGCGCCGGGCAGGGCAGAGCATCCCCAACCAGGCGGTGCTGATTAATACCCTCCCTCTGCTGGAAGCCCAGGCGAGCTCCGAGATCGAGAATATCGTGACTACCACGGACAACCTGTTCCGATACGCCGACGCCAGTGAGACTCAGATGGATGCGCCCACCAAGGAGGCCCTGCGCTACCGAACCGCCCTGGCCGAGGGGTACAGGAACCTGGCCGGCAAGCCTCTGAGTACCGCCACTGCGGTCAGGATATGCCGCACCATCCAGAACAGGATATCGATATACGCCGGGTGCCCGGCACCCAGCTGAATCTACGACACAAGATGTTATCCATACTCCTCCGGAGGGGAGAACCGCCTGCGCGATCTGCTGGCCAACTGGGAGCAATTCATGCACGGAAGCGATGATTCTGGACCCGCTGGTACGCATGGTCGTCGGCCATTATCAATTTGAAGCCATTCATCCGTTCACCGATGGCAACGGCCGTACCGGACGGATACTGAATATTCTATATTTAATCGAGCAGGGCTGTTGGACTTACCCGTCCTCCATCCTGTCACGTTATATCATCCGTAACGGGGCCGAGTACTACCGCCTGTTGCTGGAAGTGACCCGGGAAGACAACTGGGAAAACTGGCTCCTGTACATGCTAGAGGGCGTGCGGGAAACCGCGACATGGACCGCGGCCGAGCATCGACCGGTATCCGGGAACTCATCACGGAGACGGCCGAGGGAGATTCGCAACAAGAAACCCCTTGTCTATAGCCATGAACTGGTCGAACAGCTTTTTGTTCAACCCTATTGCCGGATTGGCAACCTCGTGGATGCTGGCATAGCCAAACGTCAGACCGCTCTCGAAATACCTGGGTGAATTAAGCGACATTGGATTATTGCAGGAGCAGAAAGCCGGACGTGAAAAGCTTTTTATCAACAAGCGATTATTGAAATTGTTGCTTTCGGATAATTAAGCGCAAAAACAAGTATAGCGGCTTGCTAAATAGAGTCTGTTTTAATGAGCGTATCCTGCCTATTCTGTGAGATCGAGCAAGACAGAATTCTGCAGGAAGATGAATTCTGTTTTGCCGTGCGCGACGGTTTTCCGGTCAGCGAGGGGCACACTTTAATTATTACCAAGCGCCACATCGGCTCATTTTTCGAGACGACAGAAGAGGAAAAATTGGCTCTCCTGAAGGCACTGGAGTTGGCCAAGACCGACCTCGACCGGGAATATGGACCGAGCGCGTACAACATCGGTATCAATGACGGCACTGCGGCGGGGCAGACGGTCCCGCATCTACATCTTCATTTGATCCCCCGATACAAAGGGGACTCGGTCGATCCAAGAGGCGGTGTTCGCTGGGTTATACCGGACAAGGCGGCATATTGGGGCAAAAATGGCTAAAGACCTGGCCTATTACCTGGATAAACTCAGGGCCTTGCGCGTGGACCGCTCCAGCGGCCACGCCAAGCCGCACAAGGTATGCCTGCTGCTGGCAGTCATGGACATGATTGCCGCCAAGGAAGATTACGCAAAACCGGATTCCATTCGATGAACGGCTCAAGAATCGCTTTTCTGCCTGGTTCGAGAAATACAAATCGGGCAATGATGTAGACGAGCCATCGCAGCCGTTTTTCTACCTGGAATCCTCGGGTTTCTGGCACCACCAGCCGAAGTCTGGCCACGAAGAGGAATATCGGAAGCGAGTTAAGGATCGGAATCATGGCGGGCCGGGTATTCTCTCGCGCATTGTCGACTATGCCTGTCTAGACCAGGAACTGTTCGAGTTTATGCAGAGCCCGGTAGGGCGGGCGGCGATACGCAATGCCCTCTTGGAGAATCTCGATGATATGGGCCGGCGCTTCCAGCAATGGGCTGCGGCTATCGGCAAGTCGGATAAAACGATCCGGAATTACGTCGGTGCCATCAATGGTTCGATTTCCACCTGGGTCAGGGACGAAGGCCTACTGGATCATGGTTTGTTAGAGAATCACTTCTTATGAGGACTTCGCCAGATTGGCGGAGCAGGCCCGGCAGCTGGAGATCTTCACTGAACGGGATAAGAAGGGTAATGGCATGTACAGTGCTGCCCTCAGGTTATACGGTGAATTCCTGGCGGATATTACCCAGCATGAAGCGGGACAGGATATCCAGGCGATCAACCGCGATCCCGAGCTGGATGCCACGGAAAAGGAGATTCTCATCAATTCCCGTATCGGCCAGGGACAGTTCCGGCAACGATTTAATCGATTACTGGGGCCACTGCGCCGTGACCGCCTATAAGGATACCCGCATGCTGGTCGCCTCGCACATCAAGCCCTGGCGGGAAGCGGACAACCGCGAGCGGCTGGATGTCTATAATGGGGTATTGCTATTGCCCAACCTGGACAAGGCCTTCGACTGGGGTTTCATCTCATTTACCGAGTACGGCCATATCCTGATCTCCGAGGAGCTGGAGGACCATAAGACTGTTGGTGTTAAAGAGGACATGCGACTCACCATGAAGGGACCGCATCAGGACTATATGGCCTATCATCGAGAATATGTTTTCAAGCATTGATTATGAACGGAGCCATGACATCGAACGAAGAACAAAAATTCCTGGACGATCTGGATAAGAAACTCTGGAACGCGGCCGATCGTCTGCGCTCTAATCTCTTCCGAGGTACTCTCGGTCTGCATCTCATGCAAAAGTCAGCTGCAACTGTTTCCACGCCCCCTCGAAGTCACCATTGTCGTTGCGGTACACGATATTGCCGGCATAGAAGAAGGCCCAGAGCTCGCTCAGGGCCGGATTGGCACGCTGCAGCAAACCGATCAGCCGCCCCTGGGAGGGAAAGGCCGGGCCGCTGATGGGCTCATAGAACTTCAGCAGCGCCCCGCCGACGCAGTAGCTCTGGCCGCTGACCTGGTGGCTGGGCTCCGGGTACAGGGCGCGGATGGCATGATAGAGCGTGATGCCCGTCAGTATCGGTGTATCTTTCATCATCGCCTCCGAATCTGGATATATATGTTCAGTCTAGCGCATGATTTCAGAAGGGTTAAACCAAGCTACGTTTTGATAGGGTGACAGGGTCGGTATGTAACAGATATTTCTAGCTGAGACATAGTATTGGCTAGATTATCACACCCGCTAAACAAAGAACCATTGGTCCTTTCAATGTTCGTCTGTAGCTACTCCCTTATGGCTATTTTCAAATACATTAAGCGTATTAGCTAGATAGTTTGTTCCCGTAAGGGTATAACTTATTGAATTAACATTGTTAATCTGAATTAACGCAATTATTATACGCATATATTTGACATATATACGCGTATATATTATATTTAATGTATAATATATTTTATAATCTCAGGTTGATAATAATGCGTGAAGAGAGATAGAGAAATTTAATTTTGACGGCGGAAAAGAGAGTGAGACGTACCATTAAAAGATATTCGCTGAGTAGCAAATTTAGCCAATAAATCCAACGATTCATATACAGATCTAGGACGCAAAAAAAATTATCAGAGCATTGCAAAAAAAGAAGTTAATGCTTTGAAAGCCCACTTTGAAGACAAAGCAAGTAAAAAAAGAACAAGAATTTAAAGTCTGAAATAAACATGTAGGTTAGTAACGATATGTCAGATTTCAAGAAAAAATGGAAAAAAATGATAAGAGTTCGATATTAACAGCAGGAGCATTATTTTCAGGCATAGGTGGCTTTTGTCTCGGATTTAATTCAGAACGAATTAAGACGATATGGGCTAATGATAATGATATAGCAGCGTGCAGGATATACGCTTTAGAATTTCCCCTCCCGTAAAACTATTGCATAAAGATATTAGAAATCTAAGTGTTAAAAAAGACAAGCTAGAACCAGTAGACGTATTACATGCTGGATTTCCATGCCAGAGGCTTCCACAAGCGGGTGCAAGCAAAGGGTTTGATGATGAAAGAGGCAAAAATCATTTTTATGAAATCATACGTATTGTTAATGAATTTAAGGCTACAAAAACCAAAAATTCTAGTTCTTGAAAAACGCTCCTTATCTAAAGACACGGGGGAAAGGTGGTATTTGGTTCATAGAAATAATAAAGCAAATACAAAAGGCTGGATATTGGTTTAGGGAGTCAAATGCAAAAGAGCTTGATTTATACTGACTTGAGCAACGCGCCCCAACAAAGATTCCCAGATTATTTATGGTCGCATTCTCAATGGGATGTATTCAGAAGTGGCCGGTTTGATTTTCCAGTCCGAAAAATAATTATGTAGAAACGACTCGCCAAAAAGTATATAGATTTTCTTGGATCGGAAAGTTGATAGATATTATCTAAGCGAAGAAAATAGGTATTTTTCAAATGATAAAAAGAGAATCCAAAAATATTGCTGATAATAGATATATATATCAACTAAAAGAAAGTATATAGTTCGACAAAAGAGAGAAAATGTTTGCCCGACATTAACTGCCAATATGGGTATGGTGGTCATAATGTGCCTTTTATTTGGGAGAAAAAGGGATTGCGTAAATGGTAACTGAAAGAGAATATGTCGACTATTGCAAGGCTTTCCAAAAAATTATCAATTGCCTGAAGTATGTATCGTCAGTTCAATTAATATATCGAAGATAGGCAATGCTGTAGCACCACCTGTCTCAAAAATTAGTAGCTAGATCGATTAAAGCGAAATTACTAAAAGGCTAAATTCATGTCTGATAGTATAGGACTGGCATTTGGCTGTCTATCCAGCCGATTAATGGATGGATTTAACGCATTCAGGTAGATTGAACATTTTCGTGGAAATCCATACGAAAACGTAGCAAGAGAAATAATTCAGAATAGCTTGGATGCTATTGATAGTACTCCGAGTAAAAAGTAGATTTTTCATTATCTGAAATCGAATTAGATCAATTGCCAGATATTGATGCTTTAAGAGCAGTCATGAATGAGTGTGCGAATGCTGCTGAGGACGAAGATGAAAAGGCTATTTATTTTTTTGAAAAAGCTAAAAAATATTAAAGCAAAAATCAATACCAGTATTATCTATACAAGAGCGTAATACTACAGGGATACGCTGGACCGTGTAAGAATGGATTCCCTTATTACGCATTCATGAAAGCAACAGGACAGAGTAAAAAAGATAACGTAATAGCTGGCGGATCCTGATGGTATAGGGAAATATGCGCCATTTGCAGTTTCGAATTTGCGTACTGTGTTCGTATCTACAGTTTATTTTGATGAAGCTACTCATCAATATGAACAACTTACGCAAGGTAAGTCAGTATTAATGTCACATATCCATAATAATGTAACCCATCAAGGATTAGGATACTGGGAAATATCAACGGCTGTATGCCGATAGAAGGAGTGCCTAAAAAGCATGAATGGTTATATAGATGTAACTCTGAAAAAGAATTGAAAAATAATAAAGGTACTGTTCTCCATATTCCTGCATTTAAGGTAGCTGAAAACTGGGAGTATATATTAGCTGCTTCTGTGATTGAAAATTTCTTTGGCGCAATATGTTCAGGAAAATTAGAGGTCAATATTAATTCTATCTATATGAATAAAGAGAATATCGGCACTCATTTTTATGATCATAATCTTCGTTCTTCTATTCTAGAAATGCATAACCAGCCAGATTATTTTGATCATGCATTAGCATATTACAAAACATTTTCTAATGAAAATGAAGCACAAATAGCAGAACATGAAAACCGAGAATTAGGAAATTTTAAAATCAAAATACTAGTTGCTGAGGAATTACCTAAAAGAGTCGCAGTATTAAGAAATGGTATGTTTATTACAGATTCAACTCCCAGGACTTAAGCGCTTCTCAGATTTTAAGGAATTTGCAGCTATAGTAGAATGTAAGAGTAGTAAAGGTAATCAAATGCTAAGGGCGATGGAGCCACCTAGGCATGATGCATTTGAACCTGATCGCTTACCTGATCCTAATCAGCAACTTAAAGCGAGAAGGGCACTAAAGGATCTGAGTAATTGGGTAAGAGATATATTGCACAGATATGCAAGAGATCCGGTGTCAGATGTTACAGATTTAAACGAGTTAGCAGAATATTTTGGTGACGAGGATGAGCAAAAATCAGATAGTAGTGGTGAAGAAATCAATCCAGCTGGTAAAATTGCTATACGTGCACAACCTCTAAAAAAGAAAAGTCGTAATTTATTGCAAGAGAATGATCAGCCAGGAGATGAAGGGGGTGGTGAAGGAGAAGGCGTTGGAGGCACTGGTGATAAACATAATGGCTCAGGTAGTAAAAATGGAATTACGGGTAAGGGAGGATCTGGTTCAGGAGGATCACTTAAAGATCCAGTACAGTTGCTAAATGTAAGGCAAAGAAACAACGAGGGCTCTAAACGTACACTTTTTTTAACGCCGAATATAACAGGCCGGATTACAATTCAGTTATATGAAGCTGGTGCAGATGTTGATAATCAGTTGAGTATATTGAGTACCTCATTAGGTACTCTGAATAATAATAATATTGAAAATATCAATGCGGAAGCAGGCACCAGAATTAAGCTTGATATAGAGCTAGATAATGACTCTTATGGGTCTGTTAAGGTACTAGCACATGAAGTATGACCATCAGAAAGCGTTCCCATATCCAGTTCTACGTCCTGATGTAGACGACTATATTGAGGGCGAATTTCAAAGTACGATTGATGTTGAAGGGCAAGATGATGGCAGTATGTTAGAGTTTACAGCGCACTTCGCATTAAGTGTTAAGGAAATTACCAAAGCAATTGCTAAGGATAATGCTAGGTATATGATGTTAATTTCTTGTAGAGACACGTACTACCGTGAGAAGTTTTTAACTAAAAAAAATACTATAGCGAAGAAAATAAGTTCATCGCTTTTGCGTGGTGAAGTGCAAATTGATTCATTTGTTGTCACAGTCAAAAGATCTTAATTCATTCAAGTGTAAAGATATTAATCCAGAGTTTGGCAAAGGCTCTTTTAGCTTTAAAAAGTCAGAAATCATGGCAATGGACGAGCCTAAGTTGATCTATATAGATAGAGACTTATTTAAACCAGTAAGTTCAGTGTTTCAGCTTGTAAAATCGGACGACATTAGTGGTTATGAATGGCATGTATCCCTTGATGAGCATAAAGTCACCATTAAAGTAAGTCCAGACGCTAAAGAAATGATAGAACGTGCGCGCAACTCGACCAACAATAAGGCTGTGCTCCTTAATTCACTGTATTTCTCAGCGGCCATGGAAGCAGTAACAAAGTTAAAGTCTGATGATGATGAGTACAATCAATATAAATGGGCTAGAGTAATTAAGCAGCAATGTCATAACAGATCAATTGATATTGATAATCACGACTCGTACTTGATTACACAAAAGTTGATGAGTTATCCATTAAATCTTTTGAAACAATATCAATTTAAAGGTGATGCATGATAAAGGCACGATTTTTGAAGGAAGCTAATGTCATAGAGTTATTTAACAACGTAAATGACAACTTGAATAAGTATAGGCATGGTGATTTTGATTACATATTAGATGATACATCATGTTCTTTTGAGTCAAATGTCGAATTTAATGATTCGGCATTATCGGTTTTTCGCATGCCAGATAATACTGCATCTTATGATATTGAGAATATTCAGACTATTTTGAAATCAATTAAGAATATGACGCCATTTCTGGCGGCTGATGAAAGACTATGGACGTATTTAAGTCATACATATTTTCTTGAGTATGGCCGTACTAGGTGGCCAATACCAGATGATGATGAGCAAGCTATCAAACATATTAGAACGCATTTCTTTGCTGATACGCAACGTAAGTTAGAACGTGATAACTTAGTGTCTAGGCTTTGGTGGGTAGGCTATCTTTGTTCTCGTGTTAGTAACATGAATCTAGCGCACGCAATAGAAGTTTTACTATACAGAACTGATGTTAGATCTAGCATTATTGAAAGGCCAACAACTGCTCAAAATGTAAGCGTATTTACAGCTTTAGTTCATATGTTATCTGATTCTTATATTAGTGATAAACAACTTTTTGAGCGTAAATTATTTAGACCATTCATGCAGAAGATCAATGGACTGGGCGGGTATATGCTTTTGGATGCAATGGACCACAAAAGTGTTAAACAATATTTAACAGCCTTAGTGTAATTATGAATGATTGATGTATACGACCAAAATACACGCTCTAGGATTATGAGCAGAATTAGAAGTAAAAATCCAGCGCCTGAGAAAATTATTCAAGAAAAAGCCTGCATAGACGTGGCTATCGCTACCGATTGCATGATAGATTATTACCAGGGAAGCCGATCCTCGAACTTACTAAGTACAAGGCACTTATAGATATTCGAGGTTGCTTTTGGCATAGGCATGACTGTCATTTGTTTAGATGGCCCAAAACACACAATAATTATTGGCGTAAGAAATTATCGAAGTAATATCAAGCGCGATAAGAGTAATTTGAAGCAACGAGAAAATATGGGACGGGCGCGTCTTGTATTGTCTGGGAATGCGGTATGACGTGATTGTTCAGATGCAGATATAACAGAACTAATCGATAATATAGACTGATTGGCTTGAATCATATACCGATACTTCGGCATTGCCCGTAATCGATATTCGGGCAATTATAACCAATTAGTTGGTTGGTAGATTCTAACGCAACAGTTCATCGAAGGCTTCGAATGGTGTCTGCGCAGTTTAAGTACTTTTCGCGGTCTACCATTCAGCCGGTCCTGGGCTTTACGGATTTGATACGCACTGACTTCATTGAAATCGGTTCCTTTGGGAAAGTACTGGCGAATAAGCCCATTAGTATTCTCATTGGTGCCGCGTTCCCAGGGACTCTGTGGATGGGCAAAGTAAACGGCCATCTGCGTATCCCGGGTGAATAGACGATGTTCAGTCATCTCCTTGCCACGGTCATAGGTCAGCGACAGCTTCATCTGTTTCGGCACATGCTTGAGCTTGCGGGCAAACGCCTGGCGAACACTGGTGGCATCTCGCGCCTGGCAGCCGCACGAGCAGGACGGTACGCGTCGTGCGTTCAACCAACGTGCCCAGCGCGGATTGATGACCACGACCGCAGAATGATGTCGCCTTCCCAGTGCCCCGGTATCGTCCGGTCAGCCACGTCAGCCGGCCGCTCCTCGATGCTGATCATCTTAGGCGTCTGGCCGCGCCGGTTGGCCCCGCGACCGCTGCGGCGTGGTTTTTGCGATGCTGACGCAAATGACTCAACAGCTCGCGGCGCAGCTCGCCACGCGGCAATACATACAGATAACTGTAGATGGTCTCGGCACTCACCTGGCAGAGGCTCACGATCGTCGGCTCACGCAGATAACCGCTGAATCTGTTCCGGCGACCACTGCCGGCGCAACAGACGGAATACAGTGTGACGCAAGCGGCGGTCCACGGCCAGTCGCCGGGGTTTGCGAAAACAGCGCCGGTGCGCCTTGTTCTGGGCCGTGACCGCGCGGTAATAAAAGCCGGTGCGATTGCGCGCCAGTTCCCGGCTGATGGTCGAGGGACTGCGTCCCAGTTGGCGGGCAATGGCCCGAAGCCCCAACCCTGAGCATAACGAATGCTGAGTTCCTCGCGTTCGGCCAGGCTCACTGCGTTGATAACCTCTTGACATGCAACACGACTCCTGAATAATGGCTTCATTATTATCATCGTGTTGCGCTAGGAATTAGAGACCGCCCGGATACCTGGCCGCCGGTGGAACAGTGCAACGCTGTTGCTGATGATCTCCAGTTGCCAGCCGAAGTGATCGGCGATCCATTCCAGGGTTTCGTCGTCGTAGAAGCAGACGTGGGTCGGGTCGCGCAGGTAATGCCAGCTTGCAAAGTCCTTGTCCGGATCGCGGCGCAGGGTCATCAGTCCCAGCCAGCCGTTCGGTTTTAACAGGCGATCGAGCCGCTGAAACTCTTCGCCGGGATTGAAGAAATGCTCGGCGGTTTCGGTGCAGGTGATGAAATCGTAGCGGCGTTCGAGCGCTGCCGGGTTGTGGTCATAAAAGGGATCGTGGATCGTCATCGGAAAACCGCGTTCTTCGAGCATGATTGACAGTGTCGGCCCGGGGCCGGCGCCGTAATCGAGTCCCTCGGCGCCCGGTTCGAGTTTCGCCAGCAGCGGTTCGGCCAGCCGCCATAAAAAATTCCGGTAGCCGGGGTCGGCCGGGTCGTTGTCGTGGGTGTCGTAGTGCGCCTTTTCCGCGTCGGGATCGGGCCGCAGCTGCGGGTCCAGGAAGATCAGATGGCAGGTGTTGCATTGATAATAGGGACTGCCGCGCACCTCGGCGAACAGTGATGGCGTACCGCCATGACACAGGGGACAGGTTTGTGGCTTCGGTGCCTGCATCATGAAATGGTATCAGCGCACGGCCGGTTTATGCGGCGCGGCGAGGGTGAGCAATGCGGTCGCTGCCGTGACGATCGCCAGCGCCAGGGCCAGTATTGCCATGCTGGCGCCGCGATCCAGCAATGCGCCCAGCAGCACCGGCGCCACCGCGGTGGCAAAGATCATGGCGGTCTGCGCCATGGACCGGATCGCGCCGAGATGGCGGATGCCGTAACGCTCCGGCCACAGCGCGCCGCCGACGATGCCGACCAGGCCGAGGCTGGTGCCGATGAGGCCGAGATGCGCCAGTGCCACCCAGTTGCCATCCGCGCCCGCCAGCAACAACAGCCCGGCGATCATCGGCAGCAATGCCAGCGGCAGGAAACGCTGCGCACCGAAGCGATCGACCAGCGGGCCGGTGATCAGCAGCGCGAGCAGGTGGCCGGCGGCGAAACCCGTCAGTGCAGTGGCCACCAGCGCCAGCGGCCAGCCACGCGCTTCGGCGATGGCGGACTGGTGAAACAGCACGCCGGTCACCACGAACGGCACCATCAGCAGGGCCGGTATCAAAAAGTAGAAACCCGGATCGCGCAGGGCCTCGCGGCGGCTGTAATGACGAATGCCTGTGTCCTGATCGGCAGGCTGATCGACCTGCTGCGGCATGGGCGCCTCGCGCGACAGCCAGCGGGTCAGCGGCAGCAGGATCAATACTGCAACAGCGGCCGCGGCCAGCCAGGCCGCGCGCCAGTCGGCCACGCCCATGATGGCCACGGCCGGCGCCGGCAGGCTCGCCTCGCCGAGCGGGATGCCGAGCGCGGCCAGCGCCACCGCCTTGCCGCGATGCGCATGGAAATAGCGCCCGGCGGCGGTCAGACCCAGCTGGCCCAGCAGGCCCTGGCCGCCGAGGCGGATCAGCACGAAACCCAGCCCCAGGACAAGGACATGAAAGGCGGCCCCCATGATCATGCAACCCAGTGCCAGCACCCCGATGGCGGCCGCGGTGATGCGGCGCAGGGGCCAGCGATCAATAAGGTGTCCGACCGCCGGCAGCAGCAACGCGGCGATGATCGTGCCCGCTGCATACAACGCGCCGTAGGCGGCATGGCTCAGCGCGAACGCGCCGCGCAGTTCACCGCCGAATACGGCGATGAAGAACGTCTGGCCGAAGCCGGAACTGAACGTCGCCAGCAGGGCGAACGCGGCCAGTTTCGGCTGTTCGCGCACGAAGCCGGGCAGTAAGTAAAAAGATCCGGGACATGGATCCGTCGAACCGGGAAAAGCGGCGATTGTAATGACTCGCGCCCCGGAATGCAGCCGGGCGCGCAAAGCCGGCGCTGAATCGTTACACTCGCGCCCATGCTGAATCTGACCAATATAGCGCTGCGCCGTGGCCGGCAACTGCTGTTCGAACAGGCCAGCGTCAACTTTTATCCCGGTGATCGCGCCGGTATTGTCGGCGCCAACGGCTGCGGCAAGTCGAGCCTGTTCATGCTCATCCTCGGTGAACTCGAGGCGGATGCCGGGCATGTTTACCTGGCCGGTGATCCGGTGGTCGCGCATGTCGCCCAGGAAACGCGGGCCCCGGATCGGCGCGCGATCGATTACGTCATCGACGGCGATCACGAACTGCGCCGGGTGCAGCAGGAACTGGCCGAGGCCGAGGCGCGCGATGAGGGTGAACGGCTGGCACGGCTGCATGGCCGGCTGGAATCGATCGGCGGTTATGCCGCCGAGGCGCGCGCGGCGCGGCTGATGAACGGGCTCGGCTTCAGTCCGGAACAGGAGCAGGTGCGCGTCGGTGAACTGTCCGGCGGCTGGCGCATGCGGCTGAACCTGGCGCAGGCGCTGATGTGCCGATCGGATCTGCTGCTGCTCGACGAGCCGACCAACCATCTCGATCTCGATGCCGTGATCTGGCTGCAGGGCTGGCTGCAGAGTTATCAGGGCACGCTGTTACTCATCTCGCACGATCGCGATTTTCTCGATCGCGTCTGCAACCGCATCGTGCATATCGATCACGGCCGCGTGATCGCGTACAGCGGCAACTATGCCGCGTTCGAGCGCCAGCGTGCCGAGCGCCTGCAACAGCAGCAGGCCGCGCATGAAAAACAGCAGGCCGAGATCGCCCATATCCAGAAGTTCATCGATCGCTTCCGCGCCCAGGCCAACAAGGCGCGCCAGGCGCAGAGCCGCATCAAGGCACTGGAACGCATGGAACTGATCACGCCGGTGGATCCCGAACACGCGTTGCGGTTCGAGTTCCTGCAAGCCGCTGAAACTGCCGACGCCGTTGCTGAAACTGGAACGCGCTGACTGCGGTTACCCGGATACGCCGGTACTGGAGAACGTGAATCTCACGCTCGTGCCCGGCGATCGTATCGGTCTGCTGGGCCGCAACGGTGCCGGCAAGTCGACGCTGGTGAAATCGATCGCCGGGCAGTTAACCCTGCGCGACGGCGAACGCTTCACCGCGCAGGATCTGCGCGTCGGTTATTTCGAGCAGCACCAGCTCGAACAGCTCGACGGCGAGGCCAGTCCGCTGCTGCATCTGCAGCGGCTCGATCGCACGGCGCGGGAACAGTCATTGCGCGACTATCTCGGCCGCTTCGGTTTCCGCGGCGAGATGGCGCTGGCCAAAGTGGCGCCGATGTCCGGCGGCGAACGCGCGCGGCTGGTGCTGGCGCTGCTGGTCTATCAGCGGCCGAACCTGCTGTTGCTGGACGAGCCGACCAACCACCTGGATCTCGACATGCGCGACGCCCTGGCGCTGGCGTTGCAGGAATTCAGCGGCGCGCTGGTCGTGATCGCGCATGATCGCCATCTGCTGCGCAGTACGACCGACAAATTGTTACTGGTCAGTAACGGCCGGTTGGACGAATTCGACGGCGATCTCGACGACTACGCCCGCTGGCTGCGACAGAACCAGGGGGATACACGGACAAGCGTTAAAGCGACAGGCGATGAACGCCGGCAGCAGCGCAAGCGCGATGCCGAACGTCGCCAGGCATTGCAGCCGTTACGCAAACAGGTGCGGGATCTCGAGCGCCGGCTCGAATCACTGGAGGAACAGCAGGCGACGATCGAACGCGAACTCGGCGATCCGGCCGTGTACGAGGCCGATGCCGCCGGCCGCCTGCAACAGCTGCTGGACCGGCAGGTGAACGTCAAGCGCGAACGCGCCGAGGTGGAAGCGGCCTGGTTCGAGGCCATGGCCGAGCTGGAGGAAGCTGAAACCACCGGATAAACGGTTTTTGTTCGCACCATGCGGGTTTGATTGACCATGTCCGGCTCGAGGGGATCTTCAAGTCTGATCCATGGAGTCGCCATGGGGATGCCGGCGTTCAAGCTGCGGCGTTATCGTTTGTAAATCATTGGCCCTTGGCCTGACTTTCCCACTCAAGAGGGAAAGGATCTAATGCTGGGGTTTGTTTACTGGATGCTGGTACTGGCTTACGACATGCCAGCACATGCTTTAGCCAGTATGACGGTTAACCTGTTGCAGAATTCGGATCAGCTATCTAGGGAAGCTCTGAATAATTCCCTATGTCATTTCGAGCCAACGGGAGAAATCCGTCGTGATGCGTCCGAGCTAGCGAGGGATCTTCTGGACAGATCTCGCTGCGGTCGGACAAGGATTTCTCGCTTCACTCGAAATGACAAATTATTCAGAGCTTCCTTAGACAAAGATTTCTCCCGCTGGTCGAAATGACAGGTCGGGCATTGACTGAATTTCTCCCGTTGGTCGAAATGACAGGCGTGGACACGGCTAGGACGATTTCTCCCGCTGGTCGAAATGACAGCGTGGAGCATGCCTTAGATTTCTCCGCTGGTCGAGAATGACAGGATATCAGTCATGCCTGGTAACATGCCCAGCTGGTTGATAGGTCGGCGTAAGCAGGGATAGCCTTCCGTTGGTCGAAATGACTACTCAGGGCTGACATTATCCATGGTGGCATCGATCGCTATGTCCTATCACGGCAAGAGCCGATCATATGGGTCGGTAGCAGCGAACAGGGATTTGACGAAGCCTTCCCGCCGTGCCGTTACAGCGGGATAATCGAAACTCCGGTATGAAACTCCGAAGCACGTTATGGAAAAGATAAAGCAGCGTCTGTCTGAAGCAAGCCGGATCTGGCAGGAAATGAATCAATGAGCAAGATTGATTATGAAAAAGGCAGTGGCAATGTATTCGCCGATCTCGGTTTCTCCGATTCCGGGCAGGAACTGCTGAAAGCCCGCCTGACATATGAAATATACAGTATCATTGAAGAGCGCGGGCTCACCCAGCAGGAAGCGGCGCAGATTCTGGGTGTCAGCCAGTCTTATGTTTCCGATCTGAAACGGAACCGTGCCGGCCGGTTCTCGGTGGGCAAACTGTTCGAGTTTCTCAATGCACTGGATATGGATGTCGAGGTCACGTTGAAGAAACATCCTGCCCGATCAAAGTCCGCTGCCGGCATCCGTGTTTCTACCAGTTGATCGGGTGTATTAACCAGGGATGCACTATTCCTGACGAGATTGCTTCGGCCTGATGGCCTCGCAATGACCCGGCTTTTTCTAATGGATGCTGGTACCGGCTTACGACATGCCGGCGCATGCTTTAGCCGGCATGACCGGGGAGTTTTTTCTGCTCGTATCTGGGGCGGGCTTTTCCGTCTCCCGCTGTGGCGGTTTTCATGGAATAATGCGTCGACCTGAATAGCCGTATCTGGCTTGAGGATTAACATCCATGCCGCTATGGCGGCCTTCCCCGGAGTTTGCGATGAAGCTGGAAAGTATTTGCGTGCATGGCGGTTACAGCCCGGACCCGACCACGAAGGCGGTCGCTGTGCCGATTTACCAGACCACTTCCTATGCCTTCGACAATACGCAACACGGCGCGGACCTGTTCGATCTCAAGGTCGAAGGGAACATCTACACGCGTATCATGAATCCGACCAACGCGGTCCTGGAACAGCGCGTGAGCGAACTGGAAGGTGGCATCGGCGGACTGGCGCTGGCCTCGGGTATGGCGGCGGTGACGTATTCCATACTCACCATCGCCGAGCAGGGCGATAACATCGTCACGTCGAGTACGCTCTATGGCGGCACCTATAACCTGTTCGCGCATACCCTGCCGCAATACGGCATCGATGTGCGGTTCGCCGACTATCGTGATCCCGACGCTTTTAAAGCACTCATGGATGACAGGACCAAGGCTGTGTTCTGCGAGTCGGTGGGGAATCCGCTGGGCAATATCACGGATTTCGGTCGCCTGGCGGGTCTGGCCCATGAGCACGGCGTGCCGCTGATCGTCGACAATACAGTACCGTCGCCTTATCTGTGCCGGCCGTTCGAGCATGGCGCGGACATTGTCGTGCATGCACTTACCAAGTATATCGGCGGCCACGGTAACAGCATCGGTGGCATCATCGTCGATTCCGGCCGCTTTCCCTGGGCCGACTATCCGCAGAAATTCCGCCGCCTGAATGAACCGGACGTGTCCTATCATGGTGTCGTCTATACCGAGGCACTGGGCGAGGCGGCCTATATCGGTCGTGCGCGCGTGGTGCCTCTGCGCAATATGGGCGCGCCGCTGTCGCCGTTCAACGCCTTTCTGTTTCTGCAGGGGCTGGAGACGCTGCCGATCCGCATGGATCGGATCTGCGACAATACGCTGCAGGTTGCCGAGTTCCTGGGCGGGCATCCGCAGGTGAAGTGGGTGAATTACGCCGGCCTGCCCGATCACCCGGATCGGCCGCTGGTGGATCGCTACATGAACGGCAAGGCCTCCGGCATACTGACCTTTGGTATCGAAGGCGGGATGGAAGCCGGGGCGAAATTCATCGATGCGCTGCAGATGATCGTCCGGCTGGTGAATATCGGTGACGCCAAGTCGCTGGCCTGTCATCCGGCGAGCACCACACACCGCCAGCTGTCGGCAGAGGAACTGGAATCCGCGGGCGTGAGCGTTGACATGGTGCGGTTGTCCATCGGCATCGAGCATATCGACGATATCCTGGCCGACATCGAACGGGGACTGGCAGCCGCCCGCTAGGGTCGGCCTGTTCCGGGGACAGTTTGCTGTTCCGGGGACAGTTTACTGAATTGCCCTTTGACTCCTGAGCGCCAGCGTAATCCGACAGATTATTACCCGTGATACACAATAAGCAGGCATGGCGTGGCAAAATCCGGTCTTGACCAGCGCGGCGCCGAGCGCTATCCGGCCTCAAGCTGCCTGAATGTTGAAAACCGTCCTTCATTCGTCACGGCTTGAACAAGGCGATAACTTCCTGTCTTAACCCTTCGATTCTTCAGAAAAACCAATCATCATCACGGATGACTGGATGATGAATCAGGCTGACTGCTCGGCCGGCTTTTCGTGACCAGTGAAATGCAGGGGCGTGCGGCAGCGGCGGCAGTAGTAACGCTGTTTGCCATGCTGCTGGCGATTGTGGCGGACGGTACTGAGTAATTGCGGATCCGGGCAGGCGCAGTGATAGATGAAGCGCCGCTGGCGGCGCACCCTGACCTGGCTTATATCGTAATCATGGCAGCGCGTGGCGGGCTGGCCGAAGTGGGCCATGATCTGCCGCCAGTGCGTGCCGTGTCCCAGTGCCTTGCGGCCGTGGACCAGGACGGCCACGGCATGGGCGATTTCGTGGGCGACGGTGCGCCGGATGGTGTCCGGGTTGTGGCGGGCGATCGGCAGGTTGAAACGGATCGCGACGGGTTCGGTTTTCCAGGGCCGCCTGGTGAATTGTACCTGGCCGGCGCTGGCGCCGGTCAGATCGAAGCGCACAGGCGGCGGGGTCCTGCATTTCAGCCTGGCCGGAAAGCGTTGCCGGGCCTGTTGCCAGCAGTCGTTGACGGCCGCCTCGATACGGGCCTGGAGTTCGGCCGCCGGGATTGGTCTGTGCGCCGGGTGATCCATCATATAATGATTGTAACGGTTACCGGGTATGCTGTGTGGAATCATGCCGAAGCCGGCCGGCGATATGATACGGTGGGCCTGCAGCGTCAGGATTGCGGATGTTGAACGATCCGGCGCACTGTGTTTCCAATCGACAAGACTGTACATGCTCGTGCCGGCAGCCGGTACTGCCGGATGCGATGACAAGCCCCAACCAGGCAATGATTGCCTGAAGGAGATCCGAATGATGCAACTTGCCTCCCGGCAAACGGGTTATCGACTGGCGCTGGCCGCGTTGCTCGGCCTGGCGTTCGCCATGCCGGCCCAGGCCGATAGTGACAAGGCCATGGAACTTGCCGAGGAACATAACGCGGACTGGAACCGGCACTTCAACCACGGTGATGCCGGACCGCTGGCGGAGCTCTATGCCGAGGACGCACTGGTGTCGCCCGCCAATGGCGAGGTCATCCGCGGCCGTGAAGCCATTCATGAACTGTTCAAGAGCTACATCGACGGTGGCCTGCACAATCACCGGCTGACGGTCGTACGGGCCGATGGCAGTGGTGACTGGTTCTACGAGGTGGCGGAATGGCGTGCCACGGGCGCCCCGGAGCGCGGCGTGATGCCGCTTTACAAAGGTATCGTGACCATCATCTTCCGGCGCCAGGACAACGGTGACTGGCTGATCCAGTCGCATACCTGGAACCAGGAGCCCGACTCGGCGACCTGAGTTCCCTGCGGCTGACGGCGGGAACCGGCCGGCTCCCGCCGGGCTATTCGATTTGGTAAATGAGGATATGCCGCGGATATGCCGGCCGCTTCTGAATCAGTAAATTCTGCAGTATGTTCATCAGCGTTTCCCGCGACAGCGTTTCGTAGTGCGTGCCCAGCAGCGGCATGGCCAGTGTCCTGATCCGGTATTTTTCGCAGTACTGAAGTATTGTAATGAGTGCCTGTTCGACCCAGGCTTCCAGGCAGATGGGTGACTGGTCGATGTCGTAGACGATGGCAATGAAGCGTTTGGGCGTGGAATGCCTGACGATGACGTTGCCCGGTGTTTCCTCGATCTGCTGTTCCATGCGCCTGAGCAGGGCCGGCAGGCTTTCCACCGTTTCCATGATCACGGGTGATTTGCCGAGCAGCAGGTTGGTGTCCTGTTCCTCGACAACGGCATCGACTTCCAGCAGGGCGGGATCGAGATCCGTATAGCGGATGATCGTGTTGCCGGCTATGTGATCGGTAACGCTGTTATGTTTTGGCAGCATGTTGATTGAACGCGCGGTCAGCCGGCGATCTGCTCGATAGTGGCTGCCGCGTCGGCATCAAGCCTGATCGCGAGCGCCTCAAGGTCGTCCGTCATATGTTGCGCATCCGTCGTGCCGGTCAGCGGGATCATGCCGACCTGGCGCGCAAAGGCGAACACGATCTGTTCCGGTGTGGCGTCGTGCGTGCCGGCGAGTTCGAGGACCGTGGCGTCCTTGAGCATGAACGGGTTGGCGGTGAGCAGGGAGAAGCCCTGGTAGGCGATGTCGTGCTTCGCGCATACCTCGCGCACGTTGCGGTCCCAGCCGCTGCGGGCGAAACAGCGGTTCTGTACCGTCATCGGCGGCACCGTGGCGCCGCTGAGCAGATCGTAGAGATGCCCGGCCGCGATATTGCTGATACCGATGCGCAGCGCGGTGCCGCGTTCCTGGATCGTTTCCAGCGCCGACCAGGCCTCCCAGTCCGCCTCGCTCATGCGCCGGGGATGGTATGGCCCGTGCAGCAGATAGCTGTCCAGGTAGTCCGTGTTCAGGTGCTCGAGTGATGCCTGCAGCGACTGTTCCACCTGTTCGCCGATTGGCGCCTGCGGGTCATAGGGTATTTCGCTGCCGTGGCCGTCCAGCGGCGTGAACTTGGTTTGCAGGAACAGATCGCCGCGTTCCAGGCCCAGTTCGTTCATTGCCGCGGTGATGCCTTCACCGACGCCGGTTTCGCTGTAATGCTGGGGCTGGTTGGCGGTGTCGATGGCGCGGTAGCCGGCGGTGATCGCCTGGCGGGTCAGTGCGGCGCTGGCGTCCTTTTTCCAGGCAGTGCCGTAGAGGATGGCCGGCCAGGTATTGGATGCGGGGTTCATGGTCGTTCTCTTGCGGGTTTGGCCTTACAAGGATAGGAGAGATCCGGGGGGCATGGGTTGTTTATTAAATCCCCATGTACGGCCGGAGACATCGGTAACACTTTAAACCGGAGACATGGGTTACACATTCAGACCGGGCCTATGATCCTGCCCGGCCGCGTATCCGGTATCCCCCGGCGGTATCCGCCGCAGGCGGGGGAAGGGATGAAGTGCGCTGCGGCTGTTGATTGCGCCCGATCCTTTCTCCCCCGTGAGAAGGGAGCAAGTGTGCCGCGTAAATTCAAGGAGACGCGCCGGACTGGAAAGCGTACTCAAAAAGAGTACAATAGTACTCAAATTGAGTACGGATATTGCCTGCATGACTGATCCGGTTGAAACGTTGCTGGGAGCCTATCGCCGGGAAATACTGGCCCTGCTTCTGCTGCGTCCCGACGAAAGTTTTTATGTCCGCGAGCTGGCGCGGATGACGGGTATCCCGGTGGGTTCAGTGAACCGGGAATTGAAACTGCTGACCGAGGCAGAACTGTTAATCCGCCGGCCGGCGGGAAACCAGGTGCGCTATCAGGCCAACCGCGCCAGCCCGATTTTCGAGGAACTGGCCAGCATATTCCGCAAGACCGTGGGCCTGGCGGGGGTTCTGCACCGGGCCTTAAAGCCACTGGGAAAGAAGGTCACGCTGGCATTTGTCTTTGGTTCCCTGGCCCGCGGCAAGGCAAGGCAGGGCAGTGATGTTGATCTCCTGGTGATCGGGGCAGCGGATTTCACCAGGGTCGTGAAGTGTCTGATGGGTATGCATGAGCGCCTGGGCAGGGAAATCAATCCGGTCGTCATGACTGCGGCGGCGTTCCGGAAAAAGTATCATGCGAAGGATCGCTTTGTTATACGGATCATGAAGGAACCGAAAATTTTTGTGACAGGGACGTCCGATGACCTTGAAAAACTTGTTGAAGACCGGGCAACTGGTTGAGCATGAAATAGACGCTGGCGGAATCAGACAGCTTCTGGATGCCGCCCACCGCGGCGTTCAGGATGCCAAAGTAACTGCCATCAGTACGGAAACCCGTTTCGACGCAGCCTATCGTGCCATCATGCAGGCCGCGACTGCGGCATTGTGGGCCAATGGTTACCGTACCTCTACCAGCAGCCTTTCACGATTACCGGGACTGCTGCTTGTCCTTCTGGCCGCGAATGAGCCAGATGTGGCTGGCTGCATTCTCCTTGAAGGTGCTGTTGACGATGGCAATGGCGCCCGTTTTATTGACGGCGAGCTTGTTCATCAATAACCCCTGGCGGCTGCCATTGATGCCGAGTCCGTGATCAACGGTGCCGGGAATTACCGACGGCGTGATGAATGTGCTTCCGCCGTCGTTTGAATAATTCATGCCCAGTCCGCGCGAGCGGCCTTTCAGATCATCGGGAATCAGTTCCCATATTACGTACGGATTGCCGTCGCCATCCAGGTCCAGGGCCGGGAAGCCGGCGCCCGGCTTTGTTGTGACGCCGGGTCTGATATCACTTTTGCCTGGCTGAAGGTGGTGCCGTTGTCGTCCGAGCGGGTATAACGAATGCGATAGCGATGCGGCATGCCGGCACCGGCCGGGCTTTCGCCGTAGACAAGATGGATCCGGTCCCTGCCGTCGACGGCGAGTTTCGGGGCATCGGCGTGACCGCCGCCGGTATGAACGGTGCGGGGTTCGCTGAATGACCGGCCCTGATCTTTCGACATGGCGAAACGGATATCGGCCGCCGGGTCTTCGCCGACCGTCCAGGCGAGATAGACCGTGCCGTCGCCGCCGACCGCCAGCGCGGGACCGCGTGCGGGGACGCGGTCATTACCGGCGACGTGCACCGGTTCCGTGAAACTCTTGCCATGATTGCTGGAGCGGCTGATCCATAATCGCCCCTCGTATTCGGTCCAGGCGGCGTAGAGGTTGCCCGCCGGTCCCCGGGTCAGGTCCAGGCTGCCGTTGTGCCAGTGGATTTTTGTGAGACGGCCCTTGCCGTCACCGGCCTCGGTGTTCGAGAGATTGATTGGTTCGCCGAAGGTATTGCCGCCATCGGTCGAACGGGCGAAAAAGGCCTCGCCGCCGTGCGATCCGCCGGAAAAGACGATCTCCTGCCAGAGTATGTAGACATGTGCGGGATCGTCATCGGTGATCACCATCCTCGGCAGCCAGGAAAAGATGTCCGGGCTGCGGGAAACGTTGACCGGTTGATCGCATTGCTCGCCGTTGTCGAAACGCCGGAAGAAGATGTCCTGTTGTTTCTGGTCGGCCCAGGCGACGGCAACCGTTCCGCGGTTGTTGATGGCGACGGTGGGGTCGTCGACATAATGGAATGCCGATTCATTCATGCGCCAGGGGCCGACATGGGCATCGCCGCTGGCGATCCTGACGGCATCGTGCCAGGTGATGGCCGGCTCGTTCGCCCGCGCCGCTTCCGGTGCGGCGAGCAGCGCCAGGACGGGCAGGGCGATTGTATAAATGCTGTTGCGGTTGAATATCATGCCGGTTGAGGCAGGGCGTTGATTGGTTTCGTTGCAGTCAGCCGGCGGGCTCGACGATCAGCGTCAGGCCGTCCGTGCCGGTAATGCGGATGCGTTGGCCCGGGCTGATCGTTTCGTTGTCATGGCTGCGCGCGTTCCAGAATTCGCCGTTCAGCCGGATCTGGCCTTCGGGCGTCAGCGCGGTAATGACTTTCGCCTGCCGGCCGACGAGTGCCCCGGGACCGATGGCGGGACCGGTTTCGAATCCCGGTTTGCAAAGCGGATACAGCGCGGCGTCTTTCAGTATCCAGCCCGCCATGATCAGTGCGGCTGTCCAGGCCGCTATCCAGTCATTGTAGGCGGCCCACCACAGCAGCAATGCCAGGCACAGCCAGCCGGGCGTTTGTACCAGGATGTAGCGGGTCAGCGGGGTCATGGCTTGTTAATAATAGACAATGCTGTGGAGTGGCGGATTGCTGTTGGTTCTGTAAACAGTATTGCCGGAAACCGGTTTGACCGGATACCGGTACTGGCTTACTGCACGCCAGCACATGCTTGCGCCGTATTGCCTGTGTTCACCGGATTGCTCCGGCGCTGTGCGCCTCGCAATGACGTCTTGACCGGCTATCGGTGCTCAGTCCTGCTGCTTTAGTAAATCCTTGAGACCTTCGAAGGGACGGTAGGTTGCCGTTTTTTCCTTGCTGTCACTGGCGAGTTCGCCGGCCTGGTGGTCGAGCTGGCGCGAGTGTTCGTTATCGTGGCAGTAAATACACAGCAGTTCCCAGTTGCTGCCGTCCGGCGGGTTGTAGTCGTGGTCGTGGTTGCGGTGATGGACGGTGAGTTCCCTGACGTTTTCGCGGGTGAATTCACGACCGCAGCGGCCGCAGACCCAGGGATACATTTTCAGCGCCTGTTCGCGATAGCCGTGGCCGCGGGCCTCGGCCTGGCGGCGGGATTCGGCGACCAGTTTGTCGAGCTTGTTGCTGTTGGATTTGTGTGCGGGCATGGCGTTACATCGTTGACTGCCAGTTATAAATATAGTGGCCTGGATGGGAAAGCGCTATGGTTATCTCGCCTATTGTTGCTTACCGCAAGACAAAGTGCTTTGTGGGAGCGGACTGTGTCCGCGATTGAATGATTCGCCGATATGATCGGCTCCCACGGGGGCACAGACAGGCGTCGAGTTGATATTACACTCAGTCCCTTCGGGACGAACGGTGAAGTGTTATCTTCCTGTTTCATGGCTTTTTCGGGGGGAGCGGGGATTTAACGGGTGAATTTGTTAGTCTGTATGGCTGTCACTAATTGAAGTGACCCAGTCTTGAATGACGGAGAAGTGTTATGACGACGAATGAAGATAAGGAACCCCTGTCCGCCGAGCAGGCCGAGGAGCAGGTCCGCCAGGCTGTCGCCGAGGGCGAGAACATCAGCCGCGAAGTCGAGCGCATTGCGCGCGAGACCCTGGAAATCGGGCGTGTCGAGTTCGAGCGCCTGCAGTCGGTGGTCGAGAGCATCGGCCGCGGCGCCAGTGCCGGCGCCAGCGACAAGCCGGACCAGGCGCGCAAACAGGTCAGCGAGGCCTTCGAGGGGCTGCAGAATGCCCTGCTTGCCAGTTTCGAGAGCGCCAAGCTGGCGACCGAGGAGCAGGCCGCGCGCATGGAAGGCTATTACGAGAATGAGCTGAAGGCGCGGCTCAAGGAGCTGCAGCAGATGGAGAAAACCATGCTGGATTCGCTGACGCAGGCGGCGCGGGCCGGTACCGATACCGGCGCCGAGGTCCTGAAGGACCTGGTGAATCACGCCCGCCGCTCGGGTACGCGCCTGGGCGAAGAGATCGAGAAGTCGATGCGGGCACTTTCAAAGTCGCTGCCGGAGGCGCTGCGCGAAACCGCCCTGGCCGGGGTCGGCGCTGCCCGCGAGATGTCGGCGCGTGCGGCCGAGGTCGCCAGCGGTGTGCTCAGCGGCGTTGCCGATGTGCTGCATGACAAGGACAAACCCGCGGGGCGGGACAAGGATCGGGGCGACAGCGGGCAGTCCTGATGCTGGCCGATCTCCTGGGCGCGGCGCGGGATTTTGGCCGCCTGCGCGACATCACCATAGTGCTGGTGCGCTACGGGTTTTCGGATGTCGTCCAGCGCATGGGCCTGGCGTCGGCGCTCGACAAGATCGGCGAGACGCTGCACTGGAAGGAGGCCGAGGACCTGGCGCACATGCACACGCCGCAGCGGATCCGCGGCGCTCTGCAGGACCTGGGGCCGACGTTCATCAAGCTCGGCCAGCTCATGTCCACGCGCGTGGACATGTTCCCGCCCGAGTGGATTGACGAGTTCGAACAGCTCCAGGATCACGTCCCGCCTTCCGATTATGAAGCGCTGCACGAGCAGCTGACGGAAGACCTGGGCAAGCCGCCGGAAGAGGCGTTTGCCGAGTTCGACCCGGAACCGCTGGCGGCCGCGTCCATCGCCCAGGTTCACCGCGCGACACTGCACGACGGCCGCAAGGTCGTGGTCAAGGTGCGCCGGCCAGGCATCGAGGACACGGTGTTGGCAGACCTGCGGCTGCTGCAGCGGCTGGCCCAGATCGCCAAGCAGAACGTCACCGAGGCGGCGCATTACCGGCTGCCGGAACTGGTGAAGCAGTTCCGCCGCTCGATCCTGATGGAACTGGACCTGGCCGCCGAGTGCCGCAACGCCGAGCGGCTGGGCAACAACCTGGAGGCGCGCTACCCGCCGGGTGAGACGCCGATCACGGTACCGACCGTGTACTGGGAATTCACCGGCAAGCGCGTCAACGTGCAGGATTACATTGACGGCATACCCGGCCGCGACATGAAGGCGGTCGAGGAGGCGGGCCTGGACCGCCACTATCTCGCGGTCGCCGGCGCGCGCGCGGTGCTGTCGACGATTCTCGAGGACGGTTTCTTTCACGCCGATCCGCATCCGGGCAACATCTTTTTTCTGACCGACAACCGTATCGCATTCATTGATTTCGGCATGGTCGGTTATCTTTCCGATCACCGCCGCGAACAGTTCGTCGGCCTGCTGCGCGCCATCGTCGACGACAACGAGGAGGATGTCGCCGATGCACTGGTCGATCTGTGCGAGGGCCAGGCCGCGCAGACGGAAAGCCTGATCGAGGATGTCTCGATCTTTCTGCACAATTATCACGGCGTCGGCCTCAAGTACCTGGACCTGACCGCGGTCATTCACGATCTGCTGTCGATGCTGCGCCGTCACGAGCTGCATCTGCCGCTGGAACTGGCGCAGACCTTCAAGGTGTTCATTACCCTTGAAGGCCTGGGCCGGCGGCTGGACCCGGAATTCAACCTGGTCGCCGAAAGTGCGCCGATCGTCAAGCGTGCGTTCGCAACGTTTTATTCGCCGACGGCGCTGGCACGACGTGGCCAGCGCAGCCTCATCGAGGCCGTCAAGCTAATGGCGCGGCTGCCGCGCGAGTTCCGCGACACGCTGCAGTCCATGGCGCGCGGCACGCTGCAGGTGCATATTGATGTCACCCAGCTCGAGCGCCTGGCCGAACGCCTGGACCGCGCCGCCAGCCGGGTGACGGTGGGGCTGATCACCTCGGCGCTGATCATCGGTTCGGCGATCGTGATGACGGTGGACGAGGGACCGCAGGTACTGGGACTGCCGCTGTTCGGTGCGCTGGGTTTTCTCGGCGCCGGTATCGGCGGCATCTGGGTGCTGGCCTCGAATCCTGCGCGGCAAGTAATGCTGCATTCTGAAGCGCAGGCTATTAAGGAAGCTCTGAATAAGTGTCTAGTGTCATTTCGACCAACGGGAGAAATCCTTGTCTCGACCGAAGGGAGAGATCTGATTTCGCAGAAGGTCCCTCGCTACACTCGGGACGCCTGCGAAGGTCCCTCGTTATACTCGGGACGCCTTCGGCGATTTCTCGCTACGCTCGAAATGACAAGTTATTCAGAGATTCCTTGAATTAATCCATGATCATTGTTTTTGAATCAAGTGCAGGAGCGCAAACATGAGATACGTTTATATAGTCTTGTCCGGTGTGTTGCTGGCGCTGGTGCTGTTGTTTGCCATCCAGAACTTTCGCCTGGTTACCGTGCTGTTTCTGGATATGAGCGTGACGCTGCCGCTGGCCGCGCTGATTGTCGTGGTGTATCTGCTGGGCATGTTCACCGGCGGATTCATTGCCGCCCTGACCCGAAGCTGGGTACGCGGTGTCAGCCGCTAGCGAATTGTATCGGTAATTGAATTAATCGCGGACACGGTCCGCTCCGACGGTTGCCCGGCGAATGAATGTTTGATACGTGCAGCAGGCTGCGCTCCCGCAGTACAACGGAATGATTATAGATTGGGATGATCATGGTACTGTCATTTCGAACGCAGGTGAGGAATCTGTTTTGCGTGCATTTGCGGGCTGGATTACGGAATCTCCGGGTTAACCAGAGGCTACTTGAAGATAATCTGCGCAGCAGGCTGCGCTCCCGCAGGGAATGAGATTTTTGCAAAAATGGGCGGACAGACCGGACGGACAGTTCGAATTGTGATGGCTGACTGATAGAATCGCGTAATGGCCAAGAAGAAGAAATACAAATCGGAGTGGAGCCGGGGCGAAGGTCCCGCCTTATGGGTGCCGGTGATTATCGTGCTGGCGATTATTGTGGCCGCAATCTACTTCTTCTGGCCTTATGGTGACCCGCTGCCGGAAACGGCGACGCAGGAACCGGTCCCTGCCGAGGAACAGCCCGTTATCGACGAGAAACCGCAGGGCCCGCAATATCCGGTGCCGGAGACGCCGCCCGCGCCGGAAGAACCGGAACCGTCGGAGCCTGAAGTGGAACAGTCGGAAGCGGGTGAGGAGCAGGCGGAGCCGGAACCGGAACCAGAACCCGAGCCCGAACCGCCGGCGGAGCCGCTGCCGTCGCTGGATCAGAGTGATAAGCCGTTGCAGCAGTCACTGCAGGAGTTCATTGCCAAAAACCGCTTCGAGGAACTGTTCATTCCGGAATCGCTGATCCGCCATTTCGTTGTCACCATTGACAACATGACGCGGGCGAAGCTGCCGGAGAAATTCGATTTCACCCAGCCGGTTCCGGACAGTTTCAAGGTCGAGGAGATCGGCGATGACGATGAAGATCGTTACCGGCTCGACCCGGCCAATTACGAACGTTACCGGCACTTTGTAGTATTCGCCGAAGCGGTAAACCTCGACCGGGTGGTATCCGTTTACGTGCGTTACTACCCGCTGTTTCAGGAGGCTTACGAGGAACTCGGCTATCCGGACCGGTATTTCAATGATCGGCTTGTCGAGGTGATCGATCATCTGCTGGCCGCGCCCGATATCGAACAGCCGATCGAGCTGGTGCGGCCGAAGGTCTTCTATCAATTTGCCGACCCGCGGCTGGAAAATCTTTCCGCCGGACACAAGCTGATGATCCGCATTGGTCCCGACAATGCGGCGCGGGTCAAGTCGGTGCTCAGGTCATTGCGGGCGAAACTGACGGGCGTGGACGCGATCCAGGAGTAGGACTCTCACCCGCCGCTGCGTGGCGATCTATCCCGGCGCGAGAGGTTATCGGTGCTTCATTTCTATGCTGCTATTCCGACAGCAGATAATAATCCGTTCCTGATAAAGACTCTCCCCGTGAGAGGGGTTGGGTGAGGGCCCCGGAAATTTCGAAAAGCATGCCGGCCCTCACTGGCAGCCGGTGCGCCGGGGTAGTAAAATCTGCAACCCCTGTTCGCCACAGCGGTCCCAGGTGTTTACCTCCATTTGAATGATCAGGATTCATCCGCAGCCATGGATACTTCGCTAGCCACCACGACCGGCCTGATGCCCGCACAGCGGGAGATATTCGCGCGTGACGGTTACCTGGTGCTGCCCGGTTTTGCGCCGGCCGCGGTACTCAGGGAACTTCAGGAAGCGGCGCGCGATGAGCTGGCCGCGCGGCGGAGTCCGCTGGAATATGAATCGCAGGCCGACTATCCCGGCCTGCCGTCACAGGTAAACACCGACACCGGCGATACGGCGCGGCGGCTGCTACAGGCCTATGACCGGCAGCCGGCGTTTGCCGCCTGGGCCACGTCGGTCGCGCTGGTTGAGGTCATGCAGAGCCTGATCGGTGACGATATTCTGCTGGTGCGCAATCATCACAACTGCCTGATGACCAAGCATCCGCAGGGCGGCAGCCGTACCGGCTGGCATCGCGACACGCGCTACTGGCATTTCACCCGCCCCGAGCTGGTCAATGCCTGGCTGGCACTGGATACGGAATCGCCTGACAACGGCGCGCTGCGGGTGGTGCCCGGCAGCCACCGCCTGGATCTGTCGCTGGAGCGCATGGATGATGCGCTGTTTCTGCGCGACGATCCGTCGAACCAGGATCTGCTCGCCAATGCGGTCTCGCTGAACCTGTCACCGGGTGATGTACTGCTGTTCCACAGCCACCTGTTGCATGCCGCCGGCAACAATCGTACCGGTGCGGTGAAGCATTCGCTGGTTTTTACCTATCGTGCCGCTGACAATCCGCCGCTGCCCGGTTCGCGTTCCAGCCGGCTGAGTGATATCCCGCTGTCTGGCTGAATCTGTTCCTGTCATTTCAACCGGCGGAAGAAATCCCTGTCTCGACCGCAGGGAGAGAGCTTGCAACGGCAGGATTTCTCGCCAGCTCCCTCGCTGCGCTCGGAATATGGCTCGAAATGACAGCAATGCTTATTCCTGGCCCCAGTAGTCGATGGCCAGCTGTAACTGTTGCTGGTGGTATTGCCGCGCCATGTCGCCGGTCTCCGGCCCCTCGTAAACACCCAGGTCATGCAGTTTGGCGAAGAAGCCGGGCGCGGGCATGTTATTGCGCTGGCGGCTGACCACCAGCGAGGCGATCAGCGGCCTGCCGGCGGCCACGTCATCCTCGAGCAGGGTTTCCAGCATCTCGGCAACACGGTGAATGGTGTTCGGCGGTTCGAGTTTGAGCGCGCGGGCAGTGTCACGATAGGTCACGGTTCTGCCACCTTTGGCGACGAGTTTCAGGTAATTGCGCAGGGTCTCGGGGTCGCTCATGGGAGTGAATTCTAATTGCGATAGGAGTTGCTATCATCCCATTTTCGGCCTTGAGGGGAGTGGGTGACTAAATGAGGCCTCACTATCGCGGATTCAAATCCGCTCCCACGGCGGAGAACTCCGACTTCTGTGGGAGCCGATTACAATCGGCGACGATTCAAGCGATGAAGTCTGTTTGCCCTCACTCTAAATCTTTCCCAAAGGGGAGAGATGACAAGGTGCGCTGACTCGTTATTCGTTATGGGCCCTCATCCGCGCTACGCGCGACCTCTCCCACAGGGAGAGGTAATGTGAAGTTCTGTACAGGCTGTAATCACTCGTTTGCAACGTTATAGTGAGAACATGGTCAATTAACTCATAACCCCGCCGGGAGTACCCAGTCAGAATGGATATAAGAGAGACGGAAGGCAGGCCACAGACCAAATATCGCAAGGATTACACGCCGCCGGATTATTTCATCCGTCATGTCGATCTGGCCGTTGATATCGGCGGTACGACGGAAGTCGAGGCGGTGCTGCATATCGAGCGCAATCCCGAGTCGCCCGGCGGGCCGGCCGCTCAGGCTCGATGGCGAGAACCTGAAGCTGCTGTCGGTACAGCTTGATGGCAAGGCGCTGACCGAGGCCGACTTCGAGCTGCATGACAGCGGACTCAACATTCCGGGTTTGCCGGATCAAGTGCAAGCTGACCACGCGCGTTGAAATCGATCCCGACAACAATACCGCGCTGGAAGGGCTGTACCGCTCGGGCGATATTCTCTGCACGCAGTGCGAGGCGGAAGGTTTCCGGCACATCACCTATTACCTCGATCGGCCCGATATCATGGCGAGTTTTCGCACCACCATCAGCGCCGACAAGTCGCGCTATCCCGTGCTGCTGAGTAACGGCAACCCGGTTGAACAAGGGGAGGAGAAAGAACGCCACTGGATCACCTGGGACGATCCACATCCCAAACCCTGTTACCTGTTCGCGCTGGTGGCCGGCGATCTGGCCTGCGTCGAGGATTTTCATACCACCGGCAGCGGCCGCGAGGTGGCATTGCGGTTCTATGTCGATCACGGCAATGAAGCCCGCTGCGCACATGCCATGCAGTCGCTCAAGGCTGCCATGGCCTGGGACGAACGCGTTTACGGCCTGGAATACGATCTCGATGTGTACATGGTGGTCGCCGTTTCGGCCTTCAACATGGGCGCGATGGAGAACAAGGGTCTGAACCTGTTCAATGATCGCTTCGTGCTCGCGGATAATGCGACTGCCACCGACGAGGATTACCTGCATATCGAGGATGTGATCGGTCATGAATACTTTCATAACTGGACCGGCAACCGCGTGACGCTGCGTGACTGGTTCCAGCTCAGTCTGAAAGAAAGCCTGACGGTGTTCCGCGAACAGTCGTTCAGTGCCGACCAGGGGCTGGCCGCGGTCAAGCGCATCGGCGATGTGCGCCAGCTGCGGCGTGTGCAGTTTCCGGAAGATGCCAGTCCCATGGCGCATCCGGTGCGTCCCGAGTCGTACATCGAGATGAACAACTTCTATACGCCGACGGTGTATGAGAAGGGCGCCGAGGTCATTCGCATGATGCACACCATTCTCGGTGATGCGCGGTTCATTGCCGGCGTGCAGGAATACCTGCGCCAGTTCGACGGCCAGGCCGTGACTATCGAGGATTTCGTGGCGATGCTGGAATCCGTATCCGACAAGGACCTGCAGCAGTTCCGTTACTGGTACAGCCAGGCCGGTACGCCGCGGCTGAAAGTGCGGGAGAGTTACAACGAGAATGAACAGGTTTATGAACTGACGGTTCACCAGCATGTAAGGCCGACGCCGGGACAGGCGGAAAAGGTACCGATGCATATCCCGCTGGTGCTGGGCCTGCTGGATAACAACGGCAGGCCGGTGTCGCTGGATATCGACAGCGATACCGATGTTACCCGCCAGGGCGATACGCAGGCATTGGTACATTTGTGCGCGCCGGAAACGAAAGTACGTTTCAGGAATGTCGCGGCCAAGCCGGTGGCATCGCTGCTGCGTGGCTTCTCGGCGCCGGTCATGGTGGATTCACCGCACAGCGAAGATGAACTGCATTTCCTCGTGCGTTACGACGAGGACCCGTTCTGCCGCTGGGATGCCGGTCAGCAACTGTTGTTGCGCGCCGCCCTGCGGGCGATTGAAGCCGTTGGCGAAGGCAGCGAACCGCGGTTTAATCCGGAGCTGGGGCAAACCTTCGCCGGCCTGGTCGAGGGAAGCATTGAGGACCATGGCACTGACGGCGGAAATGCTGTCACTGCCGGGCGAGACCTACATCGCCGAACAGCTCGATGTGATCGATCCGGACGCCGTCGTCGGCGCGCACAAGGCATTGAAGCAGCACCTGGCGCAGTCACTGGGCGGTAATCTCAAGTCATTATATGAATCACTGAAGGCACGGGGCGCGTATCGTATTCGATGCCGCGAATACCGGCCGCCGGCGGCTGCAGTACGTCGATCATGCAGTACCTGGCAGAGTTCGATCCGCAGGCGCTGGAGGAGTACTGCCGGTTGCAGTATGAATGGGCCGACAACATGACCGATTCACTGGCGGCGCTGGCGGCCATAAACGATATTCAGGGACCTGTGCGCAAGGCGCTGTTCAGTGATTTCGAACTGCGCTGGAATGACAATGCGCTGGTTATGGACAAGTGGTTCCGGCTGCAGGCAACCGCGCGCCGGGACGATATCCTCAAGCAGCTGGAAATGCTCATGCGGTATCCAATCTTCAGCCTGCGCAATCCCAACCGCGTGCGCGCGGTGATCGGCGCTTTCAGTGTCGACAACATGCCGGGACTGCACAAGGCGGACGGCAGTGGCTATAAATTTATTGCCGATCACGTGCTGAAACTCGACAAGCTCAACGGCCAGCTGTCCGCGCGGCTGGTGAGCTGCCTGACGCGCTGGCGGCGTTATGAATCGAAACGCTCGGCACTGATGCGGTCCGAACTGGAACGGATCGCGCAGGCGCAGACGCTCAGCAGCAACCTGTACGAGGTGGTGAGCAAGAGCCTGGCCGAGGACAAGTGATCGCGTTGTGTGTCTATGGCATGTCCGGATGTTATTGCCGGATATGCACGTAAGTTACTGATTGGCCGTTTCACGGGAAGTTGTTTCACACAGACAACGCCTGGCACGGTCCAAATGCAGCCCTGATTTTGTTATCATGTATTCAAATTCAAGCAGTTACTGTCATGAAATATTCCGATAAGGATCCGGAAAGACACAACAAGATCGAGTATCCCATGGAACTCGCCGCGCCGCCGTATGCGCCGGTTCCGGTCGAGACCGAGAAGGATCAGCAGCGCAACGTCGCGCGTCACCATACCAACCAGAAGCTCGCCGAGTTGAAGGAACAGTACGATCTGGCGCGCCAGCAGCTGCAGGCAATCGAGCGCCAGGTGAAGGGAACGGTCGGTCGCCTGCAAGTCACCGAGGCTGTGCTACAGGCTCATTACCAATTCACGCCGACGGTGATGAAGACGTATTACCTGTACTGGGATAACGAAAAGCAGTGCTACGTACTCAATACCCTGGGTCCGGATGACTGGAGCTGTGGCGTGCCGGATCATTATGAGTACCAGTCGGCCGTGCGACTGCTGGGTGATTCGACCTGGGAGCCGGTTGATGTTGAAAAACCCATGGATGCGACCGATGTCGAAACCACGGTTGAGGATTCGGACGGGACAACTGTCGATGCCGAGGTGGAAGAAAATTAGGTCTTCGCCTTGATTCCTGCCGGCGGGGAAATTCGTGGCTTCGCCACTTTGCTATACATCAAGTCCGGCTGCATGGTAGTGGTGCAGTTTGTCATCCCGAACGCATGTGAGGGATCTTGAGGTTCAAAAAGACAAGATTTCTCAACCACTTCGTGATTTCGAAATGACAATGCCGGGTTGACGGGTTTCAAACAGATCCACTGTCGGCTGCATCCGTTAATTGACCGGCTAATGGCGGCCCGTAGTGCGTCGATAACGGGCGTTGCGGATATTTGGGCTGAGGGCATTTGTTGTGTGTGTTAGCGCACATAAATAAGTTGGTGTTGAATTATACTGATATACAAGCATTTTGATGCTGAGGCCGGGCTTCTTACAGTTCCGAAATAATTTCCACTGTGTCCACGTCGCTACAGGACACCTGTTATTCTCTCTGTAGCTTATCCGGATAATCCGTTAAGTACTCCTGGACATACCAGCCCGAATTCAGTGACCCGATGTAAGCCGCTCATGTTTGTGTTTTAGCGAACAGAATTCCATATTTAGGCGGTATTACCATTGCATTGTCGGGTGTGCACCAGCACCTCACCCGGGCCATGACCGGCTTTATTGCTGCTGCGGTATTACCTAATGTCCACCGGAATACCTGCCAATGTGATCAATAATCTGATAGCGCGTTTACCGCGCAAACAGCAGCATAATGTTCTGAAAAACTGCGAGCCAGTGAATCTGGTTTTTGGTTCTGTTCTGTGCAAGCCGGAACAGCCTGTAGAGCACGTTTATTTCCCGCTAACGGGTTTCATTTCTCTGCAGGCAGCAGTGGATAGCCGGCCGCCCATGGAAGTGGGGTTGATCGGTAATGAGGGTATGCTGGGTGCGACACTGATGCTTGATGTAGCTGATGCGCCGTTGCAGGCCGCGGTGCAGGGCGCAGGAACCGCGTTGCACATGAGCAAGAAGCAGTTTTTGCAAGTCATTGCTGACAACCCGGCACTGTCTCGCCTTCTCAATCTTTACTTATATATAATGCTCACACAGCTTTCGAAGACCGCTACCTGTGCTCATTTCCATGAGGTTGGCGAGCGGCTGGCGCGCTGGCTGCTGATGATACACGATCGTGCGCATGCGGATTATTTTCATCTCACACACCAGTTTCTGGCTGATATGCTCGGTGTGCAGAGGAGTGCGGTTACCATCGCCGCCGGAGTACTGCAGCAGCGCGAGCTGATCAGTTATACACGCGGCGAGATAAACATACTCAACCGCAATGGGCTCGAAGCCGCATCCTGTACGTGTTATGACACGGGTGTCAGGGATTATGAACGTATACTTGCCTGAGGCTGACTGAACGGGTTGTCCCTGTTGAAGTGCGGCCGGATATATTGTATATCCTGTGTGCGATAGCGCACAGAGCACGGGCGTTTACCGGTTTTAACCTGCACACACTGGATCTTCTCACCTCCCCCTGCGAGCGCCATACCCTAGGCGCCCGGTCAGGCCCAGGATCCAGCTACCTGGCCCGTTGCCTGGATAAAATCCATGCAACGGGCTTTTTACTGGGATGGGGCGAGGGCTTGATTAAAAATACAGTTAACGATCCAGCCGCTTGTATTTCGGCCGGTGCGGCTGGTCGGCGGCATCACCCAGGCGGCGTTTGCGGTCTTCTTCGTATTCGCTGTAGCTGCCCTCGAAGAAAAATACCTCGCCGGTTTCCTCGAAGGCGAGCGTGTGTGTGGATATGCGATCCAGGAACCAGCGATCGTGTGAAATGACGACGGCACTGCCGGGAAAATCGAGCAGCGCCTGTTCCAGTGCGCGCAGAGTTTCCACGTCGAGATCGTTAGTCGGCTCGTCGAGCCAGCAGCAAATTGCCGCCGCTTTTTAGCAGCTTGGCCAGATGCAGGCGATTGCGTTCGCCGCCGGACAAGTCCTTGACCAGTTTCTGTTGATCCGGCCCCCGGAAGTTGAAGCGGCCGACATAGGCCCGCGACTGCACCTGCCAGTTGCCTACCTCGATAATGTCCTGGCCGTTGGAGATCTCTTCCCAGACGGTCTTGTCGCCGTCGAGATCATCGCGTGACTGATCGACATACGATACCTGCACCGAGTCGCCTATCTCTATCGTCCCATCGTCCGGCTGTTCGGTACCCATGATCATCCGCAGCAATGTCGTCTTGCCGGCGCCGTTCGGACCGATGACACCAACCAGTGCCGCCTTGGGTACATAAAACGACATGCCCTGATAGAGTTCGCGGTCGCGGAAGGTCTTGCGCAGCTTGCTGGCCTCGATGACCTTGTCGCCCAGGCGCGGACCCGGCGGGATATAGATCTCGTTGGTTTCGGCGCGTTTCTGGTATTCGTTGCTCTGCAGTTCCTCGATGCGGTTCAGGCGCGCCTTGTTCTTGCTCTGGCGGCCCTTCGGGTTACTGCGCGCCCATTCGAGTTCCTTCGCCATGGCCTTGCGCCGCGCACTTTCCGATTTTTCCTCGGTTTCCAGGCGCTTTTCCTTCTGTTCCAGCCAGGCCGAGTAGTTGCCTTCGAACGGAATGCCGTGACCGCGATCCAGCTCCAGGATCCAGCCGGCGACGTTGTCGAGGAAATAGCGATCATGGGTCACCGCGACCACGGTGCCGGAGAACTCGCCGAGGTAGCGTTCCAGCCAGGCGACCGATTCGGCATCGAGGTGGTTGGTCGGCTCGTCGAGAATGAGCATCTCGTTGTCGCCGATCAGCAGTTTGCACAGCGCCACGCGGCGGCGCTCGCCGCCGGACAACGTCGAGACGTCGGCGTCCCACGGCGGCAGGCGCAGGGCATCGGCGGCTACCTCGAGCTTGCGATCCACGTCCCAGGCACCGGCGGCCTCGATCTGGTCCTGTAGCTTGGCCTGTTCGGCGAGCAGCTGGTCGAAGTCGGCATCCGGATCGGCGAACTGCTCGTTGATGGAGTTGAACCGGTCCAGTAATTGTTTGACCTCGCCGATGCCGGCCTCGACGTTGCCGCGCACGTCCAGTTCCGGATCGAGCTGGGGCTCCTGCGGCAGGTAGCCGATCTTCAGTCCGGGCTGCGGCCGGGCCTCGCCTTCATACTCCTTTTCGACCCCGGCCATGATCTTCAGCAGCGTCGACTTGCCGGCGCCGTTGTAACCGAGCACGCCGATCTTGGCGCCGGGAAAGAAGTTCAGGTTGATATTGTCGAGGATTTTCTTTTTCGGCGGCACGACCTTGCCCAGGCCGGCCATCTGGAACACGTATTGCGCCATGATTAGCTTCGGATGATCTGTTGGGAAAGGGCGCATTATCCGGCAAGCACCGGCGATGATCCAGAGCGGTGAGGGAAATCGCGGCGAATTATGCCGTTCTTCAGTTACACTGGCTGCAACTACAGTTGCCGGAAGGGCGGGAGAGATCTATATGTATGCTGTGCGCCGCTGGGCGGTCCGCCATGCGCGCGGGATGGAAATGCTGTATGCGGGGTTCGAGCGATTGCTGGTCGTTACTGCATCCGCTGTTCAGGCTTATCGGCTACGCGCGCCTGGAAAAACCGGTAGCCACTGTTGAAGCCGGTGTTAAAGGTTTTCTGTTCGACTGCCGGATGTGTGGTGACTGCATTCTGAGTTCGACCGGCATGTCGTGTCCGATGAACTGCCCGAAACAGATGCGCAACGGCCCGTGCGGCGGCGTGCGCGCGGATGGCAACTGCGAGGTGAAGCCGGAGATGCGCTGCGTCTGGGTGGATGCCTGGGAAGGTGCCAAGCGCATGCGCCACGGCGAGCGCATACGCGAAATACAGCCGCAGCTGGACAAGCGCTTCCAGGGCAGGTCGACCTGGCTGCGGGTGGCGCGTGATCAAAAGGCGCGTGTCAGCGCTGGGGATACCGGCGAATGACGCATATTGACAGCCCGCCGGAAGGCAGCGGCGAACTGTCGGGATTGTCATCCGACGGGCGTCTGGAGAGGGTACTCAAATTCAGCCAGTTTGCGGTGACCGCGGAACTGGCACCGCCCGATTCCGCCGATCCGGAAGAGGTCTATCAACGCGCTGCCCTGTTCGCCGACTGTGTCGACGCCATCAATGCCACTGACGGTTCCGGCGCCAACTGTCACATGTCGAGTGTCGGTGTCTGTTCGCTGCTGACACGCCGCGGTTATTCCATGGTCATGCAGGTATCCTGCCGTGATCGCAACCGTATCGCGATTCAGGGTGATGTCCTCGGTGCCGCCGCCATGGGCGTGGCCAATATCCTCTGTTTGACCGGTGACGGCGTGCAGGCCGGTGATGAGCCGGAAGCCAAGCCGGTGTTCGATCTCGACTCAGTGACGCTGTTGCATACCGTGCGCATGATGCGTGATGAAGCGCATTTTCTGACGCGCCGGCCGCTGACCATACCGCCGCGCATATTTCTCGGTGCCAGTGTCAATCCATTCGTGCCGCCGCATGACTTTCAGGTGTACAAGCTGGAAAAGAAGATCGATGCCGGTGCCCAGTTCATCCAGACACAATACTGTTATGACCTGCCGATGCTGAAGTCATTCATGGAGCAGGTCCGGGATCGCGAGCTGCACCGCCGGGCTTATATACTGGTTGGTATCGGCGTGCCGTCATCGGCGGAATCGGCCCGCTGGATGCGTGAGCACATACCCGGGGTGCATATCCCGGACACGGTTATCAAACGGTTGCAAAAGGCTTCCGATCCTCGTGCCGAGGGCGCGAAAATCAGTGTCGAGTTACTGCAGGCGATCCGGGAAATGGACGGCATCGCTGGCGTTCATATCATGGCGTACAAGCGCGAGTCGGACGTGGCGGAGCTTATCGATCGCTCGGCAATAATCGCAGATCGGAAGATACAGCCAACGCAGGCATGATCACGCCAGGGTGTTGCAGAGGCAAATCCTGCTTTATCATGTATCTTCAGTTGCCGGATCAGTGGCCGTTACAGGCGACTGCATATAACAGATGTGACTAAAAAGAGCTTCACATAAGCCGGTTTCTAGGGTAATAATTTTAGCTGCGTTGCCTTGAGCGCAATTTTTAAGGGGTGGTCAAGATGCATGATCTGACGAATTGTGCTGCAAAGTACTGTTTGTTAAGTTTATTTTACCTTCTGCTGTTGTTTGTGCCGCTGACCGGCGTAATTGCCGATGCGGATATCCCGTCCCTGCCCGAGTCGCCGGATCCGGCGCTGCAGTCACGCCTCGAGCGCAGCCTGGGCCAGATGGGCCTGTCACAGGCAACGCAAGAAGGCCGTCTGTCTGTTGCCCTGGTCGATATTACCGAGCGTACCAATCCGCGCCTGGCGGCTGTTAACGCTGATCTCATGATGTACTCCGCCAGCCTGCCCAAGATTGCCATACTGTTCGGCGCCTTTCAGCGCATCGAAGAGGGTGTGCTCAAGCGTACTAATGAATTCATGCAGGATATGACGGACATGATCCGCCATTCTTCAAACACAGCCGCAACACGGGTGCTCAACATGGTTGGCCCCGGCTATCTGAATCAGCTATTACAGTCCAGTCCTTACCGGCTCTATGATGTACAGCACCAGGGCGGGTTGTGGGTCGGCAAGCCCTACGGCAAGAGCCCGGCTTATCAGCGTGATCCGCTGCATTCCATTTCTCACGGGGCGACTGTATGGCAGGTTGCACGTTATTACTATCTGCTGGAAAACGGCAAGCTTGTCTCGCCTGCTGCCAGCAGCGAGATGAAGAAAATTCTTGCCAACCCGGCGATTCATCACAAGTTTGTCGGGGGGCTTCTGGCCACGCACCCGGATGCATCCATTTACCGCAAATCGGGTACCTGGCGGACGTATCATAGTGACAGCGCGATTGTTGAGCGGAACGGCCGCCGTTATATTGCCGTGGCGCTGGCCAACGACGTACATGGCGACGAGTGGATGCGTAAACTGATCGTGGCGATGGATGATATAATTTTTACGCAATCCTACGCTGCGCTTGGTGCTGACTGAACAGCATCCTCTTTGCGGCGCAATGATGCATAGTCCCCGCGCAGTGCAATTATGGCACCTATCCATAGGATGCAGGCTGGTATTACCAGCAGGCTGAAATCGGCCGGCGCCCATCTCACGCTGAACCACTGTGTCAGGGCCAGCAGCATCATGGACCCGACAATCTTGAATAATCTGTATCCGAACATGTCTATCCAGGCCTTGGCGCGGTAAGTCAGGACAGGCGCGACCGGTATATAGAGCATTTCCTTGGCGGCCCTGTTGATGGAATATGACAGACCGCGATCCCCGATTTTCATGACTGAACCGCTGAGAAGGCTCGGACTGGCATTGAATATGCCCGCGGTAACCATGAGCAGGACCGGCTGAACGGCCATACCTGCCAGTGTGCCAAGCTTGCGCAGGATTATGGGTGTCATTAACAGGTTAACGAACAGCGCGAATCCGCCGAGGATACTGAGGAAGGAGGACAGGAACGCCGTCCGTAATTCTCGATCCGAATAGCTCAGCTCAACGTAGCTCATGAACTGGTATTCCACGATTGGCTCTACGAACTGTGCCAGTAATACCGTGACGATGATCAGAACCATGTAGCGGTTGCCGAGCAATTCCCGCAGGCTCAGAAAGCCCTGCACGCCAGGTAACCGGATCGAGGTGTTTTTCTCCGTATAGAGCCGGGTTCTGGTCATGAAATAGGTATAAAGGCCGATGGAGGCAAGCAGTAATGCGCTCAGGAGCAGCATGTCATAGGTGACCAGTGGCGTGCTTTTCAGCAGCCAGGCCGCCAGCGCTCCGCCCACGAGGCCGCCGGCCAGGCCGCCACTGCCGACAAGGCCATACCAGCGGGAACCGGTTTCACTGACATAACTGCTGTTGGCCAGGCTCCAGAACTGCTCCACCAGCATCACGCTGAGAATATCGATGAAAATATAGAACGCGGCTGCCTCGATCGGGCCGACATATCCGAGACGGAACATGAGGTAGAAACCGCCGAGCAGCAGGCTGAAGAACAGGCATGAGGTTGCGACCAGAAGACGTCGATCGATTCTGTCGACAATACGATTATAAAACGGCATCAACAGGCCGAGTAACAACGCACTGGCGATCCAGACATAGGGCAATTGATCGGCGCTGAAATGATCCAGGAATATCGAACGGCTGGCAGGCTTGACCAGGTAATAGCCCAGAATAATGAAAAAGAAATTGAAAAACAGGCTCAGTCCGCGGACGGAAGCGGTAGCGTGGTTGTTGGACTGATTCATGGTGTGCCGCTTAACGTATCCTCATGAGATATTGGTGACGGATAGGGTGATGCGGCTTCCGGACTTTCCTGCAATGACTGTGATTGGTGCTGTGCCTCAATCAGCCGGTGAATTCGCATCGCCAGTGTCTGATGCGCGACCGCTGAATTGACATACAATACATTGGACATGACCGCCACCATGTAACGCAGCGCCGGACTGTCAGCCGGTGATTCTATAATGGCTATTGATGCCAGGCGGTTGATACGGTTGCCCCTGTATTTGCGGCAGAGGAAATCGGGTTCCGGCTCGCAGCTGTAGTACGAGCCCGACTTGAAATAGACGGCAGCATTGTTGAGTGCGGGGTGCGAGGCATAGCGAATACGCCGTTCGGTCATGTACAGTAACCGCTTGGTTTCGCGGCTGGACCATGGATCGACGAAGCGTTCCGCTTCAATCAGGTTCAGAAGACGTACCAGATCGCGCACATTGCCGACACTGGATGTGCCGCTGACATATCGCTTGGCGGTGGCTGTGAATGGTGAACCCTGGCGGATGCGCCCGGTATCAAACCCGGCCGCCTCAAGCGGACGCTGCATCGCCGCCAGCCACAGCTCGCCGAGCTCCCCGGGTGACGACTGTTCCAGGAACCTGCGGGTAACAGACGGTTCCGCCGGGTAATCACGGCCGAAATGTTCCAGCAGAATGACCTGCTGTACGACCATGCTGGCGGCGGCATTGGAGCTGGCCGAGGCCATCCAGTCGAGAAATTCCCACAGGTTGCCCCGGTCACCAATATGAAGCTTTCTTCTGGCCGGCTCACCGCTGTCCGCATCAACTATCGGTACCGTGTGTGAATCATGAACAATCCAGTCGTTGACAGTGATGCTGCTGTCGCGCAATACGCGTTCGCGTGCCTCGATATCATCCGGATAAAGCCGCGCCAGTTTGTCGAACAGGGCGAACAGTACCAGGAACTTGCCGACACTGCCGATATTGGCTATGTGATTTTCATTATGGGCGGCATACAGCGGCTGGTCATGGTCCGATATGTCGAGCACCGCTACACTGTAGTTTGACGCGTGGTCTCCCAGGGCTGATTTGATGCGGGCGGAAAGTTTGCTATCGGCATCCGGCAGACTGGTAATGCCATCCCCTGATGGCAGGACATCGCTCAGCGGCAGCCGGGCGCCTGGCGGTAGCCGCAACGCATTGGTGTATTTGAGCCGCTGTATATGCGTGTAATCATGGCCGTCGATGGGATAGCTCCAGCCGATCGGCGTTACCACTGTCAGCAGCAGTATCAGTATTTTCCTGGTCATGGTATTTCATGCGGCGGTTTTTGCTGCATGCCCATTTTCATGTCTTGTTGCTTGTCCCGGTTTATTGGTTGCGTCAGGTCGACAGGCCGGCCGGCGGAGTCTTTCAGCTCCCTGTCCAGCTCCGCCAGCAGGCTGTTGCGCTGTGCCCGGCTGCTCTGCAGAAACGGCCGCAGCTGGATCAGGTATAAATGGCCATCGGCGAATGCAAATTCGATATCTGCCGGTGCCGGCTGGCCTTCGGCGTCCAGCAGACCGGGATAATTCTCTGACAATGCATGGCCGAATGAAATGAGTTGTTCGATTTCATTCTTGCTGAGCACGCGTTCTGCACCGGAAGCCGGCACCTGCTGCATGCCGCCTGCTGCCGGCAGCATCCATTTAAGCGGTTCGGCGGCGGTCGCGAGCAGGCGCACTTCGCCGCTGTCGGCATCCACGGTCAGGCTTTCAGCAGTCTGACCCTCAACGCCACCACCCGGTCCTTCGTTGACTGCTATCGAATATGTGCCCGGCTGATTATTCGTGATGTCGGCAGTGACCATGACACCGGACTTATCGGCAGGCACGGTTTGATGCAGCAGCACGGATACATAGACATGCTCGGGCTGGTCCATCAGGGCCTGGCGCCAGCCGAACGCGCGTTCCGTGAACGGCGACGCCCAGACCGCCTTGATCGCATCAATCACTTGCTCGAATCCCACGACATTGGGCACGGTCAGGTTCAGCCCGGCACCGGTAAAGCCCGGCAGGTCCTCGATGTTGGTATCACTGCGCACGAATACGCCATAACTGCCGTCGGTACCGAATACTGCCTGCATACGGCTTTTCAATTGTTGCCGGAACGACGGCCCCAGCTCCATGTTGCGAATGCGTTGGCGCACTTCGGCCAGGTACGCCGAAGTCTGCTGCTGGCGGATGGCAGGATTATCGATGCCCTCCAGCCGCACGTAATTCCGCCGCATCCATTCGAACAGTGACGGACCGCCCGCTTGATGGGGTTGTTCCAGCAGTTCACGAAAGGCACCAAAAGGAATGGCCAGGCCCGGCGATAGCCGGTCCGGGAAATGCTGTTTCAATCCGCCCAGTTCAGCCGCCTTGGGTCCCACGATACGGCCGGCATCATCGGCACGCAGCTTGTTCAGGGCGATCGGATCCGTTTTGCCAAGTTCGAGCTTATCCAGATCGGCGCTGATGGCAACAGGCCTGTCCGGCCGCTCGGGAAATACCGGATCCCAGCGCGGGCCGTCCCGGTGTAACCGGACAACACCACCAGGACTCGCTAACAGGACCACCCGTTCACCGATATATTCTTCAATCCCGGGCAACAGCTCGCTACTGACAACAATGTTGGGTATGCCCAGATTACGGGCAAGCAGCTGGACGTGGGATAGCACGTTGCCTTCACGCGCCGTCAGGATACCGGCCACCGGCGGCAGGCTGGCGATCGTTTCGGCAGCGAGTACCACGGGTTTTTCCCGGCTGAGATCAGCCTGGTGATAATCGGATAATGATCGCAGTGTGCCACGGGCCATGCCCGGATTCAGGGATCGCAGGCCCAGGTTCACGGTCTGCCCGAATATTTCATGGCGGACGCCCGCCAGCTGGTCGGCATCGGTCATCAATGCCGTCAGTAAATGGCCATGCAGCAGCAACGGCGAACCCCGCATGCGGTCGTGAATGAAGCCTTCAATCCGGGGCTCTATTTCGGCAAATCGCCGCAGCTGGTTCTGGAAAAAGAAACCGAAGCGGGCATCCGTCCAGGCAGTAATGCGAGCCAGGTAATCCAGGCTGTCACGATAGTTCGCCAGTGCCGGCGTGCCATCCAGGTCCGCAAGCCGTTCGCGCTGGGCATGCCATTCACGTTCGGTCAGAAAGCCGATGCCGTAGAGCACATCCAGATTGTCCTGCAGCCGCTGCAGATACCATTGGCGCGAATGCGTGCCGGTCTCTGAAAGTAACTCGATACCTTCGCTAAAGGCCGCCTGTTCGGCAGCCAGGCTGAGGTCCAGTGCAATCAGTCGTTGTCTGTTCGTCAGTGTATTCAGTGATTCACGCAGGCTGACCAATATACTCCCGGCCACGGTCAGGCGCTGTTCGGATGTGGTTGCGGCTGTCCAGTCCCTGGCAAGATTGTGCCACTTGTCATGTGTGTCTGTTTCAGGCTGGGCGGCCGCGAGCTGCCGCAGGGCGGGTACCGGTTCGCTTGCTTGAAAAGTTTGTTCCAGGGCTGCGACGAGCGCATCAAGCTGCTGCCGCTGTTCGGGATCCGACACCCCGTCGGCGTAGCGACGCACCTTGTCGATATCATCCGGCTCGGGAAACGAGTGTATCTTGTTGCGGATTTCCGTGAAGCCGGGATCCGCTTCGGCGATCGTGCTTGTCAGGGTCCTGGCTTTATCGAATGCGCCGAACTCGGCATGCCAGGGCAACAGGCGGGCGGCTTCGCGCAGCAGCAGGAAATGCGTGCCGCGATAGCGGTTTTCCTCCAGCATGGCCAGCAGCAGTGACTGCGCTGCCCTGGCCTCGCCCTCGCTTTGCAGTGCGCCACGATAATGACGGGCCTTGCGCAATATCCAGCCATCATCAGCTTCGAACAGATACCGCTCCAGCAGTATCCACTTGAGATGACTGGCTTCCCCGGCGAGGACCTGTTGCGGGTCTAATGCAGCAAGAATATTGGCAATCAGATAGCCATGGTCCCGCAGGGTTGTCGTGCGTTCGCTGTATTCACCATGCTGGCGGCCACCACCATGATCGCGGCAGGCATAGGGCTCGGGGGGCAGGATGGTGCCGTCGGCACAGAACCAGCGAATACGCGCAAACGGTCCGCGATCGGACTGTTTCATGGTTTCAATCCATTCCCTGTAAGGTTCAGGACTGATTGTGTTGCTGGCTGCGCTTTGGCATATGACCAGCAAACCGAACAGGAACCAGGCTGCGGGGCGCCATAATGTTATTAGTGGCGGCAGCAGCGATCGGACAGCAACTCTCATTCAATCATTCTGCCACGATTGGTTATACAAGACATTGATTGACATCAGGAATTAAGTGCTCCGTTGTCGTATTGCGCGCGGCTCCGGGTGCTGGACTATATGATAACGTATAATTATCAGTAAAGACTGAATTGATATTGGATTGATATCAAATTCAGGATGACAATACCTGCCCCAGGATATCCGTCAACGCCTTGCCGGGCGGATTATTCCCCAGTCGCAAATAAACTTTCACAGCTGTTCTTTTCCCGCTTGCAGGGCCGCAGCAGCAGTGAATGCGTTACCAGTGATATGACCATGAACAGTCGAGTCGTTCATGGCAGTAATCAATCATCAATACATGCTCCCAGGACAGGCAGTGATTTTTCAGACAAGAAACAGGAAACCTGGATTAGTCGTGAGTGTGAAACTGGTTTTCCTGCTGGTCATTCACCCCGCAACGGCCAATGCCGAAATAAGAGGTTCCGCCGGCATACAAAGCAAATATATCTGGGGCGGCGTGCTGATGGACGCTGGCCCCGTGCTGCAGGGGAGCCTGGAGTACATCGATGCTACGGGCCTGCTGCTGGGGACGTGGTTTTCCACCGTTGATACCGGCGCTTCCGGCAATAACCAGGTCGATGTTTATGCAGGCTACAGCGGTTCAAGCGGGCGGCTCGATTACGAGACCGGTATCGTCAGGCATAGTTTTACCGGTGATGGTCCCACCGATAACGATGCTGATGTTAACCGGGCCTACTTTTCGGGTTCACTCGGGCCGGCACGGCTCGTACTGAAGAGTCCCTTGAACGATGCCAGCTGGACATCGGCAGGTGATGTCTATGCCAGCGCCGGCTGGGTGCAGGCGTTGCCCGCGCGGTTGCGGCTGTCAGGCCGTGCAGGTTTTTATTATTTCGCCGATGATGCCGTCTTTGACAATGACAGCGTGGCAATTCCAAAGCAGCAGTCATTCGCCTTCCGCGATGCAACCTTCAGCCTTGTTCATGAAATGATTCATGCACCTGTAGAACTGGGCGTGCATTTAACGATCGGTGGTGAACGCCGGGATGGTAGCCGGCTTGATGATCATGTCTGGTTCAGTATCACGGCTGATCTACCCTGAAAAAGGCAAGCCCCGGTTTGCGGGGGCTATATTGTCATTTTCCGGCAAGGTTGCCGGTTCAGGCGCCCAGATCACGCCTGATGATATCTTTCAGCAGGTTCAGCCATTCGCCGGTTTGGCCGGCCCGTGTAATACAGCTGAAACGGATCTGCGGCGCAGGAGATGCCAGCGGCCGGTAGCATGTGCCCTTGACGCAGGTATGCTGCAGTGAAGATGCAATCGTGGCGACGCCGGCACCGGCGGCGACCAGGCCGATAGCGATCGAACGCGGCGCCACCTCGCGTATCGCCTGCGGACTGAAGCCTGCCTCCTGGCAGGCAGCGATGATTTCATCGTACATGACCGGATTCATGCTGCGGGGAAACAGGATCAGGGTTTCGTTTTTCAACGCCTTCAGTGCTACTTTCCCGCGCCCGGCCAGCGGATGATCATCCGGCAGTATCAGGCCGATGGGTTCGGGACGAATGGCCAGGGTCGTCAGCAGCGGATTCTCGGGCCGGTACAGGATAAAAGCGGTATCCAGGCGTCCGGATATCACGCCCTCGATCAGTTTGTCCGACGTTTCTTCCACGAATTCGAATTCACAATCGCTGAGCTGCTGGTGTATCTGGCGGATAAGGGCAGGCAGGAAGCTGGACATGGCCGCGCCCGAATAGCCCAGCTTTAACGACACGGTCTGGCCACTGGCGACCTTGATTGTCTGGGCCGCGGTTGCCTGCAGCTTGTCCAGGGCCGCCGGCAGCTCGCGATACAGGTATTCACCCGCCGCGGTCAGGCGAATCCGCTGTTTTTCACGATTGAAAAGTGTGCATCCCAGCGCCGCTTCCAGCTGTGCAATCTGGCGCGACAGGGCCGGTTGGGCGATGTGCAGATCGTCGGCTGCGCGGCGGAAGCTGAGCCGTTCGGCAATCGCGATGAAGGCGCGCAGCTGGCGCAGATCGTATTTGAATTGATAGCGATTCGGCATCATCTAAACAGAATACTATATTGGACTGTTATCAGCTAGCCGACCGATAATAACCGCCATCACAGCCCGGCTCCACGAGGCCGGCTGGTGTATGCTGAAATTTGAACCGGAAGGAGTGAACCATGCGAATCAACAGAAATATCATTCACTGGGCGATGTCTTTAATGCTGGCATCGGTGCCGTTGTCCCCGGCATTGGCCGGCGACAGTGCCGAGCAGCTGGCGGCTGAACTCAACGGCCAGTGGAATGCCGCCTTCAACCGCGGGGATGCCGCCGCTGTCGCTGCTCTCTATGCAGAGGATGCGACCCTCTCGCCGGGTAATGGCGAAACCCTGGAGGGCCGGGACAGTATCCGGGAACTGTTCCAGAGTTTTATCGATAATGGTGTCCACGACCACAGCATCGAGATCATCGAGGCCCACCAGAGCGGCGATGTGCTATACGAGGTTGCTCGCTGGCAGGCCCATAGCACGGATGCCGACGGCGAGCCGACTTCATTCGGCGGGGTGCTCCTGAACACCTTCCGGCGTGGTGCCGACGGTGTCTGGCGGTCACATGTGCATGTCTGGAATGCAGGCAGTTGATGATGCTGGCAGGGGCTGAAAGCACTCAATGCTTTCAGCCTCGCTACCTGCTTAACGAGGATAATGTTCATGCCACTGGTCAATATTTCCATTCTGAAAGGTAAATCACCAGCCTACATCAAGGCGGTCGCAGACGGTGTCAATGCCGCCGTTATCGAAACCATGGGTTTCCCCGCCGATGATCGTTACCAGATCATTCATGAACACGAACCGCATTGCCTTGAATACCAGGGCCGCGAGGGCGATCGCGTCATGATGCATTTGATCATGCGCAGCGGCCGTTCCGATGAGGCGAAGAAGGCGTTTTACGCCAAAGTGGTCGAGAATCTTGCCAGGGATCCCGGCATCGACCCGGCCAATGTACTGATTACCATCGCCGAGAATACGGATATCGACTGGTCGTTCCGCGACGGCGTGGCCCAGTTCTGCCCGTGAAGGTGCCGCCATATAACGCAAATTCATGAATCGTGGCGGGGTGATTATTCATTTTTATCGTTGCCGGGGCGAATGGCAGGCTGGCCGGGCTTGAAAACCGCAGCACCGTCCATATATCCAGCACTAGATGACAAGATATTTTCTGAAACGGAGGTGATGCGGGATGAATCTCGTGAATTATGAACCCTGGAACGCACTGCGCAGCGTGCGTAATGAAATCAACAATCTGTTCGGCGATGAGGACAGCCCGTTCAATCGGGTCCCTGGCCTGGCCGCGGGCAGCTGGGTGCCGGCAGTGGACATCCAGGAGGATGAAAACGCTTATCGGCTGACGGCCGACCTGCCGGGTATCGATCCCAAGGACGTGGAAGTCACCATGGAAAACGGTGTGCTGACGATCAGCGGCGAACGCAGGCAGGAGAAGACGGACGCGAATGACTATCGCCGTGTCGAACGCCATTATGGCGCCTTCGTACGCCGCTTCACGCTGCCGACCAACGTCAACCCGGAAGGCATCAGCGCCCAGGGCAAGAACGGCACGCTCGAAATCGTGGTGCCGAAAAGCGAAAAGGCCAAGCCGAAACGGATTGAAGTAAAGTCGTGACAAGCAGCTATATATGCGGTCAGCGGTAACACGCTGAGCGGAGGGGAGCCAGGCTCCCCTTTTTTGCGTCTGTCCCCGTGAAAACCGTCTGCGCGGCATATGGCCTGGCCGGCGAATAGAGCTGTCTAAATATACAAATCAGGTGGATACTGTCCTGTAGCAGGGCCGTGTACGGCGGTCCGTCAATGCCAGGAGACAGCATGAACAAGGAACACAAGAACAGCCGGGAAGACAAAAAGAAGCCGTTGTTGACCCAGAAGGAAAGGCGCACGGCCAAGCGTGACAAAAAGACCAGTCGTGCGGTCACGGTCGGTGAACTGAAACGCTGACCGGTATACCGGCCTGAAATAATGATCAGGCCGACTGGCTTTCCAGTTCATCCCAGCGCCGCATGGCGGCGTCAAGTTCTTCCTGTTTGATCCTCAGTGCATCCATGACCGGCTGGACCTGTTCGAATGGCTGGTTGTAGAAATCCGGGGCGGCGATCTGTTCCTGCAGCAGTTCAATTTCCCGCTCCAGTGCCTCGATCCGATCGGGCAGCAGCTCAAGTTCACGTTTATGCTTGTAACTGAGCTTTTTCGGTTTTCCAACCGGGCCTGCAGTATTGTTTTCGGACTGGCTGTTGCGCCCGCCCCCGTTCGGGGTATCCGTTTCCTTCAGCTTTCTGCCGGATCGTAGCCACTGGCTGTAGCCGCCGGCATAAGTCTGCACATTTCCCCCTTCCTCGAACACCAGCACGCTGGTCACGGCGTTATCGAGAAACTCGCGGTCATGGCTGACGACGATGAGCGTACCCTGATAATCGACCAGTTTGTCCTCAAGCACTTCCAGTGTCTCGATGTCCAGGTCGTTGGTCGGTTCGTCGAGCACCAGCAAATTGGTGGGACGTGTGAACAGCCGCGCAAGAATGACGCGGTTTCTCTCGCCACCGGACAGGGCCCGGATGGGCGTCATCGCACGCTTGGCGCTGAACAGGAAACCGCGCAGGTAACCAATGACGTGGCGGTCCTTGCCATTGAGTCTGATGTACTCGCGGCCGTCGCCGACAACCTCGGCAATGGTCTTGTCCGGATCCAGCTCGCGACGCATCTGGTCGAAATAACCGATATCGAGATTGGTACCAAGCTTGACGGTACCACTGTCCGGCGTGAGTTCGCCGAGCATAATTTTCAGTAACGTGCTCTTGCCGACCCCGTTGTTACCGATAAGGGCGATGCGATCGCCGCGCATCACCTTGAGGGTCAGTTTATTGATCAGTATCTTGCCGCTGTAACCGTGACAGACACTGTGCAGTTCAATGACCTTGCGACCGGATTCATTATCTGACTCCTCGATGTGAATGCGGGCCTTCGACTGTCTTTTGAGTTTCTGGCGTTCGGCGTATTCCTCGCGCATGGCCTCGAGGGCGCGTACGCGGCCTTCGTTGCGGGTGCGTCGTGCCTTGATGCCCTGGCGAATCCAGGCCTCTTCCTCGGAGAGTTTCTTTTCAAACTGCTGCTTGTCGAGTGACTCGGCATGCAGGGACTCTTCCTTGCGACGCAGGTAGTTGTTGTAGTCACCGGGCCAGCTGGTCAGACGGGTACGGTCGATCTCGACAATGCGCGTGGCCAGCCGTTGCAGGAATGCACGGTCGTGGGTAATGAACAGCACGGTACCATCGAAATTGCGGATGCGATCCTCTAGCCATTCGATGGCGGCGAGATCAAGATGGTTGGTGGGTTCATCGAGCAGCAGCAGTTCCGGGTTCGATACCAGCGCCCGCGCCAGACTGGCACGGCGCTGCCAGCCGCCTGACAGTTCGCTGAGCTGTCGATCACCCGGGATGTCGAGTTCCGACAGTACGGTTTCGATCCGCTGGTCGAGGTTCCAGCCGCCCTCGGCCTCGATGCGGTGCTGCAGGTCATGGAGTTCGTGCAGGCCCTTTTTGTCGAGCGTTTTGACCGACAGCGCGTGGTATTCGTCAATAAGCTGACCGAGGTGTACGAGGCCGCCGGCAACAAAGGCGTGCACGCTCTGATCGATTTCGTCCGGCAGTGCCTGGTGCAGCTGGCTGATGCGCAGTGCCTGGCGGTAACGGATCTCGCCGCTATCCGGCTGCTGTTCACCGGTAATGAGCCGCAGCAGCGTGGATTTGCCGGCGCCATTACGGCCGATCAGGCAGACGCGTTCGTTTGCCTCCAGCGTCAGGTCGGCATGGCGCAGGATCGGCAGGTCGCCGAATTCCAGGGACACATCATCTATGGTAACGAGAGACATAAGAATGGAAGGGTAGGAGGCCCGACCCCGGGCCGAAGGGTGTCGCGGCGAGGTCGCCGCTCCTACCGGATATTCATTACGGCATCTGGATACCGCCGCCACCGCCCTGGCCGCCGAGGCCACCGGCACCGCCCATCTTGTCTGGGGTGATGATGCCGCCACCGGCCTGTTCACGGCGCATCTCCTCCAGTTCCTTGAGGGTGCGCTCAAGCGCCTTGTTGGCTTCGTCGGGATACTTGGCCAGCGCGTCCTCCAGCGAGTCGGCCTCGAGCTGGAAATGCAGGGGCAGGGAACCCATTGGAGTCATTAATGAGGCCTGGCCAACATAGACAATATTGCGGCCGTCATCGCGCGAACCGTCCTTGTTGACCGGCGTGAGGCGCATGAGGGTTCCGACCCGGCGGTCGGTGAAGGCCTCTTCCTGATAGAGGTTATCATCATCGAGTTTGATTTCAGGCAGTTCCTGTTCAGCCATGCGGGTATTCCTCGGTTCAAAAGTTATCAATGTGCACAGGATAGCAGATTGAGGCATTAGCCCGAAATTCAAGGCCTTCAGGGCAAGACAATAAAAAGCCCGCCGGAGCGGGCTGGCTGAAAAAGCAGGGGGTTAGAGGAGAGCGCGAGAACAAGAATAATGTATGCGCCGGTTTCAGCCGTAATACAGCAATAGTGTGTGACTCACTTCATTCGGCAGATTTTGTCTTTTTCCATTCTTCGCGTTTCTTTTGCCATTTGGCCTTACGTTCGGCCTTCATCTGTTCCATTCTGGCTTTCTGCTCGTCATCCAGTATGGCATCGAGTTTGGATCTGGTTTCATCGCGCAGGGCCTTGAATTTGACCCGCTGTTCGTCGAACACGGCCTCGACCTGGCTGCGTTGTTCATCACTCAGCTCCAGTTCCTTGTCCATGTGTTCGATCATGCGATTGTGGTGGCCATGATGATCGCCGTGGCCGGCGTAACTGATGCCGGGAATCAGAAAGGCCGTTAGTAATAATGACAGTAAAACTGTTTTCATGGATTCACTCCTTGCAGGGTTCGGGTAATATTGCGGGCCGTGTTATTCGCCCATGGTGAAAGCATGGATGCGGATTACGCAGCGATTAGGGAGGGATTGCGCAAGCATTGTGAAAGTGAGATGTTTGCCCAAAGAATTGGGAGAGTGGATTCAATTCCAATAGATTGAATCGCCGATGTAATCGGCTCCCACAGGCAGCGAGCACCATGAAACGATTTTAGTCATGATTCATGTTTTCAAGCGGCTCCGGTTCGTAACGGTAACCGGCGCCATAGACGGAATGGATAAGTTCCTGCCCCGGGATCAGTTCACGCAGCTTCTTGCGCAGTTTCTTGATATGGCTGTCAATGGTGCGGTCAGAGACAATGCGGTTATCCTGGTAAATATGGTCCATGAGCTGATCGCGGCTGAAGATCCGACCGGGCTGGGAAAACAATGTCGCCAGCAGATGGTATTCCACGCTGGTCAAGTCAATCATGCCATCATCGGCATGTACGCGGTGGCTGTCGGGGTCCAGTCGTATCGGTGCCTCGGTGATGGCCTCCTGCAAGCTGCCGGCCCGGCGTAAGACGGCCTTGATCCGGGCAATGACTTCGCGCGGACTGAACGGCTTGCAGATGTAATCATCGGCCCCAGTTCCAGTCCCAGCAGGCGATCGATCTCTTCAACCTTTGCCGTGATCATGATAATGGGTAGCTGGCTGTATGGTTGATTGCCCTGGCGTATGTCCCGGCAGATATCAAGGCCGCTGCGGCCGGGCAGCATCAGGTCAAGCAGTATCAGGTCCGGCTCGCTGGTTTCGATATGCGGTAAAACGTCGTTGCCGTTTTGTACTATGGCCGTCTCATAGCCATCGTGCTGCAGGTAATCATGCAGCAGCTGCGCGAGCTTGGTTTCGTCTTCGACGATCAGGATCCGCGGACTGGTCTGGCTCATGACATGTTCGCCTGGCGATCAACCGGCAGCATTACCCTGACATGCAGGCCGCCGAGTTCGGAATGTCCGGCGCTGATCCGGCCGCCGTGGGCGTCGACAATATTCCGGCAGATGGCAAGACCGAGACCCGCGCCGCCGGTTTCCCGGCTGCGGGATGTTTCGACACGATAAAACCGCTGAAACAGGTTCTCAATCTCGCTCTCCGGTACGCCGGGACTGCTGTCCTCGAAATCGATATGAACATGGCGACCGTCATCCGTGACGCTTATGGTGATGCGCAGCCGGCCATTGCCGTCAGTGTAACGCAGACTGTTGGCGAGCAGGTTGCGGAACAGCTGCGCCAGTCTGTCGGGATCGGCATGTATACTGGCCGGTATGCCATCTCTGTGCTGCAATTCTATGCTGATGTTTCTGTCACGGAAATCATCTTCATACTGCTCGATAACCTCCTGCAGTATCGCCTCCGGGTCGACCTCGGCCGGGCGGTAACTCAGTGAGCCGGCGTCAGATCTGGCGAGTTCATACAGGTCATCGACCAGCCGGTTGAGGCGCATGATCTCGGCATGCAGCGAATCAATGGCATGGCGATCGGCTGGCCGCATGCCGTCCTGTATGGCCTCGATCTCGCCACGCAGCACGGTCAGGGGTGTCCGCAGTTCATGGGATGTATCCGCGACCCACTGCCGGCGCTGGGCCTCGGTACGTTCCAGCGCCGCGGCCAGGGCGTTGAAATCACGTGCCAGCTGACCGAGCTCGTCGTTCGATTCCACCGGAATGCGGGTATTGTAGTGGCCGGCGGCCAGTGCCCGTGACCCTTCTGTAAATGCCCGTAACGGCCTGACCAGCCGGCGGGCGATCGGGATTGCCAGGGCGGCACAGAAAATCACCATGGCCAGCGCGATCCAGATGAAATTATAAATCTGCTGTTGCAGGAAACGTGCCTCGACGATCCGTTCAAGCGGCGGACCCGGCAGTATGCCGGCGTAGCCGACAATGCTGCCGTTTGAACGAACGGGATGATGCTCGAAGCGGCTGACATCATCGACCCGCCCGATCAGCAGTTCCTTATCGGGTCCCATCAGAATGACACGCTTGTCGATCGGCAGGCGGGGACGGTCACCCGCGCGCCCTTCGTTGTCCGGCGCTGCGCGCATGCTTTCCTTCATGATGTGCTCGATCCAGCGCGGCGGGTTGTCTTTGTCATGCGGTTCGTTGCTGAAGATCAGCCGTAGCCATTCGGCCTTGTCTTGCTGGAGATCCCGCCAGTTGCCGTGTTCGGCGTAATAATCCTCCAGCCGGCTGACGAAATCATCAATACGTTCCTGTTTGCGTGTTTCGACGTAATTGATGAAACCGCGCTCGAACGACCAGCCCATGAATATGGCTGTGCCGATGACTACCAGGCCGGTAATGACCAGTAGCATGAGAAACAGCTTGTGACCGACGCTAAGACGCATGATTGGGGTGTTCGACGAGGCTTGCAAACATCATCAATTGTTGAGGCCAAATGGGCAAGAAATATGAAACTATCTGATGAATGCTTTGTAACATATCGTGACCGAGGCAGTCCCAATCAGGAGAATCTCTTCCCGGGAGTGCAATCATGTACCGTTTTGCCGCCTTTATTGGTCTTGGAATGCTGATATCCACTGCTGCCCTCGCGAAGGCGCCGGCGGAGCTGATCCGATCGGCACTGGAAGGCGATCACCGCGATCCGGCGAATGTCGAGCGGGATACCTATCGTAACCCGGAGCAAACCCTGGAATTTTTTGGCTGGCAACCGGAAATGGCGGTGATTGAAATCTGGCCGGCAACTGGCTGGTACACCGAGGTGCTTGCACCCATCACCCGCGCGCAGGGAGTCTATTTCGCCGCCGGTTTTGCCATGACTGCGGATCGTACCCCGCAATGGCGTAAAACCATGCACAAGGAGTACATGGAAAAGCTCGGCAAACGCCCGGATGTTTATGACCATGTTGTCATCACCGAGCTCTCGGTCCCGGAGCGCACCACCATCGCCCCGCCGGGCAGTGCGGACATGGTTCTGACCTTTCGCAATGTCCATAACTGGATGAAAGGAGACTATGCCGGAGAGATGTTCGAGGTGTTTTACCGGGCATTGAAGCCGGGCGGGATCCTCGGCGTAGTCGAGCATCGGGCGCCTGCGGGCACCGGCCTCGCGACCATGAAGGAGAGCGGTTATGTCACCGAGGCGCACGCAATCGCGCTGGCCGAGGGTGCCGGTTTCGTCTTCGAGGAGAAGTCCGGGATCAATGCCAATCCGGCGGATGAGGCGAATCATCCCGCCGGCGTCTGGACGTTGCCTCCCAGCTTGCGCTATTGCCGGCGCATGGATAGCGCATCCGCACGCGAAGAATGTGAGCACAAGTACCGGGGGATCGGTGAATCCGACCGCATGACCCTGAGGTTTCGCAAGCCGGGCGGGTAATCATTCGCCCGTGCTGCCCAGCACGAGTTTCATGGCTTCGGTAAAGACCTCGCAATCACCGGCGCTCCAGAGCACGAAGCGGATCTGCCGCAGGTTGCGGTAACCGCTGAAGTCGCGGATGGCGCCCATTGTCACATGGGCCGCCGGTTCCAGCGGGTAGCCAAAGGCGCCGGTGGATATCGCCGGGAACGCAATACTTGCCAGACCGTTGGCCTCGGCCAGACTGAGCGCATTGCGGTAACAGGCAGCGAGCAGCTCGTCTTCCGGCTGGTCGACACCGTAGATCGGCCCCAGGCAGTGAATGATATGCCGGTTCGGCAGGTTGTGGGCGCCGGTTATCACCGCCTCGCCGGGGCGGATCGGCGCCAGCGGCATGCATTCTTCCGCCAGGCTTCTGCCGGCGCGGCGGTGAATGGCGCCGGCGACGCCGCCGCCGGGCATGAGCTGGGCGTTGGCGGCGTTGACCACGGCATCCATGTCCGGCTGTTCGGTAATATCACCCTGCCGGCACTCGATCGTCAGATTACCGAATTCCAGGCTGTCAGCACTCGACATGGTATTGCCTCCGCAGGAATGGCCGGAACATGAGGATGCGACGCTTGCTATGCGAATGCAACTGTCGCCGGGCTGTTACAATAACCCCGCCTGCAGCCGGTTGAGCAGAATTCGACAACAGCAAGAGAGCACTGACCGTGACACTGTTTCAGATCATTTCCGTGGCCCTGGTGCTGTCGCTGCCGCCCGGCCAGGTAGGCGATGTCCTGCTGACGGTGACTTATGTCATCGTCGTGTTCTCCATTGTCGTGCAGGGCCTGACCATCGGGCCGTTGCTGAAATATTATCTCGGCAGCGGTCAGGTTCGTTGACGTGGCATTGCTTTGGCAGACCCGCAGCGGTGGTAACCGTTACGAGGTGCGCAGCGCCGGTCGCACGCGCCGGCTCTATACCAATGGTATCTGCCACAGTGATTACAATCCGCGGCATGCGGTTACGCGCAGTGTCTGGGACTGCCTGTTTCTGCCGGCACTGCTCCGGCCCCCGGGCGATATCAGGCGCGTGCTGGTGCTGGGTGTCGGTGGCGGCAGCGTTATTCATTTATTACAGCGTTATATACAGCCCGAACGGATTACCGGCGTGGAACTGTCGGCCGTGCATTTAAAGGTTGCGGCGCGCTATTTCGGCCTGCGTGGCAGGAACATCGAGCTGCATGAGGCTGAGGCGGGCACATGGCTGCAGGGGTATGACGGCCCGCCGTTCGATTTCATTGTCGATGACCTGTTCCTGGAAGAAGGCAGCGAGGCGCGGCGGGCCATCGACATGGATGCCGTCTGGCTACGGTTGTTGTTGAAGCACCTGACGCGCCGCGGTGTGCTCAGCGTGAATTTTCCCGATTACCGGACCCTGAAACAGTGTGCCTGGTTCACCCACGTTGATATCCAGCGGCGGCTGCCGGCCGGATTTGTACTGCGGACGCCGTTGCTGGATAACGCGGTCGCCGCATTCTGTCGGTTTCCGGCGGAAACAAAAACATTGAAACAGCAATTGGCGGCGGTCCCGACACTCGCGCGTTCACAAAAGAACGGCCAGTTGCGTTATAGTATGCGCCGGTTGAAGTGTCCCTGATATATCGAATCACCGGAATCGATCATGCGCCGTGAAACCCTGCTGTTTGCCAACGACCAGTTTTACCTGGCCTTTAATAATTCCGATTATGAACTGATGGATGCGCTGTGGGCGCGGCGCTCGCCCGTGATCTGCATTCATCCGGGCTGGCCGGCACTGACCGATCTCGAATCCATTCTTGAAAGCTGGGAGCGCATACTGGCCGGGCCGCAGTCGCCCGACATCAGTCACGATAACGTCCAGGTATTCGACTACGGCAAATATGCCTGCGTGGTGTGTTATGAAAGCGTGGGCGACAATCGCCTGGTGGCGACCAACGCCTTTGTCGAGGAAGACGGCGAGATCCGTATGGTGCTGCACCAGGCGGGCGGCTGTACCGATGCCCCGCCGCCGGAGCCACATATCGAGCCTTACATGCAGTAGCCTGCTGTGAGCACAGGACGGACAATAGGCGCTCGTGATTCCTGAAGCGATCATGCGCCGAATGTGCCTGTCATTACCCGGCTGTGCCAGGTTATGCTCAGGGCATTCGCTCGACATAGCGGGGGCCGCCGAGTTGTTGCATCTGTGTCAGTATCCAGCGCCGACGTTCCAGCATGTGGGGGGAGGGACTGGCCGCGTCCTGTACTGCCGGATTCGGTAATACCGTGGCCAGCAGGGCTGCCTCGTCCGCTTCCAGCATGGCGGCGGTCTTGTTGAAGAATATCAGGCTGGCCGCCTCGACCCCGTAGATGCCGGGGCCGAATTCGGCGATATTCAGGTAGACCTCGAGAATGCGCTGCTTGGGCCAGCAGAGTTCTATCAAGAGGGTAAACCAGGCTTCCAGGCCCTTGCGCCAGATATTCTTGTCGGGCCAGAGGAACAGGTTCTTGGCAACCTGTTGCGAGATGGTGCTGGCGCCGCGCAGTCCATCACCGCGGATGTAATCGCCCAGTGCCTCCTGGATGGAGGCAAGATCAAAACCGTGGTGATGGGGAAACTTCTGGTCTTCCGCGGCCACTACCGCCAGTCGCATGGCCGGGGAGATGTTCTCCCAGGCAGTCCATTGATAGCGGGGCGGCTCAAAACGCTGTTCAGCTGCCGGCTGCGGACTGAACCAGTACTGCAGCATGAACGCGCTGGTCGGCGGTGGCAGCCAGCGCAAGGCAAGTACCGGCAGCAGCGATACCGTCAGCCAGGCAAGCACCAGCCCCAGCATGAAACGTGCCAGCAGATTCCTTGATTTGGCTTGTTTTTTCTGGCGTTTCGTCACAGTTCAGTCACCAAATTCCTGTGGCAATTATACTGTGGATGTCCTATGCTGGAATTTACGCAGTGGATAAGATGACAGTCATATTTCGGAATTGCCCACCTGAATTATCAGCACGCATTTCGTAATTTTCTATCAGCACACCTCTGCGCGTTATCCTATATTTTTATTGAGGTGAATTAGTGTGATTACCGGTACCGTAAAGTGGTTTAACGAAAGCAAGGGTTTTGGTTTCATTCAGCCGGATGATGGCAGCAAGGATGTGTTTGTTCATTATTCCGCTATTGAAGGCAGTGGCTTCCGTTCCCTGACCGAGGGTCAGAAGGTGTCATTCGAGGTGCAGAAGACTCCGAAGGGCCTGGCCGCCGCTAACGTACAGGCTGCCTGAACCCCGCGGCTTTGTTAACTAAAAAACCCCGCCAAGGCGGGGTTTTTTAATGCCACACTACAGTGTTTCGCGCGACTATGGCCCCTGTTTGGCGTGTCTGACGCTGGCCGGGGTTTCCTGATGCTTTACAATATGCCTTTTAGCTATTGTGAATCGACTGCTGGCCATGACGCAGGACCAGGCAACACAGGCACTGATTGAGGCCGGCCGCCAGCTCTATGGGCTGGGCATGGTGCCGGCCACCAGCGGCAATTTATCCGCCCGCCTGGATGACGGCAGTATCGCGATCACCGTGTCCGGACGGCACAAGGGCCATCTCGGCCCTGATGACATCATGCGCGTGGACAGCCGCGGACAATCCCTGGACGATCGCCGGCCTTCGGCGGAAACCGCGCTACATATCCAGATTTATCAACGGGTTGGAAATGCCGGCGCCGTGTTGCACCCGCATTCCATCCATGCCACGCTGCTGTCGAAACTGCTGAAGGGCCGCTGGAGCTGGAGGATTACGAGCTGCTCAAGGCCTTCGAGGGCATCACGAGCCATGATAGCCGCATTACCGTACCGGTATTCGGGAATGATCAGGATATCGACCGGCTGGCTGCCGATATCGACGCCTGGATGGACAGCGCCGAACTGGTCCACGGTTACCTGATACGGGGCCATGGTTTTTATACCTGGGGACAGACGGTTGCGGATGCCATGCGCCATGTCGAGGCCTTTGATTTTCTTTTCCGATGTGAACTGATGCTGCAAGGAGTGTCTGTGCAATGACAACACTAGCCATCTTCCCGAGGATAATAGTAGCGAGTATGAAACACTGACGGATTTTGATGCCATTGCCGGATCTCTGGAAAGGTCGGCGTTCAGCTCGAGCGCTGGCAGACCAATCAGCCGTTATCCGCGGACGCCGATCAGGAGGAAGTGCTTGCCGCATACAGGGACGATATTGAAAGACTGAACCGGCAATACGGGTTTCAGTCAGTCGATGTCATCAGCCTGCGCCCGGATAATCCCAAAAAGGACGAGATGCGGCAGAAATTCCTGGATGAGCATACCCATGATGATTTCGAAGTGCGTTTCTTCGTCGAAGGCCAAGGGTTGTTTTACTTGCATATCGACGATAGCGTCTATGCCTTGCTCTGTACCAGGGTGATCTGATCAGTGTCCCGGCCAATACAACACACTGGTTCGATATGGGCACCAGCCCGGATTTTAAATGTATCCGCTTCTTTACGGTCCCGGAGGGCTGGGTGAGGCAATTTCACCGGCAGTGACATTTCCAGACGGTTTCCCGATTTCGACAGTTTTATCGAGATGAATCGTTGACTCAAAAAGTGTCCCCGGCCCATTGCGAACCGGTCATAATCAATGATCCATTGTTTAGGGTTGTCATAATTGATCAAGGCTGTACTTACCGATATCGAGGGAACGACGACATCCCTGTCGTTCGTGCACGAAGTGTTGTTCCCTATGCGCGGGGAAACCTGGCCGGGTTTATCCGGCAGCACAGGAATGATGTCGAAGTCCGGGAGCTGCTGGACAGGCTGCTCGAGCAGCAGCAGCGCTATCTCCAATGAAGGGCAGATTATCGACCTGCTGGATTACTGGATGCAGGAAGACCGCAAGGAGACAGTACTGAAATCCCTGCAGGGATTGATGTGGCGTACCGGGTATGAAAATGGCGACTTTACCGGGCATGTCTATGAGGATGCCGCGCGCAATCTCAGGACGTGGCATGAAGCCGGAATGGAACTGGCGGTATTTTCGTCCGGATCGGTAGCCGCGCAGAAACTGTTATTCAGACACAGCGACTTTGGTGATTTGACTCCGCTGTTTTCGCATTATTTCGATACCACAATCGGTACCAAGCGCGAGGCCGGCGCCTATAAAAAAATCGCCACGACAATGTATCATGCGTCAGCGGAGATCCTGTTCCTTTCGGACGTGGTAGAGGAGCTGAATGCGGCACGCGCCGCAGGCATGCAGACAACGCAGTTGATAAGGGACGGCCAGGCGGCCGGGGATCACCCCGTTGCCGCGAGCTTTGATGAAATTGCATTAAAGACAGGGAACTAATCCCTGGTCCCGAACCCTAGTCCTTAGCCCCCGCCTCTTCATCGAAGGCCTCGCGGATGCGTTCCGTTTCACGCTGGCGTTCCTGCACCAGTTTCATGAAGGCATGGGCGACGCGCGGTACGTTTTCGAAATAATGGGTCAGATCGTCGTAGTTGGCGCACAGGAGTTCGCAGCGTTCGATGGCCCTGACTGATGCGGTACGATGCCCGCTCTGGAAGTAACCCATTTCGCCGATCGGTTCGCCCGGCTCGAGATAGGCGATATGCATCCAGTTGCCATCAATATCGGTTCTGTAGACTTCCGCCTTGCCGGTCGCCAGTATATACAGGGTCGGGTCTTCCTCATCCTGGATGATGAACTGGTAACCTTCCGGCACGCTCACTTCGTGAAAGCGCGTACTCAGCGCAGTCAGCTCCGGCTGGCTCAGGGAGGAAAAAACATAACACCTGCGTAACCGGTCAACGCGCTGGCGCTTGATCGCGCTTTCCAGCTCATCCGCCGTGACCGATCCCAGTTCCTGGAGGATCTCCCCCAGGCGCCTGGTGTGGCCATCGGTGCCTGCCGTGGCTGACTGACGTTGCAGGGCGGACTTGATCGTCCCGGGTGCGCAGGCCAGGTATTCGGCCAGGCGGCGCATATAGTACGGTTTGTCCGGGGTTTCTGTAGCCATGGCAATCCCTCTCTTCAGGCCATCATATACCACACACCGCCATGCCGGAACCCATTGTTAAAGATGCCCTGTGCACGCAGGGAGACTTAATCAGGCAGTAATTTCATCCCGGCGGCATTCCTCGATAACGTCCGGTGGAATGCGTTTGAGTGCAGTGATGATCAGAAAAGGGACAACCAGCAAATCATCCAGCTGACCGATAATCGGGAACCAGTCGGGCACGAGGTCGACGGGAGACAGGAGATACAGCAACGCGAATCCCAGCAGCCAGCGGGGCAGGCATGGTGTACGCGGGTGTTTCAGGACGCGACGGTAGACATTGATCTCGGTGCGGACTTTGGCAACGAGCTGACGCCAGGCGGATAAAGTGGCCATGGTATTTATTGGTTAATCGGTTGAATTTTGATCCGCGTCGGATGAAACGTTCCTTCTCCCTTCGGCATAAAAACAGGATGAGGAAGTCATCCTGGCTCTCACCCTGACTCTCTCCCAGAGGGAGGGGTATAAATTGCGAGGCAATCGCCTCAGGGAGTTGCCAGTCAACCAATCAACTAATTAACCGGTTAACCATTTAACAGCAACGGTTGGGTTTGTTCCATTTACGCTGCTGTTCGGCAAGGTAGAACTCGCGTCGGCTCATGGGGCGTTCACCGCTGTCGGCATGTTCCTGCCGCCAGTGGCGGAGGTAGCGTTGATAGGCGTCATCACCTGTCAATGTCAGCAGTCCCTGCCAGAGGTTGCGTGCTCGATGTTTCAGTTTAGCTGTCATGGACCAGTTGCGTGCGTATATAGGGGGCTTCCGACGACGGCCGATGTGAACGTCCGGTTAATTCACGATAGCATACCCGCAATGTTTCGAACACCAGCACCCAGGTGGTAATAAGAAAGAATATCGTCAGTCCGGCATTCACGCGGTCATTGAAGATCAGTTGCGGTGCCTGGGCGGCCATCTCCGGTGACAACAGCCCGGCCTTCAGTTGTTCGCTCAGCTGTTCGGCATGGGCCAGGAAGCCGAGGCGCGTATCGGGGCTGAAGAGTTTGGCCCAGGCCGCGCTGGTGGTTACCACGATCAGCCAGATCAGCGGCAGACCTGTAACCCAGGCAAAGCGCAGTTTACCGGACTTGATCAGGATGGTAGTGCCGACACACAGGGCTATTGCGGCAAGCATCTGGTTGGATATGCCGAACAGCGGCCAGAGACTGTTGATACCGCCGCGTGGATCGATCGTGCCCATGTAAAGAAAATAGCCCCAGGCGCCGACGACCAGTGCCGAGGACATCAGCACACCGGGATACCAGCTGGTCTCACCGAATTTCGGCCAGATGTTGCCGAGCAGATCCTGCAGCATGAAACGCGCCACGCGGGTACCGGCATCAAGGGTAGTGAGAATGAACAGGGCCTCGAACATGATCGCGAAGTGATACCATAAGGCTGGCAGCATCTGGCCGAAGGCGCCGGCGAAGATACTGGCCATGCCGACGGCCAGCGAAGGCGCGCCACCCGTACGCGCGAACAGGTTATCCTCGCCCATGGTGGCGGCCAGGCCGTTCATCTGCTCCATGGTGACCGGATAGCCCATGGCGGTGATATTGGCGATGGCCGCGGTGCCTTCGCCGACAACGCCGGGGGGACTGTTGATAGCGAAATAGATGCCGGGTTCCAGTACACAGGCGGCGATCATGGCCATGATGCCGACGAAAGACTCCATCATCATGCCCCCATAACCGATGAAGCGCGCTTCGCTCTCGTTGCTGATCAGCTTCGGCGTCGTGCCGGATGCGATAAGGGAATGGAAACCGGATATGGCACCACAGGCAATGGTAATAAAGACGAAGGGAAACAGTTTGCCGGCGAATATCGGGCCGGTTCCGTCAATAAACTGGGTCAGCGCCGGCATCTTTACATCGGGCTGCACGATAAGCAGTGCAATTGCCAGCACAAAAATTGTGCCCAGTTTCATGAATGTAGACAGGTAGTCGCGCGGTGCCAGTAACAGCCACACCGGTAATACGGCCGCCGCAAAGCCGTAGCCGATGACCATCAGTGCCATGGTCGGAGCATCGTAGTCGAACCAGTGGCCGATACCCCATTGTTCGACCCAGCCACCGGCTACTACCGCGAACAAGAGCAGCGATACGCCGATCAGTGTCGACTCAAGCACTCGCCCGGGCCTTATATTTTTCATGTAGAGGCCGATCAGTATGGCAATCGGTATCGTCATGCCGACGGTGAACGTGCTCCAGGGGCTGTGTTTCATGGCGTTGACCACGACCAGCCCGAGCACGGCGATAAGGATAATCATGATGGTCATGACACCGACGAGTGCGACCCCACCGCCGACCGGACCGAGTTCGTCGCGTGCCATCTGCCCCAGTGATCGGCCGTTACGGCGCATGGAAAAGAACAGGGTGACGAAATCCTGCACGCAGCCGCCGATCACCGCACCGATCAGTATCCAGATCGTTCCCGGCAGATAACCGAACTGGGCCGCGAGTGTCGGTCCGATCAGCGGGCCGGGGCCGGAGATGGCAGCAAAGTGATGGCCGAAGACGATCCATTTGTTGGTCGGCATGTAATCGCGGCCGTTATCGAAGCGCTCCGCCGGCGTCGCCCGGCTGGCGTCCACGGCCAGTACCCTGGCGGCGATAAAGGCGCTGTAGAAACGGTAGCTGATGGCATAGACGCAGACAGCGGCGACGAGAAACCAGACACTGTTGATGGCTTCGCCGCGATGCAGAGCGATACCACCTATGGCGGCCGCACCGCTGACGGCGATGATCAGCCAGAGAAAGACTTTCAGAATGATGTTTCGTGATTGCGGCATTGTTCGTTCGGATTTTATGGTTGCCGGCTTTTTCTGCGGACAGACGGTTTCGGGTCTGTTTTAACGGTAGCAGTGTAATCAGAAAAACAGCGCTTGGGTACCTTGCACCGGTTTTGCATCGGCGCCCGCAGTGACCTTATGATGCCCTGACCGCAGTGTCGGCGGATATTGTAACTCATTGATTAATAATTAATGGTCGCCCCGAACCGGCCGCAGTGCCGCGGCCACCGCGTTTCCCGGGCACAGTGAGAAAATCGTCATCAGGGCGGTTGTTCAAAGCGACCAAAAAATAACGGGAGAACGGAGTGAATGCGGTTTTACTCGGGGTTGTCGTTTATGTTGTCGTCCAGTTCGCGCTTGGCTTGTATGTCTCACGGCATATCGCCAGTGAAACGGACTACCTGCTCGCCGGCCGGCGCCTGGGACTGGGGTTGGCAACCTTTACGGTTTTTGCTACCTGGTTCGGTGCCGAAACCGTGGTCGGTTCGGCCGGCAATATTTACACTACCGGCCTGTCCGCGGATACCGCCGAGCCGTTCGGCTATGCCCTGTGCCTGATCCTGCTTGGATTGTTTTTCGCCGCGCAATTGTGGCGCAATCAGTACACGACGTTCGGTGATTTTTTCGCCCGGCGCTATTCGACCGGGGTCAGCCGGCTGTTCGTGCTGCTGGTCGTGCCTGCCGGCGTGTTCTGGGCGGCCGCCCAGATCCGCGCCTTCGGCCAGGTTGTCAGCGTCATTTCCGATATCGACACGCCGGTTGCCATTACCGTCGCCGCCGCGGTGGTCATTATTTATACCGCCGCCGGCGGGCTGATGGCGACGGCGGTGACCGACCTGCTGCAGGGCCTGGCATTGATAGTGGGTCTGGTGGTGCTGTACCTGGCGGTACTGGATCACATCGGCGGTTTCCAGGCGGGTATCGACATGATGCAGGCCGAACGCCTGCGGTTTTTCAGTGCTCCGGACATGAGCCGCTGGGAATTGATCGAATCCTGGGCGATACCTATCTGTGGTGCAACGCTGGCAGCGGAATCCATCGCCCGAATCCTCGGTGCAAGATCCGCTGCGACCGCGCGCAATTCGGCGGTCCTGGCCGGTATCCTGTATTTCAGTGTAGGCCTGATGCCGGTCTACCTGGGCCTGGTCGGCCCGGAACTGGTGCCAGGCCTGGCTGATCCGGAACAGATCGTGCCAACGCTGGCGCGCGATTATTTGTCCACGTTCACTTACATTGTTTTCACCGGGGCGCTGATCTCGGCGATCCTGTCGACGGTGGACAGTGCACTGCTGGCTGCCGGCGGCCTGATTTCACACAACATCGTGGTACCGCTCCGGCCCTCGACAAGCGAGCACGGCAAATTATTCGTGGCACGGTTCTCCGTCGTCGGGCTGGGGCTGATTGCCTATCTGCTGGCCCTGCAGGCGCAGGGTGTATACGACCTCATCGCCACCGCGGTATCGTTTGGCACCGCCGGTGTTTTCATCTGTGGCGTCATCGGACTGTTCACGGCTGTCGGCGGCCGCTATGCCGCCTATGCGGCATTGCTGACCGGTGCCATTGTCTGGTTCTTCGGTGAGTATGCTTATGGCTGGAGTACGCCGTATATCGTTTCCCTGGCGGCCGCGCTGGTGGCCTATCTGGTTGCCGCTGGCATGGAACATTACCGATGGTCAGTGCGCGGTGCATAAGTGTTAATGCAAACGATATTGTCAACCAGGCCTGAATAATGAGGCACGATCCGACAAAGACACAGCCTATTGTCGTCCATGCCAGTCACTGGCCCTTTTACCTGCGGCAATTACTGATTGGCCTGCTCGTTCTGGTTGTGTTGCTCGCAGGCGTGGCAGCGGCCGGACTGGTTCGCTATGAACAGCAGCGCGGCTTTTTCGCCCCGGCATGGGGCCCCGACGGCGCTGTCTATTTTGTCGAACGCGAGGCCCGCGGGTTGCTGATCGGTATTGACTGGCAAACGCTGGACGCACCCAACTGGACCTGGGTCTGGAGTGATCGCGTTAGTATACGGCGTCTGCATCCGGATACCGGCGAGCTGCGCACGCTGCGGACCTGGACGGATACGCCGGTCGCCGGCCGGTTTATCAATGCACCGCGCAGCAGCGCCTTCGGTGTTCTGCTGGCGACGCTGAATACCGGTGCCGGTCTCAATTTCACTGTCAACATCAGTGTACCGACAGACAGGGCCGCCGATGATTCTGAACTGAAACGACAGCAGAAACTGTTTACCGGCCGGGCCGACAACATTCTCAGCCAGATGCGTGAATTGATCGCCGTTCCCGGTGACGGGTTTTTCCCGGCAGCCATCGTGACTACGATCAACAATGAGGATTACGAGGTATTGCTGCAGAATAATGAATTCAGCCGGCTGTATCCCGATGGCATACCGGCCACACTGCTGGAGGATTTGTCACGGCGGGAGGCTGTCGCCATGCAGGCGCGGGTGGTGGAGAAACGCAATGCCCTGATTGAGGGGTATCAACGCCAGGGACTGGACCGGACAGAGGCCGTCAGACGGGCGGATGCCGATCTTGCTGCAGAGGGTTACAAGGTACTGCAACCAAGACTGATTGCCATGCAGATTGAAGAGCCCGAAAAGGGTGAACGTGTTTTTTCCATTAGCGCCGATGATTTCAGTGACGGTTATTTCAGTGACATCGCTGCCGCGATCGAACAGCCGGGAATGCCGGTCAGCAAGGCCGACAAACCCTATAAGGTGGATCAGACGGAGGCCATCGCGCTGAATGAATGGCTGGCCGGCGGCGCGGTTTCCTGGGTGGTAGAGACTGACGGCCGGTATTACCGTCTGCTGGTACGTTACTAAGGCATTATGCATGGCGATCCGGCAGACAGCGGGCTTATGGGGCGGGGTAATGCTGTTTGCAGCAATCATGCTGCTGCCGGCAGTCTGGGATATACCGTTGGTTCGATAATGAAGTGAACGGTGAATCGTGAATCGTGAATCGTGAATCGTGAATCGTGAATCGTGAATCGTGAATCGTGAATCGTGAATCGTGAATCGTGAATCGTGAATCGTGAATCGTGAATCGTGAATCGTGAATCGTGAATCGTGAATCGTGAATCGTGAATCGTGAATCGTGAATCGTGAATCGTGAATCGTGAATCGTGAATCGTGAATTTTACGATAGAGAATTCTGAAAAGTTCCCGGCAGGAGCCTGGTTTGTCGAGCGAATCATCGATCTGGCCATTCGCGCAGCAAGCTGCGCTCCTGCACGAGATACGTTTAACATTTCACGTTTCACCATTCACCAGTCCAGCTCAGGTTGCGTGCCCCGGTCGTAATAGATTCTGTCCGCCTCGAGCCGGGCCACCGGATTCGGCTGATGCCGCATGGTGCTGTTCATGCCGGTGATATGTAGTATCTCGTGGCCCTGCAGTACAAGGTAATCACTGATCAGCTGTCGGTGACAGCGGCCGGGATCGCGTTCGGCGCACATGAACGCGGCGGGTGCGACTGATGCCAGTCTCAGACTTTCGTCGATGGCTACGCGAAAGGCTGTTGAATTCATATGTGCGGCAAAATTCCGAAGAGCGCCTTCCGGCAGCGCTTCAAGACCGTCTGTGTCGATACCGCCTTCACGCCTGCCACCGAGCGATTCACCATACCAGTGATAATCGATCCCGGCTGCCGCAAGCCCGCGGCGCAGGCTACCCTGGTTGAGTTGCGGTAAACGGCGTGAGCCGGGATAGCGGCGGATATCGAATAGCAGCGAAATGCCATGGACCACGAGCCAGTCAGTAAAAACATCCAATGAATGGTTGCTGTGGCCGATAGTATATAACCGCACTGTACGGTCAGGTAATTTCGAAGGATTCTATCTGCGTCATATCACCGATATTATCGACAGGCTCGCCGATAAAGTAGCCCATCGCGAAATCAGCACCGCAGTTGATGGCCTGGGTCAACATGCCGGCATCCTCGATAAAGGTGGCGACAACGAGCACACCCTTTTGTCTCAGGCGGTGAAATCTGATCAGGGATTGCCGTGGGATCGGACTGTCCGGACTGGATCTCGGTCAAGAGCTTCTGGCTGATTTTGTAGATATTGAATTTACCCTTGTCGATACAGCTGTTCAGCTGTTCAATATCGTTGAATGAAGACAGGGTGAAACGGAAACCGTAGCTTTGGCGCAGGAACCGGAACAGCGCTTCAACCTGGCGCTCCCGGGCGAGGTAGGTCTCCGCGGTAACCTCGATTATTATCGATTTTCCCGGCTCCAGTTTACCGAGCTGTTTCAACAGTTTGTTCTGCAGCCACTGGAACAGGTTGGCATCGGCAAACGATTCTTCGCTGAGCTTGATAATGAATTCGGGTATCTGCCGGTTGTTCTGACTGAAACTGACGATACGACTGACCGTCTGGCGCAGCATCCAGCGGTCCAGCAGTTTCTGATTCCGGGCGTTTTTCAGATCATTGACAATCTGTTCGGCTGGAACGATCTCGCCATTTGTATCGACCATGCGGACGCGAATACTGTAAAACTCTTTGCCGGATTCTGTCGCGGTATCCGATAACGGCATAACAGGTTGGTAATACTGAATCATGCGGTTGTCACCGAAGGCCTGCATGATATCGATATCGTTTCCGGTACTATCCGCACTCGCATCCCCGGCCGCCCCGGTGTCATGCAGTTTCTCGGCGGGCAGCTCCAGGGTCATTTCCAGCAGGTCTTTTTCCGACAGCGGCGGCCTTGTTTGTGCGGCTGGCGGTTCGGTGCCGGCGGGTTTGCTTTCGGATGCAGTTGCCTCTGTCGGTTTCTTATGGGTGGTTCCCTGTGCGGGTTTCCGTGGTGTGGATTCCCGCTTTCCGGTCTTGCCGCGGGTGCCGGCTTTTCAGTATCGGGCCGTGGCTTGTCCTTTACTGCAGGAGCGGGTGCGGATGACGGCTGCGAATATCTGCCTCGGTCGGAGGCCGGTTTGTCCTGTTCTTTTGCCGTCGCCGCCTTTGCCTGGTCGTCCCCGGCGGGCGCAGGCTTTTTAACGCCTGCAGACGATTGTGTTTTCTCGGGCTGATAAATCGCGTAATCATTGCCGCCGTGCTCCCTGATCTTTTTGCAGGTCGTACGGGCACTGCGGATGACGTCGCTGGCCGAATTACCGGCATCAGACAGGCGCACGGCACCAATGCTGACAGTATAGGGAATCAGCTCATCTTCATACTCATAGGCATCGCCGGCGAGCAAATCGGAAAGTTTCTTCAGTTCCTGCTCCAGCGATGTATCGGCCTGGGGGTTGAACAGCAGACCTATCGTGGCATCGCTCATGCGCGTGATACTGGCCTGGTAATTTTCGTCGTTGAAGGAATCGAATGTGATCTTGGCGAGATGCCGCAACAGGCTGTCCTGCACGATGATGCCGCGATCCTCGCCCAGTTCAATATACTGATCGAGTTCGATCAGGAAGAAAACGGGGGCCGGGCGACCTTTTTCGACGGGCTGTTCCAGCTTTTTGTAAAACAGTGCCTTGTTGAATGACTGGTTGTTCTGGGTATTGGCCAGTCGGCGTTCATGTTCTTTTTCGTGGGATTTCAGCGCGTCTTCGATGGCCTGCCTGAGCTTTTCCCGGGTGAGGTTCTGCTTGCGCAGGTAGTCCTGTACGCCGGTCTTCATGGCACGAACGGCAATATCCTCGCTGCCGGCGGCGGTCATCATGATGACGGGCGGAAAGTTTTCCTGATTTTTCCATTCATTCAGCAGGTCGAGGCCCGTCAGCGAGGCGTTGAGGAAATAGTCCAGGATGACCAGATCGCAGCCCGTCCAGTCGAAGTCGAGCGGCGGCGGCCCGCCGACGGCCTGGTTCGCATCCTCGACTATAGTGTCGGGCAGAATGAGATTGATGTAACGGGTAATCAGTTGCCGGAACGATTCATCATCATCAATAATCAGACAGCGCTTTATGGGTTTTGCCACAGCAGCTCCTTCCTGAAATCAACCCTGAACCATATTGGAGACAATAATAAACCCTGCGCCGGATATGCCGGTGCAGCAGCAGACAGCAACATAGGATATTATCAGTAAAATCAAGCGGTTCGGCCTGTTTTAAAAGCCTGTACGCTAATTGGTGGAATATCCCCGTTGGTTGATCAGCTTAGCACCCGCCCGCCTGTGGGTAACAGCCCGGGTATCATATCAGCCGGCCTGCCCGGTGGCAGGCGGCTATCGCCGGGCAGCCTGATTCCGCGGGTGCAGGCGCTGGCGGGCCGTGAACTTTATCCGTCGCGCCGGTCCCGGCGCGTGATGAAGGCTTCTATTATGGGCCACGATGTTGCCGGTGGCGTCCTCTTTCCATGACGCCTGTCGTGACAGTATGATGCCGTTTAAATAACAGGTTAATCGTTTGATGTTTGTTAATACTCTCAGGGATCTCCCTTCTCGCCGGTGTCTTGTTAAACAGTCATTAGCGGCCGCCGACAAAACGGACCCGGATCCGAACCCGGAACATCCGCACCGAAGAGGCGCGGACGGTAACGTTAATGCCCAGAACAACCTGGCACTCGTCTGTACCTGAATCGGTATCGGCGTTGAACAGGATGTGCGGACGGCGGGCGGAATGGTTTCGCAAGGCCGCGGACCAGGATGCATATCGAGGCAGATGCAGTTGGGCTACTCTTTACGACATCGGCCGTGGTGTCGAACAGGACAATGCCCGGGCATTCGACCGGTACCGCCAGGCGGCGCAGCAGGACGATGCCGATGCCATGATCAATCTCGGCGAGATGATTCTTGCCGGCCGCGGTGTGTCGGCCAGTGCAGTGCAGGCCTGTGACTGGTTTGAAAAGGCCGCAGAGCTGGGTCATGCCGGCGGTCAGTATCTGCTGGGTGAATGTTACCTTGACGGCAGCGGCGGCGGACGCGATGCCGCCGTCGCGGCGGAACGGTTTCGCCGTCGGCGAACAGCAATACGCCATCGCCCAGGGCCGTACGGGCGTACCTGGCATGAACAGGGCATCGCGTAACCGCCAGTGACGAAAAAGCAGTGACATGGTACCGGCGCGCGGCGGAGCAGGGCGAGCCGCAGTCGCAGTACAACCTGGGCGTGTTATTGAGTGAAGGCCGCGGCGCGCCGCGGGATGATGGTGCCGCCGCCGAGTGGTTCCGGCGCGCCGCCGAGCAGGGTGATCCGAATGCGCAGTTCGCGCTGGCGGGCAGCTATTTCGAGGGCCGTGGCGTCGACGAGGATATGCAGCAGGGCATGCACTGGCGGCCAGCCGTGGCGGCGGACCAGGATTTTGCCCCGGCCCGGCGCCTGCTCAGCGATATTCAGGAAGAATAGGTTTCCCTCAAGGTGCCGGATGCCAGCCGGCGTCGGCCCGGTATTCCGCCACCGGATGGCGGCAGTTGCGCGATCGATGCAGCAGACGGCACCCGGCGATCCTGCTGTGGCCTTATCAATCGGTTGAGCTGGGTATGCGGCAGAATATGCTTTTCGATGAATTCATCACCCAGCGCCCGTACCATCGGCGTATCGGTAAAGCCGGGATGGATCACACCGCAGCGCACACCATGGAAAATGGCCTCCATGGTCAGGGTCGCGGCGGCACCTTCAAGACCGGCCTTGGTCGTGGCATAGGCTATCTGGCCCTTGTTGCCCTGTGAGGAAATCGAACCGATAACGACTGGCGGTGCCTGGGACCGTTTCATCGGATGCGTCGATCGCGCTTGCCGTGGGTGGCGCGGTCCTCGGCAATCCAGGCGACCATCTCCAAGCCCCAATAGATGGGCGCGATCAGGTTGACCTCGACTACCTCGCGGAATTTGTCGATGTCATACATTGTCGATTTGCCGGTTTCCTTGTCGACCTTGACCGCCAGCGCATCGCGCGTGATCCCGGCCGCCGGTACACAAATGGTGACAATACCGTGTTCCTTGTTCATGTGCTCGAACACCGAGCGCCGGAATGCTTCATCGGTCACGTTGCCCTGGAACGGGACGGCCACTTCGCGGCGGGCCTGTTTGTTGACCTCATCGGCAGCCGAGTGGACCTCATCGGTGAGATCGACAATGGCGATGGCGCCGGCACCGTTGGCGGCAAGTTCATTGGCGACGGCGCGGCCGATGCCACTGGCGGCACCGGTAATGACGGCTACCTGATTTTTGATTTCCATGGCTAACTCCAGAAGGTAAATATTGCACGCATTGTAACGTGCATTTGCTGCAGCGCAATATAGCACATTCGAGCGAAATACACTGCCGGTTAATGGCAGTCGGTGGGGAAGATACGGGAAGCGATCAGGCCGGCCGGCGCGAGTTCCGTGGCGATGCCCGGCCGGTCGGTGAATGCAAACATCCACCCGTGCCGGCGGCAGGTTGCCCCAGACGCGCGAATAGCCGAGCCGGCGAAAACCCGCCGGGGCCTGTCCGCCGGGGTCACCCACGCGACAGGTGAACTGGATGTACTGGCCGTCGGTGGCCAGCACCCGGTATACCTGCTGGCACGATCCGCGCAGGCGGGCGCCAGGGAACGCAGCGGCAGGCTGGAAACGATATGGCCGACCCGGGCGTCGGGGCCCAGAGGGCACGGAGCAGGCTGTCGAGCTGCCTGGCATCGCCTTCGATCACGCGTATCGTTGGAAATCGCTTCTGCAACAGGTCCACGAGCACCGGCGAGCGTTCGATACAGACAAGACGCTCGGGATTATCGATCCGTGACAACAGCGCACGGGTAATGGCACCGGTACCGGCGCCCAGTTCAACCACGTAACCGGACCCGCCTTCGGTAATCCGATTCAGGCACAGCGCTGGCGCAGCCGGGCGGGAGCTTGGCAGCAGGGCGCCCGTGGAGCGGGGTGGTGATGAATTCACCACAGAATACGGCGGCGGAGACGATTGTTTCCAGTGCCATGTCGATGATTACCGAGGTTGTGACGGGGCTGTGGCCCCGCCCTGGATGTCATATAAGTATGTCATGAGACCGCGCCCGCCGAGAGCTTGCATGTCCCGTTTGCGCCGCGGTTTGTTGCGGGTGATTGGCGTTGAACCACGGGCGTAGACGGCGGTACGGTCTCATGATTATTCTCATTTGCAGAGGGATAGATGATGTTATTTCCCGGTAAATCAACCACCCTGCCGACAGCCTCTGAAGCCCTGCCGGGCCGTAGCCAGCCACTGAGCATCAGCGGCCGGCATTATGTCAACGGGCATCCGCTGAAGCCGCCGTTTCCCGCCGGCATGCAGCAGGCTGTGTTCGGGCTCGGCTGCTTCTGGGGAGCCGAGCGCATATTCTGGCAATGAGAATCGGCGTTTACGTAACGGCAGTTGGCTATGCCGGCGGCCATACACCGAATCCCACATATGAAGTAAGCCGGCATGCGGTCTGTAATCGGGGTCAGCTGCCCGGAGCGTCGCGACTCGTCGTCTTTGACCTGGCAGTGGATCGGCTGAAACGACTGCGCAAAACTGCTGCGCACGTTCTGGGAAGCGCATGATCCCACCCAGGGCATGCGCCAGGGCAATGATGTCGGCACGCAATACCGTTCAGCCATTTATACTTTTGACGATGAACAGCAGCAGATCGCGGAAAGCAGTCGTGCTGAATATAGAGCAGGGCATTAGCATACGGATCGCCTGGGTGTCATTACCACGGAGATTCAGCCGGCGCCGGCGTTCTATTACGCCGAGGACTATCACCAGCAGTATCTGGCAAAAAATCCGGCCGGCTATTGCGGACTACGTCGGGACCGGCGTTGCCAGCGCGACGTGAACATGCATGCTCAAGCCGTTATGATGGGCGTTGGTTTGATTCTGCCGGGATCCCGGAAAACATGACCGCACGCGCTATCAAAACCGAAGAATACGCTATTCTCGACGAGCCTTATTATCAGTCGATCGGGGACGAAATCGCAGTCTATGAAGCTGCCTGGCGCAATCAGTTGCCGGTGTTGCTCAAGGGCCCCACGGGCTGTGGCAAGACCCGGTTCATGGAATACATGAGCTGGTATCTGCAACGGCCGATGATCACGGTATCGTGTCATGACGATCTGACGGCTTCCGACCTGGTCGGCCGTTACCTGGTCAAGGGCGGTGAAACCGTGTGGGTGGACGGCCCACTGACCCGCGCCGTGCGTTCAGGCAGTCTGTGTTACCTGGATGAAATCGTGGAGGCGCGCAAGGACACGACAGTCGTGATCCATCCGTTATGCGACGATCGCAGACTGTTACCGATCGATAAACTCGGCGAGGTCGTCGCGGCACCGCCGGAATTTTCCCTGACCGTATCCTACAACCCGGGTTACCAGAGTGTGCTCAAGGATCTCAAGCAGAGCACGCGCCAGCGGTTTGTAGCACTGGAATTCGGTTATCCCGGAGTGGAACTGGAAGCGGAGATCATTGCCAGGGAGTCGGGCGTTGACGGCGAAACCGCTGAGCGGCTGGTGAAAATTGGTCATATGACGCGAAACCTGAAGGACAACGGCCTGGATGAAGGTGCCAGCACGCGACTGTTGGTCAATGCCGGCAAACTGATAGTCTGTGACGTGAAACCGGCCGTCGCCTGTCAGAGCGCCATTGCCGAGGCATTGACCGATGACCCGGATATGCTGGCAGCGATACGGGAATTGATTGCTTCAGTTTATTAGTTAACTGGTTCATTAGTTTACTGGTTGATTGGTTAATTAGGGAGACTCTGAATAATTTGTCATTTCGAGCGCAGCGAGAAATCACCGAAGGTGTCCCGAGCACAGCGAGGGACCTTCGAAGGCGTCCCGAGCGCAACGAGGGACCTTTATGGAAAGATCTCTCCCTGTGGTCGAGACAGGGATTTCTCCCGTTGGTCGAAATGACATGCGGGGATTATTCAGAGCTTCCTTAGTGATTAGTAATTGGACTCTTGACAAGGTTAGGGCTTGAATGATCCTGTTTTAAGCGATTATCCAATCAACCAATCAACCAATCAACCAATCAACCGATCAACCAATCAACCAATCAACCAATCAACGAATCAACCAATGGACCCCGATTCCCGCTGGATACTGCGTGAAATGGTCAGCCGTCCCGGTGACGGTGAGGCATTGCACGATGATAGCGTGTCGATCCCCGATGTCAGTCGCGCCAGGCTGCAGCGCGTGCGTGCCCTGCTGACACGGCATGGAGATGGTGAACGGGTATATACCGCCATTTGCGAACTCGATGAAGCACAGTGCCGGTTCATCATTCACTGGGTGGATGTGATCGCACGCAGCGATTCGGAACTGGCACGGGTTTTTGCCACCCACGCAGTGCAGGCGCTGTCACTCATGGATATGGCCGGCGTTGAGGCCTGGTTGATCCGGGCAATGGATGCCTACGACAAGCGCGGCCTCGGTTATGCCATCAGCGTTATCGAGGATCTGGAAACCTTTGCCGGGGAATACGCCGAACGCCATATCCAGGTCAGCCTCGACAGCGAACTCGGCGTTCTGCAGCCATTGATTATCGGACTCGGTGGCAGGCCGCTAACCATTGCCGCAGATGAATCGGGGAAGGCCGCGTCTGCCTACACCGATACGGAATCGATATACCTGCCGGCGAACATACGCTATTTCCGTAATCAGCAACTGAACCGCCGGCTGCTGACGGCGCAGACCGTCTATCAGTGGGCGCAGAACCGCTACGGCACCTGGCAGCTCAAGCCACTGGAACAGCTTTCGCGATTACCGGATCCCACCACCAGTATTCAGTTATATGCGCAACTCGAGTGTTACCGGATCGAGGCCTGCCTGGCGCGGGATCTGCCGGGACTCGCGCGCAGCCTGCAGGCGCTGAATTCGGCCCAGGCAGGATAGATCGCACCGCGCCGAGCCGTGCATGGAGTGTGGCTATCGAGCGCCTGACGATGGAAGATGCGACCGCTGCCGACAGTCTTGAACCGATCGATACGCTGCGTGATGAACCCCTGCCAGAGGCACCGTGCTATATCGGTGTCATGTTTCCCGACCGGGTACGCAAACTGCTGCGCAGACGCGTGGCGACCGAACGTGATCGCCTGCGGCGCTCGCTGAGTGAACTCGAGCAGCGCGTCATCGGCGACAGCAACCGCGAGAACACGAAACAGAACGACGAAATGACCGATGCGCCGAAGCCTGGCGGCCAGTTCTCGATGGCAGAGGGCGACTATGCGGCCGGTGAACGCCAGGTTACGCCACAGCTTGAATACGAGGGCCGCCGGGTGCAGACACCACCGGATGTGCGTGGGCTGCTGACATCGATACGGCAGGATCTGGGCGAGGTGCCGGAAGATTATCCGGTAACGGCCGGCGACACACCCTATGACGCCGATGCCGAGTCGGTACCGCGATTCGCGATTATGATACGGAATCACTGCATTATGCCGACGGTGCACTCAGCTATCCGGAATGGGATTACAATCGCCAGCGTTACCGCGAGGATTACTGCCTGCTGCAGGAACATACCGTTCAGCCCGGCGATCCGTATTTCATTCAGCAGACACTGCAGAAATACCGCGGACCGCTGAAATCCATCCGCCGCAGCTTCGAGGCGGTGCTGGGTGAAGACCGGTTGTTGCGCCGTCAGGCGGATGGTGACGATATCGATATCGATGCATTGATCGAGGCACACGCTGACTTTGTCCGCGGCGCCGAAATGGACGACCGTGTTTACTGCCGCCACCGGCGTGTCGATCGCGATATCGCCGTGATGCTTATGGTCGACATGAGCGGCTCGACACGAGGCTGGGTCAACGATGCCGAGCGCGAGTCACTGGTACTGTTGTGCGAGGCACTGGAAACACTGGGCGATCGCTATGCCATTTACGGTTTTTCCGGTCGCACCCATACGCGTTGCGCGATCTATCACATCAAGCACTTTGACGAAGTTTACGGCCGGACCGTGCGCGATCGCATCAGCGGTATCAGACCGCAGACCTATACCCGCATGGGTGTGGCCATCCGGCATCTGGGCGGTCTGCTGCGCCAGGTACCGGCCCGCACCAAGCTGCTGGTGACGCTGTCGGACGGCAAGCCCGAGGATTACGGCAGTTACCGCGGCCGCTACGGCGTCGAGGATACGCGCCGGGCGCTGATCGAGGCCCGCCGTGACGGCATACACGCCTTTTGCATCACCATCGACAGTGAGGGCGGCGATTACCTGCCGCACATGTACGGGCCCGCCAATTACGCCGTCATCGACCAGGTCAGCCAGCTGCCGCTGAAGGTCGCCGATATCTACCGCAAGCTCACCACTTGAAGCAATTCGGATCGGTTCATATCTTTCCTGTTTGATTCGTTGTCATCTCAGATTTCCCGAAACTTGTCTGCGGCATTCTGTCATTTCGGCCGCCGCGAGAAATCTTTTCAGAAGAGCCGTCATGTCGACAGGTTTTTCCGCTTCGCTTGAAATGACAATATTTTCAGGAATTACCTTAGGAATATTCGTCATGCCATTCGACTATTACCATCGCCTGTCGAAGCGTCACCAGGCGGATTATATCGCCAGAGCGATCAGCTGATCGACGTGACACTGAAAATGCCGCAGGCCCTGCGGCCGGGCGTACCGATACTGCGCCGGGCTCTGGCCAACGACGACCGGCGGGCGGTGGAACTGGCCTGCAAGGGACTGGCCGCGGGCCTGTGTGCCGACCTGGGCGTGGTACCGGTAACCGTGAAAGTCCTTGCCGTCAGGCCGCATAATGACTATGCGGAACTGCATGGTTTATACGAAGCGGCGTACGGCCGCAAGCGTGCCGTTATCAGCCTGTGGATGCGGACAGCACAGCACAAGCGCGTTGTCGCATTCAAGACCTTCCTGCGTACACTGCTGCATGAATTCTGTCACCATCTGGATTACGAGCATTACCGGCTGGCAGAATCGTTTCACACCGAGGGATTTTTCAAGCGCGAGTCGTCGCTGTTCAAGCAACTGGTTGAATAGTGAATAGTAAATAGTGATTGGTGATTGGTTAATTGGTTAAGCGGTGCTTGGAGTATGGTTGTGGAAGCGGATTGCAATCTGCGATTGATATAGCAGGATTTATCGCCGATACAATCGGCTCCCACAATATTCTATACGTGGGAGCAGTGACACCGCCGCGAATTTGCCGTTATTGCGAGCATGGTGAAGCAATCCATATAATGCAGCCCGTACTGGTTTGCCAATATTTTTCAGGGCCTTATACGCCTGAATGACCGGAGCAATGTCAGCCTGTGATATTGAAATCAGCAAAGTGGACACTGCGGATAATCACTGTTTAGGCAGCATATGTATCGTTGACCTAATGCGTTGGCAACTCAAAAAATGTTGTCTGCCAGATAGATCTGCGGTTCGGAATTCACCTGGGACCAATGGTAGAGGATTTGCAGAATGGTACGGGATTCGCCTCCCCCGATGGGCCTAATTTCATCAGACAAAATGGTGACTCTGAGTACCACGTTCGTGGTACTCGCGGCACTATGCTGGGGGCTATCAGGCGGGATCGGCGGCATTCTCACGGCCCAGGGCTGGGACCCGTTCGTGGTGTCGTTCTACCGGGGCGCGATCGGGCTGTTGTTCGTTCTCGTCTGGCTGGCGTTGCGCCCGCGCGGCAGCGGATTGGCAAGTCGCCGATTATGGTTCTGGTCGGCGATCGCCGGTGTCGGCGTAGCTGGCAACTTCGCTTTCTATTTCGTGAGCATCGCGGAGGGCAGTGTCGCGGTTGCGGCGACCCTGATGTACTGCGCACCGGTGTTCGTCTATCTCGTGTCCTTCACACTCAAGCTCGAAAGACCCACTCCGCTTCAAGTGGGCCGCGATCGCGATGGTAATGCTTGGCGTCGTGCTGCTTACAGGTATTTACGATATTGGAGCGGGCGGCGTCACGCCGATCGCCGCCGGCGCCGGGCTGCTTTCCGGGCTGTCCTATGCGGTATTTATTTTCGGCTTCAAGTATGCGGCACCGCACGGCAGCCCGCAGGCGATTCTCGTGATCGCGTTCGCGGCACTCGTCACCATACTCATCTGGCCGGGCGATGCCGACCAGACCGTGGCAGTGCTGAGCACGCCGAGTTGGCCACTGTTCGCCGTGCTCGGGGTGCTTGGCGCCGGATTGTCGTTCATTCTCTATATCGTCGGCCTGAACCATACCGCGCCGGCTGTGGCGTCGATCGTGGCGATGGTCGAGCCGGTCACCGCGTCGCTGTTCGGCGTCGTGGTTTTACATGAAAGCCTGGCTGCACTACAGATTGTCGGCATGGGACTGATTCTGCTTACAGTGACTGCACTGAGCATATATTCAAGCGCTCACAATGAATCTGTTACGACTATACCACTAGCTGAGTAGCGCTTGGGTCTGGAATCGCGCCTGTTCGATAACTGTTTTTCGAGAAATTGCGCCTGCGGAGTCAGGGACATGCCGTCTAACAAGTGGTTGCAGGTGACGTCAGACCCGCTGCGCGTGCCAGCCGCATCTGAACCACGGCGTTAAATGACTTCCGCTAATTCTTTCCCCATAACTCCTCCAGTCGTGCATCACGGCCGCATCGATAGCGGTAGAATTTATACCGAACTGGATTTTTCTCGTAATAATCCTGATGATAGTCCTCGGCCGGATAGAAGCTGTTGTTTAGTGGTTCAATTTTCGTTGTTACTGTCCCCTCGAACGACTTGTTTTTCTCCAGTTCCGCCTTGCTGGCTTCGGCCAGGCGTTTCTGTTCCGACTCGTGATAGAAGATAGCCGGGCGGTAGGGCTCGCCCCGATCGCAGAACTGGCCGTCGGCATCGGTGGGATCGGTTTACCGGCCAGTAGACGTCGAGCAATTCCGCGTAAGTGATTGTGTCCGGATCATAGGTAATCTGGACGACCTCGACATGACCGGTGCCGCCGGCCGACACCTGTTCATAGGTCGGGTTTTCAACATGCGCCGGCATAGCCGGAAATGGTTTCGATAACGCCGTCAAGTTTGTCGAACGGCGGCTCCATGCACCAGAAACATCCGCCGCCGAAGGTAGCCCTGGCGGTATCGGCACTGAAGCCGGAAATGGGAAGGACACACAGGGCAGTTACGAGAATCAGTCGGTACAGTTGCATGGAACAATGCTCCTCATCGAGTGCAGAATTGGACCATCTCTTGTGCGGTCAGTTGCCAGTAAATTGGTGAATGGCCAAATTTGATGGGGCAGGGTGTGCTGCGATTACCCCCATCCTTCCTTCCCCCGCAAGCGGGGGAAGAGATGAAGTGCGCTGGCGCGCTGCTGGTTATGCCCTCACTCTTTCTCTCTCCCAGAGGGAGGAGGACAAGGTGTGCTGCGCACTGTTGGTTGACTCAGCCCCCATCCTTCCTTTCCCCTCGAAGGGGGAAGGGACAAGGTGTGCTGCGCACTGTTGGTTATGGGCCCTCATCCTTCCTTCTCCCACGGGGAGAAGGGGCAGGGAATGCTTCGCATTGTTCGTGATGGGGACTATTCCTCGCTCATTTCACCGAGCTCGACCTCGGCAACGACCCGGAAACCGAAGTCGGAGCGGCTGCCGCGGGTGTCCTCGGTGCGGTTGGCCGAGCGCAGGTATTTCGGCGGTGAACTCCAGGAGCCGCCGCGTACGCCGGCCCGCCGGCGCATGGTCCGTCGAGCCGTTCGGCCCAGCAGTCGCTGGTGTATTCCCAGACATTGCCGAGGGTATCGTAAATACCAAAGGCATTCGGTTCATAGCTGCGAACGGATTCGGTAAAGATGGATTCATCGCGGCACGGGTGCGCGGACATGTTCGGGATCAGACTGGCGGTACGTTGATCGGCGACATTGGCATAGCGGCAGGCGTCGGCGGCAGTCGCCCCAGTAACGCGAGGTTTTTGTACCGGCGCGCGTGAAGTATTCCCATTCGGCCTCGGTGGGCAGGCGGTAGTCACGCCCGCTCTGGGTGGTTGACCAGATGGCATAGGCCTCGGCATCACGGCGGCTGACGCATACAACCGGTTCGTCGTCTCCCTGGGTATAGCCGGGATTGCGCCAGTTGAGACCGGCATACTGGTTCCAGACATCGGTGCGATGGTAGCAGCCGCCGGTCTGTTCGACCTCGGTGATATAGCCGCTGTCCTCGATGAATGTGCGGAACTGTTCAATGGTGATCTCGGTGCGGCTGACGGCGAATGCCTGCGGTATTGATATTGTTTGTTGGGGACCTTCATCGGCCTCGCAATCCTTTCCGTAGCCGGTCGATCCCATCAGATAACTGCCTGCTGGTACGACCACCATGACTGGACCACGGCCGCCACCGAGCAGGGGATCGCGCAGCATCGGCAGTTGCGTGCCAACGCCGCGTTCGATGGCGTGGTATAGCCACCAGCCACCGGCCGTCATCGCGGCGAGTACTACGGCAGCGATGCCGGCATATTTCCTGAAATGCCCCTGACGGCCCGCGGTAGCCCGTCGTGCCGGCGCCGTGCCAGCATTCCCGGGTGCCGAATCAGACACCATTTGTGTCGACGGGCGTTCGGTGGGTGCCTCATCGCTGGGGAGCGCGATCGATGCAGGCCGGGCATCCGTATCGAAGGAAAACATGGCGCGCCATTCGGCGATGGTCTGTGGCCGGTCCGCGGCCTTGAAGGCGAGTGCGGCATCAATGGCGCCGAGGAAGTCCGGGGAAAAACCGGGCGGACTGTATTCCAGCAGTGGCCGCAACGGATCCGGCCCGTCATGGTGGATGCTGATACTGCGCTGCATGGAGTCCACCGGTGCCTGGCCGCTGACGGCACGATAGAGGGTGGCGCCAAGGGCATAGATATCGGTCCATGGCCCCTGCGTTTCCTTGTCGCGGCTGTACTGTTCGATGGGCGCAAAGCCGGGCGATACCAGCATCGTCAGTGTCTGCCCGGCACTGCCGATGGCGTGACGGGCGGAACCGAAATCCAGCAGTACCGGGCCGTTGTCCTCACGGATGAAAATATTGTCCGGCTTGATATCGCGATGAATGATGCGGCGGGCGTGGATGATATCCAGACCGTCGAACAGCGGCTGCAGCAGCCCGGCCGGTTGTTGCTCATCCGGTCGCAGTCCATGCTCAAGAACGCGCTGCAGACTCTGGCCGGCTTCATAGCGCATGACCATGTAGGCGGTATTGTTGGCTTCGAAAAAGGCTACAACGCGAATAATGGCGGGATGATCGAAGCCGGCCAGCAGCCTGGCCTGGTCCAGGAACCGCGACCGGCCCCATTCGAAGCGATCGCCATGGGTATCGGGAGATGGGATGCACGGTGGCATCGCCCTCGCGCAATGCCAGTTCATTCGGCAGGTATTCCTTGATTGCAACCTGGATGTTCAGGTTGTTGTCACGTGGCGAGATCGGTAATGCCGAAACCGCCCTGGCCGAGTACCTTCAGTATCTGATACCACTGCAAGCGTGAGCCGGGCTTGAGTGCATTCCGATGCTGTTCTTCCATGTTGCGTACTTTATGGAAAAGCCGCTGGCCGGGGAAGCGAAATGATCACCGGTTACCGTTATCGTAGCGGTGCCCGGGCTTGCGGAGCCTGGTATGTCACACAAAAAAACGGCAACCCGGTTCCCGGATTGCCGTGATATCTGGTACTACAAGGTAGTCAGTGACTACAAGGAGGGGAAGGTCGCCGCAAATCTTTCCACCCAGGCCCGGGCAGTCGCCTCGTGGCCATTTTTCGGAACATCGTCATCGACATTCCGGCAATAGCATTCCATATGGCAGTACTGTTCAACGATGCGCAGGCGCGCGCCGTCATCTTCCGATTCCAGGCACAGGCCGACGTCATAGCCGTCGCTGGTTTCCCGCACCATGACGACCCGGCCGGCAAAGCATTCCTGCTGATCGCGTACCGGGATGGTCAATTCGGCCCAGGTGCCGGGGCTGAGATGACGCCGACTGTGGCAGACGATGCCCATGCCGCGGCAGGGCCTTTTGTGCTGGCGCCACTGCTGCCAGGGCGGCAGTGGCCGTAATCCGTGGGGATAGATATCGGGATGGCGCAGAAAACCTGAGGCCCGGTGCTGAAACGGGCCGGATTGCTGGTCTACGGCGGTGTCGGTTTGCATACCCTGTCTCCCCGTGTGGCTAATGGCCAGACCGCTGATAAGCAGCCTCCCTATTTAATAGTCAATCAGGGAGATAAAATCAAGGCATTCAGCAAATTAGAGGATAATGTTGATTAATAAAATTAAAGTAATTATCTACTGATTATAAGTTAACTTCTTGAATTAAATAACTAAGGAAGCTCTGAATAATCCCCGCATGTCATTTCGACCAACGGGAGAAATCTTTAACTTATTGATTTACAAAGAGCTATTTGCACAAGGATTTCTCGCTGCGCTCGAAATGACAAATTATTCAGAGCCTCCCTAAAAATCCGATCGTCAGTACGGTGTAGGACAGGCTTACGGAACCGAATTCGTGGCTGTCCTCCTGCTGGTCGAATTCCCGGGTCCGAAACACCTGGGTGTAGGACAGTTTCAGCCGCCGGTAGACCAGACTGACTCCCACGGCGAAATCGCCGACCAGCAGGTGCTTGTCGACGCTGTGGCTGTCGCTGAAGGTATTGCCGTCGAGAAAGATATTGCGCAATACCAGGTTGCCGGTGACCCCGGCGAACGCATGCAGGCTGAGCGGCGCGCTCTCCGAGAACCGCGGGTCGCTGCTGTCCACGGGGGCGTTGGTATCACCGCCGGGGCGGATGCGGGTACTGCCGAAATCCACCGGCACATTCCAGCCGATGCGTGCCTCCACCCCCGCTCCCGCATAGGTATGCACGTTACCGGCGCCGCCACCATAAAGGGAGATGATGTCGTAGCCGAAACGTTTCCACAGGTCTTGCTGCAGCAACCGGTCCTTGTGTTCGGCAATGAGAATAATGCCGGGCTCGTTGTCGAGCTGGTTATCCCAGCCACGGGCGTCGGGAATATCTCGCAGGTCGTGGACGAAATTCTGCGTTTCCTGGCCGAGGGCGGCGGGGCCGACGACACCGAGCTGGATTTCAAACGTATCGAGATCGTACTGGTCTTTGTTATGAAACGCGGCGGACATGTATAGCCAGCCGGCATAGGGCTGGTCATCGGTGATCAAATCGGCCCGCTCTGTATCCTCCGGCGTAAAAATCTTCTGGCCCACGCCGAAGCCGATATTACGCTGCAGCCCCGGTTCATTGATAAGCGGCAGGCTTTCCACCAGCGGCACCGCCCAGTCCGGCAGCTGGTCGCTGTCACGGTACTCCGTCAGATCCGGTGACATCCAGTTCAGCTGTATGCCGCTGGTATAGTTCTGGTCATTGTTGCCAAACAGGTCATTCTCGAACAGCACCGTAAAGGTCGCGGCATCACGGGGATCGTAAGGAGCTCCTGCGGCCAGTGCACTATGTCCGAAGATCATCAGACCATAGAGCAATGCCTGCAGGCGTAGGGATAACATAAGATGTCCAGTTTGGGTTGGCGTTCAGGAGAATACCGTTCATTATCGTCATTTGCATTGATAATTGTGCCAACGGCATCGCGCCATGGGTGATTGATGGAAGAACGAAGTCGGTGGATCTACTTCAGTGCCTCATCGCATTTGAGGTCTGCAGTGCCGAAGTCAAACATGTCGTTTAAAAGGCACTGCCTGCCGCCGGTGTCCCTAGCGCTGACTGTGTAACCGCCCGTCCCGCAATTCCAGCGTACGATCGGCCGGCGGCAGGGCCGTCGCTGCGTGACCGAAATACACGGCCGTGCGCCCTTGAAGCCAGTCATGCAGCCGCGCGCCGACGACCAGGGCGGTTGGTTCATCGACGCCGCTCAAGGGTTCATCCAGCAGCACCAGGGCGGGATCGCGCAGCAGCAGGCGGGCAAGCGTCAGGCGCCGGCCTTCGCCACCTGATATCCGGCGTCCGGATTCACCAATCCAGGTTTCCGTTCCGTTCGCCAGACGCAACACCCATTCATCCAGTGCCACCACATGCAGGGCCTGCCACAATTCACTGTCCGTGGCCGCAGTGTTGGCGATGCGCAGGTTTTCGGCAATGCTGGCTTCAAACAAGTCACTGCGCTGGGTGAGATAAACCCGCTGCCGCGACAGTTCCACGGCGCTGATATTGATCATATCCATGTTGTGCACGAGTATCCTGCCCGCATCGGGCCGGCGCAGCCCGGCCAGCAGATCGGCCAGTGTTGACTTGCCGGCGCCGGATTCGGCAATGACAGCGACATGCTCGCCGGCGGCCACGGCCAGGTCGATATGTTCCAGTACCGGGTTTTCGGCACAGGGATAGCGGTAGCTGACCTCGGCAACACGGATATCAAACCTGCCCGGCAGCACGGCGGTTGAGGAAGATATCGGGTGCTGCTGGCTGGGGCGATGGAGTTCCGCGGTCAGTCGCCTGGCGGCTGAACGGGTGCTGCCATAATGAGTGAACGCCGCGGGCAGGACGAGATATGCCTCGGTCAGCGCCATTACCGCCAGCGGCATCATGACGGCGCCGGCGGCGCTGAGGCCGGCAGTCTGATAGGCCAGCAGTCCCAGCCCCAGGGTGCCGGCAGCCAGTAGCTGCATCACCAGCACAACCAGCGCATTACCGCTGGCCGTCTGCCGGCCGATGCGGTACTGGTTATCCAGCAGGCTCGATTCCTCAGCGCCGAGTATCCGGCGGTGATGTTCAAGGGTTCCGTAGGCGCAAAGCTCCGCCAGTCCCTGGAACTGTTCGATCAGGCGTACCCGCAGGTTCTCGGTCTGCTGCGGCAATTGTTCACTGTCCGTCAGCCCCCGCCGGGCCGCAACCAGCGTGGCCAGCAGCAGCAATAATCCGCCGCCGGCCAGTACGATCAGCCCGGCCAGGGGGACAAATACCGCCAGTAGTACGGCGACAGCCACTGTGCCCAGCAGTGCCACGGCGGGCGGTGCCAGCAGGCGCAGATACAGGTTATCGAGGGCATCGATATCGGTGGTAAGCCGGTTCAGCAGTATGCCGGAGCGCAGGCGCTCGAGGCTGATCGGATGCAGCCGGCTGAGTGCGGCGAAAACTCCGCCGCGCAGATCGGCGAGCAGCCGCAGCACGGTATCGTGGTTATAAAGCCGTTCGAAATAGCGCGCCACCGTACGCGCCAGGGCAAAAAAGCGGATGGCGCCGCCGGGGACGTAAACATCGAACATCGCCCGTACGCCACCGGCCCAGAGCACGGCGGTAACGGCAGTGGCAGCGATGAACCAGCCGGACAGGGCAAGCAGGCCGATGCCGGCGAGCAGTGTGGCCAGCATCAGCCCGGCGCCCGCGGTCAGGCGCCAGCGCCGACCCGCCAGCAGGCGCAGATACGGCAGCAGTTCACGCATGGCCGGTTTCCGGCACGAGTTGGCCCCGCTGCAATATGAATATCCGGTCGGCAAGCCTGTCCATGGACTGCTGGTGGCTGGCGGCGACGATGGTACGGCCCTGTTGCGCCAGGCCGGTTAGTGAATCCAGCAATTGCCGCTGCGATCGGCTGTCCAGCTGGGCGGTGGGTTCATCCAGCAACACCAGCCGTGCCGGCGACAGGAACACACGGGCCATCGCCAGACGCCTGGCCTCGCCGCCGGACAGGCCGGCGCCGCGCTCGGTGATCGGTGTTTCCAGGCCGTCGGGCAGCAGTCGCAGCCACTGTTCCAGTCCGGCCTGTTCGCAGGCCTGCAGCATTTGCGCCGTGGTCGCCTGTGGGGCCGCCAGGCGCAGGTTGTCCGCCAGCGTGCCCTGCAGCAGGAACGGCCGCTGGTCCATCCAGGCAAAATCGCCGTAGCCGCCCGGCGCCCGGCCGTTACGGCGGACGCTGCCGGCATCGGGCCGGCGGAACCCGGCGAGCAGATGCAGCAATGTCGTTTTGCCCGCGCCGGAGGCACCATGGATGACGGTAAAACTGCCCGCCGGCAGCGTCAGGCTCAGGGGGCCCAGCAGCGTGCCGCGGCCGGGCTGATCGATCCGGACGTTATCCAGTTCAAGGCCGGCAGCCTCATGGCCGTCCGCGGCAGGCGTGGCCGCGGCCGGCAACGGTCTGGCGAGCAGCGCCATGAGCGCATCCGCCGCGCCCAGGGCCGCGGCACGGTCGTGATAGTGCTGCGACAGCGTGCGCAGCGGCTGGAAGAATTCGGGTGCCAGCAGCAGGATGAACAGGCCGGAAAACAGTGTCAGCTCCGCCGCCGGGCCGAATGTAATAAAGCCGAGCAGGCCGAAACCGATGTAGATGGCGATGACGGCAATCGCGACTGAGGCGAAAAATTCAAGCACGGCCGACGACAGGAATGCCACGCGCAGGGTGCGCATGCTGCGGCGGCGATATTCGTCTGCCGCTGTTACCACTTCGCCGATGCTGTGCCCGGTATGGCCGAACAGTTGCAGGGTGGTCAGGCCGCGTACGCGATCGAGGAAACAGCCGGCCAGGCGGGTCAGTGACTGGAACTGGCGCCGGTGCAAATAGTCGGCGCCGATACCGACCAGGGCCATGAACAAGGGAATCAACGGTGCCGCAGCCAGCAGAAACAGGGCGGCGAGCCAGTCGAGACGCCAGACCACCGCCAGGATCAGCAGTGGCACGAGGATCGCGATCGCCAGCTGCGGCAGAAAGCGGGCGTAAAAGCCGTGCAGCGCCTCGATGTGATCAAGGGCCTGTGCGGCCAGGCCGCCACTGTGCTGGTCGCTTAACCGGGCCGGTCCCAGCCGACCCAGATGATCAAGAAGCTCACGACGGATTTCACGGCGCGCGTGGAGCCCGGCTTGCAGGCCACTGGTTTCCTGCAGCCACTGCATCGCCGCACGCATGACGATGGCCACGATCAAACCGCCAAACAGTGTCAACTGTGTGCCCAGCGGCTGATCCTGCATGACGACGGCGGCAACGATAGCGGCGAACAACGCCGCCTGTGCAATGGTAGACACCCCCGTCAGCAACCCGGCCGCGATAGCGACCAGCAGTGGCCGGCGCACGGCGCCGGCGTGGGACTTCAGCCAGTCACGTGCGCTGCTTGATTCGGCCCGGAGGGATGCCGGCACGGTTCAGTGATAGCCGGCATCGGCACGCACCTTGCCGCGGAAGATCCAGTAAGTCCACGCTGTATAGGCCAGTATGATGGGGATCACGAACAGCATGCCAAGCAGCAGAAACAGTTGCGAGCCCGGCGCCGAGGCGGCATCCCAGATGGTGTGATCCGGCGGCACCATGTAGGGCCACTTGCTGACCAGCAGACCCAGGTAGGTGAACACGAAGATGGCCATGGTAGCGATAAACGGCATGCCTTCCTGGCGTTGGCGTACCGCACGCCAGAGCAGGCCGGCACTCAGCAACGCCAGTAACGGCAGGATCCAGATAACGCCGATGTTATCGAACCAGCGCTCGCGTACAAAATCATCGACCAGCGGTGTCCAGATACTGATGATGCCGAACACGACCAGTACGGCAACAAGCAGTGGCGGCGTCAGGCGATAGGCCCAGGCCTGGGTCTCGCCATCGGTCTTCATGATCAGCCAGGTCGTGCCCAGCAGCGCATAGCCGGCCAGCAGGCCCAGGCCGGTCATGACCGTGAACGGCGTCAGCCAGTCGAGCGGGCCGCCGACATAACACCAGGCCCTCGGTCTCGAAACCCTGCACGTAGGCGCCGCCGACCGCACCCTGGGCGAAAGCGGCCAGCGTCGAGCCGCCGGCAAAGGCCCAGTTCCAGAGCCGCTTGGATCGTATTGGCCTTGAAGCGGAATTCAAACGCCACGCCGCGGAAGATGAGGCCGGCGAGCATCAGGAACACGCCGATGTACAGCGCCGGCAGGAACACGGAATAGACCAGCGGAAAGGCGGCGAGCAGGCCGGCACCGCCCAGTATCAGCCAGGTCTCGTTGCCGTCCCAGACCGGCGCCACGGAATTCATCATGATGTCACGGGAATGTTCATCCGGCGCAAACGGAAACAGAATGCCGACACCCAGGTCGAAACCGTCCATTAACACATACATGATGATGCCGAAGGCGATGATGACGGCCCATATCAATGTCAGGTCGATAAGCTCCATGATAGTTACCTCGTTTCCGGCCCGCTTGTCTGCGGGTAGTCATCGAACGGGATATGCGCCGCCGACATCGGCCGCTTCGCACTTTCAATATCCCTGTCTTGCTGTTCCGTATTCTCTTCCATGCCTGCCTTGACGATATGGACCAGGTAATAAATGCCGGCGGTAAAGACCAGTGCGTAGACCAGTATGTAACCAATCAGCGTGACCAGTGCCATCCATCCCGTCAGTGATGGCGTCAGGCCCTGCGCCTGGGTCATCATGCCGTAGACCAGCCACGGCACGCGGCCGACTTCAGTGACGAACCAGCCGGCCAGTACGGCCACGAAGGGTGCAGCGATCATCCAGGTCAATCCGCGCAGAAACAGACGGTGGTCGTACAGGCGCCCGCGCCAGCGCAGCCACAGGCCGGCCAGTGCAAAGCCGATCATGATCACGCCGAGACCCACCATCAGCCGGAAGGCCCAGAATACGATCCCGACCGGCGGCTGTTCTTCCGCCGGCACGGCATTGATGCCGGGGACTTCGCCGTTCCAGTCGTGCTTCAGGATCAGACTGGCCAGTTTCGGAATGGCGATTTCGAAATGATTGGTCTGCGTTTCCTGATCCGGCAGGGCAAACAATACCAGCGGTACGCCGCGCTGCGTTTCCCAGTTGGCTTCCATGGCGGCGACCTTGGTCGGCTGGTACTCCAGCGTATTCAGGCCATGATAGTCGCCGACCAGCGCCTGTGCCGGCGCGAGTATCAGCAACAGCCACATGCACATCGACAGGGCCTGTTTGTTCGCCTCGATATCGCGCCCGTGCAACAGGAACCAGGCACTGACGCCGGCGACGACGAAGCCGCCGGTCAGAAAGGACGCGAAGGCCATGTGCAGAAAGCGATACGGAAATGACGGGTTGAAGATGGCCTCGCCCCAGGAGGTAACATGGAATATACCGTCCTGCAGTTCGGTGCCGGCCGGTGTCTGCATCCAGCTGTTGGTGGCCAGGATCCAGAAAGCGGAAATAAAGGTACCCAGCGCCACCATGCTGGCAGCGAACACATGAGTGCCCGCGGGTACCCTGTCGCGGCCGAACAGCAGGATGCCCAGGAAGGTGGCTTCCAGGAAGAAAGCGGTGACGACCTCGTAGCTCAGAGCCGGTCCGAGAAAATTCGCGGTGGCGTAGGAGAAATTGCTCCAGTTGGTGCCGAACTGAAATGCCATGACAATACCGGACACCACGCCCATACCGAAGACGACGGCGAAGATCCGTGTCCAGAACAGTGCCAGGCGATCCCAGACCGGGTTTTCGGTTTTGAAGAACAGGCCTTCCAGTACGGCGATGTAGGAAGCCAGGCCAATGGTAAAAACCGGGAAAATGGCGTGAAAGGAGACGACAAAGGCGAACTGGATGCGTGAAAGCAGTAATGGATCGAGTTCCATGGTAGTCCCTGTTTGTCATGCAGCTGAATCGTTTGCCAGACCGGCGGATAATCGGCATGGCAGGCCAGTACATTATTCTACATCAGTGCCGGGTGCTCAATTTGACCTGTGTCATGCCGGTGCCCCTGATCACATCCGGCGACATTATCACACCGCTGCCGCGCGCTCGAAGCGTGCCAGTCGCCGGAATGCGGCGCGCTTGTCGCCATCATCCACCCTTGCCCGGCGTAATGCCTGCGACAGGATATCGATGGTTTCGATCTGTAGGTACCGCGGTCGACGGGGTAGGGGATGCCGTCCTTGCCGCCATGGGCAAAGGCAAAACGCGCCGGATCGCGCATGGACGCCGGTGTGCCGTGAATGATTTCCGCGACCAGCGCCAGGGCACGCAGCCCCTTGGCACCGACACCGCGGACGCCGAGTAACTGTTCGAAGTCGGCTGCCGCCGCGGCATAGGTGCGCAGCAGGGTACGCTGCACCTGTGCCGGATTGATGTCTGCGGCCAGGACCTGGTGCCGACGCGGCAGTTTCAGTTCCGGGCAGCTGGCGGGTGAGCTGTCCCACCTCGTTATCGGGTATGGCGGCGATGGCGGTGATCCGGTCGCGTGCCGATGCACTTTCGCTTGCGGTCAGATTCAGTGCCGGTGCCCGGCGGTCGCAGCAGACCGCGGCATGCGGTTCGTTGACAAAATCCTGATCGTGGCGGCTTAGCCAGTGATAACGCCGGGCCATGCCGTTGGCGTCATTCATGCCCTGCTGGATCACGCACCAGTCGCCGTCGGCACTGAAGGCCAGGCAGTGGTGATAGAGCTCGTAACCGTCCTGTACGGCGGCACTGTCAACCTTGGCGGACAATCGGCTTGCTTTCACCAGTGGCGCGGCATCGAGACCGATCCGTTCACAGTGCTGCTCGATTTCGCCGGGTGTGCGACGTGATACCGCACCCTTGCCGCCGCATACATACAGCCCCAGTTCGCGGTTGACCTCCTTGAGACCTTCCTTGAGCGCACCGCAGGTGGTGGTGGTCAGGCCGCTGGAATGCCAGTCGAACCCCAGCACGCAGCCGAAAGCCTGGAACCAGAACGGACTCGACAGGCGTTCCAGGGCACCGCGGCGGCCATAATCCTCGACAATATGGCTCATGATCGCCCGTGCCAGCGGTACCATGCGGCTGAACAGCCAGCGCGGGGCATGGCCGTTGTGCAGGGGCATCTGGGCGTAACCGGTACGCATCCTGGAACCTATCTCAAAGTACCGCGTGAACCGCGTTGCTGGTCCTAAATCGTCGCCGGCAAGGCGAAGGGTGAGTGACAGTAGCTGTCGCTACGGCCGAGCCTGACCAGGTTTCAGTCATCTTAGCATTCAATATCGGTTTTGCTGATAGATTGGCGTGTGGCGAATCCGTTATTCCGGAAACCGCGCAGCGGTTATCCGGAGTAGCGGTACAGAGCCTGCCCCGGCATGTTGTAAGCCGGGGGATGTACCGTTTGCGAATCAAAGGATGGCATCCAGTTAAGCAATTAATCTTCTTAAATTTTTTGAGAACAGGTTTTGCCCTGATGGGCCAGCCTTTTTCTTTTGCGCGGCCAAAAGAAAGAGGCGAAAGAAAAGGCCGCCCGGATGACGCGCATTTCCTGCGCTACGCGACTTTGGCGCGGCGATTCAGCCCACGGGCCGTCCGTGCCCGAGGGCTGATGTGCGGCATCCATGCCGCACCCTTGCGGGCGCTCGGCCATAGCCTTGCGGTGCCCGGGCGCGTCATACGGGAATTTTCAGTTGATTCCGGTTTTAAGCGTGGACAGTCGCCGCGGTAGCGATTTCTGATCAGCAATGCCGTCAGGTATCGTAAGACAACATCGAATTGCCGAATGAATCCAGCATGGCTACGACCGGGACCGCATCCTATCCGCCAACCAATCATTCCGATCCGCAGCCGACATTGCGCGCGGTTTTCACCGGTCTTGTGATCGGTGCGATACTGGCGCCCTGCAATATATACAGCGGCCTGAAGATCGGCTGGGCATTCAACATGTCGATCGCGGCGGCCCTGATCGGCCTCGCGGTCTGGCGCCTGTTACAGGCACTCGGCCAGCGTCCGTTCGGCATGCTGGAAAATGTCATGAACCAGACGACCGCCTCGGCGGCGGCGTCGATCGTTTCCAGCGGCCTGGCGGCACCGATCCCGGCACTGACGCTGATTACCGGCAAGACCCTGTCGTGGTGGTGGCTGTCGTGCTGGCTGCTGGCGGTCAGCCTGCTGGGCGTTGTGGTTGCCGCCGGCATCCGCCGGCAGATGCTGCTGCGGGAGCGGCTTGTGTTCCCGGCCGGCGTGGCCACGGCGGAAACCCTCAGGGAAATTTACGCGCACGGCCGCGAGGCCGTCGCGCGGGTGCAGGTGTTGGCCTCAGGGGCGGTAGTGGCGGCGGCGTTCAAGTTCTTTCACGAGTGGCTTGTCACCATACCCCGGTTGAGTGCCGGGATTTACTGGCCCGGTCGCCAGGCAAGCTGGCAGAACCTGGGCTTTGCACTCGATCCGTCGCTGCTGATGATCGGCTTCGGCGCGATCATCGGTCTGCGTGTCGGTTTGTCACTGCTGCTGGGGGCAGTCATCGCCTGGGGCTGCCTGGCGCCCTGGATCATACAGCGGGGCTGGGTTGAGACCGGGGCAGCAGACGCGGTCTGGTTCGGCGAACTGGTGGAGTGGCTGCTGTGGCCGGGTGTTGCGCTGATGGTGTCGGCATCGCTGACCACCGTCGTTGCTGCCTGGTGGCGGCGTCGGTATGACGGCCGCCGCCATCATGCCGATGCGGCCAGGGGCTATGCGGATATTCCGCGCCGCTGGTTTGCGGTCAGCGCCGTGCTGGCCCTGGTGATCGCCGTTGTTGCACAGGCGGCATTGTTTGATATTGCCATCGCTGCCGGTATTGCCGCGGTGTTACTGAGTTTCGGGCTGGCCGTCGTTGCCGCACGCGTGGCCGGTGAAACCGGCATTACACCCATCGGTGCCGTCGGCAAGGTCACGCAGGTGGCCTTCGCCTGGATAAGCCCGGCCAATGTCACCAATAACCTGATGGCCGCCAATGTCACCGGCGGTGCCACCGATCAGTGCGCCGATATGCTGCATGATTTCAAGGCCGGCCTGATGCTCGGGGCGCAGCCACGTCTGCAGATGCTGGCCCAGGCCTTCGGTATCTGTGCCGGTGCGCTGGCGGGCAGTGCCGCGTACCTGATACTGATCCCGGACCCGCAGGCGATGTTACTGACCAGTGAATGGCCGGCACCGGCGGTGGCGACGTGGAAGGCCGTGGCTGAAGTGCTGCATGGCGGACCGGAGACCCTGCCGGTCGGTGTAGCCCCGGCGATGGCGATCGCCGCGGTGATCGGCATGGTGATGGCCTGGCTGGCGACAGGGAGCGGGCAGCTGGCCCGGTGGCTGCCGAGTGCGTCGGCACTGGGCCTGGCCTTCGTCATCCCGGCCTGGAATGCCATGTCATTGTGCATTGGCGCTGTACTGGCGGCGCTTGTCGGCCGCTATGCCCGTGGCCGGGCGGGACCGTTTTCCGCTGGCGCTGGCCGCCGGCCTTGTCGCCGGTGAGAGCCTTGCCGGTATCGCCACGGCGGCGGCACAAATGCTGATGCCATAACCCGGGAGTTGTCCCGTCCGTGAGATCTGCCATGCGGATATATACAATGACGGGCTTTGCCTTATACGGAAGAGTTCGATGAAACGTCTGGTTTTACTTCTGATCGTTGTCGTTGCCGCGGTTGCGCTCGCCTTTTTGAGCCTGCCGGAAGACCCGGGCAGAAAGACGCAGATTGCGCCGATCGAGCAAGGCGGAGGAAGCCGGCGATGAAGCCGAACTCAAGGCCCTGCAGGCCATTGTCGAGACCGAACGCGACAAACGCCTGGAAGCCATGAAGGTCGAGTATGAGAAGCTGGAGCGTGCGCGGCGCGATCTGCGCCGGCGCCTGGAGGAAATCACTGATTATCTGCGCCGTGCCGAGGTACCCGATACCGACCACGAAGACATGCGGGAGGAAATCGGTGCCGCTAATCGCCTGCTCATCAATCCTCCCTTGCTGGGTGCGTTTCGCGGGCCGGATGATATCGTCCGTGAGCTGGAAAAGATCAACCGCATCAATCGAAAGCTGGACGAATTCGAGGAGATTATTCGCCGCCACGGCGGTTACGAGGACACGTAAATTTTCTTGCGCCAGGCTTACAGTGTCAGCCGCAACGCCCGGCAGAGGATCCCGGGCAGATGCATGCTGTCGAGCGAACGCTGTTCATAGGTGTCGGCATCATGCATGAACCGGCGTTCGCTGGTAATGGCTTCAAGCTGATCACCGAGTATACGATACAGGCTGTCATCGAAGCGCATGACCTCCAGCGGCGCCCGGATTTCACCATTTTCCACCCAGTAACAGGCATACCGGGTCATGCCGGTAATCCGGCAGTTATTGGGATCGGAAAAATTGCCATACCAGAGATTGTTGATATACAGGCCGGTTCCGAGCGCGCCCAGTATGTCTTCGCCTGCCAGATCACCGGCATCCATTTCCAGTGCCATCGGTGATTCGCTGCCGCTGTTGACCCGGGCATCGAACTCACGGGCGCTGCGGGGATCCACCAGCTGTTCCGCCATGCGGCCGTTGTCGATCAGTCCGACCTGTTTCGGTATGACAAAGCCCTCTTCGGTAAACAGTGGCACCAGACTGTCAGCACGATTCTCGGTGATGGTGACCAGCGGGCTTAGCTGACGTTCGCCGGTCGCCAGTTTGAGCAATGGTGACTGCCGGGTGCAGTGTTCACGCAGGCTGAAACCCCCATGGCTGATCAGGTCGAGCAGTTCCGCCAGTGCGGTCGGCGCGAGATAGGCACGGTACTGCCCGGGCCTGATGGCCTTTGGTGAACGCCGGAGTATTTTCAGGGCCCGGTGCTGGCTGGTCGATTCGCGTTCCAGGAGCATCAGGCAGCCATTCGCTGCCGGCCATGTTTGATTTCACGGCTTGATTGCCGGGCAGATGGCAGCTCCAGTCAAAATTGAAAATGGTGCGTGAGTGCCAGTTGCGCTGGCCGTGTGAATTGGCATAGCCACGCATAATGTCACCACCGGCGTAAATACCCACGAGATCCATGTCCGCAGCCGCAACGCAGACATTACCAGCGATTTCATCGGCAGATGGCAGTTGCCGCGTCAATGAACTGTCAGTGGAAACAGGCGTATCGTTGTAATTGATGTAGGGATCCTCGGGGCAGCTCGGAAGGCGCTCGCGCAGTCCCGACAACAGATGCTGCGCACTATGGTAATCATTGTCAGTGCCGCTCAGATCACAGTCCGCGCTACAGTGCCTGTTCCCGCACTGCAGGGCGAGTTGCAGACTGTATTGACTGACCCGGCCGGCCTGGCGGACACGGCCATGATTAAAGCGGATGAAATCCGATATCTCACCATCGAGGCAGGTATGCAGATTCTCATTCTGGCGCAGTGAATCGGATAGCGTCTCGATCAGTGAGAAAAAATGTTCTCTCATCAGGTACTCAATCGCCACCGAACACGGCAACATCGGTGAATACACAGGCCGGCGAGGCATGGCCGGCATAAAGCGCCTGGTTGGGTTCTCCCTTGCCACAGGTCAGGACACCGTGTTTGGCATAAGTCTCCCTGGCACCTACTGCCCTGAGGTTGCGCCAGAAATCCGCGGAAATGCCGCGGTAACCAGGATTTTTGACGACTTCTCCGGGCCGGCCGTCTTCGATCATGCACCCGTATTCACAGCTGAACTGGAACTTGTTGCGGCTGTCGTCAATGGACCATGATCGATTGGTGTCCAGCAGAATCCCATATTCAATACCGGCAATCATCTCATCCAGCGACTGATCACCGGGTTCGATATTGATGTTCGCCATGCGGTCAATGGGTGGACGGTTCCAGCCGCTGCTGCGGGCATTGGCAACGCCAGGCAGACGGGCACGCTGTTGTGACAGCATGCTTCCAGCGGACGTTCCAGAATGCCGTTTCGTATCAGGTATTCACGCCGGGCCGGGGTACCGGCATCGTCATAGTCATAACTGCCGAGTTCGCCGGCAACATGGGGATCAAAAACTACATTCAGTAATTCGGAACCATACTGATACCAGCCGAACATACCGGGTGTTACGAAGCTTGTGCCGGCATACACACGCTCGTCACCGAGTATGCGATCGGGTTCCAGCGGGTGGCCGATGCTTTCATGGATTTGCAGCATCATCTGGCCGGGCATTATCAGTACATCGCATTCGGTGGTCGGACATTCCGGTGCCCTCAGCAGGGTCAGTGCTTCCTCTGCTGTTCGTGTCGCCGCCCGATCGAATCCGATCTCCTCCAGGTATTCGAGCCCGGCCTGTGCCGGTCTGTCAAAGGCGTACGTGCGTATCTGGGTCTCGGCACCCTGGTTTGCCACGACAGCCAGTGAGGGTGAGAGAAACTCCACGCTTTGCTGAACAAGCGTATCCGGTCCGCATATGAGACTGTCGGTGTGCCGGTAATCGAGTGCCGCCCACCAGTCAGCGATGGCACGGTCAATCTTCAGCTGTTCATTGATCTGCCGGAGATAATCGTGTTTTTCCGCCAGTGTCCAGTTGTTCCAATGGTGGTTCGTAATGGACTGGTATTCGCCGGAAGCAGGGGGAGCCATGCCTGATGTCTGCGAGCAAAGCTGGAGTTGCCGGAGTTGCTGTGCCAGCTGTTGCGCCCGGTAAAATGCCTGTTCGAGCCCGTTGAGGGAGATGTCGCTGGTTGCGGCGTAGGCACAGCTGCCGCCGTGATTGACGGTAATACAGGCACCAAGCCGTGTCTCCACATGGGGCGGGTCGGCCACATGACGATGCACGCTGAGTATTTCCGCGCTTTCGGCCACGAGGCGCAGAGACCAATCGGTTTTAGCGGGGATGGTATTGCGAAACTGCTCCGCAACGTTTAACAGCAACTCCTGCGACATTATTCAGGCGGGTATGGTAGTCAAGACTAGCGTTTCCAGTCGATGCCTATCAGCAGCTCGCGGCTATTCTGGAAACGTTCATCGGGATCCTTGGCAAGCAGGCCGTTAACAAGCGGCTGATACTTGGAAAGATAGTCGGGCAATTGCGGTATGGGTTCAACAACATGGGCGCGGAGCAGCTCACTGACGGAATTCCCGCTGAAGGGCCGTTTGCCTGTCATCATCTGGAAGAAGATGACTCCCAGGCTGTATAAATCACTGCGCTGGTCAACTTTCATACCACTGCCCTGTTCCGGACTGATGTAATAGGGTGTGCCGACAACCATGTTATTTACAGTTATATCCTCCATATCCTGATCGCCCTGCTTGGCAACACCGAAGTCAGTAATGGTAAGTGACCCGTCATCCTTGAACAGGATATTCCCCGGCTTGATATCCCGGTGTACGATGTCCAGTTCATGTACAGCCCCGAGTCCCGATGCCATTTGCCGCAGATATTCCAGCCCTTCAGCAGGACGGATACCTTCTTTTATGCGGGCAGCCAGATCACCGGCGGGAAAATATTCCATGGCGATATAGGCAAAATCAGCGGCAAAGGCCCGTTCATATATGCGCACGACGTGTGGATGATTCACATTGGATAACAGGTTGTATTCGAGCATGAAACGCTTGAGTGCAGTCGGATCCTCCATGCCCTGTGTAAACATGATCTTCAGAACAACGTGAACATTGTCTTCAAGTCTCTCTGCAAGAACGATGGTGGACATGCCACCACGGCCGATTTCCCTGATTAGTTTGTAACCCGGTATTTCCAGGGTCAGGGCCTCGCTGGCCGGTGTATGGTGTGTGGCCGGTATTTCAATATTCTGATAGGTGGTTTCATGAATGGAGCTGTGCTCCTGTAAAGTGGCCTCGTGCGGGTCCTCTGTATCCGGTTCGTCCGGCGCCGGAGCAATGATTTCCATTTCATCCTCGCCGGCGGATTCCAGCAGCTTGGGCATCATGCTCCCGCCTTCTATTTCGCTCTTCCGGATGCGCAGTTATCGGCACCCAGTTTCAGTGCATCCACGGCAACGCGTGTATTGTCCTCACTGGTAAGCATCAGAATCGGCGGCATCTGGGTATAGGCCTTCAGGGCGCGTAGCCAGTCAAGGCCGTTTTCATCCTGCAGACCCAGATCGTAATCAAGCAGAATCAGGTTGAATTCATGCCAGTCAAAATCATCGGGGGGCAGGCCCTGAGCCGGGTCGTATTCAACAACTTCCGCGCTGGGAAATTCCTTGCCCAGTTTGTGGGTGAAAAGCTGACGATATTCGGCAGAATCGTCAATAAGGAGAGTTTCTAACAGCTGCCGTATTCCCCTGCTAACTGTTAATAATAATTAATGACTGCAAAAGGTTAACACATGGCTGGTAGAACCGCTGTATTTGATTATATATCCGTTTCAGGAGCTGGTGGAATAGGAGGGCTCGAGCAAATTGTGGATATGCTGCAGAAGCTCATCCTCTGAATAGGGCTTGGTCAAATAGATTTCGATACCGGAAGACTCTGCCATCTGGCGGTGTTTGTCGGTTGCACGTGATGTAATCATTATTACCGGTATATCGGCGGTATCGCTGTTGGCCTTGAGGTGAGAGGCCAGCTCCATGCCGTTCATGCGCGGCATTTCCAGAATCTGTCAGAACAATGTCGGGACGTTTCTTTTCAATGAGCGACATTGCCTCGAGTCCGTCCTTGGCCGTACGGATGTCGTAACCTGCGTCGCGTACGATCTGGGCCAGAGTACGCCGGGCACTGATTGAATCATCCACCACCAGGGCTACCGGCAGGCTGCGGTGAATTCCGGTATCAGTGAGGTTGGCCTCTTCAATGACGGCATCATGGGGGGTGCGGATGAGTTCAGGTAAATCCAGTACCGGTACGACGCTGCCGTCACCGAGTATGGTTGCACCGACGATACCACGGATTTTGCGGAGGTACGGGCCCAGTGGCTTGACTACCAGATCGCGGCTGTCAATGACATGTCTCGACCTGAACGGCGCAGTTCAGGGCCTCTTCACGAATCAGCAGAGCGGGGCGGGTATCCCGGTCACTGCTGCGGCGATCAGGCGGCAGTTGCAGCAGGTCGTCGATCTGGTAGTAGTCGAGTTTTTCATCATCAAACTCGTAATAAAGCTCGTCTTCTGTTCCTTTAACACTGCCATCTTCAGGATGCAGGATCTGCTCAATACCCCGGGTTGAAATGGCCATTACCTGTTTACGTACCCGTACCAGTAATCCGTGGGTGGTCATCAGGGAGACCGGTAGCCGCAGTTCAAATTCGGTTCCCTGGCCGGGTTCCGAATGTATCAGTATGCTGCCCTTGATTGCCTGCAGCTGTGTCGCGACGACATCCATACCGATACCGCGTCCGGATGTCTGTGTTGTTTCGCCGCGCGTGGAAAAACCCGGCCGTAATATGACGCGCCGCAGTTCATCGTCGGTGAGTTTTTCGTCGGGTGCGATGATGCCACGCTTTTCCGCAAGTGCACGAATGGTCTGCAGATCCAGCCCGGCGCCGTCGTCTCGGCAGCGCAGTACTATCTGCGTGCCCTCACTGGTACAGGTTAGCTGTATTGTGCCCTGCGGGTCCTTGCCGTTACGGATGCGCTCATCGCGGGATTCAATGCCATGATCAACGGCGTTACGGAGCATGTGCATGAGCGGATCGACCAGGCTGGTGAGGATATCACTGTCGAGCAGTGTATCAGTGCCCTCGAGCACAAGGTTTGCCTGTTTTCCGGTGACACGGCAGGTCTGGCGCACAGCGCGCTGAAGGCGCGGGACAACGGTTTTGACCGGGACCATGCGGGTACGCATGACCAGATCCTGGACTTCACGCTGCAGACGTGACTGATTGATTAACAGTTCATCGAGGCTTCGCAGGTACTGGCCTATATCCTGGTCAAGTTCCTGCGAATCGGCCGCGGCTTCCACCAGGCGATGTGTAACAGTATGCAATTCATTGTACTGTTCCAGTTCCAGGGTATCAAAGCCGGAATCATTTACCTGGCTGGCAAGTTTATATGCCACCCCGCCGACATCCACCTGCTGTTCAAGTTCACCAACCAGTTCCTGAAACAGGTCATGCTGTTCCAGAAGTGACTGATTCTGTTCGCTGCTCAGCCTGACTTTTTCCTGTAACTGGGCAGTTAGTATCAGGGTTTCACCGACCAGCCGCAGCAGCTCATCGATAAGGGTGGCAGGCACACGCAGAGTGGCGGCCTGGGTCTGTTCTTCCTCTTCTTCTGTTGATGGCCGGTCCGAAGGTTTATCTGATGCTTGATCGTAGGCCTGCGCTGCTGTCTCGGTTGCTGTGACCGGTGGCATCGTCATCCATGGCCTCGAGACCGTCACGTTCGAGCCGGTTGATCCAGTCGAGTACCGCCTGCAGTGTCTGTTGGGCACTGTCCGGTGCACCGCCGCGTTCGAGCAGTGACTCGCTCATCTCTTCCAGGCAATCGGCGGCGTCAACAAGCGTCGTCGCCAATGGCTGTGACGGCATGCGATCATGTTCAACCAGCATGACCAGCAGGTCTTCGATCTGGTGCGTCAGGTTGGCAATGCCACGTACACCAACCGTGTTCGCTGCACCTTTAATAGTATGGGCAACACGCTTGTGCCTGCTCAAGATCCTTTTGCTGCCGTTGCCGCTGGCAAGCGCCTGTATATGTTCGGAGAAAGTTTCAGTCTGGCCGGGCAGCTCCTGCAGCAAACCTTCCAGCAGTTCCTGGTTGATGTCCTCCGGCAATGCCAGGCTGATGTCTTCGGGCCGTTGCCGTCTGCATGCGCTCGCTCTGTGCGACATGATCCGAGATATAAGCGGCGGTGAGCAGATCGATCAGGGGTTGTTCCAGCTCTGCCGCCAGTGGGGTTATCCAGTCACTGTCGAGCAGGATATGAACCAGTGCCTGGCTCGCTGCGTTGTCGCCTATGCTGCCGAGATAATTGCCGACGCAGTTCGGCCAGTCGCACCAGCATGCCGATATCTGGTGTTCGCTCAGTTCCCCGCCACGGTGATTCAAATCACAAATGTTCTTGTAAAAAAGTTCGCAGGCCTGCTGCAGACCAATAAGTTCGGCTGCCTGAGAGGCATTGCCGAAGCGCTCAAGGCGGGTAGCGTATTGCGACAGGCTGTCACTACGCAGGGCCGGTGTCAGATCGGCCGTATATAGCTGCTCACAAAGCTGCTTGGCATCTTCATGCATCTGCATGCTTTCCGAAGCAAGCATATCTACCAGTTCAAGGCTGATTGGCTGTGATACGGGTTCCGCAATAACGGGTTCATCGGAAATATCCGGTTCAGCAGCGGTGTCAGTGGGTGGCAGATCGGTCATGGTAACCGCCTCACTTGAGCTGTCCTCAGCCGCGGCCGGTTCCACATTTTGTTCCGGTGATGTTTCAGGTACCACAGCCGGGCCGGTCTCGCCGGTCAGCATCTCGCGGATGATTTCCAGATCGGCGGCGTCCAGTGGATTGGGCCAGCAGTGATCGCTGAGACAGGCCAGTATTGCTTCGGCGGCGTTGCTGTCCGACGGATTCGCCAGGTAATTACGTACATCATCCAGCCATTGCTTGATCCTGTTGATCTGGCTGTTGTTAAGACCGGTATCCGCTGCCACGAGATCTTCAAGTTGTTGCTGTAACAGCAGACAGATATCCTGCAGACCGATCTGTTCCATGCTACCGACAGTATCGGCAAGTTCCGCCAGTGGTGCGGTCAGGTTGGTAACGGTGGTGGGGTTGTCGATTTCGACCTGCGACAGCGAGGTATCGAGCCTGGCCAGTGCCGGAAGATCATCTGCTTCCGGGCGTGCCGGGAACGGCATGACATTGTCTGCCGTTGTCGTGGTCGGGGCTGCAGTTCCGGTATCGTCTGCGGGTTGCTGTGGTGGTTCGATACCGAATAATTCATATAATACTGCGGCGTCGGCTATAGCCAGTGCCGCCGGCCAGTGCGGATGGCAGAGATTCTCGATCAGCGCCCTGCGTGACAATTCATCATCCGGCCTGTTCAGGCAGTTGCCGGCGAGACCGGACCAGGCAGTAAGCAGGGTCTTGCGGGTATCGCTCATCGGCTCGCCACTGGCGGCAATATCCTCGATGTTCTGTTGCAGCAGGATGGTGCAATCCTGCAATGCCGTTTCTCCGGCCTCGCCCAGGCGGTGTGCAAGCTGTCCCAGTTCCGTAACCGCCTGGTGCAGGGTTTCCGGCTTTTGATCATCAATTGCACGGATGGTTACGGCAAGTCGTTCGAGTTCGGGCTGGAGATCGGTCGATGCAGTGGTTGCTTTCCTGATCAGCATCTCGTGCAGGACTTCGGCGTCAACCGGGGTCAGCGGTGCCGGCCAGTCGGCATTACCGAGATTATCAAGCAGCTGCTGGCTGCTTTCGGCATCGCCTTGCGTCTCAAGATAGGAATTGACCTGTTGGGGCCATGACTTCAGCAGTTTGATTTGGCCTTCACTGATCCTGCCGGTGGCAACGATGTCATCGATATGTTGCTGCAGCAAGACGGCACAATCCTGTAGTCCCAGATAATCGGCATGCCCGGCGGCATCGGCGAGTTTATCCAGTGCCTGGTGCAGGGCGGCGGTATCATCGACGGTATAACAGGCTTCAGCCCCGATCCTGAATTCCGACAATACGGCCTGTAACTGTGTTATGGCTTCAGTCATGACGGGCTGCTGCCTGATTAATCACGATAATTTTACTCAGGATTCTATAATGTGATTTCCTGTGTGGATTCAGTATCGTCGGAATCGTCTATATTGTCCAAATCGTCAATATTATCCATATCCATATTGTCTGTATCAGCAGTGTCGCCGGTCTGGAACACACCGACCGATGCCACCAGTGCCATCGCATTTTCCACCAACTGGTCAGTATAGGCGGACTGTTCCTGCAAATGGCTGCCGGTCTTGCGTACTGTCTCGCGAATTACCTCGGTACGGTCACGCAGGCGGGTGCTTGTATTGGCCTGCGCCGTAGCCCCGGCGGCAATTTTCTGGACCATGCGCACAAGCTCAGTGGTTGTGGTTTGGGTAACCCTCATCTGCTCACCGGCCTCCTCGGCCAGCTTACTGCCACCGACAACCTGGGTTATGAGTTCGTTCATGGTGCTTACAGTACTGGCTGTTTCAACCTGGATGTTATTAACCAGAGTACTGATCTGTGACGTGGCCTCGCGTGCATTCTCAGCAAGTCGCTGCACTTCGTCGGCCACCACCGCGAAGCCGCGGCCGGCCTCACCGGCAGAGGCGGCATGCATGCTGGCATTTAGTGCCAGGATGTGCGTACGCTCGGCAATATTATTGATCAGGTTGACGGCTGTACTGATTTCCTGTGAGCGTTCGCCCAGACGCTTGATACGCTTTTCCGTTTCACGGATCGTATCGCGTATCTTGTTAATGCTGTCGACGGTATTTGTAACGGTCTCCACGGCAGTGGTGGTCATTTCGATAGCTTCGTCGGCAGAGCGGTTGGAAGCCTGGGCCAATTTGGCAATACGCTGCATCATTTCGGTGCGCCTTGGCCAGATTCGATGGCCGTGTTTTCAATCTCCGTACGTTCCTGGTTGGCCAGCAGCAGTACATTGTCAGATTGAGATTTGACCAGGTTGGAGGCCTCGGCCACTTCACTGGAAATCTTCATAACTTCGTTCAAAACACTGGCTGTCTCCTTGGTCATCATATTCAGAGCATCAGCAAGCGGACCGGTAACATCCTCACTGACCGTGGCGCGGATAGTCAGGTTTTTCTGTGCAAGCTGGGCCACAGTTTCAAGCAACGCGACGATGGAGTCGTTCAGCTGTTCGTTTTCATCCTCAATCGTAGCGAGAGCGGAGACGCGGTCATTCAGGATATTATCGATAGATTGGCCGACATCCTCAAATTCATCGCCGGACTTGATGCCCATGCGCGCATCGAGATCGCCTTCACTGATCTTGCGCATGGTATTTTTGCAGGCGCATGCAAGGGCAGAGTGAGGCGTGAGGCAAAATAATGACTGCCAATCAATGTAATGGCGGTTACGATCACGGCGGCCGTCGCGCCGGCCAGCAGAATCTGGGTGTTATTGCCTTCCAGCCCGTTCAGGGCAAGTAATAAGCCGGTAATAACCAGTAGATACAGGATACTGCCGGTTAGGGCAGCCATGAAAATCTTCTGCTTGACACTTTTTGTTTTGCCTGTGGCTTTACTCATGACCAACGCTCTCCATCCGGCCTGGCCGCAATATATATATTTATTTTAGTAGACCGGTCATAATCCGCCGGTCTGTAGACTGTTAACCGACTCTATGTCAGCGTATCCGAATGAATACCGGAGTCTGCAAGCAGTTCGGCTAATAATTCCCTGTGATTAACCTCCAGCCATATGTTGTCATCAACATTATATGCCGCAGTTACGTGCCCCCGGATGGTCTCGGGAAGGTCCGGTGGGATCGCAGCGCGCTGTTCGGCATCTTCAGCATCGATTTTCAGTGCCCGGGGCAAGCCATCAATATAGATACCCGCGGCCCGCTCGCCTTGGTCAAGAACCAGTAGCCGCTGATCATCCGCCCTGGTGGCAGTCTCATCCAGACGTTGCATAAAGTCGAAAACAGGCACAAGGTTACCGCGCAGATTAATAACACCGAGAACCCAGGCCCGTGTATTGGGAATCCGATAGATCTGAGCTGACTGGATAACCTCGCAGATGGTTTTGCTATCTATTAATATATGTTGTGCGCCGGCTATGAAGCCATAACGCATGTTGCGCAGTTCTTCCGCCTTCTCTTCATTATCAATCAAGCCCTGGAAGGGATCAAAATGATCCAGCGACTGGCCAACCAGGTTGCCCGTCATTTGCGTCAAACTGCCTTGTTCACTGTCATGTTGCATAAAGAAAAAGATCTGTTCAGCTGTAGGCCTTGATCTGGTCCATTATTTGTTGGGCAGTAAACGGTTTGGATACCAGGTCCTTGCCGCCCTGCATCTTGGCCCATACACGATCAGCTTTCTGACGTTTGCTACTGACAAAAATGACCGGAATGTTTTTCGTGGAACTGTCATTTGTCAGCGTACGTGTCGCTTCATAGCCATCCATCTCATCCATGACTATGTCCATGAATATAATATCCGGTTTCTCCTGCTTTGCTTTTTCCACCGCTTCACGACCGTTACTTGCTGTGATAACAGTGCAGCCGGCGTCACCAACGATTTTGGACAAGTTGGATCGATCGGTTGAAGAGTCGTCAACAATTAATACTTTATTAATAGCCATTATACACCTCCATTACTACGCTACAGATACAGTACATCCGAATAGTTAATACTGTCGATCCTGTTCATGTTTAAACGGTTGCTGAACTGATTTTTCGTGGTTTCTTCAGATAGTTATGTACGACTTCCTGAAATACTGCTTCGCCTACGGGTTTGATAAGATAGGTATCACAACCCGCGAGCTTGCCCTTGATGCGATCAGCAGGTGACGAGTTGCTGGTAAGCATTATAACGGGGGTATCCTTTGCCTTGCCCTGTTTAATAACCTTGCATATTTCATAACCGTCTACACCGGGCAGAATCACATCAAGAAATATGAGATCATAGTTATTGCCATTAATCAGCTCAAAAGCTTCCTCGCCAGTTTCGGCAAAATCGACTTTTTGGGCAAAGGCTTTCAGGGCCTGGTCCAATTGAATACGTACCGGCAAGCTATCGTCAACCACGAGTGCGGCGCAACCCTTGCTTGCGGCTTCCGGTGATGGTTTGGCCGGCGCTGCCGCCGGTGCTGCTGAATCCGAGAGAAACGCCACATCATACTTGCGCCCAGTTCATTACTGGACACCTGGTCGAGAATACTGATTGCACGAGAGGCTATTAGCGGGCGTCTGACCTGATAATGTTTGGTTTGAAATTCACGGTTCTGCGATACCAGTACCGATGACGGTATGGCTATTTCATTCCTTTCCAGATTGTCCCTGTATTGCCGCCATTTCACCAGTGCTTCAGGTTCATCCGCATTGACCATGAGGATGTCCGGTGGACTGTCCAGATCGGCGAATTTATAGGTCGTCGCCCGCGTTTCCGAATGCTTGAAAGCGGCCTGCAGGCGTTTTTCCTCCTGCGGGGGAATGCCTATGACAGCGACAGTAACCGGAGTATCACTCATGGTGTATGTTTACGCCTTTCAGGCGTCCTCCACGACCACGTATACCAGCGTCTGATTCAAGAGCTGATAGGCAATTTCACCGAAGGTCATCGGCCCGAACATGTGGGAAGTCTGTTTGCCTTCGAGCTCGGAGTACAGATAGTTCAGAACACAGTTGCAGCTGAAAGTGACATCATGATCCAGCTTGGGTAAGGCGTTGGTGAACGCGTTGACATAGTCATCAACCGGTGCTGCCAGCTTGTACTCGACGCCGCTGAACACAGGGGCATAGAAAGAGACAGTTTTCTTGTCTTTATCGACTTCCTGGAAAGAGACATTCAGCATGGCTCCGGAATAATCCGCGACCAACGGTGTTTTGGTATCTACATTGTGTTCGAGCAGGTAATCGGCAAAGTTCTGTTCGACGCCATTGACCAGCACACTTTCGGTTGAAAATCCGGTCTGCGGAAATTCGAATGTATCGCCGTCGCCCTGTTTCTGAATATTCACAATACCTATGTGTGCGGCCTTGCCTGGTTTCAGGGCGACATGCATGACAATGGCATTTTCGGTAGAGCTTTCACCGGTGCCACCGTTAAAGACAGTTGGCTTCACCTTGCCGAGGTCATCAAGATGTATGCCGGTTACCCAGCCGGCAATCGGCTTGATGAACATGTCCTCGTACTCGGGTGCATGCTGGGCATATTGCAGATGCATCTCCGTTAGCGCCGGGATTAGAAGAATGGTGAAACCATCCTCCGGTGCATCCTTGGCGATATTGTGGATCGTTCCGGTGTTGTAGAACTTGATCTGGATTTTTTTGGCCAGCGCAGGATCAAGCTCATGAACAAAAATTTTATCCTTGGTTGTCTGACCGCCTTCCTGGGACATGAAATAGGGGATCGATCCGCCAATCCAGCGGCCCTTGGGTAACTGCTTCAGCAGATTCTCATCGCCAGCAAGCCAGAGAACCTTGCCGCTCTCGATGGCGGCTTTGGTTTCATCTACAGTACAAAGACGGGGTTTCATTAGATCCGACATTATTTGGTCTCCTCTCCCACTTAAGCAGCCCTTAGTTGTTCTAGTTCTGCGCGGTGTTTGCTTTGGTGTTTAATAAAGTACTGTCTTAAAATTTTCGCCCCTGCCAGGCGTGATGCCTCACTGGGATTGTTTTCAATCGACAGGCGAATACGCTCCAGCATCATTTTCAGGCCGACTGCGTCGGTCATGATCTGGAGTTCGCCATTGATCAGTCGTTGCCAGCTCGGGTGATTCGATACCCGGTATCGAGCCACTGTGTTCATCATCTGCAGCCGTATGCTGGCGGGTGGCCGGCTCGGCACCAGCGAGAGGCGGCGATCTCGGCGGCATGACGGTGCTGGTTCTTGATGAAGTACTGGCGCAGCATGCGTGCACCGGCCAGACGGTTGGCCTCGGTCGGTTTTTTGGCGATCGCCTGGCGGATGCGCTCGAGCAGCATTTTCAGACTGACGGCGTCGGTAAGCAGGGCGATTTCACCGTTGATCAGTCGCTGCCAGTTGGGTGGTTATCCGGCGGCAGTGACTCCGCCGTGACCGCGGCATGTGCCGAGGTGGCACTGGCGCCGGCCAGCGACTGACTGATCTCGCTGACGTGCTTATGCCGGTTCTTGGCGAAATACTGGCGCAGGATTTTGGCGGCGGCGACCCGGTTGCCCTCGGTCGGGTTTCTGTCAACGGCCTGGCGCACGCGTTCCAGCAGCATCTTCAGACTGATGACATCGCTTTCGATACTGATATCACCGCTGATCAGTTGCTGCCACACCGGATCCCGCTCGCTTGGCAGTGCCTGTGTCGCGGCAGAGGTATCAGCGGTGGCAGTGGCGGCGGCGGCCGGGCTGGCAGAACCACCGGTCAGCTGACGAATCTCATTTGCCAGACGGCTTTGATGCTTGGCAAAGAATTGCCGCAGGATTCGTGCCCCGGCCAGCTTGTTGCCTTCTGTCGGCTTGTTGTCGATTGACTGGCGGACCCGCTCGATCATCATCTGCAGGCCGACGACCCGCGTATCCAGACGCAACTCCGGCTGATGAGTTGCTGCCAGACGGCAGCGGATTCCGGCGGCAGGCCGGTAGCCGCCGCTGCTCAGCCGTTTCGGCGCGTTCACTGTAGGTGGATTCATCAGCGGCCAGCATGTCGATTTCACGTTTCAGCAACTGCTGGTTCTTGATGAAGAACTGGCGCAGGGCCTGGGCACCGGCCAGCCGGGTCTGCTGTGAGGGATCCTTCTCGAGATTGCTGCGTACCCGCTGCAGCAGCATGCGCAGTGCGACGGAGTCCGTCTGAATCGGCAATTCTCCCTTGATCAGGCGCTGCCAGCCGCTGTGGCTGGCGCCCGGCACATTGCCGCTTGCCTCGATGGCAAATTCGTGGCCCGCGGACATGTTTGCTGCAGCGGCGGCGGCTGCGTCCGGCTCGGTCTCATGGCGGCGACCGGCAATACCGGTCAGCAGCTCACTGACTTCCACGGGCCTCACTCGAAACTGACCCCCGCCAGCTTGGCGGCGGATCGATTGGTCGGCGACATCTCGCAGGGCCTGGACTACGTGGTTTCTGCATCGGCCTGGGTGAATTTGGTACTGCCGGCCATCGAGTTCCTGGGCATGCGGGTGCAGTCGGGCTATCATGGACTGAACGCGCACCGCTCGGCGGCACATGTAAATACGTACTGGGCAACCCTGCCAGAGGCGGATGGCGCAGGGTTATGGCCCTCACAACCGCGGTACGCGGCCATTCGGTATGGCACCGCGGGCACATGTTCTGGCCGCCACCGCCGAAAAGGCCCTTCTTGCCGCCGCCGCCAAAGCCGGCAGCATTGCGATCCAGCTCGGCTGGTACGGCTGGTCGACTTCGACGGCCTCCACCTGCCAGGGATCACTTCAGCCCCAGGAACTTGTCTGCAGACATCGAGGTCTTGCGTTGATTTGGGTCCCCCCGAAACGAATCTGCTCTGACGAGCAGAATCCCGTACGATGCTGGCTTATTAAAGATGCTGGCTTATTAAAATTGTTACGAGCGTCAAACATTATTAACCGTCAGTTAAAGTTCACGCGCCAGATATCGTTCAAATTGAGAACTGGTTCACGGGCGCATATTTCAACCAGAACCCCAGTGAAGACAGTAACGTCTGTCTACCGGACAGATCGCGACGCGCTAAGCGGCGTAACCGTATGTCTGCAGCGACGGCAGACGCATTGCTCAGCGGATCTGAGAGCAGAAGTACGTGATATATGAGAACCCGGCATATGTTTTCATTATTTTACTCCGGATTTATTGCGGAATGGAGTGAGGTCTGCTATTCGCGTTGTCTGTACGTCGTGCGAAGAATCAATCGCGATGTCCAGTTTTGGCCGGCATCGTGCATCTCGGCGCCGGGTGAAACAAAACCCCGGCGGCTATATAGACTGTTTCCTAAATTCGTCGACAAACGGAGAGGATGTGAAGTGCGTTTCCTGTTACCTCTAGCAGCCCGTTTTATTCTGAAGCCCGTCGATCATGGCCACGACGCAGAGCCCCTGATCAGCGATGCCGTAATCCGGGAAATGGCAGGTACCGTGGCCGGCAGACACGGCCGCGCCCGATTCCCTCTGCCGGAGACCCGCAACGGGTCTGGTTCGTCGGCCAGGGCGGCAGTCACGTCGGCCAGGCTGGATGTCCCGGCCGGCGATCTGAACGCTATCGATTTACCGCGGACGGGGCAGGCCCCGCACAATTTAATCGTCGATGAACGCGGCAGGGTCTGGTACGCCGGCGGCGGCGAATGCCCCTCTCGAGATTATACTCACATCCACGGGACGGCGGGATCGAGCGCATCGAGCTGCCGCCGACCAGGGCGTCTGATCCGCATACCCTGGTCGCCGATGGAGCCGGGCATACCTGCGTTTACGGTGCCGGGCGGCAATCACGTGGGGCGGGGGCCCCGATATGGCAGCGAAGACGGCGGACCTCGGGACCCGTCCTGACCGACAGGGCCCGTCCCTACGGCATTGTTGTCGACAGTCGCCGGCAGCCTGGTGGGGTTGCCCTGTTCGGTACCCACAAGCTGGCGATCGCCGAACCCGGGACGCACCGCGAGATTGCGTGAGATCAAGCTGCCACGGCCAGAGGCCAGGCCGCGCCGGATCCGGGTACCGACCTCGGATGACGCGGTGCTAGCGGATGTGGATGCCGGCGGCGACCCCGGTCGTCACCGATCCCGTATCACGCACGTCCGCGAATGGCGACGACCCCGCAGGCCTGGGCGATTCGGCACCGTACGCCATGGCCGTCGATGGCAATGACCATGTCTGGCTGGTAGAAACCGGTGTCTCGCCGAACCGGCGTGAGGGTTTCGATCCGGGAGACGGATACGCTTTTCCAGTGCCACCGAGACTCCGAGCAGGCGGCGGCACAGTCCGGCATATGCATTATCAGTGCCGGGGAGCATGCGCTGGCTTGGCTTCGGGACGGATCCCGATACGATCGGCCAGGCGAAATTGCCCTGAGCTTGATGTTCCGGGTCGTTCCATTGCGGAATCGCCGCAGGCGATATCCGTAACAGCGGAATGAGAGCCTGCCCCGGCGCTGCCCTGCGCCGCCCTCGGGCGCCGGATCAAAGTAAAGCCTTGCGATGCTCAGGCGCGGCACCACGGGAAACATCGGACCTTGCCCCTCGTCGTCAGGATGAAAGTCGGCGTCAGGGACAGATTATGTTTCCCGTGGGAAGAATGCATTCAGGATCTCGCCGGCTTGATGCGATAGGCCGACAGCGCCGTGAGGATGTTTGGCGATGCATTCCGGCAGGGCGCGCAGGTTATAGCCGCCTTCGAGCAGGGAGACGATCCGGCCGCGGGCGTGGTGATCGGCAGAGCTCCATGACGCGCGCTGGGTCATCCAGTTATAGCACTCACTGCTCAGGCATATGCCGGCCAGCGGGTCATTGCGGTGGGCGTCGAAACCGGCCGAAATCGCGTATCATAGCCCTCCGGCTGGAAGTCGTCAATTGATCGCCGGTTATGACGCGATCACGGGAATACCTGTTCATAATCCCTGTCGGTCGAGCCGGCGGGCGCTGGCGGGCAGTTGAGCGTTGTGCCGCTGCCGCCGGCCCTGCCGGTTTCCCTCTCACCGCCAGTGCCGGACAGAAGGGGATAGCTGGTCGCAGGCTGATATTGTAAATACCGAAGCGATCGGATTCGAACCGGTGCTGGGTACCGTCGCCATGGTGCACGTCCCAGTCAGGGATGACTATCCTGTCGGATGTCATATCCATGCTGCAGGCAATGCGCCGCGATGGCGATGTCGATCGAACAGGCAGAATACCCAGTGCCTGTGCCTGTTCGGCATGGCGACCCGGCGGCCGTATCAGCCCGAAGCCGTTGTTAATCTCACCGTTCATGACGCTGTCCGCCAGTTTCATGGGCACTGCTGGTGGCCAGCAGGGCGATATCATAGGATGAGCGGCGGATCATGACATCAGGGACGTATCGAGGTATGGCAGGCCCTCCCGGGCAGCTCGCGGCGACGTGTTCTGTATAGTCTGCACTGTGCACGAGCTCCAGCCATTTGAGTTCAGCGGGAATCGGGACTGATCGCCTTGAGATGATGAAACCATGGCTGCTGTTGCCAGGTAGTTCATGGTCACGCTAAGACGTTCGGGACACTCGGGATGGCCATGGCCCGTGCCTCATGTTCAAGATAGCGTGTGTCGTAAAGAAAACCGGTACTGATAGGAAATAGAACGACATTTGGAAATCGGCAGGGTCTTTGATCCTACGCGCGCCTCGTGTTGCCGGGCAAGACACGGCAGCGAAGCCGGGTATGTTAGGCTTGATGAAAATCGTGTGCGAGGTATGGAGTCATGACGGAAGACGGTATTGATTGACCGGTGCCAACCGCGGCATCGGCCTGGAACTGGTGCGCCAGTATGTCCAGGATGGCTGGCGGTATTCGCCGGCTGCCGGGCCGGAAAAGGCGCATGATTTAAATGCCCTGGCCAGTCGGGGTGAATTGATCGTGCAGCCGCTTGATGTGACAGATGCACGTCAGATTGAAAACCTGCGCAGTGCAGTAAGGTGACACGCCGATCGATGTCCTGATTAACGATGCCGGCACCTACGGCCAGAAAAACGGTGGCTTTGGCCTGAACGGATGTAGTTGCCTGGAGGAGGCTTTCCGCATTAATATCATTGCAGTGATGCGGATGATGGGACATCTTTGCTAATGCTGTTGCCACCGGGCACGGGATTATTGCCAACATGAGCAGCAAGATGGGCAGCATGACCGATAACACCTCCGGTGGCAGTTATGTATACCGTTCCTCCAAGGCGGCACTGAACGCCATTACTGTCAGTGCTGCACGTGACCTGGAAAGCCGCGGCATTACGGTGGTCGCCTGCATCCGGGCTGGGTGCGCACGAGATGGCGGGCCGAATGCCCTGATCGATGTACATGAAAGCGTTAGCGGCTTGCGCCGTGTCATCGCCGGCCTGGGCCCCGAGCAATCCGGCAGCTTTCTGGATTACCGGGGCGAAACCATACCCTGGTAGTTGGATACGGATCATGGGCAGTCAACCTGAAGAAAAAAGCGCACAGCCAGGCTGCGACGGCGGCCACGCCGCGGACGGGCCTGATATCAGTCACCAGCGGCCGGCTGACTCGCCCGACAGCGGCTGGCATGCAACGTTCAACCGGCTGCTGGGTAGCGGTCATATATTCATGGCCCAGACCTATACGCAGACAGGCATGCTGTTTCGCGGCATGCCATCGGAACTGGCCGCCGTAGTGCGGACAGGGGGTTTTCTCGGCACAGTCCGGATGACAACCCGCTGTGTGAACTGGAACGTGAACTGGAGGTGATTTTCTGCTCCGAGGTGGCGCGCGATGCACTGGCCGTCGCCCGTCCCTGGCTGAATGCATCAAGGGATACCGCCGTGCTGATATTTTCCAGCAGGGTATACGTTAAGCGCTGGCGGCAGCACACGGCCGCAATGCTCGGGTTTGCCGATGTCGGCATGGTGTTCAAATACCCGTGTCTGGCCGAGCCGCTGGTATGGCAGGATCTTTACGGCCTGGTGGTCCATCCTGACAAACTTGCGGCCTGCAGTCCCTGATCCAGGGCTACCGCTACGGGCCATCCGTATGTCACCGCCCCGGTGGCAGCGGATGTCGCCAGCCGCGAGGCCTGGATAACGGCGATCCAACCAACTGCTGGCAAAAGAACAGCTGGCAGCGGCAGCAAGCCTGCCCGCCGCTGATTATCCTCGTCGATTGAATCGACATGATCACCCGACAGCTAGGCCAGACCCGACAGCGGGGTAACCGCCATCGGCCTGGGAGCCATGCCGTTGACAATGTCCGGGCGGCCGGACAGCGATACAGCCAGACAGGTGATTGCATGCTTTATCAACGGCGGTAATTTTATCGATACCGCCAATGTCTATACGGACAACGCGCACCGGGGTGGGTGAAAACGAGGCGCTGGTGGCCGCGACAGTGTCGGAACTGGGGGTTGCCGGCAAGGTGGTGGTTGCAACCAAGGGCGGTCTGCGGCGTACGCGGACAGGCTGGGATGTAGACGCCAGCCCGGCATGGTTAAACCAGTCATGCGATGCCAGCCTGCGGGCACTGGGGATGGATTGCATCATGCTTTACCAGCTCCATGCACCGGATCCGGATATCGATATATGAATCGGTCGGCGCAATGAAGATATTCGCAGGAGGCCGGCAAGATCCGTGATATCGGCCTGCGCAATGTCGGCATTGAGCACATCGAGGCAGCACGCTCGGTTGTCCCCGTGGTTACGGTCCAGGATGCACTGCATCCGCGGCGCAAGAAGTCGTTGCATAATGGTGTCGTCGATTATTGCCGCGAGGCCGATATCAGTTTTATCGCCCACAGCCCGGTGGGCGGCTATCATCGCTATCAGCAGTTGCATACAGACGACGAGCTGCATGGCATCGCGCGGCGGCATGATACGACACCCGCCTGCATCAGCCTCGCCTGGCTGTTGCGTCTTGGAGCGCTGCCTATTCCCGGTGCACGACGATGCGCCAGCGTCGAGGCCAGCTTTTCATCAATGTCCCTGCAACTGGACGACAAGGATATGGCGGCAATAAACACTCTGCAGGACTGGTGAGAAATATTGAATAGACTACGGTTTTGCATTTGTGGGCTGATGATTGTGATACCCGCGGCTGTTAAGTGGTGCCAGCTATTACACCTTTGAAGAAGCGCGGGAGCTGTATGATCAGGGTGTTTACAGTGAAGCCGAAACAATATTTAGCCGGCTGGCGGATGAGGGTGATGCCCGGGCCCAGTATTATCTTGGACGGATGGAGCTGACCGGCCGTGGTGGCGAGCCGGATCCGGAAGCTGCGCGCTGACTGGTTCGAGCGTGCGGCCGATAATAACCATCTCGCGGCTTTTTATGAGTTTGGCGATTGCTATTTCACCGGCGAGGGCAGGAAGCAGGATCTCAATCAGGCACTCTATCTCATGGTGTGGCCGCCGAGCGCGGCCAGACACAGGCCCAGTATAAATTGGCCAGGCTTTTTGCAAGCGGCAGTGGTGGTGTACGGAAAAATTCCAAGCGTGCCTACATCTATCTGTTTCTGGCCCTGCGCGGGTGATCTTGGCCAGGCGCCCTTGTTGCGTGACAGCCTGGAAGCAGAACTCAGTGAAGAACAGTTGCAGCGCGCACAGGAATTTGCATTGAAATTACTGGCAAGGCAGTCCCGCTCCGAAGAAGGTTAAAACCGCTCTTGCTTTAGTTCAGTCGATCGACGATTGCCCGGGTGTATTGTTCGGTCGAGGCACTGCCGCCGATGTCGACGGTACGAATGTTTTGATCAATGTGCGGTGGATCGCGGTCCGTAGCTGTTCTGCCATCTCGTGATGATGCACGTGATCAGCATCATGGCGGCTGCCAGCATAATGGCCGTGGGATTGGCCTTGCCCTGGCGGGCGATATCCGGTGCTGTGCCATGCACGGCCTCGAAATGGAGCCATGCTTGCCGATATTGCCGCCCGGTGCCAGCCCGAGTCCGCCGATCAGCCCGGCGATTTCATCGGACAGTATGTCGCCGAACATGTTGGTCGTTACGAGCACATCATATTGTGACGGGTTGAGCACCAGCTGCATGGCGCAGTTGTCGACGATCTTGTCTTCAATGGTCAACTTGATCCTTGTACTGTTCCCCGACTTCATAAGCGGTTTCCAGAACAGGCCGGTCGAGGAACTTGAGGATATTGGCCTTGTGAACAATAGTGACCTTCTTCGCGGCCGTGCTTGAGGGCATACTCAAAGGCGAACTCGGCGATGCGGCGGCAGCCGGAACGAGTATTGAAGCCGGTACCCTGGGCAACGGCCTTGGGATTGTCGTCAATGGGGACGTAATTCTCGACACCGACATAAAAGCCCTCAGTGTTTTCCCGGATCAGGACCAGGTCAATATCCTCGTAACGCCCGCCCTTGACGATAAGTCCGGGCCGGGCTGGACGTTGGCGTAAAGCTTGAAATCTCCCGCAGGCGCACATTGGCTGAGCGGAAACCGCTGCCGACCGGGGTTTCCAGGGGCCCTTGAGCGCGAGATGATTAGTCGCGCACGCTGTTCCAGGCATGGTTTCCGGCAACAGTTCGCCGGTTTCCTCGAATGGCCCTGAGTCCGGCCTTGATGGCGCTCCCAGACGAAAGGCGCTTTCATTGCCTCAAGAACTTCCACGGTCGCAGAGACGATCTCCGGCCCTATACCGTCACCTTCGATTAACGTGGCTATGAATTTGCTTGCTGATACCGGCTTCCTTAGAATTTAGGGTTATGTGGACATGCGCGGGCGGTTGACTCGCTCCCGGCGTACTGACGATTTTCTAGTCTGAGCTTGGGCGGTAGTGGCGCAAAAGTCATTTACATGCTCCGGCTTGACCGACGGCCGATTGCTGATCTGCATGTAAACTGTCGTCGGCATTTCTTCACGGTGGCACGATTAAGTCATTCAGTATTCTTGCCGCTTCCCGCAAGAGGATGTCGGCGGTTGTCATTGTCGTCTTCCGCAGCCTGCATCTCACATTTTCGCCATCATGTTCCTCGATATTAAGCCCCAGGGCATGACGATATTGCTTCATCAAGCTGTTCCTGCTCTGCGTGCAGCCTGTCACGTTCCTCACGCCGCGTTGTTCGATATTCAGTGACACGGATCTTGTCCTGGCGCTGTCCTCGTCAAGGAATTTCGGGTGCGCTTTAACAGTGTCGTTGAAACGGTCGTCGTCGTTCTATGCGTTCCTTGTGATGCTGGCGCGACCACGTCTGAACTTGCTCGATCGGAGCGGCCGCAGGTTCAAATTTTGCCGGTTTCACGCTCTCCCAGGGCAGGGCGTTATCGTAGGCTCCGCTCGACCATAGTCCTCGGCAAGTTGCTGCGGTCGGGTAAACGATATCCGGCACCACGCCGCGATGCTGGTTGCTGCCGCCGCTGATGCGGAAAAACTGGGCGATTGTCGTTTTCAAACGTCCCAGCTCTTCATCCCTGTTGTCGTCGAAACGGCTCAGGTCGATGATGTTCTGTACGGTTCCTTTGCCAAAGGTGGGTTCGCCGATGACGATGCCGCGGCCGTAGTCCTGAATAGCGCCAGCAAAGATTTCCGAGGCGGAGGCACTGTTGCGATCCACCAGCACAGCGAGCGGACCCTGGTAGAACAGCTCGGGATCCGGATCCTCATTGACTTCGATGACGGCCGGCTGGAATCCTTGGTCTGGACGATGGGGCCGCCGGCAGATAAACAGGCCGGTCAGTTCGAGCGCCTCGGTCAGGGAGCCGCCACCGTTACCTCGCAGATCGACGACAAGACCATCGACATCCTCTGTTCTTACAGCCCGGTGATTAACTCACGTACATCTCGGCGTTGTGCTGCGGTAGTCCTTTTCACCACGCTGAGTGGCGCGGCGAAATCCATATAAAATGTCGGGCACGTCAATAACGCCGATCGCGTGATGCGGTATCATCCAGTTCAATGACTCTTCGACTTGGCTGCCTGTTGTTCAAGCTTGATCTTGTTGCGGACCAGCTTAATCGTCTTGCTGGGGCCGCCCGGGCCGATGCCCTTGGGCAGTATTTCCAGTCTGCACCACGCTGTCCTTCGGCCGCGGATCAGGTCGACCACGTCATCGCAGGCGCCAGCCAATCACGTCGACCATCTCACCGTCCTCGCCCTGGGCAACGCCGATAATGCTTGATCCTCGGCATGCAGATCGCCGCTCAGGTCGGCCGGACCACCGAGTGACAATCCTCTGGACTTCGGTGTAATCGGTTTCAGCCACTGAGTACTGCGCCGATACCTTCCAACGACAGGCGCATGCTGATATCGAAGTTTTCCGATGTGCGTGGCGAAAAGTAGGCTGTATGCGGTTCAATCGCGGTGGTGTAGGCATTCACGAAGGTCTGGAAGACATCATCCGCGTTCAGCTGAAAGGTGCTGGTAACAATACGCTTATAGCGTTCCCGAAGCGTCTTGCGTATTTCATCCTCCGGTTTTTCCGACGAGCTTCAGCAACAGGTAATCGTTCTTGACACGCTTTCTCCAGGTCTCCGGATTGCCGCATCATCCGCCGGCCAGGACATATCCTGGCGATCATAGCGATAGCTTTCATCACGGCTGAAATCGAAGCCCTCATCCAGCAAGCCGAGGGCATAATCAATACGTTCCTTGACTCGCTGGCGGTAGGTTTTGAATATATCGAAAGCGATATTCAACTCCTTTTGCGCAGGACATCATCTATTTTGTCACGGTATTGCTGAACTGCTCTATGTCTTTTTCGGTGAAATAACTGCGGTTGGGGTCTGAGGCTGGTTGAAATAATTATCGTAAATCTCCCGGGGACATCTCGTCATCGAGTTTGGTCTGCTTGTAGTGATAGGCGGTGGTGATGTGAGTGATGATGTCGGTGGCCCGCTCGTGCTTCGCGGCAGGTTGCAGTTCTGCTGCGGAAGCCAGCTGAACCTCGGCATGAACGCCGGTCAGGGTGGCCAGCAGCAGGAAGGCGGTGATGGCGCGCAGAATCCGCATAGTAACCTGATAATAATTTAATAATGCAATATTGGACAGCGCCCTTATCGCACCAGCTTCCCGTTCGGGCAAAACTCAGGAGCCAGTTTCGGCCGAAGTCCCGTAATCGTGCTCCAGCCTGCCGTCATACTTCTCCATGGCTGTCAGCTTTTCCTCCAGCCTGGTGGCGCGTTTGACTACCGCCGACCACTGGCGGGTGCCTGCCGGTAAAACTTCGCCAGGTCTTCCATGGCGCGGCGGTTATCGGCATCGAGTTTTACGGCCTTTTCCAGTGCTTCGCGCGGTCATGTCGGCAGCTTCAGGGCCTGGAACGGACCTGACTCGTCAGCCAGATTGCCGTAGCTTTTGCCGAGCCAGTGGTAGGCCCGGGAACTGGGAATCGGCAACTACCTGTTCCAGAAGCTTCCAACGGGCTCATGATTCAGCGGTATCGTAAAGTCTGATCGCCCTATTCAGCCGCTTGGCCCGGGCCAGACCGGGCAACAATGCAAAAGCAATCAATACAGCCAGCCACAGGCCTTTCACGGGGGCCGTGGCGTTCTCGGGATGTACTCATTGTCTCAGACGTAAGTTATCTTGCATTTTGATATGGCTTGTCATGCCGGTGTCCCCGGTGTCCGATTCAGCAGCGAAACCGCAGACCATATCAGGCGGACGACGGCTGCACACAGATAAGACATTTATGAACCAGAGATGTTCGCCCATGTGCAGGTGTATCTGCAGGGCAGTGTTCCTCGCAGCCTGCCTCGGTTTCAGCCTGTCCGCCTGTGACGATCAGAACACCGGGAAGTTCGATCAGGACCGTAAGCCCTGCTATCCGGGGATGGCAGCCTGCGATCCTGCCTGCCGCTTTGCGCCATGGTTGTGGCCGATAATCTGGGCTTCATCCGGCATATCGTTGTCGATCATGATGGCGAGTATTGATGCTGCCCAGCGCAACCTGCGTTTCAACCTGGGTGGCATCATCGGCCTGCGGGACACCACGGGCGATGGCCGTATGGACCAGGTGCAGGAGTTTGCCGATGCCCCGGGTATGGAGATCGATATCCGCGATAACTGGCTGTATTTCGGTGCGGAGGACGCCGTTTATCGTTACCGGCTCGGTGAGGCACTGAAACCGGAGTCACCCGCGGAGCTTGTCATCGGCGGCTTCCGGAGCAGACCGAGCACGGTGGCAAGACCTTTGCCTTCGATCCGCGCGGCAATATTTATGTCAATATCGGTGCCCCGTTGAATGCCTGCCAGGAAGGAAACCGCAAGCCGGGTGTCCCCGGTCTGGACCCGTGCCCGAGCTTGAGCGCCATGCCGGTATCTGGCAGTTTGCCGCCGATGAAACAGGGCAGGATCAGGGTGACGGCCGTCGTTACGCCAGTGGTATCCGCAATGCTTACGCTATTGCCTGGAGCCGCGAGGCCGACAGCCTTTATATCGTTCAGCATGGTCGTGATCAGCTGTATGAACTCCGGCCGCGATGAATAGGATCTCGACGGCGCCGATCTGCCGTCCGAGGAATTGATCCGGGTGGAGCCCGGCGTCACCTACAGTTGGCCCTACCGCTATCACGATCCCGGACAGCAGCGCCTGAAGCTGGCGCCGGAATACGGTGGCGACGGCCGGGAAACCGGGCGTTGCACTGACTTCCCGACCGGCCTGGTTCCCGCCCACTCAGTCCCAATGACATGCTGTTCCATCAGGCCGGCGAGTTTCGGGCAATATCGTAACGGCGCCTTTATTGCCTTTCACTGGCTCTGATAACCGCGGCGATCGGGGGCAGGTGGGGTCATCAGGTGGTATTCGTGCCATTCAGTGACGGCCAACCATCGGGCGACTGGATCTTTTGCCGACGGTTTTGCCGGCGATGGCGGCCTGGTCGAGTCGCCGGAAGACGCCGAGTTCCGCCCCGCCGGTCTGGCTGTAGGCCCTGGTGGATCGCTTTACGTGGCGGATTCCGTACGGGGCGTATCTGGCGCATTACCTATACCGGTGCTGAAGGAAACCGCTACAACGCCCTGATATACAGGGAATTCCGTGCCGCCACGATGCTGCGCCATTGAACTATGCAGGGATTCAGGCGTCTTCATGTTGTAGATAATGGCCGGTCGAACCTGCAGATACCCGGCGACGAGCACACTGATGCGTCAACTGATCTGCTGGCAGGCTGTCTGCTGGCGCCGCTGACGATGGCCCAGGCTGCCGGCCTGCAGAGTATGCCTGGCCGGTTGTACGATATCGGCGACATCGCCTGCATATGACCTGCATGGGCGAAGGCGGACCGACGGTCATGCTGGAGGCGGGCCTGGGCGGGTTTTCGCTTGAATGGCTGGCGATACAGCGCCGCCTCGCCGACTCGGGTCCAGACCTGCGCCTATGACCGTGCCGGTTACGGCTCAAAGCGATACGGGGCCGCTCGCCACGGACTACCAGTCAGATCAATGGTGAATTCGAGCGGCTGCTGAATGCAGCGCGGTTACCGCCACCTGATACTGGTCGGTCACCTCGTTCGGCGCTATAACGCCCAGTATTTTGCCAAGGCCAATCCCGAATCAAGTGGCAGGAATCATACTGATCGATTCCTCACATCCGGATGAGGCCGAGCGCACGTCCCAAAGTCCCGGTCAGGGAAGCCAGGAGCGGCCGTCCACATATCGTGACTTTCTTCAATAATCCGGAAATTTTCGACAAGTATCCCAGGATGTCCGCGACCGGGCAAGGCAGGTGATAACCAGCCGCCGGACAGTCATTGCCCAGCAGCGTGAGCTGGCGAATTTCACCTATAGCGGATCGGAAGTCAACTTTCTTGGCGATAATTTTCCCGATGTGCCGCTGGTGGTGATCACCCGCGGACAGCAGGAGTGGCCGGACAATCCGCTCGGCGTATCACGGCGAACAACAATGGCGGGGAGATGGCAGGAGGAACTGGCGCGAACTCAGCCCGCGGGGCCGTCACATCTATGCAGAACACAGCGGCCACATGATCCACCTGGGATCAGCCGTAACTGGTCGCGGATATTATCCGCGACATGGTCCGTCGGTGTGACAGACCGGCGACCGTCGCAGTTGCTAGCGGCTGGGCCGACCGGCGGTCAGTCAGTGGCCTCTATCTCGATTAATTCTATATCGAAAACAAGGGTTTCATTGGGGCCGATGGCGGCGCCGGCACCGCGCTCCCCGTAGGCCAGCTCCGGTGGAATAACCACATGCCAGGTGCCCCCCTCCTGCATCATGGGCAGGATTTCCTGCCAGCCCTTGATGACCTTGTTAAGCTGGAAAGTGGCGGGTTCACCCCGGTCGTAGGAACTGTCGAACTGCTCACCGTCGATATCCGTGCCGCGATAGTGGACGGTGACAGTGCCTCGACGAAGGCTTGGCGCCATCGCCGGCCTCGATGACCTTGTACTGGATACCGTTATCGAGTTCCTTTGACACCGGTAGCCTGTTCATTCTTTCACGGAACGCGCTGCCGGCAGCACCGTCTTCCGTACCGGCGGCATCACGCCTGGTTTTCAGTTCCTGCTGATAGCGTTCGGCGGCCAGCTGCATTTGTTCATTGCTCAGTTGCAGGTTGTCGCCTTTCAGCAAGTCGCGCACACCGGCGGCAAAGGCATCGGCATCCAGCTCAACACCCTGCTCGCTGACATTGCGGCCTATCTGGGTGCCCAGGGCATAGCTGAATTTCTGTTTATCGGCGCCGATCGGCGGCATTGCCGTGCCGGGGATCAGCGTGCCCAGGATCAGGGCCGTTAGGAGTCTTTTCATGGAAATACCTTGCGCGGTAGGCGAAGTTAATGCATTTATCAATAAGCAATCATGGCACAGTCAGCACGGGACCGCGATATCCGGCCCGGATCCACGCCATGGATACGCCGCCGGGCGGCTTTTCAGAGCGCGCCCGCGTTCTTGCAATTTCGTCATGATGGCTTGTGCCAGTCCGCATAGCCGGACTTGTTGGATGCACGGCATCGGCCTTGAGCGCAGGGCTCGAGAGAATATCCGCGAGGGCATCGACAGGATGATAGGCGTACCGGTTTCGCGGGCGACATCGCTGTAAAATGATGCGGCACTGGGGAACAGGCCGGGTTCCGGTACGGCAATCAGCAGGACTTCACTGCCGCTGTCGCGAATCATGCGGATCATCGCAGCTCAGATTCGCAGCCGGCAGTATCCGCACTGCGCTGACGCAGGATGTCGTTGCCGCCATGGCAGAGAATGACGGACATCCGGCCGGTGGCGGCGAGCAGCCCGGGCAGGCGTTCGCGGCCGGCGGCGGACGATCACCGGGGTTGCCGGCGTTGATGACTTCGCGTTTTGTCATAGTGGCGAGCCGGGCCGGGTAACCGTTTTCCCTGCCCGCCCCGGTACCATAGGTGAGGCTGTCACCAAAGGCGAGGATGACGGCGTCGGTATCAAGCGTGGACAGCGTGGCTTCCGGGATCGCTGCAGGCGATTGACGGCTGTCATGAAAACGATCGCCGGCAGCCGGCGGCCCTGGCGTAACAGAGTAGTGGGCGTCGACCGACTGGATGTTTCCTGATTCATAAACAATGGCTATAAAACAGCGCTACCGATTTTCTGGGCAACGTCGGTGATCGTGCTCTCAAATCGGCCTGAATCCCTCGCCAGGCCTCGGTAACGGCGGGCTATTATTTCCAGGCCGCGAATAACCGTTTCTGGCCCGCCCTGAATGCGAGCGGCCTGCCGGGCGCGTCCTGCGGCCGGGTGTCGATGCCTGCCGCTACCTGGGTGAGAACATGCGCTATCGGTTTTACTGATGTGGTCGAGCGCCCGAGCGCGGCGCGGCGGGATGATCTGCGTGTCGCCGATTTCCGCCACTGGGTGCCGCATACTGGAGGCGCGTATCGATGCGGGCGTCACCGCGGCTGCTCTGGTTTCACGGCAGAATCAGCCTACCGTCATTACCTGCGTTGCCGCCAGCAGGCGGCAACGGATCTGATCGGGGATTACAGGCGGACAGGCAGCAGGGTGCCTGGGCGTTTGTAGTCCGAGATCCCAGTGCTGCCGCCAATGCCGGTTTCAAATTTACAGGATCTGACGGGACTATTACCGTCAGCTTAATCACTCAT